>NZ_JAPQFJ010000001.1 GCF_026738875.1 Clostridium brassicae
AACAGAGATGCTGATGCAGCTATAATGAAAGTTGCTGATTTAGGAATAGTTGGCGATGTAACTAAAGTAATTCCTGAATTAGTAGCTCAAGTTAAATCATATAAATAGGATTCTTAGTCTCATAAGGGATGTTAATCCCTAATGAGGGTTAGAAACCATTATCCAGGGTTGTACTGCCAGTTTATGCAAAGCTATAAAGGATTGGATAATTAGTGGCAGTAGACATCGGATAAATAGGATTCTTAGTCTCATAAGGGATGTTAATCCCTAATGAGGGTTAGAAACCATTATCCAGGGTTGTACTGCCAATTTATCCAAGTTGCAAAATTTGATAACTAATGGCAGTACACATCGGGTAAAGAGGACTCTTAGTCTAATATGAAATGCTAACTACATATAAACAAACAGCTTTGAAGAAGTCGTGTATTAATATGCGACTTCTTATTTTTTAAGAAAAATATATATTTGTATATTGTTAGTGATTTATAACTTTAAAATTGATAAAATAATATATGTAAGATATTTTATTTATGTAGGGGTGAGCGTTATAAATACTATGGAAGAAAGGTGTTTTATTGATGATTTTCTTGAAAACTTTGATGTTATTTTAAAGAATGTGAAGGAAGGGATTATAGTTTTAGATTTTAAGGGTGAAATTGTTAGGGTAAATCAAAAAGGTATGGACATTTGCAAGGAAGGTTCTGAGGAAAACTTAAAAAGAAAAATTTTGAACATATATCCTGAAATTGAAAGTAGAGAGATTTTTAGTAAAGGATATTCAATTGACAAATGCAAAAATCATGTGGAGATTAATGATGTAAAGGTTGAAATAAAGATTCAACCAATAAGTTATAAAAATAAAGATATAGGCACCATTATATTTATTTATGAAGATTTAAACTATGATAAACTTGCAAAAGAACTTGAGAATAATAACAAGTATATAAAGGAAATGGAAACAATTCTAGAAAGAGCTTATGACGGAGTTGTAGCGGTTAATAAAGAAGGTATTATTACGATTATAAGTAAATCCTACGCAGAATATCTAGGAGTAAATCAGAAGGATGCCATAGGAAGGCATGTAACTGAAGTTATAGACAATACAAGAATGCATAGAGTAGTTAAAAGTGGGAAACCAGAAAGTACGCAACTTCAAAAAATAAATGATAAATATATAATAACTACTCGTATACCTATAGTAAAAAATGGACAAGTTGTAGGAGCTGTAGCTAATGTATTGTTTAGAGATACCAGAAATTATAATCTATTTTATAATAAAATAAATAAGATAGAGGAGGAATTCCAAAATAAAGAGGAAAAGCAAATAAGCGAAGCTGTATATGTTTTTGATAATATAATAGGAGACAGTGATGTTATTAAAAAAACTAAATACTTAGCTAAAAAAGCAGCAGGAACAAAATCCAGCGTTTTGCTTAAAGGCGAAAGTGGTACAGGTAAAGAATTATTTGCTCATGCAATACACAATGAAAGCAAGCGTTCAAGTAAAAATTTTATTAAGGTTAATTGTGCTGCTATCCCAAATGAGCTTTTAGAATCAGAACTTTTTGGCTATGAAAAAGGATCTTTTACAGGAGCAAAAACAGAAGGGAAAATAGGAAAATTCGAGTTAGCAGATAAAGGAACAATTTTTTTAGATGAAATTGGAGATATGCCTATTCACATGCAAGCTAAGTTATTAAGAGTAATTCAAGAAAGAGAAGTTGAGAGAATAGGATCAAATACAACAAAAAAAATAGACATAAGAATTATTTCAGCAACTAATAGAGATTTAGAGGCTATGGTGAAAGAAGGAAAATTCAGAAGAGATTTATATTATAGACTTAATGTAGTTGAGGTAAATATACCTCCTTTAAGAGAAAGAAAAGAAGATATTATTCCACTAGTTGTTTTTTTAATTAATAAGTTATGCAATAAATTAGATAAAAAAGTTAATGGTATTTCTATAAAAGCTATGGAATTTTTAAAAAATTACAGATGGGAAGGAAATATAAGACAACTTGAAAATGTGCTTGAAAGAGCGATAAATGTAGTGGAAGATAAAGAACAAATTTTACCTGAACATTTACCTTCAAGTATAACAGGAATGATTACTAATAATGACAAAATTGAAAGCTTAGATAGTATTATAAATGAGGCTGAAAAGCACGCTATAGTAAATGCTTTGATAATATGTAATGGTAATAAAACTAAAGCATCAAAGATCCTCAATATAAGTAGGAGTACTCTTTATGAAAAAATGAATAAACATAAGGTTGAAATATAAATTTGTAATAATTTATACAATAATGTAGTAGTTTTCATACATATATTGATTTTAAATCGACATATGTATGGAATTTACTACATTATTTTTTTATATGTGACAAAAGTGTCTTAAAAACAAGACATTTTCATTGTGCATAGTTAAATAAATATCAAACAAGGATATGGTATAGGCAAAATATGAATTCAATCCCTCTATAACACTGGTGTATACATATATATGATATTTTGGCATAAATATTGCTTATATAAATAAACGTAATCATGGATAAAAATTTCACAATTATATAGAGGAGGAATTTTATATGGCTACAAAAGTAAAAACTGTTAAAGAAGCAGTTGCATTAATTAAAGACGGAGACACAGTAGCAACAGGTGGATTTTTAGGTATAGCTCACCCAGACACAGTTATTGCTGGTGTTGAAAAAAGATTTCTAGAAGAAGGAACACCTAAAAACTTAACCTTAATGTATGCTGCTGGACAAGGTGATGGAAAAGATAAGGGATTAAATCGTTTAGGACACGAAGGATTAATTACAAAAGTTATAGGTGGACACTGGAATCTTGCGCCTAAGCTTCAAAAGTTAGCATTGGAAAACAAATTAGCGGCTTATAATCTTCCACAAGGAACAATTTCTCAATTATTTAGAGATATTGCTGCTGGAAAAATAGGAACAATTACACATGTGGGACTAAAGACTTTTGTAGACCCTAGACTTGATGGGGGAAAAATAAATAATCTTGCAAAAGAAGATGAAGATGTAGTTAAACTTATAAATATTGAGGGAAACGAACGTCTATTATATAAAGCAAGACCAGTAAATATCGCTTTAGTTCGTGGTACATATGCAGATGAAAAAGGAAATGTAACCATGGAAGAAGAAGCAGCTACATTAGAAGTTCTTTCAATGGCTCAAGCTGCTAAAAACTCAGGTGGTAAGGTTATAGTGCAAGTAAAGAGAATAGTGGAAAATGGAAGTCTAGATCCTAAACTAGTTAAAATTCCAGGAATATATGTAGATGCTGTTGTAGTAGACCCAGAAGCTTCACAAACTTTTGCGGAAAAATATGATTCATCTTTCTGTGGAAAAACTAGAATTCCACTAAGTTCAGTTGAAAAAATGTCGCTGAATGAAAGAAAAATTATAGCTAGAAGAGCAGCGATGGAACTTCCTAAAGATGCTATTGTAAACTTAGGAATAGGTGTTCCAGAAGGGGTCGCAGCAGTAGCTAATGAAGAAGGTATAGGAGATACAATGACATTAACTGTTGAAGCAGGTCCAATTGGAGGAGTTCCAGCAGGTGGTGCTAACTTTGGAGCATCAACAAATGCAGAAGCTATATTAGACCAACCATATCAATTTGACTTCTATGATGGAGGCGGATTAGATGTTGCTTTCTTAGGTTTAGCTCAATGTGATGAAAAAGGTAATATAAATGTTAGTAAATTTGGACCTAAAATAGCAGGCTGTGGTGGATTTATTAATATAACTCAAAATGCTAAAAAAGTTATATATTGTGGAACATTTACTGCAGGTGGTTTAAGAGTATCTACTGGTGATGGACAATTACACATAAATCAAGAAGGAAAAGTTAATAAGTTCATAAAAGATGTAGAACAAATTACATTTAGTGCTGAGTATGCTCAAGAAGTTGGACAACCAGTATTATATATAACAGAAAGAGCAGTATTTGAATTAAAAAAAGAAGGATTAGTTCTTACAGAAATCGCACCAGGTGTTGATTTAGAAAAAGATATATTAGGAAAAATGGACTTTAAACCAATAGTTTCAGAAAATCTTAAACTAATGGATGAAAGAATATTTAAAGAAGAATTAATGGGACTTGAATAATTATTTATTACAATATGCAAACAAACTTATTACAAAATAAAAAATAAAAATAAAAAACACAATAAATTTTGTCAAATTAATAAACAAATAAACTTACAACTTACAAATAACAAATAAAACTTACAAACAAAAAACAAAAGCTTACAAAGTAAAAAAACTTAATGTCAAAAAATCATTCTCTAGAAGACTAAGGTTATCTAGAGAATGATAACATAAAAAAACAAAAGCGTAGGAGGGTGAGTTAAAATGTTAGGAGTTATAGGAATTGTAATATCTTTAATATTACTTATGTATTTAGCTTACAGAGGAATAACAGTACTTGTATTAGCACCTGTCTTAGCATTATTTGCAGCATTCATGGGAGCTGGTGCAGATGCACATATAATGGCTACATATACAGAAGTATTTATGAAATCCTTTGCTGGATATGCACAAAAATATTTCCCTGTATTTATGTTAGGAGCTATTTTTGGTAAAATAATGGATGACACAGGATGTGCTAAATCTATTGCACATACAATCGCACAAAAATTAGGGAAAGAGAAAGCTATGTTAGCTGTTGCTTTATCTTGTTCAGTTTTAACTTATGGTGGAGTTTCAATGTTTGTTGTTGCTTTTGCTATATATCCAATAGCTGTATCTTTATTTAAAGAAGCAGATATACCGAAAAGATTAATTCCAGGTACTATTGCAGTAGGTTCTTTTGGTTTTACAATGACAGCATTACCAGGTTCACCACAAATACAGAATGCTATTCCAATGCCGTACTTTGGAACAGATGCTTATGCTGCACCAGTATTAGGATTGATAGCATCAGCTATAATGTTAACAGTATCAATGCTTTGGTTAACTAATAGAGCTAATAAAGCTAGAAAAGCAGGAGAAGGCTATGGAGATCATCCAGGTGAAAATGTTTCAGATATGGACGTATCTCAATTACCATCTTTTATAATATCTATCATTCCGATAGTATTAGTACTAGTTTTAAATTTTATATTTTCAAGATATTATTTTGGAGGAGCTTCTTATGATTCATCTTATTTAGCAGAATATAAAACTAAGCTATCAGATGTTTCAGGTATGTGGAGTTTAATATTAGCATTATTAATCGCAATTATATTTGCTATAGTATCTAATTTAAAAAGGTTAAAAGATGTTAAGAACAGCTGTAACCAAGGAGCTATAGGTTCATTGTTAGCAATTATAAATACTTCATCAGAAGTTGGATATGGAAATGTTATAAAATCTCTAGCAGCATTTGCTATTATACAAAATGCTATGCTTGGAATATCAAGTAATCCCTTAATTGCAGAAGCAATATCAGTTAACGTATTAGCAGGCATAACAGGTTCTGCATCAGGCGGTATGGCTATAGCATTATCATTAATGGGAAAACAATATATTGAAATGGCTCAAGCAGCTGGTATAAGTCCACAAGTTCTTCATAGAATTGCAACAATATCATGTGGTGGATTTGACTCATTACCACATAATGGAGCAGTTATAACATTGCTTGGAATTTGTCAAATGTCACATAAAGAATCATATAGTGATATTGGAATGGTATCAGTTGTAATTCCGTTATGTACCCTTGTTATTGTATTGATATGTGCAAGTATAGGTATAGTTTAGAGCAAAAATTTAGAATAAATATTTAATATGAAAAATATTTAGAATATACATCCTTTAATAAATATATAGAATATTAAATAAATATAGAAAATAATGAAATTTATGAAAATAGGAATCTGATTAGGTTATTCAGGTTCCTATTTTGTATGTTGCATTGAAAAAGCTGTTTTTACAAAAGCTTACCTTTACGAGTGTGCTTTTATTAATTATAATAGTAAATAATGAGATAGAGGATGAGTGAATAATTATAAATAATATATTCAAAATTTTGTAGAATGATATGGGGTGTGAGAATGTTTAAAATTATTAAGAAAGAGGTTTTGGCGCCAAATATATATCTTATGGATATAGAAGCTCCTAGAGTTGCAAAGGCGGCTAATCCAGGGCAATTCGTAATTGTAAAGATGAATGAAAAAGGAGAAAGGGTTCCCCTTACAATATGTGATTATGATAAGAATAAAGGTACAGTTACCATAGTATTTCAAGCAGTTGGTTCTTCAACTATGGAAATGGCTAAGTATGAGGAAGGACAGTATTTTGAAGATTTTGTAGGTCCGTTAGGAAAGCCATCTGAATTTTTAATAGAGAACAAGGAAGAATTAAAAAATAAAAAGGTGTTATTTATATCTGGAGGTGTAGGTGCAGCACCGGTATACCCTCAAGTTAAGTGGTTTTATGAGCAAGGCATGAAGTCTGATGTTATTATGGGTTCAAGAAATAAAGAAATGTTAATATTAGAAAATGAGATGAAGGCTGTAGCAGATAATGTTTATGTAACTACAGATGATGGTTCGTATGGATTTAAGGGGTTAGTAACAGATAAATTTAAGGATTTAGTTGATAATGAAGGAAAAAAATATGATTATGTTGTAGCAATTGGTCCTATAATAATGATGAAATTCGTATGTTTAACTACAAAGCCTTATGGAATAAAAACAATAGTAAGTATGAATCCTTTAATGGTTGATGGTACTGGAATGTGTGGAGCATGTAGGGTAACAGTAGGAGATGAGACTAAATTTGCTTGTGTTGATGGGCCAGAATTCGATGGACACTTAATAGATTTTGACGAAGCTATGAGAAGGCAAGCTATGTATAAGAGTGAAGAAGGAAGAGAGAAACTTAAAGAGGAAGAAAAGCATAATCACCATCATCATGATCATAAAGGTTGTGGATGCTGCGGAGGTGAAGAATAATGGATAGAATGAAGAAAATACCAGTAAGAGAACAAGAGCCAAAGCAAAGAATTAAGAACTTTGAAGAGGTATGTTTAGGGTATACAGAGGATGAAGCTGTAGCAGAAGCTAGTAGATGTCTTAATTGTAAAAATCCTTTATGCATGAAGGGCTGTCCTGTTTCAATAGATATACCAACTTTTATACAACATATAAAGGAAAAAGAATTTGAAAAAGCAGCTAAAGTTATAGCAAAATACAGTTCACTTCCGGCGGTCTGTGGAAGAGTATGTCCCCAAGAAACTCAGTGTGAAGGTAAGTGTGTTCTTGGAATAAAAGGAGAAGCTGTTTCTATAGGAAAACTTGAAAGATTTGTAGGAGATTGGTCAAGAGAGAATAATGTAGATCTTTCTCAAACAGATATTAAAAAAAATAAAAAAGTTGCAGTAATAGGAAGTGGTCCAGCAGGTCTTGCTTGTGCAGGAGATTTAGCTAAAAAAGGATATGATGTAACTATTTTTGAAGCTCTTCATGAAACAGGCGGAGTATTGGTTTATGGAATTCCTGAATTTAGACTTCCAAAGGAAACAGTAGTTAAAGCAGAGATTGAAAATATAAAAAGCTTGGGAGTTAAAATAGAAACCAATGTGGTAGTTGGTAGAACTGCTAATGTAGATAAATTAATGGAAGAAGAAGGGTTTGAAGCTGTATTTATAGGCTCAGGAGCTGGTCTTCCAAAATTCATGGGTATACCTGGAGAAAATTCTAATGGGGTATTCTCCGCAAATGAATTCTTAACTAGAGTGAATTTAATGAAAGCATATAAAGAGGAATATGCAACTCCGGTAAAAATAGGAAAAAAAGTTGCCGTAGTAGGCGGTGGAAATGTTGCTATGGATGCAGCTAGAACAGCTTTAAGACTTGGATCTGAAACTCATATAGTTTATAGACGATCAGAGGAAGAACTTCCAGCAAGATTAGAAGAGGTTCACCATGCTAAAGAAGAAGGAATTATTTTTGATTTACTGACTAATCCAGTAGAAATCATAGCTGATGAAAATGGATGGGTTAAAGGAATGAAGTGCGTAAGAATGGAACTTGGAGAACCAGATGAGTCTGGACGTAGAAGACCAAAGGTTAAAGAGGGTTCAGAGTTTGTTATGGATGTTGATACGGTTATAATGTCACTAGGTACTTCGCCAAATCCTTTAATTCCAGCTACAACAGAAGGATTGGATGTTAATAAGTGGAAATGCATAATAGCTGAAGAGGATACTGGAAAAACATCTAAAGATGCAGTTTATGCAGGGGGAGATGCTGTCACAGGAGCAGCCACTGTGATACTTGCAATGGAAGCTGGTAAAAAAGCTGCAAAAGCAATTGATGAATATTTAAATAATAAACAATAGAATAATGTTGCGACGCAACATTTTTCTAGTAAACAGAGAATAGTGATTAGAGAATAGTAAAGGAGGATTTTGTTTTAGACAAAATCTTAAATTGTTAAAAAAGCCTTCAGATTAATGAAGGCTTTTTAGGTTTAAAATTCCTTTATGGGTTATAATTTGTAAAATGTTTATTTTAAAGATTAAGTTTATATAATTTTCAATTAAATGTAGAACAATAGAATGAAATTTCTTTTTACAGAGCCGTTTAATCTAAAACTTTGTTATAATTTATACCAGCTACCGCTTTTAAGGGCTTATCAGCTCTTTTATTTAGATTAACAACAAAGCTCATAATGAAAAATTAATTTTTCATTATGAGCTTATTCTTTTATTTAATTCAAAGATTTTCTGACACTAGGAGGAAAATCCTCCTTCACTATTCTCTGTTCACTATTCTCTAAAATAATGTTGCGACGCAACATTTTTAAGTTATGAACATGCTTTTATGTAGTAGTATGACATTATTGTTTTGCTATCACATATTATTCCTTCTTTTATTTTCTTCTCAAATTCATTAAAAGGCATCCACATTACTTCGGTTACATCAGTATCATCTACTATATTATTTTTAAGAGAAGATCTTTTTAAGGAGGCTTTAAAAAGATGCATAATACTATCACTAAATCCCATCATAGGTTTGTATGAAACAATTTTTTCTAAAGAATCCATAGAAATGGCTAAAGTGGTTTCTTCTTTTATTTCCCTTATTAAGCAATCTTCTATACTTTCTCCTGAGACATCTAAACATCCTGCTGGAATTTCTAGAGTATATTCCATAATAGAAGGTCTAAATTGTTTTACTAGTAATATTTCATTAAATTCATTAATAATAGCTGCGGAAACAGCATCATAATTTTTTATTATATCATAGAGTTTTCCATCTATTTCTCTATGGTATAATTTTAACCAACCGTTATAAACTAATTTATCTTTCATTTATTTTCTTCTCCTTCTTAATTTTATATAGTTATTTTAAGTATCTGGATTAAGTAAATATTACTTTAGATATTTTTAATTACTTATATTTATAATTATCATTTCTAATAAATTTGTATAATAAAGATAGAAATAGGCGAAAAAATTAATAACTATATATATTATAATACTAAAGGTAAATAATAAAACTAGAGTTAACAATAAATATAGTAATATTATTTTATTATAAGTTAAATGTGTAGTATAATAATTATTATTAATAACTAAAAATTATTTAATATATGAGGAATTTGCATATAACTATCTGTTTAGGAATTATACAAAATCCTCATCTAATAATATAAAAATTTAGAGGTGAAGATATGGAATTTAATTATATAGAAAAAATTGAGAATGGTGTAATAATAAAGGATGTAAAAAATTTTAATTTAAATCATATATTTGATTGCGGACAATGTTTTAGATGGAGAGAAGAAGAAAATGGAAATTACATAGGAGTTGCTTTTGGTAAAGTTATAGAAGTACAAAAGATAGACAATGATGTTATTCTATATAACACAACAGAGGATGAATTTGAGAATATATGGTCTAACTATTTTGATTTGTATAGGGACTATGATTCTATAAAACAAATTTTGAGCAAAGATGAACTTCTAAAAAAAGCGGTAGAATATGGATGGGGTATAAGACTTCTACAGCAGGAACCTTTTGAAATATTAATTTCTTTTATAATATCTGCTAATAATAGAATTCCTATGATTAAAAAAGTTATAAGTAATATTTCACAGAGATGGGGTAAGCCTGTTGAATACAAAGGTAAGACATACTATACATTTCCCGATATAGAAGAAATTAAGAACTGTACTATAGAAGAACTTGAGGCATGTGGTACAGGATTTAGAGGTAAGTATATAAAAAACACAGTAGATGGAATTTTAAAAAATGATATGACTATTAACTATATTAAAAATTTAGGCGATGACAAATGTCATCAAGAATTACAAAAATTTAGTGGAGTAGGACCCAAAGTAGCAGATTGTATAATGTTATTTTCAATGAATAAATATTCTGCTTTTCCAGTTGATGTTTGGGTGAAAAGAGCTATGCAACATTTTTATTTAGCACCAGATGTATCTTTGAAAAAAATAAGAGATTTTGGGAGAGGTCAATTTGGAGAATTATCAGGCTTTGCTCAACAATACTTATTTTATTATGCTAGGGAAAATAATATAAGGATATAATATTTAGAATCTTTGAAACAGTAATAAAATTTAAACTGTTATAATATTATTTTACCATCTGTTATAGTAATTTACTGTTACATTATCTATAAAAATCTGTTATAATTATATTAAAGAAATTTGAAAAAAATTAGTGATTTATAAACAATAACTTGAAGTTAATTATATAACAGTTAATTGCAGAGTAACCACTTTAGATGGAGGTAAAATAATGAATTTATTTGAAACAGAATTAAAAAAATTAAAGTATGAAGTTCTAACAGAAGTAGCTAAATTGGCAATAGAAGACAAACTTAGTGATGAAAATTTAAATGCTATTCCTTATAAGATTATTCCAGGAACAAAGCCTACGTATAGATGTTGTGTTTATCATGAAAGGGCTATATTAAAAGAGAGAGCAAAACTTGCAGCTGGATATGTAAGTAATGGAGATAACGGTGGATATATACCAGCAAAAGACGATAGCGATCAAATACTATATGTAATACAAGCGGCTTGTGACACTTGTCCTATAAATAAATATACTATTACAGAAGTATGTAGAGGGTGCATACAACATAAATGTATGGAAGTATGCCCTGCTAAGGCGATAACAAGAATTAATGGTAAGGCATATATAAATCAGGATTTATGTAAAGAATGTGGATTATGTAAAAAAGCATGTCCTTACAATGCTGTATCAGAAGTTATGAGACCTTGCAAGAAAGTTTGTCCTACTGGGGCACTAGATATAGATGAATATAGAAGAGCTATGATAAAGGATGAAGAATGTGTGAACTGTGGAGCTTGTATGGAAGCATGTCCTTTTGGAGCTATATCAGATAAAAGTTATATAGTTCCTGTGATTAAAAATTTAGAATCAGATAAGAAAGTATATGCTATAGTTGCACCATCAATAACAGGACAGTTTGGCCCAAAGATAGCAGTTGGTCAGATTAAAGATGCTCTTAATAAAGTAGGTTTTGAAAATGTTGTAGAAGCTGCATGTGGTGCTGATGCTGTTACGGTACATGAAGCTATGGAATTTGTTGAAAGAATTGAAGATGGGCATAAATATATGACTAATTCATGTTGTCCAGGATTTGTAGCTTATATAGAAAATAAATTTAAAGACCAAGTAGAAAATATATCTAGTACAGTTTCACCAATGATAGCAACAGCTAAAATGATAAAGAAAAATGATAAAGATGCTGTGGTTGTGTTTATTGGACCTTGTACTGCTAAGAAAATGGAGGTTAGAAGAGAAGAGGTTAAAGGTATAGCAGACTATGTTTTAACTTTTGAAGAATTAGCAGCAATAATATCAGCATATAATATCCATTTAGAAGAATGTGACAACATTGAAATAGAGGATGCTTCTTCTTATGGAAGAGGTTTTGCACAAGGCGGTGGACTTTCTGCTGCAATTGAAAATATTATAAAAGATAAACAAATAGAAGTTGAATTCAAACCAGTCAAAATAAGTGGACATGAAAATTTAAAAAGGTACATGCTTCTTGCTAAAAATGGTAAATTACCTGGGAACTTTATAGAAGGTATGATGTGTGAAGGTGGATGTATAGGGGGAGCAGGTACAATTTGTTCTCAAATGAAAACAAAAATGCCTTTAAGCAAGTTTAGTAAAGAGGCTAAAGCTCAAAATATAGTAGAGAACAATAATTTAGAAGAGTTTAAAGATATTGACTTAAATAAATAGGGTTATCAAAAATATTAATCCGGATTATTTTTTAAATTAATTTAAAAAATAAAGTCATAAATAATGTAATTTTAAGAAAAAATTAATAATAAAAAAAGAAGTTAAAAGGTACTTTCATGTATAATAATATGTGGGTGCCTTTTATTTTTATATTTGATTATGAATTACTTATTAAGCTAATAATAAAATAAATATAAGTGGAATAAAAACAAACAAATATTAAAAACTATTTACATAGTTAAGAATTGTATAATTATAAAGCAGCATATCTACATATTAGTTATATTGTTCATTTATTTAAAACAAAACAATTATATTAAAGAATAGTAAGGAGAAATCATGTTAAAAACTATTAAAGATAAAATATTAAAATATAAAGGGTATATAATATTAATACTTATTCTAATATTTTTTGCAATTTCCGGATATGAGTATTATTATAAATATTTTTCTATATCAAAAGATCCTGAAAAACTTAAAAATTATATAATGTCCTATGGACAATACGGTGTATTTGTGTTTTTTGCTCTTCAAGTAATACAAGTTGTTGCGTTCTTTATCCCTGGAGAGATTGTTCAAATAGCAGGCGGATATGTTTTTGGAACAGTTTTAGGAAGTATAATTTCTTTTGCAGGAATTACAACTGGAAGTATTTTAGTTTATTTGATAGCTAATAAATTTGGTAAACCTTTTGTTCGAAAAATTGTTTCTGAAAATAAGTTCAATTTTATTGAGAAAATATTAGAAGCTGGTAGTAAAAAAATTATAATATTTTTATTGTATCTATTGCCAGGCTTACCAAAGGATATATTTGGATATATCTGTGGAGTGTCAGATATATCATTAAAGGACTTTGCAATATATTCTTCTATAGGTAGAATTCCAGGAATATTTATTTCAGCTTATTTTGGAGCTAAGATATTTACTGGCAATATGCCACTACTTATATTTATAGCAGTTACAATGAGTGCACTCTTTATTTTAGGATTGTTAAAAGGGGATGCAATAATAAAAAGATTAATGGCCCATCGTAAAAAAGAGTAATACAATGTATTAACTTATTTTTTATCATTAAAATTAAAATTTTAGAATAAGATATAAATGTATATCTTTCTTATCATGAATTATTTCTGAAATTATGTAAAATGTAAATTATAATAGCTGAGATTATATTTAAAGCTATTATAAAAATAGCACAGTGAAGGAAATAGGTTTCAGGCATAATATTAATTATAGGATCTAAATTTGCATCGAGAACCCAATAATCATTTCTAAAGAAAAGTTGATGAAATGTATTAAAGCTTTTACTAAAATCAAATAAAAATGATAGTATAAGCAGTAAATGCATAAAAAATAAGATGTTATAACTCCACTTTAAAAATATGTAGTTTTTATTTTTTATAAAATATAAATAACTAGATACTATAAAAATAGATATGAGTAAAAGATAATCTATTTTATTAAATATACTTTTTACATCTTGAAAATGAAGTTTTCCATTGATAGAAGAATTTAATGTAGGTAAATTAAATTCTTCTATTTTATGTTTTTGAATATAATCTATTACATAATTATAGTTTGACTTTATTTCGTCAATATTTAAGTTGGCGTTTTTTTCAATATCAAGAGATTTAATATCTATATAATAAAGTGGTTTAAAGTTTACTACCACCTTTATATTTATGCTGATGATTAGTAGTACGGTAAATAGAGTGAGTACTATTTGTAAAACAGAAGTATTTTTTATTGATATTTTTTTCAAAAATATCACCTCACTATTTTAGTTAGCAAAACATATAATTAAAAATTCTTTTATAATTATGGACAACTTTTAAAATAATAATCGTGATAAATGAACTTTTATTAATAGTTTCTTACTAATAAGGAATAATAGATTTGTAATTAAAGTTAGCATTGGATAATATTAATAGATAAATTCTATTTATTAATTTGAATAATTAATAAATAGAAATAAATTAGAAAGTAACCTAAAATAGGAAAAATCCTAAATCTATATAGAAATTTATTAAATAGATTATTGTTAGAAAATCAATTAAAATCTAAATATATATTTATTAATAAGGTAATAAAAGAAATAAGATGAAATAACGCCATATTTGATGATAATCGCTTATAATTGCCTAAAACAATGTTATGAGTTAAAAAGTGGAATTTGATATTAAATATTCTATAAATTATTATAATAATTGTATTAGCACTCAATGTTGATGAGTGCTAACAGTTAATAAAAACAATTTTACTAATATAAATTTATAAAATAACAAGGAGGGTTTTATATGAAAATTAGACCACTTGGAGACAGAGTAGTAATTAAGAGATTAGAAGCTGAGGAAACAACAAAAAGCGGAATAGTATTACCTGGAAGTGCTAAAGAAAGACCACAGGAAGCTGAAATTGTTGCAGTAGGACCAGGCGGAGTTATAGACGGAAAAGAAGTAAAGATGGAAGTTAAGGTTGGAGATAAAGTACTATTCTCTAAATATTCTGGTACAGAAGTTAAGATGGATGGAGAAGAATATACAATAATAAGACAAAATGATATTTTAGCAGTAGTTGAATAGTTAGTCATTAGGTACTAATTACTAAGTATAATATTAAAAAATCCCTAATAACTAAATTTTAAAATTAAATATTACAAAATTAGAATTTAAAACATAGAGGTTAATAGATTTTAATTGAAAATAGGAGGGTGTTAAAATGGCTAAGAGTATTTTATTTGGTGAAGAAGCAAGACGTTCTATGCAAAAAGGAGTAGATCAATTAGCTGATACAGTAAAGGTTACTTTAGGACCAAAGGGAAGAAATGTTGTATTAGACAAAAAATTTGGATCACCACTTATTACAAATGATGGTGTTAGTATAGCAAGAGAAATTGAATTAGAAGATCCATACGAAAATATGGGAGCACAACTTGTTAAAGAAGTTGCTACAAAAACAAATGATGTCGCTGGAGATGGAACAACAACTGCTACATTACTTGCTCAAGCAATGATTAGAGAAGGATTAAAAAATGTAACTGCTGGTGCAAACCCAATGTTAATAAGACAAGGAATTAAAAAAGCAGTTGATTGTGCAGTTGAAGAAATCAAAAAGACTTCAAGACAAGTTGAAGGAAAAGAAGATATAGCAAGAGTTGCTGCAATATCTGCTGCTGATGAAGAAATCGGAAAGTTAATAGCAGATGCTATGGAAAAAGTAGGTAATGAGGGCGTAATAACTGTAGAAGAATCTAAATCAATGGCAACTGAATTAGAAGTTGTTGAAGGTATGCAATTCGATAGAGGATACTTAAGTCCATACATGGTAACTGATGCTGAAAAAATGGAAGCTGGATTAGATAGCCCATATATACTTATAACAGATAAGAAAATAACTAACATACAAGAAATTCTTCCAGTGCTTGAACAAATAGTTCAACAAGGAAAGAAATTATTAATTATTGCTGAAGACATAGAAGGAGAAGCATTAGCAACATTAGTTGTAAATAAATTAAGAGGAACATTTACATGTGTTGCTGTTAAAGCTCCAGGATTTGGTGATAGAAGAAAAGAAATGTTACAAGATATAG
This sequence comes from Clostridium brassicae, assembly GCF_026738875.1. Taxonomy (GTDB): domain Bacteria; phylum Bacillota; class Clostridia; order Clostridiales; family Clostridiaceae; genus Clostridium_H; species Clostridium_H brassicae. The sequence goes on from NZ_JAPQFJ010000001.1 coordinate 15,854, forward strand.
CTATTTTAACAGGTGGAGAAGTTATATCAGAAGAATTAGGAAGAGATCTAAAAGAAGTTACTTTAGATATGCTTGGAACTGCTGAAAGTGTAAAAGTATCTAAAGAAAACACTACAATAGTTAATGGTAAAGGAAATAAATCAGAAATAGAATATAGAGTTCAACAAATAAAGAATCAAATAGAAGAAACTACTTCAGAATTTGATAGAGAAAAACTTCAAGAAAGACTTGCAAAACTTGCTGGTGGAGTTGCATTAATTAAAGTTGGTGCTGCAACTGAAACTGAATTAAAAGAAAGAAAATTAAGAATAGAAGATGCTCTTGCAGCTACTAAAGCAGCTGTGGAAGAAGGAATAGTTCCAGGCGGTGGTACTGCATATGTTAATGCTATAAAAGAAGTTGGTAAATTAACAGCAGATAATTCAGATGTTAAAGTTGGTATCGACATTATAAAGAGATCTCTTGAAGAGCCAGTAAGACAAATTGCTTCAAATGCTGGACTAGAAGGTTCTGTAATTATTGAAAAAGTAATTAATAGTGAGCCAGGAATAGGATTTGATGCTTTAAAAGAAGAATATGTAAATATGGTTCAACAAGGTATAGTTGATCCAACTAAAGTTACAAGATCAGCTCTTCAAAATGCTGCATCTGTTGCTTCAACATTCTTAACAACTGAATGTGTAGTAGCTGATATACCAGAAAAGAATCCTGCTGCACCAATGCCAGGAATGGGCGGAATGGGAATGGACGGAATGTACTAAAGTATAGTTAAAAAGGATTTTTGCAATAAGCAAAAATCCTTTTTTATTTTATATATTTTAAAATCATTTTGTTATAGAGTACCTCTTATATTAAACAGTATAATTAAATTTAAATATAATATCATTGAAATATTGTTTTAGTAATATATGATTGTTAAATATAAGTTAATTTATCTTTGATTCCAAAGATTTTTAAAATCCACATTAGATAAAGACGTTATTATATTTCTAGCAGAGTCTGGATAAATTTTTTCTAATGAATATAGTAAGTTTTTCATATCTTCTCTTGTAGTTTTTTTATCCACAGGACAAGTACTTTTTATTACAGGGAGTTCAAACCGAGTTGTAAGGTTTTCTATTAAATCTTCTCTAAGATATATTAAAGGACGTATTATATTTATATTTTTATCTTTGTGATGTATATTAGGATGAAATGTTCCTAGTTTTCCAACCATTAAAACATTCATAAGAAGTGTTTCAATGACGTCATCACTATTATGTCCAAGTGCTATTTTGTTTATATTATTAGCTGAAGATACTCTTACCAAAGCACCTTTTCTTAATTTAGAGCAAAGAGAACAAGGTTTTTTTTCTTTCCGTTCATCAAATACTACTTCAGCTATATCCGTTTTTTCAATTATAAGAGGTATAGAATTTTTTTGACAGAAATCTTTCAATGGATGAATGTCCATATTAAAGCCTAAATCTATATGTATACCTACTATTTTAAAATTTTTTATTGCAGTCATTTGTATAAGTTTAAGAGCAAAGAGTAGAAATATGCTATCTTTTCCTCCGGATAATCCAACAGCGACTGTATCGCCGGAACTTATCATATTATAATCATCAATAGATCGCCTAATATATTTGAGAAATAAAGGATTATATTCCTTTTTAAACTTTATCATATTTTCCTCCTTGTAATATACAATATATATGTAAGATTAGCAGGTGCTGCTTTAAAAGAATGTAAAAAATATCTTCTAAAACTTAGATAACTATTAAATCTATCATAAATGAAGAGTGTTTTTAAATTATAAACAGGATTCTTGGTTTTAGGTGGAGTTTTTACTCCATCTGAAAGTTATTAACAGGATTCTTAGGAGTTTTACTCCTTAGAAGCCGTTATCCTTTAGGGAAAACCGTTATCCAGGGTCTCGTGCCATTCTTTACTCCCACTTTAAAAAAGATGGGAGTATTAGAATGGTTAGACATCGGATAAATTATTTATTAAAAAAATTCTTTGAATTGTAGTATAATTAATTTATAAACATTATACTACAAAAAAAAATGTGTTTTGCAAGTTTGTTATCAAAAAAGACAGAATTATAATTGACAAAATTCAAAATTTGAAATAAAATAAAACTTAATAAAAAATTACATGAAACAAAAATTTAATAAAAATTGTTATTATGAACTTGTATATCCCTTGAATATGGCAAGGAGTCTCTACCGGAAGCCGTAAATTTCCGACTACGAGTGAATATTGCATTATGTTTTTTGTACATGCATTAATTTCACTCAATAGTAGAGAGTAAAATTAATGTATTTTATTTTTATGTAAAGTAAACTAATTCATGTCTAACTTATCTAATATCTTATCTTTTAATTAGTAAAGAATAAGATAATTACTTATTCTAAATTAGTCCATCTTAACTCATTAGAAACTAAGATTTTTAATGGAGTAAGATTCACTCTATAGGTTAATAATAAATTTGAAAGGAAGATGATTAAAATGGCAATTATATTAAAACAAGCGTATACATTTGATGATGTTTTACTAGTTCCAAACAAATCAGAAATCTTACCAAAGGATGTTTCTCTAAAAACTAATTTAACAAATAAAATAAAATTAAATATACCTCTTATGAGTGCAAGTATGGATACTGTTACAGAGTCAAAAATGGCTATAGCAATGGCAAGAGAAGGCGGAATTGGTATAATACATAAAAATATGAGTATAGAAAGACAAGCAAGCGAAGTTGATAAAGTTAAAAGACAAGAAAACGGAGTAATAACAGATCCTTTCTATTTGTCACCAGATAATACTATTGAGGAAGCGTTAAGTTTAATGAGTAGATATAGAATATCAGGTGTACCTATAACTTTGGATGGAAAATTAGTTGGGATTATTACAAACAGAGATATTCTTTTCGAAACAGACTACAGCAAAAAAATAGATGAGGTAATGACAAAAGAACAGCTTATAACAGCGCCAGAAGGAACTACTGTAGAAGAAGCAAAAGAATTACTTAAGGAACATAGAATTGAAAAGCTTCCACTAGTAGATGAAGACAATAATTTAAAAGGACTTATTACTATAAAAGATATTGAAAAGGTAAAGAAATTCCCTAATGCAGCTAAAGATGAAAGAGGAAGACTTTTATGTGGAGCAGCAGTAGGTGTAACAAAAGACATGATGCAAAGGGTTGATGCTTTAGTAAAAGCTGGTGTAGATGTTATAACTATAGACACTGCTCATGGTCATTCTATGGGAGTTATAGAAGCGGTAAAAGAAGTGAAAGTAAAATATCCAGAACTTCAAATCATTGCAGGAAATATTGCAATGCCAGAAGCTGTAAAAGACTTAATAGAAGCTGGTGCAGATTGTGTTAAAGTTGGTATAGGACCAGGATCAATATGTACAACAAGAGTTGTTGCAGGAGTTGGGGTACCTCAACTTACAGCGGTAATGGATTGTGTTGAAGAAGCTAATAAATACAATATACCTATAATTGCAGATGGAGGAATAAAATATTCAGGAGATATAGTAAAAGCTCTTGCAGCAGGTGCTAAGGTAGCTATGATGGGATCAATGCTTGCAGGATGTGAAGAAGCTCCAGGAGAAATGGAAATATACCAAGGAAGAAGCTACAAGGTATATAGAGGAATGGGATCTTTAGGAGCTATGGCTTGTGGAAGTAAGGATAGATATTTCCAAGAAGATAGTAAGAAGTTAGTTCCAGAAGGTATAGAAGGTAGAGTTCCTTACAAAGGATCATTAGCAGATACAATATTCCAACTATTAGGTGGCATACGTGCTGGAATGGGATATTTAGGAGCACCTACTCTTGAAAAATTATATGAGAACGCTAAATTCGTAGTACAAACTTCAGCAGGACTTAGAGAAAGTCATCCACACGATATTTCAATGACTAAGGAAGCACCAAACTACAGCGTTCAATCTTAATTGGCAGTAACTAGATATTAGTAACCAGTCACTAGATGTCAATTATCAAGTACTGGGGGTAAAAGAGAATTGGTAGCATCTAATCTCTAAAACAATAATAAACATTTCAAAATAAAGTATTTAGAGATTAGTAATAAGTTATAGTTGCTAGAGATTATATAATATTGTATATTTAATATTGGTTAGTGATTAAAGCATTAAAAATTTGATAGTTTCTCAGTTACTAATCTCTAAAATATAAATAATTTAAACAAGTTAATTGAATAAAACTAAAGATTATATAATAACCAGGAGGATGAAAAATGCCGATGCAACATGAATTAGTTTTAGTTATAGACTTTGGAGGACAATACAATCAGCTTATAGCTAGAAGAGTTAGAGAGCACAATGTATATTGTGAGATTGTTCCATATAGCACTTCAATTGAAAAAATAAAAGAAAAAAATCCTAGAGGAATAATTTTCACAGGAGGTCCTAATAGCGTTTATGGAGAAGGAACTCCAAGAGTAGATAAAGAAATTTTTGAATTAGGTATTCCTATTCTTGGAATATGCTACGGACATCAATTAACTGCTTATACATTAGGTGGCAATGTTGAAAGCCCTGATATAAGAGAGTATGGTAAAACAGAAGTTAAACTAGATACATCATCTATGTTGTTTGATGGAATTAAAGAAATAGATCAATCTTGGATGAGTCATACAGATTATGTATCACAAGTACCAGAAGGATTTAAAGTAGTAGCTACAACAGATCAATGCCCTGTAGCTGCTATGGAAAACGCAGGTAAAAAGGTATATGCTGTTCAATTCCATCCAGAAGTTGAACATACTGTATTTGGTAAGCAAATGCTTACAAATTTCTTATTTAAAATTTGCGAATTAAAAGGTGACTGGTCTATGGCATCTTTCGCAGAAAATAAAATTAAAGAAATCAAAGAATTGGTTGGGGATAAGAAAGTTTTATGTGCTTTATCTGGTGGAGTAGATTCATCAGTTGCGGCGGTTCTTGTTCACAAAGCAATTGGAAAACAGTTAACATGTGTATTTGTTGACCATGGTTTATTAAGAAAAGATGAAGGGGATCAAGTTGAAAATATCTTTAAAAAACAATTTGATATGAATCTTATAAGAGTAAATGCTCAGGATAGATTCTTAGGAAAGCTTAAAGGTGTAAGTGATCCAGAAACAAAGAGAAAGATAATAGGAGAAGAATTTATAAGAGTATTTGAAGAGGAAGCAAATAAGCTTGGACAAATAGATTTCCTTGTTCAAGGTACTATATATCCAGATGTAGTTGAAAGTGGAACAGATACTTCAGCAACGATTAAAAGTCATCATAACGTTGGTGGACTTCCAGAAGATATGCAATTCTCATTAATAGAGCCACTTAGAGAATTATTTAAAGATGAAGTTAGAGCTGTAGGAGAAGAAGTGGGAATACCTCATAAACTTGTATGGAGACAGCCTTTCCCAGGTCCAGGTCTTGCAATTAGAGTTTTAGGAGAAATTACTGAGGAAAAATTATTTATAACAAGAGAAGCTGATGCTATATTCAGAGAAGAAATAGCTAATGCAGGTCTTGAAGAAAAAATATGGCAATACTTTGCTTGTCTTCCAAACATTCAATCAGTTGGAGTTATGGGAGACGAAAGAACTTACTGTCATACTATAGCATTAAGAGCGGTTACATCATCAGATGCTATGACTTCAGATTGGGCAAGAATACCATATGAAGTTTTGGACAAAGTAAGCCGTCGTATAGTAAACGAAGTTAAAGGAGTAAACAGAATTGTTTATGACGTAACTTCAAAACCACCAGCAACTATTGAGTGGGAATAGAGTGTTGTAAGATATATCAACAGTTTAACAAGATATTAATAAAAATATAATTAAAAAAAGTGTTTATGATATTTCGCGAAATATGGAAATGTTGTAAGCACTTTTGTGTTTTTACAAATTATTATATATTTTAATAAAGTATGTTTTAATAGTGTTTTATTGTAAAACAGTGCAATAAAATGTAATTATATATGATATAATTCATATAGGAAGGGGGAAAATCATGGGACTAGAAGATATATTTCTTTTAATTGCTTTAGTGTTTCTAATTATCATGATGTTTTTTATTTTTAAAAAGCCTAAGCTAGTGGATAAGATAGAAGCTATTTTTGTATGTTTATTAGGGGGATTAACTTATGCATTTTTATGTGGAAGCTACCAGTTAGAATATTCTCCTTTATTGGTTATATTTGCAATGCCCTTTATAATGTTTTTTTTAGGTGTAATATTTTTTATAATTAGAGAACCTAGTTTTATGAAAAAATGGCAAGCTATTTCTATATGTTTGTTTGGTTTTGTAGCTTATGGAATGTTAGTAGGGGCTTGTTATAATCTTCAAGAATCACAAAAACAAAATGGAAATATAAGTATTATTTATGATATTTAATCAAAAAGTCTATTAAATGAGTAAATTGTATAATCAATAAATACCATAACTTAATGCAAGTTTATTGTGAAATTTTAATTATGCAATTTTTTATTTTCGATTTTAGTTTTAATAGTAATTTATTTTAGTATATATTTTAAAATTATACAAAATCAAAAATTTGTAAAAATATGTACTAAAATAAATAATTCCTTTAAATATATTTTGTATCTGAAATGAAATGAATTTTTTATAAAAAAATTAAAATTAAATGTAAAGTATTAAATTATAGTAACGAATAATATATTAGGAAATATTGAAAATACATGTTTAATATGGTTAAATATAGTTATTAATAATTTTTAAATTTTGGGTATAGAAGGAACTATAGTCAAGATTATTAAAAAGAATACAATACAACGATATATAGATTTCTCAAGGATGAGTTAATACAGAGTCAATTTAAACAAAAATTGACTGTATTAACTCATCCTTTTTTGTTAGGAAAATAATTAAGGAGATTGTATAGTTATAAATCCACATAGCACATAGTTAAATGTAAGATTTATATTTAATTATGTAATTTCATTAATTAGAAGGATAAAATTAAACACAAAGTACAAGGATTACTGTATAAGTAAAGTCTATATATTGCAAAAATTTAATATAAATTCTCAAGGATGAGTTGATATGCGCATAGATTGTTTTGGATTTTAAGACAAGCTATGTGTATATTGACTCATCTTTTTTGTTTTAAATATAAATACAGATTATTAAAAATATGAAAAATCAAGGAGGATAAAGAAATGCTTGTATTAGGTATAAAAACTGGAGAAACAATCAACATAGGTGAAAATGTAAAGCTAACTTTTGTAAAGGTTAAGGAAAACACTATAAGAGTTGCAATAGACGCTCCAAGGGATGTAGCTATTTTAAGAGATGGAGCAGAAGACAAAAATAAACAGGATTCTTAGTTTTAGATGGAGTTTTTCATACAGCTAAAAGTTAGAAGCCGTTATCCAGGGTCGTAGCCATACTTAACTCCTAATTTGAATAATATTGGAGTTTTAGGATGGATAGACATCGGATAAATAAGTAAATTTAATTTGATTTAAAAGTCATCAATGACTTTTGAAAATATATAAAATGCACAGGGATGTGCTAAAAAAATCAGGGAGGTTTTTTATTATGATTATTAATCACAATCTTAATGCTATGAATGCTCATAGACAAATGGGAATGAACACTGTTAATAGTGGGAAATCAATGGAAAAATTAAGCTCAGGTTTAAGAATAAACAGAGCTGGAGATGACGCTGCAGGATTAGCTATATCAGAAAAAATGAGAGGACAAATCAGAGGGCTTGATCAGGCATCAAGAAATGGTCAAGATGCTATATCTATGATTCAAACTGGTGAAGGTGCTTTAAATGAAAGTCACTCAATTCTTCAAAGAATGAGAGAATTAGCAGTACAAGCTGGTAATGATACAAATAAAGATACTGATAGAGCAGAAATCCAAAAAGAAATTAACCAATTAACATCAGAAATAAACAGAATAGGAAATACAATTGAATTTAACAACCAACATTTATTAGATGCAACTGCTGGAACTGTAACAAAGGCAGAAGCTGCAGTAAAAGGTAAGACAGCAGAATTTACAATAACTCAAGGCAAACCACTAGTGATAGACGGAGTAACAATTGACCCGGGCGCTGATAAAGATACATTAGTACAAGCAATAAAAGATAATGCGACATTAAACGCTAAATATACAGCGACAAGTGGTTCTGATGGAAAATTAATCTTAGAACAAAAGGCAGGATTTGAATCATCAGCTAAACCAGTAGTTAAAAGTAATGGTGCAGATGTAACAATAACTATGGACACTGAAGGAAAAGGAGCAGAATCAGCAAAATCAAGTTTTGTAGCTCAAGTAGGAGCTAATGAAAATCAAACAATGACACTTGAATTTAAAGATATGAGAGCAGCTGCTTTAGGAATTACAGGAACAAAGGGAGATGCTGGATTTACTGCTGAGAATACAGTAACCAAAGGAACAGATAATGATGCAATAGAAGCAGCACTAGATGTAAGTGATGCTAAAAATGCAGGAAATGCAATTACAAAATTACAAAGTGCTATAAATAAAGTTTCAGGAGAAAGAAGTAAACTTGGTGCATACCAAAACAGATTAGAACATACAATTAACAACTTAGGAACATCTTCAGAAAACTTACAAGCAGCTGAATCAAGAATAAGAGACGTTGATATGGCCAAAGAAATGATGACTTTCTCTAAGAACAATATACTTAGCCAAGCTGCTCAAGCAATGCTTGCTCAAGCTAACCAACAACCGCAAGGAGTTCTTCAATTATTAAGATAATTGGTTAGAGAATAGTGAATAGTAAAGGAGGGTTTTGTTTTTGGGACAAAACCTTTTATTTTTATAGAGAACTTATTTAGTGAATAGAGAACAGAGAATAGTAAAAGAGGAGATTTTGTCTTGGAGACAAAATCTTTTAATTATATTAGACAAATTTATTGTCAAAATAAACTTCTACAACTACTATTCACTATTCACTATACAAGGTTCACTATTCTCTGGAAAAAGGGTATGTTAAAATAAGACTAAATACTTGACTTCATGAAATGTAAGTAATATATTGAGAATACATATAAAATTTGGAAAGGATGTAGTCAATGATAAAAACATTAGAAGAAAATGAAGTAATAAGATCTTTTAATAATTTAATACCATACTTGCAATATTATTTTGAAGATGAAATTGCATTTACTATTTCAAATACTGAATATTTTTTAAAAGTTGTTGATGGTGAAACAATTAAATTGGGAGCAAAGGATGGGGATATTCTTCCAGTAAATTGTGCAGCTTATGAGTGTTTAAAGGCAAAAAAGCCGATATCTATAATTGTTCCTAAAGAGGTTTTTGGTATTTCAATAAAAGCAATTGGAGTTCCTGTTAAAGAAAATTCTCAAATAGTAGGAACTATAGTTATAGCAAAAAGTTTAAGACGTAAGAATGAAGTCAGTGATTTAACTGAGAACTTATCAGCTTCTTTGGAACAAATAAGTGCATCTCTTAATGAAATTAACAAAGGGGTACAAGAGGTTTCCGTAGCTAATGATTGTATACAGAAAAATGTTAAAAAAACATATAATGAAGCACAGAATACTGATGAAGTATTAAGTTTTATTGAGAACATTGCAAAGCAAACTAATTTATTGGGGCTAAATGCAGCAATTGAATCATCTAGAGCAGGGGAATTTGGTAAAGGGTTTAGTGTTGTCGCAAATGAGATAAGAAAATTATCAGTATCTAGTAGCCAATCCATTAAGGAGATAAATGGAGTGCTTAAAAATATTCAAGATTCTGTAACGGATATATCAGAGAAAATTAATAACTCAAATAATGTTTTTGAAGAACAAGTTGCATCTATTCAAGAAATTACAGGAGTTATAGAAAATTTAAATCAATCAGCAGTAATCCTTAAAAGAATGTCAGCTGAACTTTAATAAAAAATAAGTTAGGAGAATTTAATAATGAAGATTACAACAATAATAGAGAATTCTTTAAAAGACAATAAAGAGCTTAAAAATGAACATGGACTCTCTTTTTTTGTAGAAACATCTGCCTGTAATATTCTATTTGATACAGGTAAAAGTGGAGATTTTGTAGATAATGCAAAAGATCTAGGAATTGATTTAAATAAAGTAGACTATTTAGTACTTAGTCATGCTCATTATGATCATTGTGGTGGAGTTAGGAGATTTTTAGATACTTTTAATATTCAGCCAGAATTTTATGTAAGTAAAAACTTCTTCAAAAATAGGGACAAGTACCACTATTCAGATGGAAGTCAAAAAGTAGATTTCGCATCGAATGGCCCAGGATACAAGTATATAGGTATAGATTTTGATGAAGAATTTATAAGAAATAAAAAACTAAATATTAATTATGTAGATAGTGATATGGTTAAGTTAAGTGATAAAGTCTATATATTTACTAACTTTGAAAGAACTTATGATTTTGAAACTTTAAATTCTAATATGCAAGTAAAAAAAGGGGATAAATATACAGTAGATACTTTTGAGGATGAAGTTACTATAGCAATAGATACAGAAAAAGGATTGTTAATTTTACTTGGTTGTTCTCATCCAGGAATTTTAAATATAGTTGATACTATTAGTAAAAGAGCTGGTAAAAAGATATATGGCGTTATGGGAGGAACTCATCTTGTAGAAGCAGATGAAGAACGTATAAACAAGACTATAAAAAGGCTAAAAGAAATGAATATTGAGATTATAGGTGTATCCCATTGTACAGGAGAAAAAGCAGTTAAAATATTTAAAGAAAAATGTGATAATTTTTTTGAAAATTGTACAGGAACTGTTTTAGAAATATAAAAAACTCTGAATTTCAGAGTTTTTTATTGTATACTTTAAAAATAACAAAAATAAAATGGAAGCATAAGTATTGTTTATTATCTTTAATTAAAGAGGGTGTTAAATAAGTTGAATTTATAAATTATTTAACAATCTTTCTCATTTGATTGGTGAATTTTTTAAGAATACACATCATGAATTGAATATAAAAAAGATATATTAATTTAAATATTAATTATTTTATGTTTATTTTGATATAATAAACTAATGGACAATGTAACTGAATAATAACAAAGGAGTATTTCTATGACAAAAAAAAGAAAAAGGTTTTATATCAAGTGGCTACTAGCTATAGCATGGATGGTAGTTATTTTTAAATTTTCAAATGATCCAGCTACAGTTTCTGATGCTAAAAGTGGAACAGTAATTACTATGTTCGATTCTATTGGGTTAAATTTAAACAGTTTACTTGGCACTTTAGCTAATTTTATAGTAAGAAAAGTAGCTCATTTTACTGAGTTTTTAATATTGTATGTGTTTTTATACAATGCTTTAAGTGAAAGTTATACGAATAAAAAAGCTTTAGTAATTGCTATAGTATTTACTTTTTTATATGCTTGTTCTGACGAATTTCACCAGACTTTCATACCCGGTAGAGAAGGAAGATTTAGAGATGTATTAATAGACACTTCTGGTGGCATAGCTGCATTTATGTATTTCTATTTTTCTCATCCTAAAAAAAATTCTTATAAATAGCACACATATACTTTTCGATATAATGAATATACTACTTAAAAAATATTAATTTCCATAATTAATATACAAAAAATTCCAATGTGTGTTATAATGGTTATTGCAATGAGTAGCAAAAATAGAAAATTATACAACAGTCAACAAAGTTTAGCTATCTAGTTTTGGAATTATAAAATTTCCTCAATAGATAAGCAATTAGAGTTTAACAAATGTTTAGGGGGAATTAGTTATGTCATATATTTTAACAGACGATAATGTAAAAATATTTTATAAAGACAAAGGAATTGGTGAAAATATCGTTTTTATCCATGGATGGGCATCAAGCATGATAAGCTTTGCAATTCCAGCTTACTATTTAAGTAAAAAGTATAGAGTTATAACCTATGATTTAAGAGGTCATGGAAAATCTGATGTTACAGATAAAGGACTTACAATTAACAGATTTGCTACAGATTTGCAGGAGCTTTTAGAGCAACTTAATTTAAAGAATGTTGTACTTGTGGGGTGGTCTATGGGAGCTCATGTTTTATTTAAGTATATAGATATGTTTGGATGTGATAGACTTAAAGGTATAGGTATAGTAGATATGAGTCCGAAGTTAATAAGAGATGATTCGTGGGAATTAGGACTATATAAAGGGAACTTTGAAAAAGAGGATAACTTAAAAGCACTTCAAGAGATGGATATGGATTGGCAAAAATACATTGAAAAATTCACAAGAACTTTGGTCCCAGAGTTGGATGAAAAACAATTTAAATACATTATGAAGGGTAACTTAATGAATGACCCTCATGTAATAAAGAATATGTGGAATGAAATGGTTAATGGCGATTATAGGGATGTTTTAAGAAAAATAGACGTACCAACTCTTATTTTATATGGGGAAAAGAGTACTTTATATACAGAAGAAGTTCCTAAATATCTTAATGAGCAAATAACTAATACGAAAATGGAAAGATTTAATGGATGTACTCACTTATTAGTTATGGAAGATACAGATAAATTTATTAAAGTTATAGACAAATTTGTGGCAAATATATAAGTGAGGATAGTAGTGTGAATAGAAAAATTTTGTGATAACATTTTTTTAGGATATATGGAGTTTCTATTACAAAATAGTGTTATTACAGTAATGAATCAATTTAAGTATAAGATATAAAAAGACTTTAAAGAAATTTAATGGGTATAAAATTATATATATATATCTGCTTTATATAATAAATCTAAGGGAAAGGTAAAGTTTCGTTAGTTAAAAAAATAACAAAGTTTGGTCCAAACATAATATTTTTTACTGGAGATATAATAAATAGAATAAGGTATAATGATTAACTATTTTGTTAAAAATGAAATATTATGTAACCTATCCCTTGAATTTATAAAACAAATAACTTAAAATCTTAACGAGTAAAGAGAAGTAAATGAAAAAAAGTTTGGAGGGTTAAAAAATGTCCAAAGGTGTAACATTAGATTTATCAAAAACACAGCCATACTTAAGTGAGCATGAAGTTTACCAACTTCAGGCTATGGTAAATGCGGCGCATGATACGCTTCATCAAAAAAATGGAGCAGGTAATGAGTTCTTAGGGTGGATGGATTTACCTGTAAATTATGATAAAGAGGAATTTGAAAGAATAAAAAGAGCAGCGACTAAAATAAATAATAATTCCGATGCGCTTATTGTTATAGGAATAGGTGGTTCTTATTTAGGAGCAAGAGCTGCAATAGAAATGCTTACTCATACTTTCTTTAATGTTGTTTCAAAGAATAAGAGAAAAGCGCCACAAATTTTCTATGTAGGAAATAATATTAGTTCAACATATATGGCAGATTTAATAGAATTAGTTAAAGACATAGATTTTTCAGTAAATGTCATATCTAAGTCAGGAACTACTACAGAGCCTGCAATAGCATTTAGAGTATTCAAAGACTTATTAGAAAAGAAATATGGTAAAGAAGGAGCAAAAGAAAGAATATTTGCTACAACAGATAAATCAAAAGGAGCATTAAGAACATTAGCTGATGCAGAAGGATATGAAACTTTTGTTATTCCAGATGATGTTGGTGGAAGATTTTCAGTATTGACTGCAGTTGGATTATTGCCAATAGCAGCTGCAGGAATTAGTATAGATGAAATGATGCAAGGTGCAGCTGATGGTCGTAAAGAGTATAGTAATCCAGATTTAAAAGAAAATGATGCATACAAATATGCGGCAGCTAGAAATGCATTGTATGCAAAAGGAAAAACTATTGAAATGATGACTAATTTTGAACCTTCTCTTCACTATACAGGAGAATGGTGGAAACAACTATTTGGAGAAAGTGAAGGGAAAGATGGAAAGGGAATTTTCCCAGCAGCAGCTGATTTTTCAACAGATTTACATTCAATGGGGCAATATATACAAGAAGGTTTAAGAAATCTTTTTGAAACTCAACTAAATGTAGAAAAGTCAAGAAAATCAATTGTAATAGAAGAAAATCAAGATAATCTTGATGGATTAAACTTTGTTGCAGGAAAGGATATGCACTTTGTTAACCAACAAGCATTTAGAGGGACAGTAATTGCCCACAATGAAGGTGGAGTTCCTAATATCATAATAAATATTCCAGAATTGACACCATATTATTTTGGAAAGCTAGTTTATTTCTTTGAAAAAGCATGTGGATTAAGCGGATATTTGTTAGGAGTAAATCCATTTAATCAGCCAGGAGTTGAAGCATATAAGAAAAATATGTTTGCTCTTTTAGGAAAACCAGGATATGAAGGTATGAAAGCAGAAATAGAAGCTAAACTTAAGCAGTGAACCAAAATGGAAATTTTGTGTGAATCGCTTACTCATCTGAACATGCGAAGATGAGTTTCCTTGTCTATAGGCTTGCAGAAACTATTATAGTTACTGCAAGCTATATTTTATATATTACTATGTTTTAGGCGAGTGTATAAGTTAATTTAGTATAATCTTAAAAATAATTCTAAATTTAGCGTAATGTAATCAGATAGGTTTTAGTAAACTAACTAAGGCTTAAAAACAGAATTATAAATTAAGAAGTAGGCTAATAAATATATGGCAATAATGGTATAATAGAGGAAGAGATAGGAGGTAATTCATGAAAATAATAGTAGATGCAGATTCTTGTCCTGGTAGAGAATACATAGAAAAAGTAGCAAAAGAATATAATATAGAGGTTAATATGTACTGTGATATAAACCATATAATTGAAAGTGATTATAGTTCAGTAAAAATTGTGGATAGCGGTTTTCAAAGTGTAGATATGTATATTGTAAATGAATCTACTAAAGGAGATATTGTGGTTACTCAAGACTACGGGGTAGCGGCTATGGTTCTTGGGAAAAAAGCTTATGCCATAAGTCCTAAGGGATACATTTATAGTGATGATAATATAGATAAATTACTATTTGAAAGACATATATCATCTAAAGTTAGAAGAAGTGGAGGAAAAACTAATAATCCTAAAAAAAGAACTAGTGAAGATGATGAGAGACTATATAGAAATCTTATAAAATTAATTAAAAATCTATAATTTGTTTAAGAGGGTGAAGAAAGTGGAGAGTATAAAAAAATTTATAGGTAACAATAGACATTTTCTATATATGATAATATGGATTCCATTGCTGGGATTTTTTTATTGTTGTCAAAAATTTGTTACTCCTAAATATATAATGCACAGTAGTATAGATGACTATATACCTTTTTTAAAAGTATTTATACTGCCTTATGTATTTTGGTATTTTTATATATCTGCTCCTTTTGTTTATTTTGGTTTAAAGTCAAAAGACGACTTTTTAAAGCTAACTAAGTTCATATTTTTAGGGATGGGTATATCTTATATATTATATGTAATATTACCCAGTGGACAAAATTTAAGACCTATCTTAAAAGACAAAGATATATTCACAAAGATGGTAGGGGCTATTTATGCTATTGATCCTCCAACTAATGTTTGCCCAAGTATTCATGTAATAGATGCTATTGGAGTAAATGTTGTGATTTGTAATAGCTCCTTATTTGAAAACAATAGAAGGGTGAAAGTTATATCTACAATAATTATGGTACTTATATGCCTTTCAACTATGTTTATAAAGCAACATTCTTTTGTTGATGTTATAGCTGGCATAGCCCTATGCATTGGGTTATATGGATATGTATATTTAGTACCAGAATTCAAGAAAAAGAAGCAGGATACTTCTAGTACAAATGAAATTTAAGATCGTTATTTATAATTCCAAATGCCAAATGAAATTTTTATGTAGCTATATAATTTTGAAATTATACAATTTTATCAATTAGATAAGTATATAAAAATAGTGAACAGAACATATAAGTGAGTGTTCTGTTCACTATTTTTAGTTTGTTTTGCAGTATTCTAAGACTAAGTCTAGAGTTGCTACCATTGAATCCATATATGTCCTCTCATATGCATGAGAAGCAAATACACCAGGACCAATTAAGGCAGTTTTGATATCCCATCCAGCTCTAAGTGCAGCAGATGCATCTGAGCCATAATGAGGATAAGTGTCTATTTTATAATCTATGTTTTTAGATTTGCATAAATTTACAAATTTTTTCCTTAGATTATAATCATAAGGGCCTGAAGAATCTTTAGCACATATACAAACACTATATTCAGAAGAATTTTGTCCAGGTCCAGGGGCACCCATATCTACAGAAATAAACTCTGTAGTATTTTTAGGTATACTAGATGAAGCACCATGACCTACCTCTTCATAATTACTTATGAAGAAATTTGTAGTATAAGGAAGTTTTATTTTATTTGTATGTATGTATTCTATAGCGTATAAAAGAATTGCTGCGCTAGCTTTATCATCAAGATGCCTAGATTTTATAAATTCTTTTTCTGTAAATATTGTTCTAGGATCAAAAGATACGAAGTCACCAACGTTTATTCCTAAGTCTTCCACATCTTCTTTTGTAAATACTTTTTCGTCAAGTATTACTTCCATATTTTCAGGAATTCTTTTAAGATCACGTGCCTCGTCACCATTTATATGGACAGAAGGTTTTATAGTTTGTATAGTACCTGTGTAGTTTATATCATCCATAGTAGAAACAATACAGTTTTCTCCTTCTACAGAATTACCCATAAATCCTCCAATAAAGTCTAGAGATAAAGCACCATTGGATTTTATTTCTTTAACCATTGCACCTAGAGTATCAATATGAGCTGAAAATGTTCTTTCAATGTTATCATTTTCACCTTTAAATGTAACTATAATGACACCTTTGTTCGTTAATGTATATGGTATATTTAAAGTGTCTAATTCTTGTTTTATATGAGACATTATTTTATCTGTGAAGCCAGAGGGGCTTGCAATAGATAAGAGATTGCTGATATAATACTTAAGTTTGGCTTTTTTATTTTGCATAATATCACTCCTTTATGAGGATTGTAACATATTATCAAAAGATAACCAATATTATAAAACATATATTATGTAAAAATTCTAAGTTTTATAGTATAATAAACAGGAAAGAGGGGAGAAGTGACATGAGTAGAGCAGTAAAAAATAACAAAAATAAGAAAAAGATAAGAATGTTTATTGTAGCAGCGGTGCTATTGGCAGCTTCGATAATGGGGAGTTACGTATATTTTACAGCTAAAAAATGGGAAAAAGTAGTTTATCCTAAGGTTAAAGTAGAGGATATAGATTTAAGTGGAAAAACAAAGGAACAAGCTACTAAGTTGCTAAAGGATAAATATGGTGATGTAGTATTAAGTAATAAAGTAAATATTAAAGCAGGAAAAGGGAATTATACTATAAATTATTCTGATTTAGCTGCAAAGTATAATATTGATGAAACTGTTAATGAGGCTTTTGCATATGGAAAAGACCAAAGCATTATATCAAAATACAAACTTATAAGTAGTTCCAAAGGTAAACAACTTAACCTTAAATTTGCTTATAATACTAAATCTATAGATGAAACTATAAAGACTATGAAGAAAGAAATAGATAAGAAGCCAAAGAATGCAAGTTTGAGTTTAAGTGGTGGAGGATTTAGTACTAAGCCTGGTGTTGATGGAGCAGAATTAGATGGAGAAAAGCTAAAAAAAGATATTATAGAAAAATTAAATAGCAACTCTAAGGGTGGCATTAATGTTGATGCATCTATTAAAGTGGTTAAGCCTAAAGTTACTGAAGCCGCTTTGAAGTCAGTAAATGCTCAAATAGGAACTACTTTTTCAACTAGTTATGCAGGTTCTTCAGCAGCAAGATGTAATAATATTGCAGTTGCTACAAGAAGTATTAATGGTACAGTAGTAATGCCAGGAGAAACTTTTAGTTTTAATGGTGTAGTAGGGGAAAGAACAAAAGCAGCAGGATATCAAGAAGCAACAGTTATAGTAAATCAGAAAGCTGATTCAGGACTTGGTGGAGGAATATGTCAAGTTTCTACTACTTTATATAATGCTATATTATTGTCCAATATAAAAACTACGGAAAGAGCACATCATACTTTTCCATCACATTATGTTGATAAAGGATTAGATGCAACTGTAGATTGGGGAAATATAGATTTGAAATTTAAAAATACTTTTGATTATCCAATATATATTGAAGGATATACTACTGGTAGTGTCGTTACATTTAATATATATTCTAATGAGAAATTAAAGAATACAACTTGTAAAATGAGCACAGATCTATATGCTACAGTACCAGCTAAAACTACATATGTAGATGATTCAAGCTTACCTGCAGGACAAACTGAAGAGGTTAAAAGCCCTCATACTGGTTATAAAGTAAAAGTATATAGAAGTGTTTATGAGAGCGGAAGACTTATAGAAAAACAATTAATTTCTAATGACTATTATATAGCTATAAATGGAGTTATAAAAAGAGGAACTAAAAAATAAAAGTGCGATTATGCACTTTTATTTTTTTGAATACATTACAACCATAGAGATACTTTCAATATGAATTTTATCACCAATTATTGTTTCTAATGGAATATCTGTAGATATCCTATATTTATCAACAACTTTATACCAAGTATTATAGGGAACATTTAATGTTACATCATATTTATTGGAATTGTATACAACTAAGATACTATTCCAACTATCATTATTAGCATGATTTTTTATTATAAATCCTACAACATTGTCAGGGGTATTGAGTATAAATTCTAGGTGTTTTTTTATATCTTCAGTAGAATATAGTCTAAATGCTGGGTGCTCTTTTCTTAGCTTTATTAATCCTCTATGATATTCATAAACATCAATAAATTGAGCTTTTTGGGCATAATTTAAACTATTTATAATATCTCCTGATTTAAAACTATTTTCTACTCCATTTTTTGTTCTACAGAATTCAACTCCTGAGTGTAAAAAAGGAACTCCCTGACTAGTTAATATAATTCCACTAGCAAGTTTAACCATATTTTTTTTATCATCTAAACTATCTTCTTTATTACTAAACTCAATCTTATCCCATAAAGTATAATTATCATGACAAGATGCATAATTTATAGATTGTTCAGGTGTTACATACATTTTTTCTGTTTCTTTATTAGAAATGCAGCAAGCTGTAATACAGTATTTTAATATACTTTCTAAATTTTTTTTACCACTAACAAATCCCTTATCACTTTGAGAAAAAACATTGCCTTTTATAGTGTCTCTTATAGTTTCATTAAAAAAGCCTATACATGGTAGAGATTTGGCATTACTTTGGGTGGCTTTTAAATTTTTATCTAATAAAGTGTCAAGATCCCATCCCTCACCATATAACATTATATGCTTCTCAAAATCTTTAAAAGTATCATAAATAGAGCTCATAGTATCAATATCATGTATACCCATAAGATCAAATCTGAACCCGTCTATATGATATTCTTTTACCCAATATAAAAGAGAATCAATAATAAATTTTTTCATCATCTTATGCTCAGAGGCTGTATCATTTCCACAGCCAGAACCATCAGAAAATTCACCATAGTCATTAAATCTAAAATAATATCCTGGAAATATT
The DNA here is from genome assembly GCF_026738875.1 of Clostridium brassicae. Classification (GTDB taxonomy): domain Bacteria; phylum Bacillota; class Clostridia; order Clostridiales; family Clostridiaceae; genus Clostridium_H; species Clostridium_H brassicae. The sequence goes on from NZ_JAPQFJ010000001.1 coordinate 35,405, forward strand.
TTTTCAAAAATATTTTCTGATTTATGAAATAAATGGTTGTATACTACATCCATATTAACTAGGATATTATTATTGTGTAAGTGCTGTATCATTTTTTTCATTTCTATAATTCGACATTTAGGATCATAAGGATTAGATGAATAAGATCCTTCTGGAACATTGTAATTTTGAGGATTATACCCCCAATTATAGTCTTTAGATGGCTTTTTTTCATCTAGACATGTGTAACTAAAATCAAAGCAAGGCATAATTTGCACATGAGTAGCTCCTAAGTCTTTGATATGATTTAAACAATTTGAATTTTCAGTAAGAGCTAAAAATTTACCTCTATTTATAGCTCCGCTACTCTCATGAGATGAGATATCTCTAATACTAATTTCATAGATTATTGCATCTGTATTATGATAAGGTTTAAAAGATAAATCTTTATCAAAGTCAATAGGATTAGTTTCTTTTAAATTAATAATTGCACCTCTTAATCCATTTATACCTACTGCTTTAGCATAGGGGTCAACAACTTCGTTATTAGTGTTGTATACATTTATTTTATAAGTGTAGAATAAACTTTTTAGATTATCATTTATAGTTACTTGCCAAACTCCATTATTTTCATGCATAGGATACTCTTTGGGTACTTCAGAAATGGAAGTATCACCATTCTTATATATTAAAACAGATACAGAAGAAGCTGCTGGTGACCATAGTTTAAATGTAGAATAACTTTCATAGTAGAATAGTCCTAAATTTCCTCCATAATAAAATTTATCATTGAACTCCTTCGTGGAAAATAAATCTTTATATAAAGCTTTTACTGTTATTCCTTTATAGGTTATATAAGTGTAATATTTTATATCTATATTTCCTTTAAGAAAAATAATAAATGAGTTCTCATTACTTTTATTGAAATTTATTATTGGAAATAGATTATCACCATTAGTGATTTTCAAATCATTCAGGTTAAAACAATCCTGAGTATTTAGATTTATTGAAATTTTAGAAAAACCTAATATTTTAATTTTAAATAAATTCATATTTTCCTCCTAATATAAAAAACCATATATAAACATTTTATTATATATTTATCAATTTGGGTTAAAATAATCAAAAATTACTTTTACAAAAATTGGAATTATAGTATAATATATCATAAAGGTAAAATATTATCAGGAGATGATTAATATGAATGAAATTCTTATAGGATATAATAAAGAGTCTCCTCAAAATAAAGGGAGCAAAATAAAAATAAATATATTAAGCAAACCTAAAGATAATCTATTATTTAAATATATAGTAGGATTGGAAGGATCATGGGAAACTTTACAAGATTTTAGTCAAGTAGAGGAGATAGTTTGGAAACCACAAAAAGATGGACGATATATTTTAATGGTACAAGCTAAGGAAGAAAATAGTGAAAAATCCTTTGATTATGTTTCTAAATACGAATACATTATAGGAGAAGAATGTACTAATAGTACTTTAATAAAGGGATTATTTTTAAGTAAAAAACAATTTAATATAGGGGAAAAATTATACCTAAAAGTAGAAACCAATAAGAATTCTGTTCTTTATAGATATTTTATCAAAAAAGATGAAAAATGGGTTTTAGCTAAAGACTATTGCACAGAGAATACATTTGTATGTAGCGTTAAAGAGGTTGGAGAACAAGAGATTTTAGTTCAATGTAAAGCTATAGATTCCGAAAAAAAATTTGATGATGTTAAGAAAATTGCTTATAAAGTCGTAGATATAAATAAATTGAAAATAAATAATTTTAAATGTTTAAACTCTTTATTAGTAACCAATGAAGAGTTGGTTTTTGAAGTTGAAGCTGAATATCAAGATAATAGAATGATATTATATAAATTTATAAAAATTAATTTAACTGGACAAGTTGAGTGCATACAAGATTACTCAACTAAGAAAGTAGTTAGTTATAAAGAAACTACTCCAGGTAAGTATAAAATTTTATGTTTAGCTAAAGATTTATATTCACCTAATGAACATGATGATAGAGCTATAATTTATTATGATGTAGCTCCTTATGAAAAGGTGCAAATATTAAGTTTTACTAGTGACATAAGTTCTCCTCAGACAATAAGTAAAGATATAGTTTTAAAAGCAGTTGTTAAAGGGGGAAAAGACTTAAGATATAGATATATAGTAGAAGGTTCGAAAAATGAAGATTCTGGTTACATAAAATCAAGTGAATATTTATGGAAGCCTGAAGAAGCAGGAGAATATGAAATAAATTTATATGTTAGAGATGTTTCTTGTAGTGATAAGTATGAAGATTATAAAGTAATGAGTTTTACAATTGATAATTTATTTAGAGATCCTGTTAAGATAGATGAAATAATTCTAGATAAGAAAGAAAATCTACTTGTAAATGAAAGTGTAAAAATAAAAGTAATAGCTGAAGGTGGAATAGAATTATTATATAGCTTTATAGTAAAAAAAGATAATGAGGAAAAGGAAAAAGTAGACTATAATGAATGTAATTGGGTTAATTTTATTCCAGAAGAAGCAGGGAATTTTGAGGTAGAGATAAGAGTTAAAGATAAATATTCTGATAAATTATTTGATGCTCATGATATAATTCACATAAATTGTTACAAATATATACCTGCAAAAATAGACTATATTTTAACGAATCCAAAGGAATATTATTTAATAGGAGAACAGATAGTTTTAGATGTTATCACTCAAGATACTTGTGATATGCTATTAAAATATGTTCTTCAAATTAATGGACATGAAGTAGAGGAAACTGATTATGTGAAAAGTAGAAGATATAAGGTGACTCCTAGATGTAGTGGTAGGTATTTGATAAAAGTATATGGAAAAAATAAAGAAAGTGATAAAATTTTTGATTGTGAAAAAGAATTAGAAGTTATAGTTAATGATGCACCTCCTATTACAAATACTAGATTGAAATGTGATAGATTTGAATTTTTACCTAATGAACCTATACAAGTATGTGCTGAAAGTGATGGAGGGAAAGATGTAATTTACGAATTTTATTTAATGGAAAATAAAGAATGGAATTTAGTGCAAAAATATAGCAAAAAAAATTATTATGACTTTATACCTTTTAAAAAGGGTATATATAAAATATTAGTCTTGTCTAAAAGTAGTTATAAGAAGATTTCCTATGAAGATTATTGTGTTATTAAAGTTAAAGTTACTGAAACACCTGTATTAAGAAATATATTAAATAGAGATAATAAAGTAACAAATAAAGAAATTTTAAAAAACACTCTTTTACTTGACTTTACATTAATGGATAATTGAAAAGATAATAATAAACAAAACAGATAAATGAATAATATATTGCATAAACCTATTTATTTTGCAATATATTATTGCAGAATAAATAGGTTTAAATTCACTAATTTGAAGTAATACTTTATTGAATATAGAACTTTAATTATGCTGTAAAAGGTATTGAAAATTTGCAAGAGTATTTTTATAAATTTTTTATTATGTACATCAATGTATATAGTTTGATAAAATGGTCTAGTAGTTAATACTAGACAAGGAGTGAAACAAATGGAAAGATTAGACAAGGTTTTATCTAATTTAGGTTACGGTTCTAGAAAAGAAATAAAACTGCTTATGAAAAATGGAGAGGTAGAAGTAGATGGAGAAGTTATAAAGGATAGTAGTATAAAAGTAGATCCTGAGAAAAGTATTATAAAGGTTTCTGGTGAAGAAATTAATTATAGAGAATATATTTACATTATGATGAATAAACCAGCGGGAGTAGTATCAGCAACTTTTGATAATTATGATGAGACAGTGGTGGATTTATTAGATTATGAAGATAGTGTATTTAATCCTTTTCCAGTAGGGAGACTAGATAAAGATACTGAAGGACTATTATTAATAACTAATGATGGAGTACTTAATCATAGACTAACTTCACCTAAATGGCATGTAGATAAGCTTTATTATGCTGATATAGATAAACCTTTAGGAGAAGAGGATATTAAGGCTTTTGAAAAAGGAATAGTTTTAGATGATGGATATAAATGCCTACCTGCTAAATTAGAGATTATTAGTAGCAGTGAAGATGGTTCGGAAGTAAAGGTTACAATTCAGGAAGGAAAGTATCATCAAGTAAAAAGAATGTTTGAGTCTTTAGAAAAAAATGTAATATACTTAAAAAGAATGAGAATGGGCAATTTAATTTTAGATGAAAATTTAGATTTAGGCGAGTACAGAGAATTATCAGAAAAAGAATTATTAGAATTAAAGGATATGTTAGAAATGGGATAAATATCAATAAAAATATGAATGGATTATGAAAGATATAGATTAGCATAACAGTTTGTTTACAATTTAATTTGCAAAATCTATTGCAATTTAAGGTTTTATTTAATATAATAGCATTTGTAAGGGAAAATAAAAAGAATGAATAGCCCCCTTTTTATTAAATTAGACACTCCCGCCCCAGGAGTAGTCTTGCCCTATATAATACTAAAAACACTATCACCGGGATAGTGTTTTTTTTATTCTATTTTAAAAGAATGGTATTTTTTACATTCTTTTAAAATGTATTATTATTCAAATACAAATCTGTTTTCGAGAACTTTAAAAGATGTGGTAAATATTGTTGTCATTAAAAGATAAAGAATTGTAGCAAGTAAAAATATTTCAAGAGGTTTATAGGTTGCAGTGTATAATAATTGAGATTTTCTCATAAGATCACCCATTGATATTGCTGATACTAGCGAAGTATCTTTAAGTAAAGCTATAAACTCATTTGACATAGGAGGAAGCATTCTTTTTATACTTTGAGGTATTATTATTAAAAACATAGTTTGCCAATAATTCATTCCTAAAGCTTTTGAGGCCTCCCATTGCCCTTTGTCAATCGATTGGATAGAAGCTCTGATTATTTCAGTAATGTAAGCTGATATATTTATAGTTAACCCTATTATGGCAGCAGCAAATGGTTCTAATTTTATTCCTAATTGAGGGAAACCATAATATATTACGAAAAGTTGTATTAATAAAGGTGTTCCTCTAAAGAACCAAGTGTAAAAATCTCCAAACATTTTTAGTGCTTTTGAGTTGCTAATTTTACAAAATGTTATGAGCATAGCTAAAATTGTACCAATAATAATAGCAATTACTGTTAGTTCTATTGTCATAATGCTTCCCTTTAATAGGATAGGTAAAGCTTTTTTTAAAATTGTAACGTCCATGTTACTGCACCGCCTTTAACTTTCATTAATCTATTTTAGTAATGTCTTCTCCAAACCACTGTTTTGAGATTTTTGACATAGTGCCATCTGTTTGCATAGCTTTTAAGGTTTCATTGAATTTTTGAATTAAATTAGTATCTTCTTTTCTAAATCCAATTGCTATAGGTTCTTTTGAAATTTCTTTTTCAACTACTCTATATTTATCATTGTGTTCTTTCATATAATATCTTGCAACAAGTTCATCAACTGCTACAGCATCGAGTCTTCCAATAGACAAATCTTGGAGAGCATCAGTATTTTTATCATATTCTTTAACTTCTTTCATTGTGTTTCTTATTGGTTTTATAGCTTCTGCACTAGTACTTCCAAGTTGAACTCCTACTATTTTGTCTTTCAAATCTTTTGATGAATTTATATTTTTATTATCTTTTTTTACAACAATAACTTGTTTTTCTAAGATATATGGATTAGAGAAAGCTATTTCTTTTTTTCTTTCTTCTGTAACACTCATAGCAGAAATTACAACATTAAATTTTTCGGCTTTTAAAGCAGGTATTACCCCACTCCATTCTGTAGGCATGTATTCTATCTCTACACCCATTCGTTTAGCCATTTCATTAGCCATGTCAATATCAAATCCTATTATTTTATCTTCATCTGAACGAAATCCCATTGGTGGAAAAGAATCATCTAAACCTACAACTATTTTCTTTGGAATTTCATCTTTTGAAGAATTGCTAGTTGGATTTTTAGAAGAACCACAACCGAAAAGACCTAATACTATAATGAAACTTAATGATAACGTAATTAATTTTTTCATTTTTTAATCCCCCTATTTTATAAATTTATATGTATTAGTTGTAAGGCTTTGATTTGAAATGCTTACCTTACTAAATAGAATTAACAATTTCTAAAACATACTCAATCATTAATTTTAATTTATGAGTATATTATACTTTAATGCGATGAAGTTGTAAAGTGATAAAATGAAATTAATTTTAAATATTTTCTTCAATAAAAAACAACTAGTAAAAATCGATTTTTTACTAGTTGTTTTTTATATAGCTTTCTCAAATATACAATAATTTTATGCCTATTTTGCCCTTAAAAACTGAGTAACGTATTCTTCAGAAGATAATGGCCTAAATTCAAAGCCTTGTTTTTTTAAACCTGATATAATTTCAGGAAGAGCTTCCACTGTAGTGGTTTTTAGTGGCCCATCGTGCATAAGGATTATGATTGCATTTTTATTTTTACTATTGCTTAATATTGAATTGACTATTTTGTTTTTATCTTGAGTTTTTACACAGGCATCGGTAGAATCCACATTCCAATCAAAATAAGTATAACCATTGTCTATTAAATATTTGCTTATACTTACCATTATGTTATTACCTCCATACTTATGGCTTATGGTATTATTGCTACCACCAGGAAGACGAACTATATTAGTACTTACACCTAGAGAGTTATTTAAATAGTTTTCTAATTTTTTAAAGTCAGATATAAAGTCTTCTATGCTTTTATAGATTTTACTATAATTATGACTATAAGTATGATTCCCAATAGAATGACCTTTATTGACGATTGCTTTATAAATTTTCAATCCCCTTTTAGCAGAAGTTCCAGTTACAAAAAAAGTAGCTTTAATGTTATAATCATCTAGTATTTTAAGTATTTTTTCAGTATTATTAGAAGGACCGTCATCAAAAGTTAAATATGCTATTTTGTTTTTAGGGATATTTGCAGAATATAGAGAAATAAAGCTATCATTGGAATTTGAGTATGGGGAAGCTAATAAAAGCTTATTCTCAGAAATATCCTGTGCTAAGGCATTAGAAGAATTATATTGAAAAAAAAATATTAGTAAGAAAAACAATTGAATTATAAATAATGTTTTAAAAAATGGTGAAGAGAACAATTTTTTCATTTTATCTTTCCCCTTTGTTTGTAATTGAAGATACTTTATTCTAGATATATACTTAGTTTGTCCTAGAGAAATATATATATTTATAAGAAGCTTAAATAAAATACATGTAAATTATGCCTATATAGTTGTCAAAAAAGTTTTAGATTAGGTTATACTTTAAATAGTATTATTTTTTTATTATATAAAATAAAAAATGTACTAAAATATAGTTTGAATTTAAGGAAAATTATAAGGAGTTTGTAAACATATAAAAACAAGTCTAGAATAAACAAGAATTGAATGGTAGAATTTAAATGTATGCAATCCTATATATTTTAAAACAAGATAGGGAGTGATTTAGTGTCAGAATTTAAATCAAAGCTAGAAAGTCCAGAAATGGATTATTTATGTGAAGCGGTGTTATCTTTAAAGACAAAAGAAGAGTGTTATAGATTTTTTGAAGATATATTTACTATAAATGAGTTAAAGTCTGTAGAACAGAGATTACAAGTTGCAAAGATGTTAAAACAAAAAAAGACATATACAGAAATTGCATCTGCCACAGGAGCAAGTACTGCTACTATAAGTAGAGTAAATAGATGTCTGAATTATGGAAGTGACGGGTACAACCTAGTATTAGAAAGAATAAAGTGGGAATAATACATATAGATGGATAATGGTATAAATCGAGGAGTGATTTAATGGATTTAAAAACGCTTTTAAATAAGGAACAATATGAAGCGGCAACTACTATAGAAGGTCCAGTACTTGTACTAGCAGGTGCAGGATCAGGTAAAACAAGGGTATTAACTTATAGAATTGCACATATGGTAGAAGATTTAAATATACCGCATTACAATATATTAGCTATAACTTTCACAAATAAAGCAGCTGGTGAAATGAAAGAAAGAATAAAAAAGCTAATCGATGTTAATGTAGACAGTATGTGGGTGTCTACTTTTCACTCATGTTGTGTTAGAATATTGAGAAGAGAGATAGACAAACTAGGATACAATAAAAATTTTGCAATATATGATAGTTCTGACCAAAAAACTTTAGTAAAGGAATGTATGAAAGAATTAAATATAAATGAAAAAGATATAGACGAGAAAGAAATAATAGGTAAAATAGGGAAGCAAAAAGATAGATTAATATCTGCAGAGGAATATAAAAAGCAAAATGAGAATGATTTTAGAAAGAACAAAATAGCTGATGCATATCTTTTATACCAAAAGAGATTAAAAAATAGTAATGCTTTAGATTTCGATGATTTGATTTTTAAAACAGTTGAATTGTTTAAAAAAAATCCAGATATTTTAAAATTTTATCAAAATAAGTTCAAATACATAATGGTAGATGAATATCAAGACACCAATAAAGCTCAGTATGAGTTAATTAAGATGTTAGCACAAGGACATAAAAATCTATTTGTTGTTGGTGATGATGATCAATGTATATATCAATGGAGAGGTGCTGATATAAGTAATATCCTAGATTTTGAAAAGGATTATCCAAATACTAAAGTTATAAAATTAGAACAGAATTATAGATCAAAGAGTAATATTTTAAATGCAGCAAATGGGGTTATAAAAAATAATGCTCAAAGGAAAAGTAAGGTTCTAAGGACAGAGAATCCCCCTGGGGAGAAAATAAAAATTTATAGAGCATTTTCAGATATAGATGAAGGTAACTTTGTTGTAAAGCAAATAAAAGAACTTATGGAAAAAGAAGATATGGATTTTAAGGATTTTGCAATATTGTATAGGACAAATGCTCAATCAAGAATTTTTGAAGATATTTTTATGAAAAGAAGTATACCCTATAGAATAATAGGTGGACAAAAGTTCTATGATAGAAAAGAAATTAAAGATATAATTGCTTACTTAAAGTTTATAAATAATCTTCAAGATGATATAAGTTTAAAGAGAATAATAAATGTTCCTAAAAGGGCTATAGGTGCTGCTACTGTATCTAAAATACAAGAATTTGCAAGTTATATGGATGAATGTATGTATAGTATCCTGTTAGAAGTAGAAAATATACCAGGACTTACAGCAAGGAATATTGCATCTATAAATAAATTTACAAGCCTTATAAATTCTTTTAATAGGACTAAGGATAATGTAAGTGTTTCCAAATTAATAGAAGAAATACTTGAAAGTACAGGGTATTTAAAACAATTAAAAGAATCTAAAAATATAGAGGATATGAGTAGAATAGAAAATATAAAGGAATTAGTGTCTGCAGCTGTAGAGTTTGAAAGTACTTCAGAGGATCAATCTTTATCGGCATTCTTAGAAAAGATAGCCTTAGTATCAGATATAGATAATTATACAGAAGATGCAGATACAGCTGTTTTAATGACTATTCATAGTGCTAAAGGATTAGAATTCCCAGTAGTATTTATGGTAGGTATGGAAAATGGAATTTTCCCAGGGACTCGCTCTATGGAAAATTTCAGTGAAATGGAAGAATCGAGAAGACTTTGTTATGTAGGTATAACAAGAGCTAAAGAAAAATTATATATGACATCGGCACAAAGTAGAATGGTTTTTGGTAGAAGTGTGTCTTACTCAGAATCGGATTTTATAAATGAAGTATCTATGAACTTGAGAGAAAGTATCCATCAAAATAAAAATGGAGCTATGAAAAATACTAATAAGTCATATGTAAGCAGTAATTTGAATTCACATTCATTAAGCAGCTTTTCAAACAATAAAGCAGAAAAAAAAATAAATTCTATTTTATCTCAGCAGTATTCTAATTCGAATAATGATAGTAATGATAAAAGAAAATTTGATTCAAATGAAATTACAATAGGAAGAAAAGTAAGACATGAAAAATTTGGAGTAGGCACTGTAGTAAGTGCTATTAAAACTTATGATGATGTTAAAATAACTATTGCTTTTGATAATATGGGAATAAAACAGCTTATGTTTAGTGTAGCACCAATCGAACTTCTTTAGAAGTTTTACTAAGTTTAGAGATTATGGGTTATAACTGTAAACTCTAAACTTATAAGTTGTAAAACGTAAATTATAGCTTGTAGATTATAAAGTGCAAACTAAGCGAGAGGGATGGTGATATTCACTAATGAAAGATATAAGACAAAAAATGGAAGTATTAGTTAAAGAATTAAATAAGTACGCCCATGAGTATTATACTTTAGATACTCCTTCTATTTCAGATAAGGAGTATGACAAAAAATATGATGAACTTGTGAATATGGAAAAAGAGTTAGGTATAATACTTCCTTATTCACCAACTCAAAGAGTTGGTGATGTTGTTCTGTCTCAGTTTAATAAATATACACACAAGGGTAAGTTGTGGAGTTTAGGCAAGGCTCAAAGTATGCAAGAAATTATAGAATGGCATAATAGAAATTTGAAAGCCATAGAAGATTATAATGCTAATAATGAAGAGAAATTACCTGAGGTAAAGTATATTTTAACAAAGAAGTTTGATGGGCTTACAATCAACTGTACATATAATAAGGAAGGAATTTTAATCAAGTCAGCTACAAGAGGAACAGGTGAAATTGGAGAGGATATAACTTCTCAAGCTAAAACTATAAAAACATTACCTTTAATTATTGATAATCAGGCTTTAATAGAGGTACATGGAGAAGCAATTATGACAAAAGAAGCGTTTGAGGAATATAATAAAGTATCAGAGACTCCATTAAAAAATTTAAGAAATGGTGCTGCTGGTGCTCTTAGAAATTTAAATGTAAAGGAAACAGCTAGAAGAAATTTGTCAGCCTTTTTTTATGATGTAGGATATAATGAAGGAAAAGATTTTAGCACTTATACTGAAATGTTGAAATTTATTAAAGACAAAGGGTTTCCAGTAGATGACTATATAAGAACTTGTTCTACAATTTATCAAATAGAAAAAGAGATTGAATATGTAGCAAGTATAAGACAAGATTTAAATTATGAAATAGATGGAGTAGTAATAGCAATTGATGATATTAAGACTCGTGATATATTAGGATATACTGTTAAATTTCCTAAATGGGCTATTGCCTATAAATTTGAAGCTGAAGAGGCAACTACAAAGCTTATAGATGTGGAATGGAATGTTGGTAGAAGCGGGAGAGTTAGTCCTACAGCTATATTAGAACCTGTCGAAATAGGTGGAGTTACTGTTAAAAGAGCAACATTAAATAATATGGATGACATAAATAGAAAAGGAGTAAAAATAGGAAGTAGAGTTTTTTTACGCCGATCTAATGATGTAATTCCTGAAATAATGGGTGTTGCAGAAGAGGCTGAAGAAACCATAGAAATACAGCAACCTAATGTCTGTCCTTATTGTGGAAGCGAGATAGTTCAGCAAGGAGTTCACTATTTCTGTGAAAACACACTTTCATGTAAACCCCAGCTTGTAAAGTCTATTGTTCATTTTGCAAGCAGGGAAGCTATGAATATTGCAGGATTTAGTGAAAAAACAGCTGAACAATTATTTGAGCAACTGCATATAAAATCTATTTCTGACTTATATAGAATAAATAAAGAAGAATTATTAAAGTTAGATAGGTTTGGTGAGAAGAAAGCTCAAAATTTAATAGATGCCATTGAAAAAAGTAAAAATTGTGATTTACCGTCTTTTGTATATTCATTAGGAATACCTAATGTAGGGAAAAAGACTAGTATAGACTTAGCTAAAAAATTCAAAAATTTATTTAATATAAGAAAAGCTGAATTTGAAGAGCTTATATCAGTGGAAGATATCGGTGATATCGTAGCGTATAGCATAATAGAATTTTTTAAGGATGAAAAAATAAATAAAAGTATAGATGAAATCTTAGAATTGGGAGTACAGCCTTATTATGAAGAAACAGTAATACAGGAAAATTTGCTTAATGGAAAGACTGTTGTAGTTACAGGTTCCCTAGAAAGTTTTTCACGAAGTGAAATAAAAGATAAGTTACAACAACTTGGAGCTAAGGTGTCAAGTAGCGTGAGTAAAAAAACAGATTATGTATTAGTTGGAAAAGATCCTGGCTCTAAATACAATAAAGCTTTAGAACTAGGGGTTAAAATTATAAATGAAGATGAATTTAAAGATATGGTAAAATAAAAATAGAAAAGAGGTAAGGGGTAAACGAAATGAAGAAGTTAATAGGTATATTGGCATGGATATCTGTAGTAATAACAAGTCTGTGTCTTATTCTCACAATGCTTTCTAGTTATTACATTGTAAATATACAATGCTTTAATAATTATTATTTATTTCAATGTAGCATTGCTGTGACAATGTTTCTTTGGAGCATAAAGCAGCTTCTTTTAAAAGATAAAGAATGGATAGATTCTATCATATGCATGCTTATGGGGTTTGTTACTATGTTTTTTATGTTTATGAAAGTATATTAGTAACAGATATATAAGTAAGATAAATTCACTAAATTAGAATTATAGGTTTAATATGAGATACAACTTATGGAAGTAAATAGAAATATTAGCATTAAGTAGATTTTGTATAACTAATTATATAAACTTTTGGAAAAGTGCCGTTTTGAACTGCCTTCTTGAATTAAACAGTTTCATTATTTTAACTGTCTACCTCAAGGGGAGCATATCATTTGTTCGGTACTTTTTCATTTTTCTATTAATATATTAGAATATAAATTCTTACTAAAAATCATATAATGTAAAGAATATTAATAAGGATGGGATAATTCATGTTAAAGGGGATTATTAACTTAATATATTTTAAATTTAGAAAAAAAGAGATTAAAAAAGCTCGGTATAGATTAAGGAGATTAAAAATAGGAACTATATTAAATATAATAATGAGAAATTGTAAGGAAAAACAAATCACATGCAATGTTATAGAGGAGAATAGATTAGAGTTGATAGTAGAACTTATAGGGAAAAAAGAAAAAGTACTATTAAAATATGATAGAAGAGACATGATTTTTCACGATGAATATTATAATTTTGTAGCTAATTTAAAGAAAATAGGAGTAGAAAAAGGAGTATACATAACATGTGGATTATTTGAAGGAAATATACATGGTAATAGAAATATTTTTCATAAACAAATTGCCCTTTATGACTATGCTTATTTTATAAAAAATCAATTAGGATTAAGAGGAAAAACCATAGATGTATTTCGAAATAGAAAAATAAATTTTTTTAGATACTTACCTAAATAACATAAATCCTCAAATTCTGTTTGATAATTTTCATCTAAATAATTATATTTAATTTGGCAAAAACTGCATTCATAATAATCTATTTGTCAACAATTAAACTTGTAGATGTACAGTTTTTGAATTATGGAAATTTGTGAAATAGAATTGTTTATTTTTAATAGTTGTTGTCAATAATTTAAGTGTAAGTAACTTAAATTAGAAATGGATGAGTTGATATATGAAAAAAGGTTTAAGTATATTTTTAGTTTTACTTATGTTTATGGGGAGTGGATGTATCCAAAAAAAACAAGTAAATACAAAAGAAATTAGAGATTATATAATATATAATCTAGGTAAAATGCCAGAAGACTTGACCATGCTAAAAAGTAATAATCTAAGAGACGAGGATTTATTACTTTGTTTATTTGAAGGATTAGTTTCTACAAATGAAAAAGGAGAAATAGTACCTGGATTAGCTTCGGAGTGGAAGATAAGTGATGATAAACTATCATATACTTTTAAAATAAGAAACAATGCTAAATGGAGTGATGGAAGTAGTATAACAACAGAAGATTTTATTGAGTTTTTCAAGGAGTTATTAAAATCTAATGAAAATATATATAAACAACAGCTATACTGTATTTTTGGAGCTAAAGATTATGCTGATAATAAAATTGACTTTAATGAAGTAGCTATTATTGAAAAAGATAATGAAACTTTGGAAATAAGACTAAATTATCCTTGTACGTACTTTTTAAATATGCTAAGCAAACCTATGTATGCTCTTAAGAAAAATCTCACCTCTTTCAAAAACTGGAAAAACAATTATTCCAATATAGTTTACTCAGGACCTTTTAATATAAAAAATATCTCTACAAATATGGATATAGAATTATCTAAAAATGAAATGTATTGGGATAAGGACAATGTACCTAGTTCTAAAATCGTTATAAAAAATGAAGAATCAAGTGCTTTAGCATTAGCTAATTATAAATGGGATGAAACTGACATAATTTTAAATCCTCCGGCAAATGAAATCAAGGAAAGTATAGAAGATAATGAGATAATAAGTTTTACATCAATTAATGGAATTAGCTTAAATTTTAATTTAAAAAAACAAGGAATCTCAAGAGATATAAATTTTAGAAAATCTATAAACTATTGTATTGATAGAGAAGAAATTTCAAAGAAAATATTAGGACAAGAAGCTCAAAAATTTATTGAAAGTGGGGCAAATGATAAAATATTTTTTGATAAACATAAGGATTTGATCAAGGCAAAAGATTTCTTAAATAAAAGTACTTATAAAGGGGAAAAGATTAGAATAGCTTATTTAAATACATTAGAAAACAGCAAAAAAATTATTGAAGATATTGAAAAATCATTAGGAAAGGCGAGTATTAAGACTTACATAGAAGAATGTGATAATGAAAGATTTAATCAAATAATAAAAGATGGTGATTATGATATTGTAGTTACCGAGTATTTATCAGAGAATAGTTATCCATTAGCTTTTTTAGAAAAGTGGACTACTAATTCTACCACAAACATATTTGGATATACTAACTGGAATTATGATAATTTGATATTGAAAACCAAGATAACATCAGATAGTGAAAGTGCCAAAAAGCTTTTAAATTCTGCACAGGATGTACTTTATGAAGACATACCTTTTATGCCTATATGTTTTTTTAAAAATACAGTATGTAAAAAAGAAACTGTAGAAGGAGTAGAAATAAATAAAAGAGGAAATGTTTTGCTTAAAAAGGCCTATTTAAATAAGGAAAATAATAACTAGGCTTATACTTTAAAAAAACATTGATTTTATATAATATGAAAAACAATATTAAAATAAAATAATTAAAATCTCTTACTAAGGAAACTATAATGGAAGATTTCAAGTAAGAGATTTTAGTTGTTAAATCAAGTTTGTTTTTCTTTATTGTTAGGTACAAAATAAGCACAGTCTAGGTTGCTAATGCTAACTTTAGAAAGAGAAGTAATATTAGTAAAAGTGCATTGGCCATTTTTACAATAAAGACAGTTTTCCGAACAATTAATGTTGGTTAGAGTATTATCTATATTGTTAATAAATTTAAGCAACCTCCTTTTATAAGTATTTGTTTTAGTAAATAGTTTAAGCAATTTTATGTATTTATATACTCTGGTAGCTATTAAGTTGCCCTATAATTAATAAGATAAGTAAACTAAAAATTAATTTATATTTATTTCCCTAACATAAATTATAAGGCAACTTATTTATACTAGATTTATAATTGTAAAATAGTCTTATTTTAAGTGATTATTTAATAAGTAGATTATTAAGAAAAATAGTTCTAAATTTTTTCTACTGTCAAAGGTAGATTTACTAGGTTTAAAAATATGTTTATTTTTATCATAAGAAATTGATTTTACAAAAACAGAAGGAAGCTCGTTTGCATTAGGGGTTGCTATTGTAGGCATTTTAAAATATTGTTCATCTAATAAATTTTCAGGTTTTTCTATAAAATTCTTATATCGCTCAATATTGTCTAAAGTAGGGACTTCTGGCCAGCTCAATATTATTCCTGAGTCAATTAATTGCTTTGTATAAACATGCATAATTATGTCAGAATTATCTTCGTCATTGATGTGATTTTCATATATATTGGTAAGAATATATAATATAATTTCTTTACAAGAAAAAATTATTTCTTTTTCCTCAGTGTGTTTTACGAAAATTGACGAATTTTCATCGTAGTATTTTTTTAAAACATTATATAAATTTTTAGCAATTTCTCGGAATTTATATATATTAGTATGATTATAAATTAGTATTGAATTTAGGTATAGTAAGCATAAATCGGATATATTTTTAGTTTCAGATATGTTGGTATTATAGTTTTCATATAAGAGGTCAAATATATCTATTATTAGTGATTTGACTTCTTCTATGCCGGAATAAGTATAGAATATGTTTAGATTAAGACATAGCTTACATTGTTCATCAAAAGAGATAGTATAAAGTTCTTCTTTAAAATCTAGAAACATAGTTAATATGTCCTTAGAAAAATTTTTATAAGAATCTTGATTTTTTTCATCTAGATAAGTAGAGCACTTGTAGTACGCATTCATTAAAAGCGATTGGTCTGAAAATTTAAAGGACTTATTTTTATCTTTAAATTTAATTTTCCCGCTTATAGGGTCTGTACAATCCTTTTTGTCAACAAATACACCCTCTTCATTTCTTAAGTAGGCAGCATAAAAATCTAATTGAGTTTTAGCTATGTTTGTATATATGTTACTTAAATAGTACTTGTTAGTGTCCATATCTTTGAATTGTTTATAATAGTCAATGAGTTCTAAAAGACATAAAGTCATATAAGCGTTACTGGAAACATATATATCCTTTTTAAATTTATCTTCTATCCAATGCAATTTATCATCTTTATTTTTTAAGGAAGCTTTAGACTTTTTGTATATGCATAATAGTGGAGAATTGAAGTCTATTGTGTTAATATCAATATTATCAATAGTTCTTAAATTTATTTCATCTAAATTAGTTGTGATTCCACATTTAGAATATAAAACGATATCCCTTATGGACTCTTTTGTGAGATGGAACAATTGAGATTTAACTTGATCTATATTTAATTTATTCATTCGTAGAAAAGGTCCTATATATCTTAACATAAATACACCACCATAAATTAATCCTTATATAAATAATATGTGAATAAATATTAAAATGTGATAGATTTTAAAATTAAATGAAATATTTTTATTTAATTTTTAATAATTTTTTTATATAGTTATTATGAATGGATTTTAATACGAAAGTAAAAAATCACTTCTAAGGGAGAAAGAGAGGTTAAATTATGAAAAAACTTATAGTTGCTAGTAATAATGAACACAAGATTATGGAGATAAGAGAAATCCTGAAAAGTTTTCCTATTGAAATCATTTCGTTAAAAGAAGCGGGAATATATATAGATATTGATGAAAATGGCAGTACATTTATGGAAAATGCACATATAAAAGCCACTGAAATATATAAGAGAGTTAAGGATTGCATGGTTATGGCAGATGATTCTGGACTTATGGTAGAAGTACTTGGAGGGGAACCGGGTGTATATTCAGCTAGGTATAGTGGAGAGCATGGAAATGATAAAAAGAACAATGAGAAGTTACTAAGAAAATTAAAAGGAATGAATATAGAAGAAAAAAAAGCAAAATTTGTTTGTGCTGTAGAATTAATTTTTGATAATAATAATATTATAAATGTGCAAGGAGAAGTATCAGGGTATATAATTGAAGAGGAAAGAGGGAAAGATGGATTCGGATATGATCCAATATTTTATGTACCACAGTTTAAAAAAACATTTGCAGAAATGACTTCACAAGAAAAAAATTCTATTAGTCATAGAGGAAAAGCCTTGAAAATTCTTCAAGAAAAACTCAAGGAACTGATTTAAGGAGGAAAAGCTTTTGCGGATAGGAGTTGTTAGTGATACCCATAGGGACAAGACAATCTTACCAATGGTTGTTAAATCTTTAGAAGATGTAGATTTAATTATACATCTTGGAGATAATGTACAAGATGTTGAAGAAATAAAAAAAATTTATAAAAAAAATATAATAAATGTTAAAGGTAATTGTGATTTTGGAAATAAGTGTCCAGAAGAAATTTTCAAAGAAATTGAGGGAGTTAAATTTTTTATTACTCATGGACATAAATATGATGTTAAATATAATATTTTAAATTTAAAATATAGAGCAGAAGAATTAGGTGCCGATGTAGCGTTATTTGGTCATACGCATCTTTCTGGTATAGAATATGAGAACGGTATTTGGTTCGTTAATCCAGGAAGTCCAAGTGTCCCCAGAGACAGGTATAGGAGTGTTGGACTTATTAATATAAATGATGGAAAAATAACTGCTGAGATTAAATTATTATAAAATAAAAAAAAAATCTAAAAACTATTGACGGATTTAAAAATATAGTGTAGAATAATCCATGTCGCTGAGGAACAAAGTAAAATTAATAAGAATAAACTTGTTGATTAATTGTTTGAATTTCTCACACGTGGACAACGGGGTATAGCGCAGATGGTAGCGCGCGTGGTTTGGGACCATGAGGCCGCGGGTTCGAGCCCTGCTACCCCGACCAATATATGCGGGTATGGTTCAATGGTAGAACGTCAGCCTTCCAAGCTGAACACAGGGGTTCGATTCCCCTTACCCGCTCCAATAAGCGTCTTTAGCTCAGCTGGATAGAGCAACGCCCTTCTAAGGCGTGGGCCAGGAGTTCGAATCTCTTAAGACGCACCATATGGTGGACGTAGTTCAGTTGGTAGAGCGCCAGATTGTGGTTCTGGTTGTCGAGGGTTCGAGTCCCTTCGTCCACCCCAGTTTTGGGATGTCGCCAAGCGGTAAGGCATAGCACTTTGACTGCTACATGCGTAGGTTCGAATCCTGCCATCCCAGCCATTTTGATTCACTAGCTCAGTCGGTAGAGCACTTGACTTTTAATCAAGTTGTCCGGGGTTCGATTCCCCGGTGGATCACCATTTTATACAATACATGCAGGTGTGGCGGAATTGGCAGACGCACTAGACTTAGGATCTAGCGCCTTTGGCGTGGGGGTTCGACTCCCTTCACCTGCACCAATTATGCGGGAGTGGCTCAGTGGTAGAGCGTCACCTTGCCAAGGTGAACGTCGCGAGTTCGAATCTCGTCTTCCGCTCCAATATGCGGGTATGGTTCAATGGTAGAACGTCAGCCTTCCAAGCTGAACACAGGGGTTCGATTCCCCTTACCCGCTCCACAAGCGTCTTTAGCTCAGCTGGATAGAGCAACGCCCTTCTAAGGCGTGGGCCAGGAGTTCGAATCTCTTAAGACGCACCATTTAATTTAAATAGTTATCGATAATGTGCGCGATTAGCTCAGTTGGCTAGAGCATCTGACTCTTAATCAGAGGGCCCAGGGTTCGAGTCCCTGATCGCGTACCATAGCAACGGGGTATAGCGCAGATGGTAGCGCGCGTGGTTTGGGACCATGAGGCCGCGGGTTCGAGCCCTGCTACCCCGACCATTTAAAAAAGATACTATAAATAAGCTATGCGGGAGTGGCTCAGTGGTAGAGCGTCACCTTGCCAAGGTGAACGTCGCGAGTTCGAATCTCGTCTTCCGCTCCAATATGCGGGTATGGTTCAATGGTAGAACGTCAGCCTTCCAAGCTGAACACAGGGGTTCGATTCCCCTTACCCGCTCCAATAAGCGTCTTTAGCTCAGCTGGATAGAGCAACGCCCTTCTAAGGCGTGGGCCAGGAGTTCGAATCTCTTAAGACGCACCATTTAAATTTAAATAGTTATTGATAATGTGCGCGATTAGCTCAGTTGGCTAGAGCATCTGACTCTTAATCAGAGGGCCCAGGGTTCGAGTCCCTGATCGCGTACCATATGGTGGACGTAGTTCAGTTGGTAGAGCGCCAGATTGTGGTTCTGGTTGTCGAGGGTTCGAGTCCCTTCGTCCACCCCAGTTTTGGGATGTCGCCAAGCGGTAAGGCATAGCACTTTGACTGCTACATGCGTAGGTTCGAATCCTGCCATCCCAGCCATTTTGATTCACTAGCTCAGTCGGTAGAGCACTTGACTTTTAATCAAGTTGTCCGGGGTTCGATTCCCCGGTGGATCACCAAATTGTATATGAACATGCGGGTATGGTTCAATGGTAGAACGTCAGCCTTCCAAGCTGAACACAGGGGTTCGATTCCCCTTACCCGCTCCATTTTTATTTTTTGGATTTTTAGCGCCCATAGCTCAGCTGGATAGAGTGGCAGACTTCGAATCTGACGGTCGTGGGTTCAAATCCCGCTGGGCGCACCATTTAAAGGCTTTCCATATTGAAGAAGGTCTTTTTTAATATGAAGAAATATATAAATGGCAAACTAAATTTTAGGTTTTAGAAACTAAAAAAGGCATAATATGTTTACTATAGATTTAATTTTGTATATAATTTAGTAAAGACTAAATTATATAAGGGGGTTAATTCATGAAATTAGTTGATATTATGAACACCAATGTAATACACATAGGTTATAAAGATACCATAAAAACTGCGTTAGGCATAATGACGAGTAATAAAATCAATGGTGCTCCTGTGGTAGATGAAAATAAAACTTTGTTAGGCATAATAGTAAAGGCTGATATATATAGATTTTTGAATTATGAGGGACATTACGATACATATCCAGTAGAAAATATAATGAATAGAGAAGTTGTTACTTGCAGTGAAAACGATACTATAATAGATGTGGCTAAGAGAGTTAGAGAAAATGATGTTATAGCTCTACCAGTAGTTGATGAAAATTTTAAAGTTAAGGGTATTGTAAGTATTGAGGATTTACTAGACTATTTTATAAAAAATAATGAATAAGCTTCATTAACCTATTCATTTTATGTAGTATCCTATTAATTTTTAAGAATATAACAGTAATAGTTAGAAATAATTTAATAATATATAACAGAAAAGCTAATTAGCTAAAAAGCTAGTTAGCTTTTCTGTTATATGATCATATAAAGCTAGGCTATTTTTTATAATTATTTTTATTTATGAATTATGGAGAAGGTTATGGAAATATAATAATTATTAGTAAAAGAACTATTGACTCTCCACTTAGGGGACGGGTTATTATTAATATATAAACTCAATATGTGCACATATGGGAGAGGTAAAAATGTTCAAAATAGGAGAATTTGCTAAATTAAATAAAATATCTGTAAAAACTTTAAGATACTATGATGAACTTGGAATTCTAAGACCTGCAAAAATTGATGATGAAACAGGATATAGATATTATTCTGCGAAGCAACTACCGAGATTAAATAAAATAATAGCTTTAAAAAATTTAAGTTTTTCTCTAAGTGAAATTTCTAAAATACTTCAAAGTGATTTATCTGTAAACATTGTAACTTCTATGTTATATAAGAAGAAACAAGAGATTATGCAGAATATAAAACTAGAAAAAGTTAGATTGGTAAAGGTAGAGAGACTTATAAATAGCATTAAGGAGGATGATGATTTGATGTTAAAATATGATGTAGTGCTAAAAAAATTGGAAAGAAAAAAGGTAGCTTCTATAAGGGATATAATAGGAGACTATTCAAAACAGCATAATTTATGGATAGAATTAATGGGATATTTACAAAGTAATAATGCTAAGATAGTTGCTCCAAGTATGTCTGTATATTATGATCCAGGGCACAAAGAAAATGATGTTGATATTGAGGTTATGAGTTGTATAGGAAATGATATTCAAGAGACAGATAGAATAAAAATAAAAGAACTTTCAGAGGTTGAAAATGCAGCTTGCCTAATACACAAAGGGCCTTATGAAGAATTTAATATTTCTTATAATGTTTTACTTAAGTGGATTGAAGAAAATGGATATAGGATTGCAGGACCTAATAGAGAATTATATTTAGAAGGGGAGCGTTCAACAGATAATCCACAAGAATATATAACGGAAATCCAAATACCTGTTGAAAAAAATTAATGTATTAATAAAGAGAAGCCTTGATTTTAGGCTTCTTTTTATATTTTATATGCAGAATAAGTAACGGTTACATAACGAAGTTTAATGTAGTAACAAAACATAGTTAATAGTAATAAAATAATTGGGAAGGAGATGATTTTTATGAAGATAGCTGTAAGAGGTGGACATAATCCGCAAGCTACAGGGGCTAGTGCTTTAATAGATGAATTGACAGAAGATAGAAAAGTTTATCCTTCTGTAATAAAATATCTCAAAATGTTGGGACACGATGTACTAGATGTGACACCAGGACCTATGAATAGAAACTCTGATTTGCCATATGGGGTAAATAGGGCGAAAACATGGGGCGCAGAGCTATTTATATCTATACATTTTAATAAAGCATATAACAGGTATAAAGGTGAGTTAGGAACGGAGGCATGGTTAAACTTAAATAATGGCACAACAAGTACAATAGCAACCAAAATAACCAATAATATAGCAAAATTAGGATTTAGGAATAGAGGAATAAAGGATGGTATGTCGAGAGGGTTATATGAAATAAAACGTAATTCTATACCATCAATAATTGTGGAAGTATGCTTTGTAGAAGCTACAAAAGATGTTGAGTTATATAAAAAATTAGGTTCAGATGTAATAGGTAAAGTTATAGCGGAAGGTGTGGGTAAAAATACTGTAAATAATAAAGCTACATCTGAGAATATTGAGAGTAAATTTAAGCATTTACCATTAAAATGTAATGAAGATGTTATAGCTTGGGCAAAAGAAGTGAAGAGATTTAAGAAAGGTGATAAATTAACAGCTATAGATGAAATAACTAATTATTATAGGTTAGACTTAGAGAAAGGGGCATGGATACACAAAGATGATGTAGAAGTCAAAGGAAATTTAGATGAACCTTATGAGAAAAGAAAAAAACTAGAGGTTATACAAGATGATATTATATGTTGGGCTAATGAAGTAAAAGCTTTTAAAAAGGGAGATTTTATTACAGCTATAGATGAGATAACATATTATTATCAACTAGATATTAATGGTGAAAAAGCATGGGTCCGAAAGGATAAGGTTAAGACAAGATAATATTGCTCTGGGAGTTTTCCCAGAGCAATATTATTTTATACTTATTTAACGATTACTATATTTGGAAACTTAAGTATTGTTATGATATTAGATAAGAGGTTTTAAAATGAAACCCAAAAGAGAAAAATCAATATAGTATGGATACAATTGACTAAAACCATATATTATAATTATAATTCAATTATATCCTCTAGGTGAAATAAATGTAAATCATAATTAACAAATAAGATTTAAAGTAGTTCTGTGGTATATATATTTTAAATTATAAAGATAAATTGTTATGAACTTAATAATATAATATGGTTTACATGAAAATAAGAATGTTTAAAAGTAGCTTATTATAAACAGGATTCTTAGGAGGTCTACTCCTTAGAGGTCATTATCTAGGGTCTCGTACCATTCTTTATTGCCACTTTAAAGAAGATGGAGGATTAGAATGGTTAGACATCGGATAAAATACAAAAGGAAAAGGGGTTTTGTAAATGAAAGAATTTAAATATGTTTTTGGTCCAGTACCGTCAAGACGATTAGGGCTTTCAGTAGGAGTTAGTCCTATTCCGAGAAAATGTTGTAATTATTCTTGTGCCTACTGTCAACTTGGAAGAACTGACAAAATGACAAACAATATTGATGAGTTTTTTAGTGTTTCTGATATATTAGATGAATTCAAAGATTACATAAAAGATGATTTGAATTTTGATGTTGTAACAGTTGTTGGAGAAGGAGAACCTACTTTATATTCAAAATTAGGCGAATTAGTGCTAGAACTTAAAAAAGTAACATCTAAACCAGTTGTAGTAATTACAAATGCCTCAATTTTATATGAACAAAAAGTTCAAGATAATCTTATGAATGTAGATATAGTTATGCCTTCTCTTGATGCCTATGATGAAAATTCATTTAAAAAGATAAATAGACCTTATGGAAAACTTCATTTTAAAGATGTATATGAAGGGTTAGTTAATTTTTCAAAAAAATATAAAGGTGAATTATGGTTGGAAACAATGTTAATTAAAGATGTTAATGATCATGAAAAAGATTTAGTGAGAATGAAAGAATTAATAGATAAAATAGAATATAGTAGACTTTACATAAATACTCCTGTTAGACCTCCAGCAGAAGAATGGGTAAGTCAAATATCTAAAGAATCAATGAAATTAGCAGTTGATATATTAGGCGGAATATCTATAGATATGTTAAATTCAGAAGGATTTTTTAGTGAAATAAAAGATGATTATGAAGCTATATTAAGTATTATAAGAAGACATCCAATGAACCAGTATGAAATAAAAAACTTTCTAGAATCGAGAGGTTGTACTTGTATTGAAAATATCTTTAAAAAATTAGAAAAAGATGATAATATTCAATTAGTGGAGTACAAAGGATATAGTACATATAGACTAAACGTATGAAGGATGTGTTAATATGATAAGACCTGTTAAAAGAGTTGCTGCAATTCATGACTTATCTGGATTTGGAAGAGCTTCATTGTGTGCTATTACACCAGTTTTATCAACTATGGGAGTACAAGTATGTCCTCTTCCAACGGCGATTTTATCAACTCATACAGGAGGATTTGAAGATTTTAGTTTTATAGATTTAACAGATTCAATGGAGACTTATATGGAGCATTGGAGAAAACTTCAAATAGAGTTTGATTGTATTTATAGTGGATTTTTAGGGTCTAGTAAGCAAATAGAAATAGTTTCAAAGTTTATTGATATATTCGGTAAGGAAGATAATTTGATTGTTATAGATCCAGTTATGGCTGATAATGGTGAACTATATAGTACTATGGATATAAGTATGGTAGAAAATATGAAAAAATTAATTGGAAAAGCCGATATTATAACACCTAACTTTACAGAAGCAGCTTATCTTTTGAATAAAGATTATAAAAGTAATATAACGGATAGAGAAGTGAAGGAGTGGCTTGTAAGTTTATCAGATATGGGTCCTGAGGTAGTTATAATAACAAGTGTACCAGATAGTCAGCTACATAAGGATACAAGTGTTGTTGCTTATGATAGAATAAATAATAAGTTTTGGAAAGTTAGCTGTAGATATATTCCAGCTCATTTTCCAGGAACCGGAGATATATTTACTAGTGTAATTGTTGGGAGCTTGCTTCAGGGAGATAGTTTACCTATTGCTTTAGATAGAGGGGTTCAATTTATAACAGCTTGTATTAAAGCTAGTTATGGATTTGAATATCCGCAAAGAGAAGGAGTATTATTAGAGAGAGTATTAGAAAATTTAAAAATGCCTGTTGTAGTAAGTGGTTATGAATTAATGGAATAAAATTAGAATGAAGGTGCCTATATAAATAGGTGCCTTTTTATATGTAAATAAAAATATTTTTAGATTCTATTTTATGAATTTAAGCTAAAATGAATTATTCGAATTTTAATAAATCAAACACAATGTCTATATGAATAATTCAAAACATGTTAATTCATTTTATTGATAAAAAATAAAAATAATGATATAATAATTTCATTAAATGAATTATAAAATACATAAAAATTCATTGTGAAAGAGGGAAGAGAATGAAACCAAAGAAGAAAATGTCACTTACTATAAAGATATTATTAGGACTATTATTGGGTGTTGCTTTTGGAATAGTCTCCAACATGTTCTTTGAAAAAGCTATAAATGAATCTATTATTAAGTGGGTTTTAGATCCAGCAGGTAATGTTTTTTTAAGAGGAATAAAAATGCTTGTAGTTCCATTAGTTTTATGTTCTTTAATATGTGGAACAGCTAGTGTTGGAGATATTAAAAAATTAGGTAGACTAGGTGTGAGAACTATGGTTTACTATACTGCAACAACTGCGTTTGCTATTAGTATAGCTATTATGCTTGCGAATATAATAAAGCCAGGGCTAGGAGGAGAACAACTCTTATCTACTGCTAAAAGTTTTAAAACTGCTGATGCTCCTTTTATTATGGATGTTTTTGTTAATATGGTTCCTACAAATCCCATAGAATCTTTGGTTAAAGGGGAAATGCTACAAATAATTACTTTTGCTATATTATTTGGTATAGCAGCCACAATGATTGGAAAAGCAGCACAGCCTATGCTTGATATAATAAGCCAGATAAACGAAGTTCTTTTAAAAATAATAGGAATAGTTATGTTGTTTGCTCCTGTTGGAGTATTTGCACTTATATCTAAGGTTATAATGATTCAAGGTTCGGATGTTTTAATCAAGTTATTTAAATATGGAATTACAATTGTATTAGTTCTTTTAATTCAACTTATAGTAGTATATGGATCGGCTTTGAAATTTATTGGAAGAGTAAGCCCTATAATGTTTTTTAGAAAATTTTGGCCTGTTATGGTAGTTGCATTTAGTACATCAAGCAGTAATGCTACTATACCTATTAATCTTGAGACCTGTGAAAAAAAATTAGGTGTTAAAGAGGCCATTGCAAGTTTTACCATACCATTAGGAGCTACTATTAATATGGATGGTACAGCTATAATGCAAGGAGTTGCTACTGTCTTTATTGCTCAAGTATATGGTATACCTCTTACTATTAATCAAATGTTAATGGTAGTGTTAACCGCTACTTTAGCTTCTGTAGGTACTGCAGGAGTACCAGGGGTGGGATTAATAACACTTTCTATGGTGCTTCAACAGGTAGGTTTACCAGTGGAAGGAATATCTTTAGTGTTAGGTATAGATAGAATATTAGATATGATGAGAACTGTAGTTAATGTAAGTGGGGATGCAACCGCAACTGTAATTATGGCTAATTTAGAAAAAGAATTAGATTTAGATGTATATAATCAGAAGTATATATGTGAAGAAAAATGTGTTTTAGATGCTGAATAAAGCTGCAATGCAACTTTATTGAGTAACTAGTTTCTAATAATTATAAATACTATAGAATAGGCAGTTGATGAACAAAAAAATCATCAGTTGCTTATTTTTTATTTAAGAAGCTGGTTTTGAAGATTTTATTTCATATTTTTCAAAATTTTAGTCGTTAATCATAGGAAAGCGGTATGGTAGTTACTAAATAAAAGTTTTTTAATTTGATATTGATTTTTCTGTCTATTTGATTTAATATATACATATAACAAAAATAAACGAATAATATATAAAAAGTGATTAAAAATGTTCGTAAAATTACTCGTATATGTTTAGTAATATGGACTAAACGTTTCTACCAAACGGCCTTAAACTGTTTGACTACGGGTGTTTATATTAAATTTTACACGTTAATTTTTTATAAGTGATATAACAATACTTTAGTATATTAGCAATGAAGTATATATTTTTGCTATATGATTAAAGTGTTAATTATATTAATTTCTTATATTAAAGGTGTTAAATGATATAGACTCCCTAGTTGTGTACTAGGGAGCTTTCTTTTTTGATAATTAGATTTTAATATAGGGGGGAAATATATGGAACTATTAAAAAATAGAATTACTAAAGATGGCAAGGTTATAGGCAGTGATGTTTTAAAAGTAGATAGTTTTTTGAATCACCAGATAGATGTGAAATTATTCAAAGAGATAGGTAAAGAATTTAAGAAAAGATTTGATAAAAAAGAAATAACAAAGATTTTAACCATAGAGTCTTCGGGAATAGGAATTGCATGTATTACTGCACAATATTTTGATGTGCCTGTAGTATTTGCAAAAAAGCATGCAGGTACTAATATGGATAAAGATAGTTTTCAGTCAGAAGTTTTTTCATTTACCAAAGGTAAATCCTATAATGTCAGAGTTTCTAAAAAGTATATACTACCAGAAGATAAGGTTTTGATAATTGATGATTTTCTTGCTAATGCTAATGCTGCATCAGGTTTAATAGACATTATAAATCAAGCTGATGCAAAAGTTGTTGGAGTAGGTATTGTTATAGAAAAAGGATTTCAACAAGGTAGAAAAATTATTGAAGATCAAAATATTCAATTAGAATCTTTAGCCATTATAGAATCAATGAGAGATGGAAAGATAGTTTTTAAAAATTAGGGGATGCGTATATGATTAGTACTGTTGTTTATAGAGGAAATATAATATTTACTAAAAGTTCTGAGAAATTCACAGTTATAGAAAACGGATATATATTTGTTAAGAATGGAAAAGTGGATAAGATAAAATCTGAACTTTCAAAAGAAGATGAAGTTTATGAAATTATAGATTATAAAGATAAGTTAATTATACCAGGATTTATTGATTTACATTTACATGCACCTCAATATGCTAATTTAGGATTAGGAATGGACAAGCAATTATTAGAATGGTTAGATGAGTATGCTTTTCCAGAAGAATCAAAGTTTAAAGATTTAATGTATACTGAAAAAGTGTACAAAAAAGTGGTTAAAGAATTATGGAGATGTGGAACTACAAGATCGGTTGTATTTGGAAGTGTACATAAAGATGCAACTAAAATACTTATGGATTTATTCATAAAATCTGGGCTTGGAGCGTTTGTAGGAAAGGTTAATATGGATAGAAATTCTCCAGATTATATAATAGAAGATACACAAAAGTCTATAAATGATACAGAAGAAATTGTATGTGAATATAGTAATAAGTCAAGATTAGTTAAACCAATTATAACCCCACGATTTGTCCCAAGTTGTTCTTCTCAAGTTATGCAAGGAATTGGCGCGATAGCTAAAAAATATAATATTCCTGTGCAATCTCACTTGTCTGAAAATATATCTGAAATTCAATGGGTAAAAGAATTACATCCTGAATGTAAAGAGTATGGTAATGTATACAATAAATTCGGATTATTCGGTGAAGTTCCAACAATTATGGCTCATTGTATATATAGTTCAGAAAGAGAAATGAATTTAATAAAAAATAACGGAGTTATTGCAGTACATTGTCCTACTTCTAATTTAAATGTTGCAACTGGAATTATGCCTGTAAGAAAGTTTATGGAAAAAGGTATAACAGTTGGATTAGGATGTGATATTAGCGGTGGTCACAAAATTTCTATACCTAATGTTATGGTAGCAGCAGTACAGATGTCTAAGATGAAGTGGCTTGAATCAGATAAAACATATAAACCTTTAACAACAGCAGAAGTTTTTTATATGGGAACTAAAGCCGGAGGAAAATTTTTTGGAAAAGTTGGAAGTTTCGAAGAAGGATATGAATTTGATGCATTAATTATAGATGATAGTAGCTTAGGTGATTTAGATAGGACTATTGAAGAAAGACTACAAAGATATATTTACATAGGAGATGATAGGAACATAGTCGAAAGATATGTAGCTGGACAAAAAATATCAGAACCTAAATTTTAAAAGTTAATATGCGAATGAAAAGTGCTTGTAATTAAAGGGAATTAGGAGTGCCAAAATCAGTCCTAAAAATTTCCTTAAGTATACATAATTATAAAAAACTAAAATTATGGAGGAGAAAATTTATGAAAAAAATTATGGCTTTAATGTTGATGTTAGTTATGTCACTAAGTGTTTTTTTAGTTGGCTGTTCTTCGGAGGGAGACAAAAAAGCAGATTCAAAACAAAGCACAGAGTCTAATAAGAAGATAAAAGTAGGATTTATTTATGTAGGACCTGTAGGTGATGAGGGATATACATATTCACATGACCAAGGAAGAAAATATTTAGAAGAGAAATTAAAAGTAACTACTATATTTAAAGAATCAGTTAAAGAAGATACTGCTGAAGTTCAAAAGGTTATAGAAAATATGGTTGATGAAGGTTGTAATGTTATAGTAGGAACTAGCTTTGGATTCATGGATGGAATGGCTAAATCAGCTAAGGAACATCCAGATGTTAAGTTCTTACACTGTTCAGGATATATGTCTGATGAAAATATGTCTAACTATTTTGGAAGAATGTATCAAGCAAGATATTTATCAGGTATAGTTGCTGGTATGAAAACAAAAAGTAATACTATAGGATTTGTAGGAGCTCATGAAATACCAGAAGTAGTTAGAGCTGTAAATGCATTTACATTAGGAGTTCGTTCGGTAAATCCTAAAGCTGTTGTTAAAGTTAAATGGACAAATACTTGGTATGATCCTGCTAAGGAAAAAGAAGCTGCAAAAGCTCTTTTAGATGAAGGTGCAGATGTTATTGCTCAGCATCAAGACACTGCAGGACCACAACAAGCAGCGGAAGAAAAAGCAGCATTTTCAATTGGATATAATACAAACATGGAAAAGAAAGCACCAAAGGCTTATATGACATCAGCAGTATGGAACTGGGGACCATATTATGTGAAACAAGTACAAGCTGTAATGGATGGAACTTGGAAATCTGAGAGCTATTGGGGTGGGTTACAAGATGGAATAATAGATCTTGCTCCGCTTACAAAAAATGCACCACAAGGAGCAGAAGAAAAAATTAAAAAGGCTAAAGAAGATATAATTTCTGGAAAAAATAAAATATTTGTTGGACCTATAAAAGATAACAAGGGTCAAGAAAAAGTAGCAAAAGATAAAGTTATGACTGATGAAGAATTGTTAAAGTTTAATTGGTTTGTAGAAGGAGTTCAGAATGGTGGAAAATAAAATTCCTTACATTGAAATGAAAAATATAACAAAACAATTTGGTAAGGTAGTCGCTAACAATAATATTAATCTAAAAGTGTATGGAGGGGAAGTTCATGCTCTTTTAGGAGAAAATGGAGCTGGGAAAAGTACATTAATGAACATGCTATCAGGAGTTTATACTCCTGATAGCGGTTCTATCTTAATTCATGGAGAAGAAGCTAATTTTGATTCACCAAAGGATGCTATAGCTGCTGGTATTGGAATGATATACCAACATTTTAAGTTAGTGGAGAATATGACTGCTGAAGAAAATATTATTTTAGGTCAAAAGGGCGGATTGTTTTTAAATAAAAAGAGAAGTTTAGAAAAAATAGAAAAATTAAAAGAAAAGTTTGGATTAGAAATTAATTTAGAAAAAAATGTGCACGAAATGTCTGTAGGTGAGAAGCAAAACCTTGAGATATTGAAAGTTTTATATAGAGGAGCAAATATTCTTATATTAGATGAACCTACTGCTGTGTTTACACCTCAAGAAAGTGAGAGACTCTTTAAAATAGTTGAGAAAATGAAAAAAGAGGGATGTGCTGTTATATTTATTACTCATAAAATGGATGAGGTAATGAATACTGCTGATAGAATAACTGTACTTAGAAAAGGTGAAAGTATAACTACTTTAAATAAAATTGATACAAACCCTAAAGAACTTACAGAATTGATGGTTGGAAAATCTGTAGATTTATCTATAAAAAATGTTGAAATAGAAACAGGAGAGGAACTTTTAAAAGTAAATAATTTAAAAGTTTTAAATGAGGAAAGAATTGAAGTACTAAAAAATATTAGTTTTTCAATAAAAACAGGTGAAATTTTGGGAGTTGCAGGAATAGCTGGAAGTGGACAAAAAGAGTTATGTGAGGCTATAGCTGGTCTTCAAAAGGTTGAAGATGGAGAAATAATTTTTGATGGAGAAAATATAGTTGGAAGGACAAGCAGAGAAATTATTAGAAGAGGTATAAGTATGAGTTTTATACCTGAAGATAGATTGGGTATGGGGCTAGTTGGATCTATGGATATGGTTGATAATTTACTTTTAAAGAATTATCAAAATTCTAAAGGAATGTTTATTAATAGGAAACCAATTGAAGAAAAAGCAACAAAAATGGTGGAGAAGCTTGAAATAAAAACTCCTAATGTTCATTATCCGATCAGATATTTGTCAGGAGGAAATATTCAAAAAATACTTTTAGGAAGAGAGCTAAGTTTATATCCTAAGCTTTTAATAATGGCTTATCCTGTAAGGGGATTAGATGTAAATACATGCTATACAATATATGATTTGATAAATGAAGAAAAAGCTAAAGGTAACTCAGTTATTTATATTGGAGAAGACTTGGATGTTCTTTTAAAGCTATGTGATAGAATCATGGTTATATGTAATGGAGAGATTACTGGGGTTTTGAATACAAATGGTCTAACAAAAGAAGAAGTGGGTAGCCTAATGATGGGTAATAAAGAAAGGGAGGATGTAGCTAATGTTTAGAGTTATAAAAAGAAGTGAAATAACAAGATCAAACACAATAAAGATAAGAACTATAGCTATAATTCTTGCCCTATTGGTAGTTGGAATTTTTATTTTAGTATTAGGATTAAATCCCTTAAGGGTTTATAGTTCGATGATAAAAGGAGCTTTTGGATCTGATTATAAAATCAGACAAACTATAATAAAAGCTGTGCCTCTTTTAATAACTGCATTAGGGATTTCAGTTGCTTTTAAAATGCAATTTTGGAATATAGGAGGAGAAGGGCAAATAATGATGGGAGCATTTGTGGCGTCTTTTTTTGCACTTAATTTTCAGAATCTTCCTAAGCCGGTTTTACTTTTAGTAATGGCTATTGCTGGAATTATAGGAGGCGGAGTTTGGGCTTTTATACCTGCATTTTTTAAGTCGAAATGGGGTACTAATGAAACAATTTTAACATTAATGATGAATTACATAGCTATTAAGTGGGTAGCTTATTTACAATATGACCTATGGAAGGATTCAAAGGCAATGGGTTTTCCTAAGATACCTAATTTTTCGGAAAATGCTATACTTCCTAAGTTTTTAGGTGTTCACATAGGTTGGATTATTGCTATTATTCTTGTTGTTTTAATGTATATTTTTATGAATTATACTAAAAAAGGATATGAAATTAGTGTTTTGGGAGAAAGTGAGAAAACTGCTTTATATGCTGGCATCAACATTAAAGGGACAATAATAAGTGCAGTATTTTTAAGTGGTGGATTATGTGGATTAGTAGGAATGATTCAGGCATCGGCTGTTAGTAATACTCTTTCTGTAGAAGTTTCAGGAGGAGTAGGATATACAGCTATAATTGTAGCGTGGTTAGCTTCTTTAAGTGCACCTTTAATT
This sequence comes from Clostridium brassicae, assembly GCF_026738875.1. Classification (GTDB taxonomy): domain Bacteria; phylum Bacillota; class Clostridia; order Clostridiales; family Clostridiaceae; genus Clostridium_H; species Clostridium_H brassicae. The sequence continues at coordinate 68,192 of NZ_JAPQFJ010000001.1, forward strand.
ATGGTGGTTTCTGTGCTTTTTGCAGCTCTTCTTCAAGGTGGACTATATATACAGACAGCATTTGGCATACCAGAAGCTGCTGCATTAGTATTACAAAGTATGATACTGTTCTTCGTATTAGGTAGTGAATTTTTTATAAAATATAAAGTTTTTTTAAAAAGAAATTCCAAAAAATCAATAAAAAATCAAGAAAGTCTATGCAAATTAAAGGAGGCGAATTAAATGGATTCATTAACAGCATTTTTAAGTGCAGCAATTGTTGCGGGAACGCCTCTTTTATTAGCTACTTTAGGAGAAATAATTACAGAAAAAAGTGGGAATCTCAACCTTGGAGTTGAGGGAATGATGCTTCTTGGGGCTGTGTTTGGATTTATGACAGGACTTAAAACAGGTAATCCAGTTTTAGCTATGATATCAGCAGCTATTGCTGGAGCGTTTGGGGCTTTGATATATGCATTTCTTACAATAAGCCTAAAAGCAAATCAAGTTGTTTCAGGGCTTGCTCTAACTATATTTGGGACAGGTGTATCTAGTTTGATTGGAAAAAGTTTGATAGGGCAAACAGCGCCTGAAACTGTAAAAAGTTTTTTTGTACCTTTTGCTATACCTATTCTTAGTAAGATTCCTTTTATAGGTTCAGTATTTTTTACTCAAGATTCATTTGTGTATATAGGATATATAATTACAGTTATTCTAGGTATATATATATATAATACTAGAAGTGGACTGAATTTAAGAGCTATAGGTGAGAACCCAGCTTGTGCAGATGCAGCTAGTATAAATGTAAATTTATACAAGTATTTAAATATATTGTTAGGAGGAGCTTTATGTGGGTTAGGAGGAGCATATCTATCACTAGTTTATATTCCTGCATGGCAAGATAATGTTACAGCAGGAAGAGGATGGATAGCAGTTGCTCTTGTAATATTTGCTTCTTGGAATCCTTATAAAGCTATAGTAGGTTCATATTTATTTGGTGGATTGGATATAGCAGGATTTAGATTTGAGGCTTTAACGGCACATGTATCACAATATTTAATAGATATGCTTCCTTATATTGTAACAATAGTTGTATTAGTTGTTGTTTCTATGAGGAAAAATAAAAAGAATGCACCACCTTCTTTCTTAGGAAATCCATATTTTAGGGAAGAAAGATAAAAGGTTATAGATCAATTATATTTTATAATAACTATTTACAAGTGGGATTGGCATGAATTATGCGTACTGGTAAGGCATAAGGCTATCTTATAAAATGTAATTAAATAATAAAAAATTAAAAGGTGGGTGCATTTAATATGACAGGAAAAACTATTGATCAAATTAAAATGGGTGACAAGGCATCATTTACAAAAACTATGTCAGAAACTGATGTGTATTTATTTGCTGGTATTTCAGGAGACCTAAACCCTGCACATGTAAATCAGGTTGAATCAGAAAAAACAATGTTTAAAGGGAGAATTTGTCATGGAATGTTAGTGTCAAGTTTAATATCAACTGTATTAGGAATGTATCTTCCAGGACCAGGGACAATATATATGAGCCAAGAAGTAAAATTTTTAGCTCCAGTAAGAATGGGTGACACTGTAACGGCTACAGCTGAAGTTATAGAAAGAAATGAACAAAAAAATAGATTAGTACTTAAAACTACTGTTACTAATCAAGACGGAAAAGTTGTTATAGATGGACAAGCAATGGTAATGCCACCTAAAGCAAAATAAAGGTCGTCTATAAGTAAAACCTGTAGAATAGTAAATTCTACAGGTTTTTTAGTTATTTAAATATTTAAAAGTGCCTGATGACTTGCATTATATTAACTGGTAAAATATAAGATATAATAATGTATTTATAAAAGGAGTATGAATACATGGTGAATAATGATGTTACTAATAATGCTTTAAAAAAATTAAATATAATTTCTAATAATATTTCAATAGGAATAATTGAAATAGATAAAGAAGGAAGTATTTTATCATTTAATAAAGCAGCAGAAAGAATTTGTTCGATGAAGTGTAAGCAAGTTTTACACAAAAATATAGCAGATGTGATTCCAAAACTAAATGATGTAGAAGATAGTGAAATAAATAAAAAGACTAGAAAAAATGAAGTATATATAACTGGAAAAGTCACATGTGTAACTAAAATACCTATAAAAAAAGGAGGAAATATAGAAGAAACTATAATACTTATTAGTGATGAAACTGAACATGTTAGATTAATGAAAGAACTAGAAAGAAATAAGGATGTTTCTGAAGTATTAGAAGCTGTTCTTGAAATGACCTATGATGGAATTGTAGTAGTTGATAAAGAAGGCTATGTAAGAATGATAAGTAAGGTATATTCAGATTTCCTTGGAATAGATAGAGATAAATCTATAGGAAAGCATGTTACAGAAGTAATAGAGAATACGCGAATGCATATTGTAGCGAAAAGTGGGATAAGAGAAAGTGTAGATTTTCAAAAAGTTAGAGGTAGGTACATAATAGCAAACAGGATACCAATAATAAAAGATGGAGAAATACAGGGTGCTGTTGGGAAAGTGCTGTTTAAAAACCTAAAATCTTTCGATTCCTTTTCAAAGAAAATAAATAAAATAGAAAAGCAGATTAAACAATATAATGGAAGATCCAGTGAAAATAACAATGCCATATATAGCTTTGATAATATAATTGGAAGAGGAAAGGCAATAGAAAAAACTAAAAATATAGCCAAAAAAGCCGCCCTTACCACATCCAATGTTTTACTAATTGGAGAAAGTGGTACAGGAAAAGAACTTTTTGCACATGCTATACATAAGGCTAGCGATAGAGCTTATGGGAATTTTATAAAAGTTAATTGTGCCGCTATACCTTCAGAACTATTAGAATCAGAGTTGTTTGGATATGAGAGAGGATCTTTTACAGGTGCAAATAAAGAAGGCAAAATAGGAAAATTTGAATTAGCGGATGGTGGTACCATATTCTTAGATGAGATAGGGGATATGCCTTTATCTATGCAAGTCAAGCTTTTAAGGGTTATCCAAGAAAAAGAGGTTGAAAGAGTAGGGGCAGATCATATTAAGAAGATAGATATAAGAATTATAGCAGCTACAAATAGGAATTTAGAAAAGATGGTTCATGAAAGAAAGTTTAGACAAGATTTATATTACAGACTTAATGTTGTTACTATTAGAATTCCTTCTTTAAGAGAAAGAAAAGAGGATATAGAAACATTAATATATTATTTAATAGGTAAAATAAGCAAAAAACTTAATAAATATATTAAAGGTATAACAGTAGAAGCAATAGAGTATATGAAAAATTATACTTGGGAAGGAAATGTGAGACAGTTAGAGAATGTTATAGAGATGGCAATAAATATTGTAAACTATGGGGAGGTTATAGATATTGACCATCTACCTAAAGAGATAACAGGAAGAAAGATTATAAGCAATATAGAAAAACTAGAAGATGTTATTAATAAAGCGGAAAAAGAAGCTATTTTAAATGCTTTAGTGGTTTGTAAAGGAAACAAATCTAAAGTTGCAAAATTATTAGAAATTAGTCGTACCACGCTTTACGAAAAGATGAGTAAACATGATATTTTAAGTTAAAAATGCAATTCAAAATATAAATCCACATAAAAAGTGTACAGATATACTTACATATTTTAAGAGAAAAGTAATGTGTGTAAGTAAAAATGTGCACTTTTATTTGTCGAAAAAGTAAAAATGTTAGGTTATCCTAACAATAAATAAAGATATTGATATTTTGTTGTATAAAAATTGGCGAAAATAGTCGTAAAAGAAAATTTAAAATTAATATTTTTAATGTGATTTGTGTTGACTCTTATTAATGAAAAAGTTTACAGAATATTGTTAAAACATTGGCATGCTAATTGCTAATTTAATAAGTGTAAGTTTTAAAATACAAAACGTAAATATTGTATGATAAGGGAGGCCATGATTATGAGATCAAAAGTAGTAAGTCTTGATGAAGCTATTTCATTAATTAAAGATGGTGACACAGTTGCAGTGTCAGGTTTTGTTGGAGCGGGTCATCCAGAAGAATTAACTTCCGGACTTGAAAAAAAATTCTTAGAAGAAAATAAACCTAGTAATTTAACTTTTATTTATGCAGCTGGACAAGGTGATAGTAAGGATAGAGCAATGAATCATGTAGCTCATGAGGGGTTAACTAAAAGAGTTATAGGAGGTCACTGGGCTCTTGCACCAAAGCTTCAAAAACTTGCTTTAGATAATAAGACAGAAGCTTACAACTTTCCACAAGGAACTATATCTCAACTATTTAGAGATATAGCAGCTGGAAAAATAGGTACAATTACTCATGTTGGTTTAAAGACATTTGTAGATCCAAGATTACAAGGTGGAAAAATAAATGATGTAACTAAAGAAGATTTAGTTAAATTAGTTAATGTTGATGGAAATGAAAGATTATTATACAAAGCAATGCCTATAAATATTGCATTAGTTCGTGGTACTTATGCTGATGAAAAAGGTAATGTAACTATGGAGAAGGAAGTTGCTAGCTTAGAAACTCTTTCAATAGCTCAAGCAGCTAAAAATTCAGGTGGTAAGGTTATAGTACAAGTAGAAAAGATAGTTAAAAACGGGTCTTTAGATCCAAAACTTGTTAAGATACCAGGAATATATGTAGATGCCATAGTAATAGGTACACCAGAAAAGGGTATGCAAACTTTTGGAACACAATATAATCCAGCATTCTGTGGAGATGTAACAGTTCCACTAGGTAGCATGGCATCAGTGCCTTTAAATGAAAGAAAGATAATAGCAAGAAGAGCAGCAATGGAACTTCCAAAAGATGCAGTGGTTAACTTGGGAATAGGAGTTCCAGAAGTTATAGCAATGGTAGCTAATGAAGAAGGAATAGGAGATTCCATGACATTAACAGTAGAAGCAGGTGCAATAGGTGGAGTACCAGCAGGTGGACTAGACTTTGGTGCTACAACAAATGCAGAAGCTATATTAGACCAACCATATCAATTTGATTTTTATGATGGTGGTGGAGTAGATGTAGCATTCTTAGGATTAGCTCAATGTGATGAAAAAGGAAATATAAATGTAAGTAAATTTGGTCCAAAGATAGCAGGATGTGGTGGATTTATTAACATAACTCAAAATGCTAAAAAAACAGTTTATTGTGGAACATTTAAAGCAGGTGGATTAAAAGTAGCTGTTGAAGAGGGAAAATTAGTAATAAAACAAGAAGGAAAAGTTAATAAGTTCATAAAAGAAGTTGAACAAATCACATTTAGTGGAGAATATGCACAAGAAGTAGGACAACCAGTTCTATATATAACAGAAAGAGCAGTGTTTGAATTAACAAAAGAAGGATTAGTTCTTAAAGAAATTGCACCAGGAGTTGATTTAGAAAAAGATGTACTAGCTCATATAGATTTTAAACCAATAGTAGCTAAAGATTTAAAATTAATGGATGAAAGAATATTTAAGGATGAGTTAATGGGTCTGAAATAATTAATTAAATTTTTAAATTATCAAATTGACAACTATAAGTTATATGCGTTGGCTTTATAGATATAAACTTTATCATATAAAAGTTCAAGAAAACTTATAAATAAAACTTACAAATCAGATATTATTACCAGTAATAAAAAATAAACTTACAAATCATAAATTTATAGATGAAAAATTTAAAACAAACTTACTAATTTTAATGTCATTTTCTAGAGAAAATTATTCTCTAGAAAATGATATTATTAAGACTAGAAAACAGGGAGGAGAAAAAATATGATGGGAGTTATTGGCGTTATAATATCTCTTTTATTATTAATGTACCTTGCATATAGAGGTATAACAGTACTTGTATTAGCACCTATTTTAGCTTTATTTGCTACAATCATGAGTGAGGGAACAAGTGCTCATATAATGGCAACGTATACAGAAATATTTATGAAAAATTTTGCTGGATATTGTAAATCATATTTTCCTATATTCTTATTAGGTGCAATATTCGGTAAGCTTATGGATGATTCAGGAGCAGCAAAGTCTATTGCTCATGCAATTGCTACTAAGCTTGGAAAGGATAAAGCAATACTAGCAGTTGTATTATCCTGTGGTGTATTGACATATGGTGGAGTATCATTATTTGTTGTTGCATTTGCAGTATTTCCAATAGCAACTCAATTATTTAGAGAAGCAGATATACCAAAAAGGTTAATCCCAGGGGCTATAGCTTTAGGATCATTTACTTTTACAATGACAGCACTTCCAGGAACACCTCAGATACAAAATGCTATACCAATGCCATTCTTTGGAACAGATGCGTATGCAGCACCAATTTTGGGTATTGTAGCAGGTATACTTATGTGTGCTGGTGGAGTTACTTGGTTAATGTATAGAGCAAAAAAGGCAGCAGTAGCAGGAGAAGGATATGGAGATCATCCAGATGAGAATACAAATGATATAGACACTAGCAAACTTCCAAGCTTTGTTCTTGCAATTATACCTATAATTATAGTTTTAGTTCTTAATTATGTTTTAGGAAAAACGTATTATCCATCAACGGATACATCATATTTAAAAGATTATGGAACTGCGTTAGGAAAAGTAAAAGGTATTTGGAGTTTAATAATTTCATTAGTTGTAGCAATAGTATTTACTATAGTTACAAATAGAAATAGATTAAAAGATGCTAAAAAGTCAGTTAATCAAGGAGCTATCGGTTCACTTTTAGCAATCACAAACACATCTTCAGAGGTTGGATATGGAAATGTTATTCAATCATTGGCGGCATTTGCTATTATACAAAATGCAATTCTAGGAATATCAAGTAATCCATTAATATCAGAAGCAATATCAGTTAATGTTCTTGCTGGTGTAACAGGTTCAGCATCAGGTGGTATGAGTATAGCACTTGGAGCACTTGGGAAACAGTATTTAGCCATGGCACAAGCAAATGGAATAAATCCAGAAGTTCTTCATAGAATAGCAACATTAGCATGTGGTGGATTTGACTCATTGCCACATAATGGAGCAGTTATAACATTGCTTGGAATATGTGGAGCCACACATAAAGAATCTTATAAAGATATAGGTATGTGTTCTGTTATTATTCCTATTTGTACACTTGTCATAGTACTTATATTAGCAAACTTTGGAATAGTTTAAGAATACACAAACTAATAAAAATGTGATGTACTTTTATTATGGGAATAGGTTAAGAGTATTATGAAAGGCAATTTTCTTTCTTTTGTCAGAAAATTTTTAAATTAAACAAAACAAGGACTATAATGAAAAATTTATTTTTCATTATAGTCCTTGTTTTGTTATAAATATAGGATAAGTTCTGTGAAGGCTAGAACAATGGAATTATTGATCACTATAATATTAGAAGTTTATCTTATGTTTCAAAATAGCTATTAAGTAGAGATTTGATAGATTAGAACTTAGTACTAATCTATCAGACAAAATAAGAATTCAATGAATAGCATATAAACTTGAAAAATATCATATAATGTTTTGATGTAATAAAATATTATATGTGAAAGGAGAAGAATATATGTTAGGAGTTATTGGCGTCATTATATCACTTATTTTATTAATGTATCTTGCATACAGGGGCATAACAGTTCTTGTACTTGCACCTATATTGGCATTATTTGCAACAATTATGAGTGAAGGCGCTAACGCGCATATCATGGCAACGTATACAGAAATATTTATGAAAGCTTTTGCAGGATTTTGTAAATCATACTTCCCAGTTTTTTTATTAGGCGCAATATTTGGTAAGCTTATGGATGATTCGGGAGCAGCAAAATCTATTGCTCATGCAATTGCAAAAAAATTAGGAAAAAGCAAAGCTATTCCAGCAGTTGTATTATCTTGTGCAGTGTTAACTTATGGAGGCGTATCATTATTTGTTGTTGCTTTTGCAGTATTTCCAATAGCAACTCAATTATTTAGAGAAGCAGACATACCAAAACGATTAATTCCAGGCTCGATAGGATTAGGGGCGTTTAGTTTTACAATGACAGCACTTCCTGGAACACCTCAAATTCAAAATGCTATCCCAATGCCATTTTTTGGAACAGATGCATATGCAGCACCAGTTTTAGGTATTATAGCAGCTGTATTAATGTGTGTAGGCGGAATATTTTGGTTAACTTATAGAGCTAAAAAAGCATCAATAGCAGGAGAAGGATATGGAGATCACCCTGATGAAAATGTAAATACTATAGATGTTGATAAGCTTCCAAATGTGTGGCTTTCAATGGTACCTATAATCATAGTTTTAGTATTTAATTATGTTTTAGGAAAAGTATATTTTGCCGGAACGGATATGGCATATTTAAAAGATTACGGAACCGACTTAGGAAAAGTAAAAGGTATCTGGAGTTTAATTATTTCATTAGTTATTGCAATAATATTTACTATAGTTTCAAATAGAAATAGATTAAAAGAAACGAAAAAGACAGTTAATCAAGGTGCTATTGGTTCGCTTTTGGCAATTACAAATACATCTTCAGAAGTTGGATATGGAAATGTTATCCAATCATTAGCTGCATTTTTAATTATAAAGAATGCAATTTTAGGAATATCGAGCAGTCCATTGGTATCAGAAGCTATATCAGTTAACGTACTTGCTGGTATAACAGGCTCAGCATCAGGCGGTATGAGTATAGCATTAGGAGTACTTGGAAAACAATATTTAGAAATGGCACAAGCAAATGGAATAAATCCAGAAGTTCTTCATAGAATAGCTGCTTTAGCTTCAGGTGGACTAGACACATTACCACATAATGGAGCGGTTATAACATTACTTGGAATATGTGGATTAACTCATAAGGAATCCTATAAGGATATAGGGATGTGTTCTGTTATAATTCCACTTTGTACTCTTATAATAGTATTAATATTTGCAAGTTTAGGAGTTGTATAGTATTTTTATAAATAAGCGATAAAAAGAAAACGTTATCATAATAAAGATGTTATCTATAGAAAATATAGGTAACATCTTTTGTATTTTAGCTTAAATTATTGACTAAGACAAATATAAAAAATATATTTATTTAAACATGAGGTTTTATAAAGAAAATTAGTGTAAATTTATATATTTTACTTCAGTATATTAAATATAAAGAAACTGTATAAATATTAACAAATAATTAGATTGAATTTTCTGAAAAAACAAAGAGTGTATTATTGACAAAATAAATACAAATTGGTATACTAACATTAAATTAATTTAAAAAAATTTAAAAAATTATTTTTTAAATTGAATAAAGTAAAAATATATTAGATAAAAAGAGCATATAATGCGATTAATTTTCAGAATTAAATATAATTTTAAAATATTTAATCAATTTTACACGAGAAAGGAGGAAAGTAAAAGATTATATTTAGTGGAGAATATACCAAGAAAATAGGACAACCTGTTATATAACATAAAGAGAGTATTCCAAATAAAATGTGAAAGGGGAATGCAATATGATGGGAGTTATTGGTATTATTTTATCTCTCGTTTTATTAATGTATCTTGCATACAGAGGTATAACCGTTCTTATACTTGCACCTATTTTGGCATTATTTGCAACTTTTATGAATAGTGGAACAGATTCACATTTAATGGCAACCTACACTGAAATATTTATGAAAAATTTTGCAGGATATTGTAAATCATATTTTCCTATATTCTTATTAGGTGCCGTTTTTGGAAAGATAATGGATGATTCAGGAGCAGCAAAATCTATTGCCCATACAATTGCTACTAAGCTAGGAAAGGATAAAGCAATTCTAGCAGTTGTATTATCTTGTGGAGTATTAACTTATGGTGGAGTATCATTATTTGTTGTTGCATTTGCAGTGTTTCCTATAGCTACCCAACTATTTAGGGAAGCCAATATACCAAAGAGATTAATACCAGGATCTATAGCTTTAGGATCATTTACTTTTACAATGACAGCACTTCCAGGAACACCTCAGATACAAAACGCTATTCCAATGCCTTTCTTTGGAACAGATGCATATGCAGCCCCAATTTTAGGTATAGTTGGTGGTGTGTTGATGTGTGTTGGAGGAATAATTTGGTTAACATATAGAGCTAAAAAAGCAGCAACAGCAGGAGAAGGATATGGAGAGCATCCTGATGAAAATTCTAGTGGAGTAGATGTTAGTAATTTACCAAGTTTTTGGCTTGCAATAGTTCCTATAGTTATAGTTTTAGTGCTTAATTATATTTTAGGTAAATCATATTATTCAGGAATAGATGCATCATATTTAAAAGATTATGGAACTGAATTAGGAAAAGTAAAAGGTATTTGGAGTTTAATAATTTCATTAGTTGTAGCAATAGTATTTACTATAGTTACAAATAGAAGTAGATTAAAAGATGCTAGAAAATCAGTTAATCAAGGAGCTATCGGTTCACTTTTAGCAATTACAAACACATCTTCAGAAGTTGGATATGGAAATGTTATTCAATCATTGGCGGCATTTGCTATTATACAAAATGCAATTCTAGGAATATCAAGTAATCCATTAGTATCAGAAGCAATATCAGTTAACGTTCTTGCTGGTGTAACAGGTTCTGCATCAGGTGGTATGAGTATAGCACTTGGAGCACTCGGACAACAATACGTGCAGATGGCACAAGCAAAAGGAATAAATCCAGAAGTTCTTCATAGAATAGCAACTTTAGCATGTGGTGGACTAGACTCACTACCACATAATGGAGCAGTTATAACATTACTTGGAATATGCGGATTAACGCATAAGGAATCTTATGCAGATATAGGTATGTGTTCTGTTATTATTCCTATTTGTACACTTGTGATAGTGCTTATACTAGCAAGTTTTGGAGTGGTATAAGTAAATAGAGATTAGTATGAATATAATATATTAATTAGTAAATCGAAATTATCATCGTAAATATATTAATATGAAATTTAAATAACAAGATAAACCTAGAATAATTTAGTGTATTCTAGGTTTTGATTTTTTTATTTTAAAAAGTTAAGATATAATTATTTTAGGAGGTGTTAAATTTGAAGGGAGCACTAATTTATTTTTCAGGTACGGGTAATACTGAGTATGTTATTGAGAGGTTTAAAAAAGAATTTGAAAGCAGAGGAGTAGAATGTGATTTAGTAAATACTAGCATTCAAAAAACACTCCAAGAACAATATGATTTTTATGTTTTTGGCTCACCTATACATGCAGAAATGTTTCCAAAGTACTATATAGAATGGGTTAAAGACAATATTAAGAAAGGTACAAAAAAGCAGTGCATAATTTTTTCTACACAAGCATCTTCTAAGGGAACAGGTGTTGAGGAATTATATAATATTTTAAGAAAAAAAGAAATCGAAATTAAAATTAAAGATTTTATAGAAATGCCTAATAATTATTATATTGTAATGTTTAAAAAGACCCCAGAAGAAGAAATACAGAGATTGAAAAAAATTGCTGCAGAAAAGGTGAAAAGTTTAGTTGGAGATTTTTTAGCTGGAAATGATATGATGAGAGAGGTTTCTAAGGCAAGAGTTTTTTTAGGGAAGATTGCGTATAGCATGTTCTATAGGTATTCTTTGAAATGGGCTCTTAAGAATTTAAGTGTAGATGAAGAAACTTGTATAGAGTGTGAAAAATGCGTTAATGAGTGTCCAACTAATAATATAAATATGACTAATGGTAAAATTACTTTTAATTCAAAATGTATTTCTTGTCAGCACTGTATTCATAAGTGTCCAGTAAATGCATTTAGATACAAGGGAGAAATATTTGAGCAATATAAAATATAATTCAAATAAGTTTTTAAAAAACAACAAATGGAATGAGTTGACTATAATAAGGAGATAAATTTAAAACTAATTGCAATAAAAAAGTAAAAACAATTGATTTTTATTTGCCTATATGGTACAATATCTTAAAAGTTAATAAGGAAACCTTTAACTCTGTACGAGATACAGGGAAGGTGTAGCGAGCTTTTATACTTGCGCTAATGATACGAATATACTTTAAAATTATTTTAAGGTAATTTTAAAATAATTTATAGGATAAGTATGCCTTCTCTGACAGAGAAGGCATTTTTTTATACCTTTAAATATAGTCCAGTGAGACTAAAAAGGAGGAACATATTATGTTAAAAGGAAGAAATTTAATTGATCCAATGGATTTTTCTACAAAGGAATTAGACGAGATTTTTAATCTTGCAGAAAATATTATTGAAAACCCAGAAAAATATTCTAAAGTTTGTGATGGAAAACTTCTTGCAACGCTTTTCTTTGAACCTAGTACTAGAACAAGACTTAGTTTTGAAGCGGCAATGCTAAGATTAGGAGGAAGAGTATTAGGATTTTCAGATTCAAATTCTAGTTCAGCTACAAAAGGGGAAAGTTTAGCAGATACTATAACAGTAGTTAGTGGATACTCTGATATTATAGCAATGAGACATCCAAAAGAAGGTTCTGCTAGAGTAGCTTCTATGAATTCGAGTGTTCCTGTTATAAATGCAGGAGATGGAGGTCATCAACATCCAACTCAAACTCTTACAGATTTATTAACAATAAAGAGTAAAAAAAGAAGTTTTTCAAATCATATAATCGGTATTTGTGGAGACTTGAAGTTTGGCAGAACTGTCCATTCTCTAGTTAAAGCACTATCTAGATATCCTAATAATAAATTTATTTTAATATCTCCAGAAGAATTAAAACTCCCTGAATATATAAAAAAAGAAATTCTTATAAAAAATAATATAGAATTTTTAGAAGTAGATAGATTAGAAGATATAATTGACAAATTAGATATACTTTATATGACAAGAGTACAAAAGGAAAGATTTTTTAATGAAGAAGAATATCTAAGATTAAAAGATAGTTATGTTTTAAATGAAGAAAAAATGAAACTAGCAAAAGAAGATATGATTATCCTCCATCCACTTCCAAGGGTTAATGAAATATCAGTTGAAGTAGACAAAGATAAAAGAGCTTGTTACTTTCAGCAGACTAAATATGGTATGTATGTAAGAATGGCTTTAATAGCAAAGCTTTTGGGGGTGTGTGAATAATGTTAAATATAGATAGTATAAAAAATGGAATAGTTATAGATCACATTAAAGCAGGAGAAGGAATAAGTATTTTTAATTATTTAGGTTTATCTAAAGCAGAATTTCCTGTAGCTTTAATAATGAACACTAATAGTGGAAAATGTGGTAAGAAAGATATAATAAAAATTGAAAATCACATAGATATAGATTTTACAATATTAGGTCTAATAGATCCTAATATTACAATAAATGTTATACAAAATGAAACGATAAAAGAAAAGATTAATTTAAGTTTACCTGAAGAAGTAGAGAATGTGTTAGAATGTCAAAACCCTAGATGCATAACTTCTGTAGAAAAAGGTATTCCACAACAATTTTATCTTGCAGATGAAGAAAATGTAGAATACAGATGTAAATATTGTGATGAGGCTTGTGGAAAGGAAATTTTTAGATATTAAGTGTAAAAGTAAGGGGGCAAAATAATATGGGACTTCTAATTAAAAATGTTAGAATGATAGATTTTGGACAAGATTTTCATGGGGATATATATATATATAAAGGCAAAATCTTTGAAATAGGTAAGTATTTATCTAAAGATTGTGAAGTAATAGATGGAGAGGGAAAAGTGCTTATGCCAGCATTTGTAGATCTTCACGCACATTTTAGAGAACCTGGGTTTACGTACAAAGAGGATATTGAAACGGGAAGCAAAGCAGCAGTTAAAGGTGGGTATACTACAGTAAATTTAATGGCAAATACAAATCCTGTATGTTCAAGTATGGAAATTTTTGATTATGTAATGAAAAGAACAAATGAGGTGGGACTTGTAGATTCTCATCAAGTTGTATCTATAACACGAAATTTAGAAGGAGAAGATATAAGCCATTTAGACTCTCTAAGTAATGAAGTAAAATTTATTTCTGATGATGGAAAAGGAGTAGAGAATAATAAGGTTATGTTAGATGCCATGGTAAAGGCAAAAGAAAAAGACATAAGAATTATATCTCATGCAGAAAGTCCAGAAATGAGCAATGTAGATATGCGAATGGCTGAAAATATGATGACTTGGAGAGATATTTCTCTTGCCAAATTTACAGGATGTAGTCTGCATATGGCTCATGTAAGTACTAAAGAAGCTATGAGGGATATTATAAGAGCTAAAAAAGAAGGATATGACATAACATGTGAAGTTACACCTCATCATATAGCTTTGACAGATGAAGTTAAGTATAGAGTAAATCCTCCTATTAGAAATAAAAAAGATGTAAATTATTTAATAAAAGCAATAAAGGATGGATATATAGATGCTATAGCTACAGATCATGCACCACATAGCAAAGAAGACAAGAAGAATGGTTCACCAGGAATATCTGGAATAGAAACATCTTTTGCTGTGAGTTATACAAAACTTGTTAAAGAAGAGGGAATAAGTTTAAATAAATTATCTTGGCTAATGTCTAAAAGACCAGCAGAGATTATGAAACTAAAAAAAGGACAATTAACTGTAGGATATGATGCAGATTTAGTACTAATAGATTTAGATAAGGAATATGAAATAAATTCACAGGGTTTCGCATCAAAAGGTAAGAATACTCCCTTTGATGGTATGAAAGTCTTCGGAGAAATTTTAATTACATTAAAAGAGGGAAGAACGGTGTATAAGAAAGGGGAATAATAAAATGATAATAGATAAGTTATATGAAAGTGTAAGTAAGAAAGGAAATGTTTGTGTAGGATTGGACACGGATTATAATTACATTCCTAAGAGTTTTGCTAAACAATTTGAAAATATAGAAGATGCTATATTTAACTTTAATAAAGAGATAATAGATGCTACTAAAGAATATACAGCGTGCTACAAGGTACAAATAGCATATTACGAAGCTTATGGAATAAAAGGACTTATGGCATATGAAAAAACATTAAAGTATATAAAAAAAGTTGAATGTATATCAATTGCAGATGTAAAAAGAGGAGATATTTCTAAAACGGCAGAAATGTACGCAAAAGCTCATTTTGAAGGAGATTTTGAAGCAGATTTTATAACTATAAATCCATATATGGGCATGGATAGTATAGAACCATATATAGAATATGTAAAGAATAAAGAAAAAGGGTTATTCGTTCTTCTCAGAACATCAAATAAAGGCGCTAAAGATTTTGAGTATATAGACACTAAAGAAGATAAGAAGGTTTATGATGTTGTTGGTGAAAAATTAAAAAAATTAGGTGAGGAATGTTTAGGAACTTGTGGATATAGTTCGGTAGGTGCAGTAGTGGGATGTACTTCAGCAGAAGATGGATTAATGATAAGAGAAAAATATGACAATACATTCTTCTTAATACCTGGATTTGGAGCTCAAGGTGGAGGAGCAGAGGAAGCAGGAGTTTATTTAAAAAATGGTAACGGTGGAGTTGTAAATTCTTCAAGAGGGATTCTTCTAGCATATAAAAAATACGAAAATGGAGAAGAAAATTTTGCTGAGTGTGCAAAAAAAGAAGTTATAAAAATGAGAGAAGTACTTTCCAAGTAACTAGATAAAATTACTAAAAACTTTGATTAAAATAGAAAGGGTGAAGTCTTTAAATGATATGTTCGCAAGAATTAGTTATAGAGAATAGAGAAATATCTACAGGGGTATTTAAACTTAAAGTAAAGGGGAAATTTGAAGCAAAGCCGGGGCAGTTTTATATGCTGAAGTGTTGGGAAGATGGACCTTTCTTACCTAGACCAATTAGTGTACATGATGTAGATAAGGACAGCATAACTTTCTTATATAGTATTGTTGGGAAAGGAACAAAGCTTTTTAGTAAGTTGAATATAAATGATAAAGTTCAAGTAATGGGGCCACTTGGAAATGGATTTGATTTAGATAAGATAAAAGGCAAAGTTGCCATAGTTTCAGGGGGAATAGGGATTGCACCACTAAAGTACCTTGCAAGAGAGATAAAAGATTCAAAAATAGATTTATACTGTGGATTTAGAAGAGATACCTATTCAATAAAAGAATTTCAGGAGCATGTAGAAGATATAAAATTGGCAACAGAAGATGGAAGTTTAGGACATAAAGGATATGTAACAGATTTACTAAATCCAGGGCAATATAATGTAGTAGTATGTTGTGGACCAGAAATAATGATGGAAAAAGTTACTCGCATGTGTTTGGAAAAAGATGTTCAAGTTTTTGTATCTATGGAAAACAGAATGGCTTGTGGTATAGGAGCTTGTTTAGTATGTACTTGTAAGACTAAAGAAGGAAACAAAAGGACATGTAAAGATGGACCAGTTTTTGATGGAAAGGATTTGGTTTTAGATGCTTAAGGTAAATATATGTGGTGTAGAATTTAAGAATCCTGTAATTGCAGCCTCTGGAACGTTTGGGTTTGGGCAAGAGTATTCACAGATATATGATGTATCAAAACTAGGAGGAATTTCCACTAAAGGATTAACTATAAATAAAAAAGAAGGAAATGATGGAATTAGAATACACGAAACTAGTAGTGGAATTATGAATAGTGTAGGACTTCAAAATCCAGGAGTAGACGATTTTATAAAATATGAATTGCCCAAAATGACTAAATTAGATACAGTTATACTTGGGAATCTAGGTGGAGGAACTACAGAGGATTATCTAAAAGGTATAGAAAAGTTAAATGATACAGAGGTAGACATTATTGAACTAAATATATCTTGTCCAAATGTTAAAGAAGGTGGAATGGCATTTGGAATAAAATCTAAAGTAGCTTATGATGTAGTTTCAGAAGCTAGAAAGGTGTGTAAAAAGCCTTTGATGGTTAAGTTATCACCTAATGCTGAGGATATAGTGGGTATGGCTTATAAGTGCTGCGAAGCTGGTGCAGATTCTATATCTTTGGTAAATACGTTTAAAGCTATGGCAATAGACATTAATAAGAGAAAACCTGTGTTTAATAATGTAACTGCTGGACTTTCAGGACCAGCTATAAAACCAATAGCTTTAAGGATGGTTTATGAAGTGTGCAAAAATGTTAATGTTCCAGTAGTGGGAATGGGCGGAATTTGTAACGCAGAAGATGCTCTTGAGTTTATTATGGTAGGGGCTCATGCAATTCAAATAGGAAGCGCTAATTTTGTGAAGCCAGATATATGTTTAGATATAATAAGTGGTATTGAAGGGTATATGAAAAAAGAAGGAATTAAAGATTTAAGTGATATAAGAGGAATTATTAAATAGGCTATGTAATAAGAGAAAAACATTAATAATCATTAATTTTTACAAGAATAGAGAAGTGCAGTTAATAAATTTTAGATTATAAGCTAATAAAACTAAGAGTAAGTATATAACTATTTAAAAATTAGGAGGAATAGGACATGGAAAACAATATAAATGTAATAGAAATATTAAAGGAAGTTGAAGCTTTACTTGAGGGGCATTTCTTACTATCTTCTGGAAGACACAGTAATAGATATGTTCAATGTGCAAAGCTTTTACAATATCCAGATAAAGCAGAAAAGGTATTAAGTATAGTTTATGATAAAGTTAAAAATATAGATTTTGATATAGTTTTAGGGCCAGCTATGGGGGGGATAGTTGTAGCTTATGAGCTTGGACGTCAATTAGGAAAACCAGCTATATTTACAGAAAGAGTAGATGGGAAAATGACATTAAGAAGAGGATTTGAAATTAAACCTGGACAAAAAGTACTTATAACAGAAGATGTTGTAACTACAGGTAAATCTTCTTTAGAAACTGCAGAAGTAATAAAAGAGCTTGGAGGAGAAGTTGTTGGACTTTGCTGTATAGTTGATAGAAAGAGTAGCAATATAGAATATCCAATATATAGTGCTATAGAGCTTGAAATCGAGAGTTTTGATAAGGAAGAGTGTCCTCTTTGTAAGCAAGGAATTCCATATGTAAAACCAGGAAGTAGAAAGATAAAATAAATAAAAAATTGTTTATGAAGACCAACGAGTTATGTTTTTAGATTCAAATTTAATAGGTATTATTTAAAATCGCTTGTGAAAATTACAAGCGATTTTTTGAGTTTAACTGTTTAAAATTCAAATGATGTCTGCCCTGCTCGTAAGAAAGAAAAAGAGTACATAAAGCGGTAAGAACTTCGATAAAGAAAATGAATATAGAATTGATATAGTTTGTATTTTATATTTTTAAATATAACCTTCAGATAAAATTTTTTCTACATCTGAAGGTTACATATAGGTATCTAAGCCTTTATTGGAGTTTTTTCTCAAGAGATTTACATAAAACCTTGTCCATAGGTTTTATATGTTTTAATTTATAATCTTTCTTTAAAATCTGATATTTTTCTACACCTAAAGTGTGGTAAGGAAGTAATTCTATTTTTTCTATATTTTTTATTGTTTTTATAAAGTTTTTTAATTCTTTTATATGAGAATCAGAGTCTGTTATTCCAGGAACTACAACATGTCTTATCCAAACTTTAGTATTAGAGAAATTAATAGCTTCTATAAATTCTTTAAGTTTGTCTATAGTTACTCCTGTAATGGTTTTAAAATCTTCATTATTTACATGTTTTATATCTAATAATACTAAGTCTGTATATTTGAGTATCTCGTCATAATTTCCTATTCCGTATCCAGAAGTATCTATGGCTGTATGGATATTATTTTCTTTACACAGCTTTAACATTTCAAGTAGAAATTCAGGCTGCATCAAAGGCTCACCTCCTGAAAAAGTGACACCCCCATTATTTCTAAAGTAAGGCTTAAATTTTATTATTTTGTTTATTAAGTCCTTACTAGAAATCTCAGTTCCACTATTGAAATCCCAAGTGTCAGGGTTATGACAAAATAAACATCTAAGGGGGCAACCTTGCATAAAAACTACATTTCTAATACCAGGTCCATCTACAAGCCCCATACTTTCAAAAGAATGAATTCTACCATTTATCATTTTTACCACCTGCCCTTAAGTTCAATATTTAATAATTAAATTTTAAAAGAAGTTTTAGTATAAGCTAATAATAAAGCAAGCTACTACGCTTGCTTTATTATATTAATTATTACATTGTCTCATGGAAAGTTCTTTTTATGACTTCCATTTGTTGAGCTTTAGTAAGTCTATTGAAATGAACGGCATATCCTGAAACTCTTATAGTTAAAGTAGGGTATTTTTCAGGATTTTCCATAGCAGCAACTAAAGTTTCGCGGTTTAACACATTAACATTTAAGTGGAATCCTCCTTGACTAAAGTAACCGTCAAGTATACCTACTAAATTATCTATTTGCATATCTTCATCTTTACCAAGAGCATTTGGAACTATAGAGAATGTATTAGATACTCCATCTTGACACCATTCTCTATAAGGAATTTTAGCAACTGAATTAAGAGATGCTAAAGCTCCGTTTATATCTCTTCCATGCATTGGATTAGCACCAGGGGCTAAAGCTTCACCTTTTTTTCTACCATCAGGTGTAGTGCCTGTCTTTTTACCATAAACAACATTAGAAGTTATAGTTAATGCAGATAATGTATGTTCAGCATTTCTATAAGCAGGGTGTTTTTTTAGTTCTGATGAGAATTTTTTAACTACTTCTATAGCTATATCATCAACTCTATCATCGTCATTACCGAATTTAGGATAGTCACCTTCTACTTTAAAATCTATAGCTAACCCATTTTTATCTCTAATAGGTTTAACTTTAGCATATTTTATTGCACTCAATGAATCTGCAACGCAGGAAAGACCAGCTATTCCAAAAGCCATAAATCTATGAACTTGAGTGTCATGAAGACACATTTGAGCTGATTCGTAAGCATATTTATCATGCATATAATGAATGGTATTCATTGTATTAACATAAAGTTCTGCAACGTATTCTAAAACTCTCCAATAATTTTCTTTTATTTTTTCATAATCTAATATTTCATCATTTATTAATTTAATTCCAGGTACTACATTAATCAAATCTCCATTGTCCTCTTTTTGCATTTCATCAATACCACCGTTTATGGCATATAATAAAGATTTAGCAAGATTTGAACGAGCACCAAAAAATTGCATTTGTTTTCCAACTGCCATTGCAGAAACACAGCAGGAAATTCCATAGTCATCTCCATATATAGGTCTCATAAGATCGTCATTTTCATATTGAATAGAATCAGTTTTTATAGACATTTCAGCACAATACTTTTTGAAGCTTTCTGGTAGCTTTTCTGACCACAATACAGTCATATTAGGTTCAGGAGCAGGACCTAAGTTTGTTAAAGTATGAAGAAGTCTAAAAGAAGTTTTTGTAACTAGTGGTTTCCCGTTTATACCTACACCACCAATTGATTCGGTTATCCAGTTAGGATCTCCCGCAAATAATTCATTATATTCAGGAGTTCTAAGATGTCTTATAGATCTTAATTTGATTACGAATTGGTCTATTATTTCTTGAGCTTCATCCTCATTTATTAATCCATTACGTAAATCTCTTTCTATATATATATCTATAAATGTTGATACTCTACCTAAAGACATTGCAGCACCATTATTTTCTCTAACACCTGCTAAATACCCTAAATAAAGAAATTGTACAGCGTCTCTAGAATTTTTTGCAGGTTTTGAAATATCTATTCCATAACTTTCTGCTAGATTTTTTGTTTTTTTCATTGCCGTTATTTGCTCAGAAACTTCTTCACGTAATCTTATAGTTTCTTCTAAACCAAGACTTTTTATGTTTTTAAAATCTTTTTCCTTTTCTTTTATAAGAAAATCCATACCATATAAAGGAATTCTTCTATAGTCACCAATAATTCTTCCACGTCCATAAGCATCAGGAAGTCCAGTTAAAAGACCCACGTGTCTTGCAGTTTTAGTTTCTTTAGTATAAGCATCAAAAACACCTTCATTATGAGTTTTTCTAAATTCGCTGAAAGTTTCTTTAAGACCATCTTTTAGTTTATATCCGTATTCTCTTAGAGATTGCTGAACCATTCTCATTCCGCCATAAGGATTAGCTAGTCTTTTAAAAGGAGCATCGCTTTGAAATCCAAAAATAATTTCATTATCTTTATCTAGATAAGCTGCATCAAAGTTATCTATACTTGAAAATTTTTCAGTTTCGATGTCAAGCACACCTTTTGTTAATTCTTCTACTATAAGATTATATGTCTTATCCCAAATAGTTTTAGTTTTTATAGTAGGTTTTTTAAGGAAATCATTATTACCTTCATATAAAGTATAGTTTTTTTGTATAAAGTTTCTTACGTCTATAGATTTAGTCCAATTACCTTCAATAAAATCAGTCCATTCTTTAAACATATATACGCCTCCTAAATATATAAATTGTTAAAAAAATATCAATATTATAGTATAAAATAAATTTTTAAATTCTAATCTAAAAGTATATATATAGATTATACGACAAAAATACAAAAAAGTTAATATTTTTTATAAAAAAATATTTATTGAACGATTATATACGAATATATACATTTAATTTGAATGTAATGTTCGTATTAATAAAAAATATGATAAAATGTATATAATTTACACATTGTTAAAAAAATAACTAATTATATATTGACAATCTCTTGTTATTATGTTACTATCTTATAGATAAGTTTTAGAAATGATTATCCAGAATGATAGTGTTAGTATTATTAACATTACACATTTGGTAAATAATTTAATAAATAACCTTTAACATAGTCCGAGAGGCTAAAAAGGTGATGATACAGTTATAATGTAGTAACTATTGATTTGTATTACACTTCTGCCTTCAGCAGAAGTTTTTTATTTATACACATTTTGTTTTGAATGAATGTTTATTTAAAAATAATTTTTTAAAACATAGTTAAAAATTAAATAAGAATTTATACCTTTAATTTAGTCCAGAGAGATTAAAAAGGTGTTGGAATTTATCTTTTATTAAGGATAAAAATGTATCCTTGATGAAAATTCAACCTTCTACTCTCTAGTAGAAGGTTTTTATTTTATGTAATATTGACATGAAAAGTTTAAAATGATAATCTTGTATAAATATAATATATTTATGAATAAATATTAATAAATAAAAATAGAATAAATATGCGATTGTTCAAAGTTATAATATGAAATTTAGTGATCTACTGAAAGTATTTGTGAATAAATTTACATAGATATATTAAATTTAAAGATGAATTTAAATTTATAATTATGAGGAGGAAAACGTAGTGAAGGGAATATTATATTTAGAAAATGGAGTAACTTTTTATGGGAAATGTTTTGGAGCAAAAGGTACAGCAGTAGGTGAATTAGTTTTTAATACTTCCATGACAGGTTATCAAGAAATATTAACTGATCCATCCTATGCTGGACAAGTTATAAATATGACTTATCCCCTCATAGGAAATTATGGAGTAAATAAGTATGAAAATGAATCAGAAAAAATATATGCTAAAGGGTTTATAGTTAAGGATATTTGTGAAGAGCCATCCAATTATATGAGTGAGGAAAGTTTAAGTGACATGCTTGAAAGAATGAATACTGTAGCTATATGTGAGGTTGATACAAGAAGTATAACTAAAATAATAAGAGATCATGGAGCAATGAAGTGTGTTATAACTAGTGAAAACTTAACAAAAGAGGAATTGGATAAGTGTATAAAGCAGTATAAAAATGAAAAAAAATTTGTTGAAGAAGTAAGTACTAAGGAAATTATAAATATACCTGGGAAAGGCAAAAAAGTAGTATTAATGGACTTTGGTGCAAAACAAAATATAATAGAAAACTTAAAACTAAGAGATTGCGATATAACAGTTGTTCCTTACAATACTAGTTTCGAAGAAATAATGAGTATTAATCCTGATGGAGTTATGCTTAGCAATGGCCCTGGAGATCCAAAAGATGTACCTGAAGTCGTGGAGAATGTAAAAAAAATAGTAAAGGAAAAACCTACTTTTGGAATATGTTTAGGTCATCAGATCCTAGCGCTAGCTTTTGGAGGAGATACTTACAAAATGAAATTTGGACATCGTGGTGGAAATCATGGAGTGTATGATATAGAAAAGGATAAAGCATATATAACATCTCAAAATCATGGTTATGCCGTTGACAAAGAAAGTATAAAAGATAAGGACGTAATAATTACTCATATAAATCTGAATGATAATACAGTTGAAGGTATAAAGCATAAGAGTTTACCAGTTTATTCAGTACAATTTCATCCAGAAGGAGCACCTGGACCTGAGGATTCTTCTTATTTGTTTGATAAATTTATAGACATAATGAATTTTAACAAGGTAGAAAGAAAAGCAATATAACAAAACAATAGGAGGTAGTTAATATGGCATTAGATAAAACTTTAAAAAAGGTTATGATTTTAGGATCAGGTCCTATAATAATTGGGCAAGCAGCTGAATTTGATTATTCAGGTACGCAAGCTTGTAAGTCAATAAAAGAAGAAGGAATAGAAACTATATTAGTGAACAGTAATCCAGCGACTATAATGACAGATATGAATATAGCAGATAAAGTTTATATTGAACCATTAAAAACCGATGTAATAGAGCGTATAATAGAAAAAGAAAGACCTGATGGTATACTAGCAGGATTTGGAGGTCAAACAGCTTTAAATATAGCTATGGAATTACAAGAAAAAGGTGTGTTAGAAAAATACAAAGTTAAACTTTTGGGAATAAATAGTGAGGCTATAAAAAAAGCGGAAGATAGAGAAGAGTTTAAGGACTTAATGATTGAAATAAATGAACCTATTCCTAAAAGCACAATTGCGGTAAATATAGATCAATGTATTAAATTTGTAGAAGAAAATGGGCTTCCTATTATAATAAGACCTGCATATACACTAGGGGGAACTGGTGGCGGAATAGCAGAAACTATGGAGGAATACTTAGAAATATGTGACAGAGGGCTTAAGATGAGTCCTATAACGCAAATACTACTTGAACAAAGCGTAGCCGGGTGGAAAGAACTTGAATATGAAGTTATAAGAGATAAGAAAGACAATTGTATTATAGTATGTAATATGGAAAACATAGATCCAGTAGGGGTTCATACAGGAGATAGTATTGTAGTTGCTCCATCGCAAACTCTAAGGGATAGTGAATATCATATGCTTAGACGTTCTGCTCTTAAAATAATAAGAAATTTAAAAATAGAAGGTGGATGTAATATACAATTTGCATTAGATCCAAACAGTAGTAAATATATAGTTATAGAGGTAAATCCAAGAGTTAGTCGTTCAAGTGCTTTAGCATCAAAAGCAGCAGGGTATCCAATAGCAAAAATAGCTTCTAAAATAGCTATAGGGTACAGTTTAGATGAGCTTAAAAATTATGTTACAAAAAACTCAAGTGCTTGCTTTGAACCTGCATTAGATTATGTCGTAGTCAAAATGCCAAAGTGGCCTTTTGACAAATTTAATACAGCAGAAAGACATTTAGGAACTCAAATGAAAGCAACTGGAGAAGTAATGGCTATAGATAGAAATTTTGAGAGTGCTTTCTTAAAAGCTTTAACTTGTCTAGAAAGTAAGCTTGTAGGAATTAGATTAGAAAATGGTCAAGATTTATCTAATGAGAGATTAGAAGAAAAAATAAATAAACAAGATGATGAGAGAATTTTTGCTATAGCAGAGGCTTTAAGAAGAGGTTATGAGATTGATTATATATATGATATTACTAAAATAGATAAATGGTTTTTGAATAAAATAAATAATATAGTTAATGTAGAAAAAAAATTAGAACAAAAAGTAGTAGATGATGAACTTATTTGTAAGGCTAGTACTATGGGATTTACGGATGTACAAATAAGTAAACTTTCTAATATAGATATTGAAAGAATAGAAAGAGTTAAAAAATTAAAAGATATATATCCAGTATATAAGATGGTTGATACTTGTAGTGGGGAATTTGAAGCTAAAACTCCTTATTACTATTCATGTTACGAAAATGAAGAAGAAAATTTTGTTTCAAATAGAGAAAAAATTATGGTTATAGGTTCAGGTCCAATAAGAATAGGGCAAGGTATAGAATTTGATTATTGTTGTGTTCATGGAGCATGGGCAATTAAAAATGCAGGATATGAATCAATTATGGTAAATAATAATCCAGAAACAGTAAGTACAGATTTTGATACTTCTGATAAACTATATTTTGAATCTCTGTATATAGATGATGTAATGAATGTTGTTAGAAAAGAAAAGCCAAAAGGTGTTATACTTCAGTTTGGAGGACAAACATCAATTAATTTAGCAGAAAAGCTTAATGAAAGAGGAGTAAATATACTAGGAACGAGCTTTAAATCAATAGATTTAGCTGAAGATAGAGATAAATTTAGAAAGTTATTAGAAGAACTGAATGTAAAAACTCCAACTGGATATGCGGTTACAAATATAAATGAAGCATATGAGGTAGTAGAAAAACTGGGATATCCTGTAATAGTAAGACCTTCTTATGTAATAGGAGGAAGAGCAATGCAGGTAGTTTATGATAAAATTTCATTAGAAAAATATATGATTGAAGCAGTTAGTTTAGGTAATGAGCATACAATATTGATTGATAAATATGTAAAAGGAACAGAAATAGAAGTAGATGCTATATCTGATGGGGAAGATATTGTAATACCTGGAATAATGGAGCACGTAGAGAGAACGGGAGTACATTCAGGAGACAGTATAACGGTGTACCCACCTATGACATTGTCAAAAGATACAGTAGATAAATTAGTTAAAAATACTGAGAAAATTGCTAGAGCATTAAAAATAATTGGATTAGTAAATATTCAATATGTATATGATGGAAAAGAAGTTTATGTAATAGAGGTAAATCCAAGAGCTTCAAGAACTGTGCCTATATTAAGTAAAGTTACTGGCGTACCTATGGTTAATATAGCAGTTCAAACAATGCTTGGCATGAAATTAAGAGATTCAAACTGGGGAACAGGACTTTTAAAAGAAGGAAAAATTAAAGCTGTTAAAGTTCCTGTATTTTCCAATGAAAAGTTAGCAGATGTAGACACATATTTAGGACCAGAAATGAAGTCTACAGGGGAAGTATTAGGTGTAGATTATGATTTAGATAAAGCTATATACAAAGGATTTGTTGCTTCTGGAATAGAAATATGTACGGAAGGCTCACTATATGTCTCTCTTAAAGATGTAGATAAAGAAGAAGGTATAGATATTGTAAAAGAATATTATAAATTAGGATTTAAAATTTATACCTCTGAGGGAACAGGAGAAGAACTTAAAAAATACAATATTGATTGTGAAATAGTAGGTGTTAACAAATTATTTGATTTAATATCAAAGGAAAAGATCAATCTTATAATAAATACACCAACAAAAGGGAATAATATAATTACTGAAGGCTTTAAAGTAAGAAGAAAGGCAGCAGAATATAGGATACCATTATTTACATGCATTGATACAGCAAAAATATTTTTAAAAGTAATTAATATTAAAAATAGTAATGTTGAAATACAATATAGAGAGTTAAAAGAATATTTTTAATGCAGGATATAATTAATCTTCTCAGCGGCTTTCTAAGCATAAATTTCTGATTGTGATTTGTGAAATATCATAAATAAGAAAAGTATAAGAAAAAAGACTTGTATATTTTGAATTATCAGGTCTTTTTTTGTATAATGATATAAATAGGGAATAATATAATTAGAAGAATATTAAATATGTTTATTATACATAAATCTATACTATTAAATTATACTATTATTTAATGTAGGAGGTTAGAGTGTGCGAAAGCCAAGTATATTTAGTGAAAATTACCATAAAAAAATGAAAAGAAGAAAAAAAGTAAAGATAATAGGAGCATTACTTATAGTATTAATTATTATAAGTTGGGTATCCTTTTCCATAGGTGGTTCTAATAATATACTAAAAACAGCTGTTAATAAAATCACAAATAAAGTATATAAATCAAATAAAAATGAACCTCCTAAGCAAGAAAAAAATAGTGTTGAAGAAAAAAAGAAAGATGAAACTAATAATGTAAAAGCTAAAAAGCAAGAAGAAAAAAAACAGCCAACTTTAAATCAACAAGTAGAATCAATAAAGCTTTCAAATAATGAAGAAGTTAAACTAACATACAATATAATTAATAATAAAAGACAGTATATTGATTTTTTACCTAAAAATATTCAATATAGTATAAGTGGTTCGAAAAGGTTTTTAGTGTTCATTGACAAAAGTAATCAAAGTATGATTTTAGTAGATGAGAATGGAAATAAGAAAGACATTGCAAATAACGAATATATATCTACAAAAGGACAAAGATTTTCTAAGGATGTAATATTAAAAGATAATCCTCAATACATATGGAATGGGTCACCTAAGATTTTAGATGATAATACTATAATATATTTATCTCAACTTCCATGGTTTAATAGAAAAGAAGAGAAATTTTTATGGAGATATAACTTAAATGAAGGGGTACATCAATATAGGTTAAATGAATGGGGAGGAGAAATTAGAGGTAAGTCAATTGAATATGGAAAAATTTTAAAAGAAGGGTTAGAAGTTATAGTAGATGGTCAAACAAGGATAGTCAAATAAATAGTAAGATAAGGATGGGTTTTATATAGTGGAGATTGGTATTTCTTCTGCATGTTTTTATCCAAAGGTGTGCTTAGAAGATTCTATAAAATTAATGAAGAATTTAGGATTCAAAACAGGAGAACTGTTTTTCAACTGCCCTAGTGAATTTCAAGAAGAATTTACAAAAAGGCTTATTTATGAAAAGGAAAAATGGGGATTTTCTGTGAATTCTGTTCATGCTTTTTCATCTTTTTTTGAGCCATATTTGTTTGATAGCTACAAAAGAAGAAGGAAAGATATGTTAAAGTATTTTAAAGAAGTATGCATTGCAGGAAAAAAATTAGGAGCGAATACATATACTTTTCATGGTATGAGAAAAATAGATAATAAATTTTTTGATGCAAAATTAATAACAGATGTATATAATGAACTTGTATACATATCTTCTGAGATAGGAATAAAACTAGCTCAAGAAAATGTTTCGTGGTGTATGTCATCAGACCTGAATTTTTTAAAAATGATTAAGGAAAAATGTAAATATCCTATAAATTTTACTTTAGACATAAAGCAAGCTTATAAAGTAGGGGTTTTAGTTGAGGAATATATAGAAATAATGAATGAAAACATAGTCAATGTTCATATAAATGATAGAACTTCTACTGATGTATGCTTGCTACCTGGAAAAGGAGACGTTGATTATAAGAAGTTTTATGAAGATTTGAAAAAGGTTAATTATAAAGGAAACTGTATAATAGAAGTTTACAGTGATAACTATATAGATTATAGAGAATTTTTAGAGAGTAAAGAGTATTTGGAAAAATTTATATAACATATCATAATATAGGGGATAGATAATCTTATGTAACACAGAAAAATCTGTAACACTGTCAACTGGTAACTGGAAATTAGTTACTGCAAATAAGTGTTGTAATATGAAACTTTTAGTATATAATTATAATTATGAAAAAATCTTCAGATATATTTGTAAAAATTTAATAATGTATGTTATAATATATGAAGTCAAAATAAGTATTTACGGTGATTGGGAGGAAAAATATTAATGAATACTAAAATTGAAAAGATAGAAACTAATATTGTTAAACTAGAAATAACTGTAGAAAAAGAAAAATTTAATGAAGCAATAAAAAAAGCATATAAAAAAAATGCAAAAAAATTCAATATTCCTGGTTTTAGAAAAGGAAAAGCACCAATGAACATAATAAAAAGATATTATGGTGAAGGTGTATTTTATGAAGATGCTATAAATGATTGTTGTGAACTTACATATCCACAAGCTGTTGAAGAACATAAATTATCTCCTGTAGATTACCCAAAAATAGATATAGCACAAATAGGTTCCGATAAAGATTTTGTTTATACAGCAGAAGTTACAATTAAACCAGAAGTAACTGTTAGTGAATATAAAGGCTTAGAAGTTAAAAAAGAAAAGTATAATGTAACTGATGAAGAAATCGAAAAACAAGTAAAAGCTATGCAAGAAAAGAATGCAAGAATAATGACAAAAGAAGATGGAACTGTAGAAAAAGGCGACATAGCTGTAATTGATTTTGAAGGATTTATAGATGGTGCAGCTTTCGAAGGTGGAAAAGGCGAAGACTATTCATTAGAAATAGGTTCAGGTACATTCATAGATAACTTTGAAGAACAATTAATAGGATTAAAAGCATCAGAGGAAAAAGAAATTAATGTAAATTTCCCAGAACAATATGGTAGAGATGACCTAAATGGAAAACCTGCAAATTTCAAAGTTAAAATAAAAGAAATAAAATCAAAAGAATTACCAGAATTAGATGATGAATTTGCAAAAGAAGTTTCAGAATTTGATACTTTAGAAGAATTAAAAAATGATATAAGAAAGAAAGCAGAAGAAGCTAATAAAGCTAGAGAAGAAGCAGAATATAAAGAAGCTGTTATAGAGGCAGTATGTAATAAAGCAGAAGTGGAAATTCCAAAAGTAATGATAGATAAAGAAGTAGACGTTATGCTTAAAGATTTAGAAATGAGATTACAATATCAAGGATTAGATATTGAAACTTATTACCAATATACAAATAATACAGAAGAAAAAGTTAGAGAATATATGAAAGAAACAGCAGAAAAAAGAGTTAAAACTGAATTAGTTCTTGAAGAAATAGTTAAATTAGAAAATGTTGAAGTTTCTGCAGATGAAATGAAAGAAAGAGCACTTGAAATAGCTAAACAATACGGAAGTAATGAACCTGAAAAAGTAGTAGATGCTATTATGGGTTCTCAAGGAGAATATTTAAAATCTCAAATAGTAAATGAAAAAGCAATAGAGCTTTTGGTTAATAGCAGCAAGGAAATAGCATAAATAGATTAAAAAGATTGCCAGAAATGTTTCTGGCAATTATTTTACATCAAATTCTTTTATAATATGAATATCATATTAAATATAGGTGATAATCTTAAAGTAAAACTTTTTAATTATAGTATTTATTTATCTATAAGTAATTGATAAATTACCTTAGTAGGAAACTTATTTAATACTATTATATTAAAGGTATTAGGGAATATACAAAAATTTAAATAATATTGAGGAGGAGATAAAATGAGTTTAGTACCTGTTGTAGTTGAGCAAACTAATAGAGGAGAAAGATCTTATGATATATATTCAAGGCTTTTAAAAGACAGAATAATATTTTTAGGAGAAGAAGTAAATGATGTTACAGCAAGCCTTATAGTTGCACAATTGTTATTTTTAGAAGGGGAAGATCCAGATAAAGATATAAGCCTTTATATAAATAGCCCAGGTGGTTCTATTACAGCTGGAATGGCTATATATGATACTATGCAATATGTAAAACCAGATGTATCTACAATATGTGTAGGTATGGCAGCTTCTATGGGAGCATTTCTTTTAGCAGCAGGAGCAAAAGGAAAGAGATTTGCTCTTCCAAATAGTGAGATAATGATTCACCAGCCACTTGGAGGATTTCAAGGTCAAGCAACAGATATAGATATTCATGCTAAAAGGATATTGAGAATAAAAGATAAATTAAATACAATATTAAGTGAAAGAACAGGAAAGCCATTAGAACAGATAAAAAGGGATGTTGAAAGAGATAATTTTATGGAGGCCTACGAAGCAAAAGAATATGGGCTGATTGATGATGTTGTAATTAGAAAGAAATAAAACCTTAGTGAGGTGTAGAGATGTCTAAATATGATGATAAGAAACAGTTGAAGTGCTCCTTTTGTGGAAAAACTCAAGAGCAAGTTAGAAGACTTATAGCTGGTCCCGGAGTATATATATGCGATGAATGCATTGACTTATGTTCAGAAATAATAGCAGATGAATTTGAGGAAAATACTGAGATAGATATAACTTCTCTTCCCAAACCTTATGAAATTAAAAACTATTTAGATCAATATGTAATTGGTCAAGAAGGTGCAAAGAAGGCTCTAGCAGTGGCGGTATATAATCACTATAAAAGAATAAATTCATCTGTAGATGTAGATGATATTGAACTTCAAAAAAGTAATATATTATTATTAGGTCCAACAGGTTCAGGAAAGACATTACTTGCACAAACTTTAGCAAAGCTTCTTAATGTTCCATTTGCTATTGCAGATGCTACTACATTAACAGAAGCTGGATATGTTGGTGAAGATGTAGAAAATATATTATTAAAGTTGATTCAAAATGCAGATTATGATGTTGAAAAGGCTGAAAAAGGTATAATATATATAGATGAAATAGATAAGATAGCAAGAAAATCAGAAAACCCATCTATAACAAGAGATGTTTCTGGAGAAGGGGTTCAACAAGCCTTATTAAAGATATTAGAAGGAACTGTAGCCTCAGTACCTCCACAAGGAGGAAGAAAGCATCCACATCAAGAATTTATACAAATAAATACTTCAAATATATTATTTATTTGTGGTGGAGCTTTTGATGGATTAGACAAGATTATAGAAAAAAGAACTAGAAAAAGTACATTAGGTTTTGGTTCTGATATACAGTCAAAGAAAGAAAAAGATATAGGGGAGTTATTAAAGGACATAGTACCAGAGGATTTATTGAGATTTGGATTAATTCCTGAATTTGTAGGTAGATTACCTATAGTAGTAACACTTCAATCTCTTGATAATGAAGCACTTGTTAGAATATTAAAAGAACCTAAAAATGCTCTTGTTAAACAATATGAGAAACTTTTATTGATGGATAATGTTGAACTTCAATTTAAAGATGAGGCATTGAAAGCGATAGCTGATGAAGCTATTGAAAGAAAAACAGGTGCTAGAGGTCTTAGATCTATAATAGAAGATATTATGAGAGATATTATGTTTGATATACCTTCTAAAGAAGACATTGTAAAAGTTATTATAAATGAAGAAACTATTGATAACAAGCAACCAGAGCTTGTGTTAACTGATGGAGAAGAAAGACCTGTTATAAATGGACAGAAACATAAAAGAAAAAAAAGAGGTAGTGAGCCAGCTTAAATTTATTTATAAAAAACACCTATGTATGGGTGTTTTTTTGTTTTAGAAAACACAAATTGATAAAATTAAATTGCATTATGTATTAAAAGGGGATTAGTTTTAATTTTAATATATAATACTGAATATATTACTTTAAAATGTACAAAATATAAAATAAAGAATACAAATTTTTCTACTTTGTGCAGGAAGGTGATAAAATATATGGTTAATAGTTCAGTAGTAAGCTATATTAGTTTATTCGTTACAATAATAATGGGGATGTATTTTTTAAATGCTATTAAGTCGCAGAATGGAAATAAGGTAGTAGTAAATAGAGAAAATAAAAAAGAAATGGAAAAACTAACAAAATTAAAGTCTATAAATTTAACAGAACCGCTTACAGAAAAAAGTAGGCCCACTATGTTTAAAGATGTTATAGGTCAAGAAAATGGGATAAAGTCTTTAAAGGCAGCTATATGTGGACCTAATCCTCAGCATGTTATAATATATGGTCCACCTGGGGTTGGTAAAACTGCTGCAGCTAGGTTAGTTTTAGAATATGTAAAAAAACAAAAGGATTCTCCTTTTCAAGAAGAGGCTAAATTTGTAGAAATTGATGCTACTACTGTTCGTTTTGATGATAGAGGAATTGCAGATCCATTAATTGGTTCTGTACATGACCCTATATACCAAGGAGCAGGTGCTTTTGGAGCAGCAGGTATACCACAACCAAAATCAGGAGCGGTTACAAAGGCACATGGAGGTATATTGTTTATAGACGAGATAGGAGAATTACATCCAATAGAAATGAATAAACTTTTAAAGGTTATGGAAGATAGAAAGGTTTTTTTAGATAGTGCTTATTATAATTCAGAAGATCCTAATATGCCATTATACGTAAAAGAGATTTTTGATAATGGCCTTCCTGCCGATTTTAGATTGATAGGAGCAACAACAAGAAATCCAGAGGAAATATGTCCTGCTTTAAGATCTAGATGTGTAGAAATATTTTTCAGAGCATTATTGCAGGAGGAAATAGAGGAAATAGCAGAAAATGCTGCCACAAAAGCTGGATTTAAAATAGATTCTATATCTAAAAAGTTAGTAGGGAAATATGCTAGTAATGGAAGAGAAGCTGTAAGCTTAGTGCAACTTGGAGTTGGAATTGCTTTAAATGAAAAACGAGATATAATAAAATCAGATGATATAGAATGGATAATAGAAAATGGACAATATTCTCCAAGACCTGAAAAGAGCATTCCAGAAGAACCTCAAGTAGGATATGTAAATGGGCTTGCGGTATATGGAGCTAATATGGGTACAATTATGGAAATAGAAGCTTCTTGTCAGAAAGCAGATTCTACAAAAGGTAAACTAATAATTACAGGTATAGTAGAAGAAGAGGAACTTAGTAATCAAAGTAAAAAACTTATAATGAAGAGTACAGCTAGGAGTTCAGTTGAAAATGCCGTAACAGTACTAAAAAAGATATTTAATATACAATGTGATAAATATGACATACATATTAATTTCCCAGGAGGGATGCCTGTAGATGGGCCTTCTGCCGGTATAAGTATAACAACAGCTATATATAGTGCTATTAAAGGAATACCTGTAAATAATAAAGTTGCTATGACAGGAGAAATTTCATTACATGGAAAGGTTAAGCCTATAGGAGGAGTAAATGCTAAGATTTCTGCAGCTAAAAAAGCAGGATCGAAAATAATTATTATACCTAAAGAAAATTGGCAAGATATATTTGAAAGTGAAAATGAAGTTAAAATTATACCTGTAACTAATATTAAAGATGTGATAAACATAGCATTGAGTAGTGACAATAATAGTGAAATTTTATTAGATGTAAATTCAGGTGTAGATGTATTAAGTGCAGAATCTATTTAAACTTTAAGTAAACCCCTCACTATAAAAAAGTAAGGGGTTTACTTAAAGTTTATTCAATATTTATCATGGCTATGACCATGAATAAGTGTTTCTAAACTTAGATTGAATAAAAAATCTACCTAAAGTTTAAAGTACTTTTTATTAAAGTTAGGTTTAATTATAATATACTTTAGTAAAGGTGTTAAGCAAATTTAATTAAAAACAGTGTTATTTAAGGTATGATATAATTAAACTAATTGAAAAAAATATTGTTTATAGGTATAATAGCATAGTATCAAATAAATATAGGCATTATATACCATGAAAATAAAGAAAACAGAGAAATGAGGGGAAAATATGGAAAAAGAATTAAAAGTTCTTCCTTTAATTCCTTTAAGAGGTATAACAATATTTCCTCATATGATATTACATTTTGATGTAGGTAGGGAAAAATCTTTACTTGCTATTGAAGAGGCTATGTTAAATGGGCAGGAAATATTTTTAGTTTCACAAAGAGAAGCTAAAATAGAAGAACCTGAGGAAAAGGATATTTATAGTATAGGAACTATATGTAATATAAAACAAATTCTGAAGTTGCCAGGAAATACAATAAGAGTTTTAGTAGAAGGCCAAAATAGAGCAAGATTAACTAGTTATATTCAAAAAGAACCTTTTTTAAAAACAGATGTGGAAATATTAGAATATGAACAATGTAAAGATAAAGATAAGTGTGAAGCTTTGATTCGTTCAATAGAAAAAGAGTTTGAAGAATATGCTAGATTGTCTAATAGCGTTTCTCCTGAGGCTCTAGAAAATTTAGATGATTTAGATGATCCAGGAAGATTTGCTGATATTATAAGTTCATATTTAACATTAAAAGAGAGTAAAAAGCAAGAATTACTTGAAGCATATGAAGTATATGATAGATTAGAAAAGCTTTTATTAATAATAACTAATGAAGTTGAGATATTAAAGATAGAAAAGAAAATTGGGCTTAAAGTAAAAAGTAAGATAGATAAGTCTCAAAAAGAATATTTTTTAAGAGAACAAATGAGAGCTATACAAGAAGAGCTTGGAGATGAAGATGAGAGCAAGAAGGAAATTGAAGAGTATTCACAAAAAATAAGTAAAGCAAAACTTCCAAAAGAAGTTAAAGAAAAGGCCTTATATGAGTTGAATAGATTAAATAGTATGGGGAATTATTCAGCAGAAGGTGGAGTAATAAGAACCTACCTAGATTGTATATTAGATATTCCATGGAATAAAAGAACAAAGGATAATTTAGAAATAAAAAGAGCTAGAGAAGTATTAGAAAACGAACATTATGGACTTAAAGATGTTAAAGATAGAATAATTGAATTTTTAGCGGTTAAAAGTATGAGTAAGTCGTTAAAAGGACCTATACTATGTTTAGTTGGACCTCCAGGAGTAGGTAAAACATCTATAGCTCGATCTATAGCAAATGCATTAAATAGAAACTTTGTAAGAATGTCTCTAGGTGGAGTTAGAGATGAAGCTGAGATAAGAGGTCACAGAAAAACTTATGTTGGAGCTATTCCAGGAAGAATAGTTAATGGTATGAAAAAGGCTAAATCTAAGAACCCATTATTTTTATTAGATGAAATAGATAAGATGAGTGGAGATTTTAGAGGGGATCCGGCAAGCGCACTTCTTGAAGTTTTAGATAGTGAGCAGAATAAAACATTTAGAGATCATTATTTAGAACTTGATTTAGATTTATCTGAAGTTATGTTTATAACTACGGCAAATACTTTAGATACTATTCCGAGACCATTGCTTGATAGAATGGAAATAATAGATGTATCAGGATATACTTATGAGGAAAAATTCCACATTGCTAAAAGGTATCTTATACCAAAGCAATTTGAGGAGCATAATTTAGAAAAAGGTAAGATAACTTTTTCAGATAGGGCAATATCATTTATTATAGAGAATTATACAAGGGAATCAGGGGTTAGAAGTTTAGAAAGAAAGATAGCTTCAGTTATTAGAAAAGCTATTGCAGATATGTTAGAAAGAGATAAAGTTAAAATAACTATAACAGTAAACCATGTAAATAAATATTTAGGTCCTGAGATATACACTTATGATAAAGCTGATAAAACTGATAAAGTTGGTGTGGTCATGGGAATGGCATGGACAGGATATGGAGGAGACACCCTTCCTGTGGAAGTTAGTATTATGCCAGGTAGAGGAAAGCTTCAGTTAACGGGCCAATTAGGAGATGTAATGAAGGAATCAGCAGAAGCAGGATACAGCTATGTAAGGGCAAATGCTGATAAATATGGAATAAATCCTGATTTTTATAAAGAAAAAGATGTTCATATACATGCACCAGAAGGAGCGGTACCTAAAGATGGACCATCTGCAGGTGTAACAATGATAACTGCAATGGTATCTGCTTTAAATAATAAAAAGGTGAAACACAATGTTGCCATGACGGGTGAAATTACTCTTACAGGAAGGGTAATTGCTATTGGTGGATTGAAAGAAAAAACACTTGCAGCTTTTAGAGCAGGCATAGATACAATAATAATACCGAAAGCAAATGAAAAAGACTTAAGAAAAATACCTAAATCCATACTTAGCAAAATAAAGGTTATACTTGCTGAAAAGATTGAAGATGTATTAGAAAATGTTTTTGTAGAGGAGAGTACAAATGATAATGATTAAAAACTCAGAGTTTATAATATCTGCAGTTAATCCATCTCAATATCCTACTGATAATAGGGTAGAGATAGCTTTTGTGGGAAGATCTAATGCAGGCAAATCTTCTTTAATTAATACTATAACTAACAGAAGAAAACTTGCAAAAACAAGTGGTACTCCAGGTAAAACAAGACTTATAAATTTTTTTCTAATAAATGATGAATTTTATTTTGTGGATTTACCTGGATATGGATTTGCTAAGGTATCTAAGAAAGAGCAGGAAAAGTGGGGGGGGATGATGGAGAAATATCTTATTAATAGACCCCAACTAAAAACAATAGTCTTACTTGTAGATTCCAGACATAAACCAACACAAGATGATGTGCATATGTATGAATGGATTAAGCATTATGGTTATGAGGCGGTAATTGTTGCGACTAAATCGGATAAAATTAAGAGAAGTGAGTTTAAGAAAAATGAAAAAATTATAAAGGAAACCTTAAAATTTAGAGGAGATGATAAATTTATTTTCTTTTCTTCTCTTAATAAAGCAGGTAAGGAAGAATTAACAGAAATGTTAATATCAGATATATAAAAAGTTATCTAGGATGTTATTTTATTTGCATTACAATCTATAAAAATATTATGTTAGAGTACTAACAGTGAACACTAGATAAGTGGAAATAAACATGCAGTAAGAAAAAATACTGCATGTTTATTTTTTTTGTGTCAAAACAAAACCTAAATGAATAGTATGTATTATACAACAAATGATGAAATTTAAAGGGCAGAAAGGGGGAGGTAAAGTGGATTTAAACGATTTGGATATGAATAGCATAAGTTCATTGATAAACAGTTTAACAGCCGGTAATGATGGGGAAAATAATTTTGGTAACATTGATAAAATCGCAGGGCTTTTAGGTAATGCTGGCCTTGGATCAGGAAGCAGATTCCCTCTGCTCTTGATTATAATATTATTTCTATTATGTTGTTGTAATAAAAATAATGGTGGAAATAATAATTGTTGCCAACAATGTTGTTACCGATGTTATGGTAAAAAACGTAGAAAACACAGGAGATGTTGTTGTGAGTGCTGTAGATGCGGAGGCGGAAACTGTGGATATGGATGTTGCGATAGCTGTGGTAGTTCCGGCAATTGCGGCGGATGTGGAAGCGGTGGAGGTGGCATCTTAATAATCTTATTATTACTATTCTTCTTCCTTAATGGAAAGAAATGTAATTTAAGTGCTATTAATGACATCTTCAAGTCAACCCAAGGACAACAAGAGCAACAAGAACAAGAACAAGAACCAGAAGTTGAGATTGTAGAAACTAACGAAGAAGAATAGATTACATTGAAACCATGGCCCAAGAAAGGGGGGTTTAGTATGTCAAGAAAATGTAAGTGCAAGTGCGAATATGATTGTATGTGCGGATGTAACAGAGGATGCGGATGGAATAGAGGATGTGGATTTAATAGAGGATACGGTATAGGAAATATAGGTGGAGGATGCTGCTGTGGAGGATTTGATCCATGTAGATTAGCATTATTCCTACTAGTATTAAAGAAAGCATGTATAATTGATAGCGAAACAGGAACATTGTTAATATTCTTATTCTTACTTTGCTGTGGAGGATTCAAAAGACAAGGTTTATGCTGTTGTTAGTAAAAAGGGAGAGCTTGAAGCTCTCCCATTTATAAAGAGGTGATGGAATGGGAAAGCATAGAAAGCATAAAAAAGGGAATGAAGATCCATACATGAATAATTATGATGATATAAGTGATGAAAATAATAATTTTGACATAAGTAATTTTGATATAAATAATTTTGATATAAATAATTTAACATCTATGTTAAATAATATAGATATAAAACAGATAGCATCTCTTTTAAATATTTTATCAGGTGGAAATAATCAAGAAAAAAATTTTGCAAAAAACGTAGAAGATATAAACAATGAAGGAGATGTAAAAGATATAAAAGATATAAAAGATATAAAAGATATAAAAGATATAAAAGATATAAAAGAAGAAATTCCACAAAATGATTATAACAACATAGATTTAGAGGAAGGAAACATTATAGATGGTGAAATGAACATATACAAAAAGCCAGAGGTTAAAAGAAGTAAAAGAAGAAGGAAAAGAAGAAAACTAAAGCCAGATGATGAAATAGTTAATTTACTAATTGCTATAAAAGGCATTACTGATTTTGAGAAATCTAAGAAGTTAGAAAAAGTTATAAGATTATATATAGCTGAAGACAATGAAAAGACTTCCTAAATGGGAAGTTTTTTAATTACACAATTTCCTTGACTGATAAAAAAACTATAAAAATATAAATAAAGTGAATAAAATTTTTGTTATGGGTTAATATATATAATGTGCATGAAGAGTTGATCATATAGATATGATTACTCTTTACTAGTGCTAAAACCCCCCATCCCCCTTTTGATTAGGACCGCGTTAGCGGTCCGTTTTTACTTGTCATATATTTAAATTCCCTTGAATATTTTAATAGAATATCAATTTTCTAAAACATAGTTCCTTATTGTATTTGGGAAATTGAAAATATTTTATAATAATAGCTGTCATTTGAGCTTTTATCTGATTTAAGTAGAAGTTTAAAAGTATAATTTTTTATTGAGGAAGGGTTATTATTTGATATTCCCCTAAAATTTAATATCCATTGCATTTGAGAAGGATTACCATTATTATCTGATTTAATATCAATAAATTGAGCATCCTGAAATGTATAAATAGTATCAGAGTTTATTAATGCATCAATAGTGTACAATGATGATTTATCTACATCATTAGAGAATATATTTTTATCAATTATAGAAGAAGAGTTAACACCACTTGTAATTAAATTTATAAAAGATAAAATTATATTTTTCCCTGCAAATTTTTCTTCATAATTATAAGTATATTTTTTTAGTTCATTTTGTATAAGGATATAATTATAAAATTGAAAACCATCTTTTGATATATTTCCTGATATAAGTTTTGGAGTTTTGTTATTACTACAATCAATAAAACCAAGAATATTATTATGGCTAGAAAATATTGTTTGAAACTTACCGTTGTTGTATAGAAAGCCATGTTGAATAGGTTTATTTTTTTCGGAAGATTGTATAAATATTTCAGGAATTCTATCTCTATTTATATCTAATAATTTAACTCTTGCTGACCAATAAGGAGTGTAAGTTCCCAAAGTATTTATGTTTTTATTAGGCTGAATGTAAGTGCTGTTTTTATCAGTATTTACTTGTAAATAATATTTACCTTTTAGGGTTGTTATGTATAAGATATCATTATTACCATCTCCTGTAAGATCTGCTTTATATGTTTTTTTATCTGAATTTATGCTAAATGTAGGAGAAGAAATATCTTTAGATTTTAAATTTGTAAATATTATAAAAAATATAAAAACTAGTAAAATCAATACAGAGTAGTATATATGTTTTCTTTTTATAAAAAATACTTTAAATTTCATTTTGGCACCTCCACTTAATTATATTTATGAGGTACAAGTACAAAATATTTATAAAAAATTAAAGAAAAAGCATAATAGAACTAAATCTATTATGCTTTTTCTTTACAATTACAGCATAGACCATAGAAATATATTTTGTTTGAAAGAACTTCATAGTCTGTATAGTCTTTCACAGTTTCGTTTAAATTAGAAAATGAGATTCCTTCTATATCGTCTACTTTTCCACAATTTAAACACTGTATATGAGGATGGGGTATAGCATTACCATCATATCTAAAATTTCCTTCACCTACATTAATTTCTTGAATTAGGTTAACTTCAACTAAAGTCTTTAGTGTTTTATATATAGTGGCTAAACTCATAGTTGGATAATCTTCATGTAAAGCCTTATATATAGTTTCAGCAGAAGGATGTTCTTTAGTGGAAAGTAGGTATTTATAAACGGCTATACGCTGAGGTGTAAGTTTTAATTTTTTTTCTCTAAAAGTAGAGGTTATGTTATCCATAGACACCACCCTTATCATGTAATTATTTATATTATATAATATAAATTATCTTTAGTCAATTATTCTGAAATACAAATAAACTTTGTATATTTTTCCTGGTTTTTAATACATATATAACCTTATAAGCATAATATAAATATAGAGAGAGGGGGAATTATATTTTGGGAAAAACTTATGTATTAGATACTAATGTTATACTATATTCTCCACGTTCCATATTTTGTTTTGAAGATGGTAATGTAGTTATACCAGAAGTTGTCTTAGAAGAATTAGATACATTTAAAAAAAATACAGGAGAGCTAGGAGCAAATGCAAGAATAGCTGCTAGATTAATTGATGGATTAAGAAAAAAAGGAAAATTAAATAAGGGAATAAAGTTGCCTAATGGTGGAAGTCTCAGAGTGGAAATGAATCATTATGAAACAAAGATTCCGTACTCTTGGGATAAAGCTAAAGCAGATAATAGAATAATTCAGATTTGTAAGGGATTAAAAGAAAATGGGGAAGATGTATTTTTAATTACAAAAGATATATTCGAAAGAATTAAAGCAGATATTATGGATATAAGAGCCAATGACTATTATGAAAAGGTAGTTCCAGAGTATGATGATCAATATACTGGGAGACAAGAAGTATATGTGTCTTCAGAGAAAATAGATGAGTTTTATAAAAAGAAGTATATTAATTTTCAAGATTTAAAACTATACTCAGAGGAGACTCAGCAATATTCTATTCCAAAGTTATATCCAAATGAGTTTTTAATAATGCACTCTTTACAAAATCCAAAAAAAACAGCTCTAGGAAAATTTGATGGAGAAAAAGTGGTGCCACTTATATATAAAGATAAATCCCCACTTGGAATAAGTCCTAGAAATGTGGGGCAAAAGTTTATGTTAGAAGCCTTATTTTGTAGTGCAGATAAAGTACCACTTGTAATAATAAAGGGACCAGCAGGAACTGGTAAAACATTATATTCTCTTGCTGTAGGGTTAGATAAAATAATACAAGAAAATAGTGGAGAGTACAGGAGAATACTAGTTTGTAGACCTAATATAACTATGGATGAAGAGATAGGGTATTTACCAGGTACTGAGGAAGAAAAAATAGCTCCTTATATGAGACCAATTATAGATAATTTGGAAATTTTAATTGACTCTGATGAAAAAGAAAGATATAAAAATGAAAAGGAGCTTAGTGATAAAATAAGAGAGTTATTTGACAGGAAAATTATTACTACAGAAGCTGTAGGATTTTTAAGAGGAAGATCTATAGTTAAAAATTGGATAATAATAGATGAAGCTCAAAATTTATCTCCAAAACAAGTTAAGGCTATTATTACTAGAGTGAGTGAAGGTAGTAAATTAGTACTTGTAGGTGATCCAGAGCAAATAGATCAACCTTTTTTAGATTATAGATCTAATGGACTATGTTATGCTTCAGAAAAAATGAAAGGAAGCCATTTATGCTGTCAAGTAACATTGAAATATGATGAATGCGAAAGATCCCCTCTTGCCCATGAAGCATCAAAATTATTATAGTAATTATTAAATCTAAATAAAGACAAATATCCTGGAGTAATTTAATTTTACATTTATTCCAGGATATTTGCCTTTAAAAAAATAAATATTTATTATATAATTAAATTTAGGATATTAATTTGTATTATAAAAATATTGTTGTGTATTGTAAAATTGACACAAATAATTCACAAAAAAGAACTATCTTTATTTTAAATTTTAGTGTAGAATACATAGAGTGATATAGAAAACATGATAAAAATAAAAAGGTGATAAAAGGATGGGTAAAAAAAATAGAAAGACAAAAAAGAAATTTTCATTTAAATTGTTTGCAGCCTTTATAATCTTTGAATTGGTTTTTACAGGTGCAACAGGTCCGTTCATGCTTTACTATGGACCATTTGAAAATGCTAAAAATACAGTGGTTGGTGCAGCAATGACAACAATGACTCATCAATGGATTGCTACTGCTTTCTTATCAAAAGAACGTATTAATGAAATTCAAAGTAGGAATAAAATAGAAACAATTATTCAAGATGATGACGGAGAGGTTAATATAAAGCCTAAACATGATAGTAGTATAGAAAGATATGAAATAAACGGAAATAAATTCAAAGGAACAATGATTATAATTAATGATCCAACAAGAGTAAAGGTTGGATATACTAGTAAACTTTATAAAACAGGAGAAACAACAAGTGCTATGGCAAAAAGATATAATGCTGTAGCAGCAGTAAATGGAGGAGCCTTTACTGATGAATCACCAAGTGGAAAGAAGTGGGCTGGAAATGGTGGACAACCTGCAGGTATAATAATTTCTAATGGTAAAATAGCTCATAATGACTATAAAGATGAAGATGAGAAACATGAAATTATAGGTATTACTAAAGACGGAAGGTTATTAGTAGGATATCATACAGTAAGAGAAATGAAGCAAAAGAATGTAGTTGATGCAGTTTCTTTTGATAAAACTATGATTGTTAGTGGCAAGAAGACAATAAAGAGTGGAGATGGTGGAGGTGGAATTGCTCCAAGAACCGCTATAGGACAAAGAAAAGATGGAAGCATTATGCTTCTTGTTATAGATGGAAGACAACCGGGAAGTTTAGGGGCAACTTATAGAGAAGTTCAGGATTTAATGTATGAAAATGGGGCTTATAATGCAGCTAATCTAGATGGAGGTTCATCTTCAACATTATACTATGAAGGAGAAGTTATAAATAATCCTTGCGATGCTTTAGGAGAAAGATCAATACCTACGATATTTTATGTGGAATCGTAAAAGGAGAGGAATAAGAATAGATGAAAGCTATAAAAAAAATAATGGTATGGATGCTAATATCCGTGACTATTCAAGTAGCTGTTTTATACTATGTTGATAATTATTTATTTGCAGCTGAAGGTACTACTAATATAGTAGCTAAAAAAGTAGTTAATGAAAAGAAAAAAGAGAGAAAGAAAGTAGACGTGCCAATTCCAGAGGATGCAGAACATGTCGCTGTTTCATATGATGGAGGATTTGTGTCCTACTATAAAGATGATG
Source organism: Clostridium brassicae (assembly GCF_026738875.1). Classification (GTDB taxonomy): domain Bacteria; phylum Bacillota; class Clostridia; order Clostridiales; family Clostridiaceae; genus Clostridium_H; species Clostridium_H brassicae. Next base: position 111,798 of record NZ_JAPQFJ010000001.1, read on the forward strand.
TTTTAAAAGTAATTGATGTTTATACTGGAAAAGAAAATCAAATGGAATTAGAAGAGAATTATGAAGTGGAATTTTACAAATGGGCACCAGATAGGGATATAATACTTTTAGCTATGAAAAAAGAACAGGGAAATAACAACAAATATATGTTTTGTTCTTATGATGCAGAAAGAAATAAAAAAGATTTAATGCAGACAAAAGAAGGTGAAAAAACGTCAATAACAGCTTCAAAGAAATCTTATATAGAAGATATAGAGTTGACTCCTTTAACTAATATGATATATGTTAAAACTGCATTAAAAGGTGGAAAAACTACTATTTATAGTATAGATGTTATGAAGAAGATTGAAAAGGTAAGAACAGAAGCTTATTTTATAGGTGATATAAAAATACTTCCTAATGATGATAGAATAACTTATGAAGCGCCAAAAGAAGGAAAAGTATATATAACAGGTAGTAGTGATTCTATTTCTATGAAAGATATTGATAATGTATGCCTTATATCAGCAGATGAAGAAGATAGAATTTACCTAGGAGAACTTGAAAATAGTGATACAGGATCTTCAAAAGTGAAAAATATATATTGTGGTAGAGCAGAACAAGATACTACTGAGTGGAAAAAGATTACACTTACAAACCCTATAGATAAAAAAGATATTTTTATTTCAAAAGAGGGTAAGGTATATATTAATGACAATCTAAAAGGAACTGTTACTGAAGTTGCTTCTAATAAAGAGACTGTATATAAAGGTATTTTTATGCAAATGTATGAAAATGGAATAGCTTCTACTAGTGAAGGGAAATTAGTAGAAACTCAGTTAAAGTAAGAAAATTATACTTAGACTGGATAGTTTTTAAAGTTAATTTTAGCAATAGAATAATAGGAAAGCTTTATTCTGATTAAGAATGGGGCTTTCCTATTATAATAAGTAGACTATATTTTATAAAAATATTAATTTGGTGTAAATTTCAAAACAATTATAAATTTTGTATTTATTAATTTGTATTTGATATAATTATAATAAAAAGGAGGATAAGTATGTTTAGTACTGATACATTGTTATACAAGATATTAATTATTCCAGGGATACTAGTAGGGTTTACTTTTCATGAATATGCTCATGCGTGGATGGCAGATAGGTTAGGGGATAAAACACCTAAATTTCAAGACAGATTAACTTTAAATCCATTGGCACATATTGACCCTATAGGATTCCTTATGATTTTAATTATAGGAATTGGATGGGCAAAACCGGTTGAAACTAATCCTAATGCTTTTAAAAATTATTATAAAGATGATCTCAAGGTGTCTATTGCTGGAGTTATAGGAAATTTATTTGCAGCTTTAATATTTACAGTTTTGTTAGGGGTTCTGTCTAAGTTACCACTCCAAAATGAAAAATTATTTTATGTTTTATATAAAATTTGCCTTGGTGGTATTTCAATAAATTGTTTGTTAGCGGTATTTAATTTACTTCCTATACCAGGTTTAGATGGTTTCCACATTTTAAGAGACTTATTCCCTAAATTTTTTTATGAAGTAGCTGACAAACTATATAGATATCAAATGATAATATTATTAGTTTTGATTTTACCTATATTAGGTGGGAATTCTCTTGCAGGACTTATAATTTATCCACCAACAAATTTACTTACTAGATTTTTTTTACTAATAGTTAATCTTATAGTTTAGAATTATTGAGGTGTAGTATGGAAGGGTTGCTTATATTAAGCAAATTTTTCATAGTTATATATACTGCGGCTATTTCTGTAAATAAAACTAATTTCCATAATCTTTCCTATGTAGTAGTAATATTATTAATTTATATGGCACTTTGTGTATATACATATATTATTGAAGATGAGATTAAAATAAAAATAATGGAGGTTTTTATTTTAGTCTTTTTGTTTGGTAGTACTATACTAATCAATAATGTATTTATCTTACTGTTGCCTATGAATTTTTTTGAAGTGCTTAATTTGTTTAATATTAGACAAAGTTTAGGAATATGCTTTTTATCTGTACCACTATTTTGGCTTGAAAATAATGTTTTTAATGAGTATTTAGTTATTTTAATGCTCACTTATGTGATAGTTAGAATATATAATATATTTAATTTAAAAGTAAAAAAACTTACTAAAGAAAATGAATATTTGAGAGAGAAAAATTATTTACTAAATAATTCTTCGGTTAAGGACATTCAATATGGTGAGCAGATAAAGTATATGTCTCAATTAGAAGAAAGAAATAAAATTGCCCAGGCAATACATGACAATATTGGACATACTATTTCAGGAAGCTTAATGCAGCTTGAGGCTATAAAATTTATAATGGATAAAGATACTACAAAATCTAAAGATATGATTCAAAATACCATAAATGTTTTAAGAGAAGGTATGGATAGCATAAGAGCCACTTTAAGAAATATAAAACCTCCTGTTGAGCAAATAGGTGTAAACAAATTAAAGCTTATATTAGCAGAGTTTGAGGTTAATAGTAGAATAAAAACTAACCTATATTGTGAAGGAGACTTAGGAGCAGTCTCTATGGTGTATTGGAAGATAATTAATGATAGTTTGAAGGAGATTTTGACTAATACAATAAAATATTCAAATGCAACAGAAATAAAAGCAAAAATTGAGATTTTGAATAAAATTATAAAGTTTCAAGTTAAGGATAATGGTGTTGGATGTTCAAGTGTGATTAAGGGACTTGGAATTAAAGGGATAGAGGAAAGATGCGAAAATGTAGAGGGAAAAGTAATTATAGACGGATATGAGGGCTTTTCTGTAATACTACTTTTACCTATTCAGTGAAAGGAGTTACATTATGGCAATTAAAGTTTTAATTGCAGATGATGATGCACTTATAAGAGAAAGTCTAAAAATTATTTTAGAAATGACAGGTGAAATTGAGGTCAGTAAGTGTGTAGAAGATGGATATAAGGCAGTCGAAGGCTGCTTAAATAATGATATAGATGTAGCTATACTAGATGTTAGAATGCCGGTTATGAATGGAGTTGAAGCGGTTAAAGGCATTGTATCTAAAACAGATACTAGAGCATTAATACTTACTACTTTTGATGAAGACGAGTATATATATGATGCAATAAAGTATGGGGCAAAGGGATATATTTTAAAAAACAATCCACCAGATACAATAATTAATGCTATAAAAACTGTTTATAATGGAAATACGGTTATGGAAGATTTAATATTAGACAAAATAGTACATGGATTAAATAGTAGTGTAAATCATTCAATTGGTGAGATATTATTTACGGAGAGAGAACTAGAAGTGATAGTAGCAATTTCAGAAGGGTTATCTAATAAAGAGATTGCTAAAAAGTTGTATATATCAGAAGGGACTGTTAAGAATTATATAAGTAATATTTTATCTAAGACTGGATTAAGTCATAGAACACAGATTGCTATATATTATTTAAAAGGTAAATTTTAAGGGACAGCATTAATGCTGTCCCATTTTTTATATAAAAATAAACATGAAAATGTTTAACTTTATCTTTAGAGCTTAATATCAAGACTATAAATAGATTTTTTCACTCCAAATATAGAGTTTGAAACTTATAATTAGCAATAATAATGTTATATGGCTATATGCATAAGAAGTAGTAGAGCATTAGTGGAGGTATATATGATAAAAATATATGACTTTTGTCATATATTAAACATGACTTTATCTACTAAATTTATCTACTGTTTTTTTATATAATAAAAGCATGATATATATAAATAGGGAGTGAGTATATGAATATAGTTAAAATAGAAAATTTAATGAAAAAATTTGGAGATTTAATTGCTGTTGATAATATAAATTTAAATATACATGAGGGAGAAATATATGGTTTACTTGGGCCAAATGGAGCAGGGAAAAGTACAACTATTAACATGATGTGTGGACTTTTATCTATGGATAAAGGACAAATAAAAATTTTAGATAAAGATATAAATAAAGAAGCTTATTATACTAAAAAGAATATAGGAGTAGTACCTCAAGAAATAGCTATATATGAAGATTTAACTGCTTTTGAAAATGTAAGTTTTTTTGCAAGTCTTTATGGACTAAAAGGAAAAAAACTAAGAGAAAGTGCTATGGAAGCTTTGGAGTTTGTTGGATTAAATGATAAAGCGAAGGAATTTCCAAAAGGTTTTTCAGGAGGAATGAAGAGGAGGCTTAATATAGCTTGCGCTATAGCACACAAACCTAAGCTAATAATAATGGATGAACCTACAGTTGGAATAGATCCTCAATCTAGAAATCATATATTACAATCAGTTAAAAAGTTAAATTCTATGGGATGTACAATAATTTATACTACTCATTATATGGAAGAAGTTGAATCTGTTTGTACAAAGATAGGAATAATAGATCATGGAAAGGTTATTGCAGAAGGTAGTAAAGAAGAATTGAAATCTATTGTAACAGATAGAAATTATACAGAGGTTACTGTGGATTTTAATTTAGATATAAATATTGATGAGATAGAAAATATAAATGGAGTTTTAGAAGCTAAAATTAATGAAAATAGAATAAAGATATATAGTTCTAAAGAAATCAATAATTTAGATAAAATAATATTGTATTTTACAAGCAAAGGTATAGAAATAAAGAATATTGAAACTAAAAGACCTGATCTTGAAACAGTATTCTTAACATTAACAGGAAGAAAATTGAGAGATTAGGGGGGAATATAGTGAATATATTAAATATAATCTTAAAAGACATGAAAGAAGGATTTAGAAGCAAAAAAGAACTAGCTCTTATGATTTTATTTCCTATTGTTTTAATAGTTATATTAGGAACAGCCCTTTCTAGTGCTATGAATGGAGATATTAAATTGGGACAAATAAATGTACTATATACTATACAAGGGAAAGATAATAATATAGGAACTAGTTTTAATTTATTAGAAGATAAACTTAAAAATTATAATGTAGAATTTAAAGAAACCAATAATATAGAAGAAGCTAAAAAAAGCCTTGAAAATGGAGATTATGCTTGTTATTTATTGATTAATGAAAATGAGAAGGAAATAAAAATTTTCAAGAATGAAAGAAATAGACTGGGAGGTAGTTTTGTTGAAGGAATATTGAATACATTTGTACAAAGATATAATGTAGTCAATGAAATAGGAAGACATGATCCAAGAATGGTTGGACAGATTTTAAAAGAAAATAATAAAAAGTATGTAAATATACAATCTTTAAATGAAAAGAAGGAACCAAGGGCTATAGATTATTATGGTGTTACAATGACTACTTTAATAATAATGTATTCATCTATGACAGCAGCTTTTGGAATTGTTGGTGAAAAAAACAGAAAGACGAGTAATAGAATGATTATAGCACCTATTACAAAAAAAGAAATTTTTATGGGAAAAATACTATCTTCGGTAATTATAACGGTAATTGAAATTATTATTGTAATTATGTTTAGTAAGTATGTAATTAAAGTAAATTGGGGAGATAATTTACCTATTTTATTACTTGTTTTATTTTCGGAGATTGTGATGGCGGTGTCTATAGGAATAGGGGTAGCATTTTTGACAAAGACAGAAGCCGTTATGAATGGAATATTAAATGCTGTAATTCCTGTTATGGTATTTTTAGGTGGAGGATACTTACCTATAGATGAATTTAAGAATACACTTCTTACTAATGTGTCAAATTTTTCTCCTATAAGGTGGGTTAATAGTTCTATATTAAATATTGTATTTACAAATAATTATGAAAAAGTGTTTCCTGCAGTACTAATTAATTTTAGTATAGCTTTTATATTTTTAATGATTGCTACAATGCTTTTTAGAAAGGAGGAAGCTTAAATGAGGAATATATTTGTACTAGCTTTAAATACCTTAAAAGTTACCTTAAGGAAAAAGTCTAATCTAATAGGTTATTTTATAATGCCTATATTATCGCTAGCTATAATAATGGCAATAATGGGAAAGGGTGAAGTGACAAAAATAAAGATAGGAGTAGTTAATAAAGATAATAGTGTTATTTCAATGGATATGCTTAAATATCTAGAGAATACAGGAAAATTTGAAAATATACCTATTGAAGAGAAGGATGTACAAAACAATGTAGTAAATAAAAATGTGAATCTTGCTATTATTATACCAAAAGGATTTAGTGAAGAGATTTATAATAATAAATTAGAAAGCATTAAGATGGTATCTATTCAAGGAAAAGAAGTAACGGCTTGGGTTGAAAATTATACTAACCTATATATAAAAAATATTTTAGATATAGCTAAGGCTTCTAAAGGAAATAAAGATAAATTTAATGCAATATATAATGGATATAAAAATCAAGATTTAAAATTAAGTGTTGAAAAAGTTAAAGATAAAGAATTAAATAAAGAATTAACAGAAAGAGGATTAGGAATTTTAATAATGTTTCTTCTTATTGGAGCTACGTCTACTTCAAATATAATTTTAAAGGAAAAAAGAGAAAGAACTTATCAAAGAATATGCTCGACTCCTGTAAATTCTAGAATATATATGATAAGCAATATATTAGCAAATTTAATTATTATATCAATTCAAGTAATACTTGCTATTGTAGCTATAAAGTGTATATTAAATATTGACATATACATGGAAGTATATAAATTATTTTTAGTTATGATGCTATTAGGAATTGTATCTATAGGTATAGGAATGATAGTTGTTGCTTTTTCAGAATCAACAGCAGAAGCGGGAAATTTATCTACCTTGATAATTACTCCAACATGTATGTTAGGGGGATGTTTTTGGCCAATTGAGATAATGCCAGATAAGATTCAAAGAATATCTAATTTTGTTCCTCAGAAATGGGCTATAGAAGCGATATCAAAGCTTCAAAATGGAGGAGGAATTAAGGATACGGGAATAAATATAGTAATTTTACTTGCGTTTGCATTAGTATTATTTCTTGTGGCTACTTTCAAGATGAAGAAAAGTGACAAGATAGGAAGCTTTATTTAAAAAAGATTGTATGGTTAAAAAACTTTATTTGTATAATTAATATTAAATTTATAATTAATACTAAATTTATAATTATTTTTATGGTGTAAAAGACGAATAATTTGTTAATTAAAGTCGCTATTAGTTAATTAAAATCATAGCGGCTTTTTATCTATGACATAGCAATTAACTAGTATAGATGTATTAACAAATTTATATTTATATATTATTTAATTATTTTTATGATTGTATTAAGATATATTTAAGAAAAAACATATAAAATTGTGCTATAATGTTTGCTGAATTCTAAATATTTAATTGAGAAAATTGCATTAGATATCTATATGCAAGTAGTGTTAAGAATGGATATAGTTAAATTTTGCTAACCCTAATAGGAGATGATACTATGTTGAAGCAACTTTGGCAAAAACAAGCTACAAAAAAAGCAATGTATTTAATTATTTTATTAATAATGTTATATTTTATAAAACCAATGTTTAATTTGTTTTTACTTACATTTTTACTTGCATATTTTGTAGATACTACAAAAATGTTTATTGTGGATAAGTTAAGTAAATTTATAAAGGTAAGCCCTAAATTGATTATTTTTGCTATTTATACGTTTATAGTTTTAATATTAGGTTTTGTTATTACAAAGTATATACCAGTAGCAGTCAATGAGAGTGCACATTTTATACATGAAGCGTCTAATTTTAAATTTACAGAATCTAAGTATATTACAAAAATATTAGAGCAAGTGGATATTGGCAAATATACTCATATGGGAGTGAATAGTTTAGTTGAAGGTGCAACTAATATAGGAAAATGGGCAGTTAACATATTTCTATCTTTAATTTTAAGTTTATTTTTTGTTCTTCAAAAAGAAGAGATAAAAGATTTTATAAGAAAATTTAAGGATAGCAGGATATCTGGATTTTATCAATACATGTCTTATTTTGGAAAAAGTTTTATGAATTCTTTTGCTAAAGTTATACAGGCTCAAATTCTTATAGCAGTAGTAAATACAGGTTTTTCGCTTATTGGACTTTCTGCAATAGGGTTTAAAAATTTAATTGCTTTAGGTTTTATGATATTTATATTAAGCTTGATTCCAGTAGCAGGAGTTATTATATCATTAGTACCTCTTTGTTTTATAGCTTTTCAATTAGGTGGTATAATAAAAGTATTTTATATATTAGTAATGATATCTATAATACATGCCTTTGAAAGCTATGTATTAAATCCTAAATTAATGTCAAATAAAACTAATTTGCCTGTTTTCTTTACTTTTGTTATTCTAATTGTTTCTGAACATTTTATGGGAACGTGGGGTCTTTTGCTAGGCATTCCAATAGTTATATTTATTTTGGATATGTTAGGTGTTAATCTAGAAAGTGATAAAAAGCAAATTAAGTTAAAACTTAATAAAGATAGGGTAAAAACTAATAATGATAAGATACATAATATGAAAGCTGATGCTTAATATTAATATAGGATTTTATGTTGTATGCTTTCTTAGAATAAAGTATAATATCAATTGGTGCTTAGTTTTGGAGATCTAAGGAGGAACGTTCATGCGACTAAGAAAAAAATGGTGGGCTAGGCCTGAGTTAGAGGCAAGTCATTTATTTAAATCGTTAGATGAAGCAAAAGAACTAAAAGGTAAATGGAGTCAAGAATTTCAAAATAATAATGATATATATTTGGAATTAGGATGTGGAAGAGGTGGATTTACTACAAAGACAGCTCAAAGATATACTGATAAAAATATAATAGCAATAGATTTAAAAGATGAGATTTTGGTAATGGCACTTAGAAATCTTGTTGAGGCTGAGATTGAAAATGCTAGAATAATAGCAATGAATATAGGTGGAATTTCAGAAGTTTTTGATGAGAATGAAATAAGTAGGATATATATAAATTTTTGTAATCCATGGCCTAAAGATAGACATAAAAAAAGAAGGCTTACCCATACAAAGCTTTTAATAGAGTATAAGAAATTTATAAAAAAGGGAACAGAAATTTATTTTAAAACAGATGATTTAGAACTTTTTCAAGAGTCTTTTGAGTATTTTGAGGAAAGTGGATTTGAAATAGTTTATAAAACTTACGATTTGCATAATAGTGAATATAAAGAAGAAAATATTATGACAGAGTATGAATCAAAATTTAAAGAACTAGGAATAAAGAGTAAATTTCTTATAGCTAAACTTAAATAGTAATCGGGCGTAGAATAAAATAATCTATGTCTCAGGTTAAAAAAAGCTTCCATATATATGGAGGCTTTTTTAATGTAAAAAATCTTTTATGTAATAGAATTTGATTCTTATTTAGTTTTTGAAAAAATAAAAGGTGAGTTACATTAATTTTAAATTTAATATCATATTATTACTATGATTTGTAATTGGATAAAATTATTATTCTATAAAAATATAGTATTTATTAATAAATACTATATTTTTATAGAATAATAAAAGTATATGTTTGAGATGTTTTAGTTTAAATATTAAATAATTGTAAAATTGAGATAAGGTATTAATGTTTAAAAAATTTCTATGAAAAGTTAAGAATAACTTAATAGTATAAGATGTGTGGAGGATATATATGATAATGCTTCAAATGGTTCATTATGTGTATATAATTCTGATTTCTGTAATTCTTTTAATTATATTTTTAAAAAAGGATGCTGTTCTTCCATGTTTAATTGCCATATTAATAACAGCATATGTATTTACTCATAGTTTTTTAAAAAGTATTCAAGTTTTATTTAATTCAATTGTTATATCAGGAAGAGAATTTATAGAAATAATAGTTATTATAGCTCTTTTAAATTCCATGTCTAAAGTGTTAAAAGACATGGGAGCTGATGAACTCATAATAAAGCCTTTGAAGAAATTTATGACTAATAGTAGTACTTCATTTTTTGTATTAGGAATTACTATGCTGTTAGTATCATGGATTATATGGCCTACACCAGCAGTAGCTTTTATAGGAGCTATAATGGTACCTGCAGCAGTTGAATCGGGATTACCAGCAGTTTGGGCAGCGGTTTGTTTAAGTTTATTTGGTAATGGGGCAGCTTTATCTAGTGACTATTTTATACAAGCGGCTCCAGCAATAACAGCAAGAACAGCAGGAGCGGATAATCCATTTGATATAATAAAGGCTACTGTACCTTTTTGGATAATAATGAGTGTTAGTACTATTGCTGTAGCTTATTATATTATGAAAAAAGAATTAAAAATAACTAATTACTATGCTTCAAACAGTAATAAAAAGAAAGATGAAGTTATTAAAGCAGGATTAGGGACGAAATTTATTGCATTTCTAACACCAGTATCTTTTTTAATTGATATGTTTTTTATTTATAAGTATAAGTTAAAAGGAGGTAATGCTACCGCTCTTATAGGTGGAACTTCAATTATTATTATGGTTTGTGCATCTATTATAAAATATAATCTTAAAAATTCCCTAAATCATGTCAGAAAGTATATAGTAGAAGGATTTATATTTGGAATAAAAGTGTTTGCTCCAATAATTATCATAAGTGCATTTTTCTTTCTTGGAAGCAAGGAAACTGCAAGTGTAATATTTCAAGCGGAAGTTAATGGTTTTTTAACCGATATAGGAATTTATATTTCAAATAAGATACCTTTAAATAAAATATCTGCAGTAATAATGCAAACAGGTATAAGTGCATTATTAGGAGTGGGAGGATCAGGATTTGCTGGACTACCATTGGTTGGTACATTAGCACAAGTGTTTAATAAAGCAATAGGAATTAATAAGTATAAAATAGCATCCTTAGGGCAGATAATAACAATATGGATTGGTGGAGGAACAATTATACCATGGAGTGTTGTTCCTATTGCAGCAGTATGTGACGTTGAACCATTTGAACTTGCAAGAAGAAATATAATTCCTATATTAATAGGTATTATAATAACTGTAATTTTCTCAATAGTACTGGTTTAGAATTGTCAAAATATTATAAAAAAGAATAAGTGGCAATGAACTGTTAATGGAATACAGTTGAATTTTTAACAAAAATTTCATATAATGAAGGTGGAGGTGTTAATATGATGTTTGGAAACTTGGAATTCGAACACATTATAACAGAGGTCAAAAAGAATCGAAATGGAGAAACGGTAAGTTACAGACTAGAAGATGGAAGAAACGTATCTAAGTATGAAATTATTGAGCTTTCAAGAGAAGGAGCTATAGCAGGTATTAGCTCAAGCATGTTGGAAGAAAAGGAGGAGTTCCTTAAGAACTTATCAATTAGTGAAATTAACACTAATCTTTGGGACTTACCAGTAATTTATTAAAATTTATTATTTTATGTATAGGTTTACATGATATGAATACAGTAAAAGAATTTCAATATAAATTATTGGAATTCCTTTTACTGCTTTTTTATTATATATAGATTATTAAATAGATTTAAAAAATATTCAATAACTTAATATAATAATAATATGTTATAATTTGGAGTATGTACAGTACGAATGTAATATATATAATAAAGGAGTGATGTTAATGAAACGAGTTATAATATTTTTAGCAGATGGATTTGAAGAAATAGAAGCTCTTACAGTAGTAGATGTTTTAAGAAGGGCCAATATTCAATGTGATATGTGTTCTTTAAAAGAAAGATACGTAAAAGGAGCACATAATATAAATATAGAATGTGATAAAATAGTTAGTGATTTAAATACTAAAAACTATGATGCTTTAGTTCTTCCAGGAGGTATGCCAGGTTCTGTCAATCTAAAAAATTCTAGTGAAGTAATAAATATAGTTAAAAAATTTAATGAAGATTCTAAAATAGTTTCAGCGATTTGTGCTGCACCTATAGTTTTAGGTGGGGCAGGTATTATACAAAAAAAGAAAATTACTTCTTATCCAGGATTTAATGAGGAATTAAAAGAAGGAATTTATTGTGAGGATATGGTAGTTGAAGATAATAATATTATTACAAGTAGAGGACCTGCTACTGCAATATATTTTGCTTTAAAGCTTGTGGAAAACCTTGTAGGAAAAGATGTATCATATCAATTAAAAGAAGATATGATGCTTAACTTTGTAGAAGAAGAAATAAAAAAATTATAATATGCTGCTATACATGGAGAGGGTTATATGAAGAAATATAAAACACAATCAGAGGTAGAATTTTGCTCGTGTAATCAAATACATAATGATGTGATACATAAAGTAAAAGAGAATATGATACCAGAAGAAATAAGTACTTCTTTAGCTGATTTTTTTAAGGTATTAGGGGATAATACTAGAATAAAGATTTTATTCGCACTTTCTGTTAATGAAATGTGCGTATGTGATATAAGTACGTTGCTAAGTATGAATCAATCAGCTGTTTCTCATCAATTGAGAGTTTTAAGAGGTGCTAGACTTGTTAAATATAGAAAAGAAGGAAAAGTGGTTTATTATTCACTTGATGATGAACATGTGGAAAATGTATTTAAACAAGGATTAGACCATATACAACATAAACATATAAATACTTCTAAAGGTTAGAAGTATTTATATGTTTATATGTAATTAATCTATTATGCAATGAGAGTGAAACTTGATGTTAATATACAGTAAATGATATAATTAAAATACTACAAAAAATTCTGATTGTTTTGAAATTATAGAATGACATGATAATTTCTTATGTTAGGAAGGTATAAAATGAGAAACTCAAGAGCAAATAAAAATAAAGAAAACAAGGATGGGAAGAAAAAAAAAGCAGTAAAAGTCATATTAATAGTGCTTTTCTTAGTTTTATGTTGTTTTGGGGGATTATATTATTATGTTAGACACAATATAAAGGTTCCAGATAATGATATTACACATGAAAACTCAGCTAGCGAACAAAATCCAGAGTATGAAGAACAAGAAGGTATAAATAATATATTATTAATAGGTGTTGATAGTAGAGATCCAAAAGAAAAAGCACGTTCAGATTCAATGATTATAATGACGATAGATGACAATGATAAAAAATTAAAGTTAACATCTATAATGAGGGATAGTTATGTTCCTATAAGTGGTCATGGAGAACAAAAAATAAATGCTGCTTTTGCTTTTGGAGGACCAGAACTTTTACTTAAAACACTAAGAGATAATTTCAAAATTAATATAAATAAGTACATTATAATTGATTTTTGGGGATTTGAAGGACTTATTGATGCTGTAGGTGGAATTGATGTCGATGTAAAGGATTACGAAATAAAAGAGCTGAATAAATTCATAGGAGAATCTACAGGTGGAAAAAAGTCTGCAACTATTACTCATAGTGGTCTGCAGCATTTAGATGGGCAACAAGCTCTATCTTATGCAAGGATAAGAAAGGTTGGAAATGGAACTTTTGAAAGAGATCAAAGACAAAGGTTGGTTATCTCTTTATTAGCTAAAAAATTAGAGGATATAAATATTATTCAATACCCAAAGCTCCTCAATAGTTTGTTACCTATTGTAAAAACCAATATAGAGCCTGTAATGCTTTTAAATTATGGATATACTGTATCAAAGATTAAACCTTTGACTATAGAACAGCTTCAAATACCACAAAATGAACTTAGTGAGGGAAGAATATACATGGGTAGCTGGGTTCAAATTATGGATATAGAGCAAAATGCTAAAATTTTAAATGATTTTATTTTTAAAGATAAAAAACCAGATAAAAAAGAGTACGACATTAGTCAGTTTAAGAAAATATTAAAGAAGTATCTCCAAGCAGAAAAAGAAATTCATCCTCATGTAGATCAAGATGATCCAGAGCTTAAAAAAGAGCCTGAAGCAAGTGACCATAGTTATCCATACAAAAAAAACAATAACAATAAAAAAAATTAATATGTAATTATTTATTTGAAACACTAAAACAAATAAAGTTCTAAAACAAATCTAGGTTGTTGAATAATTTATATTTTATTATTATCCAACAACCTAGATTTATAAATTAGTATATATTTTTTAGTAAAGCAGGAATATTATTTATTTCATTAAAGCGTTATGTTTATCAAGAGTGTTTATTATAGCTGGTTTATCAAATCCTAAAACTATTTCACCATCTATACTGATTACAGGGACCCTTTGTTGACCTGAAAGTTCTATCATTTCTTCTCTTGCTACTCTATCCTTTAGCACATCTACATCGACATAGTTAGCATTTATAGAATCTAGAAACTCTTTAACTTTTTTACAATGAGAACAAGTTGGAGTCGAATATACTTTTATCATATTAAGAAACCTCCTTAATTTTTATTAAGGTGTATTTTTATACCATTAAGGTTTTAATAATGGTATTTATTATTATTTTCTTAGTTATTTAAATATTTTTCAGGAAATTTTCTGCTAGAAAATACACCATCTATGTTAGTTTGCATAATTTCATCAGTTTCTATGTACCAATTTCATCTGCTTTAATAGTCAGATTTATAAGTTATAAAAAAAATTAATATAATATATCAAATTAGGTTATATTTTCAAAAATCAAAAAAACATACATTTAAGCTTAGATTATACTTCTTATCTAAGAATACTTATTAATTTTGAAAAAAATATTAAATAAGTCTTTGTTTATATCAATAAATATGGTAATATATAATTTGTAAATTTGTTGTAAGGCAAATACATAAAAACAAGAGATGGAGGGTTTTATTATGGCATTTAAAATTACAGATGCTTGTGTAAGCTGTGGAGCTTGTGCTTCAGAATGTCCAGTAGGAGCTATCAATCAAGGAGATGCTCAATTCGAAATCGATGCAAATTCTTGCATAGATTGCGGAAGCTGTGCTAATGCTTGCCCAACAGGAGCTATAGTACAAGAATAATTAAACTTAAAAATGTAAGTTACCTTGCGTGGCTTACATTTTTGTTATATACAAATATATTTTAAGCAAGTTTAAAGTTTAGATGTTTAACATGTATTTTTATATAATAAATAAGTATTACATAAATTTATTATATAGTGTGTTACCTTCAAAATCTATCTAGAATAATTTTTTAACATAAAGTTATCTTTGAAATCTATTTATAAGGATATTTCAGAGATAACTTTATTTTTATTGTAGATAAATGTTGAAATAATTAGCATAAAGATATATAATAAATTATTGAAAATGAGAATTGTTTTCAATATCTTATGGTATATAAGTAAGATAAAATAGACAAAGAATAACTGAACATAGAATTTTTCATCTATAAAGTTATCTTTAATATGACAATTAAATTGTAAATAATACACATTTAATAAGGGAGGAAAGTATGAAGAATATAAGGTTAAAGTGTTATGGAATTATTAGTGGTATATTAGTTTTAAATTCTATTATTATAGGAATAACTTTACTTAACATGGAAAGTGGAATTTTAATAAATACACCATTAACTATAAGTGTAAGAAGTATAATACTTAAACAAGTATCTATTATTTTTATATCAACTAGTTTATTTATTATATTAGCTATAATAGCTATGAGAAAAGTTTTAGGGGAAGCTGATATTTTATATAGTGAATTAAATAAAATTTTAAATATAAATCTTGATAATGATAATAGGAATCAGATTCATGGACAACCTAAGATTTTAGATAATATATATTTTTTTAAAAATAAAATTAAAGAAAAAATATTATGTATAAGTGATGATTTATATGAAGCAAATGAAGTATACGAAAATATTGATTCATGTATAAGTAAATTAAATAATTGCTATGCAGAAAATGTATCTAATATAAAAAATAGATTTGAGAAAATGCAAGATAGAACAAGTAATATTGAAACAGGTACAGAAAAGATTATAGAACTTACAGAAGATATATATAGAGTAACTGATAATATTAAAAATATAAAGAACAAATCCACAGAAATTCAAGAACTTAATTATGAGAGTGTAAATGCTATGCAAGAATTAAAGAATAAATTTGAGGTAAATAAAAAAGCAGTTTTAGACTTAGAAGATGGAATTGAATATTTAAATGAAAAATCAAGGGATATAGGGAGTATAGTACATGTAATAAAAGGAATATCGAATAAAACTAATTTACTCGCTTTAAATGCAGCTATAGAAGCTGCAAGAGCTGGTGAAGAAGGAAAAGGATTTGCTGTTGTAGCAGGAGAAATAAAAAAGCTTGCAGCACAAACAGTAATAGCTACTAATAATATAGAAAATATAATTATTGAGATAGAGGAAGAAATAAATGCTGTAAAAATAAATATGGATACTGAAGTTAAAATAGTTAATGAAACATGTGAATCTTTAGAGATAACTAATAAATGTTTTGAGAATATTGAAGAATCGATTTTAGATATGAATTTTGGTATGAATATATTATATAGACAGTTTGAAGGAATGGAAGAAAATAATAAAGTGGTTTCTAAAATATTTGAAGAAATATCTAATGATTTTAAGAGTTTATCTGTTTTCAATGAGAAAATCATTCTATTTATAGAGAATCAAAGCAGTGATATGAAAAATGTAATAAAAAATTCTAAAGCTTTAGGAACAATAGAAATGAATTTAAAGAATAGTATAGAGGAATTTAGTATCTAAAACTAAGTCAAAAATTTATTTATGTAAAGGAGATATATAACGATTATGGAGAGAACGTATTTTAATGAAATACCATCTTTTCATGTATTTAATGCGTTTTCTATGGCATTAGATATAGCAGAATGTAAAAGTATTAATCATGCTAAAAGGATAGCTTATATTTCTATAAGATTAGCAAGAGCTTTAAATTTAACTGAAGATAAAATTAAGAATGTATATTATGCAGCAGCATTACATGATATAGGAATAAACAACTATAATAGAAGTGATATATTAGATAAAAAGACTAATTGGATAGTTCATTGTAAAAAGGGTGAACATATATTAAAGAGGATGAATTTGCCTGAAGAAGTTTATATAGCTATTAAATACCATCATGAAAGATGGGATGGCAAAGGACCTTTTGAATTATATAGAAATAATATACCAATTATTTCTCAAATAGTCTCGCTTGCTGATGAATTTGATTCTATATTTGATGAACGTATAGATTATATAAAAGCAAAATATATATTTACAGAAGCTATTATTAAAAATAAAAACAAAAGGGTAAGCTCAGAAGTTATAGATGGTTTTCTAAAAATATCTGAAGGCGAAAGATTTTGGTTAGACTGTAAATTTAATAATTTTGATTATATTTTAAATAAAATTTTGCCTAAAGATATGCTAAATATTAATTTAGAGTCTTTAGAGAATATTTCAGAAGTTTTTGCAGGTATTATAGATAGTAAAAGCAAGTTTACTCATAATCATTCAAGAGGTATAGCAAATAAGATGTATTGTGTTACAAATATATTAGGATATAATCAAGTCGTCCAAAAAAAAGCGTATATTGCAGGACTTTTACATGATCTTGGTAAAATTGCAGTTCCAAATAGCATTTTAAACAAAAATGGGAAATTAAATACATATGAGAGAGGTATAATTGATACTCATCCTTATTATACAAGATTAATATTAGAGCAAATACCTGGTATAGAAGACATAACTTCATGGGCATCCAATCATCATGAAAGAGTTGATGGTAAGGGATATCCACAAAGGCTTCTAGGTTGTGAACTTGGTGATATAGATAAATTAATGTGTGTTTGTGATGTATATCAAGCATTAACTGAAGATAGACCTTATAGGAAAGGGATGGAAGCATCAAAAGCGTGGAATATTGTTAATGATATGATTATTGATGGTGCGTTATGTCCTTTAGCTACTAAAAAAGTTAGATTAGCACTTGAGTAATTTAATTAAGAAAATTAATTATAGTGTAATATAAATAATAAAAAGAGATAGAATGTGAATGGTTTTCACATTCTATCTCTTTTTATTATTTTAGCTATATTAACTAAAGTTTATAATCTAATCTTCTGGTACAGGAGCACCGACTGGACAGACATTGGCACAAGCGCCACAGTCTATACAAGTGTTGGGATCTATAACATAATAATGTTCACCTTGGCTGATTGCATTAACAGGACATTCGGGTTCGCATGCTCCACAGCTCACACAGGAATCAATAATTTTAAAAGCCATTAAGAAAACCTCCTTAAACTTATTTTCACATTCATTATAATTTGCTTTTAGAGAATATTATATACATTTTCTTTTATGATTCGCTTTGTTTAGAAATTGTTTAATTAAGCAAAATATATTATTTATTAATGTAAATAATATTATTAAGATTTAAAGAAAAGTATATGAATTATCTGTTTTGGTAATCTAATGTATTCTTAAAAATTATTAAAACAAAAGATAGAGAGGTATTTTATGGATAATCTAAAGAAATATAATTTTATGAATATAATTGATAAGTTTAGTAATAAGGATTATTTAATTGCAATGATTTTATATAGTGCTGCACCTACTATAGCAAAGCACAAGCCTTCATACCTTATAATTTTTCATAATCAAGGAAAGAGAAAATTAAATAATATTTGGGAAATTTATAAAAATGATATATATAAAGAATTAAATATAAGTTTTTATGAATTAAAAAATAATAGTGATAGTACAGCTGTTCTTTTTTATGATAATAGTAAAATGAATAAAATATTAAAAAATAAAAGGAATACAAAGTTTTTAAAACAATATGGATACACATCAAAAATGTCATTAAAACAATGTCTTTCTTTATTAAAAAATAGATATTATTATAGTTGTCCTAATGAAATAGGAGTTTTTTTAGGGTATCCTTTAGAGGATGTAATTGAATTTATAAGTGATAATCAAAAGGAAGCTATAATATTTGGATATTGGAAAGTATATCATAATCTTAATTACGCATTAAATGTATTTAAGAAGTATGACTCTTGTAGAGAAAAAGTTATAAATTTAATTAGTAATGGAGTAGATTTTATAGATATATTGAATAAAATTTAATAAAAATATCGGAAAGATATTTACAAAACAAAGATAATAGTATATACTGATAATGAAATTGAAACTCATTATCATTTAGGAGGGGTAACTATGAAAAAAATAAATATTATTTATTGGAGTGGAACTGGAAATACAGAAGCTATGGCTAAGGCAATAGCAGAAGGTGCAAAAGGAAATGAGGCAGAAGTTAAATTGCTTAATGTAGGTGAGGCTTCAGTCGATGATGTTATAAATGCAGATGTAGTAGCATTAGGGTGCCCATCTATGGGACAAGAAGTTTTAGAAGAAGCTGAAATGGAACCATTTGTTGAATCTATTGAGTCAAAAGTACAAGGAAAGAAAATCGCATTATTTGGTTCATATGGATGGGGAGACGGAGAGTGGATGAGGAATTGGGTAGAGAGAATGGAAGGTGTTGGAGCTGATTTAATAGAAGATGAAGGATTAATGGCGAACAACGAACCCAATGATGAAGATATACAAAAATGTAAAGAACTCGGTGAAATGTTAGCAAAAGCATAATTAGATTCATAAATTATAATATGTTACAGGAAAATAGACCTTAGAAAAATAACGAAACTTTTTAACTTTGGATTAAACTTACCTAAATATCATTGAAGGGAGGATGGAATATATGAGTAAGGATTTAATTAGAGAGTTTATAAATACCATAGAAAAGCAAGAGGATAAAAAATACTTGATTTCTACTATTGCTTATAGTACAGCACCAACCATTGCTGGAGAAAAACCATCTTCCCTTGTTGTTTTTAAAAATAGAGAGATAAAAAATTTATATAAATATTGGGAATTATATAAGGAAGAAATAAGAAGAGAAATCCCTCTAGAGTTTTATGAACTTAAACATAATGAAAATATGGTTTCTGTGTTATTTTATAATAGTGAAGAATTAATAAAGATTTTAAAGGAGGATAAAAGTATAAAGTTTTTGCAAAGGTTTGGTTATACAGAAGAAATGAGTTTAAAAGAAAGTTTAAATTTATTAAGTCAAAGATATGAGAATGTATGTCCACATGAGATAGGAATCTTTTTAGGATATCCTGTTGATGATGTATTGGAGTTTACAGATTGTCCTAATAAACAATGTTTAATAATGGGATATTGGAAAGTATATCATGATATGGAGAAAGCGAAAGATACTTTTAAAAGGTATGATGATGCTAAAGTAAAGGTTATTAATTTGCTTATACAAGATCTGGATCCTTTTAGAGTTTAATATAAAAATTAGCAATTGTTATTGACAATACAATTGAAAAAGAGTATCATTTACATGTAAATGAAAATAATTATTAATTTAAATTGATATAATAAATCATTTGTGCTTTTATTGATTTTGTTTTTATTTTAAAGGGGGGACAGATAATTATGGCTAGAGGCTTAAATGAAGTTTCTGTAGGAGTTAAAACTAAAGTTACCTCTATATCTAGAGAAAGCAATGTTAGAAGACGTTTAATGGATATGGGTATAGTTCCTGGAATACAGATTCAAGTATCAGGTAAGGCACCACTAGGAGATCCTATAGAAGTATTAATAAGAGGGTATAAACTTACTCTTAGAAAAGCAGAAGCTATGTATATTACAGTAGAATAATTTAAAGGGAGGTTTTTTTATGGAGAGAATGCCTTTGAGTTTTGCTAATATTGGGTGTAAAGTTATAATACATGATATAGCTGGAGGAGAAGATTTTTCTAAGAAGATGGTAGAGATGGGTTTTAATAAAGGTACAGAAATTAGAATTATAAGCAATAATAATGGACCAATCATAGTTAGATTAGGAGAGAGTCGTATAGCTCTTGGAAGAGGAATGGCACAAAAAATTATGGTTCAAGCTTGTTGATGGCTCAAATGGAATATGTAATATAAGTAATTTTAAGATTATTGTTATAATAGGTTATTTTTTTAATTAATAAATGAGAATGAATATTGAAGTCATATAAGAGCGTTTTGCATAAGGGGGAGAATAATGAGTACAATAGCTTTGGTAGGTAATCCTAACTGTGGTAAAACTACATTATTTAATGCTTTGACAGGATCAAGGCAACATGTAGGTAACTGGCCAGGGGTTACAGTAGAAAAAAAAGTAGGAAAATTAAAATATAAAGATAATGAAGAAGAGATAGTAGACCTTCCAGGAACATATAGCCTAGGAGCATATTCTGAAGATGAAGTTGTTGCGAGAAATTTTATTATAAAGGACAATCCAGATGTAGTTATTAATGTAGTTGATGCTACTAATATAGAAAGAAACTTATATTTAACTACACAGCTTCTTGAAATGAATGCAAATGTAGTTGTAGCTTTAAATATGGTAGATGAAGCAAAAAATAGGAAGATAGAAATAGATATTGATAAATTATCGGCTGAATTAGGGGTACCTGTTATAGCTACTGTTGCTACTAAAAAGCAAGGAATAGAAGAATTGATTTCTAAAGTATTAGAATATGGAAAAAAAGGAAGGAATGCAAGAGTAGAAATTGCTTATGGTTCGGAAATTGAAAAAGAAATTTCGAATTTAAAAGCATCTCTTGAAGAAAGTGCTGCATCAATAGAATATCCAGCACAATGGACAGCTATTAAGTTATTAGAGAATGATTCTTATATCCTAAACAACATAAAAGAAAAAGGAAATGTTCAAAAGGTATTAGATAAACTTTCACATAGTGTTAAGAGATTAACGGAATCATTAGGATATGAACCTGAAATGGCAATTGTAGATAAAAGATATGAATTTATAGGTGAAGTAGTACAAAAATCTATAAAAAGATCAGAAAAATATGAGGAAACATTGTCAGATAAGATAGATAGATTTGTTACTAATAAATTTCTAGGAATTCCGATATTTGCTTTTATAATGTTTTGTTTATATCAGGCAACATTTGTTGTTGGACAATTTTTTGCAGATACATTGGAAGAATGGTTTGGTGTTCTAGGAGAGAAAGCTGGAGAAGCTATGGCAAATTCAGGAGCTTCAGAAATGCTAACTTCTTTTGTTACAGATGGACTTATAAATGGAGTAGGATCGGTAATAGTATTCCTTCCAATAATAATGGTTATGTACTTATTAATTGGTGTTCTAGAAGATAGTGGATATATGGCTAGAGCAGCATATGTTATGGACAGATTAATGAGAGCATTAGGACTTCATGGAAAAACTTTTGTATCTATGATAATTGGAGGTGGATGCAACGTTCCGGGAATAATGGCTACAAGAACATTAGAAAGTAAAAAAGATAGAATGATAGCCATACTTATAAATCCTTTTGTTTCATGTGGGGCTAGACTTCCAATATATTTAGTATTTATTGGTGCGTTTTTCTCTGCTAAGGGAGGATTAGTATTAATATCACTTTATGTAATAGGAATAATAGTGGCATTAATTGCTGGTAAAGTATTAAGTAAAACTTTGTTTAAAGGAGAATCTTCCTATTTCATCATGGAATTACCTCCTTATCGTGTACCTTCAGTTAAAAATGTTTTAATGCTTATGTGGGAAAAAGCTGGAGCATTCTTAAAAAAAGCAGGAACAATTATATTTGCTGTAGTAACATTACTTTGGTTTTTATCTGTTATACCTTTTGGAGTTGAACAATACAGTGAAGCATCAGTTTTAGGTAAAATAGGAGGAATAATAGCACCTATATTTAAACCAGCTGGTTTTGGAACATGGCAAGCAGGTGTTGCTTTGTTTGCTGGTATAATAGCTAAAGAATCTGTTGTTGCTACTTTAGGTATGGTTTATGCAGGAGTTGAGGAAGGAGCTGCACTTACAGCAGCAATACAAGGAGCATTTACTCCTCTTACGGCTATGGCATTTATGATAATGACATTACTTTATACACCTTGCGCAGCTGCTTTAGGAGCAATAAGAAGAGAAACAAATTCACATAAATGGGCTATATTCTCAGCTGTTTATACATTTATAATAGGATGGGTAGCAGCAGTACTTGTATATCAAGTTGGAAGATTAATAGGATTTCAATAATATAATAAGGGTGATCTAAGAGATCATCCTTTTATTTAAAAAGTAATTGATAATGAAATTCAATTACATATCATAAGGAGGATAGATAAAGTGAGTGTTTTAGTTGTAGGTGGAGATAAGTTAGGTAATATAAAAGAAAATTTAAGATTACAAGGATTTGAACAAATAAATCACTTGTCAGGGAGAAAGAAAAGTCAAAAATCTATTAAAGTTCCTGAAAATACAGATTTAGTTCTGGTCTTAACTGATTTTGTAAATCATCAAATTACTAAGGCATTAAAAAAGCAAATTAAATGTGACAGTACAAAAGTTTTATTTGCCAAGAGATCTTGGATTCATATAGAAAAATCATTAAATGAGTTTTTAAATGAATGTTAATAATGTTAGATTGCTTTATAATTCATATTAGCAGAAAAATACTGGCTACGAATTATAGAGCAATCTAATTTATTTAGTCTATAAATACTAATAGTAGAATTGATTATAAACATACTATATAAGTTGATCTAGAGTTCACACCCAATAAAACTAGTGATATAATGAACAGGATTATTTAAATTAGGTGAAGATTTAAAAATTCACATTAATTAAAATTTAAAACTTAATGTAGAAATGTATAGAGGGTGATTGTATGGATTTTCATGGGAAAGTGGTTCTTATAACTGGGGGAAGTAGAGGTATAGGAAGAAGCATAGCATTAGAATTTGCAAAGTGCAATGCTTCTGTAATAGTTAATTATAGAAATAATGATAAAGAGGCCGAAAAGACTATAGAAGAAATAAAAAAGTTAGGTGGTTATTGTGAGACAATAAAGGGTGATATTAAGGAATATGATTTTTCAAAAAAAATGATTCAGTACATAATAGATAAATACGGTAAAATAGACGTGCTAATAAATAATGCAGGAATATCTAAAGTGGGCCTTTTTATAGATATGACAGAAAAAGATTTTGATGATATTATGGGTGTAAATTTGAGAGGTGTTTTTAATACTTGTAGTAATGTTGTAAAGCATATGATAGAAAGAAAAGAGGGGAATATAGTTAATATTTCTTCTATATGGGGTGGGGTTGGTGCCTCTTGTGAGGTTTTGTATTCTGCTTCAAAAGGTGGAGTGAATTCTTTTACAAAAGCATTAGGAAAAGAGCTTGCACCTTCAGGTATAAGAGTTAATGGTATACAACCTGGCGTTATAGATACAGATATGAATAAATGGATGTCACAAGAAGATAGAAAAGCTTTAATTGATGAGATACCTATATCAAGATTTGGTGAAGGTGAAGACATAGCTAAATTGGCAGTATTCCTTGCTAGCGATGAAGCTAAGTACATTACATCACAAATTATATCTGTAGATGGAGGGTATATTTAAGTTGGAAAAGTATATAATTTAATAAATATTTTAGTTTTATAATGAACTATTAGAAAAGTTAATATTTTAACAAAAATATTTCTCATACCTTGCCAGATAAAGATAGGTAAATTCTATAACAATTTACCTATCTTTATCTGGCAAGGTGATTTTTATTTGTATTTATGCAAAAATGATGGATATGTTTTCGAATGTTCGAAAATGTTAATTTTTTAATTAACGAAGTGTATTAATAATACAAAAACGAACTTGATTCCCAAGATGTTAAGCTGTGAATACTGGTTTGATATGAATTAATACATAAACTATTGACAAAATAAAAAACAAGGTATAATATTTAATTAACATAAACGAACATTAAAACGAAAGCAAAAGAACAAATATGAATGAACTTATAAGAATAGTATGTAAAAATACACCATCAATATAAATTAAGAGGTGATAAAGTGCTTCCAGCAGAAAGAGAAAAATATATAATAGATAAGTTAGAAGAAATGGAAAGTATAAAAGTTGAAGATATTGCGAGTGAACTTAATGTAAGTTTGATGACTATAAGAAGGGATTTTGAAAGACTTCAAGACAAAGGATTACTATATAGAAGTCATGGAGGGGCAGTAAAAAGAGATATATATCTTTTAGAACAATCTTATGACTTAAAAAAAATAAGTAATATAGATATAAAAGAAAAAATAGCTAAGAGGGCTTTAGACATAATAAAGGAAGGAGATACCATATTTTTAGATGCAGGTACTACTAATTTTGAAGTGGCTAGATTAGTTAAAGAGATAAAGGATGTAACGATTATAACAAATGATTTAAAAATAGCCCTGGAGTTATACCAAAATCATGTAAGGACTTTTATAGTAGGTGGAATAATACAAGAGGAAACAGGATGTGTTATGGGACCAACTGCTGAGGAATTTATATCCAATGTTAAAGTTAATTTAGCTTTTTTAGGAACTTCTGGGGTGAGTTCTGATTGGAGGTTATCTACTCCTACTTTTGAAAAAGCCAGCCTAAAAAAGAAAATAATAAAATCTGCATCTTACTCAGTAGTTCTAGTAGATAATAGTAAGTTTAATAAAGAGTCTTTTGTGAACATAGCTTCTATTGAAGCTGTGGATGCTATTATTACTGATAAAAAAATTGTTGAAAGTGAAAGAAAATACTTAGATTCATTAAATGTAAAAGTAATAAATGTTTAATTTTTATTATATGGATATGGGGACAATTATTAATTCTCCTATGGACATAAAGGGAAAGTTACCAAATGTAAGATGAATCTTATTTTGTTTACTTTCATATTAGAATATAATGGATGCGGCCTCTGTAAATAAGTTATTCTAATGCTCGGAGCAAGTACTATCATAAGCAGAATTTCGTTAAGACTAGGAATAATTTGATAATAGCTTAAGGGGGAAAATAAATGATTAACTATGTTGTTATAGCAGATGATCTTACTGGAGCTAATGCTACAGGAGTTTTAATAAAAAAGCTAAATTTAACACCTGTGACTATTATGAACTCTATGGAAAAGGATAATTTAGAAAAAAATAAATTTGATACAGTACTTTATTCTACAGATAGTAGAGGAGTAGATAAAGAAGAAGCATACTGTAGAGTTTATAAGGCTACTGAATTATTCAGTAATCCCTGTGTAAATGTTTACGGAAAAAGGATAGATAGTACATTAAGAGGAAATTTAGGTGCAGAAATAGATGGAATGTTAGATGCATTAGGAGATGATACTGTTGCAGCGGTAGTTCCAGTTTTCCCAGATGCAGGAAGGGTTGCGGTGGGAGGATACCTTCTTGTGAATGGAATAGCTTTAGAAGAAACAGATGCTTCAAAAGATGGAAAGAGACCTATAAATTCTTCTGTAATCGAAAAATTGATAAAACAGCAAACAAAGTATGAAATAGATTCTATATATCTTGAATCTATTAAGGGTAAGAAGGAAATTTTAAAAGAAAGAATACTAGAATTATATAGTAAAGGTAACAGAATTATAGTGTTTGATGCCTTAAATAATAACGATCTAGAGGTTATATCTGAAGCTTTAGTAGATACCAAAATAAAATTTATATGTGTAGACCCAGGGCCATTTACAGCAGCAACGATAGCACAGTATGAATCTTTAAAAGAAGAATCACAAAAGAATGATAATAAAGTTCTTATGGTTGTAGGTAGTATAACTAATACTACAAGAAAACAACTGGATAAGGTGTGCAAAGAATTAAATTTGTTAAAAGTGGATATAGAAGTTAAAGATATATTAGGTAGTTTAGATGAGAAAGAAGATGAAATAAAAAGAGTGGTAAATCAAGTTATACAAAACAAAGAAAATTATGATGTGTTTTGTATAGTTTTAGATTCTATTTACGAAGAAATAAGGATTGATTTAGATAGAGAGGCAAAAAACAGGAATACTAACAAGGAATTTTTAACTGAGATAATAAATAATTCTGTAGCAGAAATTAGCTATAGAATATTGAAAAATATAAAAGATATTAAAGGTATTTTTAGTAGTGGAGGAGATATAAGTATAAGTATTTGTAAGAAATTCAATTCTGTGGGATTGGAACTTTTAAGTGAAGTAATACCACTTGCAGCCTATGGAGAACTTATTGGAGGGGAATTCCCAAAAATGAAAATTGTAAGCAAAGGAGGGATAGTAGGAGATATAAATGGAATGAAAGTATGTGTGGAACATTTATTAAAAGCTATTAATGATTAAGGAGGAGTCAATATGAGTAATAGACCAATAATAGGAATACCTATAGGAGATCCAGCTGGCATAGGACCAGAGATAGTAGTTAAGGCATTATCTGAAAAGAAAGTTTATGATAGATGCAATCCTGTATTGATAGGAGATAAAGATGTTATAGAACAAGCTATGAAGTTTTGTGATTTAAAATTGGACATTAATATAATTAAAAATCCAAAAGAAGGCAAATTTAACTTAGGAGCTATAGATTTAATAGATTTAAATAATGTTGATATAGATAAATTAGAGGTAGGAAAAGTCCAAGCTTTAGGTGGAAAAGCCGCTTTTGAATATATAAAAAAATCTGTAGAAATGACTATGGATGGACAAATAGATGCAGTAGCCACAACACCTATAAATAAAGAGTCTTTAAAATTAGCTAAAATAAATTATATAGGACATACGGAGATTTTAGCAGACCTAACAAATACAGAAGATCCTCTTACTATGTTTGAAGTTAGAGGTATGAGGGTATTTTTCCTGACAAGGCACGTATCTTTAAGGCAAGCATGTGATTTAGTAACTAAAGAAAAAGTCTTAGACTATATAATAAGATGCTCTAAAGCTTTAGAAAAATTAGGTGTAAAAGATGGAACTATGGCTGTAGCAGGATTAAATCCACATAGTGGAGAGCATGGACTATTTGGAGATGAAGAAATGAAAGAAATAGTTCCAGCTATAGAGGAAGCTAAGAGAAAGGGATATAAGGTAGAGGGGCCAATAGGAGCAGATTCAGTATTTCATCTAGCTCTTCAAGGAAGATATAACTCAGTATTATCTTTATATCATGACCAAGGACATATAGCTACAAAAACTTTAGATTTTGAGAGAACTATTGCGGTTACAAATGGAATGCCTATATTAAGAACTTCTGTAGATCATGGAACAGCATTTGATATAGCAGGAACAGGACAAGCTAGCTCTGTAAGCATGGTAGAAGCTATAGTTTTAGCTGCTAAATATTCACCTAAATTTGAAAAATAGAGGGTTATTTTAGATAAGGATTTAGAGTACCTCCATATAATCAATAAAGATTGGCGTGTTTATTAAATTATAAGGAGGTGCTCATATAAAAATTACATACATGTAAATTATACATCAAAGATTAGATATTTATAAGGGGTATTTTAATTAATATGTTTATATTGAGCGATTTTTAGTTTTAGGGATAATTTTATTAAAAGGGATAATGTAACTTGTATAAAATTTAAAAAATCTTATGAAAGAGTGTAATAGCTTCCTATAGCTAAGTGAAGATGTAAAGATTTTGGTTAAGTGTGAAACGATTTCATAAGATGCAATGAGGATATTGTGGATGGTAGCTACGGAATAAATATAAATATTTTACAAAAGTGAAAAATAAACAAGAGGAGGAATTTTTAATGGAGAATGCAGTAGTTGGAAACCAAATGATACTAGGACTTTTGGTAGGTATTGTAATACTTGTATTTTTAATATTAAAAACTAAAATTCACACATTTCCAGCGCTCATAATTTCGGCTTCTATCACTGGTTTGGTAGGTGGTATGCCAACAAATAAAATAATTGATTCTATATCAAAAGGGTTTGGTGGAACTTTAGGTAGTATAGGGATAATCATAGGATTTGGAGTAATGATGGGACAGATTTTTGAAGTGTCTGGCGCAGCGGAGAAAATGGCTCAAACATTTATAAAAGTTTTAGGAAAAAAACATGAAGAGTTAGCCCTGGCTATAACAGGATTTATAGTATCAATACCAATATTTTGTGATTCAGGATTTATAATTTTATCACCTCTTGCAAAAGCCATTTCAAGGAAAACAAAGAAATCTGTAGTTTCTCTTGGGGTAGCATTAGGGCTTGGACTTGTAATAACTCATAGCTTAGTACCTCCAACACCAGGTCCTGTAGGTGTTGCAGGGATATTCGGGGTAAGTGTAGGAACATTTATTTTATGGGGAATTGTTCTAGCTATACCTATGCTCATAGCAGGTATGACTTATGGTAAATACGTTGGAAAGAAGATTTATCAAATTCCTGGAGAAAAAGAAGATGAATGGCTTCGTCCAGAATATCAAGAGCCTGTTTATGATTTTAAAGAAGAAAATGATAATAAGAATCTACCTTCTACTTTCGCTGCATTTGCGCCTATATTGATTCCTATAATATTGATACTTGGAAGTACTATAGTAGATACATTACTTAAACAGAAAACGATAAGTGTTAGCGGATTTACCAATGTAGTTCAATTTTTAGGTGCACCAATAATTGCTGTAGGAATAGGGCTAATAATTTCAATATATGGATTAGCTAATAAATTAGATAGAAAAACAGTTATAGAGGAAATGGAAAAAGGTGTTAAATCAGCAGGTATTATAATATTAGTTACTGGTGGTGGTGCTTTAGGAATGGTACTTCGTGACAGTGGTACAGGCAATTATATAGCTAAGGTGATTGCTGATTCAAATATGCCAGCTATATTAATTCCCTTTATAATAGCATCATTAGTACGTTTGATACAAGGAAGTGGTACTGTTTCCATGATTACAGCCGCTTCTATAACAGCTCCAATAATGCCTTCATTAAATGTTAATCCAACATTGGCAGCACTTGGAGCATGTATGGGATCATTACTGTTTTCATATTTTAATGATAGTTATTTTTGGGTAGTTAATCGTTCACTTGGTATAAAAGATGCTAAAGAACAAATAAAGATTTGGTCCGTTACTACAACTATAGCTTGGGCAGTAGGATTAGTAGAACTTATAATATTAAGTTTTATAATGTAAATTAAAGATAAATGTGTATATAAATTTTGATGTTTGTTAAAAGGCATTATCTAAAATAGCTTATTTTGTGGTTAAAAAGTGTCGAAAAATAGAGTTACAAATTAATTGAATATTGTGTATATATGTGGTAAACTGAATAAAGATAAGGTGCGCTTAAGGTATCATTCCAGGCCATAATAATCAAAGCTTTTATGAAATTTTGATATTAAGAGCAGCAAATAAAATTAAAAAGGAAGAGGAGTTAGTTTATAATGGCAGACAAAGTAATTGTATGTAAAGATTGTGGAAATGAGTTTGTATTTTCAGAAGGAGAACAGGCTTTTTACAAAGAAAAAGGGTTTGAGAATGATCCTGTAAGATGCCCAGAGTGCAGAAAAAAGAAAAAGATGCAAAAAAGAAATTCAGGACCTAGAAGATAATATTTATATAATGTAAAAGGATGACTGTTGATTACAACAGTCATTTTTAAATTTGTGATATTTTATACTTCACAAGTCATTATTTTTTGAATAATGTCTTCAGGGATGTCTAAATCTAGATCAAAATGTTTTGAATAATTAATTCCCCACTGATAAATGCTGTAAAGAACAGGTACAATACTTTGTCCATATTCAGTAAGACTATATTCTACTTTTGGAGGAACTTGAGGAAATACTTTTCTATTTATAAGACCATCTTCTTCTAATTCCCTAAGTTGTTGAGTTAACATTTTTTGAGTTATGCCATGAAGCCTTCTTTTTAATTGGCTAAATCTAAGAGTTTTATTTCTTAAATGCCATAGTATAACACTTTTCCATTTACCACCAATCACATCCATTGTGAGCTCCATACCACATAGGTAAGTTTTATCTTTAACTTTTGACATGTATCCCCCTCATCTCTATTAGTATATTTTTTGACTGTATATACTTTAAAAATATATATAGTCTAAATAATTTATAAGGACATTTATTATTATACCATAAAATGTAACAGTGTAAAATCTATATTTATACTTGAAAAATAAGGTTGATTTTAGAAAATAATCTCATTTTAAGATAAAAATATAATATGCATTTGAATAAAATTAATATTAATAAATGAAATTCATGCAAAAATATGTTAAAATAAGAAAAAATGCCATATACTTCATTAAAAAATAGTGTAAAATGTTAAAAGCTATCAATAAAAGTATTTGAAAATAATAATTTCTAGTATTATAATTATGTTAAGTATGGTGGTTATTTTTACTTAAAATTAGTTTAATTTAAAGCTTGTGCCCAAGGTAGGTGATATATTTGAATAACTTCAACGACATGGAAAAGAACTCACTTTTTATTAAAAATATACCTGGATTAGTTTTTATTAAAGACAAAAACATGAAGACAGTTTTTTTAAGTAAGAAATATGAGAAAATATTAAACAAGCCATTACATGAAATTTTATGCAAAAAGAATGATGAAATATGGTTAAAGGACACAGTAAATCATATAACACAGAGTGATTTAGAAGCATTTGAATTAAATAAAGGACAGTACATATTAACAGAAGAGACTATAGAAGTTAATGGTGAGAATAACACTTATATGATTGTAAAATTTCCTATTCCAGATGAAAAGAATGAAATTTCTTTAATAGGTGGAGTTAGTATAAATGTTACAACATTAAAGGAAAAAGAAAAAAGGCTAGAGGAAGAGTATATTGAACTTTCAGCTGTATATGAAGAATTGACAGCAACAGAGGAAGAACTTAGAATCCAGTATAATGAATTACAGGAAAAGGAAGAACTTCTTAGAAAAAGTGAAGAAAGATATCAGTTAGCCTTATTAGCAGCAAAAGATGGAATATATGATTTTGATATAAAAAATAATAAGATGTTTTATTCAAATAGCTGGAAAAATATGCTGGGATATCAAGATGAGGATATAGAAGATTCATATGATGTATGGGAAAGTTTAATACATCCATTAGATAAACAAAGAGTTGTAGAAGAAATGAACAAGTATCTTAATAAGGAAATAAATAGTTATAATATAGAATATAGATTTAAAAATAAAGATGGATCATATATTTGGGTACAAGATAGAGCTACTGCTGTTTGGGACGGTGAAGGTAATCCTTCTCGTGTAACGGGAGCACATATTAATATAGATGAAAGAATAAAAAAAGAAAAAATTATTTTTAATATGGCCTATTATGATGGTTTAACAGGATTACCTAATAGAAGATTTTTTAAAGAAAAATTGAAAGAAATTTTAAAAGAAGATAATAAAGGTATAGTTTTATTTTTAGATTTGGATAATTTCAAAAATATAAATGATACTCTAGGACATGATGTAGGGGACGAATTATTAAAGGTTATAGCTTGTAAATTAAAAGAAGTTTTGGGAAAAGATGATATTTTAGCAAGGTTTGGTGGAGATGAATTTTTAATACTTCAACCTAATATTTATAAAAGAGAAGAAGCTATAAAAAGTGTAAATAAGATATTAGATATATTTAAAGATTTATGGCAAGTAAGAGAGCATAAAATTTACATAACTTCAAGTATAGGAATAACTCACTACCCTCATGATAGCTCTGATTTAAATATAATATTAAGAAATGTAGATACAGCTGCATATGATGCAAAATCTTCTGGAAAAAATAGATATGAGTTTTTTGAAAAATCTATGTATGATGAAATGCTAAGGAAAACCAAAATAGAAAAAGCACTAAGAGAGGCTATAGATAATAATGAATTAGAATTATATTATCAACCTCAAGTTGAAGTTAAAACTGGAAAGATCGTTAGTCTTGAGGCACTTATAAGATGGAAGCATCCTGAAATGGGATTAGTTTCGCCAATGGAATTTATACCTATAGCGGAAGAAACTGGATTTATTGTTGATATAGGAGAATGGGTACTTAGAACTGCATGTAAGCAAAATAAAGAATGGAAAGATAAAGGCTATAAGTATGATACTGTAGCAGTTAATGTTTCCTCAATACAATTAAGGCAAAGAGGATTTGTAGATTTGGTTAAAAATATTTTAGAAGAAACTAAATTAGAACCTCAATTTTTAGAATTAGAAATAACAGAAAGTGTTCTTATGGAGTCATTACAAAAGAGTATAAAAATTCTTGATGAACTAAGAACAATTGGAGTAAAAACTGCTTTAGATGATTTTGGAACAGGATATTCTTCACTAAACTATTTAATGAAGATACCAATAGATACTGTAAAGATAGATAAGACTTTTATAGATAATATTTGTGTAAATTATACTCAAAAATCTGTAATAGAGGGCATTATTTTAATTGCTCATGAGATGAAATTGGATGTTGTTGCTGAAGGGGTTGAAGTTGAAGATCAACTAAAAATATTAGCTAATAAAAAATGTGATAAGATACAGGGATATTTTTTTAGTAAACCATATGAAGCAAATAATGTAGAGAAAAATTTAAAAAAAGGTTTTTTTTCAGTAAGTGTTTAACTTACTGTTTTTTTTTACATATGTATTTAAAAAAGCTATTTACCACTAAAGTTTAGGAACTTTAGAATTTACTTAATATAATAATAAGTAGTGAAAAAAAATAGTTATTCCTTTATAATATAAGGGTAAGAGAAAATTTTTCGAAGATTATGAATTAATTGTGAAAAGGTTCTTTACACTAGATAAATTAAATAACTAGGAGAGGTAAAACAATGAATTATATGAACTTTTCTAAGGCTAGTTGTAAAAATTGCTATAAGTGTTTAAGATCATGCCCAGTTAAGGCAATTAGATTTAAAAATCAACAAGCAAAGATAGTTGAAGAACGCTGTATTGGATGTGGGCATTGTTTAGAAGTATGTCCTCAAAATGCTAGAGACATATTAAGTGATTTAGAAAGAGTACAACAATTAATAACTAGAGGTGAAAAGGTTATCGCAAGCATAGCACCTTCTTTTCCTGCCTATTTTAATCTTGAAGAAGGTAAGGTAGTTTCTGCTTTAAGAAAGTTAGGTTTTTCTATTGTAGAAGAAACTGCCATGGGAGCAGAAGTTGTATCACAAGCTTATGAAGATTATATAAAGAATAATAAACTCGAAAATTATATAACTACCTGCTGTCCTTCTGCTAACTATTTAATAGAAAAATATTTTCCGAGATTAGTTCCTTATATGATACCAGTAGTATCACCTATGCTTACACATGGACAGATCCTAAAAAAGGCTTATGGTAAGGAGGCATTTGTAGTATTTATAGGACCTTGTGCTGCAAAAAAAATTGAAGCAGAAGGTTTAGATGATAATAAATTTATAGATGCAGTTTTAACTTTCGAGGAAATAAATAGATGGATTTTAGATTGTAAATTAGATTTAGATTCACTTAATGAAGAGGACTTTGATAAGTTGGCATGTAGAAGAGGGGAGAGTTATCCTTTAGGTGGAGGGATTATTAGTGGAATTAAAAAAACTCTAGAAAAGAATAATCTCCAACCTATTTCTATAAGCGGAACAGAGGATTGTATAAATGTTCTAAAAAGTATGGAAAGAGAAAGTTTGAAATCGGTATTTTTAGAAATAAGTGTTTGTAAGGGTAGCTGTGTTGGAGGCCCAAATATGATAAACAACAATGATGATTATTATGAAAAATTATCAAGAGTAAAAAATTATATTAAAAGAAGAGAAGATATGATAAGTACACAAGATAAGGTGAAATGTAGTGAAGTTACAATAGATAATCTAAATATGCATAGAACTTTTCAAGATAAGAGCTTAAAAATAGAAGAGCCGAGTAAAGAAGAGATACAAAGAGTATTAAAAGAAATGGGAAAATTTGAAGATAAAGATGAATTGAATTGTGGAGTATGTGGATACAATACTTGTAAAGAAAAGGCAAAGGCTATTTGTGAAGGCATGGCAGAGACTGATATGTGTCTACATTTTATGAGAAATAAAGCAGAAAGTTTAAGTAATGTAATTTTTGAGAACACTCCTAATATTGTTATGTTGCTAGATGGGGATTTAAATATAAAGGAAATAAATCCTGCTGCTCAAGAAGTATTTATGGTAAATGATGAAAAAATAAAAGGTAAGCCAATCTCTATGCTGATTAATGATGAGGATTTTAGAACTGTTAAAGAAACAGGTAAGAGTATAATTGGAAAAAGAGCAGATTATCCACAATATAACGCTATATTAATCCAGAATATTGTGTATCTTAAAAAACAGAATTTGGTTTTAGCTTCTATGATAAATATTATGGAAGAAGAGAAAAACAAAATAGAGTTACTAAGAGTCAAAGAAAACACATTAAATGTTGCTCAAGAAGTAATTGATAAACAGATGAGAGTAGCTCAAGAAATAGCAGGACTTCTTGGAGAGACTACTGCTGAGACAAAAGTTATATTAAATAAGCTAAGGAAGGTTATTTCTGGTGATGATAAATATTATTAGAAAAAATAAAAGTTGTTAGGATAGAAGGGTGATTTGGATATGGAAATTACGGTTTGTGTTGGAAGTACATGTTATCTTAAAGGGTCTTATAATATAATCAATAGATTAACTGAACTTATAAAAGAAAATAATCTTGAGGATAAGGTGGTTATCAAAGGCGCTTGTTGCCTTGGTAACTGCTGTAGACCAGTATCCATTAAAATAGATGATGGTCCTGTTCTTTCTGTTGATGAAAGTAGCTTAGAAAAATTTTTTAAAGAACAAGTGATTGATAAGTTAAATAAATGACACAAAATGTAGGGAATTTAATTAGCAACTTAGGAGGAAATGGTAAATGAATTATATAAATTTTTCAAAAGCTAGGTGTAAAAATTGTTATAAATGTCTACGTGCCTGTTTAGTAAAAGCCATAAAATTTAAAAATGGACAAGCTGAAATCGTTCAAGAAAGATGTATAGCTTGTGGTCATTGTCTTGAAATATGTCCTCAAAATGCTACAAGAGTTGTGAGTGATTTAGATAAGGTTAAAGAAGCTATTGAAGGTAATAAAAAGGTTATTGCTAGTATAACTCCATCTTTTGCAGGTTATTTTAATGTAGATGAAGGAAAGTTAATAGCGGCTTTAAGAAAATTAGGTTTTTCTTTTGTAGAAGAAAATGATATGGGAATTGATGTTTTAGGTGATTATTATAAAAATTATTTAGATAATAGTAATCTTGAAAACTATATAACTACATTTTGTCCATCTGCAAACTATTTGATACAAAAATATTATCCTGAACTTATAAAATATATGATTCCTGTGGTGTCACCCATGATTGCTCAAGCGAAAATCCTTAGAAAAGTATATGGGGAAGATAGTTTTATAGTATTTATAGATCCATGCATTGCTAAGAAGATAGAAATTAGTGAATTTGAAGAAAAAACTATAGATTCAGTGCTCAATTTCAATGAAATTAATAAGTGGATATATAGTTCAGAAATAAAATTAGATAGGTTACAAGAAGAAGAATTCGATGGAAATATATCTAAGGGAAGAAAAAGTTTTTTATTGGCTGGTGAAATAGTTAATTCTATTAAGGAAACTACAGATAAGAATATGTTATATCCTGCTATTGTAAGTGGAACTCAGGATTGTATAGATATGTTGGATAGTATTAAAATGGGGACTGTAAAAGGTGTTTTTGCAGAGTTAAGTATTTGTAGGGGTGGCTGTATAGGCGGACATAATATGATGAAGAATAAAAAACAGTATTATAAAAGACTTCAAAAAACTAAAGAATATATCTATAAGAAAGAATTAAAACAAAATAAAGTAGATAATTATGAAGAAAACGTATTAGATGGTATATCTTTCGAAAGAAAGTTCAATAAAATGGAATTTCATAGACCAACTCCATCAAAAGAAGATTTAGATAAGATAATGAAACAGATGGGGAAGGTTGCCAAAGAAGATAAACTTAATTGTGGAGTCTGTGGATATGATACTTGTATAGAGAAGGCTAAAGCTGTTTTTGAAGGGATGGCTGAAACGGATATGTGTCTTCATTTTATGAGGAGTAAAGCAGAAAGTTTGAGCAATGTAGTTATTGAAAATACAGCTAATGGCATAATTATGGTAGATGAGGACATCAATATAATAGAAATTAATCCAGCTGCTCAGCAAGTATTCTGTGTTCAACCTCAAAATATTTTAGGGAAGCCTCTTAGTTTATTAATAGATGATACTGATTTTGTAAGGGTAAGAGATACCGCAGAGAGTATTATAGGAAAAAAGGTTTGTTATCCTCAATATAATGCTGCATTTATGATTAACATAATGTATTTGCATAAAGAGAATTTAATATTGGCAGCTTTGACTGATATAATGGATGAGGAAAAGAATAAAAAAGAATTAAATAGAGTGAAAAAGAACACTTTAAATGCTGCTCAAGATGTTATAGAAAGACAGATGAGAGTAGCACAAGAAATTGCGGGTGTGCTTGGCGAAACTACAGCTGAGACAAAGGTAATTTTAAATAAACTAAGAAGGATTGTAGAAGGAGAGGAGGGGGAGATTGATTGAGTTTATTCATAGATATTGCATATGATAGCTTAATTAAATATGAAGAAGAGCTTTGCGGTGATAATGTAGAAATAGTTAAATTAGATGATTGTATTATTATAGTTTTAGCTGATGGGCTTGGAAGTGGAGTTAAAGCAAATATTTTATCTACACTTACAACTAAAATTGCAGCAACCATGTTGAAAGAAGGCGAAGATATATATGAAACTGTTGACACAATAGTAAACACTCTTCCAGTATGTAAAGTTAGGAATATAGCGTATTCTACATTTACTATTCTTAAAATATATAATGATGGTCGAATATATACAGCTGAATATGATAACCCTCCTTTATTTATAATTAGAAATAATAAAAGTATAAATATAGATAAAAAAGAGATTGATATAAATGGTAAGAAAGTATATGTAAGCAAATTTAATGCACAAACAGGAGATATACTTACTGCCATTAGTGATGGGGTTATTCATGCGGGAATAGGTCAAGTTTTAAATTTAGGTTGGACATGGGATAAAGTGGAAAATTATTTAGAGAGAAGCTGTTGTAATAAAAAATCAGCTAAAAATATATCTAGAGACTTAGTAGAAGTATGTTGGGATTTATATGGGAAAAAACCAGGAGATGATACTACTGTATTGACTGTAAAAATGAGGCAACCAGAGCATATTGATTTATTTACAGGTCCTCCTATCAATAAAGGAAATGATAGTTATGTAATTAAAAAGCTTATGCAGGGAAAAGGAAAAAAAATTATTTGTGGAGGAACAGCAGCTAATATTGCATCAAGGGAATTAAATAGGCCAATAAAGGTTAAAATGGATCTTCTTTATAAAGAGATTCCACCTATATCAACTATGTATGGAATAGACTTAATAACAGAAGGGGTTCTTACTTTAAGCAAAGCTGTAGAAAAGCTGAAAAGGGCAGTGAAGAGTTATGCAGAGAGTGGGATGATATATGACATAAAAGAAAAAGATGGAGCTTCTATTTTGGTAAAGATGCTAGTGGAAGATTGCACTAATTTGAACTTATGGATTGGAAAAGCAGTAAATTTAGCACATCAAAATCCTGATTTCCCTTCAGATTTAAATATAAAACTTAAGTTAGTAGATGAACTATGTGAGATTATGAAAAGTCTTGGAAAAACGGTAACGGTAAATTATGTTTAGTGGCTAATAACCATATGCCAGTGAAATTTTATTCCAATGGAATGATAAATAAGCTAGTGAAAAATTGAAATTTTCACTAGCTTATATTTTTTGTCAATTTTTAATTAAATGGTTTTATTTTCTTTTTATATAGTGAGTATGGAGAAGATTATGAGCTTTTTCGCCATAAGGTTCACCTAAGAATTCTTTATATAATTTTTCAATGTAAGGATTATCATGAGATTTTCTTAAAGATTTATTTTTATCTTCTGCGTATAAAGCATCCATTCTTTTTTCTAATATTGAAGAATCTCCATGAATATATGGTTGGCCACCACCACCAATACATCCTCCAGGACATGCCATAATTTCTATCATATGATAATTTGCTTTCCCTGATTGAATAGCCTCTAAAAGCTTACGAGCATTTCCAAGCCCGCTAGCAATTGCTACCCTTATTTCCATATCATTTATTTGAACAGAAGCTTCTTTTATACCTTCAAGACCACGTACATGTTTAAATTCTAAATTATGAATAGATTCTTTAGTAATCCACTCGTAAGCAGTACGTAATGCTGCTTCCATAACTCCGCCAGATGTTCCGAATATTACACCAGCACCAGTTGATTCTCCAAGAGGAGAGTCAAAATCTTCATCTTTTAATGATAAAAAGTCAATTCCAGCTTCCTTAATCATTTTTGCAAGTTCTCTCGTACTTATTACTATATCTACATCTTTAATACCATTAGTATTCATTTCAGATCTAGCTGCCTCATATTTTTTAGCTAGGCAAGGCATAACTGAAACGAGAACTATATCTTCGGGATTTATATTCATTTTAGCGGCAAAATATGTTTTGGCTATTGCACCAAACATTTGTTGTGGAGATTTACAAGTAGATGGTATATCTAAAAGGTCATTAAAATCATGTTCAATAAAATTAATCCATCCTGGACAACAGCTAGTTAACATCGGAAGTCTTCCGTTATGATTAAGTCTATGAACAAATTCACTAGCTTCTTCCATAATAGTTAAATCTGCTGCAAAATCTGTATCAAATACTCTATCAAATCCTAAAGCACGAAGAGAGGAAACCATTTTACCAGTTACAGGAGTACCAGGTTCAAGTCCAAATTCTTCTCCAAGTGCAGCGCGAATTGCGGGAGCAGTTTGAACAATGACTACTTTATCTTTATCATTTAATGCATCCCATACTTGAGATACATAATTAACTTCAGTTAAAGCTCCAGTAGGACATACAGCAACACATTGACCACAAAAAGTACATTTAGTTTCAATCATAGGAAGATCAAAAGCAGGACCAACTATAGTTTTAAATCCTCTATTCATAGCAGATAATACTCCTACTGTTTGAATCTCGTTACATACAGTCTCACACCTTCTACAAAGTATACACTTGTCAAAATCTCTTATTATTGAGTAACTAGAGTTATCTTTAGGGAAAGTTGCTTTTTCACCTTTATATCTAATTTCTCTTATACCTAAATCTGCAGCTAAGTTTTGAAGTTCACAAGAAGTATTTTTTTCGCATAATAAACAGTCGTGTGGATGATCTGAAAGCATAAGTTCAACAATATTTCTACGAGCTTTGATAGCTCTTATTGAATTTGTTTTTACAACCATTCCCTCAGATACAGGAGTTGAACAGGCAGGAGCTAAGTTTTTTCTACCCTCAACTTCAACAACACAAACTCTACAAGAACCAGGATGATTTATAGTTTTATCATCAGGCAGTCTAAAGTGACATAATGCAGGGATAGTGATATTTAGTTTCTTAGCTGCTTCTAAAATAGTCGTACCTTCTTCAACATGTATTTCTCTATTATTTATTGTTAGGTTTACTAAACTCAAAGCTTACACCTCTTCCTTTTTAAATAATGATGGGTTATTTCTTTATTATTGCGCCAACAGGACAAGCACCATAACATTGTCCACATTTAATGCATTTTTCTTGATCTATAACGTGCATTTCTTTAACTTTTCCACTTATACAAGATACAGGACATTGTCTAGCACATTTTGTACATCCTATACAGCTTCCAGTAATTTCATATCTAAGAAGGTCGTTACAAACTCCAGCAGGACAACGTTTTTCATATATATGAGCTTCATATTCATTCATAAAGTATTTCATTGTACTTAAAACTGGATTTGGAGCAGTTTGTCCAAGACCGCATAGTGAAGTATCTTTTATTGTTTCACTTAATTCTTTTAGGTTTTCTAAATCTTGTTTTTCTCCTTTACCGGCAGTTATTTTTTCTAGAGTTTCATATAAACGTTTATTTCCGATTCTACAAGGAGTACATTTTCCACAAGATTCTTCTACAGTAAAGTCTAGGTAGAATTTAGCTATATCAACCATACAGTTATCTTCATCCATAACGATCATACCACCAGATCCCATCATAGAACCTATAGCAGTTAAAGATTCATAATCGATAGGTGTATCAAGGAATTGTTCAGGTATACATCCACCTGATGGACCACCAGTTTGAACAGCCTTAAATTTACGGCCATTTTTAATTCCTCCACCTATTTCATATATTATTTCTCTTAAAGTTGTGCCCATAGGAACTTCAACTAGACCAACATTATTTATTTTACCTGCTAAAGCAAAAACCTTTGTTCCTTTAGATGTTTCTGTACCGATAGAGTTGTACCAACTTGCACCATTATTAATTATAGCTGGTATATTTGCAAGGGTTTCAACATTATTTACACAAGTAGGTTTATTCCATAATCCGTTTTCAGCAGGAAATGGAGGTTTATTTGTAGGTTCTCCTCTACAGCCTTCTATTGAATGAATTAATGCAGTTTCTTCTCCACATACAAAAGCTCCAGCCCCATATTTAATTTTAATATCAAAATTAAAATTAGTACCTAATATATTTTCACCAAGGAGTCCATATTCATGAGCTTGTTTTATGGCAATTCTAAGTCGTTCAATTGCTAAAGGGTATTCAGCCCTTATATAAATACAACCTATAGAAGCACCAATGGCATATCCAGCTATAGCCATAGCTTCAAGTACACTGTGAGGATCTCCTTCTAGTATTGAACGATCCATAAATGCACCAGGATCACCTTCATCGGCATTACAAATTATATATTTTTGAGGGGCATTAAACATTTTAGCAAAATTCCATTTTCTACCTGTAGGGAATCCGCCGCCACCTCTTCCTCTTAATCCAGATTCAGATATTAATTTTATAACTTCATCACAGGTCATTTCAGTAATACATTTACCAAGAGCTAAATAACCATCTTCTCCTAAATATTCTTTAATGTCCTCAGGATTTATTAAGCCACAATTTCTAAGAGCAATTCTTTTTTGTTTCTTATAAAAAGACATTTCATTTTGTTTTTTTACTTTTGAATTTATAGTAGGTTCAACATAAAGGAGTCTTTCCACTACGTTACCTTTAAGTATATGTTCTTGAACTATATCTTCTGCATCTTTAGGTGATACATGAACATAAAAAACATTATCAGGAGCTATTTTTACTATAGGACCTTTTTCACAAAAACCAAAGCAACCTGTTATAGAAACATTGACATCTTCAGATAAACCAGCCTTATCAATTTCAGTTTTTAAATTTTTTAAAATATCATCGCTATCAGAGGATTTACAACCAGTTCCTCCGCATATAAGTATATCTCTTTTTAAACAATTTTCTTTATTACAATTTTTAATATCTTCTGATAATTTTCTAAGTGATACTAGGTTTTTAAATTCATTACTGAGTTTTTTTAATTCATTAAAGGAATTTATTTTATTCAAGGATTATCCCTCCAATTCTGAGTATTCTTTTAGAAGTTTACTTACCATGTCTACTGTAAAATGACCATAAACTTTACCATTTACAGTAACTACAGGAGCTAGTCCACAAGCTCCTACGCATCTTAGAACGTCGATAGTGAATTTAGAGTCTTCTGTGGTTTCTCCTGCTTTGATGTTTAATTGTTTTTCAAATTCTTTTAGTACATCTCCAGCACCTTTTACAAAGCAAGCTGTACCCATGCATATACTTAATACATATTTTCCTCTTGGCTTAGTATTAAAGTAAGAGTAAAAACTTACTACTCCACAGACTTTGGAAACATTGATATTTAGTTTATCGGCTACAAATATCTGAACTTCTTCAGGAAGATAGCCAAATAAGCCTTGAGCTTTATGAAGAACTTCTATTAATGCACCCTGCTTATCTTCTAAATCATCAATAAATTTTGCTAAATCTTGAAATTTTTCGCTAGTTAACTTATTAGTGCACACTAATTAATACCCCCTTAAAGAAAAGA
The DNA here is from genome assembly GCF_026738875.1 of Clostridium brassicae. Classification (GTDB taxonomy): domain Bacteria; phylum Bacillota; class Clostridia; order Clostridiales; family Clostridiaceae; genus Clostridium_H; species Clostridium_H brassicae. The sequence continues at coordinate 154,538 of NZ_JAPQFJ010000001.1, forward strand.
TTAGTAATATTGTGAAATATTTAATAAACACAACTTAAAAATTTAAATAAGTAAAAAAACATTTAATATTCAGAAAAATCAAAGGATTTCACTGTCTCTTCATGGATTGTATGTAAGAAAAGTTAGCCTTTATTATTTCTATATAACTAGATTACTATAAAAAGAGTAAAAAATAAAGATAAAGATTATATAAAATTTAACAAAGTTATATGTAAAAAATAAACATTAATTTGAAAAAAATACAAAAATGGTATATAATCTATATAAATATAGATATATTAACATAATCTCTTGCAAGGAACTATTCAAATCAGGGTATTTTAATGGAAAACTTTGATAGATATATAACATACAATGGTTTTTTTATGTAATTTTTTAATTAAAGTGATTAGTAATTTAAGCAATTTCGTATATAATAAATTAATTAATAATTATAAGGTGGTAAACATATATGTCAAATTTTTTTGTAAATAATTGTTTGTTTAATGAATGGAATGTTATTGAAAAGAATTTTGATATTAACAATATGCCTTTAAGTTCAAAAGTTTTTGAGACTAGTAATGGATATATAAAAATGATAGGAGATTTTGAAGAGGAAGTTTATTTTAATAATAAAGTATATCCACAAGGTACAACTATAAATGGATTTTATGAATTAGATTCTGATAGTTATGGAATAAAAGATCCATTGAAAAATAAAAATATTAATGTAATTGAAGCCAAATGTTTAAAAATATATGTTGAAGATGAGGAATTTAACATAATAAATGGTGTCTTTTTAGAATATGAGAGAAATCTTGATTTGAGAAGTGGTATTCTATATAGACATTTTATATGGGAATCTCCGCGAGGTAGAAGAATAGAGGTAAATGTTAAAAGAATAGTTTCTTTCAATAATAAACATTTAGCTGCTATTTGTTATGAAGTAGTGCCACTTAATTTTTCTGGAGAGATTAAAATAATATCTTCTGTTAAGGTAGAAAAAGACTTAAAAATGGTAGAGAAAAAATCTAAAGATAGCTTTGGGCTTATGGTTGGAGAAACTAATAATACAAAATTTAAAGTAATATGTGGTGTTGAAAATAGTGTTTCTTACGAGGGACGTTATGATTTTGAGAATATAGAAAAAGATGAAAAAATAGAATTTATTTATGATTTTCAAGCAATAGTTAATAAAAAAATACAACTTAATAAATTTATTTTATATTTTACTTCAAAAGATTTTAAAGAAAAGGATATGGAGAGTAAATTAGAAGATGAATTAATAAATATAAAGAGGTTAGGCTTTTTTAGTATAGAGAAATCTCAAAAAAATTTTTTGAAAAGATTTTGGGAGAATTTTTATATAAATACAAATGCGAATAAAACAATTGAGAATATGGTTAGGTTTAATGAATTTAAATTATTACAGAAATATGGAGGGAATTATATTGCAACTTATAGATTAGTATAAAAGAGTAGCAAAAAAACAATATAATCATATCTTATTAATGTAACATATATATATGGAGGTATATTATATTGTATAGAAGCGACTTATTAGATGATTATGAGATGGTACCCTTTGAATTACCTAGTTGTATATACATGCCAAGAGAAGTAGATGCTGTTCTCGAAGAGCAATATTTTGAAGATATGACAAGAGGAGAAGAGGAAGTAGAAGAGAAAATAGAAGAAAGAGTAGAAGGAGTAGACAATAGGCAAAAAGACAAATATAATGATGATGAATTTTATGATGATAAGTATGATTCTAAAATTAGACCAAGGGATGTAGATAGAATTTGTAGAATGATAGAAAGAAATAATCCTGAAATTATTAGAACTATGATGAGATATGGGGTTCCATATCCGGTTGCAATAAGATTATGCAGAAGAATAGTTAGGATAACTCTTAGATATTGTTAAGAGGTTATATTTGAGATAAGTGCTGTATTAGTATTTATCTCAAATATAACCTTATTCTATTTAAAGTAGGATACAATAGATTTTATTAAAAAATAAATATATCATAATAAAATTTAAAATGTAACTCGCTATTGTATATTTTGCTCAGGTGTAAGAAGAGATTTATAGAAAATAACCTATTTAGTTGCAATAAATTCCAAAGTAAGGTTATAATTTAAATATCATAATACGTGGAGGGGGAAATGTATGAAAAATATAGGACTTGTATTAGAGGGGGGAGGTATGAGAGGGCTTTATACAGCTGGAATTCTAGATTATTTTATGGAAAAAAATCTATATTTTCCATATGTAGTAGCTGTATCTGCTGGAGCGTGTAATGCCACTTCATATATATCAAAACAAAAAGAAAGAAATAAAAGAATAAATATTCATTATATAAAAGATCCTAGGTATTTAAGTTATAGAAATTTAATAAGGGAAAAAAGTATCTTTGGTATGGATTTTTTATTTAATGAAATACCAAATAAATTAGAACCATTTGATTTTGAAGCTTTTAAATCTTCCAATCAAAAATTTATTATAGGTACAACAGATTGTAAAACAGGTAAAACAGTATATTTTGATAAAGATGAATGTAAAGATATCCTTAAAGTTATAAGAGCATCTAGTAGTATACCATTACTAGCACCTGTAGTAGAATTAGAAGAACAAAGGTTATTAGATGGAGGGGTAACTGATTCTATTCCAATAAAAAAAGCGAAACAAGATGGTATGGAAAGAAATATAATAGTTTTGACTAGAAATAATGGGTATAGGAAGGAACCATATAAATTTAAAACTTTAGTAAGAAGAGTCTACAAGAAATATCCGCTTCTTGCAGAAGCTATTTTTAATAGGCACGATATGTATAATACAACTTTAGATTACATAGAAGAATTGGAGAAAAAAAATGAGGTGTTTGTATTTAGACCAAGTAAACCATTAAAAGTTGACAGACTTGAAAAAAAATCTGAAAGATTAGAAGAACTATATGAAATGGGTTATGTAGATGCAAAAGAATCTTATGAAAAAATGGTAAAATGGATTGGAAAATAAGTTTTTTCTTTTAAATAGTAAAAATTAATGATATAATTAATCCGTTAATTTAAATAATCTAAAGACAGTTCGAAAGCCTCCTGTCTATAAATAAAACTAAGGTGCAAATTGATATAATTAAAGTATGTATATTTATATGGCTATGCTGTTTTTAGTGTAGTTATTATTTATCGTGCTTTTATTAAAAGCTGCCTTAGAATTTTAAGGCAGCTTTTAAATTTTAGGGATTATAAAGAGGATTTTTATTAAATGCAGGTTGTTATTTACAAGTTCCATAAGGGTTTTATAGTATAACAAAAATTAATATACTAGCTATTTTAATAATTTAGGAGGAAGTAAATGGAGATTGAAAGATACAGTGAAGTTAAAGGAAAAAATGAAAGAGAAATAGTTTTGTTAAAGGCTTTTCCATGTAAATGGGGAAGATGTACTTTTTGTGATTACATTTTAGATAATGATGTAGATGAAAAGAAAATGGTTAAGATAAATAAACAAATTTTAGATAAAGTTACAGGCGAATATGGAGTATTAGAGATTATAAATTCTGGAAGTTGTTTTGAACTTTCTAAAGAGACTTTAAATTACATAAAGAAAATAGTTGAGGATAAAAAAATAAAGAAGCTTTTTTTTGAAAGTCATTGGATATATAAAAATAGGCTTCAAGAGATGAGAGAATTTTTTAATATACCTATAGTGTTTAAATGTGGGATAGAAACTTTTGATGATTATTTTAGGAATGAAGTTCTTAAGAAAGGTGCTAAATTTTCTTCGCCAGAAGAGGTGGCAAAATATTTTAAGTCAATATGTCTTATGGTAGGAATAAAAGGACAAACAAAAGAAATGATAAAAAAAGATATGGAATATTTGCAAAAATATTTTGAGAGAGGATGTATAAACATCTATATAGAAAACACCACTCATTTTAAAAGAGATGAGGAATTAATAAATTGGTTTAAAGAGGAGTATTCTTATTTAGATAAAAATGAAAATATAGAAATTCTCTGGAATAATACAGATTTTGGGGTTGGGGGAGAAATTTAAATGAAAAATATAAAAACTAGTATTTTAATAAAAATGGCACTTGTAGCTGCTATATATGCTGTTTTGACAGCAGGTTTAAGTCCTATAAGCTATGGAGCTGTACAATTTAGATTGTCAGAAATTATGGTGCTTCTTGCTTTTATAGATCCTTTATATATACCAGGATTAGTTTTAGGATGTGCTATTGCAAATCTATTTAGTCCTTTAGGGATAGTAGATGTAGTAGTTGGAAGCTTTGCTACATTCATAAGTGTATATATGATAAGCAAAACTAAAAATCTATTAATAGCATCTATATGGCCAACAGTAAACTGTGTATTTGTAGGAGCAGAGTTATACTATATATCTAAGCTTCCGTTTTGGTTGACTACATTACAAGTAGCTTTAGGTGAATTTGTAGTTGTAACTTTATTAGGATATCCTATATTTAAGTATCTCATATTAAAAAATAAAAATATAGTCAATGCTTTAAGAATAAATTAAAAGTCCTTACTGAGGGCTTTTTTATTTGTCATTGAAAATAAAATTATATTACATTTATGATTAAGTTATTTATAATTAATAGAAAATCATATACATAAACAAATCACTGTACTATAATTAAAATTGTTGTAATATATGGAATAATTACTATTATAGAGGTGAAATGGTATGAATAATGTAATGATTATTTATATTGTTCTATTTTTGCGGTGTTAGTAGGTATAGATATTGATATAAGTTTATTAACTTTAGAATGTTTTTACTATTATGTAATAATTGAAAATGGACAATTGTCCATTAAATATATTGTTTGGAGGGGACGAGATGGAAGTAAAGGAAAAGCTAAGATTACTAAGAGAAGAGATGAAGAAAAAAGGATTAGATGCTTATATTATACCTAGTTCTGATGCTCATCAAAGTGAGTATGTTGCTGATCATTGGAGATCAAGAGCATGGATATCTGGATTTACTGGTTCAGCAGGTACTTTTGTTATTACCATGAAAGAAAGTGGTTTATGGGCAGATGGAAGGTATTTTATTCAAGCTGATAAACAACTTAGTGGAACAGAAACTAAGTTGTTTAAAATGAGACAACCTAATGTTCCTACATATACAGAGTGGCTTGGAGATTCACTTTCACAAGGAGAATGTGTCGGAGTTGATAGTAGTGTATTTTCATGGTCTCAAATAAGAGAGATGAAAGAACATTTTGATAAAAAGGGAATAAAAATTAATGGTGATTATGATTTAATAGATTTAATATGGGAAGACAGACCAGAGATACCTATGAGTGAAGTTTATATCCATGATGTGAAATATTGTGGGAAAAGTACTTTAGAAAAGTTAAAAATAGTAAGAAATTATATGGATAGAATAGGAGCACAACATTATTTATTAAGTTCTTTAGATGATATAGCATGGTTATTTAATATAAGAGGAAATGATGTAAGTAATAATCCAGTAGTGGTTTCTTATGCATTAATATCAGAAAAAGATGCTATATTATTTGTAGATAATAAAAAAATAAGTAAAGAAGTATCAGAAATTCTAAAAGAAAATGGGGTTCAAGTAAAAGAATACTTAAAAATAGAGGAATATCTAAATAACTTAAATTCAAGTAATGCTGTTTATATAGATCCTAATAAAGTAAGTTTAAAACTTTATGATTCTATTCCAAAAAAATGTATTAAAGTAGAGGAAAGAGATATTACTACTACACTAAAATCAGTTAAAAATGAAGTTGAAATTAAAAATTTAAAAAGATGTCATATAAAAGATGGTGTGGCTATGGTAAAATTCCTTCGTTGGTTGGATGAAAATGTAGGAAATGTTGATATTACAGAAATTTCTGCTTCCGACAAGTTAGAAGGATTTAGGAGAGAGCAAGAACATTTTATAGAAACTAGTTTTGATACTATAGCGGCATATAAAGACCATGCACCTATGATGCATTATAAAGCAACTGAAGATACAGACTATTCTTTAAAAAGAGAGGGTATGTTATTAGTAGATTCAGGTGGACAATATTTAGATGGAACAACAGATATTACAAGAACAATTATTTTAGGAACTTTAACTGAAGAAGAAAGACATGACTTTACATTAGTATTAAAAAGTCATATGGCTTTAAGTAATTTGAAATTCCTATATGGGGCTACTGGTAGTAATCTTGATGTAATAGCTAGACAGCCAATATGGGAAGAAGGTATTGACTATAAATGTGGTACAGGACATGGAGTAGGTTTCCTTCTTAATGTTCACGAAGGTCCTCAAAGATTTAGTCAAGATTTAAATAATGCAGTATTAAAGGCAGGAATGATTATTACTAATGAACCTGGAATTTACAAAGAAGGTAAGCATGGTATAAGAACAGAAAATGAATTGTTAGTTGTTAAAGACGAGGAAACAGAATTTGGTCAATTTATGAGATTTGAGCCTGTTACTTATTGTCCAATAGATTTAGATGGAATAGACATAAATATGCTTACAGAAAAAGAAAAATTATGGTTAAATAACTATCATAAAAAAGTATATGAAACTCTTTCATCTTATTTAAATGAAGAAGAAAGAGAATGGCTTAAGAAAGAAACAAGAACTATATAATAAAATATGAAGTAATGAATAACGGCAAAGAAATAGTTTTTCTAGATATATGTAGTTATCTATTAAACCTTCAGTACGCAAAGAAGTACTAAAGGCGTAGCCTTCTAAAAGTTCTACCCTCGCTATGGGGAGTCCATTCCCCAGCTCGGCTGTCAGAGTCCATTCTGACAATTACGCACTTTTAGAATTCTACACCTTAAGTACTTCTAATTGCTACTTCAAAGTTTAATGTGCTAACTACGTATATAAGAAAAACTTATTCCTATGCCTTGATTTATTATCAATAATATAGTTTAAAATATATATTGGGGAGAGATAGGAAGACTAAAGGATTAAAAGCGATTAGTGACTTTAAATTTAATAGACAGTGAACAATTGATAAAATAAATAGGGCTATGATGGGAATTTAATTCCATTATAGTTCTTTTTTTGTTTTGATTTTTTGTAGTTAATTTAGGTAGGTTTTGCTTAAAAAATGAGGTAAAAAGGCAAAAACTAAACATAGTGATTTTTTATGCATAATATATAAGCTTATGGTATAATACTAGAGCGGTAATAACTGGTTAAATAAATAAGAATTGTAAAGGGATAAACATAATTAGCGATAAATATAATTGTAGAACTTTGATTGTGATAATTGAAGTTATGGTAGAAGGTTAATTGAAAGGGAACAGCTTTTGTACTAACTTTGTTATTTTTAAATAGGTATAAATAATGTATAAACAAAGACGCAATAAGCCTAAGGTTTTACAGATAAAAAATAATGATCAACAGGGGGAGAAAATATGTCAAAAAGAAAGATAGAATTACTTATAACATTTCTATTGTTAAATACGACAATCTCAAATGTGGAGATTGTTAATGCCTATGATTTAAAAACTAAAGATGGGCAAACGCATAGTTATAAAACTGAGGAATTACAAAAGTCCCTAACAAAGACAAAAGATGAAAGGCAACGTACTAAATTGTATAAACAATTTGCAGAAAATGTCTCACAATCTGAGTATTTAGGAGTAAAGGATAAGGATGGAAAATACATCACTTACGATAATGTGGTTAAAGAGTATAGTGAAGGTAAAAGAAGATTAGGAGCTAAAACAGTGGCAAAAGATATGTCAAGTATTTTAACTAAATATTCTAACAATTATAAAACTTTTGGAACTAAAGAGGACTTACCACAAAATAAAGTGTGGAAGATCACATTTAACCATGAAGTAGATAGAACAACTATGAATACAAATAATTTAAAAGTTGTAGATAGTGAAGGTAAAGTACAAGAAATTAAAATGGAACCGCATAGTGGTAATTTAAAGGTATGGGATATAAAACCTGCATCAGAGTGGAAAGCAGGTGAAACTTATGCATTAATAATGAATACAAATATAACAACAAATCTAACAAGTCATAAAGGCTTAAAAAAAGATGTAGTATTTGTATTCAGTATTAAAGCAGATGCGGGAACAACTAATCCTGGTAAAGAATTTAGTAAATCAGAAATGCTATCTATACTGAAAGATATTAGCGGTGGTTACTATGATGACAGTGTAGAGTATGATTATATGGGTATGTGGAATTTAGGAAAAGAAACAAAATATGGATGTGTTAATAATTCTATTGATGTCTACAAAGAAAGAATGGAAAGAGGTACAAGGTTAGAAAATAAATATTTCAATAATCCGATTTATTCCAATCTGACAGATCCTTATCTATATGAAAAGTTACCTAATACAACAGTAAGTTTCAAAGGACTCAGCAGAAGAAATCTAGGGGATTCTAAAAATATCCAACTATACACTTCAAATAAAAAAGATAGATCAGATTTACCAAAAGAAATACCTAATTTATATCTTAAACCATACGATACTACAGATGGTTATGCATTTACCATAATGGAAGGGAAGAGTGAAACTTTATCTAAATATATCTGGAGACCAGATTTAGAAAAGGAAATGGTAGAAGAGATAAATAAGTTGAGAATATCTAAAGGTGCTAAACCTTTGACAGTAAAAAATGACTTAGTAGCTATGGCTAAATTCTCAGCAAAAAGAAGCCATTTAGGTTATAGTCACAATAGTTTAATATCGAATACTTTAGAGTTTAGTGTAAGAGGAGGACAACTTAATTGGTGTAGAGGATGTGTACCTTTTCCTTATGACTATGGTGATTTAGATACCGATAGACTTATGAACGATGAGGACACAAAGGGACATGATGCTATATATCCTATAGAAGATAATACCAATAAACTATTTAATTACCCAAATAAAGTTAGAGCATTCAGTGATGTAAGTAATTATATTATAAGTGCTAAGGGATTTTTAAAAGAATGGAAAGATGAGACAAACTATCAACCACATGGTAGAGGAGAGCAGTTTATAAAATACTCTAAAAAAGCTAATATAGAGAGAGACTTTTTAGATCCTAATCTAAAATATATTGGTGTGGGAAGTATATATGAAGGTTCAAGACATAAAGCAGATATTAATGGTATGACCGGTGTCTTTGTGATAACGGAGTAGGTGAGTATATGTTAAAACTGAAAAAAATAAATAGTCTAGTTTTAAGTTTTTTATTTATAAGCACTCTAATTATGCCTACTCAAGTTAAAGCTGAAGGTGAAATAATTACTGTAGTTGGTGAAAGTGAAACTGATTTACCTCAAATTATAGAGAGTGATTCACAAGGAAGAAAATTAGAAAGAATAAGTCCTATTAGATCAGGAAAACCTATTACATTACCAGAGATAAGTTTATCCTACAATAGAGATTTAAATATGAAATATTATGTAAAGTGGATAGAAGATAGTCCAACAGAAGGTCATTTTATAGGTAAACAAACAAATACTTGGGATGAAACAAAAAGCCCTATAAAGCAACCACCAGGAACGCCTAGTGGTGAAAATTGGACAAAAGGTTATCAAATTGGTTATAGTACTTTATACGAACCAAATAGTTTGGGCATACGTTCTTTGATTTATGGTGATTTTAGTGTAGCCAGTAATCCTGCAATAAGGGATGGTTCTGATTTCTTTAATAAGACATTCTTATCTGATGACGCTGTTGGGTATGTAATGAAAACAGGTAAATCTTTCACAGATAGTATTCAATTTATTGTAGATGAAGAGGAATTTAAAAAACAACTATTAGCCATTACTGGTATTGAGGTTACTGAAAGTAGTTTAAAATCTCTTATGGTTGTAAGAACAGCTTACCCAGAAAGACGTATAGGTAAAGATCCTGGACTTGAGTTTGGAGTTTATAAAGATAATTTAAGAGGACCTAGAAATGTGTGTATGATTCCAGGCGTAAGATATCCAAAAGCCTGGTTAAATTCTGATAACTGGCATCCCACTATGAAAGATTACTATTGCTCTGGGGAATATGGGCAACAAACATTCAATTATTATTCACCTCCGATAACTAGAAATCCAAAATTGGAAGCTGATTATAAGGTAGTTACAGGTGACGAAGAGGATGAAAACACACATCCAGGTGGTAAAGTTGGACCTATAGTATTTAAACCTAATTCAACTACTTGGAGTAATAGAGGTAAAACTTCAGAAGGTATTGGAGCATATAATGTTAAAGTGGAATATAAAGGAGATACCAAAATAGTTTATAAAGGTACTGTAAAAAGTAAAAAGAAAGTATGCCATACAAATTCAGAAGGTCATAAAAGTTGTCATTATGATTATTATACAAAACATTTTGATGTAGTGTATGATTTGGACAGGATTGAAGTTAATGGGGATGCTAGTAAAACATTTACTGGCAAAAAAAGTGAAGTTGATATAACTCACGAAGGTGAAAATCTTGGTTTATCTGCAAAAGGATTTTGGAAAAAAGCTAAGTATAGTGTACCTTCAATGCCAGGAAGTATTTATGATACAGATATACCAGGACCACCGCCTAATCCTGTTGGTAAATCGGGAGATTATGATATTGACTGGACTATGCCAACAATAGAAATAGACAAAATAGCTCATGACCGAGCAATTGATTCTTTAACTTTTGGAATAGATATTGATGATAATCTAGAGCCAGATAATTGTTTAACTGTAACAGCTCCTACTGAATATGGTGTGGATGGTACTTTGGATAATCAAACAAAAGAGCATAGAAATATAACATATAGTGGTATACCTAATGAGGATACTATTTATGAATTTCATTATGATATAGAAGATGAAGCTACAAATAAAAGATTTTGTAAGTTTAAAACTTCTATTATCAAAGAATATTGGGAACAATTAATTGATACTTATAAAGATGATTTAGACTTAGAAGTCCCTATTAAATTCTTATCGAATAGTGATACACAAACTTTAAAAGGCTTTAAGCGTAGTAAAACTATTAACTTCGATTCTTGGAGAGGGATACCTACTGAAGTCTGGTATAAATTTACAGATAAGACGGTGAATTTTATTAGAGTTATACATTATGATGATCCCAATATTCCAGTAATCGATGAAAACGGAAATAAATTATATCCTAAAGATAGCGAATTCCAAGACTCCCCAGGATTAGCTAATAAGATAGGTGTAGATGTTGGAAGTAATAAAGAAATAACTAACTATGGAAGATTATCTATGCAAAAACCTATTAAAACTGTAGATAATAATGATGGAACTTACACTAATTATTATGTTAATGGTGATGTAAGAACATTTGATAAAGCTACAGGAAAAATTATATCGGATAAGCAAAAAGGATATGGGGAGATTTTACCAGAACTAACTGAGATTAGTGGTAATAAAACTATATACCATACAGGTAACCGATATACTATTACAATTATAGAATATGATAGCTATACCGATATAACTATAAGAGATAGATTACAAAAAGTAGTAGAGCAAACAAGAATAAATAAGAGATGTTAAGTATTGATAGAGTAGTTATTTTATCGATATTTAATTATGAAAAAATCAAGGCAGAGAAATCAGATTTTCTTATATATGTAGTTAGCCGATTAAACTTTGAAGTAGCAATTAGAATTACTTAAGGTGTAGAATTCTAAAAACCCGTAATTGCAGGAATGGACTCCTGCAGCCGAACTGCGTCATGGACGACGCATAGTAAGGGTAGGATTTTTAGAAGGCTACGCCTTTAGTAATTCTTTGCGTGCTGAAGGTTTAATGGATAACTACATATATTTAGAAAAATCTATTTCTATGCCGTTATTCATTATGTCACAACATTTTTCTAAAGTTTCATAAGGTTTTGTGGATTACCTTCAAGCCATTTTGTTATGTTGCCAAAAGTTATTTCTGCTCTTTTAAGCATAGATTCATCTGTAGCAAAAGCAGCATGAGGTGTTAGAACAACATTTTTGGCATTTAAAAGTGGGTGATTTGTAGGAATTGGAGGTTCCATTTCAAATACGTCTATTCCAGCTCCAGCAATCTTTTCATTGTTTAATGCATTAGCTAAGGCTTCACTATCTACAACTCCTCCTCTTGCTGCATTTATTAGAATAGACGAAGGTTTCATTAAAGATAGATTTTTTTTATTTATAAGTAGTTTTGTTTCATCTGTAAGAGGAACATGTAAAGATACTATATCGCTTTCTTTTAAAAGGTTTTCCAAAGTAACATATGTAATGCCTATGTTTTTAGCATCTTCTCTTTGAGTCCTGCTATAGCCTAATAGTTTGCACCCAAAAGCCTTACCTATTTCAGCAACTCTTTTTCCAATAGAGCCTGTACCTATAATCCCTAGAGTTTTACCATAAAGCTCATTACCAACTAAACCTGCTTTAGTTTTGGATTCTCTTGTAGCTATATCACATGGGATTATGTTTCTAAAGGTTGATAGGATAAGACCAAAGGTTAATTCTGCAACAGAATTAGTAGAGTATCCGGCTGCATTACAAATAGTAATACCTTTTTCTTTGCAAGTAGCTATATCTACATGGTCTATACCTGTAAAAGCAACAGATATCATTTTTAAGTTAGGAGCAGACTCTATTATATCTCTATTTAATGGAGAATTTGCAATGATAAATATATCTGCTCCACTAGCTTGAGCTAATAAACCTTCATTAGTTTCTATTTTTTTGTAACATGGTACAAATTCATGTCCTTTAGATGTGAGTGATTTAGATAAAGTTTGTACATCATTTTGGCTTATTCCTAGTGGTTCTAACATAACAATACGCATATAAACACACTCCTTTTCATATTAAATTATTGGATAACTTGTTTTGATTAATTTTTATTTGATAATCTAAAATACTTCATATTATAATGATAGCATAAATTAATAAAAGAAAAAGAGACTGCAAATATAATTAAATATTTACGGCCTCTTTTTCTTTATATATAGTTGGAACAATTACGTTAACATTATTTTGCTGAAAGAAATTTTGAAAAGGTTTAGGGGGTGTTTTATCTGTAATAAACACATCTATATCCTGTAATTCACAGTAGGTCATTAAAGATGCTACACCCAGTTTTGATTCGTCAGCTAAAACTATTATGTTATCACTTTTATTTACTACCTTTTTCTTGATTTGATACTCAATACAAGAGGAATTGGTAACACCTTTTGAAATGGAAACTCCTGTTGATGCCATAAAAGCTTTGGAAATATTATAGTTTTGTAGAAAGTTTACAGCTTCTATTCCTATAAGAGAGTTTGTTTCTCTAAACAATGATCCTCCTGTAGACAATATATTTAAATTAGGATACGGGAGAGAGTTTATTAAAACATTAATATTATTAGTTATTATGGTGAGATTATTTTTGTCTGCTAAAAAAGGAAGCATGTGCATTGTAGTTGTTCCTGAATCAATAAATATAATATCACCATCATTTACTAATGAACTTGCAGTTTCACAAAGAAGTTGTTTTACTGATTTATTTTTAATCTCTCTTTCTGAAAAAGGTACAGTGTCTTTTTGACTATCACTTAAAGTAACTCCGCCATATACTTTTTTTATTATGCCTTTTTTCTCAAGTTCACCAAGGTCTCTCCTTATAGTATTTTTTGAAACATCAAAAATGGAACATAGAGTATTTATTGAAACACTTTCATGTTTTAATATATAATTCTCCATTTCTCTTAATCTATCTGATTTCAACTTTTGTCCCCCCCTACTAGGTTACATTTTCAAATATTTTAAAGTGTAAAAAATCACATATTTATTCACAATATATTTATATAAATTTTTTAAAGTTACATATAAATATATTATAATTATATAAAAAAAGATACCAAATTACAAGATGTATATACAAAAGTTAATCAAAACATAACCAAAAAATTATATTAAAATTATAAAACAATATAAAAAATAAAAAAAATAATTGACAATCGGTAATAAGTGGAGTAAAATTTAATCAAAAGATGACAATAAATTCATAAGAGTTACTCAAAACATGTAGTAGTTTGGAATTTTATGAAATGGGGGGGAGCCTTGTGGCACACAAATTTATAGTTCCTAAGAATATTATCTCAGGAAAAAATGCTTTAGGAGAAGCGGGAGTTTACATTAAAGAATTTGGAGAGAAAGCTTTAATTGTAACCGATAACATAATGGTCCAAATTGGAAATGTAGATAAAGTTACAAAAGTATTAAAAGAAAATGGAATACAATATGAAATTTACAGTGGAGTTAACAAAGAACCTACTGATGTAATAGTTGAAGAAGGAATAAAATTATACAAAGAAAACGGTTGTGATTTTTTAGTAGCACTAGGTGGAGGAAGTCCGATAGATGCTGCTAAAGCTATAGGAGCAATGATTACAAACCCAGGAAAAATAACTGATTATATGGGAAAAGTCATTCCAAATCCTATGCCACCACTTGTAGCTATACCAACTACAGCTGGTACAGGTTCAGAAGCTACACAATTTACAATAATAGCAGATACAAAAAATAACGTTAAAATGTTATTAAAAGGACCAAATGTAGTTCCAACTTTAGCTTTAGTTGATGCAGAAATGACAATGACATCACCAACTAATGTTACTGCTGCAACTGGTATAGACGCTTTAACTCATGCTATTGAATCATATACTTCAAGACTTGCTCAACCATTATCTGATACATTTGCTTTGTCAGCTATAAAACGTATTTTTGCAAATTTAAGAACTGCATATAATGATGGAAAGAATTTTGAAGCAAGAAATGAGATGGCTCTTGGAGCATTAGAAGCAGGAATAGCTTTCAACAATGCTTCAGTTACAATTATCCATGGAATGAGTAGGCCAATAGGAGCATTGTTCCACGTACCACACGGAATTGCAAATGCTATGTTAATAGGAGAATGTTTAGAATTTGCAGTAGAAGGGGCACCTGAACGTTTTGCACAAATTGCAAAAGTAATAGGAGCTTATAAAGAAGGTATATCTGATATGGATGCTGCAAAAGCGTTAGTATTAGAAGTTAAAAAATTATGTGATGATATAAATATTCCTACTTTAGAAGATTTCGGAATAGAACGTGGAGAATTCTTTACAAATATGGACAAGATGGCAGAAGATGCATTAGCAAGTGGAAGTCCTGCAAATACAATAAAACAACCTTCAAAGCAAGATGTCATAGATATTTACACAAGACTATGGAACTAGTTTCCTAGTCTTGAGTTGATATAGTTAGGGAGGAGCAAACTATAATGTCACTAGTTAAAATGAAAGAGTTACTAGAACAGGCAGATAAATCAGATTATGGTGTTGGTGCATTTAGTATAGCAAATATGGAAATGATTATGGGAGCTGTTAAAGCTGCTGAAGAATTAAATTCACCTTTAATATTACAAATTGCAGAGGTAAGATTAAAACATTCTCCATTACATTTGATTGGCCCAGTAATGATTGAAGCTGCTAAAAAGGCAAAAGTTCCAGTAGCTGTTCACTTAGATCACGGAATGACAATTGAAACTATTAAACAAGCTTTAGAATTAGGATTTACTTCAGTAATGTTTGATGGTTCTCACTTGCCATTAGATGAAAATATCAAAAAAACAAAAGAAGTAATAGAATTAGCTAAGGAATATGGTGCAACTGTAGAAGCTGAAATAGGAAGAGTTGGCGGAAGTGAAGATGGATCACAAGATATAAGTATGTTAATTACTAGCGTAGAAGAGGCTAAGCGTTTTGCAGAGGAAACAAATGTAGATGCATTAGCAGTAGCTATAGGAAATGCTCATGGAGTTTATAAAGAAACACCGGTTTTACAGTTAGGAAGATTAAAAGAAATAGATAACGAAGTAAAGACACCTCTAGTTTTACATGGAGGATCAGGTATTGATGCGGACGGATTTAGAAATTGTATTAAAAACGGTGTAAAGAAAATAAATGTTGCTACAGCTACATTTAATAATGTAGTCAAGAGAGTAGATGAATTGTTCAAGAGTTCTGAATCAGTAGATTATTTTACTTATCATCAAAAAGTCATTGAAGGCGCATATGAGAATGTGAAAAACCATATGAATATTTTTGGAAGTAATAACAGAGCATAATTTGTAAGGAGGCAATTTATAATGAATAATATAAAATTTGATAGCTCTAAACCATTAGATATAATACCAATAGGGAGAGTTGCTATTGATTTTAATCCAAATGAAATACACAGACCTTTAGAAGAAAGTAGAACTTTTACAAAATATGTTGGAGGTTCTCCAGCAAATATAGCAGTTGGAATGGCTAGATTAGGGAAAAAAGTGGGATTTATTGGAAAGGTTTCTGATGATCAATTTGGAAAATTCGTAACTAACTATTTTGAAAAAGAAGGTATAGATACTTCAAATGTTTCTGTAGCTAAAAATGGTGAGTCATTAGGATTAACATTTACTGAAATTTTAAGCCCAACAGAGAGTAGCATATTAATGTACAGAAATGGTATAGCAGATCTTCAATTATCTCCAGAAGATATAAATGAAGATTATATAAAAAGTGCAAAAGCAATTGTTGTATCAGGTGTTGCATTAGCAGCAAGTCCTTCAAGAGAAGCTTGCTTTGTGGCTATAGAGTATGCTAAAAAACATGGTACAGTAGTAATTTTTGATGTAGACTATAGAAGCTATACTTGGAAGTCAAAAGAAGAAATCGCAGTTTATTATGCAATGGCTGCTAGAATGAGTGACATTGTAATGGGGTCAAGAGAAGAATTTGACTTAATGGAACAAATCATAAGCCCAGGTAGCACTGATCAAGAAACAGCAGCAAGATGGATTAAAGCTGGAAACAAAATAGTTGTTATTAAACACGGAAAAGAAGGTTCAACAGCCTATACAGATGACGGACAATCATTTAAAATAAAACCATTCCCAGTTAAATTATTAAAATCTTTCGGTGGCGGAGATGCTTATGGTTCAGCATTCATGTACGCTTTAATGGAAGGTTGGGATGTAATCGATGCCTTAGAATTTGGTAGTGCTTCAGCAGCTATGTTAGTTGCTAGTCACAGTTGTTCTGAAGATATGCCTTCAGCAGAACAAGTAAAAGAATTTATTCGCCAAAAGAAAGAAGAATATGGTGAAATGATAGCTAGAGCTTAAAAGATTGTTTAATAGAAAGAAGGTAATTAAGGGTGATTGATAGATTAGGTCAACTTAAAGAAGGATATAATGTTTTAACAGAAATGAATGGAAAGCACAAAGATATGCTAATGGATATCGGCGTATACAAAATGAAAGCAGGACAAGAAGAGGTTTGTCTTGATAATGAAAAAGAAAGTGCTGTTTTATTATTAACTGGTAAGCTAGTATTAGAATGGGATGGAAACAAAAAAGAAATTGAAAGAAATTCAGTTTTTGATGAAGATCCTTGGTGTTTACATGTTCCTAAAAATGTTGAAATAAAAATTACTGCTGTTAAAGAATCAGAAGTGATTCTTCAAAAGACAGATAATGAAAAGGAATTCGATTGCAAATTATATTCACCAGAGGATTGCAGAAGTGATATATTTGGAGAAGGTGTATGGAAAGATGCTGCTAGAAGAGTAGTTCGTACAGTATTTGATTATTCAAATGCACCTTACTCAAATTTAGTAATAGGAGAAGTTATTAACTTCCCAGGAAGATGGTCTAGTTATATACCACACCATCATCCACAACCAGAAGTTTATTACTACAAGTTTAATAAACCGCAAGGATTTGGATGTTCAATAATAGGTGATGATGTTTATAAAATCGAAGACAACAGTACATCTATAATTCCAGGAGGGTTAGTTCATCCACAAGTAGCTGCTCCAGGATATGCAATGTACTACTGCTGGATGATAAGACACTTAGATAACAATCCATGGACAGATAGAATCGATGCAGAAGAACATAAATGGTTATTAGGCAAAGATGTTAAAATTTGGCCAGAGAAATAGGAGATGGAGGTAATTAAAGGTGAAAACTATTAAAATGACTACCGCTCAAGCTTTAGTTAAATTTCTTAACCAACAATATGTTGAGTTTGATGGAAAACAAGAAAGATTTGTAAAAGGTATTTTTACTATATTCGGACACGGTAATGTTGTTGGTTTAGGCCAAGCTTTAGAACAAGATCCAGGTGAATTAGAAGTTTACCAAGGACGTAATGAACAAGGTATGGCGCAAGCTGCAATGGGATTTGCAAAACAAAAACATAGAAAACAAATTTGTGCATGTACTTCATCAGTTGGACCAGGAGCTGCAAATATGGTAACAGCAGCAGCAACAGCTACTGCGAATAATATACCAGTTTTGTTATTACCAGGAGATGTATTTGCAACAAGACAACCTGATCCAGTATTACAACAAATAGAACAAATACATGATTTATCGATATCAACTAACGACGCTTTTAGAGCAGTTAGTAAATACTGGGATAGAGTTAGCAGACCAGAGCAACTTATGAGCGCAATGATAAACGCTATGAGAGTATTAACTGATACAGCTAATACTGGTGCTGTAACAATAGCTCTTCCTCAAGATGTACAAGGAGAAGCTTTTGATTTTCCAGAATACTTCTTCAAAAAACGTGTACACAGAATAGAAAGAAGACCTGCAACTGTAGAAGCAATAAATGATGCAGTTGAATTAATGAAAACTAAGAAAAAGCCAATAATAATTTGTGGTGGTGGAGTAAGGTATTCAGAAGCAGCAGAAGCGTTAAAGAATTTTGCTGAAAAATTCAATATACCATTTGGTGAAACTCAAGCAGGAAAGAGTGCAATTGAATGGGATTACTCATTAAACTTAGGTGGAATTGGTGTTACAGGTAACCTAGCTGCAAATATAATAGCAAGAAACACAGATTTAGTAATTGGAGTTGGTACAAGATTTACTGACTTTACAACAGGATCTAAAGAATTATTCAGCAATCCAGAAGTGGATTTCTTAACAATAAATATATCTGAATTCCAAGCAGGAAAATTAGATGCTACTAAAGTTGTAGCAGATGCTAAAGTTGGATTAGAAGCATTACAATCAGAATTAGAAAAAGTAGGATACAAATCAGCATACACTAATGAAATTAAGGAAGCTAAAGATAAATGGTTAGCTGAATTAGAAAGATTATCTAATATAGAATATAAAGAAGAAGGATTTGTTCCTGAAATAGCAGGACACCTTGATAAAGTTTTAGCTGACTTCTATAAAGAAACAGGTTCTTGCTTAACTCAAACAAGAGTACTTGGAGAATTAAACAAACTTATTGATGATGATTCAATAGTTGTAGGAGCTGCAGGAAGTTTACCAGGAGACCTTCAAAGAGTATGGTGTCCAAAGAAACCAAACACATATCATATGGAGTATGGCTATTCTTGTATGGGATACGAAGTAGCAGCTGCATTAGGTGCTAAAATGGCTGAACCTAATAAAGAAGTATATACTATGCTTGGAGATGGAAGTTACTTAATGCTTCACTCTGAATTAGTAACAAGTATTCAAGAAGGAAAGAAAATAAATGTAGTCTTATTCGATAACTCTGGGTTTGGATGTATAAATAACCTACAAATGGGTAATGGAATGGGAAGCTTTGGAACAGAATTTAGATACAGAAATCCAAAAACAGGTAAAATGGATGGAGCTTTAATGCACTTAGATTTTGCTATGTCTGCAGCTGGATATGGTGCTAAAACTTATACAGTAAAAACAATAGAAGATTTAAGAGCAGCTATAGAAGATGCTAAGAAACAAACAGTTTCAACTTTAATAGATATAAAAGTATTACCAAAGACAATGACAAATGGCTATGATTCATGGTGGCATGTTGGAGTAGCAGAAGTTTCAAATAGTGAAAAAATACAAGCAGCATACCAAAATAAAGAAGAAAACCTAAATAGAGCTAGAAGATATTAATTTTAGTTAAGTGTTGTCATCGGTTTCTCTTTCATCGTAAAGTTTAAGAGAAACCGAATAAACATAAATTATATTTTAATAGTAAAGGAGTACTGACTTATGTTAAAAGTAGGTATTATTGGTGCAGGAAGAATAGGAAAAGTTCATACTGAAAGTATTACTAAGTATGTTCCAAATGCTGAAGTTAAAGCTATTGCTGATCCATTCATGAACGATGCAACTGCAGAATGGGCTAAATCAATGGGAGTTAAAGAAGTATACAAAGATTACAAAGAAATACTAAACGATAAAGAAATCGAAGCAGTATTAGTTTGTTCTTCAACAGATACTCACTCTCAAATATCAATAGAAGCTCTTCAAGCTGGAAAACATGTTTTCTGTGAAAAACCAGTTGATCATGATCTTGGAAGAATCAAAAAAGTTTTAGATGAAGTTGAGAAATCAGGAAAAAAATTCCAAGTTGGATTTAATAGAAGATTTGACCACAACTTCAGAGCTATTAAAGAAACTGTTTTAGCTGGAAAAGTTGGAGAACCACATATAATCAGAGTTACTTCAAGAGACCCAGAAGCACCTCCAGCAGAATATGTAAAGGTTTCAGGAGGAATATTCCTAGATATGACAATCCATGATTTTGATATGGTTAGATATCTTTCAGGAAGTGAAGTAGAAGAAGTTTATGCTGCAGGAACTGTTCTTGTTGATCCTGCTATAGGAGAAGCTGGAGATATAGATACTGCAATCATAACTTTAAAATTTGCTAATGGAGCTTTAGGAGTAATTGATAACAGTAGACGTGCAGCTTATGGATAT
This sequence comes from Clostridium brassicae, assembly GCF_026738875.1. GTDB lineage: Bacteria > Bacillota > Clostridia > Clostridiales > Clostridiaceae > Clostridium_H > Clostridium_H brassicae. The sequence goes on from NZ_JAPQFJ010000001.1 coordinate 175,257, forward strand.
GATCAAAGAGCTGAAGTGTTCGGATCAAAAGGATCAGTAGCCACTGCTAATGATGCTGCTTCAACAGCTGTAATAAGTACTGAAGAAGGAATCGTTTCAGAAAAACCTTTATATTTCTTCTTAGAAAGATACATGCAATCATTTGCTGAAGAAGTAAGACAATTCGTTGATGCAATCGTAAACGATACAGAAGTTCCTGTAAATGCTAACGATGGATTACAACCAGTATTAATAGGATTAGCTGCTAAAAAATCATTAGAAGAAGGAAGACCAGTAAAACTTGCTGAATTCAAATTCTAATATCTTATGTAAATAGTTTAGATTTAAAATGTAATCTTTCCAGGAATATGAGGTGAATATCTCCTTACTTGGAAAGATTATGTTTGAAACAAAATTTATAAATATAAAAGGAGAGATATTAAATGTTTAATAAAGATGCTGTTAAATTAGGTATAGCACCAATCGCATGGACAAATGACGACATGCCTGAATTAGGAAGCGAAAACACTTTTGAACAATGTATAAGTGAAATGGCTCTTGCTGGATTTACTGGTTCAGAAGTAGGTAACAAATATCCAAGAGATACTAAAGTTTTAAGAAAAGCTTTAGAATTAAGAGGAATGGAAATAGCCAGTGCTTGGTTCAGTTCTTTTGTAACAACTAAACCGCTTCAAGAAACAGTAGATGCTTTCATAGAACACAGAGATTTTTTACATGCAATGGGAGCAAAAGTTGTTGTTGTATCAGAACAAGGAGGAAGTATCCAAGGTCAAATGGACACTCCGATATTTGATGCAAAACCAGTATTAGATGAAGAAGGCTGGAAGAGACTTGCTGAAGGATTAAATAAATTAGGTGAACTTGCAAAAGAAAAAGGCATGAAAGTTGTTTATCATCACCATATGGGAACAGTTGTTCAAACTACTGAAGAAATAGATAAATTCATGGAAATGACAGATCCTAATTTAGTATATTTATTATTCGATACTGGACATTTAGTATTCTCAGGAGAAGATCATTTAGCAGTATTAAAGAAATATGTAAATAGAATTAAACATGTACATTTAAAAGACGTTAGAGCAGAAGTTGTTAAAGAAGTAAAAGCAAGCAAAATGAGCTTCTTACAAGCTGTTAAAGCTGGAGCATTCACAGTTCCAGGAGATGGATGTGTCGATTTTGAACCAGTATTCAAAGTGTTAGCTGAAAACAACTATGAAGGATATCTTTTAGTTGAAGCTGAACAAGATCCAGCTAAAGCAAATCCACTTGAATATGCTATAAAAGCAAGAAAATATATTGGGGAAAAAGCAGGTCTTTAATTAGACTTGTTTTTACTCGGGGGGTTCTTTAAATAGTTTTAAAATTAATATTCATACATTTTGGAGGAATCATAAATGAAAAAAATTAAAGTTGGTATAGTTGGTCTTGGAAGACTTGGAAGACAACATGCAGAAAATCTTGCTTTCAGAATTCCAAATGCAGAACTTTTAGCTATATGCAGTGTAGTTAAAGAAGAAGTAGAACAGGTTCAAAAAGAATGGGGTATAAAATATGGATACATTAATTACGATGAAATGCTAGAGAACAAAGAGCTAGATGCAATATTTATTTCTTCACCTTCAGGTTATCATTGCGAACAAATTATAAAAGCATTAGAAGCTGGTTTTCATGTTTTTAGTGAAAAACCACTAGGATTATATCTAGATGAAGCTAAAAAAGCAGCAGAGGTTGTTAATAAATATAAGGACAAGCAAGTATTTATGCTTGGATTTATGAGAAGATATGATGCATCTTATGCATATGCTAAAAAGAAGATGGAAGAAGGCGCTATTGGTGATCCAGTTCTTATAAGATGCTATGGGTTAGACCCTTCAAGTGCTATGAAAGGATTTTTGAAATTTGCAAAGAATAGCTACAGTGGTGGATTATTCTTAGATATGGCAATACATGATCTTGATTTAGCTAGATGGTACATGGGCTCAGAAGCTGAAAAAGTATGGGCAATTGGTGGAGCATATCAATATCCAGAGTTTAAAGAACTTAATGATGCTGAAACAGGATCAGCAATGGTTAAATTCAAGAATGGAACAATGGGAATATTCGTTGCAGGAAGAAACTGTGCACACGGATATCATGTTGAAACTGAAATCATATGTACAAAAGGAACATTAAGAGTAGCAACAGTTCCAGAAAAGAATATGGTTACAGTATTTGATGAAACTGGAGCAAGAAGAGAATGTTCACAAGGATTCCTAGAAAGATTTGAACAAGCTTATTTAGCAGAAACACAAGAATTTATAAACTGTATAGTTGAAAACAGACAACCATCAGTTACAGTAGAAGATGGTGTACTATCTACTGCTCTTGGATATGCTTGCAAAGAATCTTTTGAAACTGGTGAATTAGTAACTGTAAAATAGTAAAAAATATGGCATACTAATACATTATAATTGCGACATTATAATATTAAGTATTAGTGTGCCATGTAAAAATAAATACAGCTAATAAATCAGAAAATTGTTATTTTTATTAATTTTATCACAATGCTTGTATGCTGTAAATGAAAATGTTTTCAAGAAAAAGATTTTTTTATAAAATTAAATGAAAATGTTATCAAAAATAGACTATATAATAGAATATATAACTAAACAAAACGATGAAGAATGGAGAGATTTGAGTGAGTTTATTTACGGTTATAACTTTTATACTTTTCACCATTATGGTTGCGGTAATTTCATGGTGGAAAACTCGTGATGATGATTTATCAACGCAAGATGGGTACTTCCTTGGAGGAAGAAGCTTAACTGGAATAGTTATAGGTGGTTCTTTAATGCTTACTAATCTGTCAACTGAACAGATGGTAGGATTAAATGGTCAAAGTTACGCTACTAATATGGGACCAATGGCTTGGGAAGCAACTTCAACAATTGCCTTAGTAATCCTAGCTTTGGTGGTATTACCAAAGTACTTAAAAAGTGGTATAACAACTATACCAGATTTCTTAGAGGAACGTTATGACAGAAAAACAAAACAAATCATATCTATATTATTCTTAATTGGATATGTTTTAACTTATCTTCCAACAGTATTATATTCTGGAGCTTTAGTATTAAATCAAATATTCGGAATACAACAAATATTTGGTACAAGTCAGTTTACAGCTGTAGCTATAACAGCAACAGCAATAGGTATTATAGGTGCAATATATGCTATATTTGGTGGACTTAAAGCCGTTGCAGTTTCAGATACAATCAACGGTGCTGGATTGCTACTAGGGGGATTAATGATTCCTATACTTGGATTAGTAGCATTAGGACATGGAAATTTTTCAGATGGTTTAAACACATTATTAACTGTTCATCCAGAAAAATTAAACTCAATTAACCCTGCAAGTTCACAATCACCATTAATACCATGGCCAGTATTATGTACAGGATTATTATTTAACAATTTATTTTATTGGTGTACTAACCAATCTATAGTTCAAAGAACATTTGGAGCTAAGAACTTGGCAGAAGGACAAAAGGGAGCTCTTATAGCTGGATTCTTAAAACTTTTAGGACCTTTCTTCTTAGTATTACCTGGAATTATAGCATTCCATTTATATGGACCAACATTAGGGAACAATGACTTAGCTTATCCAAAATTAATACTTGATGTAGTTCCAAAACCATTATTAGGATTTTTCGCAGCAGTATTATTTGGTGCAATCTTAAGTTCATTTAACAGTGCATTAAATAGTGCAGTAACATTATATACATTAGATATTCACAGACCAGTATTTAACCCAGAAGCAACAGATGCTCATTTAGTACAAATAGGTAAGAAATTCGGTACTATATTAGCAGTAGCTTCAATTGCAATTGCTCCATTTATATCATATGCTCCATCTGGATTATATGGATATTTACAAGAATGTTTTGGATTCTACAACGTTCCGATATTAGCGGCAGTTTTTGTAGGTTTCTTCAGTAAGAAGGTACCAGCAATTGCTCCAAAAGTAGCACTTTTATCACATGTAGTGTTATATACAATATCTAAGTTTGTAGCATCAGATGTACATTTCTTGTATGTACTAGGAGTGCTATTCCCAGTAAATGTAATTATTATGCTTGTAATTGGTAAGATGAAACCAAGAGAAACAGATTTTGAACAAGTATACACAGAACAAGTTGATATTACACCATGGAAACATGCTAAAACTGTTTCTGTTATAGCAATAATAATAATGATTTGTGTTTATGCACTATTCTCAAAAATAGGAATAGCTGCTTAATTATAAATCTAGATTAATTAGAGTTTTAGGGGGTTTGAAAATTTGTTAATAGATTTTTGAACAAGCCCTATAACATAAATAAATGTTATACCAAAGATATACCTTCCAAAAAAGAAAAACGCTCACCCTACAAAAAAGATGGCTTCTGCATTAGCAGAAGCCATTTTTTATAAGCTACATTTGTAGTTATATTAAAAAAACAAAATCAAAGTATTTTATTAAAAATATATTATTGAAAACTGTAAAATATTTTGAAATTAAAGTCATTTTACCATAAAAACAACTATTTTCATGGTAAAATATTATTTAAGATATACTTTATTATAAACTAATACGATAAAATATAAAGCAGGAATTTATAAGTTAATCTTTAGTTTAATTTTATAGCCAGTCTTTTTTATTTAAATAGTAATAAATAAGTTATTTTATACAATAATTTTTTTGATTTAGATGGGAGGAAATATGGAGTATGAATAAAGATATATTAGAAGATAAAATTAAAGATTACATTGATATGGAAGTATTTAAATTAAAAGATATTAATGAACTTATAAATAATATACCCATAATGATCTGTGTTTTAAATAAAGGGAAATTTGTGTACATAAACTCATATTTTAAATCAATACTTAAGTATTCTAAATATGAATTAAATAAAATAAGGTTTATGGAATTAGTGCATAAAGATTATATGGATATTATAGAAAATTATCAAAAATGTACAGGTAAATATAGTAATATAAAAATTATAAATAAAAAAGGTCAAGAACTTTGCTTATATTTATATATGAATAAATTGAAAATTGAAAATAAGGAGTTTACTTTAGTATTAGCTTTTAATGCTAAAGATTTTTATTTACAAAGGGGAAAATCACAAACAGTTAAAACAGAATATTGTGAAAATATGTTTGATAATAAAGGAATGGAATTAGAAAAAATAAAGCAGAAATTTGAAACAGAAATCAAAAAAAAATCAGATCAATTAATAAATGTTAATAAAAACTTAATACTAACTAATAACTACTTAACCAACATTTTAAAAAACATATCTGAGGCTGTAATCATTATTGATGAACTAGGTAACTGTAATAGTTTAAATAATATATTAGATAAAATATGTAATAATTGTGAGGATAAAATAGAAAAGCATTTTTCAAAGTTAGTTATTGAAGAAAAAAATTATTATATTAATAAACTATTAAAAAACAAAAAATCTTTTCATAATGTTGAAATTATTATACCAAATGAACTGAGAGATATTAGATGTATTATTTCAGGTAGTCCAATAGAACAAGAAGAAAACATTAGTAAAGCTGTTATTATTATTCGTGATATTAAGGAGATTCGTGACTTGGTTAATCGCTTTAATGGTTACCAGGCAAGATTTGATTTTGAGGATATTATTACGAAAAATAAAAAAATGCTAGAAGCTATACAAAGCGCAAAAAATATTGCCCTAGGAGAAGGAAACGTTTTAATATATGGTGAAAGTGGCACAGGAAAAGAGATGTTTGCACAAGCTATACATAATTATAGTAATCGTTCTGAAGGACCATTTATAGCTGTTAATTGTGGAGCATTACCAAGAGAATTAGTAGGAAGCGAACTTTTTGGTTATGCAGGAGGAGCATTTACAGGTGCAAAGAAAGAAGGAAATCCAGGGAAATTTGAACTGGCATCAGGAGGAACAATTTTTTTAGATGAAATAGGAGATATGCCTATAGAACAGCAAGTTGCATTATTAAGAGTTATTCAGGAAAGAACTGTAACACGTATAGGAGGTAGCAGAATTATACCTGTAAATGCAAGGATAATTTGTGCAACTAATAAGGACTTATTTCAAGAAGTTAGGAAAGGTAATTTTAGAGAAGATTTATACTACCGTTTAAACGTTATGTCGATAAGAATTTTACCTCTTCGTGAAAGACGGGAAGATATATTAGAACTTATTAAATATTTTCTTAGAAAACAAAAATATAGTGAATATGATAGTTTTGAAAAAATAAATAAAGATGTTATAGATTGTTTAGTTAGATATGATTGGCATGGAAATGTTAGAGAGTTGGAAAATATTGTGGAAAGAATATTAAATATAATTGACAGAGAAAATATTTGTATAGAGCATTTACCAGAAAATATTTATAATGAAGTACTTAATAATGAAATTATTAAGGATAACAATAGAAAAATTGGTTTTTTAGATGAAAGTATAAGTATTCATGAGTTTGTAAAATATAAAAAAACAAAACAAGAAGAGGAGGAGATTAATAGTATTATAAAATTAATACGAAAACACAATGGAAATATTAGTAAGATAGCTAAAGATATGAAAATTTCTAGAAGTACATTGTATAGGAAAATGAAGAAATATAAAATTAATAATATTTAATGTATTATATTGTTTTAAAGTGTATCAAAAAAATATGATATATATACAGATATATACACTATTTTAAAATTATATAAGTAGATTAAACTCATGGATAATTAATATCATCATATTAATTATCCATGAGTTTTTATTGATTAAAGGTGTTTAGAATGTAGTAAACTTTAGCTTTAGATTTTTATGTAAAAAAATAAAAAAATGGCATATTTTTTGCAAAATATATTTTTGTAAATTAATATAATCTGTTATACAAAAAATATATAGAAAATAAAGATACTAAATAAAAAGGAGGGGTTATGTGAAAGAATATAAGAGAGAAGAAATAGATAAAATAAAAGAGGATATATTTTTTTTAAAACAACAAATGTATGAATTAATTGAAGAAAAGCCAAGTATGTTAGATAATGAACTAATACAAATTAGTGAGGAACTAGATATACTTATAAATATATATTATTTTTTTCAAAAGACACTATAGAAAGATAATTATATAATTTAAAAAAGGAGACAAAGTGAAGAGTTATAAAATAAAAATAGTGAAAAAGGGGTTATCAAAAGTTAATTTTCGTATAACCCCTAAACAATAAGATAATAAGTTTTATTTATTATTAGGAGTTAAAAGATCAACATTATTTGCCTTGAAAAATTCAGAAAAATCTTTAGAAGGAATTTTATCTGTAATAAGCGCATCTATTTCTTTTATACTACAATATGTCATAAGAGAAACTATATCAACTTTAGAAGAATCGGCTAAAATAAAAACTTTATCGCTGTTTTCTACCATTGTTCTTTTAATTTCAGATTCTAAAGGTGAGGAATTAGTAATTCCTTTTGAAATAGATATTCCTGAAGCAGCCATAAAAGCTTTAGAAATATTATATTGTTTTAAAAAATTTAATGTTTCAATACCTACAAATGAACTAGTATTTCTATATAGTGTACCACCTGTTGATAAAATATTTAAATTATCATAAGCTATAGCTTCTTGAATTACTACTAGATTATTTGTAATTATAGTTAAGTTTTGTTTGTTTTTTAGAAATGGCACCATTTGTAGGGTTGTGGTTCCAGAATCTATAAATATGATATCTCTATCTTCTACAAGTTCACTAGCTAATTTACCTATAAGTTTTTTCTCATTCAAATTACTAATTTGCCTTTCAGCAAAAGGAATTGTACTTTTTTTATTAGTTACAGTTACACCACCATAAACTTTTTTTATTATTCCTTTCTTCTCTAATTCTGAGACATCTCTCCTTATGGTATTTTTTGAAACGTTGAATATTTCACAAAGAGTGTCTAAGGATGCACTTTCGTGCTTTATCAAATAAGCCTCTATCTTTTTTATTCTATTTATTTTCAAAGTAGCACCTCCGATGAATAGGTTATGTGAATATTTATTGATTAAGCAGTATATAGGCAATTAAATTAATATTATGTTTTTACAGCCATTTTTAGTAGCTAAAGTTCCAAGGTTATTCATAACATCATCTGAAGGTGAATAACTATTTATGAGTTCATGTCGAACACCTAAGGGTCTATATTTTATAATTTTATATCTTATATTTGGATTTAGTGATGCTATGAGCCTACTTGTCATATCTACGTTATGACAATTGTTTAAAATGTTAGGAACTATAACAGTTCTTATTTCATATAATTTATTTATTTGAGATAAATATTTTATATTACTTATTACAGTTTTATTATCTACTCCCGTAAGATTTTTATGTTCTTTTGAATCATAGGACTTCAAATCTACCATTGCCATATCCATATATTTTATTAATTCTTTTTGATTTTGTAAAGAGATAAATCCATTTGTATCTAAAAAAGAAGTTAAACCTAGGTTTTTAACTTCTTTAAATAAAGAAATTAAAAACTTAGATTGTAAAGTACATTCTCCACCAGAAATAGTTATTCCAGATATAAATGGTTTTACTTTATTAATCTCTTTTAAAATATCATTAACATCCATAACTAATGTCTTTGGAGAACTATAGTTAGGACAAACTTTAATACATGAATCACATTCCATGCAAAGAGATTTATTCCAAATTACTTCTTTATTTGTAAAGGAAAGTGCTTTATAAGGGCAGTTTTTCACACATATTCCACAATGAATACAAATATTTATCGTTTCTGGATTATGACAATAAAGACAGTTTAAATTGCATCCTTGTAGGAAAATAGCTAGTCTATTACCAGGTCCATCTACAGAACTAAAAGGAATTATTTTGTTAATTAGAGCTTGCTCCATTTTTCCTTATCCTTCTTTCTAGTACTCTCTGATTTTTTACAGCTCCAAGGCCTAGTGCAGTGGTATCATGAAGAGTTTGTTCTCCTCTATCTAATTTTCTCATTTCAGATTTTTTTACAAGGTATCCAGTAATTCTTATGACATCACAGTCACTGCAATATAAGGAAAAATATCTTATACCTTGCTTGAATGAACCTTTAATTATATCTAATATAAATTCTGGATTTTTCTTTACTGTTTCATCAAAAGCAAATACATCGCCTATACCTGATGGAAAAAATTTATGGAATTTAGCTGATTGAATTAAGTGTTCATAAAGTTCAGGTTCTTCACCTATTGGTATTCTGCATCCAGGACTTATGCTGTTATCACTATCGATTCCTACTTGAGCATGTAATAAGAAATTTTCGTTTGTTATAGTACAATAAGGATTCTTATGATTTTTAACTTCTTGATGAAGTCTTTCAATTATTTTATATCCTAAATTATTGGCTTCTTCCCCATGACCAAATCTATCTTTTGATTTAATTGGCTTCAATAAAGTATTAACACATTCAGCAAGTCCAAACATACCAAACATAGCTGTGAAATTATCCTTACATATTAAACCTTCCTTAACAAGAAAATTACTTTCAAAAAATCCACTTTCTTCTACCAAAAATTTGATTCTTTCATCTATATAATTTGTCATTCTTTTTACTGCATCAGGAAGTATATTATCAACAAAATCATTTTCATCTATAGCTTTTTTAGAAAGATATGCTAAATTTAATCTTACCAAAGTATAACTTCCTCCACCAATAGGAAGACCGTTGTAACAACTAGCAATGCAGTAGCTATTATTAAACTCTTTTGAAAAAATTTTATCATTAGCAAAACTAGGTTTTGCGGTTATTAAAGATGTTTTTATTGCATCAATTGCATAATCATCTGGAGTTTTATCATTGTATTTAATTGTTATATTAGGGATAGAAGTTTGAAGCTCTCTTTGAACTTTTAGTATTATTCTTCCTGCTTTTGTATCAAAAGGTCCTATGTTAGCATGGCAAAAAGAATCTGTTATAGTTCTATCTATATGAGTTAAAAATAATTTTATTGCAGTATAAGCTTCTTCTTCATTTATTACAAATGGTTCAAGTAAAGAATCTATATTACCTATATAAACAGGAAATGTGGTAATGGAAGGTACATGTTTGTAGAGTATTAACAGGTTATTTATTGCTTCCCAGATATTTGTTGCAGGTTTTAATTTTAGAAAACAACAACCATTCTTCATAAATTTATCATAATCAGGGACTATATATCTAGGTCTATAAGGAGCATGACCCTCATTAAGGTCACAAATTATGCCTTCATCCATATAAGCTTTAACTTCTTTGTTTATGTTTAATACATTTAAAGTGTTTTCAGCTGCTTTTGCAAGAAAAATTACTTTTTGTTCATAAGTTAGGGTCTTATCCTTAACAATATTTAAAATACTATCCATATACTTCACTCCATTTAAAATATTTTATAATGTAAAGCATTTCAGAATATTAATTATATTGTACATTGAATGGATAACTATATCAACGTTAATTATTAATAGTCTATCTAATAATTAATATTATCAAAATAAATATAATATTAATTTAACTGAACTCAAGGGTTATTAAATCAGGCATGTTGGGAAAATATAAACTAGAGTAGATGAGGGAAAAGTATAGGAATTTTTAGAAAGAGAGGGGTTATTGTGGAAATACCTGAAGAACTAATAGAAGAGATAAGAGAAAAAAAAGTAATTTTATTTATCGGAGCGGGAGTATCAGAACTTCTAGGAAGTGCTCCATGGGGAAAACTTATAGATGAAATGGCATTAGAGCTGGGATATGATAGGGACGTTTTTAAATCTATGGGCAATCATTTAGAATTAGCTGAATTTTACAATATAAGAAAGAACTCAATGGAATCGCTTATAAATTGGATGAATATAAACTGGCATAATAGCAATATAAAAATTCAAGATTCAAATGTACATAAATTAATTGTGGATTTAGATTTCCAAATTATATATACTACAAATTATGATAGATGGATTGAAAAAGCTTTTGAATATTATAACAAAGAATATACAAAAATTGTTACAATGGATGATTTAGTAAATATTAAGGAAAATGTTACTGAAATAATAAAACTTCATGGTGATTTGAATGAAGAAAATTCTATAGTTTTAACAGAGTCAAGTTATTTTGAAAGATTAAACTTCGAAAGTCCATTAGATATAAGACTTAAAGGAGATATATTAGGAAAATCTATACTATTTATAGGATATAGTTTAAATGATATAAATATAAGGTATTTATTATATAAATTAAATGATTTGTGGCAATGTTCAAAGAATAGATCATGTAGACCAAAGTCTTATATTTTTTTGTTAAATAAAAATTCAGTTCAACAAGAGATATTAGAAAATAGAGGAGTGGAGACGATAATTTATGATAGAGATGATAAACAGAACGGAATCCAAAATTTTTTAAAAGAGCTTTGGATAAAAGTTAATGATTTTGAAAAATAATTATATAAAACTATATCAAATTACTAATTTAGTATGATAAAATAGTAAAGTGTAATGAGTATATAGCAGAAATAAATAATTTAAAAATGTAAAACATATACAAAGGATGAATTGTTGTACAAAATACGAGGAGGAAATTAATGATATTGTTAAACCCAGTTGTTATTTCAGTTTTAGTTATGATAGTATTGAGTTTGCTGAACCTAAATGTAATATTAGCAATTCTTATTGCTGCCATTACTGCAGGAGTATCGTCAGGAATGTCATTTCAAGATACTATGGCATTTTTAGTAAAAGGTATGGGTGGTAATTCGGAAACAGCTTTAAGTTATATTCTTTTAGGTGTTTTAGCAGTGGCTATAAGCCAAACAGGACTTGCAGAAATTTTAGCAAAAAAGATATCAGGAGTAGTTAAAGAAAGAAAAATAATGTTTATTTTATTAATTGCTTTTATAAGTTGTTTTTCTCAAAACCTTATTCCTGTACACATAGCTTTTATACCAATCCTTATACCACCATTACTTGAACTTATGAATAAATTAAAAATTGATAGAAGAGCAGTAGCATGTGCGTTAACTTTTGGATTAGAAATCCCATATGTAGCTCTTCCAGTAGGATTTGGACTTATATTTCATAATATAATTAGGGATCAGATTATTTCAAATGGCATAAAGGTAACTACAAATATGATATGGAAAGCTTTGTGGATTCCATCACTAGGTATGGTTGTAGGGCTTTTAGTTGCGGTATTTATTACTTATAGAAAACAAAGAGAATATAAAGAGATAGAGATTACTAATATAGAAAAGAATATAAATTATAGTATGGATTATGAAATAGAAACAACCATTAAAGACAAAAAGATTAATGAAGATAAAGGACTTGAATCATCAGAAGAGTGGAAGTATGCACATGTAAATAATATTGATAAAGATGAAATTATACATAATGAAAGATTAACAAGAAATCAATATTCTGCATTAGTAGGTACCATAGTAGCATTTACCATTCAACTATTAACACAATCTTTGCCTTTAGGAGCATTAAGTGGAATTACTTTTATGATAATTACAGGAGGAATAAAGTGGAAAGAAATAGACAAGCTTATGAATGAGGGAATAATTATGATGGCATTTATATCCTTTGTTATGCTTATAGCAGCAGGGTATGGAAATGTATTAAGACAAACTGGTTCTATAGAGGTATTAGTTACATCTGCTACCGCAGTTATTGCAGGTAATAAAATATTAGGTGCATTAATAATGCTTATTGTAGGTCTTTTTGTAACTATGGGAATAGGAACTTCTTTTGGAACAGTACCTATATTAGCAGCAATATATTGTCCTCTTGCACAAAGCTTAGGATTCAGTACATTAGGAATTATAGCTCTTATAGGAACAGCAGGAGCATTAGGGGATGCAGGTTCTCCAGCTTCAGATAGCACTTTAGGACCAACATCGGGACTTAATGCAGACAACCAACATAATCATATATGGGACACATGTGTTCCTACATTTTTACATTTTAATATACCTTTGATTATTTTTGGAACGATAGCAGCAAATATATTATAGATATAGAATTTGAAAATTCCTAACCGCGAAAAGAATAAATGCAAGTACCTTTATGAAAGTATGTAATAGTTATTAAAGATTAGTGAGTTTAGAAGAGTATAAGAAAGAAAACCCTATTGAAAAGATAAACTTTTCAATAGGGTTTTATAAATATAAAATTTTCTAATATCCAAATAAAATAGTTTTAGATTTAATTACTAGTTTGAATTTTCAAAGGTATAAAATTTAAACTAAAAACTATTGTTCTTTTCTCATAAGAAAACCAAATTTTTCTTTCTTTGGTGTTGATGAAGATATATTTCTTGTATGAAGAGTATTTTTATATTCTGAAACTTGGCTATCACATACATAAGCATAATCTGTTTTACCTTCTTTTACCCATTTTATAAAAACATATGTATGAGATGGTGAACCGCCTTCTTTAGAAGGGGCTGCAAAACAAATATCACCTTTTTGAAGTTGTTTATAATCAGTTATCTTTTTCCAACCATTTTTTTCAAGTTCTGCTACTAAAGTCTTAGTGTTTATAGCTGATTTAGATATAGTTTGTCCGTTGTTTCTTAATACTTGAGATATAAAGATAGATGAAGTTCCTTTTTCGCTTCCTGAATTTAATTTTACAGCTTCTGAAAATGTTTTTTTCCTATTAGCTTCAACATCAAGGTACTTGTAAATTTTTTCATTTAGTGCTTCTGCAGTAGGTGCAGAAGGAGTGTTTTTAGTCGAATCTGTTCCTTTGTTTGCATCAGAAGCAATTTGTTCTTCAGCATGAGTACTATTTTTAGACATACTTACTGAAAAAGATATCATTTGTTTTACTGTAATAATAGCTAGAATAAAGATAGGTATAGCTATTATAAGGAAAGCCATAGTACTTTTTTTCTCATATTGTTCTTCCATTTGTTGCATTTCATTTATATATTTTTTACTTTCTTCGCTACTTTCTAGGTTGGTTAAATGATTCTCAAAATTCTTTTTTTTATTCATAGGTTAATCTACTCCTATAACATAATATTTTATAATATGAATTTTACATAACATATCTTGTAGTACTGACTTTATTTTGTTACCATTATAATTTTAGCAGATTACATTTAGTAAGTAAATAAGCATATTGTTATAAATTTGTTACTATAGAGCATAATTAGACTTTATCTGTCGTATTATAGGGTGATTATAGATAATTTATGTTAATAAAATATCTATAAAATTATGGAAGAAAAGAGCAAATCCTAAAAGGATTTGCTTATATTATTTAGAAATGAATAAATTTTTAAAATTTAGTATGTTTTCTACATAGCCCTACCAGGTATTATGGCATCTAATATTCCAATTACTATAGATGCTAAAATAGCACCAATTATAGATACCCTCATATTAGGAACTATAAATTGAGTCGCGTATAAGATTATAGCTGAAATTACAAAGCCTTTTATTCCTTTTCCAAAAGGTGAGGCATCGACGCCCATTAACTTTTCAACTAGGTAATCTAATATAGTTATTACAACTGCAGCTAGTATAATTGCCCATAAACCTACAATACTGAATCCAGGAGTTAAAAATGAAGTTATAGCTAATACAATAGCAATTAATACGAACCTCAATAAATAACTTCCTATATCAGATTTTCTTTCATCATTTCTCTCCTCATTTCTTTTTTCACCCATAATATTCACTCCTCACATAAAATAATTCTTAGGTTTATCTATAAGTTAATTTTATATAATTAATTATGGATTAACCTACATAGTATATAATGCGTATATATTATGCAAAAAATTCTTTTTGTTGAAAAATTCATTGTTTTATAGTAAAATGTGAACAATTTGCGAAAGGGTGATATCATGCCTAAAATAATTGAAAATGCTAGAGAAAAACTTATACAAGAAGGAAGAAAAATTCTTATTAACAGTAGCTATAAGGATTTAAACATAAGAGAACTTGTTAAAAACTGTGGCATTGGCATAGGAACTTTTTATAATTATTTTGGAAACAAGGATGAATTAGTGATGGATATTTTTAAAGAAGATTGGAAAAAAATTTTAAAATTTATAGATGAAATGAAAGAGAGCGATATAGAATTCAAATTTAAGTTAGAAAAGATATATACCTATATAAATGAATTTCTTAAAAATTATATGCCTATTTTTTATGAAATAGCTATAGCCAAAAGAGATTCAAAAGGCAAAAATAAGTATGTAGGTTACATTTATACTAGTATGGAAGAGCTAATTGAAATAGAAAAGCGAAAAGGTAACATAACAAGCAAACTTTCATCTTATAAATTGGCATATCTAATTATTACTAATCTAATATCCTTGTCGAGAGAAAATTACATGAGCTTTGATGAATTATACTATAGTTTAAAAATATAAAAATGATGTCAATTACAGTAAGATATCATTAAGTTGGAAACAACATAAACTTCAAGAGTTTGTCAAGGAAAAAACCTCTCTATAATTTATTATCGTAAATAATTTGCATTTAGAATTAAGCCTTTAACGGATAACTTATTCTATGATATGTTTAATAAGTTATTCAATTTGTATAATATTAAGAATAATTCTAAATGCAAATTAATGTTTAAATAAGATTGTTTTTTAAGTGAACCATAAAATCTTGAACATTTGTAACGATAGTTGTAACTTCTAAGGAACCTCTATCTCCTAATTTATTTACAGCAAATTCAGCGATGTCAACATTATAGATATAGACCGGTCTTATTTTATTATCTACAATAGTATAAGAAGGTGTCATATTACCAGTTGCTATAGTATGTAATGTAGTGGCAAGACAAATAACGGTAGTAGCTTTTCGTGTTTGAGCTCTCATTGCATCTTGTGCTTCATAAGCATTTCCATATACAGGAGGTAATGGGCCATCATCTCTTATAGATCCTGCAAGAACTATAGGTATATTTTTTTCTACACATTTTTTTATAACCCCATCTTTAACTTTACCTTCACTAATAAAGTTTTCAATGGAGCCAGATCTTCTTACTTCATTAATTAATTCAAGGTGATTATAATGACCATTTGGCTGAGAAGCTTGAGTATATATGTCTTGGCCTAATGCAGTACCAAGGTAGCCACCTTCTAAATCATGAGTAGCCATGGCATTTCCTGCCATTAAGGCATGTACATATCCATTTTCAACAAGAGAAGATAGAGCGTTTCTTGTGTCATGATCAAATATAACGGCAGGTCCAAGAACCCATACAATATGTCCATTATCTCTATCATGTTTTAGTCTTTCATAAAGTTGATCATAGTCTTTTGAAAATGCAGTTTCTCTTGACCTACCAGTTCTAAAAGCAAAAGTATCATTAATTTTATTTTCAGATTTAAAACCCTTTGTATACATGTAAATTCCTTCACTGGCATCCTCAGTTCTTCCAACAACTACTTTATCACCTACATGTAAATTTCTAAATTCTATTATTTCTATTATGGTATTGTTTTTTACAACGGGAACACAATCCATACGACTTTGAGCAGGTAATAACCACTTACCATCTACTTTAAAGTATTCAGGATAAATAGACATTGCATGGAAGTTTTTAGGTGCAACACCGTCTTTAATAACCTCTATAGTTGTACAGTTAGGTGCATTTTTTAGAAAACTTTGATTAAAATCCGGTGGTGTAAATTCAGGTAGTTTAAAAGTCATTATGTATCCTCCTTTTATTTAAGATCTATTACTTCTAAATCATTAGGAACTAAAAGATGTCCATTAAAATATTTTTCACCTTCTTCTACATAGCGAACTTTTCTAGTTTTAATATCATTGTCTATAGTGTGAAATAAAAGCAGATTCTTTATTTTTAAACTTTCTGCACTTTCACAAGCATCTTTTACAGTAGCATGATGTTTTTCATAAGGGTGGAATATATCCTTTTCTGAGTAAAGGCAGAAAGCTTCATGTAGAAGATAGTCACATCCATTTACATAATTAAATACTTCTTCATGATAAGGTTCATCTCCAAGAAATACTAAAGTTTTTTCATTAGATAAGTTTGCTTTAAACCCAAATTGAATTACTTTTGTACTTTGAATATTAAAGAAGGTTATATCTAATCCAACTATAGTAAAAGAGGTATTGTCTTCTACGTTACAAAAGAAAATCCTATTATCTATGTATTTTGTAAACCTAGTCTGTAAAATTAAAGAGCAAATTTGTCTTATTATATTTTCTAAAGTTTTGTGGCAGTAAATGTGTAAATTATCTTTATAATTATTTTTAGATATTTCAGTGGCAACTGCTCTTATAATCCATATTATACCTGAAATATGGTCATTATGTTCATGAGATATAAATACATTATGAATTTTATTTATAGGAATACTAGCTTTTTCAAGATTTGTTAGTATGGTATTTCCGCCGCCAGTGTCTACAAGAAAATAATCTTCATTTTTTGATAGGGTAAAGCAAGTGTTATAACATTTTGTAACCATAGCTGAGCCTGTACCCAGCATAGTCATTTTCTCCATATTGGACCTCCTCTGTAGTGCATTTTTATAATTATTAGGTTGCCTCATAATTTATTATAGTAACCAAATATAAATAGGGTTCTTGGCTCCGGATAGAGTAAAAACTCCACCTAAAACAAAGAATCCTCTTTATGTGAAAACTAAAAGTCTAGATGTAAGTAAATTTTATATATTTATTTTGCTTATGAATTAATGTGTAGTCTAAGTATTATATATTATAATTATATTTTTTCAAAATTGATATAGGAAATTCTAGGCGAGCAGTCATTAAAGGATCTACCACTTGGCAAATTTTTAAGTTGCCTACTAAGGATAAAAGCATACCAGTTTCATAAGGGTCTAGATTTAATTCGTTAGTTAAAAACTTATACATATTTTTGGTTGCTTGTTTTGCAGCATCATCTAAAGTTTTTTCTGAGGCAATAGTCATAATATGATCTCCCTCAATTACTATTGGAAGAGGTAAACTCTTATTTTTGATTATATCTATTTTAACTGTAACTTCACCGTCTATTTCAAGGCCACATATAACTACTTCTCCATCACCCATTACAGCATGTAAATCGCCCATAGATAAAAGGGCACCCTTAACATTTACAGGCAAATAAACTGTAGAGTTTTTTATTATTCTTTTGCAATCCATATTTCCTCCATGAGTATAAGGCGTACATGTAGGAATATCTTCATCTGAAGGTGCTGTGCCTATAACACCTATCATTGGATTTACAGGTATTTCTAAAATTTCGTTAAAAATTGCTTTATCATCTCTTATAGGTATAACTTTAAACTTTGTTTCATCAAAAAATTCACCTAGTACCCCTAAGTTAGGTCTTAATACCATAGTACCTATATTACTTATATTAATATCTATAATTTCTATCTTTAAAATATCATTAACTTCTGCACCTTCTATATATAGTGGACCAGTTGCAGGATTATTAAAATTTTGTTTTACAGTACTTACTGGTGTATTTTTAGATTTTATTTGATTACTATAGCAGTCGTATGTTTCAAAAATAATTGTTTCACCAGAATTTATTTTTTCAATTGGCTTATGATTTTTAGACATAGTAAATATACAATGTTCTCTTTTTATTTTTTTCATATAAAACACCCCACTAAATATTATTGTATCAATACTATAACATAAAGAAATATAATAGTTAATATTGTTTTAATAAGATGATAATGGCTATTGATATATGTCACCTGCTAATTTTTTTAGTGAGTTTCTATTTAAAACAATAATTGAGTTTTTTTCTTTTTTTATTATTTTTTCATTACATAGTTTGTTTAACGTTCTCATTAAATGTCTATAACTAGTTCCAAGCAAATCAGCCATTTCAGTTAAATTGTATGTATAAAGTTCATTTATTTGTGATGAGTTATTATTAGATGTTATAGCTAGAATGTAACTTGCAAGTCTGTTTTCTAAAGGATATAGAAGATTAATTGAACTATATTTTGAGAATTTATCTAGTTTATTACTTAAGCTTTTACATATATACTTTAAAAATTTAGTATCGTTAATTGCATTTTTTCTTAGGATACTCATAGGAATACCTATGCACAATGAGTTTTCTATAGCTTGAATATTAGAAGAAGCTGTATCCATATCAATAAATTCCATATCTCCAAATATACTTAAAGGTTTATAGAATGATAACAATAATGATTTACCGTTTTCTAATAAAGAGTAGGCCTTTACTTTGCCTTCTACTAGAAAATAAAAATAATTTATTTTTTCATTGGATCTACAAATATTTTCATTTTTATTAAAGGGGAGTAATTCCATGTAACGTTTTATATCCCCATCAAAGATATCCATAATATGATATTTGTTTATATAATATTCTAATTCATTTTCGGACTTAATTTTCATTAATTATATTAAACCTCCTGATTTAAAAGGATAATTTTCAAGTAGTAAACAATGTAATATAAAGGGTTATGTAATTTTAGAATTATGTAAAAATTTTGCATAACTATAGTATAAACTATTTAATGAAAATTAGGACATATGTCATATTAATATTAATTATTTATATGATAAGCTTTTATTTATTAACCAGTAAATAGTAATCAGATTTTAGTTTTTTGTAGCAATAGAAATCTGATTATAGGTGGTATGAGTTGCTGTAAAATATTAAATTTTCTATATAGGGTACTTCAACAAATGATTACTGAGGATTTGTTACTAGTTACTATGAAGTACTTGGAGTAGAAAGATAATAGCTAGTTTCTAAAATAGCTAAGTAAGTGCTTTGATGAACTTAGCCATTAGGGATTGTCTACTAAGTATGGTTGATGGAATCTGGTACCTGGTTATTAAAAGAGGAGTGATAAGGTGTACAAGGTAAATGCTGTTTTTATAGGCTTATTAATTGCTATTATGGTAACAGTTAATGGTGTTTTATCTGGACATGTTGGGGATTATTTAGGAGTATTAATAATTCATATAGTAGGATTTGTATCAATAAGTTTAATTTTAATATTTAGAAAGAAAAAATTTGACCTAAAAAAAGATATTCCCATTTATTTGTTTAGCGGAGGAGCTGTTGGAGTTTTTTTAGTATCTTTTAATAACATATGTTTTAAAGAATTAGGAGTATCTTTAACATTATCGTTAGGATTATTTGGACAATCAATTGCTTCAGTAATTATAGATCACTTTGGATTCTTAGGAATGGAAGTTAATAAATTTAACAGTAAGAAAATAATAGGATTTATTTTAATATTAGTAGGATTGATTATAATGTTAGTATATTAGGAGGAAAAATATGTGTTGTATGTAGTACTTGCATTAATAAGCGGATGCTTAGTTATTTTATCAATGGTAATTAATTCACATTTAGCAAAAAAGATAGGAATATTTCAAGGAACGTTTGTGAATTATTTAGTGGGACTATTATTTATTAGTATAATTTTGATTTTAAAAAATGAGTTTAGAAATTTATCTTTCAATATATTATCTTATATTCCATTTTGGGCTTATTTGGGCGGTTTAATAGGAGTAAGTGTTGTAGCAATATCAAATATTATAATACCTAAAATTCCAACCATTTATTCCACGTTACTTATTTTCTTGGGACAGCTTTTTACAGGCATAGCTATAGATTATTGTAGAGGTAATTTAATTTCAAAAGGCAAAATAATTGGAGGGCTATTTATTATTGCAGGCTTAATATATAATTTTAATATTGATAAACAGGAATCTTAACGTTAGATATAATTTTTACTCCATCAGAAGATCAGATGATGTTATACAGAGTCGTAACCATCCATAATCTCGTGGTATTAGGATGGATATGTATTAGATAAAGAGAAATTAATTTAAACTACTGTATTAGATAAGAGAGGGATATTATGAAATTTTTAAATTTACCTAAAATTGAATTACATTGCCATTTAGATGGAAGTGTTAGGCCAAAGACAGCTATTGATATAGCAAAAAAAGAAGGCATAAATATACCTAGTTTAGATGCTGATATAATTAAACAAATGATGATTGCTCCATTAGAATGCGCTTCTCTAGACGAATATTTAGAGCGATTTGTATTGCCCTTAAAAGTAATGCAGTCAAAGGAAAGCTTGAGAAGAATATCTTATGAACTTCTTGAAGATGCAGCTAAAGAAAATGTAAAATATATTGAAGTAAGATTTGCACCATTACTTCATACTGAAAAAGGGCTAAATGTTAAAGAGATAATAGAAAGTGTTTTAAAAGGAATAAAAGAGGCTGAGAAAAATTTCAATATTAAAGGGAATTTGATTCTATCATTTTTAAAACATATGTCACCGGATAGTATTTTTGATGTAATAGAACAGGGAAGAAATTTCATCGGAAATGGGGTGGTTGCAGTTGATTTATGCGGTTCTGAGGATAAAGGATTTTCTAAGAAATTTATAGAACCTATTGCTCTAGCTAGAGAGTATGGTTATAGAATAACAATTCATGCTGGTGAGACGGGAATAGGGGAAAATGTACTTGAAGCTGTGGAACTTTTAGGAGCTGAAAGAATTGGACATGGTGTAGCTATAAGGGATTGTGCTAAAGCATACAATATTGTAAAGGAGAAAGGGATTATTCTTGAAATGTGTCCAACAAGTAATATTCAAACAAAGGCAGTCAATATATTTAAAGAGCATCCTATGTATGATTTCTATAAAGATGGAATAAAAGTAACTGTTAACACAGATAATAGAACAGTGTCAAATACGATGTTAACCAATGAATGTGATATTTTATTTAATGAGTTTCATATAACTTATGAGGATTATAAGAGAATTTATAATGACAGTGTAGATGCTTGTTTTATTGATGATAAATTAAAGAAAAAACTTTATATTTAAATAAATGAAGATATTTTAGAATGATATATAGGATATTGATTTGTATAAAACTAAATAGAAAATTTCGGTAAAAACAGGATTATAACTTAATCAAAAGGTTATAGTCTTATTTTTTTGTATACAACAAATTGTTTAACCGATACAAATGAATAGAATATTAAGAGAATTATGATTACTCAATAGAAAAGATGTAATAAGAAAGATAAACATAATTGTCAGGTATTTATTGGTCTAATTAATATATTTTACAACAAACAACCTCTATGATATAATTAGGTTGTTTAAAGTTACACTTTCATATTAACATATAAGTTGTCACTTGGTCAAAGGGGGAGATTTAGTGATTGGTTTAATAGATAAGATTAAAAGGGAAAGAGTATTTTATATTTCAAGTATTAGTTTAGTAGGTATATTAATTTATGCATTTTTTAATATAAATACTTTTCAAGCAGGTTTAAATAAAGCACTCAATTTTTTACTCAACAAATGCTATTGGTTTTATTCTGCAGTTATGTTAAGTTTTTTTATATTTTGTGTATATCTTATAGTAAGCAAATATGGAAAAATAAGATTAGGTGGAGATAATGAAAAGCCTGAGTATAAGTTTATATCTTGGCTCGCAATGCTTTTCTGTGCAGGAATGGGGATGGGACTTGTTTTTTGGTCTATATCAGAACCATTAATGCATTATACAAATCCTCTTAAAGGTCAGCCTTTTACTGAGGAAGCAAAAAGGTTTGCTCTAGGAAAGTCATTTTTACATTGGGGTACTGCAGCTTGGGCATGTTACGCAATTCTTGCACTAATATTAGCATATATGCAGTTTAGAAAAGGGAAGCCTGCTTTAATGAGCAGTGCTTTAATACCTCTTATAGGAGAAAAAAGAGCTAAAGGGTGGCTTGGAAATTTAATAGATATATTAACTATTTTTACTACTGTAGCAGGAGTTATCACTTCACTTGGACTCGGAACTTTGCAAATCAATGCAGGGCTTAATTTTTTATTTAATATTCCGGAAAATATAAAGGTAAAATTAATATTGATAGTTATAGTAACTATTTGCTATATGACTTCAGCTATTTTAGGAATTAATAAAGGGATAAAAATTTTATCTGATACTAATCTATTTATAGCGGCTTTGGTTATTATGCTTACGATAGTTGTAGGACCTACATCACATATGATAGAAAATCTATTTATAGGTTTAGGTGAATATGGAAAAGAAATTTTAACTACTAATAATAATATATTTTTACATGGTGATTGGTATAATAAATGGACTTTATTTTACTGGGCATGGTGGATAGCATGGGCTCCGCCAGTAGGAATATTTATAGCCAGAATTTCAAGAGGAAGAACTATAAGAGAATTTTTGCTAGGAGTATTGATAGTACCATCTTTATTATGCTTCGTATGGTTTACTGTATTTGGAACTATGGGATTTAATGTAGGAAGTTCATTAGCATTAGAAGCAGTTAAAAATACACAAACAACATTTTTTATTATTATAAGTAAGTATCCTTTGGGATTTTTAATATGTAGTTTGGTCATGATTTTATCAATGATATTTTTTGTAACTTCAGCAGACTCTTTTACTTTCGTTTTAGGAATGCTTTCTTCAAATGGAGATTTAAATCCTAAGAGTTCAAAGAAGATTATATGGGGAATAATTCAAGGTGCTTTAACTGTAGTATTCTTATTAGCAGGAGGTCTGGAAATGGTGCAGACAGCTTCTGTAGTAGCTGCTTTTCCTTTTGCCTTTGTAATGATATTTTCTATGATTTCTTTCAAGAAAAGTCTAAAAGAAGAAGAAGAGGCGGTATTAAGAGATAAGGTTGTAAAAGAAGTTGCAATAGGACTGAAACAGAAGACAATGGAATAATGTAATTATGCAACATTGTGAATAAAAATAAAAGAATATTAGTAATGAGTTTCAAATTTAAAATAGCATAATACATGATATTCATATTGAAAATTTAATATATAAGAATTTATTTTCAGATAAGTTTTAGAATTTTAGGGATTTATTAAGCGTAGCTTATGGAGATTTTTAATCTACAAAGCTACGCTTTAGTTTTGTAATTTAGAAAGAAAAAATGTATTAGTAAAAGGTATATGTTAGAAATTATATAAGTAGCATTTAAAAGTATGGAGGAGTAATTGCAAATATAACATGTGCATCTTTATCATAAGAGTTTTCCCACTTATGCTTTACATTTGGAGGGATTTTTATGCTATCTCCAGTATCCAATATAATTAAATTTCCATCTATATATATATTAGTTTTACCACTTAAAACAAAGGCTATTTCCTCTCCTTCGTGTCCCATCGCATCTTCAGAAGAACAAGAACCAGGGGTTAATTTCATTAATAAAGCTTCAAGTTTACCACTTAAATCAGGGCATAACAATTCATAGGAAAGATCCTTGCTTTGAGGAAATATAAGTCTTTTTCGTTCATCGGCTCTTACAACTAACTCATCTGTGTTAATTGAGTCCATGAAAAAATGAAATAGAGGAACTTGTAGAGCTTTTGAAATAATTTTTAGGGTATTGATAGAAGGGTTAGCAATACCTCTTTCAATTTGACTTAACAGGGAAGGTGTAACTTGTGCTAATTCGGCTAATTCCCTTATAGTTAAATTTTTAGCTTTTCTGTATTCAAGTAATTTTTGTCCTATATTTATATCACTCATTTTGCTTAGGTCTCCTTTAATTGTGTTAATGAAAATAATTATACCACAAATTTAAATTATTTTTAACGATTACTAAAAAAGAAATTAAATTTAATTGAACATAAATAAAATTTAAGGATATTAAAAAATATATTAATTAAATATGATTTAATTTTGTTAAATTGTATTGACATTAATAAATATAACTGTTAAATTATATTTAAATAAATCAATTAAAATTAAATTATATTTAAAAACATAAAAACAGGTTATAATATATTTTTAAATATAATTTTACAAATCTAAGTAAACGTTTAATAACACTTATAATACATAAATAATTTTCAAATTTTTTAATTACATGAAAAATAAATTATTGCTATTAACATGGATTTTATATTAGCTTTTGTGTAGTTACTTATCTTTTATTTAAGGGATATATTTAGGAGCTCCAATATAAAACCTTATTTATAAGAGAGTTAAATACTCAATATAAATTAATAAGGAGAGATATACATGAATTTAACATCACTATTGATAGTAGCAGTAGTACTTAGTATTTCTACTTTAGTTTTATTAGTAATCAAAGCTAAGATTCATCCTTTTTTTTCAATAATGGCAGCAACTTTTGTTTTTGCTTTATTTTCAAGAATGGGAGCCGATAAGGCTTTAGAGGCTTTTAGTAGTGGATTGGGAGATACTGTAGCTGGTATAGGTATTGTAATTGCTATAGGTACTGTTACAGGAGTTCTTCTTGAGAAATGTGGAGCAGCTGAGTCTATGGCAAAAGCTATATTAAGAATAACAGGGAAAAAATATGCAGCATTAGGTTTAGCAATAACAGGTTTTTTCGTTTCTATTCCAGTGTTTTGTGATTCAGCATTTGTTATATTAGCACCTATTGCTAAAAGGTTGAGTAAGGACACAAAAACAAGCATGACAACAATGGCGGTGGCACTTGCAATGGGACTGCACACAACACATATGCTTTTGCCACCTACACCAGGACCATTAGCTGTATCCGGGATAGTAGGAGCAGATTTGGGATTAGTAATTGGCATTGGTTTTATTATTGCTATACCAGTTATGCTTGCTGGGTATATTGTAGCTAAAAAATTTGGTTCAAAACCCCAATTTGAATATTTCATCTCTGATGATGAATTTACGGAATTTATAGATGAAGAAAATAAAAATATTCCAAGTACAATAGAAGCATTTATCCCTATATTAGTTCCTAGTATATTGATGATTATAAAAACAGTAGTTGATTTTAAATATAAAGATTTAGAAACTAATGGATTTGTAAAATTTGTACAGTTTATTGGTGTACCTATAATTGCCCTATTAATAGGAATGTTATTAGCATTAAAAACCTATAGAAAGCTAAGGCCTAATGATAATACAGTTTGTTCTTTTGAAGGAGAATTTGGAGAAGCTTTAAAAACCGCAGGACAGATTGTACTTATAGTAGGCGCAGGGGGGGCTTTTGGTGGAGTATTAAAGGCATCACCACTAAAGGAGTTATTAGTATCTACTTTTTCGAGTATGAACATAGGAATATTTGCACCATTTATAATAGGGGCTATATTTAGGACAGCAATAGGTTCAGGAACAGTTGCCATGATTACAGCAGCTACTATTTTAACCCCTATGATAGATGCTCTCGGATTTGGATCTCCATTAGGAAGAGTGGTTGCTATGATTGCATGTGCTGCAGGGGGATTCATGGTATTCCATGGAAATGATGATTTTTTCTGGGTAGTTACATCTACATCAGAAATGGAGCCTTCAAAGGCATATAAAATACTTCCTTTAGCTAGTATATTCCAATCCATTACTGCATTAGCATGTGCATTTATACTTCAAATGATTTTGTTGTAATTATTATAATTTATTAAAATAAAAACATATTAGAAAAGAGGTAATTTACATGAGAAATAGGGAAATATTAAATAAAAATATAGATGAGTGGATTAAAGAGTTCCCATTAATTAAAGAGGTAGTTGACACAAAAATGGTATTTTGGACAAATCCAAAGTATAATAGTTTTGAAGAAGCAATTAAAAAGGTTTCACTAAATGAAAAAGATGTGGAAGATGCAGAAAAGAGACTAGAAAGGTTTGCTCCATTTATAGCTAAACATTTTCCTGAGACAGAGATATTAAATGGGCTTATAGAATCACCTATAGTTCGTATCCCCAAAATGGAGAAAGCTTTAGAAAATATGTTTTGCCAAGAAATATTAGGGGACATGCTTTTAAAAATGGATAGTCATCTTGCAATTGCTGGTTCTATAAAAGCTAGGGGAGGAATTTATGAGGTATTAAAGCACACAGAAGATTTGGCATTAGAGCATGGATTAATAACTTTAGAAGAGGATTATTCCAAACTTGCCAATGAAAAACACAGAGAGTTTTTTAGTAAGTATACTGTGCAGGTAGGTTCTACTGGAAATTTAGGTATGAGTATAGGAATTATGAGTGCAAAAATAGGATTTAAAGTTATTGTTCATATGTCATCAGATGCAAAACAATGGAAAAAGGATTTATTAAGAAGTAGAGGGGTTATAGTTAAAGAATATGAATCTGATTATAGTAAGGCAGTAGAGGAAGGAAGAAAGCTTTCAGATGCTGATCCAATGAGTTATTTTGTTGACGATGAAAACTCACGAAATTTATTTTTGGGGTATTGTGTAGCAGCGGGAAGACTTAAAAAACAATTAGAAGGAATGAATATATTTATAGATAAAGAACATCCTTTATTTGTGTATCTTCCTTGTGGGGTTGGCGGAGGTCCAGGCGGTGTTGCCTTTGGATTAAAGTTAGCATTTAAAGATAATGTACATTGTTTCTTTGTTGAACCAACTCATTCGCCATGTATGCTTCTTGGTATGATGACAGGAAAACATCAGCAAATATGTGTACAGGATTTTGGAATTGACAATATAACGGAAGCAGATGGTCTTGCTGTAGGAAGACCATCCGGATTTGTAGGCAATACGCTAGAGGAGTTGTTAAGTGGTATTTATACTATAGAAGATAATAAGTTATATGTATTATTAAGTAAGTTAATTGATACAGAAGGAGTTAAATTAGAACCATCAGCTTGTGCAGGACTTATGGGACCGGTTAATTTATTAAAAAATGAAGTTAAAGTAAAATATTTAAACAAAAATAATATTTTTGATAATATGGAAAATTCATATCACGTTGTTTGGGCTACTGGTGGTAGTATGGTGCCAGATGATATAATGAATGATTACTATAATAAGGGTAAAGAGTTAATAGAATCAATGATACAATAGAGTGAATAATTTATTAGGGTTATTAAAGTAGGTTTTAAGAGAATATAAAAAACAATGCCTTTGAAACAAATCTAAAAAATAGAATTGGAGGGATACTAGAAGTGAAAATTTTTGATTTACCAACGCCAAGTTTTATTGTTAATTTAGATATACTAGAAAAAAACATTAAGGATATACAAAAACTTTGTGATGAAAATAAAAAGGAATTATGGCCAATGGTAAAAACCCATAAAAGTACAGAAATTGCAAAAATGCAGATGGAAGCAGGTGCAAAAGGATTTTTAGTTGGAACAATCGATGAAGCTGAGAAGCTAAGTGAAAAAGGGGCAAAAAATATTACTTTTGCATATCCGTTTTGTGGAGAAACTAACATTGATAGAATTATAAATATTTCTGAAAAAACACATTTAATTCTAAGTTTTGACAATGAGGAAGTAGCAATTGAATTTGAGGAGAAATTGAGTAAAGTTAATAAAAAAATGGATTATTTAATTATTGTAGATAGTGGCTTACATCGTTTAGGGGTTAGTCCTTATAAAGTAGTAGAGTTGGCAGAGAAAATGAAAAAATTTAAACATCTTAAACTTAAAGGTATATCTACTCATCCAGGGCAAGTTTATGCTTCCGCTAGTTCAGTAGAAGTTAGTAAATCGGTAGATGCAGAGTATAATACTCTTAGAAAAGCATTAGAAGAGTTAAATAAAAATGGATTTGAAATAGAAATAATAGCAACGGGAAGTACACCAACTTTTTTCTCTTCAGTAAAAAATAAACTTATAAATGTCCAACGTCCAGGAAATTATGTGTTTTATGATAATATTCAAATAGGGTTAGGTATTGCAAAAGAAGAAAATTGTTCTTTAACTGTATTAGGTACTGTTATATCTAATGCTCAAAATGGTCAATTAGTATTAGATGTGGGTAGTAAGTGCTTAGGGCTTGACAAAGGGGCACATGGAATATCATTAACGAGCGGGTATGGACATATCAAAGGGCATGAAGAATTGATTATTGAAAGCTTATCAGAGGAAGTTTCAAAAGTTAAAATTTGTGGTGAAACAGATTTAAAGGTAGGAGATAAAGTAGAAATTATACCTAATCATGCATGTTCGAGTGCAAATATGACTGATTATTTAATTGGGTATAGAAATGGTTTAGTTGAAGAAATATTATATATAGATATTAGAGGGGGGTCTAGAAAACCACCTATAAAATAAGTTAAATAGTATTTTTGATATATAAGGTGCTAATTAAGACAGTAGTATTAATCGTAGAAAATTTGTGGATATACGTAAGTTTAAAAAAATCTATAAAAATAAAAACTATTGAAGAAATATAAAAGCAGTTAATGAAAACATGTAATTTCATTAACTGCTTTTTTAGTAGGAAAAATTTTATTATTATATGTATATAATAAAATTTAAAAATAAGTGTCATTTTTTTAAAACCTGCGGTGTTTATATTAATGAACGGGAGAGGAGGGATTAATATTTTTGGGATCCCAAAGCGCAGAAAAGTGAAAGAACATGAATTTCAGATAAATTATGAAAAATATTATTCTATAGTTTATAAGCAACTTTATTACTTAGTTGGAAGTAATGAACTGGCAGAAGATTTAACTCAAGAAGTTTTTATAAAATACTATAACTCAAAGGATGAAATAGAGTTTTTAGGTGCATGGCTTTCAAAAGTTGCAGTAAATACAGCTTTTAATTACTTAAGAGGAGAAAAAAGAAGAATAAAAAGAGAAGAAGATATTTTTGAAGAAGTAAATAACATTTTTTCCATGGAAGATGAAGTATTTAGAAGTGAGCAAATTAAAGAAGTAAGAAAAATTTTGGGTAATATACCAGAGAAGCAAAGGATATGTTTAATTTTAAAGTTTTCGGGATATTCTTATGAGGAAATTCACAATGTAACAAATATTCCTAAAAATAATATAGGGCAACTTATTTCCCGCGGCAAACAGAAATTTTTACAACTATATAATAGAGAAGGTGAATTCAATGTGCTATAAATTAGAAGAACTGCAGGAGATAATTGACAATACTTATGAAGGAGATATAAATGAAGCTTTGTTCCACATAGAAAATTGCTCTCATTGTAGGACAAATTTTCAAAGATTAAAGCAACAAGATAAGTTTATAGAGAGTGCTTTGCAAATAGATATGGAAATACCGCATCGTCGTCCAATTAATATTAAAACAGTAGATTTTAAGGAGAAAAGTAAGAGGAGGATTTTTAATATGAGTAAGAAAACTAGAAAATGGTCCGCAGTAGCAGCTGGAATTGCTTTGTGTGGTGGATTATTATGTATGGAGCCTGTTAGAACAAAAGCAGCAGACTTTTTAAAGACTTTTCGTATGCAAGAAATTACAAGTATTTCAGTTAATCAATCTGATTTTAATGAGATAAACAAAATATTTTCTCAGGGGAAAGGTTCTACAAACATAAATGATATTGCTAAAATAGATGTTTCTTCAAATGGAAAAAATGTTGATTTACAATCTCCAAGAAGTGAAGAAGATATAAAGAGACAGTTAGGTGTAGAAAATGTAATTAGGCCATTAAAAGGCTTTGAGTATAGGTATATTTCTAAACAGCCAAAAACAACTGTATCTATAAAATTAGATGTAAATAAAACTAATGATATATTAAGTTACCTAGGTGAAAAAAGTAAACTTCCTAAGTCTTTACATGAAAAGACTTTTTCTCTTCAGGTGGGAGATATAGTGACTTATGATTTTGCAGAAAAGAGTTCTGATAATAACAAAGAAAAAAAATATATTGGTGTGACTAAAATGAATGAGCCAACAATACAAATTCCTAAAGATATAGATGAAAAAGAGGTTATAAAAGCGTTATTTTCTATGAAATTCTTACCAGAAAATATTAAGAAACAGTTTATGGGAATTGATGATTTGACATCTGTAATCCCAATACCTTATGATTCAGAGCACCAAAGTAAAAAAGATATAACTATTAATGGACAGAAGGCTGTTTTAATTGAAAATAAAAAATTACATTATATAAATCTATATTTTAAAGAAAAAGATGATTTATATATTATAGACAGTAATCTTACAGTTGATGAAGTGTTATCTTTTGTCAAGGAGATGAAATAGTATATGGTTATAGAAACTTATAATTTGACAAAGCAATTTAATGATAAAGGTGGATTTAAAAATATTTCCCTCTCTGTTAAAGAGGGGGAAGTGTTTAGTTTTTTGGGCAAAAACGGTGCGGGTAAAAGTACATTTATTAGAACTTTAGTGGGAATGCTTTATCCTACAGATGGAAGTGGATTTATTCTAGGAAAGCCCATAGGAAATATTGAAGCTAAAAAGAAAATGGGATATCTCCCAGAGTTGTTTCAATATCACAGTTGGCTTACAGGTTATCAGCTTTTGTTTAATCATGGACTTTTATATAAGATGAATAAAAATGATCTTAAAAATAGAATTAGCGAAGTGCTTGGAATAGTTGGCCTTAAAGGACATGAACATAAAAAAATAAATCAATATAGTAAAGGAATGAAGCAGAGGATTGGATTAGGATGTGCTATATTATGTGACCCAAAACTTCTTTTTTTAGATGAACCAACTAGTGCACTAGATCCTGTTGGAAGAAAACATGTTAGAGATATTATTTTAAGATTAAAAAATGAAGGTAAAACTATTTTTTTAAATACTCATTTATTAAGTGAAGTAGAGTTGGTATCAGATAGAGTTGCAATTTTAGATAAAGGGGAGATAAAAAAAATCGGAACTCTTAAAGAGCTTATGTACTCACCTTTAGTTCTTTCAATAGGAAATTGTAGTGAAAAAATAATAAGTGAATTAAAAAGTTTTGATCCTTGTTTGCAAAAAATAGAGAATGAAATTGAAATGCATATACATAATGATGAAGTTATTCCTAAAATTGCAGAAAGTATAGTAAAAAACAAAGGGCTTTTATATATGATGAAAAGAAAAGAAAATATACTTGAGGAATTGTTTATTAAAACTGTAGGAGAGGAGGAAGAAGCATGAATACTATAATAAGACTTACGTTTCTTGAAATGAAAGAAAAGAAAATACTACACATTACTATTATACTTACCCTTATTTTTCTTGCTCTTTATGGAATTGCTGCAAAGTATGCATATGCTGGTTTAGCAAATCAAGATGCTGTTGTTAAATTGGGTTTTTTGAGCCAATTTGTATCTATGGGTATTTATGTTGGTGGATTTATAATAGCTTTTTTATCTGTATTTTCAAGTGTAGGTGCAATTTCATCGGACATTGAAAATGGTACTTACGATGCAATTTTATCAAAACCTATAGCAAGATATGAAGTGGTACTCGGAAAAATTATTGGACTTTTATCAATACTTATTCCTTATGTAACTATAATGTATTTAGGTATTATAGGTATAAATATATTTTTTGGAAAAGGAGAGGTTATTAACTTTACCTTAGTGGCAATAATAAAATCTTTATTGATAATTTATATTTTGCCTATACTTTTAGTTTCAGTAGGGATATTTTTAAGTTGTCGTACATCAACAGTAGGAGCAGGAGTTATATTAGTTATTTTATATTTTTTAGGTATGATAGGAGGACTTTTAGAAAAAATAAGCTTTGTTTTAACAGATCAGGTTGCAAAATCAGTTATTAGTAATATAGGAATTATAACAAGTCTTATAATTCCTTCGGATATAGTATATAGAAAAGCATCTTCTATTTTATTTACAACTAAGTCGGGATTGAATTTTAATATAGACAGTATGCTGGGTGGAAATGTTCAGCCTAGTTCTTTTATGATGATTTATATTACTTTTTATATTATAGCTATGATTATTTTAGCCACTAGAAAATTTCAAAAGAGAGATTTGTAGATAACTTAAATAGAGAAACAAAAAAGTAAATACCAGTATAAAATATATGAATGTAAACTGTTTTTATATCTTATTTTTTATATAAATTATGAGGGGATATAATATCTGAATAAATTAAAATATTAAGCAAAAAATAACCGTATATTTTGGAGGTGGTTATTTTGAAGAAACTATTATATATTTCTGTTAACTCAAAGCCAGAAAATATGTCAGTAAGTAAAACTGTAGGAAGGGAGTTTGTAAATAAATTCCTTAATAAAAACACAGATCACATTTTAGAAGAATTAGATATTTATAACCAAGATATACCAGAATTAAATCATAAATTAGTCAATGGGGTGGCAGATACAGTTTATGGTTCAGAGTATAATGCTTTGTCACAAGAAGATAAAAAAGCAGTTGATAGAATAAATCAATTGTGTGATCAATTTGTAAGTGCTGACACTTATGTAATTGCTGCACCAATGTGGAGTGTAAGTTTCCCATCTAGATTTAAAAGATACTTAGATTGTGTTATACTTAATAATAAAGTAATAAAAGTGTCACCAGATGAGATAAAAGGGCTACTTAATGATAAAGAAAGAAATATGATTTATATTCAATCTTCAGGAGGAATTTATCCAAAAATATTTAATGGACAATTTAATCATGGAGTTGATTATTGTCATGATATATTTAAATTCCTTGGTATAAATAGATTTGAAAAAATACTTGTTCAAGGTGTTAATATGCCTGGAATTGGAAGAGATGAAGCTATAAATAGGGCATATGAAGATGTTGATAGAGTTGTCAATAAACTATCTAGAGAACCAATATTAGGAGGCCGAGTGTAAAGAAAATTAAGTAGTAACTTAAAATTTAGATAAGGATTCATCAGCAAATATTATTGACATATAAATATAGTAATGATATATTAAACCTGCACTAAATAAGTGCAGGTTTAATTAGGAGGGATAATATGAGATTTAACCAGGAAGTAGATTATGCTTTGAGAGTTGTGTTATACCTATGCAAGTTAGGGTATGGTGAAAAAATAGAAGCAAAGGTTATTTCAGAAGAAGAAAATATCCCACTAAGATTTTTATTAAAACTTTTAAGAAAGTTAAAACATGCAGGTATTGTACAGTCTTATAGAGGTGTTAGTGGTGGATATGCTCTTAATAAAATACCCAAAGATATAGATTTAAAGAGCATTATAGAGGCTATCGAAGGACCTATTAATATAAATAAATGTCTTGATGATCCTACTCAATGTAATTTAAATAGAACAAGTACCTGTGAAATACATTCGGTTCTTCAAGAAATACAAAACAAAATACTTTTAGAATTAGAATCAGTAAATTTTGAACAAATTTTAGGAAAAAATTTAGATATTTAATGAAACTAAAGGGAGTATAAATAGGTTTATGTATAAATTTATTTATACTCCTTTTAGTTTGCTTTAACTACATAGGTGTTAGATGAACATTATCATATGATTCTTATTATCTTAAGATAATAAGAATTATAATAAAGTCAATTTATTTTATAAATAATAAAATTATAAAATAAAAAATAACTAAGAATTGTATCTTATATTACAAGATTTGAACAATGTGTTAATATATGCAAAGATTTTAAAAAAATTATTATTAACTATTGATTGTAAAATTAAAGATGATATACTTAAAAGGAAGTATATACAACATTTTGGTAAAAAATGTTTGTGGCGTTAAAAAATAATATGGCATTAAATAACATTAAAATTCGTGTTTCGAATTATTTTTTTTGGATTAAATCAAATAAAATGTAAAATAAAACAATATTACATTTAAAAGAGAAACTAATATTTAACAAACATAAGACTAAATTCAATTTTTAAGTGGAGGGAAAACTTATGAAAGCAAGTGTAAAAACCAAATTAATTTCGTTAGTAGTATTTTTTATACTACTAATAGCAGGAGAATCTATATACTCTAGTAGTGTTCTTAAAAATGTAAATCAACATTCTACTACTATAGCCTATAAAGCATTGCCATCTTTAAAATATTCTCAACTAGTAAATACCTTAACTTCTGATTTTAGAATAGCTCAATATGAGCATATAATATCTTCATCTAAAGAAGATATGGCTAATAATGAAAAAATTATGGAAGAATTAAATACTGAAATTCAGGAAAGTTTAAACAATTATAAAAATACTATTACTGGAGGAGAAGACGAAAAATTATTTAATGAAGTAACTAGTTCGTGGGAGCAATATTTGGCTTTAAATAAGAAAGTCATTGGATTAAGTAATCAAATGAAAACACAGGAAGCTATGGCAATAATGAAAGGGGAAGGTAAGAATCATTTTGATAAAGTTAGTGAAGACCTTCAAAAACTAGTTTCTTTTAATGAGAAAGCAAGTAAACAGTTAAGTGATGAAGGTGATTCAGCTTATAGTATGGTAAAAAAAATATTTGTAATATTAAGTGTTATAATAATAATTGCCAGTTCATTCATAGCATTTATTATTGTAAAAAGTATTTTAAATCCTATTAATTTATTAAAGGGTGAATTAGAAGTTTTAGCTACTAGCGGAGGAGATTTAACTAAAAAAGTTGAAGTTAATTCTAAGGATGAATTCAAAGAATTAGCAGATGCTTTTAATCAATTTATATCAAATTTAAGAGGAATTATTTTAGAAGTCAACAATAAAACAAGAATTACTACTGAAAATGTAGAAATTATAGCTAAGAATATGGAAGCATTAAATGGCGAGATAGAGGATGTCCATGCAACTACAGAACAATTATCAGCAGGAATGCAAGAAACAGCTGCATCTACAGAAGAAATGAATGCCACAGCATTTGAAATAAATCAAGCGGTTGAATTAATAGCTAAAAAAGCAGAAGATGGAGTAAGTTCTTCTTTAGAAGTAAATGAAAGAGCTGTGGCTTTAAGAGAAAAAGCATTAAATGCTGAAAATGATACAAGCACTATATATGACAGCACTAAAGAAAAATTAGAACAAGCTATAGAGGAATGTAAAGTAGTAGAAAATATAAACATATTCTCAGAAACTATACTTAATATATCTTCTCAAACAAATCTTTTAGCTTTAAATGCTGCTATAGAAGCTTCAAGAGCAGGTGAGGCAGGTAAAGGATTCTCAGTAGTTGCAGAAGAAATAAGAAAATTAGCTGAGCAGTCTAATCTTACTGTAAATGAAATTAAAAAAGTAACAGGTGTAGTATTAAGTGCAGTTGATAATTTATCTAATGGAGCTTTAGAAGTATTAGATTTTATAAATAATAAGGTGCTAAAAGATTACTCTAATATGGTTAAAATAGGTGATGATTACAAAAAAGATGCAGAAGTGTTTAACAGCCTTATGGATGATTTTAGTAATACTTCTAATGAAGTAAAGCATGCAATTAATAGTTTAACAACAGCTATAGAGGAGATAACTACCTCAACAACAGAAGGAGCTAATAATACTACTAGTATTGCTCAAAGTACTATGATAGTCACTGACAAATCAGGAGATATAATAAAACAAACAGAAGATTCAAAGGAAAATGCAGAAGGATTAATTGAAGTAATATCTAAATTTATAGTTTAATTATAGCTAAAAGATAAAACATTAGATTTTCAACTGAAATTTTGTATTATAAAAAAAATACCATAATTTTCAATGGAACTATATTTGTTATTGGGACAATTATATATTTTAAAATATATAAAAGATATAAAAATAAAAGAAAAAATTAAAGTAATGAAGACTATAAAGAAGGGAATAGATAATTTTGCATAATTATCTATTCTCTTTAATATTTAATAAGCTAAAAAATCACTAATATGATTCCCATTAAAAAACAGTAACATCCTGATATCTTTTCATTTAAGTGACTTTTAATGTAGTTAAATTTCTCATGCCAATAGTGGATTTATTTAAGTATCCTGTAGCTATTGTACTCAATATAAATGTAGCTACTACCATTTCTGCATATCTAAATATTATGGTTAGATGTTTTCAATTCTATAAAATAGAGTTACCATGCAAACTAAAAATATAAATGTATTTATTAATGTATTTATTTTTGTTTATAAATTAATCAGTAATCTGATTTTGGTATATAAAAGATTTCTATTAATTTTTATTTTAATATATTTAATTTATATTCCATATATGTAAATGAAAACGATTTATGTTATAAATTAGCTTTTATTGTTAAAAAACATATAATATTTGTTGAAGAATGTGGAATAAATGACGATAAAATAATTGCTATGCATAAATTACTAAAAAAAATGGGAGGTTGTGTTAAGGATTTACAAAAAGTAGACTAATGAAACTATGGAAATATAAATAATAAGAAAAATTAATAAAGAAGCAACATATTTTAAGTCCACTAAAAGACATGTATTACATTTTTTAAATATAAGCAATAACAAAAGAGGGAGGATGTTATGAAGTTTAAAAGTTTAAGAAGAAAAATGATGGAATATTTATTAGTTGTAATAGGCATTATTTGTTTAGGGTTTGGATATAGTTCTTATAAACTTGCTAATAGTGCACTTGAAAGTAATTCAAAGAACTTAATGTTACAAATGAGCAAACAGGCAGCATCAAGTGTAGAAGAAACTATTAATACAAAAATAGATATGGCAGAAATGATTGCTAATACACCAGTTATAAGAGACGAAAAGGTTACATGGGAAGTAAAAAAACAATTTTTAGAAAGTGAACAAAAAAAACATGGACACCTTATGTTAAGTATAACAGATTTAAATGGTAAATGTAGATTAATAAATGGCATGGTAACAGATATAAAAAACAGAGAATACTTTCAAAAAGCAGTAAAAGGAGAAAGCAATGCAACAGAACCTTTTGTAAGTCAAGATAAAGAAGATAATGGTGCTATGCTTATTACCTATTCAGCGCCTATTAAAAACTTGCAAAATAAAATAGTAGGTGTTTTAACTATAGTAAGAAGCGGTAATGATATAAGCGATATTACTAATAATATAAAATTTTGTCAAACTGGTGAATCTTATATTATAAATAAACAAGGGACAACTATTGCTCATAAAAATAAAGATTTAGTTGTAAAAATGGAAAATACTCAAAATAAGGTTAAAGACGATCCAACATTAAAAACTCTTGCAGATATAGAGAAAAAAATGGCGTCAGGTGAAACTGGAGTAGGAACATATGATTACAGTGGACTTAAAAAATATATAGCATATTCTCCTATAAAATCTACTGGATGGGGACTTGCAATAACAGTTGAAAAAAATGATCTTTTAAGTCAACTAGGAACTTTAAACAAAAGCATAGTATTTTTAACTATAATAGCATTAGCTATGGCTACTATAATTATTTCCGTTATTTCTGGTAAAATAGCTATAGTTTTAAAGGCATTGAGAAATCACATACAAGTTCTCTCAACAGGAGACTTTACTGCCAAATTTCAAGGGAAATATGAAAATAGAAATGATGAAATAGGAGATATGGCAAGAGCATTGAAATCAATGCAGGTATCAATAACAGATATTATAGAAACTATAAAGTCAAATTCTGAAAATATGGATGGACATTCATCAAATTTATCAGCTTTATCAGAAGAATTTACTTCGTCTACTGAAAACATATCTACAGCAATACAGCAAGTAGCAGAAGGAACGGGTGAACAAACGGAAGCTATAGGAAATATAGTCTTATTCTTAAATGAATTTAGTGATAGACTGAATAATATGGTAAATGATGTTTCAGAAGTTAATGATATGTCAACTAGAATAAGTGGTATGGCAAATTCTAGTAATGAAGATATGGGAAATGTAGTAAAATCTGTTGAAAAAATATCTGATGTGTATAATGAATTTATAGGTAAAATTTCTCAGGTTGGAACAAATATAGAGAAAATAAACGAAATAACAGCTTTAATTAATAGTATTTCAGAACAAACTAATTTATTAGCATTAAATGCAGCTATTGAATCAGCTAGAGCTGGAGAAGCAGGAAAAGGTTTTGCAGTTGTTGCAGATGAAATAAGAAAGCTTGCAGAAAAGAGTAGGGAATCATCACAAAATATATATGTATTGATTAGTAATATTTTAAAAGATACAAAAAATATGGTTGAAACCTCAGATATAATGAATGATGAACTAAAAAAACAAAAAGGAGATATAGATACTGCTATAAAATCATTTAAGTCTATATCAACAGCTGTAGAAGAAATGGATCCTAAAATAGAAAGTATAACAGAATCTGCTAAGAAAATAGAAGATAAGAAAAATACTATTTTAGATAAAATAGAATTTATATCTTCTGTATCAGAAGAAGTAGCAGCTTCATCAGAAGAAGTAGCAGCATCTTCAGAAGAGATGAATTCATCAAGTATGGAGGTTGCAAATTCAGCTCAGAACTTGGCTAATATGTCTCATGAGATGTTAGATGCTGTTGGGAAATTTAAAATAGAATAAACAAAGAAAAAACAATATAAAAAGTATCTAGGAATTTAGGATACTTAAAATGTAATCTATAGAGTAGACAATTAAAAAAATCTACTCTATAGTTTTTTTTATATAAATTTATATGAACTTTTTAAAGAAGATAATACTCTTATATATGGAAAGTAATAATTTATCCGATGCTTAACCATGCTAATACTCCCATTTTCTCTAAAGTGGGAATAAAGAATGCTACTACCATAGATAACGGTTTACCCCTAAAGGATAACGAATTCTAAGGAGTAAAACTTCTTAGAATTGTAATTGAGTAAATGATATAATTTTTCCAAACAATAGCTATATGGAATTTTAAATTATGCAGGTTTTTAAAAAAGAACATAATAAAGCTTACTTATAAGTTATAACTAGTAAAAAGAGGTGAGGGTGTGGATGAGATAAGCTTGGTTAAAAAGGCAAAAGAGGGAAATAAAGAGGCACTTATTAAACTTATTATGAATAAAAAGCAGGATTATTATAAACTTGCTTATGTATATATGAAAAATGAAGAAGATGCATTAGATATTATGGAAGATATGATTATTGTTTTATACGAGAATATAGACAAATTAAAAAAATGCGATGCTTTTTACAGTTGGAGCAAAACTATTTTGGTAAACTGCTGCAAAAAATTTTTAAAAAAACGAAAAAGAATAATATTACTAGATGATATTAAAGAAATATATAATGATGAAGTAGTTGATGATAAATCAATAGAAGATAAGAATAATGAGATTATGTTAGAAAATCATCTTTCAAAGTTAACTTTAAAACATCAAGAAGTAATAAAACTAAGATATTTTCTAGATTTAGATTATGAAACTATTGCAAAACTAATAAAAGTTCCTGTGGGAACGGTAAAATCTCGTATATCTATTGGAATTAAAAAGCTAAGAGAAAGTTTGGGAGGTGAAGAGTTTTGAAACAGGAAGAAATAGAAAGAATTCTAAAAAGTAAGAAAACAGGTATAGAGGAGTTAAAAGTTCCAGATGAATTAGAGGAAAGGTTAAGGGGAGCTTTAAAAAATATCAATTTAAAAAATAGTAATACAATGAAACAAAATCAAAATGATGATAATGAGAATTTAAAGAATAGAAGTTTAAAAAGCAAGGTAGTAGAAAAGTGGATAGCGAAGGTGGCAGCTATAATTATTGCTGTAACATTAGTTGGATATAACATTGATGGCTTGGCCTTTTATGGTAAAAAAATAATAGGATATGATGATGTTATGAATGGTACCTTAAAAAAACTTAATGAACTTGGCAAAGGTCAGAGTATAGATAAAAGTTATAGTTTTAAAAACGGAGCTATTGTTACATTAGATGGGGCTATGATTGATGATAATAAGCTTTTAGCTTTTTACACTATAAAAAATTCAAAAGGAAATGTAGATAAGCTTAATATAGAGTCTTCAAAAATTATAGAAGGAAGCAAAAGTAGCATTTATATGAGAAGCAGTGTAGGTTTACTAAATGATTCAAAAACTGAAATAAAATATAAAATAGAATTTGAAAAGCCTAATTTAAATGAAAAAGAGTTGAAATGGAGTTTTGTTTTAATAGATGGTAAATACAAGGAAACAGGAAGTATAGTTTTTACTTTAGATAAAAATAAAGCTATGGGACATACCTTAAAAAAGAATATAAACCAAAATATAAAAGTAGATGAAACAGAAATACGTTTTGACTCTATTGTAGCTTCACCAACATCTACTATTATAAAAGGAACTATTCAAGACATATTTGAGTTAGCTGTAGATGAATTTTTTGGAGGAGGTTTTAGACCTTCGTCCATGGAGATAAAATTAATTGCTAATGGAAAAGAGATAGAATGTCAAAGTGGAGAGATTAGTACAAATATGAAGGGGATAACTTTTCAGCAAGAATATGATGCTCTTCCAGTACCAATAAAAACATTGCAAATTAAACTTGGAAATTTTGAAGCTGATTATAGAGTTAATGAAAAAGTAAAACTTAAAAAAGGTGATATGGAAAAGGTAATCGAAATTTTAGGACAAAAAATACAAATCCATAAGGTTTACCAGGAAGAGGGTAACACCTATGTAAAAATCACTACAAAAGAAAATATACTTCTTTCGAAGATATACATGATAATGGATGGAAAAAAAATAAGCTTAGAAAAGACTATTTCTAATGAGAAACATATAGAAAATAAAGAAAATTTTAAAGACAAGGATAATACTGAAGAAGTAAAAGAAAAACACAATAATAATAATGAAAGTGATGTTAAAGATAAGAATAAATCTATAAATAATACTAGAATTCTTAAATTCAAAGGAACAGGGGAAACCCTTCAATTACAAATTAAAGGGTTAAGGTACAATAAAGTTTATAATAAAGTTATAGATGTGAAGGTGAATTAAAATTCTATGAAAATTGGATTAATAAATACTTGATTTTATTAATAATTGAAGAAGTTGCACAAATTCCTCAATTATTAAAAGTTAGCTTTAACAACTGCTAAATTTATTAAGGGGAGATTTATATGAAGAATAAATCAAAAATAATTATATTAATAATAATAATTTTTATAATAGGTTTAATAGGATGTAAAAATAAAACTGATACAATTATACAGAAAAAAGTAGAAAATATTTCTCAA
Source organism: Clostridium brassicae (assembly GCF_026738875.1). Classification (GTDB taxonomy): domain Bacteria; phylum Bacillota; class Clostridia; order Clostridiales; family Clostridiaceae; genus Clostridium_H; species Clostridium_H brassicae. Next base: position 217,106 of record NZ_JAPQFJ010000001.1, read on the forward strand.
GTAAAATTTAGTGATTTACAAAAATACAAAAATTCTTATGTAGGTGATAATAGTGCTGTAGGAAATATACTATACAATTTACCAGGAAATATGTATGATAATGGCTTTAGTTTAAAGACTGACAAACAACCATATGGAATAGTAGTTAATTATAATGTAAATACCAGCTTAGGAAAAGAAGATTATAATAACTTTTGGAATGGTAAGGAGCCTAAAGAATTTTTACAAGACAATGCGTTGATATTATTTTCATTAATAAAAAATGTTGATATCATAAGTTTTAATGTAGATAATGTAGGTATTTATGAATATAATAGGAAGGATTTAGAAATAAAATTTGGTAAAGATTTAAAGAGTATAGTAGAAGATGAATCTTCATTTAAAGAGTTTTTTAAAGCACATTAGAAATTTTATAATTTATAATACCAAATAAAATTAAACAAAAATTGTAATATCATTACTACAATAAATTCAACAATTTAAAACATATATATAAATAAATTATTGGATAATATATTTATTTTTACCAAAAAACATGGTAAAATTTCAATAGTCAGTATTCGCTAAGAAACTGAACTTATGTTAAAAAAATTTAAATTTAAAGACTTACATCCATTAATTGGAGTAAGAACGGAGGTAGTATCATGTCAGAAAAAGTTTTATCAAAATCAAAAATCTCAACAAAACAAATCACATCAATAGGTATGCTTTTTGCAGTAACTATTGTACTTGGAGCTACTGGATGGGGATTTATTCCTATTCCACCATTAAAATTAACTATAATGCATATACCAGTAATTATAGCTTCAATACTTGAAGGACCGATAGTTGGGGCTTTAACCGGATTGTTATTTGGTATTTTTAGTATGTTTCAAGCTATTAATACTCCAACGCCAGTTTCTTTTATATTTTTAAATCCTATAGTAGCGGTACTTCCAAGAATACTTATAGGAGTAACACCATATTATGCTTATAAGTTAATAAAGACAAGATGGAAAAAAGTTAATTTAGGACTTTCTGTATTGATTGGATCTTTTACTAATACTATCGGAGTAATGGGATTAATATATCTTATATATATAGATGAGTATGCTAATGCACTTCATATTTCTCATAGCTTAGCAGTTAAAACTATATTATTTTATATTTTAAATGGCTTTGTATCAGGATCATTTGCTGTTGTAGTATCTATGCCAATAATAATGGCAGTTAAGAAAATAAGAAAATAAGATTAAAGAATCCTCAAAAATTAAAATATATCCTATGAAGTAGATGATTATAAAAATTTATTTCATAGGATTTTTTTATTTAGGTGTAACTTTTCTTTAAGATATTCGAATAAGTAGTGTAACCAAATTAATTTAGCTATGTTTTAAAAATTTCTAACATAGAGTAAAAACTCCAGATGAAATTAGAATTTTGTTTATTATAATGAATTAAATAATTTAAAATATACCTAAGAAATAACTTCGAATTTTGTAATACAAGGGGGGAGAAAATGGAGGAAGATTTAGAGTTAATGCAACGATTTAAAAATGGGGATGAAGAAAGTTTTGAAAAACTTGTTGTTAAGTATAGAAAGAATGCTATATGTTTTTGTGAAAGTTTTATACATGACTACCATATAGCAGAAGATATTGCACAAGAAGGTTTTGCTTATATTTATGTTTATAAAGAGAGGTACAATGAAAAGTATGCGTTCAAGACGTATTTATTTACAATCTTAAGAAATAAAAGTATTGATTATATAAGAAAAAATAGGAGTATACCTTTGGAGAAAATCCCCGATAATATTTCCCCATATGAAACTGAAAAGTTTGTGTTACAGAAGGAAGAAAGAAATTTAATTAAGGAAAAAATTAATAAATTAAATGATGATTATAGGACAGTTATTTATTTAATAGATTTTCAGGAGTTTAGCTATAAAGATGCAGCTAAAATTATGGGAAAAAACTTAATTCAGATAAAAGTTTTAATATATAGAGCAAGACAAAGATTAAAATTATTGATTAAAGAGGAGGGGTAAGTGTTGAAGCAGATATCAAAAGAAGATAGAGAATTTTTGCAGAGAGTTTTGGCAAAGACAACATATTTAGAATATTTGAAACATGAAGATGAGATTGTAAGAGAGAATTGCAGAAAAATAAGAAAAAAAAGAATGATAGTTTTTATAGCTTCAATACTAATTGCTACCTTATTTGTGGTTATAGTGAAATTTGCAAAATTTAACTTTGGAATTGTATGCTTTTTATCTGTAATAATGCTTACATTAGCATGTCTTTATGAGTATAGGGAGGAGAAAGTGGCACTATGAATATTACAATAAATAATCTAGGAAAATCTTATGGTAAAAAGGAAGTGCTAAAAGAGATTAATTTAGAGATTGAGGAAGGAATGTTTGGACTTTTAGGACCGAATGGAGCAGGTAAAACTACTTTAATGAGAATACTTACAACTTTAATACCAAAAAATCAAGGGAATATAAAAATAAACAATATAGATATAAGCAATAAAAAAGAGATTAGAAAAACAATAGGGTATCTTCCACAGGATTTTTCTATTTATCCTACTATGTCCGTATATGAAGCATTAGATTATTTAGCCCTTTTGGCAGGTATTAAAAATAGAAATATACGGAAAGAGAGAATAGAGTATTTACTACAAAAAGTAAATCTTGAAAATCACAAAAATACTAAAGTAAGGGCTTTATCAGGTGGTATGAAAAGAAGGTTGGGCATTGCACAAGCTATACTTCACCATCCTAAAATTATAATTGTAGATGAGCCAACGGCAGGATTAGATCCAGAGGAAAGAATAAGGTTCCGTAATCTTTTGAGGGATTTTTCAGAAGGTAGAATTGTTATTTTATCTACTCATATAGTAGAAGATGTAGAGTTTACTTGTGAGAATTTAGCTGTCTTAAACAATGGGGGATTATTATATACAGGTAAAGTTAAGGAACTTTTACAAGATGCAGAAGGATATGTTTGGACAGTTAATATTAAGAGAGAAGAGCTTGATAGTGTAAGAAATGAATATCAAATAATATCAACAGTTTCGGAAGGAGACTTAATAAAATTAAGACTTATATCAAAAGATAAACCTTTTGAAAATGCAAACAGTGTTAAACCTTCTATTGAAGATGCATATATGAAGCTTATGAAGGAGGTGTAGCTTATGTTTTGGAATTTATTTAAAAAAGAATTTAAATATATTTTTAGGAATATTACTTTTTATATATTTATAGTAGTTGTTGGTTTTTTTTACTTTAGTGAATTTTCTCAATCAACTAAAATTGAAAATTTAAAACCTTCTACACCAGAGGAACTTAGGGCTCAGAACAAACCAATTTGGTATGGGACTAAAGAAACAGTAGACCCTAAAAAGGAAATTAGAGAAATATATATGAATTTATATAGAGATTATCAATCAGGACAGATATTGAAAGATAAAATTATTTTGAATGTAAATGTGAATTTAAGTGAAGAAGAAAAACAATATATTAAGGAGGCTATGGATAAAATAGCCCCAGAGGAATATTTAGAGAAGAATGATGAAAAATTAATAAAGGTATCTTATGAGGAATACTTAAATATTGTAAGAGATTTAGATAAAAAGCTAGGGGGAGCTACCTTCTATGCAGATAAAAACAGAGAAGGCATAGTCAATGAGCCCAAAACTTATGAAGATGCAGTTAAAGATTATAAAGATCTCTTAGAGAAGGATAAAGTAACAAATGCTGCGGGAAGGTTGTTTTCGGATTATCTTGGTATTACAGCTGGAGTTTTCCCTGTATTTTTATCAGCTTTTATACTTATGAAAGATAAAAGAAATAAAATGCAAGAATTGATTTGTAGTAGGAGTATTTCCTCATATACTTATGTACTATCAAAGTATGCTGCTTTATGTACAGTCTTAATGATACCATTTTTAGTGTTTGCATCCTATGCCACTTTTACCTTTTATAAGATAGCTAAAGTTAATAATTATACTATTGATATGTTAGCATTTTTTAAATATACATTTTATTGGATAGGACCAACCATACTCTTTACTACGGCTTTAGGTATGCTTATTTCAATTGTTTTTAATAACGGAATAATAGCTATACCAATACAATTTATCTTATGGCACAGTTCTTTATTACCATTAAGTGGGGATTATTCTTTAAGTAAATTTGTTATTAGATTTAATACTTTAGGCGAATATTCAAATTATATTAAATGGAGCAGTAGTATAGCTTTAAATAGAATATTTTATGTTATAGTTTCTATTATATTAGCTTTGATTACAGCATATATATGGTCGAAAAAAAGAGGTGTAGTAGGTGAAAGAATCAAGTAATTTAATGAAATATAAAATAGATTATAATGCATTTAGTAAAAAAGATAGCATAGGGGCATTTAAAAATGTTTTGAAATATAATTTGAAAATAATGTTCAATTTAAATTTTATATCAGCTTTAGTTTTTGCTATGTTAATTCCGGTAATAACGAGTCTTAAATTATTAGACTATAAAGCTATAGCTTCAATAGGGGAAGGTTATCTTTCAATAATAGGAATAATATTAGTTCCATTTTTAGCTAACATAGAAAACAAGAATAATATTAAAGAAGTGATATACATTAAAAAAACGTCCTATGCTAAGACTGTATTAAGCCGTATTATTATAACAATGATTTTTATGCTTTTAATTATAATAAGCTTAATGATGTTAGCTAAAGTAGAGGGAAGTGTTTTTAAGTTTTGGGAAATTACTTTTGGAACATGGATTTCTGCTGCTTTTTTAGGGATGATTGGATTTACAGTAGCAAATTTAATTAATAATATTTCTGCAGCTTATTTAATTTCTTTTGGTTATTATATTGTGGAGTATATGAGTAAAGGAAAATACACTAAAGACCTGTATCTTTTTAGCTTAACTAAGGGTAGTTTTAGTAAAGGAAAATATATATTATTATTTTTAATTTTGATGATGCTCATATTTAATTTGATTATTATTAAGAGAAAAAGCTGATTTATATATTTTTATTAAAGTAAGTCATATTCTATGCCATTTTAAGTAGCAAGTATCAGAAAGAATATATATTTGATAAGTGTTAAAAATATATGATAGGAAGTGAATATATGGAAAGAATGTTCATCAATTTATTAATTTTACTTAGATGGACAATACACTTATTATTAATGTAAATCAAGCAAAATAGTCATGTATAAGTGATATATAAAACAGTATTATTAATATAATAAATTGTTATATAATATGCTTATTTAGGTTGCCTTATAAATTAAAGGCAACTTATTTTTGATTTGAATGATATATTTTATATATGATTGCAAATAGGAGTTGTAGTTTTAAGGATGAATAGACATAGCTTAAACTATTTATGATATAATATTAATTATTAGTTAGTTATAAGTCAACGATATAAATAAAATGTATCTAATAAATGAATATTTTAATATATTAGGAGGACATATATGGATGAACACTTTTACAAAAGAATACTAGAAAGTATTTGTGAAGGTATATACTACATTGATAATAAAAGAATAATTAAATTTTGGAATAAGGGAGCAGAAAAAATTACTGGATTTACTTATGATGAAGTTATAAATAAACATTGCCATATAAATATTTTGAAACATATAGATGATAAGGGAAATGAGCTTTGTTTTGGTGGATGTCCACTATGTAACACAATAGAAGATGGACAGAGAAGAAAAATGCAAATTTATTTGCAACATAAAAATGGTCACAGAGTTCCTGTGGAGATTTATACCATCCCTATTTATGATAAAGGTAAAATTGTTGGTGGAGTAGAAATGTTTACAGATATTACAGAAAAAAAACAGGTATTTACACGTATTAAAGAGTTAGAGGAGTTAGAAAAATTAACTATGAAAGATTATCTTACTAACTTACCAAATAGAAGATACTTAGAAAGATATTTAGAGTCTAAATTGAGTGAATATAAGAATATGGGGATAGAGTTTGGAATAGCGTTTATAGACGTGGATAACTTTAAAAAAGTTAATGATACATATGGACATGATATGGGAGATAAAGTTTTAAAAATGTTATCATGTACGTATACTAATTCATTAAGAAAATCTGATATAGTAGGCAGATAGGGTGGAGAAGAATTTATAGTTATATTTGTAGGTATTGATGAAAAGAGGTTACCTATAATTACAGAGAAAATTCGTATGTTGGCTGAAAAGTCAAGTATAAGAATGGATAATGATTTAAAAGTAACTATATCCATTGGAGCAACTATGATTAAAAAAGATGATACCATAGGTACTCTTATTAAACGTGCAGATGAATTAATGTATCATAGCAAGAAGAAGGGGAAAAACAGAGTAACTATCGGGTAGTTTGTAATAAGGTTAGGCTTTGAATGATTTAAAAGTAGTAAGTTAGTAAATGATGACAATAAATTATTTGATGAGTTTTGTGATTATACTGATGGAATTTATAGAGAACAAGAGATGTTCAAGAGAGCTTAAAAGAATTATTCGCTTTAATGATAAAATTGATAATTTAATATTTTAAAAAATATTACTACTTAATAATGAATTATCACACTATCTTATTGTAAAAATATTAAAAAAATTAAAAAAACTAGGTGTTAGCATAATAATACTTTTACCTAGTTATTCTTAAATAATTTAATTCTAAAATTTTTATGGAAGTTTACGCAAGATTCTTGACAGACTCACTGAAAGTGGAGGCACTACTCCTTAATCTTAAGGAATAGTGCTTTATTATTTTGTTTTAATATAATATTATATTCACAGGGAATGTTAGAATTAATTGGTGCAATGTCATCATATTCAATTGATTTAACTATCTTTCCATTGATATCTGTGATACCCCATTTGTTATTAAGTTTCACTGCAAAATAATTTTTAGATATATGTCTTATTTCATCATAGTTAAGATCAATCTTATAAGCACCATTGATATCTACTACACCATACTTATTATTTATATTTACAATACATGTGTTATCTTTAAATTCAATAAAATTGCTACATTTTGGTGGTATTATTACTTTACCTTGTCTATTTATAAATCCATACTTTTCAATGATATATTTACTGGTATATTCATTTCTAGAAACTCTAAATAAATCTTTATCATAATAATCAATGTCATTATATTTATCATTGGTTAATATAGTTCTATTCTTATCTGTTAGCCTGTGATTACCATCAATTAAAAGTACCATATTTTTATCGTCTAAATACACTAAATTTGTAGTGTCCTGTGGCTTGATAATGTATTTTCCTTTGCTATCTATAATAGCTTCCTTGTATTCCATCCCTGTGCTATCTATAATAGCTTTATTATTTTTTACCCCAACTCTATAAAATCCATTTTCAATAGGCATAATAAATTCAAATTCATAGGGTATTAAAATGTTAGCATTTTTGTCAATAACTCCATCTTTATTTTTTAAACCTACACATGATTTACCATTTTCAAATCCCGAAGCGCTCTCAAATTTATATGGTATTATTAAGCTGCCTTTTTTATCTATAAATCCCCATTTATTATCTTTGCAAACTGGAACTAATTCTTCTTTTTCATAGGAAAGACCTACATTGTCAAATATAAATGGAACTATTGTTTTACCTTTAGAATCTATAAATCCATATTTCCCATTTTCACTTTTGTAAGGTAGAAAATTAGGATCACTTATATTAATAGACTTCATATCTGTTGGTTTTACTATTTCTTTTCCATTTTCATCAAAATATCCACACTTTTCATTACTAACAGACATATATATACCTTTACCTAAACGTAATGCGGAATCATAACCTTTGCTTATAGTATCTCCATTTTTATTAATTAACTTATATTCACCTTTTAAAGTGTAAATTAGAATAGATTTTTCTTTATCAAAACTAGCATCAGGATACATATAACGAACTGTTTCTTTAGTAATTAATTCACCTTTATCATTGATAAGTTTATAACGATGGCTTAATCTTTTATTGTAAGTGTCAAGCGCATAGACGTCTTTTCCTAAATATTCAGCACTTGAAATATTCTTTATGTCATCTGGAAGGGTAACGGTTTTCCCAGAAACAAAAGGACTATTGCAAGATGTAAGAAAAAGAATAGACATTCCTATAAAAAAACTTTTTAACCCTTTGGTCATAAAACCGTCCCCCTGTTTTTACTAATTTCATATAATATGGCAATATGCTCAAGAATATATTACCATATTATATATTTTTTATACAATTATTTAATGAAATACTATAGAAAATATGATATATTTTTTACTATAGTTAAATAACAATAGTATCTTAAAATAAATGAAGAATAAAAGAAAAAAAGATGAGGGGGATGTATTATTGATACAAAAATGTGAAAAATGTTCCTGTCAATTTTCAAAAAAAAGATTATAAAATCAATTTTCTTTGGTTTTGGTTATCAACCTATTGAATGTGATAATTGTAAGACTAAACATTATGTTGATTTTACAACAAGAGTATTTATTGCTTTAGGAATAGGAATACCACTATTTATTTACCCAGGTTCAAAGAGAATTATTATGGCTTTTGGAAAGTATTCTATATTAGTAGGTATTTCTTGGGTCGTAGTATTTATGGGTTTAGTACCGTTTTTTGCAAGATATCATATAAAAAAATGGAATAAGTACAATATTTTAGTATATGATGAATTTATCTAAAATCTAATTTCTTAGGAGTTTTAATTATAATCCAACTAATAATGTTAAATTTTAAATAACTAGCTTAAAGCTGTAAAATTACAATTTGTAAACATTACACTATAAAATAATCTAAAAATAAATTTAGGTTATTTTATTTTTTTATAAAATAGGAAAAGGACGGGATTAAAAACAATATTTTATTTACCACAATCATTTTCTAAGTCAATAATATAATCTTATTTTTTTTACAGATTAAACAGTATAAGAAGCATCAAAATAATTTATATTTTGCCTAAGAGATATGATTTTAAATAAATGGATTTGTAATGACACTAGATAATGAATAAGTGTCAATATTTGATAAAACGTGTATATATTTGTATAATATGGTTATGAATATATTTTTTACAAAAATTATTTCAATTAAATCTATTTTAAAAAATGTAAGTGACGTTATATAAAACATAACTTAATTAAATAATAAAGTTTCACAATTTCATAAATATATAATTATGTATTTAAAATTTTTAATTATGCAATCTCTTTAAATAATGGAGCATAGATGATAAATAGAATTTTTATTAGGTATAAAGATGGAGGAATATATATGGCAATTACGATACCTGAAAGCATTAGTATGTTAGAAAGTGTTACTGTAGGAGAAAAAAGAGTTTTTAAAGTTTTAAAAGAAATGTTACCGGAGGATTATATTATATGGTTTGATTTAAGAGTAAATGGTAGATATCCTGATTTCATAATATTGGCTCCAAATTTAGGAATCATAGTTTTAGAAGTTAAGGATTGGCAAATCGGATCAATAGTTTCAGGAGATACTAATCAATATGAGCTTAAAACTATGGGAAAATGTTCTAATCCATTAAAACAAGCTAGGGATTATATGTTTAATATTGTAAATGAATTAAAAAAAGATAAAAAGCTAATTAATAGTACAGGAAAATATAAGGGGAATTTAAAGTTTACTTATGGACATGGAGTTATTTTTACAAAGATATCAAAAAAATCTTTTTATGCATCTAAACTAGAAAGTACTATAGAGGAAGATTTTATTATATTTCAAGATGAATTAAAACAAATAGAAAATAGTTATGATAAAGATATGTTAATAGAAAAACTAAAACTTATGTTTCCAATTAAATTTGATTTTGAACCTTTAACCCAGAGTACTATGGATAGAATAAGAGGAAATATTTTTAAAGAAATAAAGCTCTCATCAGATAATGAATCTATTCTTAAAGTGATGAATTTGGAGCAAGAAAAATATGCAAAAGGAATAGGCTATGGACATAGGGTTATAAGAGGAGTTGCCGGAAGTGGGAAGACTATAATCTTAATATGTAGAGCTAAATATTTAATGGAAGCACATAAAGATTGGAATATATTAGTGTTATGCTATAATAAAACATTAGCAGCTTTTTTAAGAGAATCTATATGCAAAGATGAGAATCAAAGTAATATAGAGATTATACATATGCATGGTTGGATTAATAAGATATCTAGAGAATTGAATTTGCCAATAGCCCGTTACGATAAAGATGTTACAAGTAATATTTCTAAAATTACAGATGACATGCTAGAAGGATTAAAAAAATACGATGCTATTTTAATTGATGAGGGACAAGATTTAGAAGAAAAATGGCTTAAATTTATAGTTAAAAATCTTAGAAATCCAGAGCATAGTCATTTGCTTTTAACTTCAGATGGGGCACAAAATTTATATAGTAGAAAATATACTCTAAAGTCAGTTGGAATAAAGGCTGTCGGTAGAACAGTTATTATGAGAGAAAATTATAGGAATACAAAAGAAATTCTTAATTTTGCTAATGGAATTTTATTAGACAATAATACTAAGAAGAATAATAATGAAGAAGAAAATGATTTTATTATAGAGCCAAAGTCAATATTAAGAACAGGCAATGTTCCTAATGTGATTCAACAAAAAATTTTTCAAGATGAAGTTGATAATATCATTTCACAAATAGCAGAGTTAAATAAAAGTGGTATAAGATATGGAGAAATCGCTGTATTATATCCTTATAGTAAATATCTTAAAACAGAATATGTAAAAATTATTGAAGAAAATTTTAAAGATAAATCTATACCATATTTATGTATTAATAAAGCTGTAAACAAAGCCAATTTTAGACTTGATAGAAATGAAGTTAAAATATCTACTATCTATAGTGCCAAAGGATTAGACTTTAAGGTTGTATTTATCTGTGGAATAAATGAAGGTCTTATGAAAAACTATGAAGAATCTAAAAAATTATTGTATGTAGGAATGACTAGAGCTACAGATATATTAAAAGTTGCTTATAGTGTTAATAATGAACTAACAGAAGCTATGATAAGAAGCTATAAAGAAATAAGTGCTGATAAGTCAAAAGAAAAACTGATTGATATAAATTGTAAAGATATAGAAAAAAATTCAGTTAAAACAGAAATAGCAAAAGGTAGCAAATCAGAAGGAAAAAAGAAAGGAATTATGAGTAAGATATTTGATTTGTTTAAGTAAGGGTAAGAAATTAGAGCTAAAAGTCTTTATAGAGAAGAATTAAGGTATAGATATAAAAGTATTTTATAAATCATTAAACGAGGTAATAATATTCAATATAATAATAATGAGGGCAGTTATCAATAATATGTAAGTAGGTGGGGAAGCATATGGCATATAATTTAAAGGATAAGTTAGTGATAGCAATATCATCTAGAGCAATCTTTGATTTAGAAAAGGAAAATGAAATATATGAAAAACAAGGACTTGAAGAATATACTAAGTATCAAGTGGAAAATGAAGATAAGATTTTGGAAAAAGGGGCGGCTTTCCCACTGATACAAGCTCTGCTTAATCTAAATGATAAGTTTGATGAGCCAATAGTAGAAGTAATTGTAATGTCAAGAAACAGCCCCGAAACAGGATTAAGAGTTTTCAATAGTACAAAACATTATGGATTAAATATAGTTAGAGCGGCGTTTACAGGGGGAGAAAATATAGCACCGTATTTAGGTGCATTTGATGTTGATTTATTTTTATCAAAAAATGAGCATGATGTACAAGAAGCTATAGACAATGGATTTGCATCTGCACTAATTTATAATATTCCTAATGAATTTAAGCCAACAGAGAGTGAAATACGTATAGCATTTGATGCTGATGCCGTTGTGTTTTCAGAAGAATCGGAAAAAATATATAAAGAAAAGGGATTAGATGCTTTTTTAGAAAATGAAAAGAACAATGCAGAACAGGTACTACCAGAAGGACCTTTTGGAAAGCTTTTAAAAACACTATCAAAAATTAAAGAGAAGGACAGTTCTTTATTAAAAATAGCTATAGTAACAGCAAGAAATAGTCCTGCACATAAGCGTGTTATTCTAACACTTAGAGAATGGGGATGTAAAGTTGATGAGGCATTTTTTCTAGGAGGAGTATCAAAAAAACAAGTTCTTAAGGCTTTTAATGCTCATATATTTTTTGATGATCAAGAAGTTCATGTTGGTCCAGCTTCTGAATTGGTTCCATCAGGGCGTGTACCATATAAATCACAGTCAGATATGAGAAAATTTTAATAGATATTAAATTATAAATATAAGGTGATTCAGATGATACAGTTAAACAAGCAACTAGCTCAAGATATAGTAAATAAGATGATGGAGGTTATACCATATAATGTAAACATAATGAACTCAGAAGGAGTCATTATTGGTAGTGGGGATAGCACAAGGATAGGAAAAATCCATGAGGGAGCGGTTAAAGCTATCTCACTAAAAAAGCTTGTAATGATTTATAAAGATAAAGGAGGAGCTAAGCCAGGAGTTAATATGCCTATTTATTTTAAAGGAGAAATTATGGGCGTGATTGGTATTAGTGGAGAACCTGATATAGTAAAACAATTTGCATCCATAGTAAAGGCAACCGCCACACTGCTTATAAATCAAGAGTATATGTTTTCAGAGCAGAGATCAAGGGAGCAACTTAAGGATGAACTACTTTATCAATGGGCATTTTTAATAGATAAATATGATGAAGATTTTATAAAAAGGGCAGCAGAGTTAAATATTGATTTAACAATTCCTAGAAAAGCTGTAATAATAAGCTCTAAGCGTTTTGAGAATATTAAAATAGACAAAGTAAGAACCTATATAGAACAAAAAGAGTATATTATTAGGATTAATCCTGAAGAGGTAGTTTTATTGTTGAAAGATGATAAAATTTTAAATTACAGAATAAAACAAATTTACAAAGAGGATTTTCTTAAAAATAGTGTTATAGGTGTAGGAACTAATAATGCTATAATATCAAAATCTGTACAAGAGGCTTTAAAGTGTGTAGAAATTATCAAGAAATTAGATTTTTCAATGGAACTAAATGAGTATAACAAAATTATTCCTATAGATGCCCTTAGTAATGTACCATATAAAGAAAAATACTTTAACATTATAAAAAAATTGCAAGAAGAAGGAAAAGGTTCGGATCTTATAGAAACTCTAATATGTTTTATAAAAAATAATGGAGAAATTAATAGTATTGCTAAGGAATTGCATATACACAGAAATTCACTGAATTATAGAATAAGAAAAATTCAAGATATTACTGGCAAAAATCTTAGAAATTATACAGATTTACTAGAGCTTTTTACGGCATTAGTAGTATTTAAATTAGATAAATCTGACAAATCAAAATCTCAATGAAATGCTATTCAAGGATTTGCCCACTATAAAATTTTTAATTACTTTAAAGTATAGTTAAGGGTGAATATAAATTTGGATAAATATTTTTAAACTATAGGTGGATTTTTAAGTTCCTAAAGTTTAGAATGGCGCTTATTTCATTAGATTTTTATTTTTTGTAGTATAAAATTTTGAAGGCTTTTGTGCAAATGAACAAAAATATTATTCTAATAATTTATCCCTTACACGATGATGTGTGAACACTTATATTATAAGATTAACATGAAAACGAAATCATAAAATGCTTGTGTAAGGAGGAATTTAAAATGGAAGTTACAGCTTTAGGGGCATTAATAGGACTAGTTTTAGCTATTATACTTATTATTAAAAAAGTACATCCAACTTATGGCTTAATTATTGGAGCTATAGTAGGAGGATTAGTAGGGGGAGCAGGGCTTACCAATACTGTTACCTTAATGATGAATGGGGCAAAAGGTATAATTCCAGCAGTACTTAGGATATTAACAGCAGGTGTATTAGCAGGAGTTCTTATAGAATCTGGAGCAGCGGCAAAAATTGCAGAGACTATAGTAGATAAGCTTGGAGAATCCAACTCACTTATAGCACTTTCTATTGCAACGTTGGTTTTAACTTCAGTAGGAGTATTTGTAGATGTATCAGTTATTACTGTTGCGCCTATAGCATTAGCTATTGCTAAAAGAGCAAATCTTACTAAAACAGCAATACTTATTGCTATGATAGGTGGAGGTAAAGCTGGAAATATTATATCACCAAATCCTAACGCAATAGCAATTTCAGATAGTTTTAAAGTGCCTTTAACTTCAGTGATGGCAGCAGGAATAATCCCGGCAATATTTGGATTTATAGTTACTTGTATTATAGCAAAAAAGCTTGCTCATACAGGTTCTAAAGTTACAGAAAATGAAATACAAGTTACGTCAGAAGAAAAGCCAAACTTTTTTGCAGCTATAATAGGACCATTAACTGCAATCATAATATTATCACTAAGACCTATGTTAAATATTAGTATTGATCCTTTAATAGCTTTACCTGTTGGAGGTATAGTAGGAGCTTTATGTATGGGTAAAATAAAAAACATTAGTAAATATGCTAGTGCAGGATTAGCAAAGATGAGCGGAGTGGCTATACTTCTTTTAGGAACTGGGACATTAGCAGGAATTATTGCAAATTCAGAACTTAAGAATGTTATAATAAATGGATTAAATGCAGCAGGACTTCCTTCTTTTGCATTAGCTCCAGTAGCAGGTATTCTTATGGCAGGTGCTACAGCATCCACAACTTCAGGCTCAGCTGTTGCAAGTCAAGTATTTGGACCAACAATACTTCAACTTGGAGTTAAGCCTCTATCAGCTGGAGCTATGATTCATTCAGGAGCTACAGTAATAGATCATTTACCACATGGAAGTTTCTTTCATGCTACAGGCGGAAGTGTGTTTATGGACATGAAAGAAAGACTTAAGCTTATATCTTATGAATCTATTGTAGGATTGACAATGACCATAGTGTCTACAATTATTTTTGGATTTGTATTAAAATAGTAAAAATTCGATGTAAGTAAATGGAAGGGGGTGGACTTTAGCAAAGACATAGACAAATAGTAAGTATTTAATATGTTTTGCTAAAGATTACTATGAAATTTGTATTAGCACCAGACTCATTTAAAGAGAGTATGACTGCAAAAGAAGTAGCAGATGCTATGGAAAAAGGAATAAAAAAGATATTGCCTAATGCGGAATGTATTAAAGTCCCTATGGCTGATGGGGGAGAAGGAACGGTTCAATCTCTTATAGATGCTACTTCAGGAGAATTAGTAAAAGAAAAGGTTATAGGACCTTTGGGAAATGAAATAGAAGCCTCATTTGGAATTTTAGGAGATGGAAAAACAGCAGTAATAGAGATGGCTAGTGCAAGTGGACTTCATCTCGTAAAAAAAGAAGCTAGAAATCCACTTATAACTACTACTTATGGTACAGGTATGCTTATTAAAGCTGCGTTAGATAAAGGCGCTGACCATATACTAATAGGTATAGGAGGAAGTGCTACTAATGATGGTGGTGCAGGAATGATACAAGCATTAGGAGCAAAACTTCTTGATAAAAACGGAAAAGATATTTCGTTTGGTGGAGGAGCGCTTAGTAATCTAGCTAAAATAGATTTGTCTTGTATTGATCCAAGATTACAGAATTTAAAAATAGAAGTGGCTTGTGATGTAAATAATCCTTTAGTAGGGGAAAATGGAGCTTCTCATGTATTTGGGCCTCAAAAGGGGGCAAGTTTAGAAATGGTGAGGATTCTTGATAGGAATCTTGATAATTATGCAAATGTAATAAAAGAAAGCCTGGGAAAAGATATAGCTAAAGTACCTGGAGCAGGAGCAGCGGGTGGACTTGGAGCAGGCTTAATGGCATTTTTAGATGCGGAACTTAAACGTGGAGTAGATTTAGTTATACAAGCTACGGATTTAGAAGAAAAAATGAAGGGTGCAGATTATGTTTTTACTGGAGAAGGAAGCATAGATTTTCAAACTATTTGTGGAAAAACTCCTTATGGAGTGGCTGTATCAGCTAAAAAATTTAGTATTCCAGTAATCGCTTTTGCTGGGAAAATAGGAGATAATGTTGAAGTTCTTTATAACTCTGCTATAGATTCTATTATAGGAATTTTACCTGAAGCAGTGGATTTAGAAACAGCCCTTAAAGAAGGAATTAAAAATATGGAAAGATCAGTAGAAAATATAGTTAGAATATTAGCTTTATAATTATTTTAAGTAAGCAAATAAAATGTGATATATAATAAAATCAACTAGACTTGATAGAAAATCAAATTTAGTTGATTTTTTATTTAAAAAGTTATACACAGAATAATCCACAGGTTGTGGAAAAATGGAAAAAATTACAAAATACAATTAATTGTTTTAAATATAATTTTATTTTAGAAATGTATCTATGAGATATAAACGAGTTTTACTGTAGCCATCGTAATTAAAATAATAAATTTAGCTAATATAATAAACAAAAGTGTTAAATTTTCGCTGTATAACAAAATATATTTCTACTAATAATAAAAGAGAAGTGTTTGTCTACAAAAACTATATTTTTTATATTAAAGGAGATATAAGTTATGAAAAACAAACCAAACCCAGATGATAGAAAAGATAATGTAGATAAAATCCAATACAATATTAGTAAAACTATTCAAAACTGTGAGCTTGCAGATGAAATGATTGCAGAAACAAGTGATGAAAAAATGAAAAAAACATTAAAAGAGAAAAA
The DNA here is from genome assembly GCF_026738875.1 of Clostridium brassicae. Taxonomy (GTDB): domain Bacteria; phylum Bacillota; class Clostridia; order Clostridiales; family Clostridiaceae; genus Clostridium_H; species Clostridium_H brassicae. The sequence continues at coordinate 233,802 of NZ_JAPQFJ010000001.1, forward strand.
TGTAAGAAGAAAAGAAGCTCTTAATGGAATGAGAAGAGAAATTGAAGATGAAGCAAGGGATAAGAAAAACGGATATAGATAATATTTAATGGATGAAAAGTAGGATTATAAAGAAGAATAGTCCTACTTTTTTTATGTATTAAATAAACGGCGCTACGACCCTGGATAATGGATTCTAAGCCTCAATTGGAGTTTAAAACTTCATTTGAAGCTAAAAATCCTATTTATTTGAGGAGTAATTTGGGGTAGATTAATGAATGACTTAAATTTTATTTACTTTAAATTACATATAAGTTATAATTTAAGCTACTATATTACATGTATCCTTTACAATATGAATAATCTGTATTAAAAAAGGAGATAAATATGAATTTAAATTTGATGTTTAGAGTAATTACTGTACTATTGGGATGTTTAAGTATATTTAAAGGATTCACATTAAAAAAAGCTTCTATAAGTGTTGAGCGAGTTTATGAAGAAAAATTGTCTAAATATTTTTTATCCCAAAAATTGTTTAAAATTATAAATGGTTGTTTTTTTATTTTACTTGGTTGTAAAGATTCTGATCTACGCATTATTCCAATAATAGTGCCTACAGTATATGCTATATTTTTTATGCTAGATTACTGGTATTTTTATAAAAAATAATATAACTAATTTATTCATTAGGATTATTTATTAATCCATTATTAAAAAACAACTTAGATTTAATATTAATGTATATTTGTCTTGGATTTACTAATCTATGTTTTCTTATTAAACCTAATCTTTCTCTAAAAGCTTTCTATCGGGTAAATATAACAAGTAAAGATATACTTATACTTCGAGTACAAGGATTTTTGTTTGTTGTGTTATGTATTTTAAAGTTAATAGAGCAAATGTAATTTTATGGTGTGATTTCATTAGATTTTGTTTATCAATTTATATTTCATAAAAATAATTTTCTAAAAGGAGAGTGGATACGATTAGAGGATTTATATTATTTTTAGTTTTATCTATTCAATTTATTTTAGAAATTATTTTTACAGGTGATATACCAATGAGAGTAGATATATGGGATATTACTTATATTGTATTATTTTATATTATTGGATTTTTGGTTATTTTTATTAAAAACAAAAATGCACAATATAAAAGCACTATAATCATATCTTCTATGTTTGCTATTATATGGTCAATTTCTTTGATAAACTTAATTTTATGTCCATGTAAATATAAAAGCTATGTTATAGATATTTTAGGGGTTTTAGGATCAATTAGCTTCATTGTTTTTTCATTGTATAGAAAAGAAGCTTATCGCAATAAAATTACTCTTTATATATGGAAATGATTATATATTCTTGTAAAAATATATAGTTTTATTGTATTATATAATCATGAAAAAATACATTATGGTGAATTGTGAGGAATAATGAGTAAAAAGGAATATTATAGAAGAAAAATGAAGGAATATAAAAAAGCTAAAAATGAATTGGAATTATATAAACAAGAACTTGATAGATATTTAGATAAAGCTATAACACATTTCAGAAGTTTTAGTACTGTGTATGAAGCAGAATATAATCTGCAAGGGGAAGTAATGGATAATTTTAATTATAAATCAGAAAATTTTAGCAAAGAAATTAATCAATTATTTGATAAAATTGAAAATGATATAAGAATTGTTAATAACCAAAAGATTAGAGCGAATGACTTATATAATAAATATAGAGAATTATATGAAGCTGCATGTAGACATCATTAGTAATATAATTGTTTTAGTTAGGAGATAAAAGATGCTTTATAAATTAGATAATAGTATACATGATGACATAGGAAATTTTATAAAGGGTAATAAAACGTTACAAGACTCTTTAGATAAAGTTAATGAAGTAATATCAATTTTAGACACAGATATATGGCAGGGAAAAAGTAAAGAATCAGCAATAAGTTTGATGACAATATTAAAAAAATATCACGAAATGCTTTTAAGTGTAGCGGAAGATAATGTAGATGCAATGATTAAATTAGAAAACAATGCTGATGAATATATGCACAATGGTAAAATGCCATCTTTATGGAAATAGTATGGAGGAACAAAAGATGATTAGTGCAAGTGAATTATACTATCTAAATAGGGCGCTAGATGGAACACCGATTTTGGGTATAAATCCTGTTGAGACTTTGATAAATAATGATGAATGTGAAGATTCACCAAAAGAATCATTAATTAGGAAAAAAATATTAGAAAGTAATGATAGATTAAATGAAAAATCATTTAGAATTATTAATGATTTAGAAAAATATAAAAAGGCTAAAAAGCATATATGGATTAATGATTTATTAATAGCAATAGATGAGACCGACTTTTTAATATTTTTAAAGAATAGTAAAAAAGGACAAGTTATCATTGAAAGGACAATAAAATCTCTTATGCTATGTGAAATAATAAAAAAATATCAATTTTTATGGAATAGTACAAAGGTAGAAGATGGTGAAAAAGAAATAATAAAACCTAATGATTTTATCTTAAATAAACTGTTAGATAAAAAAGAAAATGAAGTATTATGTATACAAAAAAAAGAAAATGAAAGTTTTAGTGTATGTAACATTTACTATAAAGAAGATTATGTATATAAATATGATTTATTAAATAAGCAGTTAACTAAAATAAATCCTAGAGACATACGGCTAGAACTTGCAAATATATTTGAACTAAGGGTGAGTAAATAAATGGAGGATACGATAAAGGTAAGTGATGAACTAAAAAATATTGCAGATAAAATAGATGAAGCGGCAGAACTAGTAAATGATGCGACTAAAATCTATCAAGAATCTTTTGAAAGTTTTATAGGAATATATTTAGGGAAAGCAGAAAATAATGAAAAAGTGCTGGCAAGTAGTTTTATTAAAGCTTTAAATACATTAAATTATTTTTATGGACAAGCAGAGTATTATGTGAATTATTGCTTAGAAAATTTAAGAGCTCAAGATAAAGAAGAAGCGGAAAGTTATAATTCAAATGCGGTATAGGAGAAAATAAAATGAGAAATTATATTTTAGATTCAGATCTTTTGTCTAAGAAAACTACTGATGCCTATTCTATACTGTATTATATGACAACATTTCTAAATAATATAGAAGAAACCAGCAGACAGGCTTTTGAAGAAATAAATAGCCATGATGAATTAGGAAATGAAGATTATATATCAATAAAAAGTAATATACAACACATTAAAGAATATATGGATAAATATAAAGTTTTCGGAGTAGTAACCAGTGGAGCTGGACAAAATAGCAGTTTGGGGTATTATTATAATAAGAGTACTATATATGAAAGTAGCACTGTTGGTTATAGTAGTAATGATGGATTTATAGGAGAATATCAAAGAGAAGTAGATGATAAATTTTATAATGCTCAGGTTAAAACTATACAAAAATTAAGGGATTCAAAGCTTCAAGATATAAGAGTGGATAATAACGTAGGAATAAAAGGTGAAAGACCGTTATCTTTATTTGCTATGCAAACAAAAGTATCAGATGGAATTGACAAGGAAAAGATTGGTTTAGAAGACTTGTTTGGATTTGGAAGAATATTAATAGCTATGCATAAAGAGTATGAAGATATGAAATCTCAAATAGATGAGTATAATAAGAGTTTGCCAGAGTATAGTTCAGAAAAATCTTCAAAGTTCTTACCAGACTTTATTAGTAAATTTATATTTGATGCTGAGATAGATAAAGAAAAAATTAATAGTTATGATGATTATATAAATAAAATGGTGAGATTATCAGATTTTGATTATGAAACAGATGATGAAAGAACCTTATCTATAGGAGCAAATTTCATACCAATTATCGGTCAATATAAAATGGCAGCTGAAATAATTGAAGGAAAGGATCTAGTATCAGGAAGACACTATAGTATAGGAGAACAGTTATTTGCTGTAGGTACCGTAGGTGCAGTAAGCTTGCTTGGAAAGATATATAAGGGTGTAAAAGCAGGAAGGGCAATAGGAGTAGAAGAAACAACAGGAAAAGTAAGTGAAGAAACTGTATTTGCTATGAATGGTGTAGGTAAGACTAGTGGAATTGAAAATTTAGCTAAGAATATAACAAAAAAGATTATTGGGAATGAAGAAGGGATAGCTAAGGGAGCGGGTAACCCTGAAATCTTCAATAAAAAAATTACAATAGATAGTGTTAAAAATAATCTAGATATGTTCAAAGGGAAATCAGCTTACGAAATAGCCGAAGCTATGAGGAAGAGTGGTTATGATGTAGTAGTTGAAAAGTCAAAGAGGTCAAGGTCAGGAGCAGTAGTTGTTAGGGTAAATAATGCTTCTGAAAGTGGAGGTAGAAATATTCAAATGCTACAAGTATCACCAGGTGGAGGAAGACATGGAGAACTCCCATATATTAAAATAAGTACAACATCATCAGAGGTTGGAAAAATAAAGATAGTTAATGGAACTGAAGAGTTTTATAAGGCTAGTGGAGAAAAAAATGTTACAGTAATTTTTACAGGAGGGAACTAAATGATTGATATAAATGCACCAATTATTCCATATGAAGGAATGGGAGGGATAAAACTATATAGTACTATTAAGGAATTAAAAGAAATTTTAAGTGGTGATAATGTAAAGGCTACAGTGTTAAATAATTTATGGATTAGGTATGATATAGAAGATTATTTACATTTATTTTTTAATTTAGTAAATGGTAAGTTATTTAGAATAACTACACTTAATGGCTATAAAGGGTTGTTGTGGAATAAAATTAGTGTTGGAATGAAAGCAGAAGAATTCATTAAAATTGAGCCATCATTTAAGTATGATGATTTTGAAGAAGTATATGAATGTGATAAAGGGGTTTTCATTGAAACAGATGCAGATGAAGATAAGGCAATATGGATTTCAGTATATGTTAAAGAACTGGATGAAGATGATTTTGATGAAGGCAATTGGTAGTAACAATGCAAAATTATAATATAAGTAACTGCATAATGATACTACTTGAAACAGTATGATAAAATCAACAAATGATAAGGTAGAATTAGTAGCATAATATAAATAATTTATTGAAAAGATGAAGTGAACTAGCTGAATTTGAGTAGGCTGGTTCATTATTTTTTTAGTAGTTAACATATGTTATAAATACACCATTCAAAAGAACTATATCAAAAAGCAACGATAACACATCAGAAAACAGAGTGTTAAAGGACTGTGAATAAGAGTGGCATTGAATTTAAAAGTGATGAATAAAGGCAAAAACAACTGATTTAATAGAAATTGATAGGTGATTAAAATCTTTTTAGCAATATCTTAAGTATAAGCATCTGATAAAGGAGTTACTATACAATCAACACTAGCAACTTTAGGAGTTAGTAAAACCAGGCTGAAAGCGATGTGTAGGTTGATGAGCTAAGAAAACCTAAGCTTAATAATTCTGATTAAAAGTTGATTGGTTTCATAACAATAGTATGTGTAAGATAAAAGGTTTAATGGTTCAGTAGATAAAAGTATCTAATAAAAGATTTTCTAGATAATTAAGCCTAGTGACTTTATAAACCAGTAAAATGAGCATAAAAGATATGTGTAACCTGATAGGCAAGGAAGATCTAGGCTCAATAATGAGTATAATGAGAGTCTGCCAGAGTATAATTCAGAAAAATCTTCAAAGTTTTTGCCAGACTTTATTAGTAAATTTATATTTGATGCTGAGATAGATAAAGAAAAAATTAATAGTTATGATGATTATATAAATAAAATGGTGACATTATCAGATTTTGATTATGAAACAGATGATGAAAGAACCTTATCTATAGGAGTAAATTTCATACCAATTATCGGTCAATATAAAATGGCAGCTGAAATAATTGAAGGAAAGGATCTGGTATCAGGAAGACACTATAGTATAGGAGAACAGTTATTTGCTGTAGGTACCGTAGGTGCAGTAAGCTTGCTTGGAAAGATATATAAGGGTGTAAAAGTAGGAAGGGCATTAGGAGTAGAAGAAACAACAGGAAAAGTAAGTGAAGAAATTGTATTTGCTATGAATGGTGTAGGTAAGTCTAGTGGAATTGAGAATTTAGCTAAGAATATAACAAAAAAGATTATTGGGAATGAAAAAGGGATAGCTAAGGGGGCGGCTAAACCTATTAGAGAGCAAATGTTAGAGTCATCATCAGCTAAAATGTAGGTAGTTTAGTGTTATCAGCATCTAGATTTAAAGTATGGACTATTTATCCTTCAACTACCCAAAATCATTTATATAAGCATCGTAGATGCGCTCTACGAGCTTACAGCAAAGGAAATAGAAATAAAAAACTTTAATGCTACTAATGCAATGGTTAAGGTAGCTGGATTTCCACACTTAAAGGAAATGAAGGACTTTGATTTCGACTTTCAACCTAAAATAAATAAAAAACAGTTTTTAGATTTTCACAGTTTAAGATTTTTGGAGAGTAACAGCAATATAATTTTAATAGGAAACAGTGGTGTGGAAAAAACTCATCATTCCAGTATTGTAAATATACTAGGAAATTCTTATAGAACAGCTTCTGCTCTATCTAATATATCTAACAAGGCTAACTAGCAAAACTGTATATAAAAATATTGGCACAATTGTACAAAAAAATGTTGACATTAATATAATATTATAGTTAAAAGCATATATGGTAGAGTATTATATGATAAAATATATATCTAGATTTATCGTTTAAATAAAGAGTTTGGGATGGGAGTAAATAATGAGCAAAGAATTTAATTTATCTGAATATATGAGTGAAGGTATTGAAAATATAGTAAAGAACATTTTAAAAGCATCCATAAAAAATCCAAAGGAGAGTGCATTTGTAATAAAATATATGTTAGCAGTAAAGGATGCAAAAAATAAAAGGGATATGTTAGAAAGTAAAGGTGAACATATACCACCATTTTTTATGGGAAGCATTGCTACTAGTTGTAATTTATATTGTAAAGGATGTTATGCAAGAGCTAATAAATCCTGTGGAAATAATATAAAAGGCAGTGAGATATCAGAAGAAAGATGGGGAGAGATATTTAATGAAGCAAAGGACCTCGGAATTTCATTTGCATTATTATTAGGAGGAGAACCATTAATGAGAAGAGGGGTTATTGAAAAAGCTTCTTCTGTTAAAGAAATAGTTTTTCCAATCTTTACAAATGGAACTATGTTTGATGAAAAGTATATAAACTTATTCGATAAAAATAGAAATCTTGTGCCAATGATAAGTATTGAAGGTGATGAATATCAAACTGATAACAGAAGGGGAATAGGAACTTATAATTCAATAATGACTGCCATGGATAATTTAAATAAAAAAAGAATTTTATTTGGATGTTCTGTAACTGTAACAACTGAAAATATAATGACTGTTACAAGTAAAAAGTTTATACAGGAGCTTTACAATAAAGGAACAAGAGCATTAGTATTTGTAGAGTATGTTCCAGTAACTAAATCTACTAGAAATCTTGCACCTACAGATAAAGAACGTTTAATATTAGAAGAAAATATAGTACAGTTAAGAAATATATTTAAAAATATGGTGTTTTTATCATTCCCCGGTGATGAGAAATATGCAGGTGGATGTTTATCCGCTGGAAGAGGTTTTTTTCATATAAATGCTAATGGTGGAGCAGAGCCATGTCCATTTTCGCCATATTCAGATATTAATTTAAAAGAATGTAGTTTAAGAGAAGCTTTAAAATCACCATTATTTAAAAAACTTAAAGATAATGAAATGTTACTTGGAGATCATGATGGTGGATGTTTATTATTTGAAAAAGAAGAAGATGTTAAAGAGTTGTTAGGATTGTAACAAAGTAAGATTGACTAAAAAGAGCATCTGTTTTAAATACATCTCTATCAAGTAAAGAGGGATATATTTAAAATGGGTGCTTTTATTGTGGGGAAATATGTAATATGATAGCGTATTATATGATAAAATATACATAACGATGTAAATGGTAAAAGTTAAATTATAGGAAGGGCGATTTATAATTGAAAAAAGATACTTTTAGTTACTTAGATGAAAATTATAGATATTTAAATAATTATATAAGGGATTTTAATGAGGAATTATTTATTTCTCCACATAGCTCAATTATTAAAGGGAAAACTTTTACTGAAAATCTAACTAGAGAAGCATGTAAACTAGTAGGATATGGATTATTAAACAGGATGACTCAAGAGGAAAGATTGGTACAATTAGAGAATGAAGGAACATTAGAGGGGGAAATATTAAAATCATTTCATACAATTAGAATGCTTAGTAACAAAGAAAATTATGCTGATGTTGAAGAAGAATTAGAAGTAGCTTTAAATATACATAAAAATATTTATAAAATTACTGCTTGGTTTGTTCAAACTTATATTGACAGTAAGTTTGAAACTGATACATATGAAATTCCAATGCCATTAGAAAATAAAGCGTATGATATTAATTTAGAAATTATATATAAAGTCATAAAAAATATAAAAAATATGGAAAATACAATAGCTAAAACACAGGATGATGATAAAAAGAATGAAGAAGCCATGGATGTTTTTGACATAAATGAAAAAGAGGAAGCAGAGAATATTTTTGAAGACCTTATGATTGAAAGCATTATTAATAACGAATCAGATAAAAAATGTTTAATACAAGAATTATCTAAACTAAAAGAGTATTCAAAAGAAACTAGTGAAGAATCAGGTGAGTTTACTAATCTTGAAAAGTATATGAACATCGAAAGTGGGACTAAAGAAGAGTTAGAATCTATAAATTTTAGTGAGTGTAATATACTAACATTAAAAGATGGCAAGGTTCATTCAAGTTATATAAAATCTTTAATAACTAAAATTACAGATTCATCAGAGCTTAATATTTTCTATAATTCGTACAAAAAAAATTGTACTAAGTGCAGCAATTGTGATTGTTGTCCCATTAAGGCAAATTATGAATTACTAAGCAATGAAAATGTACAAGATTCAATAGTAGATTTATTGGGTAAATGTATTATTAAAAACAATATAACAATTTCAACAAAAGAATTAATAAATGTTATATATGAGTTAATAGTTCCAGAAACATATATTGATGTTAATTCTCCAATGTTTAAAAGGAAAATTTCTAATCTTAATGATTTGAATTATATAAAATTACTTATGCCTAATATGATTTTTAATCATAAAAAATTGTCTTTTATATTTCAAGAATTAAATACTTTAGATCCTTTAAATGTTAAAAACCAAAAGATAGATGATTTTATAATAGAGTTCAATAATTCTAAAGACGTATTATCTTATTTTAAAAAGTATATTGATTATCCAAAAGGTTATCTTGATAAGATTAAAGACATAGAGGATAAGGAAACAGAATATAAAAACATAAGGGATGAATTATTAAATTTATTTATTAGAAGTTATTATCTTTCTGGAAAGGGAGATGTTAGAAAGTAAAGGTGAATATATACCACCATTTTTTATGAGAAGCATTACTACTAGTTGTAATTTATATTGAGAATATTAGAAGTATAATGTGCTAAATAATCTATGGTTTGGTATTAAATGAGCAAATAGTGATTAAAGTATAGTAGAGTGGATAATATTATTAAAAGAAAGTATCGGCTATGGTATAATTGTTTTAAGCTGTGTTTTAGTAATTTGTTGATTTCGTATGATTTCAAAAACAATACTAAAGAAGAATTGTAATTTTCATTATAATAGACTTAATGATTTAAGACATAGAATTAGGTTACTAAAGGAACGTTCACAGGTATATATGTTTACATTCTTTTAAAACATAGTCTTGTTTTAAAATTAAGGAGGAATTTATATGAGCTTTAATGAAGTGCCTATAGCTGAGAATAATAGAGATGAAGTACTTAAAATTATCCATAGCGATTTATTTAAAAATATATTTTTAAATAATGGTATTACTAATGTTATAATTTTTGGAAGTCTAGCATCAGGAATTTTTAATGAGGAATCAGATATAGATATTGCAGTAATTTCAGAAGATAAAATTTCTTTTAATACTGAATTAAATATTACATTAGAACTTGAAGAATTATTAGGAAGAAACATAGATTTTATAGACATAAATGATGAAAACATTAATAATATAATCAAAATAGAAGCTTTAAATAGTGAAGAAGTAATAATCAAAGACAACCTATTAGATGAAGCATTAAAATCATATGACAGGCTTTACAGAGAAAATGAAGAATTTTGGTATATATTAGATAAGGTGGTTTTGGATAATGAATAAAGAAAGATTAAGAAAATTAATATATGATTTAGATATTACCACAAATGATATTGGAAAATCTATTGAATTATTAAAAAAGTATATGGATAGTCCAGAACTAAAAGATGAATTTTCAAATAGCTTAAAATACAAGTATTTAAGTTTGTTTATTATATATGAAGATTTTATATCAATGCTTTTAAAAGAATATAATTTGTATCAAATTGGCATGTCAGTAGATAATGCAATAAAAAAGCTTAAAGAAAATAATATATTAAATGATGAACAAGGGAATTATCTGAATGCAACAAGATTGATTAGGAATAAGATAGGGCATAGGTATAAGCAACCATCTATAGAGAGTATAATTGAATTTTTGGAAAATAGTAAAAATATGCAAAATGAAATTTATAAATATATAAAAGGATTTTTAACTAAGTAACAATAACTCCAGAGGCTTGGAAAATAAACATTATCATATCCAATTGAAATGATAATGTTTATTTTGTTATTCATATACTTTTTCTAATACAATATTTTTGTCAAATCCACCTCGTTCTTCTTTTTTAGAGAGTCCTTTATTTAACAGTTCATCCTCGGAAAATCCAAGACTTTTGGCAAGGGAAAAAATCACTTCCATTATGTCTGCAAGCTCTTCAAGATTCTTATCTTGATGAAATTCTAAAATTTCCTCATCAAGTTTTGCTTCAAGAAGCTTAAGAGCTTCAGAGTTATCAGCAATATGTGTATCAAATTGTTTTCCAGAATTATTTATGATTTCAGGGATTTTATCACGAACTAGTTTGTTATATGTAGGCATTTTTTAAGACCTCCTTATATTATTTTAAACATTTACTTTATGTGATAGACACTAAATTTGTGTAGAGAACAATCGTTATCTGTAATTATATGATAAAATATATTTACATACAATATGTGAATATTATGGATAAAGCATATAGGACAACAAGTTAAAAGGGGTAAAAAATTTGAATACAATAGATAAACAAAATACTACAATTTGGGATTTAACATATAAAAATATAGATACAGAACTTCCTAGCAGTGAAAGGGTAGAAGCAAGAAAATTAGAGCAGATGCTCAGCTATGAAAATTTAGTTGCTAGTTATAAAATATATTGGTTTATTGGGATATATAAAGAAATATTAGAAGGTAATAAAAAAATAAGTTTTAAGAGGATAGTATGTAGAATGATAGCAAATGCATGGTATCCATTACTTCAATATCATTTAAGTTTTGGATTTTTTGATAAACTACATGAGGTTATTTTATATGCTAGCTCAAGATATGGATTTGATAGCAATATAAAAGAGAAAGAAATAATAGATAGATTAGAAGAGGATGATGATAAGGAACTAAGTAGAAGAATAAAAGTATTTTACAATATGGTTCCCTATAGATTGATAGCACCGTTTTTTGTAGAAGAATTACGTGGTCTAAAAGATGGTAAAAAGAATAGGATTATAGAAAATTTATCTAATGAAAAAGAAGATGCTCTATATAAAATAGTAAGTGAAAATCGAGAACGGAAAATAATAATAAATGATGAATGGTTTAGATATATAGAAAGCAATCAAGCAATAATTAAAGGGTGGATAAACTATAAGTTAATATATTTTCTTCAAAAGAGAAATCCTAATGTACCAGCCATACCGTTAAAGTTAGAACCACCATATACAAGAGAACTGACCTATGCAAAAAAGTTTTGGAGATATGTAATTCAGGAAAATGTAGGAGTAAAAGATATCTATACAAACCAAGAGTTTAATGCTGAAAATTTTAATAGATATGGGGTAATGAGCATAGATCATTTTATTCCATGGAGCTTTGTTCTCCATGATGAGATGTGGAATCTTGTACCAACATTTAAGAATATAAATAGTAGTAAAAATAATAATCTAGTGCCTATAGAGAAATATTTCAATCCATTTTGTGATATGCAATACATGGCTTTTAATATATTAATAGGACTCAAAAAGGACAAGGTGTTAGAAGAATATCTAAATACTTGTAAAACCTTGAATATATCCTTGTTAATAAATAAAGGGGAGAGTATAGGTAGAGAAGCATTTTATGAATCATTAAAAAATTCAATATATCCTTTATATCAGATTGCATATAACCAGGGGTATGAGGTTAAGGACATTGGGCTATAGGAGATTTTCTATCTTTATACCTGTCGAATTAATTTTTACCACAACACCTTTCTATTAGAGAGGTGTTTTTTATTTAGAGTCTGTTTTAAAATAATATGGGAATGTATTATAAATTAACTATTTTAGTTTCAAAACAGAGTTTTTATTGATAAAGCTAAGTGGCTTATCAATAAGATAAAACTATAAATCTATTATTTATGGATATTTAAGTCTAGTCTAACAAGTGTACAATTAGCTTAGTGTTTTTAAAAATATCTAAAAGCATTAAGCACCAAACATGTTATTCATATTTATTAAAGTTTCGCAAGCTTTTAGGTTGTATTCTTTATCATTGTTAAGTTTGAATTCAACTTCTTCTAAATAATTGTCAGATCCTAATTCATTTTCATCTATAACCTTAGCTAGTTTATCTAATAAATTTTTTAACATTTTCATTTGTATTACCCCCTGTAATTTATTTTTAATTCGTAACTCACTTTATGTTTTAATTATACAACCTAAGTGTTTTAGCAACCATTGATTTAAATTACATTTAGGGTTTCGTAACTTACGTTTTTGTAATGTAGATATTAGAATAGTATATGTAAATATTTACATATACAAAAAAATATTATGTAGAAAGCATATTTATAAAAAAATATAGTGGTTATAAAATATACTTAGATGTAAAAGAGAAGATAGATAAGAATAATGAGTTAAGCGATTTGGATAAGTTAAATTTAATATTTTTTGCTATTTATGAATAACAGTAATAATAAAAATGAAAGTGCTATTAAGGCTGTTGAGTTAGCTAAAGAAATAAAACTGAGTGTTTCAGCAACTCTTGATTCAAATTATATTTTATTTAAAGTTAGTATATTTAAGAATAACTAGGTAATAGTATTATTCTAATGCCTAGTTATTTTAATTTATAGTTCAAATTTCTTATATTAAGTTACTATTGTGTTTTATCAGTATCATTCTTTCTCTTCATATATATCACAAAAAAATTTGAGTCAAAAACAGCACCAATATTTTTTTGATCTCTAACTCATCTCTAATATTATTTTTACCACATATGCAAATTTCTCTGAAAATCCTTTTAATCATATTTAAAATACATTTAGATGAAAGTATGAAAGTAAAACAAAGACTATAGATAGGATATAGATATAATTATAAAATTTATAGTATAATGAATTCAATAATCTCAAAAGCAAAATAGAAACTATAATTATGGTTTTTAAATAAAAAACTGGCTCATAAAATAAATAAATTAAAATAAGGAAGAGGACAATATGGTGAAAATTTTATTTTTGGAGGATGAACCCACAATATCAGAAGTAACGACAGAATATATGAAAATGCAGAATTACGAAGTAATTTGTGCAAGGGATGGAGAAGAGGCTTTAGAATTTTTAAAAAATAATTATTTTGATTTAGCTATATTAGATATAATGGTACCCAAGGTAAGTGGACTAGTTGTTCTTGAGCATATAAAGAAAATAAATCCTCAAATGGCTACAATAATGCTGACAGCTCTTGAAGATGAACAAACACAGTTAAAAGCCTTTAATCTTTATGCTGATGATTATGTACTAAAGCCATTTTCACCCTTGTTATTGCTTAAACGTATAGAAACAATATTGCGTAGGACCATGGGAAACAGAACAAAAACTGAAGAAGTAAGAGGCTTATATATAAATGATGAAGCCTATCAAGCTTACTACGATAATCAATCTTTGCAACTAACAGTAAGTGAATTTTTACTTCTACAAACATTAAAGAAAGAACCAAATCGAGTGTTTACTCGCGAACAATTGATAATGAAAATTTTTAATGAGGAATATTACGGAAATGACAGAATAATAGATGCACATGTGAAAAACCTGAGAAAAAAATTGCCTGAAAAATACATAAAAACAGTAACTGGTGTAGGTTATAAGTTTGATCAGGAGGGTAATTGATGAATTTATCAAAGAAGACCTTCGTGTATAGTGCAATTATATCGGGGGCAATGGTAACCTTAATGATAGCATATTTTGTATTTATGTTTCCTTCATTATATGTGGATTATATGAGAAAGAGTAATTTAAAAGAAATAAAATCCATACAAGAAAACTACATAAATGACGGGAATTATAGAAATATATCCTCAAGCAATCCTACAGCTACAGCAACTATTAAAATACCAGTCAAGGGTAATGAGATTTTTATCTCTAATAAATTTACTTCTATAAAAATCACCATTAATGATAATGAGATATTAAAGTATATTGAAAAAGTAAGGTACTATTCTACTCACAAGGAAGAAATGGGAAATATAGATAAAGAGGAATTTAATTTTACTAGTAATATAGGAAATATTTTTAAAAATAAATTGTTTAAGGATAATTTACCATTAACCTTTGAGTTTTTAACAAATGATTATAAGAATATTTATAAAGAAACATCATCAAAGATTCATGTGGTACAAGAGAATACGGTTATTTATGAAACTAATGTATCTGATGGAAGTAACCAGTATGCCAACTATATCGCCATAAGTACCCATAATAATGATATCATTGTATCCATGTTTTCGGTAATAGTTCCTAATATAGGAGAAATAAGACCAATAATATTTCAAAGCCTACCAATGATTATTGCTACAGCTCTTTTATTAATATTGATATCAACTATATTATTTTCAAGAAAAATAGTGCTTCCAATAGAAAAACTAGTAAATCATGCAGTGTTTATGAAAGACAATACCAATAGAGAAGTTGAACTGATGAAAATGGAAGGAAAGGATGAAATTGCAGTTTTAGGTGAGACTCTTAATGACTTATATCTAAAATTAAATGAAAATTTTAAGGAGCTTGAAAAAAAGAATAACTATCTTTCTGAGCAAAATAAAAGACAAGAGGTATTTCTTAGGGCTTCCTCTCACCAGCTAAAAACCCCAGTTGCAGCAGCTTTATTACTGGTAGAGGGTATGATAAATGAAATAGGAAAATACAAAGATACAAAGGAGTATTTACCGAAGGTAAAGATTCAATTGCAATCAATGAGAAAAATAATAGATGATATTTTAAATCTTAACAATAGTATGGAAGCCATCAAGAAGGAAAATATAAATATTGGTGAAATAATTGATGAAAGCCTCTTGTATCATGAGGTGCAAGTAAAATTAAAGGAGTTTACTATAGAAAAGGATCTTAACTTTTTAAATATAAATACAGATAGGAAGCTTATTTTTAAAATAATAGATAATCTAATAAATAATGCTATAAATTATACTCCTAAAGAGGGGCATATAAAAATAACTTTAACGGAGAAAGCATTAACTATTATTAATTATGGGGCATTTATAGATGAAGAATTATTACCACACATATTTGATCCCTTTGTTTCAAGTAATAGTGAAAATAGGGGGCATGGCTTGGGGCTTTATATTGTAGCCTATTATGCAAACTTATTAAACTATGAGATAGAGGTTAGAAATATTAAGGATGGGGTAGAAGCTATTATGTTTTTTACAAATACTAAGGATTTTAAGAGGATTAAATAAGAAGAAGTATTGTTTACATTAGCTTATGTAATTATCACAAGATTTGCATACAATCTTCACATGAAATCCATATAGATTTGGTACAGTTTAACTATGATGAATGGTTAAATAAGGAGAAGATTTATGGTAACTATAAAAAATTTAGAAGTGAAATATGGCGAAAAAATTGCATTATCAATAAAGTCACCAATAACCTTTGAAGCTGGTGATAGGATAGGGATAATAGGATCAAATGGAGCAGGAAAGTCTACACTAGTTAAATCAATATTAGGACTTACAAATTATAATGGAAATATTCATACAAATTTAAAACCAGAGGAAATGGCAGCACATATGCAGGAAAATAATTATGTGGATACCATGGCGGTTAAGTATATAATTGAAGCTCTTTTGAATACAAAGATAAAGAAAAATAAGGTACTACAAGAACTAATTAGTTTTTTTTATTTTGAGGAGTGCCTTAACAAAAAAATTAGTGCATTATCAGGGGGACAGAAGCAACGTTTAACAATAATATTAGTTTTAATTCAAGATGCCTCTTTGGTATTCTTTGATGAAGTTACTTCAGGGCTAGATTTTGAAACTCGTCAGCAATTAATGAATAAAATAACAGAGTGGTACGAGAATAAAAAAGTTACTATTTGTATAGTATCTCATTATTATGAAGAACTAGAGAAATTAGCTAATAAGATATTGATTTTAGATAATGGGGAAGTAGTTGACTTTGGCAGTAAGGAGCAGTTGTTCCAAAAATACTGTGGAAAATCAACTATAACCATTGAAAATACTAAAAGAAACGAAGAAGTGACTAAGAACTTCTCTAAAATAATAGCACCTGAACATTTAATAGCTATCTCTTGCTTAAGTGAGAGTCAGGAATTAGAAATAATAAAGGTATTAATAGGTGAGAATATAAACTTTAAAAGAAGCAATAATGATATTGAAATTATGTATATTAATGCTAAAGCAAGGTTCAATGGTGAATTAGGGGGAGAAAATTGTGATGAATACGAAGCTATTTAATTTGGGGTTAATAAAATATGAATTTAGAAATTTAATGGGGAATATATTTACAATAATTTTTGGGGTGTTTTTTCCAATTGGTATGACAATATTTTTTGGAACAGCAATGGCAGGTAAAGTGCCAGAGTATATGAAAGATATTTTTATAACAAATATATTTATTACTTCTAGCTTAATTATTCCATTAGCATCTATTCTTATAGGGTATTCAGCTGTATTTTCACAGGAGCTAGAAAAAAATATACCCTTGCGCTTTCGGTTATTTGGATATAGTGAGAAAATTGTATTGACTTCTAAAATATGTGCTAATTTAATTTTTATAACCTTATCATTGATTATGTATGCAGTAGTAGTTTGCTCTGTGTTAAAAGTGCAGGTGCCAACTTTAAGTTCAGTACTTATTTTAATAGGTTCCTTATATTTGTTATCTACATTTTTATTTATATTAGCTCATGGAATAGCATTATTTTTCAAAAAATTTGCGCCAACCTATGCAATAACTATGATATTATATTTTGCAATAATGATTTTAAGTGGAATGTTTGGTGTGCAAGCAAAGGATTTCCCAAATTCAATAAAGGCTGTGTCATATGCTTTTCCGACAACTTATATCAGTGGAGAATTTATAGATTTTTGGCAAGGTGGTAGCTATAATTTTGTGCCATATATTCAGTCTCTTATATTCTTTGCAGCAGTTTCATGTATTATATTATTTATGTCAATACACCATAATAGTAGAAGAATAAAGTAAATACAGCTAATTAATTTACTCCTGATTTCAGCCCATTCTTGAAAGAGTGGGTTTGGGGTATAGTATTAAAAACTATTCCTGTTTTTATTTACTCTTAATATGTATATTTTTCAACTGTGATGGATTTATTTATAGAACTTGGAAAAGGAAAAGGAGCAGAAATAATTTCAATTGCAGGGTAGATTGGATTTTTTATTCTACTAGTGCTAATTCTAACTGGTATGATGGGTGTACAAATGAGTATGGTTAGAACTTCTAATAGCGGATTTTGTGCTATACTAAAAAAGAAGATTTTCTAAAAAACTTGTAGGAGTAAGTGAGAGTTAATTGTTAAAATTGAATTGATAAGGGAATAAATGAAAAAGCATAGTTTCAATCCAAAACTATACTTTTTCATTTGCTAAACGTTCTACTGTAGGTACATCTGCTGGTGCCCAATGTAATGATTTAAGATTTTCTCTTTTAAGCCATATAAGTTTAGAGTGCTCATTAGCAGTAGGAGTACCTTCTTTAATTTTACATTTTATTGTTGTTAGGTTTACAATAAATTTTTCATAATCATGAGTGTTATCATAAAATATTTCTTTATCTTCAACGGAACATTTTAATTCTTCTTGAATTTCTCTTACTATAGCCTGTCCCAAACTTTCCTTCTTTTCAACTTTTCCACCAGGAAATTCCCACATGTTAGGAAGTGTCATTTTAGGGGAACGAAGAGCACACAATATTTCATTATTATCATTTTCAATTATTGCACCAACGACTTTTAATAATTTTTTCATCTTAAACACCTCTATGTTAGGTTAACATATTAGTAAGAAAATATCAATTTAATGGACATATATGTTATAAATAGAAAGATTAGGTTCTTATAAGTTTAAATTATTTAGTAATGAGATAAAATAATACACATATCAGTTTAAAAAGGCATTGTACGTCAAGAAAAGTTGTTGATATTTTGTTATTCTGATTACAGGAGGTGTTAATTTATGGAGTCATGGGAATCTATTCAAAAGACTTTAGATTATATTGAAGAAAATTTATCTAAAAAAATGGAGATTAATAATTTGGCAACGGTAGCAAGTTTATCTCCTTTTTATTATCAAAGACTGTTCAGTCGTTTGGTTGGAAAACCTGTTAAGGAGTATATAAAACTTCGTCGACTTGCTAATGCTGCAGATCTTTTAGTAAATGATAATAGACGGATTATTGATATTGGAATGACTGTTGGATTTGAAAATCATGAGACTTTTACTCGTTCTTTTAAAGAAGCCTACAGTTTAACACCAGAAACTTTTCGCAAGCAACCAAGACCAGTAACACATTTTTCAAAACCTGATTTATCTATGAAATATCAATTGGTAGACGAAGACGTACCATTGGTGGCTGATGGTATTATTTTAGAAGTAAGTCGGAAAAATTTGAGTGATTCTCGTTTTTTCGCAGGTATATCAACAGATGCCCCTTTCCCTAATAATCCGGGAGTAGATTATTTAGCTGAGCTTTGGCACAATTTTCATAGCAAAAAAAATACCATTGATAATTTAAAACAGGGTGGTAATGAAATAGGGGTTGGTGCTCCTAGTGAAAAAGAGGGGCATATTAAGTATTTTGTAGGAGCAGAAGTAACTGATACCAATCATCAAAATGAATTTATCAATTGGGTAATACCAGTTGGAAATTACGTAGTTTGTTCATTTGAAGCGGAAAACTTTCATCTTCTTACAACTAATGCATTAGATAAGGCAGTACAGTACATGTATAGTACCTGGATTCCAAGAAAAAAAATCACTACAGAACCATTTATGGCTGAACTATATTTCGATACTAATGAAGAGGCTGTTTATATGGAAATCTGGATGAAAATATCTTAAATTTAATATTATAAATACACCTTTCTTTTGAGAGGTGTATTTTGTTTATTAATCATATATTATATTTAATACTGTATATAAATACATACGAAGCATGGTTATTGTACGGGTTTTTTATTTGTAATACATGTTAAAATATATAAAATTATATGTTGAAATATATAAACACCTAGTGTATAATGTGTAATACAAACATTTAATAAAAAATACAAAAAAATGTTCGCTTATATAAATTTAGCAATATGGGCTAAAAGTTTCTACCAACTACCGTAAATAGTTTGGCTATAAGTGTTTTATTGTCATGCATGTATGATGTATTTAACACCTTATGCCATTAATTTGGACAAGGTGTTTTTTTGTTAGACGGACAACATTGAATAGCTTTAAGAAACTTACTTTTGTATATTCAAATGAGTAATGCATTTATAGAAATTAAAATTTTGATTTATTATTTAAGATTTAATCTAAAAACATTACTTATGGTACAAGAATACTCTTTATATAAACATAAAAGAGGATTTATAAATAAATTATTTTTTACATAAGAAAGGATAATGAGAGATGAACATGAGAAAAAGGTTTTTAGCAGTAATTTTAGGAATTATAATGACATTTGCATTTATAGGATGCAGTAATTCTAAAACTAAAGAGGCAGTTAGGCCAATTGTAATTCAAGGGGCAATGGATGTAGAAACACAAAGTTTAGTAAAACAGCTGCAAAATGCTGAGAAAGTTACATATGGTGGCTGGACTTTTTGGAAAGGAACAATAGATAAATTTCCTGTAGTTATTGCTAAAACAGAAATAGGTATGACAAATGCTGCAGCATCAACATTGTTAGCTATTGAAAAATTTAATCCTAGGGCAATAATAAATCAAGGAACTGCTGGAGGACATGATCCTCAATTACATCGTTGTGATATTGTTATAGGAAAAAAATCTGTTAATTTTGGAGCTTTTAGATCTGAGCATGGTGACTACAATAAAGGAATTCACTCTGAAAATTGGATTCCTATGAATATTGAGGTTAATGTAAATGGAGAAATAAAGGAATTTAAAGATTTTGAAGGAGATGCTCAGCTTATTAAATCTGCTAAAAGTGTAGCAAATTTATATAAAAAGGGTAAAGTGGTAGAAGGAGTTATTGGATCTGCTGACCAGTGGAACCGTGAGTTAGATAGAATCAAATGGCTTAATAAAAAGTATGGAACATCAGTAGAAGAGATGGAAACAGCTTCAGCAGCGCAAGTGGCCAAATCATATAATGTTCCTTTCCTAGGAATTAGAATATTATCTAATAGTGAAGTGAATAATGAAGAGTATGATAGAAATTCAGGAGAGTATTGTCAAAACTATGTTCTTGAAGTAACAAAAACATTAATTAAGGAATATTCAAAGTAAAACTTTTTAATATTTTATTACTAATTATATTTATATATAGATGAGGAAAGTTAATGTTTTTAAAGAGAATACTTTCTTGTTTTAATTATCAGTGAGTCGGATATGTCTTTTACTAAGGGCCTAGACTATTGGATAAAAGTGTAAAGGACTCAGAGGGGCAAGAGTTATAAAACTTCTTAAGGACTTAGAAATTTAAATCCTTAAGAAGTTTTATTTTTGCAAAAAAACAAGTGTTTATATGAAATATCTTTTTAGATTAATAATACTAATGAAAGTGAAATTAATCTATAGATGTATTGAATATGGAGGTGTTGTGTCAAAATAATGACCTAAAATTACACATACTTTAAATAAGTTTTTAACATCTGCAATATAGCTTTTATATTACCGTCAAACAACATAGAAAACTCCACAGCAAAAAGATATCCACATTCTTTACATAAACCTTCTATTTCGACACATCTTCCACATACATATTTTTTATTATTTTCTGAAACTATGCATTGATAACAAGGTCTTTGCCAAGTGTTTTTTAGATATTTATCTAAAGCACATTGCAAGTTAAAAATAGGAAAGCCTTTTTTAATCATATTTTTTATGGTATATATTGTTTCTTCTTTTTCAGAATGACTTAAGGAGAGGTCTTCTGTACCTTTGTAAGGAGTGTGAAAATTAAAAGAGATAGAATTTATATTAGGATTTTCCTTTGCCAATGTGCAAACTTCAGTAACAGTTTTGTAATTAAGCTTGTTTATAGCCATGTATATGCAAATATTAGAATTATCAGCTTTAGAAATATTATTTATTATAGTATCAAAAGTATCTCCTCTTATAGTGTTATGAGCTTGTCTATTACCGTCAATGCTTAAAAATATAACATCTGCTTCAGGGATATCTAAATCAATAGTTCCATTGGTTACAATATTTACTATATAAAATCCAATTTCCTTAGCTTTTTTAATTAGATCTCTTATAGTTTTATCATTGTGCTCCCAAAGTAAGGTTTCTCCACCACAAAAAAATAAAATTCGGATACCATCATTATAAAAATCCTGCATTTCTTCTACTATATCTTCATAAGGATTCATAATTTGGTTTATATTATTTACTGCACAATGTTTACAATGAAGATTACAGTAATCTGTTAAAATTATAGTCCCTAATATAGGCTTCTTCTTTTTAAATATAATTGTTTTTATTCCAAATAAAGCAAGCTTTAAAAACTCTAATTTTTTCATATATATTCTCCTTATAATTCCAGTCTTTCTATCCAAGGACTTTTCATGGATTCATGCCATAAATAGTTTAGATAGTATATGGAGTATTGTTTTTCTACATAATGATACGCAAATTGTCCAAATCTAGTTAGAAAAATTTTATTTCCTTTTTTAGTACACATTCTTAATGTCTTAAGAATTGTAAATAAAAGTTTGAATTCCTTTTCCATATCTTTATTAAATAATTCATAAAATCTATCTTTATCAATTATCCCATCATAGCATCTCCAAAATATCCAAAATATCATCTTTTCCCTAGATGTCATAGTATTTACTAGATTTATTGGAGGGGTTGGAGATTCTATTGAGTTACACTTTATATATTCATCTACATTAAATGTGTTTAAATAAAAATAATTAGAAAAAAGAGAGCTAGCGCCTGCGCCTATTCCTATAAAACTTTCCCTGGTGACAGAGGTGTATCTGTTATTTTCAGCTTTACCATATGTCCATATAGAACTTCTTTCATATCCATATTCTTTTGATACATTTTCAATTAGATTAAGAATTTTTTTCTCCCCAAATTCACTAAACCTACTTAACTTTTTTTCTTTTATAATTCTATCCATAGACGTCATAGGAAATATTATAAGTGGGTATATAGAAAGTTGATGAATGTTGTATGAATAAACCTTTCTTAAATCATTTTCAATATCATCAATAGTTTGTCCAGGTATATTAGTCATAATGTCTACATCTACACATTTAAAATTAAACTTAATTATCTTTTCTAATGCATTTGTAGCTTCAGCTTTTTTATATCTTCTACCTAGGAAATTTAATTTATCATCATTAAAAGTTTGAATTCCTAAACTTATAAGGGTTATATCTGCAAGTTGTATTTTGTTTAAGAGTTCTTCTGTTACTTCTGTAGGATATACTTCTATCCCAACATCCCCATTAAAATTAAATTCTTTTTTTATAAAATCTAATACTTCTTTTATTTCATCAATTAAAAGAGTGGGGGTTCCTCCCCCTATATATATGGAAGAAATATTTTTGTTTTTTAAATGTTTCTTATAGAAATTGAGTTCATTTAGTAAAGCATTTTTATATTTTTCTACCTTTTCTTTTTCATAAACTACTTTATTATATGGACAATAAGGACAAATGCTTTTACAAAAGGGTATATGTATGTATAAACCTGTATTTTCCTCTATTTTATTAAAATCTACCATACCATTTTTATAGCCTTTAAATATAAATTTATCTCTCTTTTTAAGTATTAACTTTCTAAATATATCTGTAATCATAATTTATTTTCTCCTTATGTATATAGTTCTTGTAATCTTTTTTCCATATACTCTAGATCAAAAGAGGAACATATTCTTCTATCCTTATTATCTAAGATTCTATAATGATTTGTTATTATATTTTGCTGTATTCTATAAATTCCTTTGCTATTAATTGGTATCCACCATACTTTTCCACCCAAAGTATTTTTATAGTTCTCTTCATAATTGTTAAAGGCGATAGACAGTATTAAATCTTCAGAAGACCCTCCAAAAGCCATTTCAAGTATTTCTGAATCCTTAAAGATAGTGCATACTGTTACAGCACCAGTCCATCCAAGGCTTGATCTACCTTTTTCTATCTGAACCAATGTTTTTTTTGATATTCCTATTATTTCTGCCATTTTGTCTTGAGTAAATTCTTTTTCATTTCTTATAAGCTTTAGCTTTTCATCTATCTTTTTTATAAAATCTGTTTTATTCAAAAAAACCCTCTCCTAACTACACATATAGTGTAATTTTACACTATATGTGTAGTTGAGTAAAGGATAATTAAAATATATTTCCATAAATAATAAAATTCGGAGTACTATAGATGGTTATGTGTATTTGTAGATATGTTGTTAGTAGGTATTCTATAAGGTTAAGAGAGGGCTGAATATCTATGTGTAAATTATAAATTTTTTCTATGCTGAAGCATAATTAGTTTTTTTAGCTGATATTTTTTTGTTTCTGTATTTAATTTTTTGCTTATTTTCTTTTATCCATTTTAATTTTTGTATCTTCTTTATATATAATTCATCTGTGGACAATCTTAGACATGCCACCATCATGTAAAATGATTTTGGGATTATTCTGTTTTTAGTTAAGTATATACATTTTTTTGCTGCTTCAATGTTTTTAAAGTGACTGTGATTTTTATAATATCCTTCCAAATTAATTACTATATATCCACGTTTACTTTTTTTTATCAAGTAGCTACTATCTTTTAAAATTATCATTTAATCACATCCTTAGGGAGTTATGTGTACTGACTATAAATAGTAGGTTATTTTTATTAAGCTAATTTTAGTTGGTTTTTTGTATAATATATAGACTTATTGTCTGTTATTTTAACGAACTCAGGCTTTCTATTGTTAAATATAGTTATATATTTAAAGTTAGCTATTTTAGCTATTTCAATAGCCTCTTTTATTCCTTTTCCAACATCTACAGCATAATGAGCATCAGAACCTATTGTTATAATTTCACCTCCAAGTTCTCTATAGAATTTAACAATATCTAAATCGGGAAGACATTTTTTTGCGTGTTGTCTAAGACCTGAAGTGTTAATTTCAATTCCCTTCCCGTTATTAATTAAAATTTTTAATATCTCTTCTAATTCTTCTTTATAATCGATTAGTTTTATCTCAACTCCATATTTAGCACTATATCTTTTAACCAAGTCTAGATGAGCAATACAATCAAACAAATTCCATTCTGCAAGTTTTTTTAATTCTTTTAGGTATATTCTGCAATAATAATCAACGTCTATCTTTGAGTAATTTAATTCTCCGAAATCTACATCATCGCTCATTTTATGTGCAGATGCTAATACATAGTCGAAAGGATTATTTTCAAGTATTTCTCTTGAAGATTTTGAATATATATGAGGCTGACCAAGTTCTATACCAAACTTAATTTTAAGATGCTTTTCAAAAAAATTTCTTGTCTCTAAAATTTCTAATAAATTGTCCTTAGGATCATAAAAAGAGTAATTTTCATTTTTTCTAGTAGGTTCAAAGTGATCTGTAATGGCAATTTCTTTTAATCCCATTTCTAAAGCTGATTTGCACATTTCTACAACTGAATTATGTCCATCAGTTGATTTTGTAGAATGTGTATGGTAATCATACAAATACATTAGATCATCTCCTTTTATATGCAACTATTTTTAATATTACACTTAAATTATAATACCTGTTTGTAATATTCTCTTTAAGTTAATATTAAGATTATGAAAATTTACATATTAAGTACTAAGCCTAGTATTTATTAAAGTTTTGTAACTACACAATTTCCTAAATTATTAAGTTTGAATTAAATAGTAATAAATGCTAAAATTAATCTAGATTATTTAAAGCAGGAGTGAGAAAAATGTAATTAGGAAATAGATTCCCTTGAAAATTAAATACGATTTGGATGAGGTGTTAAGAATGCAAGAAATTAAAGGGAGATATAATTCAGCAAAGGTATTTACTGATAATATAGATAGTGAAACTATTTCTCAATTATACACTCTGTTAAATCAAATGTTTATTATAGATAGCAAAATAAGAATTATGCCAGATACTCATAGTGGTAAGGGGTGTGTTATAGGTACTACTATGACAATTAAAGATAAGGTGGTACCTAATTTAGTTGGTGTTGATATTGGATGTGGCGTAGATGTTATAAAAATAGATAGTAAAGAAATGGATTTTGAAAAGTTAGATAAGGTAATAAGAGAAAATATTCCTTATGGAATGAATATTCATGATAAATCTCATAGATTTTCAAAAGATATAAATTTAGAAGAACTAAAATGTATTAAGCATGTTAATTGCAGCAGAGCTATAAATAGTATTGGAACACTTGGTGGAGGAAATCACTTTATTGAAGTAGATGTTGATATTGAAGGAGCATACTATGTTCTTATACACAGTGGAAGTAGATATCTTGGAGGACAAGTTGCTAAATATTATCAAGATTTAGCAGTTAAGAATTTTAACAGAGATAAAGTCATGAATGAAAGAGAAAAAATAATAAATGAATTAAAAGCCTGTGGAAAAGCTAGTAAAATTGAAAAAACTTTAAAGAAACTAAAGCATCCACCACAAAATCCTAAAGAACTTATGTATGTTGATGGAGCTAATTTTAAGGATTATATACATGATATGAATATAATTCAAAACTATGCTAAAACAAACCGCAGGGCTATGGCAGATATAATATTAAAAAATATGGGATGGAAAGTAGAAGATTACTTTTCAACTATACACAACTATATTGACATAGAAAATATGGTTTTAAGAAAAGGTGCAGTTTCAGCTCAGAAGGGTGAAAAACTAGTAATACCTATAAACATGAAAGATGGGGCTTTGATTTGTATAGGTAGAGGAAATGAGGACTGGAATTTTTCAGCGCCTCATGGAGCTGGAAGGATATTTTCTAGAAAACAAGCTAAAAAGGTGCTTTCATTAGAAGAATTTAAAAATAAGATGAATGGAGTATGGACATCATGTGTTTCACAATACACTTTAGATGAATCCCCAATGGTTTATAAACCTATATATGAGATAATAGAAAATATAATAGATACGGTAGATGTCATAAGTACTATAAAGCCAGTTTATAATTTTAAAGCTAACTAAAAATAGGTTTTAAATAGCAGGTAATCTCGTTTTATTAATTACTCCTTCAATTAAATTATTAAAGAAGAGTAGAGTATTAGAGTAGGATAGATATGAAATAAACATAAAATGAGCAGAGAGTTTTATTCTGCTCATTTTTTAATAATCGAAAAATTAAAATTTGAAATTTTTAAATAAAACAAGCCACAAAAACTTAATTTAAATATAAAATTATTTTATATTTATTTTGATAAAATGAATTACATAGTAATCAATAACATAATTGATTTTATTATTAGAGTTCTTTATACCACACATTCATACTTTCTATTCCACCTGAAATATTAGTATTGTTAATCAAAGTTCCAGCAAAGGTATAGCAACTTTTAGAAAATGTGATATTCATACCATAGGATATGGATCTGGCTATACTATATGCTGTTTTAATTCCTCTGTTTTTCATTTCTTCTTCCATTTTGTCTAATAAATAAATAGCTAGTCCATTACCTCTATATTTAGGATTTGTGCCAAAATCCGTCATTTCGACATTGAGTTTCTCTTCATCCATTTCTGAAGAAGATATAGCTATAAGCTTATCATTATGCCAAATAGTAAAATAAATTACATTTTCATTCATAGTTTTTAAAATATATTTGTAATCATGTATAGGAAAAGGGTATGTTTTAAAAATATCTTTATAAAATTCTGCAATTATTTTTGCGTCTTCTGCACAGGCTTTTCTATAGCTAAGGTATTTGGGTAGGTGATAATCTTTTTTGGTATTTTTATTTTCTTTAGCTTTATCTAAAACATTATTAATAATTTCTTTATCTTTTTTTTCATGTCTATCTTCAGAGAAATATTTAGCCATAAATAATCCATCATCTTTTCCTTTATATAAATTAGGAACTATAGCCTCTATACAGTAATTTTTTTCAAAAAAAGTTGATTTTGCACCAGAAGGGATTTTTACAAATATCTTTGTATATCCTTTTTGTTTTGATAGTTCTTCTAAGCTGTTGGTAATATCGGAAATATCATCTTTATGGAGTTTCATTAAGTATACACGATCATTTTCTTTATCATGTTGAATTATGGATTTACCTATTTTACTTATTGTATTATTCATTCTTCCTTCTCTCCAATCTCTCGTTGTTATTTGGGACAAAAGAAATAGCTTTATCATAATCACAAAGTAATTTTTCAATACCTATAGCTTTTATTTCTTCCACCTCATCTAAATTTAAGGTTAAATTGCAATTATCACAATCTAAATCACATAAATTAGCTTTATATGAATCAGGTTCTTTGTAAGTGGTTATAACTCCTTCATAATTTCTTAAAATAACTTTATTATGAGACCAAGATACTAGATAATTTGGCATAACAGGAATTTTACCGCCGCCACCAGGCGCATCAACAACAAAGGTTGGGATTGCAAATCCACTTGTATGTCCTCGAAGAGATTCCATTATTTCAATTCCTTTTCCAATAGGGGTTCTAAAGTGAGATAATCCTTCTGACATATCACATTGATATATATAATATGGTCGAACTCTATTTTGTACTAACTTTTGAACTAATCTTTTCATTATGTGAGGACAGTCATTGACACCTGCTAATAATACAGATTGATTACCAAGTGGAATTCCGGCATCAGCTAATTTTTTTAGTGCGTTTCTTGATGATTTTGTGATTTCTCTTGGGTGGTTGAAATGTGTATTTATCCATAGTGGATGATACTTTTTTAACATGTTGACTAGATTATCTGTAATTCTGTAAGGTAATACTACAGGGGTTCTTGTACCTATTCGTATAACTTCAACGTGTGGTATGCTGCTAACTTCTTTTAAAATCCATTCTAAGTATTCATCAGATAATAAAAAAGGATCTCCACCTGATAACAATACATCTCTTACTTGTGGAGTGTTTTTTATATAATCAATTCCCTTTTTTATAGTTTCTTTATCAGGAATACAATCTATGTCTCCAACTTTTCTTTTTCTAGTACAATGTCTACAGTACATTGCACAGACATTACTTATATGAAGTAAAACTCTATCAGGGTAGCGGTGAGTAACACCTTCTACGGGACTATCTTTATCTTCAGCTAATGGATCTGCCATATCATATTTGTTTATGATTAGCTCTCGTGAGGATGGAAATGCTTGTTTATAGATAGGGTCATTTTTATAGTCATTAATGTCTATTAAAGACAGATAGTATGGAGTTATAGACATGGGGAATTTGCCCATTGTCGCTTTTATATCATTTTTTTCTTTCTCATCTATTTTAATATTTAATAATTTTTCAAAGGTTTCTATATCTTTTACACTGTGGTTTATCTGCCATTTCCAGTCTTTCCAACTAGAGTATTTTTCCTCCCAATTAATTGAATTAATATTTTGCTTTTCATTTTGTTCAGACATAACATTCTCCTCTCTAATGAAATTCTTATATTATATAAAATTTTTATATTTTTTACAAACAACTTTATTATAGCATATGAGTTGTTTGTTGTAAAATAAAAAGTATATGAGGTATTTAACAATTTTAAAGATAGATAGCATGAAATACAATATAGAGATAATTTATGTAAAAGTTTAATTATTAGTAAGGGAAGCTTAAGGAAACATATACTAAGGGTAGTGTATGTTTATATTTTTCATCATTATAGGATAACTTGATATAATTTGACTTGAAATGTAGAATTTTTAATAAAAAAGATGTAAAATATCATTTATACATAAGAGGAGGAGTGAAATATGAAGAAAAGAATAAGCTTATTAATTTTCACCATGTTTTTTATATTTGGATTAGTTGGATGTAGCAATAGTGTTGTTAAAGATTCAATAAAACAAGGAAAAGAAGCACTTCAAAATAAAGATTATAATAAGGCATTAGCTTCCTTTGATATAGTGTTAGATAAAGATAGCAAAAATGAAGAAGCTAATACTTTGAAAAGTATTATAAATGGATACTTAACAGCTAAAGAATATTTACAACAAGGTAAAGTAGAAGAAGCACAAAACACACTTAAAGGAATTGATTCTAAGTATAATGAATACTCAATAAAAGATGATATAAATAAATTAAAAACAGAAATAGAAAAAGCTAAAGAAGATAATAAAACAATTGATGAGGACATTATTAAATTAAATGCGTTATATGCTAATCACAAGTATGATGATGCAAAAAATCTTATTTTAGAATTAAATAAAAATCAGTTAAATGATAAACAAAAAGAAGAAATAAATAGTATAAATAATAAAATTATTAGTGAAGAAAAAAATTTAGGAAGTAATAAAAATACAGCAAATAGTAAAGAAAAAAATTTAAATACAACAAACACACAAGTATCAGTGCCTAAAAATCAAAAAAAATTATATATAAATAAATTAGATAATATTAAAGAAGGGCTAAAAGATTTAGAAGTTAAGTACAGTGGATCAACATCGGAAATGAAACAAGCTGCTCAAGAAGAGTATAAAAGATGGGATACTTCTTTGAATGAAATATATGGTGTATTAGAGTCACAATTATCATCTAGTGACATGAAACAATTAAAAGAAGAACAGCGTAAGTGGATATCTTATAGAGATAATAAAGCTAAAAAAGATTCTCTAGAGTTTAAAGGTGGAACAATGGAGTCACTAACTTATCTTGCTTCATCAGGGGAATCAACAAAAAATAGATGTTATCAATTGGTTGAAAAATATATGAAATAGGTAATATTGAAACATTTTACAGGCTGTTGTATACTTATGTAGAAAAATTATACATAATGAAAGGAAAAAAACTAATGAAAAAATCTAGAAATATTTCAATTATAACTATGATTATTTTTACGTTTTTAATGACATTAATCCCAGTTACTAAAGCACATGCCATTATAACACAAAGTAATATGGATAAAGCCACATTACTAAGCAATGATAAAAGGGTATCTGAAACTTTAACTAATAAAAATTTTAGAGATGATAGAAAGTACTATAAATTTAATATGGACAAGGATGGTCGGGTTGATTTAACAATAAGTCATGATAAAGCTTATTCTGATAAAACTTTATTAATAGAGTTATATGATGAAAATGGATATAAAATAAAATCATCTCAAACTAAAGGAGAAGAATACAGAAATACAACATATTTACCAAAAGGTACTTACTATATTTATGTTCTAAAATATGCTTCAATAAGTTCTGTAAGTTTTGATATAAAGGTTAATTTAAAGTATGGAAATTATTATGAAAAAGAGCCTAATGGTTCTATAGAAACTGCTAATGATATAAATTTAGATACTAGTTATACAGGTACCAGTGATGATTATTATGATGAAGATTATTATAAATTTTATATAAATAAGGATGGAAAAATTACAATAAATTTTTCTTATGATTTAGTTGAAGGAGTAGAAAAAGGAGTTTGGAGGATAAGTATAGAAGATACTTATGGAACTTTAATAAGTGAGTATATCACTAAAACAGATGATACTAGTTTTGAAAAAAACATATCACTAAGCAAAGGAACATACTTAGTAAAAATCAAGCCTTACTCTGGCAAAGGTGTAGATTTAAATTATTCATTAAAGCTTAAATTTTCTTCAGATAATACATATGAAAAAGAGCCTAATGATTCATTAAAATACGCTACACCAATTGATTTAAATAGAGAATATAATGGGTCCATATCCTCTAAATTAGATAATGATTATTATTCATTTGTTGTAGGAAAACCTCAACCAGTTGAAATCAAATTATATAATTACAATATAAAAACTAAGTACCCAACTCTTATGCAAATTAAGATAGTGGATGCTGCTGAAAAAGAAGTTGTAAATACTAGACTAGTTCCTGATTATCTTGACAATGTTTCTTATAAGGTAACATTAGATAAAGGGACATATTATGTTCATGTATTTTTGTTTCCTTTAAGCTATTTTGAGAATGATTTAGATTACTCTATAAAAGTAATCGGAGATTCATCTTCTTCAACTATCGATACAGAGGGATTTAAGTCAAAACCAACTCAAACTAATATTTCACCAAATAAGACATGGGAAATTAATTTTAGTGGGGCATTAGATATTAAAACAATAACTGAAAAAAATATATATGTTTTAGATAGTAATAAAAATATAGTTCCTATGCTTTATGTATTAGATACTGTAAAAAATAATAAAATAAGTGTAACACCTGTTAAAAATTATAATAGAGGAGAAACATATACTTTATACATTAAAGATTTAAAATCAACTTCAGGAAAAGTATTAAAGGAAAGAACAAAAATGGATTTTGTAATTCAAAAATAGAGGCAGTTCACAATTATTTTTAGAAAAAATTACTAAGAATAATTGTGAATTGTTTTTTTATAAATGAACATAATAATAGCATAAGGAACATGACAGTTGAGTCAAGACCTATATATGCTCTTAGGGTTTTGGGGTATATATGGGTCGGTCAAAGATTTTGTATAGGTCTATAGAGGCTTATATAAGGTCAGAGAGAAGATTTTACACTGTGGGGTAAAGCTTTATTATAGTGAATTTTGAAAAATAAATTCATTATAATGAGGTTGAAACTTATAGTGTAAGGTCGAGCTAAGATTATATGATGTATTGAAATAGGTTTTATAAGGTCGAAAGATTTTATAAAGTTTATGAGATATGTTATATAGTCGAGGAAACCATTAGTATAGGTTGTGACCTGCTTTATTATAGTCGGAAGATTATAGTAAGGTAATAAGCTATCTATATTAGTGTAACTTAGATTGTTATGCTCTTTAGATGTAACATTAGTTTTGAAAAATTAAAAAATTTTACAGAACTAATATTATAAAACGAATGTAGATATATGTTCGTAAAGACCTAGAATCCCGATACTTTACCTCATAAAGTATCGGGATTTTCTTAAAAATTCATGTGAATTGCTTACCAACCTTTTGAAATTTCTAGAACTTCATCTGAAATTTCATTGTTTAAGTATGATTTTATAGCTTCCTCAATAATATCTAGCGATATATCTATTTGCTCTTTATTTATTACAAGTGGTGGTTGTATTCTCAGAACATTACTTGAAACGAAAGTAACTAATACTCCATTTTCCCATGCACTATAACAAATTTTTGCAGCTGCATTAGCATCTCTTTCTTTAGTAGTTCTATCCTTAACAAGATCAACTCCTATAGTCATTCCAACACCACGTACATCTCCAATGATTTCATATTTTTTTTGCATCTCTCTGAATCTTGATTTCATATACTCCCCTAAAGTTTTTGAACGTTCTATAAGTTTTTCTTCACGTATAACTTGAAGAGTAGCAATTGCTGCCTTACAAGAAATAGGGTTTGCTGTACCAGTAAATGTATGAGCGGGTGCATCTAAGGATTCCATAAT
This sequence comes from Clostridium brassicae, assembly GCF_026738875.1. GTDB lineage: Bacteria > Bacillota > Clostridia > Clostridiales > Clostridiaceae > Clostridium_H > Clostridium_H brassicae. Next base: position 267,068 of record NZ_JAPQFJ010000001.1, read on the forward strand.
TTCTTTTCTAGCTACAATAGCACTCATAGGCATACCTGATGCAATTGATTTCCCAAGAACAACCATATCCGGTTCTATATTAAAATTATCTATTCCAAACCATTCTCCAGTTCTACCGAAGCCTTGTTGTACCTCATCAACAACAAATAATATTCCATTTTCTTTACAGATACTATAGAGTTTATCCATGTATTTTTTAGGAGGTACTATAAACCCAGCATCTCCAGCTATAGGTTCTATTAATATAGCTGCAACCTCTTCTGGTGCTAAATAATACTTAAAAGCGTTTTCTAGTTCATTGATACATTCTAAATTACAATTACATTCTTTTTTTTCAAATCTACAACGATAACAGTCTGGATAATGAATATGATGTATTTCTGGAAGTAAAGGTCCTATTTTTCTACGCATATTAAGATTTAATGCTGAAAGAGAAATGGCTCCATAGGTTGAACCATGATAAGAACCAATAAAGGATATTATTTTACTTCTTCCTGTATATGCTCTTGCAAATTTTATCATTCCATCATTAGCATCAGATCCTGTAAGTCCAAAAATAATTCTTTTTTCAAAGTTGCCAGGAGTAATATCTATAATTTGCTTTGCAAGTTCTACAAGTGGCTCATGATATACATAAGGATAAATATAGTGAACAAAATCTTTTGCTTGATTTGTAATTGCTTCTACAATTTTAGGGTGACAGTGACCAGTATTAAGCATAGCGGCACTTGCAAGCATATCAATATATTGGTTGCCATCAGCATCTTCAATTATTGCCCCTTGTCCTTTTTTTACTGCTAATGGGAAATAGGGAAGTTTACCTGCTTGTGCATATATTTCTTTATCTTTTTCTACAATAGATTTACATTTATCAATATTTTTATTCAATTTTGGTTCCTCCTTTAAGTTAATTCAGTTGTTAGATTTGCTTTAAAATATTCTACTTGCAAGAATCGCTCCAAAATATGAGGAAAGTACCATTAAGCCTGCTATTATCCACTACGAGGGCTATTTAATCATATGAACAAAAAGAATGGCAGTGTAAAGCTATTTACACTGCCATTCTTTTTATTATTTTAAAACATTACTATTTATAAGGGATTTACTACAGATATTAAGTGTAAAGTATTTACATGTAAACACTTTACACTTAATTACAAATTATATTTTTTTAAAAACTTGTATAGTGTTGGTCTCGAAATTCCTAAAATTTCCGCTGTTTTTTTCTTGTTGCCTTCAGTTGAGTTTAATGTATTCATTAAAATTTCTTTACTTATTATTACTGATTCTTTTTTTATAATTTCTTCGTAATTTGGTTCTTTAAATCCAGCCATAGAGAGGTTTTTTTCTGTAATCCACTTCTCATCACATACAAACATAGATCTAGAAATTACATTTTCAAGTTCTCTAATATTTCCATTCCAGCTATGTTTCATAAGAATTTCTTTTGCTTTATCATCTATTCCTTTAACATATTTATTACCTTTATCTATAAGTTTCTGTACAAAATAATCTGCAAGTAAAAGTATATCATTTCCTCGATTTTTTAAGGGAGGAATTTCAAGATATAAAACTTTTAACCTATAATATAAATCTCGTCTGAATTGACCATTTTCAACCATTTCTTCTAAATTCCTATTTGTAGCCGCTATTATTCTTACGTCTACGTTTATGGGTTTATTTCCACCAATTCTATTTATACACATAGTTTCAAGTACTCTTAATAATTTAGCTTGAATATCTATCTGCATTTCTCCAAGTTCGTCAAGAAATAAGGTTCCTCCATTTGCTAGTTCAAACTTTCCAGGTTTTCCACCTTTTCTAGCTCCAGTAAAAGAACCTTCTTCATATCCAAAAAGTTCACTATCTATAAGCTCATTTGGTAAGTTTGCACAATTTAGCGCAACAAAAGGTTTACGTTTTCTGTTACTATAATTGTGTATAGATTGGGCAAATAATTCTTTACCAGTTCCTGTTTCCCCATAAATTAAAATACTTTCATTACTTTTCGAAAATGACTTAGCTAAATTTATAACTTTTTTTAAAGTATTACTATTTCCAATAATATCATCAAACATGAAAAATGCTTGATGACCTGCAATTGTATTTGCAAGTTCTCTAGAACGTTCAATACTCCTAAATATATCTATGGCTCCAATAATATTACCATCTTTATCAAATATGGGATAACCCGAATTTATAAGATGTGTTTTTTTACCTTTAAAATTCCAAAAATATTCTACATCTATAATGCTTTTTTTCTTTTCAATAACTTCTATTAACATGGGTTTATCTGGAGATAAACTATCTACTTTTTTATTAAGTAGCTCATCTTTAGTAGCCCCGACTATTTCACAACAAGCATTATTTACATATAATAAATATCCATTTTTATCACAAAATGATATGCCATCGTTTACTGAATCTAATGCCATTAGGAGTATATCATTAAAAGTTTTATCAGAATTATTACATTTTGTGACAAGTGATGGATATAATTGTTCTACTAATATATCTTTTTTCATTATATATTTACCATACCTCTTCATTATATTTCTATTTTTCTCTAATACCTTTTAGTATAAAACTTATTTACATTATAACAAATCATAGGGGATAGTTAACAAACAATTATATTTTTTAAGACGAAGTAAAATCAAAAATACCCCATTTTATTAATTTGCTAAAAGAGATTATAGATTTTATTATTCAGGTAGAGATATTAAGTGTTCCATTAAGTTTGTATACCAAGGTAGTATATCATTACCAAAGGTGTTGAAGATATTTATTATATCGCCATGATCCATATTATTTAACATAGGCATATCGTGCCATATTCCTTTTTTAGATTGACCATTAAACTTTACTATTTTATCATTAGAACCTTCCTTAGGACCATTTTGACTTATAACATTTACAATGCCATCATTATGTGCCCAATTTTTACCTATGATAACTTTAATAGGGTCATTACGTCTATAATAAATCATTTTATTTGAAAATAATAAAAAGAAAGGATTCATACGAGAATCAAAAACCACATTTCCAGTTAAATAATTATTTCTAGTGGCTTTTGTTGAGTATGCAAAATAGTATACATCAGCTTGAGTGTGTACCCACTTATTTAGCTCTTTTGCACCTTCAGTAGTTAGATCATAAGCAGCAATATCGCGGTTATTTTCCCAAAGAGGACTTTCTAAAACTCTATGGATATATTTTACGGCTGATTCTCCAGATTCTCTTTTCAATCCCCAGTGTTCTAATTTAAAGTCGAGTAAATGATTTAACATGTTCCCTGATAACGTTCCTAAATAAGCAGTTAGTTCTTTAGCATAAGCTAATAAATAGTTAGAATCTGCAAGGGTTGTTCCGTCATGGGGAGCAGATATAGTTGATACACTACAAATCCAATGTTTTTTTCCCGAAAATAATGAAGACATACTATAGTGGCTATAACTTCTTTCAGATTTTGAACCTTTAGCTAAAAGTTGATCTAGTACACGAATAGTTTGTCCACCCATACTATGGCCTATTAAATGAACTTTTTTTATTTTACCATTGTTATCTCTTTCTCCCCAATCTTTATATATACCAGGATAAATCCTGCCAAATCTATTATGTCCATGTTCTTTTGAATGCTTTTCTCCATAATCTACTTGACCACCTTTTATGTATGCATAAAGTTCACAAGCTCTATCCCAGTTACTTGATATGGGGCCAATAGAAGCTGTATATATTTTATAGCCTTTGTTTTTTAGTTCAGTTTCTAAGTCTCTAAACCCTCCCCAATATTTGAAACCTAAGGCTTCATCTCTTCCCCACCCCCTGAAACCATGGACTAAAATTACGGGATAAGTGTTTAGAGTATTTTTATATTCTGTAGTTGTAATCAATGGTAAAGAATGTTTAATCATAAAAAGTTCCCCCCTTTTACTTTTAATTAATGGAAATAAATGGGTATAATTTATAATATCATTCAAGTTTAAAAATGTAAATAAATCTGTAAAGTAAAGGTTCAATTATTTACCATCCTTTTGATATTTCTAAAACTTCATCTGAAATTTCATTATTTATAAAGAAAAGAGGATAGTTAACAAAGTTTGAATAATTGTAAATAATAAGAAACAGTTAACAAAAAAATTTTAATAATGCTATGATAAATTATATTTTCTAAAGATATGATTGACATAATATATATTTATAAATATAATAAATTAAACAGTGTTTAATTTATTAACGGTGTTTAATAAAAAAGAAGGTGACGATTATGGGTAAGGAAAGACAAATGCGTAAGCAGGAAGAAATAAAAAAATTAATTATGGATACTGCGAGAAATATAATTTCAAAAGAGGGGATTGAAGGATTGTCAATACGTAAAATTACTAATAAAATAGAGTACTCCCCGGCTATCATATATCATTATTTTAAAGATAAAAATGAGATTGTAGAGTCAGTAATGATGGAGGGGTATAAAAAAATACTTAATTCAATTAAAAAAGCAAAAATAAATTATGATGAGCCAGAAAAAGAAATTAAGGAAGTATTTACAAATTATATAAAAGCAGCGCTAGAGTATTCAGAAGAATATAAGGCTTTTATGTTAAATGATAATCCTTCTATATTAAATAGAATAGGAATACTGGAAAAAGGAATTTCTCAAAAAAGACAGTCTTTACAGTTATTGTGTAACAATATTCAAAGAGGAGTAAAGCAAGGAAGATATATACCTTGTGACGCTGAACTTACAGCTCAAATTATATGGACATCGACATTTGGACTAATAATAAGACTAATAATTGAAAAGAACACTCCAAAAGAACAAGTGGACAATCTGATAGAAAGGCATTTTACTTTACTATTTAATGGAGTAATTTTAACAAAAGAGGAGTAAAAATATGAAAAGAGTAATAAAAATATTAGGAATAGTATTTTTAACATTATGTATTGTTATGTCTATAGCTTTTTTTTATATCAAATCAATAAAAGTGCCAGAGATTCCTGTTGTTAATGTAGACTTGAAAAATGTTAGTGATGGTTCATATACTGGTGAATATTTTGCTAATCCAGTAAAAGCTGTTGTTAAGGTTCAGGTGAAGAATAACAAGATAGTGAACATAATTATTATGGAGCATAAGAATGGTATGGGAAAGAACGCAGAAAAAATAATAGATAAGATCATAAGTAAGCAATCCTTAGATGTAGACAGTATTAGTGGTTCTACATTAAGTAGCAATGTAATTCGTAAAGCAGTAGAAGTTGCTATTAATAAATATTAAATTATGAATTATATCGATTAATTAATGGAGGGAAAAAATATGAATAACTTAATAATTTATGCTACTAAGTATGGGTGTACAGAAAAATGCGCTGAGATTTTATCAGAAAAATTAATGGGAAAAGTTGATTTATGCAATTTAAAAGTTGAAAAAGTTCCAGAACTTTTACAATACGATAAAATTATTATTGGTGGATCAATTTATGCAGGAAAAATTCAAAAAGAAGTGAGTGAATTTTGTTTAAAAAATATTTGTATGTTAAAAGATAGAAAAGTAGGATTTTTTATATGTGGTATGTTAAAGGGAGACAAAGCAAAAATGCAGATTAATGATTGCTTTCCACAAGAATTATTAATTAATGCTGTTGTTACAGAATCTTTTGGAGGAGAGTTTAGGTTTGATAAGATGAATTTTATGGAAAGATTTATAATAAAGATGATATCTAAAAAAGACAAGAGTATTCCTCGACTAAATATAAATAAAAATGTATCAGATATTTTAGATGAAAACATTAATAGATTTGTTGATACAATGAATAAGTCTATGTAAACTTATATAAAATACTAATACATTGAAAAGAATTAAACACTAAACATATTGTTCATGTTTATTAAAGTTTCACAAGCTTTCAGATTGTATTCCTCATCATTATTAAGTTTGAATTCAACTTCTTCTAAGTAATCTGTAGCTCCTAATTCATTTTCATTCATAGCTTTAACTAATTTATCTAATAAATTTTTAAATATTTTCATTTATATTGCCCCCTGTAATTTGTTTTTTTATTTTGTAACTTATCTTTAGTTCTCTTTATGTATTAATTATATATTCTAAGTGTTTTAGCAACCATTGATTTGAATTACATTTAGAGTTTTGTAACTTACGTTTTTGTAATAATGATGAAAGGTTATAATTATATAATCGGAATAGTGTATCAAGAGAAAAACAATAGAATAGTAGTAGTTCGCTATAAGTAACAAAAAGCAAAATAGAATAAGGGGAAGTTAACAAAAATCGGGTTTAAAAAAGAAATATAAATATAGAAGGTAATATAGAGATGTTTCACAATTATTTTTAGGGAAATTTACCAAAAATAATTGTGAATTATTTTTTTATAAATGAACATAATAATAGCATAAGGAACATGACAGTTGAGTCAAGACTTATATATGCTCTTAAGGTTTTGGGGTATATATGGGTCGGTCAAAGATTTTATATGGGTCTATAGAGGCTTATATAAGGTCAGAGAGAAGATTTTACACTGTGGGGTAAAGCTTTATTATAGTGAATTTTGAAAAATAAATTCATTATAATGAGGTTGAAACTTATAGTGTAAGGTCGAGCTAAGATTATATGATGTATTGAAATAGGTTTTATAAGGTCGAAAGATTTTATAAAGTTTATGAGATATGTTATATGGTCGAGGAAACCATTAGTATAGGTTGTGACCTGCTTTATTGTAGTCGAAAGATTATAGTAAGGTAATAAGCTATCTATATTAGTGTAACTTAGATTGTTATGCTCTTTAGATGTAACATTAGTTTTTATAAGTTTAAAACTTACGGAAAACTAATATTATAAAACAAGTATATACTTGTAAAACCATAAATCCCAATACTTAGGAAACTGAGTGTTGGGATTTTTTATGAATTAAATTTTTTTAGTTTACAAAAATTTATAAAAGATAAATAACTATTTTACTTATATTGACATATATTGCAATGAACATTAAAATATATATTGTATTATATGAGTAAGTTTTAAGCTTCAAGTGGGGCTTTTTTAGGTTCTATCTGAGGCTTATACCCATTATATGGGATTTTAATATTAAGTATTCACGTATTAGTGGATATAGACATGAGATAAAATAAAGGTAAGGAGTGAACAATATGGCAGCAGAAAAAGGTAATATTTCTATTCACACTGAAAATATTTTTCCTATTATTAAAAAGTGGCTTTACTCAGATAAGGACATATTTATAAGAGAGCTTATAAGTAATGGTTGTGATGCTATAAACAAATTAAAGAGCCTATCTATGATGGGAGAAGCAAAGGTTGAGAATGACCCTAAATACTATGTTAAGGTTGTTTACAATAAAACTAATAAAACCCTTAAATTTATTGACAATGGTATTGGAATGACAGATGAAGAAGTTAAAAAATACATAAATCAAGTGGCGTTTTCTGGAGCAGAAGATTTTATATCTAAATATAAAGATAAAATAGACGAGAAGGATCAAATAATAGGTCACTTCGGACTTGGATTCTATTCAGCTTTTATGGTATCAGATAAAGTACAAATTGATACACTTTCATATAAAGAAGGTGCTTCTTCTGTAAAGTGGATATGTAGTGGAGGTACTGAATATGAAATTGCTCCTTCAGATAAAAAGGGTAGAGGAACTGAAATAACACTTTATATTAATGATGATAGTAAAGAGTTTCTTGAAGAGTTTAAAATAAGAGGCATAATTGAAAAATACTGCAGTTTTTTACCTATAGAAATATATCTTGAGGATGAAAATGCAGAAGCACAAGTAAAGGAAGAGTCTAAAGATGGAGAAGTTAAAAAGGAAGAACCAAAGCCTTTAAATGATACAAAACCTCTTTGGCGTAAAAGTCCAAACGAATGTACAGAAGATGAATATAAAGATTTTTATAAAAAAGTATTTCATGATTATAAAGATCCATTATTTTGGATTCATCTTAATGTAGATTATCCTTTTAATCTTAAAGGAATTCTTTATTTCCCTAAAATGGACAATACATTAAATACTATTGAAGGTGAAATTAAATTATACAACAATCAAGTATTTGTTGCTAATAATATAAAAGAAGTAATTCCTGAATTTTTAATGCTACTAAAGGGTGTTATTGATTGCCCAGATCTTCCACTTAATGTTTCAAGAAGTTTTCTTCAAAATGATAGAAGTGTAATGAAAATTTCAAAGCACATAAGTAAAAAAGTTGCAGATAAACTTAATGAGTTATTTAAGAATTCTAGAGATAAATACAATGAAAATTGGCAAGATATAAATGTATTTATAAAATATGGTTGCATGAAAGAAGAAGATTTTTATGACAAAGTTAAGGATATTCTAATATATAAAACTACAAATGGAGAATATATAACTCTTAAGGAATATCTTGAAAAGAACAAGGAAAACCATGAAAATAAAGTATTCTATACAACAGATGAACAGCAACAAGCACAATATATTAAAATGTTTAAAGAAAATAATATAGAGGCTATAGTACTTGATGCACCTATTGATTCTCATTTTGTAAGTTTCTTAGAAATGAAGGAAAACGGTGTTAAATTCAATAGAATTGATTCAGATTTATCAGAAACAATGAAGGATAATAAACTATCTGAAGAGGAAAATAAAGAGGAACTAGATGCACAAGTTAATGAAATAACTACTATATTTAAAGAAACCTTTGATAATGATAAATTTAATGTTAAGGTAGAAGGTTTAAAAACAGAAAGTATACCAGCAGTTATTCTACTAGACGAACAATCAAGAAGAATGGAAGAAATGGCTAAGATGTTTGGTGGAATTAATATGAATATGCCTAGCGGTGAAGAAAGTATAGTTGTAAATAGGAATAGTAGCCTAGTAAGATCATTACTTGAAATTAATAAAAAAGAAGATAGAAAAGAAGATGTAAAGCTTATATGCAGACATATTTATGATCTTGCTTTAATGAGTCATAAAACTTTGGATGCTGAGAAAATGACAAAGTTTATAGAAAGAAGTAATGAAATTTTAGAAAAGCTTGCAAAATAATAATAGCAGATGAAGTGAATAAATGGTAAAAATAATAGATAAGCAGCTTTTAAAATATTTAAAAGTTGCTTGTTATTTATTTTTTTAGAACATAGATATTGTAATTTACATAGAGACTAAAAATCTATTGACAAAAATATACCGACTGGTTTATTATTGTGTTAAATAACTTTTATGGAAGGAATGTATGTAATGAAATCAGGTAAAGGGGAAAAGACAAAACAGTTGTTAATAGAAACGGCATCTAAATTATTCTTAAAAAATGGATATTCAAATACGGGAATAAATGATATATTACATGAAACTAATGTGTCAAAAGGTTCGTTTTATTTTTATTTTTCTAGTAAAAAAGAACTTGGATTTGAAGTAGCAAAATATTATGGAAAAGTAATGTTACGAGATTGGATAGAACCATTATCAAATAATCCTTGGAATGTATTTATCAATAATATGGTTATGGATATAAAAAACTCAGTGTCACAAGGTAATTATTTTGGTTGCCCAATAGCTGTATTGGGTTTAGAAATAGCTTTTATTGAAAATGATCTATCAGAGGCATACTCAAAAGGTATGTGTAAATTAATCAGTATTTTTTCAAATTCTCTACAAATATCTGGATTAACGAAAGATAAAGCTGATTTAATTGGTAGAAAAGCTTTTGCTATATATGAAGGGTATGTACTTTATTATAGAATAAGTAAAGATGAAAAGTCTTTTGAATATATGCTTCAAGATTTATTATCTCTAAAATAGGATAATAAATCTTGAAGTAGTAATCAACTTCCATGAAGTTATTTTTTATTCTATATGAACCAACCGGTCTATTATAAGGAGGAGTAAGCGTGAGTATAAAACAATGTATAACTATGAGAAGAAGTATAAGAAAATATAAAGAAGATGATATTCCTGATGAATTAATCTTTGACTTGCTTGATTGTGCTAGACTTGCACCCTCTGCATGTAATTCGCAGCCTTGGCGTTTTAAAATAGTTAAAGACAAAAAAACAAAGCAAACTTTATCTAAAATTTCATTTAATCAAAAGCATATTTCAGAAGCACCAGTAGTACTTGTATGCTGTGCTAATCTGAAGGAGTATGTTAGAGAATCTTTATTTGGTAGTGATGAGTTATACAACCTAGATGTTATTGATAAAGACCTTTATAAAATGATTAAGAATAGAAGCAATGGTCTTAAGAAAATACAAGCTGAAAAACTAGCAGTAGAAGTGTCTTTTAATGTAGCAATGGCAATTGAACATATTGTATTGAGAGCTACTGAACTTGGTATTGGCAGTTGTTGGGTGAAAATAGCTGATGAAAATAAGATTAAAGAATTATTTAGTTGGGATGAAAATATAAAATTTGTGAGTATGCTGACATTGGGATATCCAAATGAAGAGCCTAAATCTATAAAAAAATTATCCTTAGAGGAAATAATGTTATAAAATATCTTTAGAATATTTTATTGAATTGAAAAAATATAATTAATAGTATAGTAGTACTAATACTCTAGAAGATTTGGGTGTTTTTAGGTTTTTAGAGTATTAGTACAATATAAACAATTAAATTATATGTTGATTAAAAAAATTCAGTTGTGTATAACAATTATGATAACTATACATATGGTAAAAAAACGATGAACAGGATGTTTAATTAAAAAAATAATTATATTCTATTAATGCTTTCTACTAATTCTGGAACAAATGATAAATCAGATAGTTTTTTTAAGGTTAATCTTTCAACTTCTTTAGGTACTTGTACTAAATCAGGTATTAACACAACATTGATATTGCCATCATAGGCTGCTTTTATTCCATTAATGGAGTCTTCTAGTACCAAAGCATTTTCTTTATTTACATTAAGCTTTTCGCAGCATGTTAGAAATATTTCTGGATCAGGTTTGCCATTTGTAACCTCTTGTCCACTTATTATATAATCAAATTCATCAACTAAATTTGCTGATTCTAAATAAAAATCTATTACTGATCTTTGACTTGAAGAGGCTATAGCTATTAAAATATTGTTTTCTTTTAAGTATTTAATGCATTCAATTAAGCCTTTTTTTATACCTACACCATTTTCTTCAATTTCTTTTAGCATAACTTTATTTTTTTCACTTTTAAGATTAGTGTAAGGAAAGTTGTCACCATAGGTATCTTTAAAAACTTTTTCTGTAGCTTTTATAGTAAGACCCATTACCTTGTTGAAAAGCTCATCATTAAAAATATATCCATATTTTTCACCAATTTTTTGCCAGGATTCTTTTGCTAATCTTTCAGTATCAAACATAAGCCCGTCCATATCAAAAATCACTGCTTTAATCATATTTATTTTCATCCCTTTCCTTTATCTAAATAACAAGGTTCTGTTTTAAAAGAGTATTGCTGTTGAAATTTACAAAATCAACAATTTATTAAAACATAGCCAATAATAAACTTAATTAATGTTAGTATTTAGTCAGTAGGGTGTCTCTGCAATCGTCAATAAATGGTTACTTAGATAATTTAGATTTATCTAAGTATTAAATATATCATTATATTAATGAAAAAACAATCCATCATAAAATGATAGATCGTTTTTTCATGTAGTTTTATATGGTTGAGAAAATTGTATAATTAAAATTTGAATATGCTTATACAGTTTTAAAATTATACAATTTTCTAAGCTAAGTATATTTAATATTCCAATTTCCACATGTATCTTCTTTTAGTCAATGGATGACTTCTAGCAATAGCTAATTGCTCAGCATATACTCTCATAACTCCTGAAATTAGCATTGGATTAAAATAATCAACAACCTTTGGAGAAATTACAGAAGATATACCAAAATCTTTAGCATCTATAACTGTTATTTTAGCATCGAATCTTTGTAGAAATGTTAAAGCTCTACTATCCATTGGACGAGTTTTACCATCATTCATAAATAGTAAGAAAGGAACATTCTTATCAACTATTTCAAAAGGACCATGGAAAAATTCTCCGTTATGGAAGTTGCCAGAATTAACCCATTGCATTTCCATAAGTAAGCAAAGAGAAGTTGAATATGCTACTTTAGCTGTTGCACCACTACCCATAAGATAAATTAGCTTGTCGTCTTTATAAGAATTAGCAAATTTTTTAGCTTCAGGCAGTACAGTTGATACAGATTCTTCTATTAAGTTATATATTTTATCAAAACCATTAATCATTTCTTTATAATTATCATAACCTTCAAACTGATACAAAATTTCTACTGCCAATTGTACTGCTAAAGTCATTTTTTCTAATTTAGCAGCATAATTTTTTTCAAATCCATGTACTAGTACATAATCAGCATCTTTAGTTATTGGAGAGTTTTCAATATGAGTTAAAGTTATAACATGGGCTCCTAATTTTTTAGCCTTAGAGGTAGCTTCAACTGTTTCAGGAGTAGTTCCCCCCAAAGAAGCTGTAATAACAATACAACTTGAATCAACAGCTTTTGGAGTTGCATAATTGAATTCATTTGCGGTGTATAAGCTTACACGGATATCTTTGCTATTTTCCTCTAAGAAATATTTAGCAGGATATAAATCTGCCTGAGAAGCTCCACAACCAACATAAACAATACTTTTTATATTAGGTTGTCTTTCTTTTATAGTTGTGATAATGTTTTTGGGTGTCATAAAAATTTCCTCCTTTAAAGTATATTTAGCTAGAACTATGCAAAGCTTTGTGAGTGTTGATTTCCCTAGCTTTTATATTTTCCTCTCCTGTGATATAATAAAGATACACCACATAAATTTAAAATACCACAGTAAGGTTTTTAACATATTTTGCTTTTTATTGAGCAAATAAATTTAATATTTTTATTGAATATCTAAACCTTAACAGCCGGATTAAAATTTAAGCTATATGAATATACCAAGGGAATTTAATAATATTCCTCCGGCAATACATAAGAATAGAATCCAACCGGTTTTAACCTTCTTTTGAAGCAACCAATACATGAAGAAGGTTAAACCTAAAGGTATCATGCCTGGTATAATACCATCTAAAACTTTTTGAAGCTCAAATGAGGTGCCTATTTTTATAGGTGTTGTAATACCGATCATACTTCCTATCATAGATCCAACAACCATCAAACCTACAATTGTTGATATATACATTAGCTTGTCCATCAAACCTTCTTTATATAATTTTGAAAGGTATGTATTTCCCATAGTATATCCGATTTTACCGCCATAGTAAGTTACTAAAAAAGAAGGGATAAAAGATACAAGCATTGCTAAAATAGGTCCTAATATACTTCCTTGTTTTGCAAAGTTAACACCTAATCCAAAAGCAAGGATTCTAACTGTTCCTTGAAAGAATGAATCTCCTATTCCAGATAGTGGACCCATTAAACTGGTTTTTACAGCATTAATAGTATCAGGTTGAAAATTTTCCTTATCTTTGTAATATTGTTCTTCCATAGATGTAGTAAGACCCATAATAAAAGAAGTGGTTTGAGGAGTACAATTAAAGAACACCATATGCCTTTTGTAAGCTTCCTTTTTTAATTCTAAATCTTTAGGGTCTTTATATATTTCATCTATTATAGGAGCCATACCGTACATATATCCCATGTTCATTTGTCTTTCATAATTCCAAGAAGCTTGTATAGCCCATGACCTCCAAAAGAAGTTCCAATATTTTTTCTTATTAGGATCTTTTTTAATTGGTTTGTTTGCTTCAGTTGACATTTTTATACCTCCTTATCTAATCAAGAGTATCTACGCTAGTATTATTGTTGTTAAATTTTATCTCGGATAAAATAAATGCTAATAGTATTGCGAATATTGCGACACCTGTTAAGCTTATACCAGAATAAACAGTTATAAAGAACCCAATTAGTAAAAATGGCAACATTTTTTTTGTTAACATTGATGTTAATAATAGTGCAAATCCATAAGCAGGTAATATCTTACTTGCAAGGTTTAATCCATTTGTTAGCCAAGTTGGAATCATATCTACTATTTGTTTAACTAAATCCGTTCCAAAGTAAATGGTTATAAAAATAGGTACAAAATACATTAAAGAATAAAGAATTACTCCCCAAACTATATGAAGGTTTTTAGCTTTATTGAATTTTCCATCTTCAATGCATTTATCTCCAATATGAGTAAATTGTGATAACAACATTCTTAATACAATCCCGAGCATTTGTCCTAATATAGCAATAGGTATAGCGATAGTTAAAGCTGTTTCAGCACTAGCATTTGTTAAGATTGCAAAAGAGGTTGCTATAATTGATCCTAAGTTCATATCAGGGGGTGCTGCTGCACCTATATTTACAATTCCTAATGATATTAATTCTAAAGATGCACCTACCATAAGTCCTTTTGTTATATCTCCTAATATTATTCCTACTAGGGTACTAACAATTAAGGGTCTCTCAAAGTTAAGTCTTCCAAGAAGACGTGAGTCTAATATACAAAATACTCCAACTAATCCTATCAGTATTGATTTAAGAAACATCTTTTATCCCCCTATCCTCATAATTTTAGAGTTTTGGATTTAAATCTTCTTTTCTAGAAGTAGGAACTTGTTGCATATATAAGTAGATTCCTATGTCTTTTAATTTTCTACTATCCTCTATTTCAGAATCATTTAAAAAAATGGCTGTACTAAATTGTTTTGAGTTATCTTTTTTTGCTATTCCACCATAATTAATTTCTTTAATATTAGGATATTGTTCACAAAATCTTAAGGTACTATTAGTTCCACCAAATATAATCATTACATTGTCACTTAAGTTTTCTATTTTATCCATTTTAGAAATTGCAGCATCAACAGTAAAAATATTTAGTTTTATTTCTGGTGGTTTAGTTAAATTTAGTGACATTTTTTTAAACTCGTTGTTAGCAGAATCGTCATCAATAACGATGATTCTTGTAATCTGTAAAGCTTTACACCATGAAAAAATTACTTGTCCATGAAGTAGTCTGTGATCTATGCGCAAAAGTTTAATCATAAAAAAGCCCCCTTATTTATAATTATTTAATTTGTACTATATTGTATTATAACTATAGCACAAATTTGTATTGTGCGCAATGGTTATAACAATGTTTTTTTATTTAGATATGCTAGTATATTGGCCTAAGTTATGCTATACTAATAATTGTAATAAAAGGATATAACAAATATTTAAAAGTAATAAACATAAATCATTATAATCAAAGGATATAACAAATAAAAAAGGTGGGTTAATAATTGAAAGAAATTAAATTAAATAGAAATACAAATGTTCCATTATATAAACAATTAGCACAGGTTATTGAAGTAGAGATAAATAACAAGAAATATGATGAAAATTTTAAATTACCAACTGAAAATGAGTTAGCTAAAGCATATGATGTAAGCCGAATTACTGTTAGACAGGCGCTTAAATTGTTAGAAGATAAAAATCTAATTTCTAGAGAGGTAGGAAAGGGTACTTTTATAAAAGACAATAGATTAAATCAACCTATTGAAGGATCTCATAGTTTTAGTGAGCTAATTGAGAAAGAAGGATTTAAACCAGGAGCTAAGTTAATAAGTGCATCTTTAGAAATTCCAACAGATGACGATATAAAAGATCTTAATTTAGAAGAAGGGGAACTTATAGTAGTTATTAAAAGAATTAGATATATGAATGAGATTCCTATTTCTTATGAGATATCAAAATTCCCAAGCAGCTTTAAATTTTTACTGACCAAAAACCTAGATAATAATTCATTATATAAACTTTTATATGAAGAGAAAGAACTTTATTTTATAAATGCAAAAAGAACAATTGAACTAGTTTGGGCAAATGATATTTTAAGTGAATATCTAAAGGTAGAAAAAGATTACCCAATAATATTAATTAAAGGAATTGCTGAAGACAATTACGGAAAAATTTCACATAAAGCTTTTCAATATATATTAGGAGATAAATTTAAATTTACTATTTGAGAAATTTGAATAATCCTAAAACCGTAGAAAATTTTTATGTAGATAAACGTTAGTAAACTTTATCTAGGAGTTGGAAACATGAGATAAAACTTGTATTTTGCATTTGAAATTTTGTCATTTAAGTATCTAGACTCTATAAAGGTTGAAGCTATATGATAATATTTTAGAAAGGGTGAATATATATGAAATTAATAGTATGTGGTCATGGAGGCATTGCCCCAGGAATTTTAAATGCAGCTAATATGATTTTTGGAGAACAGGAAGGGGTTTTTGCTGTTCCTTTTTTCAATGGAGAAGGAACAGATGATTTGAAAAAGAAAATTGAGGATGTTTTAGGAAAAGGTGAAGATGATAATGAAGTTCTATTTATGATTGACATTTTTGGAGGGACTCCTTATAACGTAGTTGCAGAATATTCTTATAACAAGAGGAATATGGACATAATTACCGGGGTGAATTTACCTTTAGTTCTAGAAGCTGTATCATTAAAAAATTCTATTAAATTAGATGATATGGTTTTATTGTTGAGCAATTCAGGCAAAGAAAGTTTTAGGGTTCATAGTAAAGAAATAAAAAGAGTAGAAAATAATAATGATAATGACTTATAAAAATTTTATAAAGCTTTAATGGAACATTAAGGGTATATGGAGTGTACATTTATTAAGCAAATATACTTTGATTTTTTTCTTGCTTCATTTATGGCAACAATAGTAGCAAGACATAATTAATGTAGCTGAGAATGCTAAAGAAGGGCTAAATATAGCATTAGGTACTGAACAAGAATCCAAAGAAGTGAAATTTAAAATATAGAATATTAACATATACTAACAGTTTTCAATGTGTGAAAGAACTACTTAAAGTGTTACATATATAGGTGAGCTTTACCTATGATACTTTAAGAGGTTCTTTTATTTTTTATTAACTATTTTCAATTTTTTCTCATTATATGATATGTTTTTAAATTTTTGTTAACTGTCTTATATTATTTTGTTATAATTTTAAGGAAAGCTGATAAAAAGCTGAAATAGAGAGGCTGAGATATATTATGAAAAAGAGACTTAACAAAAACTTAAATATAAATAAAACCATTATAACAATAGTAATGTTAAATATAATACAACTAGGGAGTATTATAGCAATTGTACTGTTTAAATATTCAATAAAAAAACAATTAGTAAAAGAGGAGAATTTTAAGATAAATATTTTTATATATTTAATTTTATCTATAGTAATACTGAATGGTTTCATTATAGTAAGGGATTTTTACCTATTAAACAAACATAATTATAGATACGATATGATGAAAAAATCATTAGAGCAGGTAGAAAACCTAAATAAAACTTTGAGAGCTCAGAGGCATGATTTTATGAATCATCTGCAAGTGGTGTATAGTCTTATGGAATTAGAAGAATATAATGAAGCACAAGGTTATATTGATAAAGTTTTTAAAGATATTCAAAAAGTTAATAAAGCATTAAAAACATTGAACCCAGCTGTTAATGCACTTCTTCAGGCAAAGCTTTTATATGCAGAAAAGAGAGGGATAAATATGGAGATTGTTGTAACCTCTCAACTTAAAGGTTTAAAAATACCTTCATGGGAGTTTTGCAGAGTACTTGGAAATATGATTGATAATTCTATATTTGCTCTTCATGAGAAAGATAAAAATAGGCTTTTACAGGTGGAATTGTATGAAGATGTAAAGATGTATAGATTCAGAATAAAAAATAATGGTCCTGAAATTCCAAAGGATATTAGAAGTAAATTATTTGATGTAGGATTTACTACTAAAGGAGAACGAGGAGAAGGAATGGGACTTGCTATCGTAAAGCAGATAATCACAAATTACGGAGGAGATATTTATTTACAAAGTGATGAAAATGTAACTGTTTTTGAAGGTTGGATAAAGAAGTAGTTCAGGTGCTAAAAAGGACATTTCAGACTCTAATATGTACTTTTTAGCTCTTTTGTATTTAAGAATGTGAGGTTAGGTAGTAAGGTATAAGCAAGATATACAAAACATTTAATTAAGAGTGAATTTATTTAGGAGGTGATTAAGGAGTGGCAATTGATATTTCAACACTTTCTGTAATATGTTTTGTTATAGGTTTTTTACTTATGATAATAGAGATGTTTCATCCAGGTTTTGGGTTCCCAGGAGTTATTGGAGGAATATTGCTTATAGTTGGTATAGTATTTAGTGCTAAAACTATAGTACAGGCACTGATTATGCTTATTATTATATTGACTGTGTTAGGTATATCTCTTACTATAGTTCTGAAATCATTTTCAAAGGGAAAACTTTCTAAGACTCTTGTTTTAGAGGATATACAAAAAAAGGAATTAGGATATATATGTGTGGAAGATCTTAATTTTTTTCTTAATGAAGAAGGGGTAACTACCACAGTTTTAAGACCTTCAGGTACTGCAGATTTTAATGGCATAAAACTTGATGTAGTTTCAGAAGGTGAATTTATACAAAGAGAAAAGAAAGTGAAAATAATACAGGTTGAGGGAAGACGTATAGTAGTAAAAGAGATTATATAAAGAAAAAGGATTATAAAAAAACTATTAATGAGGGGAGAATTTTTATGAATAGTACAATAGGTATGATAATAATTTTAGCATTAGTTGTAACTTTTTTAGCTTTATTTTTTAGCTTTGTTCCACTTGGACTTTGGATTTCAGCTTTAGCAGCAGGGGTTAAAGTAAGTATAGGTAATATGGTTGGAATGAGACTTAGAAGAGTTGTTCCAAAGAAAATTGTACGTCCATTAATAAAGGCAACAAAAGCAGGAATTAAAGTTAATATAAATGAACTTGAAGCTCATTATCTTGCAGGCGGAAATGTAGACAGAGTGGTAGATGCTCTTATAGCGGCACATAGAGCAGAGTTTAAGTTACCTTTTGAAAGAGCAGCGGCAATTGATCTTGCTGGTCGTGATGTATTAGATGCTGTAAAAATGAGTGTTAATCCAAAAGTAATTGAAACACCAAGTATTTCAGCGGTGGCCAAAGATGGTATAGAATTGTTAACAAAGGCAAGAGTAACTGTTAGAGCAAATTTAGAAAGATTAATAGGTGGTGCAGGAGAAGCTACTGTACTTGCAAGAGTAGGTGAAGGGGTGGTTACTACTGTAGGAAGCGCTCAGTCCCATAAGGAAGTTTTAGAAAATCCAGATAAGATATCTCAAACAGTTTTATCAAAGGGATTAGATGCGGGAACTGCTTTTGAAATACTATCTATAGATATAGCAGATATTGATATTGGAAGAAATATAGGAGCACAACTTCAATCACTTCAAGCAGAGGCAGATAAGAATATAGCTCAAGCAAAAGCGGAGGAAAGAAGGGCAATGGCTGTTGCAAAAGAGCAGGAAATGAGAGCTGGCCTTGTAGAAGCAGAGGCAGAAATACCAAAAGCTATAGCAGCTGCACTTAAGGATGGTAATCTTGGAGTAATGGATTATTATGATATGGAGAATGTTATCTCAGACACTAAGATGAGACAATCTATTTCTAAGACTGGAAGTCAAGAGAAAATAATTAGAGATGATAATTCCAAAATAAAAAAATAAGTGGTGATTAATTTATGGAATTAATTATGGATATTATAGGAGAGCTATTAGAAGGTATATTAGGGTTCTTAACTAAATCATCTAAGAAAAAATTTAAAGGTGAAGAAAGTGATGATAGATTTGTATATGAAACGTCTGGCAAAAGTGAAGATGGGGAAGATAAATGGAATGAAGTAAAGGAATGGAAGGTAGTAGATAAGTGGAATGAAGTATCTGACTGGAATCAAACGAGCCAAGAAAAACTAGAGGATGAAAAAAATCAATTATATGAAGTAAATCAAGAGGAACAAGTAAATTATTCAAGTAAGGTTGGAAATTTAGGATTAGATAATAATTTACTTGAGGTTTACAATGTTAAGCAAATTGGTAAAGATGGCTTAGTCTGTGATAATCAACAAAGCAGTCACAATAATTTATATTATGATATTGAACCAAATAAAGAGATATATAATGATGAAGTAGTTAGTAGCAATCTGAACTTTAATACAGAGGCATTAAGAAATTCCTTAATATATTCTGAAATTTTAGATAAGCCTAAAGCCAAAAGTAGAAGGAGGCGTAAAAATTGGATCTAAAGGTATTAATTTGTGACGATGAGTTTGGCATGAGGACAGTTTTAAGAAAAGCTGTAGAAAAAATTGATGGATTTAAAATAGTGGGGGAAGCTGAAGATGGAGAAGATGTCATCGAACTTGTAGAAGAAACTCGTCCTAATATAGTATTTCTCGATATTGAAATGCCAAAACAGAGTGGTGTAGAATGTGCAAAGAAAATAGCTGATATAGATCCTAAAATTATTATTATATTTGCAACAGGTTACAATGAATATATGTCAGAAGCTTTTGAACTTTATGCCTTTGACTATATAGTAAAGCCTTTTAAATTAGAGAGAATTTATCAAACACTTCAAAAAATCAAAGATATTAATAAATTAAAAGAAGAACAATCCATAAACAAAATAATTCGTCATGAAAAAGGATTAGACAAAATTTTGATAAAAAATAAAGAGGGTCTAAGTTTTGTAGATATAAAAGATATAATTATGATTCAAAGGGAAGACAGGAGTACAGTTATATATACTATAGATAATAATTATGTAACTTCTGAAGCTTTAAGTTCTTTAGAAGAAAAACTTGATAAAACACAATTTTTTAGAAGTCATAAATCATACATTATTAATCTTTCTATGATACAAAAAATATACCCTTACGGAAGATGGACATATATTGCAAAACTTAGAAACACTGATAAGGATGCGCTTCTTACCCATGAAAAATATGAAGAAATGAAAAATATATTTTTATAGAACACACCCCTGGATTACTCCAGGGGTAAAATACTTTTTAAAATAATTCTAAGTTTAGTATAGATATGAATAGAGTATAAATTTATATACAGAGTGTGTTAAATATGATACTTATTTTATTAATGGATAAGCTATTTGAAATTTACATTTCACATATAATAGAGTAAAATAATGTATATACATAGAATAATGTAGTAATATACACTAATGCTATATTAAAGGGTATTTTTATGTCAATGTATTAAGCTTTTGAGTGTACAACAAAATTTTTAATTTGAGAGGAGTAATACAAATGACACAACAAATTGATAATATTTGGCCAGGAGTTGCTATAATTATTTTTGATGAAGAAAATAGAGTCTTATTACAAAAACGTTCAGATGTAGGCCTTTGGGGAATTCCTTCTGGACATGTAGAAGCAGGTGAAACAGTAATAGAAGCCGCTATTAGAGAAGTATGGGAAGAAACAGGGCTAAATATTAGAATCAACAGATTGATAGGAGTTTATTCGGATCCAAAGTCTCAAGTATTTAAGTATCCTAATGGCATTACAACACATTTTATAACTATATATTTTGAGGGAAAGGTAACAGGTGGACAAATATCTTGTTCTTCACCTGAAACTCTTGAGTTACGTTATTTCCCAATAGATGATTTGCCATCTGATATTTTACCAATGAATCCTCAATGGCTAAAAGATGCCCTTTGTAATCAGGAGGCACCTTTTATTCGTTAATATAAATAAAAATTTTATTTTAAGGACATTTATAGTGTTCTAAACATAAGAAAAAAATATCAATTGTAAATGAGAAAAATTAGAGTTTATATAATATATTAATAATATCACTACTTGTTAAGGGGTATTATTATAACCTAGAAACTAAAGTTGATATATGATATTCTTTAATAGTATTTTGCCCCCCTTTTTATATAGGAATTTAGAAAATATAGTTAGTATATGATTTATTTTGTTAATATAAATATTGCATAATTCTACAATTATAAAGTATATAATACTGTATTATATACAATATTTAATAAAGTAATATAATAATTTATATAAATAATGGAGGTGATGATAGGTTGAAGAGAGTACTTCTCATTAATGATTGTAAATTTGAGAAAATTGTTATAAAAGACTTACTTATAAAATTGGGATATGGTGTTGAATTAGGTGATGAATATGAAGCATTAAAAATGAGCGAGGAGCTTGATCCTGATATTGTTATTGTTAATTTAATAATGAAAGAAACAACAGGAGATAAGCTTATAAAAAAAATAAAAAGCATTAATAAGGATATAGTTTGTATATTGTCTTCTAGTAATAAACTCAATATAGATGAGTATAAGAAAAAAGGAGTGGATGGAGTTATTCAAACTCCTATAAATCCAGATAAATTAGTAGAAATTCTGCAATGTAAACAAACTGATGATAAAAAGTTAAGATTTTGTCCATATTGTGGTAATAAATTAGAAGGTTTATCTGGAAAAATTATATTTTGCCCTTTTTGTGGACAGCATTTGTAGTGTAGGGGGTGCCTCGAAATAGAAAGTAGTTTCTAGAGTGAGAGACAACCCCTTTTAAATTATCTAGGAATTATAATTTATATAGTTAAATTAAGTTTTAGGATAAATAAAAAACATTAATTTAAAAAACATAGTATAACAAAAAATGAAAAAACTGAAAATTCAGAAAAAGGGTTTTAATTTTTATTAAACCATGCTATAATATAAACAAGAAGAAAAACTCTTCTTGCAAATCCTAATTCATTAAAACTAGTTAGAGTTATCAAAGTAATTAAGAATTAAGAATTAAGAGTAAAAGCATGAAAGAGTAAAATTAATTTAGGAGTCAAAGGCTCAAAGAGTTTGGTAGTTAAAGAAGTAAAGCAAAAAAAATGGGAGTCAAAGACTCAGAGGAATTTATGTTAGGAGTCAAAGGTTCGAAGGTTTTAAAAATAAGTAAAGGATTTAGGAGTCAGAGGCTCAAAATCATTAATTAAAGAATTAAAGAATTAAAGAATTAAAGAATTAAAGAATTAAAGAATTAAAGAATTAAAGAATTAAAGAATTAAAGAATTAAAGAATTAAAGAATTAAAGATAGTTAAAAGTTTAAAAATTTAGGAGTCAAAGGCTCAAAAGATTCAATCATAAAAGTAATTGAGAGTTTAGGAGTCAAAGTCTCAAAGAATTAAGATAAGTTGGAAATAAAATTTTAGATTTACCAGATGAACAATTAAAGTGTATTTAAGTGCAATTGAAATTGAAGCAGAGGTAATTAGGAAGGATCGTTTTGTGATTAAGGCAGTAGACAATGAATTTAAAAATGAATTAGGGTTTGCGTAGCAGCCAGTTTTATAGTTTTTATAATAAACTGGCTGCTACTATTATTTAATATTAATTTTTAAAAGTTTCGAATCAACATTACATACTATTTTTGAGTCATATATGCCAAGTAGTTTTCCTTTATATGTTAGTTGCTTATTAGTATTTATTTCTGTTAAGGTACCTTTTAATGAATCATTAATATATATAGTATCTTTATCTATTAGATAAAGATCTTTTTTATTTACTTCATGGGGTAATTTTAGTTCAGTCCAATCTGTTGTGTTAATATCATCTAATTTTTTATAATATATAGTTGATATCTTATTATCTGATAATTCTCCTAAGTAAATGGTATCGTTTTTATCAGTATTTATTAGTGTTAATTCTTTGGAGTTTTTAATTTTAACTCTGCTAGTATCTTTCTTATTTAAAATATAAACTTTATGATTAGGTAATGTTTCATAAACTACAGCATCGTTATTTAACAATAACGAAATATTACTAATATTAGTATTATCTACATCCAACTTATATAGATGGTTCATCCTATCTATTTTATATAAAGAATTATGAGAAGTTGAATTTTTTAGTTTTAGGAAAACAATACCCGTTAGAGGTGACGAATTTATATCATCAATTTCTGATCTTGTATTGGATACTATTTTTATATTTTCATCATCACGTTTAACTTCATCCATGTGATTATTGTCAGCATTATAAGAAAAAAAAGTGAATGTACTACTCTTTTTTAGTTTTTCCTTAATAGCTATGTATAGTTTATTTCTATTAGGTATCCACCTATAACAAGATACATGTCCTGATCTTGGGATATCTAATGTTTTTTCAGCTCCGGTATTAGTATCAATAACTTTAAAATTATCATTATCCATATAGCTAATATAACTACTATCATAGGAGACCTGAAGATTTTCTATATCATTAGGGAGATCTATTTGTATGTCAGTGTTATTAGTGCTGGCGGTATTAACAACTTTTTTTAAAACCATATCTTTAGATACATCTCTTTTCACCAATAAAAAACTATTTATGTAATATAAAACAGAAAATTGTACAGCTAGTCCAAAAGTTACAAATATAAATAGTTTTTTAAAAAAAACAATATTTCTTTTCTTTTTATTTGATTTTTTTGTGTGTTTCATATACTCGCCTCCAATTTAGGGTTGCACATATATTGCTGAAGGGATAGAACGTTCTCCTGTACTATCACAAGGATTGTTAATTACCTTTCCTTGAAAATACATAGTAGCAGATGATCCACCATCTAAATTAGCTGCATTACATGCACCTCGATCATATAAAATATCTTGCAGTTCAGGCATAGTAACCCCAAGTCGCTTAACTACTGTACCATCTATAACTAGAAGAAGAATACTACCGTCTTTTCTTTGTCCTATTGCAGTTCTAGGAGCAGATCCCCATCCACCATCACCTTTTATTTTAACTTTTTTACCATCTACAATTAAAGCTGGGCCATAAGATAAGGCTTCACTACAATTTAAATCCTCTAGGTCTTCTAAAGTATATTCGCCCACAAGTAGTTTACCTTTTTTAGTTATACCAATAATTTCTGTTTTTTCATTTTGCTTAATTGTACTTTTAATTAATTTTCCGTTTGACATTATTACTCCTAGAGGAATAGCACCAGTACCTGCATTTGTAGTTCCGTTTGAAAAAGCACCACCATTTACAGCTGCTATGGCATTAAAACGTTTAGCTATTTCACTAGTAGTTTGTCCAACTTCACCTAACTTTTCAGCATATCCTACTTTAACTTTTTTAGGGTTGCTAATTACAAGAAGGTATCCTTTAAATCCTGACTCTTCAATATCATATCTTTCAATATTATTTTTATTATCAGAGTTTATATCTATATTATCTATATTTTCTTTAGATTGAGCTATTGTTTCAATACAATTTTCACTTAATATGCTTTGAATTTTTTTATCTGATAAAAAAAGCTTTGCAATCCATCTATGATTTAGTGTTGTCATGGACATTCCAACTAATGTATTTCTTACATTATTAAAAGGACCATAAAACACAGTAATAGGTGTAGTTATACTGCAAAACAGTAATTCTAATAGAAAAAATTTAAATATTTTAGATTTTAGTTTAGGTTTTTTCATAATATGCACCTTTATTTTAAAAATTTGTTACTTAAATATAATACAATATACTGTGTATTATATCTACTGCTTGTTAGATATGTTAATAAATAGTTAAATATAATGGTAATTTATGTAAAACTATAAGATAAATATATAATCACTTATTATAAAATTATAAAAATGGTATTTATAATATATTCATCTTTACATTAGGCAAGGATACATTTTATAATGTTAGTGAAACTTTGTTATTTAAAATTAGATATTAAAACTTAAAAAACAATAGTAATAAGAATAAAAAATATAAATTGTATAAACTTTTATTTTTTTTATACGATAAAAGTATAATTGAAAAATTTATATAAAGCGGGGAGAGAGTTATGAGTTTCTCTGGAAACAATATTAGCAACATATTTTTAAAAGCCTATATGGCTCAAGCAAAAAATAGTTTAAATAATGATGGAAAATTATCAAATGATACAGAAAGTTTTAATAAAGAAATGCAAACTCTGGCTTTTGAAATAATGATGAATCAAATGATGGAAAGTTCAGGTAACTCCATGATGAAAGAGTATTTAACAACGGCCTTAGCACAGCAAGACCCTTTAAGCTCATCTGATGGTTTAGGAACTTTAAGTGATTTTAATTCACTTATGAGAACTACTAACTATAATGATACATCTTTGCAAACTCATAATAAAGGAATAGATATTGATTTTAGCGTATTAGGTGTAAAGGCTTCTAAATATGAATCAAACGTAAATCCAGGAACAATTAGCAATACTCCAGGAGATTATGGTGGAAAATCTTATGGAGCATGGCAATTTTCAGCAAAAACAGGTTCTCTGGATGATTTTATAAATTGGTTAAAAGATAATAATGGGAAGTTTGCATCTAAACTTTTAGAAGCGAAGAGTAGGGATGGCAATAAATTTGGTAAAAATTTTGATGCTGCATGGACTAGTATAGCTTCAAACAATAGAGAGCAATTTATGAAGGTTCAACAAAGTTATGTAAAAGAACATTACTATGATAAAGTTGCACAAATTTTAAAATCTAAGTTTGGCTTTGATATAAATACAAGGAGCAATGCTTTAAAAGAAAGTTTATGGTCTACTGTAGTTCAGCATGGTACAGGGGGAGCTTCATCCATATTTTCTAAATTAAATTTAAATAATAGTGATGCAAATATTATAAATGATTTATACAATGAGCGTCAGAAAGTTAATATTTATTTTAGAAGTAGCTCTGATAGAGTTAAGCAAAGTGTATACAATAGATTTACAAGAGAAAAACAAGATATGCTTAATATGCTGAAGGAAGAGTTCATATAAAACAGACTAAAGAAATATTTAGTAAACTGAATAAGGGATAGTAGCAGATGAATATAAGAAGAATATAGAAGGATTTTCATAAAATATATTTATGATTGAGATAAAAAAAGCTCTAGGTATACTAGGGCTTTTTTAGGTATATTTTATAACTATCATCTATTTAAGTTTTTATAAATTATTGGGTGAAACTAAGTAATATTTAAAATTATTAAATTTGTCCCATAGATTTTAAAATTAATTGAGCAATAATAGCGGATGATAAATAAGTACCTATGAATACAAAGCAGGATAACAATACTAGTTTCCAACCGATTTTTGCAAAAGAATCCAAATCTTTTCCAATTGAAATGCCTGAATAAGCAAGTATTGGAGTTGTTAAAGATAAGAAACTAACTTTTTTTACATAATCTGAAACAACTGCTGCAAATGGAAAACCAGGGAATGTTAAAAGTGAGCCAATTAAAACTATATATGCTACACTTGGAATTTTAACAGGAATAACTTTAGTTAAAAGTACTCCGCAAACACAAATTGCAACAAGTATTATCATTCCAGGAATAGATTCCATAATTCCATTTTTATAACCAATTAAATTACCTACTAAGGATAAAACACCTACTATCACCATTATGAATAAAGTATCTTTTGTCTTCATTAGTTATCCTCCTTTACTTTTGTTTCAGGTAAAGTTCCATATTTAAGTTTATAAGATTTTTTATATAGCCATTCTGAGAGTGGTAGGGATAACCATAAAGACATATATAGTCCGTCAAGACCAGATAGCATATTACTTGCAGCACCAAAAGCAGCTAAGGTGTCTTTCATCTGAGGATACATAGAGCTTAAAGAACCTACTGATGCAGTCATCATACTAGCACTTCCAACTCCAGAAGCCATAGCTAAAGAATATGGATGTAGTGGTGAGTACGCGGCAAAAAAACTTGCAATTACGCCGAAAAATAAAGTACCAACAACTGTACCACAAATATATACGCCCATAACTCCTTGACCTTCAGGACCTTCCATACCGTAAACATCGCTGATTAGAGCAACGTTTGGTTCACGAGCTATAGAGTGAGCAGCTCCAATAGACTCTCTTTTTAGTCCAAGAAACACAGCTAAAGGTATTCCAAGAAAAACAGTACCTATATTTCCAAATTCTTGAAGGATAAGTGCGGGACCAGCTTTTATTATTTTAGGTAAGCTTGGACCTATTAAAGTTCCATAACGAGCCATAAGTAACATTAGGGTTACTGTTATTAAGCTTCCAGCATCAGACATATCTTTTTCATTTGCTACTTTTAAAAATTTAGGTGTTAAGAATATACCTATTATTAGAGCGTAAAGCATAGGTAATAAAACAATAGTTCCAGGACCACATTTAAAGTTAAATGCCCCTATGAGTTCTGAGATGATTACAAGGATAAGAACTATCCCATGAAGTTTCCAATTTTTCATTTGTTTGCCCCCATTTCTTTTGTATAATATGAATAAATTAGCTAAAATAGTTTTCCATCATAGCTACATATTCTTCTTTAGTTAATAAAGGTTTGAAATTTGACTTTATTTCTTTAGCTTTTTCAGCTTCATTACTTAATAGGTCTACTATAGTCATAGCAAATAATTTAGCAGGTAATAAAGCAGCAGAAGAATAATCCACTGCATGAAAATCTTCTGTATGAAGCGCACCGTCAACTCCACCTATAAAAGGATGTATTGTAGGTATTATATGAGATAAATCTCCCATATCTGTTGAAGCACCAAAATGCCCAGCATTTACTACTTGTTCTTTTGGCAATATACTTAAAGCATTATCTACAAACAAGTTATTTAAATCTTTAGAGCAGTTTAAAGGTAAATAACCTGGAATTGTTTTTACGATGGTTTCAGCTCCTACAGCATAACCACCAGCTTTTAAAGCATTATCTACTTTAATGTGAGTGTTTTCTATTGATTTCATGCTTTTAGCTCTAACATAAGTTTCAAGTCTAACATCACAAGGAACACTATTAACTGTATCTCCACCTTTTGTTATAATAGGGTGAACTCTTACATGATCCTCATCTATAAAAGTTTCTCTAAGAGCATTTATTCCCATGAGGCCTATCATTGCTGCATTTAAAGCATTAACGCCTTCATGAGGTGCTTCAGCTGCATGAGCAGTTTTGCCAATATACTGAATAGTTTTAGCCATAAAGCCATTGCTTGTATCTCCAACAGATACTTTAGTTTCAGGTGTATTTTTATCAGAATGCATCATCATAGAAATATCTACATCATCAAATTCACCAAGGTATATAAGTTCTTGTTTTCCACCAAAGAAATGAATTTTACCTTCTTTATGAAGTTTTTCTCTATATTCAATTTCTATAAATTCTTCAGCTGGAACTCCCATAAATGTTACATTGCCATGAAGCTTGTCTGCAATATTAGATAATTTTAATCCTAAAGCCGCTCCCATCATTGCTGTAAGTTGTAGATTGTGGCCGCATGCATGAGCTGCTCCTGTTAAAGGATCTGCTTTAGAACTAGTTGGACAAAGAACGGCATCTAATTCACCAAGAATAGCTACATTAGGTCCTTCTGAAGAGTTCTTTAATTTTGCTTTCACACCTGTTATAGCTAAATTATTTTTGTAAGGAAGATTCAATTCCTCAAAAAAATTTGCTACAATTTGTGAAGTTTTGTTTTCCTTAAAACCAAGCTCTGGAGATTCATCAATTTTTTTAGCTAAGGCTATAAGTTTTTCTGCATTGTCATCAATAGTTTTGCAGACTAGTTTTTTTAATTCTTCATTGGTCATTTTAATCGCCCCTTTTTATGATAAATATTAGTAATGAGTACAGTTATTGTATCACTTATATATAAAATAGTAAATAAGAGTAGCACAGTTGAATATTTAATAAGTTAATAATGTAGCATATATATAATATATACATACATATATCTTATATGTATAAGTAATTAGTATAGCTATTATATCATTTTTATATATAATAGTAAATAAAAATAGCATAATTAATATTTAAAAAGGTAATAGTGTAGCTTATATATTGTATAAGTACTATATATGAGAACTTTATAATTTTAAAATAACATATATCCAAGCTAAAAACTGGACAATAGAATTATTATAATTAATTAAGATGGTAAATTTAATTAATGAAGGTGAGTACAACCCGTCAACAGGGAAAGTTGAACTTATGGAGCGTCTGGAGCAGGCCTGTGGTTCGATTCCACTACAACAAATTATGCTCATAATTGTAACAAGAGTACAATTAGATTGTAAATGTAACTACCAAGTACTAATTTATTAATTAAATTGAGGTGTGGGTAAGGGGAAAATTAATACAACATATATACTAATATACTAAGATTATAATGCTTAATATATAATGAAATTAAATTACCCCATAATTCATAAGAAAAATGAATTATGGGGTAATTTAATGGTGAAAATCCAAAATAGAGAAAATTGCATTACACATTTGAAGTTTTTAATTATGCAATTTTCTTAATACAATAAAATAAGTAAGAGCTATTCACTACTAGTAGCAGAGATTGTATAACCACTGTAATCTTTATTTGAATCATCAAAAATTATATTTATAGAATTAAAATCTTTAGATATATAAATGGGACTTAGTTCTATGTGGTTTTCTTCGTTTATAGGAAAAACTGTATAATGATCATCATCTTTTGTTACTAAAATATTGATTATATATTTTTTATTACAAAAGTTCATAGTAGCATCTATCTTTTCATCACCGGTCAAATCTTTATATATCTTTCCATCTATATTTATAGAAACATTTTTCTTTATAATTTTTTTCCCATCCAACATATTACCATAATAGGTTTTTTCAATATTTGTAGGTTTGCAATATATAAATGAACTTATGGTTATTATTATCAACATAATCAATAATGCTAGTTCCCATTTAGTACCTCTTTTATTACGTCTATTTATTATGAGTAATATAATCAGAGCAAAACAACCGATAAATATAGCTAATACAGTCCATAATGTAATATTATAATTATTTTTCTTTGCAATATCATAACATAATTTAATAGAAATAAGTTTTATAATTATGATAAATATATACATGCAAATCCTCCACAATAATGTAATTAAATACATAAATATAAAAAAATATATTTATATCATATTTATGGATTAATACTAACATATATTATGATATGAGACAATCATGTAAATTGTATTCTATTAAAGTTATTCAGTAAGGATATTATTTCCTAAAAAATAATATGAAAATAAAAAATATCAATAAAATATTGGATTTATATAGTACTACAATATATAAACTACGAATAAAATATTTATTGAAATAAAGTGATTAAAAGGAGAGCCTTATGAATTCTTATAATTTTGTTGATGAAAATTTTTTTGATAATGGAAAAAATTATTGTGTGTCTAATTCTAGTACTAAATTAGATTCTTATAATGCAACACCACATCTGGGACTTAATGGTAAATTAATTAAAGGATCAGCTTGTAATGTTTATTTTGTGTGGAATGGTGGTTATAAATGCTTTGTGCCAAATGCTAATACATTTAACAATTTATTCAAAAATTGGAAGACTATAATACAATTACATGATGATGAACTAAATAGTATTTCGACTGGTCCAGACATATCTAATAATGCATGTCTTATAACTGGTAATAACAATACTTACCTTTTGACTAATGGTGAAAAACATTTCATTACTGCACCTTCTGTTATGGAGTATTGTAATTTTGATTGGAAAAAAATTTTGAAAGTACCTCAAATCATTATAGATTCTATACCTAATGGTAAAAACATTGATTATGGTATATAACTAAATTTTTTATTATTTAATTAGTGATATGATAATTTGCCTATATATTTTATATAGACAAATTTAGGCTGTTGGCAAATATAATTTGTTAACAGCTTTTTACATTTAGAATAAAGAATTTAATATTTATATGGAATATAAATTGAAATCCATAAAGTTTATTAATATAAATATTAAAATATGGAGATGAATATAGTATAATTAAATTTGTATAAATGTAAAAATATGCAAATATATCAATTTAATAAACTGAAAAAGTCTATTAAATTATAAAAAATAGGGGGTATTATTTATGAAGGAAATAGTTTTAGCTGGAGGATGTTTTTGGGGAGTAGAAGAATATATATCAAGAAGTCAGGGGATATTGGAAACAAAAGTTGGTTATGCAAATGGAATAAAAGAAAATCCTAGATATGAGGAAGTGTGCACTGGAACTACAGGCCACGCAGAAGCTTGTTACATAAAGTATGATGAAAAAATTATATCTTTAGAAGAATTGTTAAGTAAATTTTGGAGTATAATAGATCCAACATCAGTAAATAAACAGGGTAATGATATGGGGAGTCAATATAGAACAGGCATATTTTATTTAGATGAGAAAGATTTAAATATAATTACAAAGAGTAAAGACCAGGAACAAAAAAATTATGAAAAGTCTATAGCTACTAAAATAGAGCCTTTAGAATGTTTTTATGATGCTGAAGAATATCATCAAAAATATTTAAAGAAAAATCCAGAAGGATATTGTCATATACATTTAGACTAGTTCTAAATAAAAACTTAATATTAGTATCTTACTACCATATATAAGAATCTTAAAATATTGATAAAGAATTTTTGAGAAGTGTATCTAAATTTCATGAAAGTTTAAATAAGCGTAGGTTAATTTGTTAAAAGCGAATTTATCTACGTCTTTTTTATAAGGTTCTATTTTCAAGGATATCAAAATACAAGTAGGTATAATTACTATATATGATAAAAACAATAATATTTTAACTTAGTAATTTATTAAACATAATCCAAAACATATATGGTAATATTTTAAAATAAATAGAAAAATATGGTATAATAAAATAAACCCAATATATTGTAATAAGGGGGAAGAAGTTGTGAGTAATATTACTTCATTCATTGATGGTAGTAAAAGAATGTATGGATTTATAAATGAAAGAGGAAATTATAGCCTGGATTTTGATAAAAAAGATACATCTTCTTACTTTATAATAATAGCTATGTTAGTAGATGAAAATAATCTAGACTATTTAGAAAATGAGATGAGTAAAATCAGTAAAGAATTTTTAAGGGTTGGGGAAACTAATATTATACAAAGTTTAAATAGTTATCCTAATAGAGTTATGATACTTAATAAAATTAAAGATTTAGAGTTTGAAATTTTTTCAGTCATTGTTGATAAAAAGAAGATATTTGAGAGTAGTGGATTAAGGTGTACTAAGTCATTTTTGAAATTTCTTAATGGATTACTTTATAATGAGATACATAATTATTTTCCTAAGTTGCAAATAATAGTTAAGTCAGATGAGGACAAGCAATTCATGGAAGAGTTTAAAAAATATATTTTAAAAAATCATATTCCAAATCTATTAGGTGAATATGAGTTTGGATTTAGTAATAATAAATCTGAAAACTTAATGCAGCTATCTGAAGTAATTTGCCAAATAATTGCAGCTGGGTATGAAGAAAGTCTTAAGTCATATGAATTAAGTGTATATATGGATATATTGCAAGATAAGCTTTTACCTATTGTAATATGGCCCCAAGAATTAGAAGATTATATTAAAAAATTAGAACAATATAAGAGTGATGATTATGACGAAAACATAGCATATAGCAGTGTAAGGCTAGCTATTAAATTTATTAAAAATAATAAAAATAGTAATCATATTGAGAAACAGGAACAAGTTTATGTACTAAGATATTTGTTAAGTATGCTAATTTCTCAAAAATCAAATGAGTATATATCTTCTAGAGATATTATAAATAATTTATGTGAAATAACAGGAAGAGAATATAATCCACAATATTTTAAGACAAGGATAATAGCTAAGTTAAGAGATGCCGGAGTAATAATTTCTAGTAGCCAAAATGGTTATAAGATACCAATTAAAGAAAAGGAAATATTAGCTTTTGTCAATCAGACAAGCTCTATGATTAAACCTATGTTAGAAAGACTTAAAATATGTAGAAATAGAGTATTAAGTGCAACAGATAATGAGTTCGATGTTTTGAATTTTCAGGAATATAAATATCTAAAGGAATTTTATGATAAGACTATGTTTTAGAAAATTAAGGAAATTGTATAATTCTTGTGTTGGGAACTTTAAATTGTACAATTTCCTCCATTAAATTATTGAATAAGTTATGTGGAATGTATCATAATAAATAAGAAAAATGAATATATACTAATATCTTATCTTAAGAATGCTAATTTTCAAGGTGAATTTATTTTGATAGGATCAATTAAATAGTGATCTAGATTATATAATATATTTTTTAATATATTCTTGAAAATCCCATGTATCCAAAAAGTTTTTTGCAGCTCTATATCCAGATTTGAAAAGCATTAAACTTTTTTCCTTTGAAAGATTAAAATCTGTTACATCTACATTAAAAGCTGGCACAAAAACTGTTCTAGCAGTATCTTCTTCGCTTAAATATCTTCCATTTGTTCTACATGTCATTGTATCTGCAATGTCGAATAAAAAAGACATTGGGTCTGTTTTCCCTTCAGAAGTATAACTTAAATTTGAAGTTTTGAATTTAAAACCAATGGTTGGTATGTCATACTTATCATTAGTGTCAAATATAGATATAGGATAGTTCCAACATATTCCACCATCTACAACATAACTAATTCCACCATGATATTTAAATTTTACAGGCTTGAAGTAAAAAGGAATACTCATACTCATCCTTATAGCTTTAGAAATTTTAAAATTCATTGGATTTATCCCATAATCAGAAAGGCTATCTGGAAGTATTAACATCTTTTTTTTTGTAATGTCTGAAGCAATTACTTTCAGTTTACATTCTCCATTTTTACAAATATCCTTAAATGTAGAAACGTCTTTTTTGTTTAGTAGCTCTTCTATCCATTTTTCAAAATAGTTTCCTGAATAAATTCCTTTCTCTGCAAAGACTCCCAAGGGTTTTCCAAGCAGAGGGATTTTTTGCATCCTATCCTTATCTAAAAATTTAAGAAAATTAGTTTGAACCATTATTTTCTCTATTTCTTTTGAAGTATAGCCAGATGCTAAAAGAGCAGCAAGTATAGCCCCCGCAGAGCTTCCACCTACCTTTCTCCATTTATATTCTTTCTTTTCAAAGTAACTCAGTGCCCCAATCAAACCTATTCCTCTCATTCCACCACCTTCAAATACAGCATCGCATATCATATATTACCTCCCTATATGTTTCACATGTTAAGTTACATAAGTATTTAATAATTTTCTTTTCTTAGAAAATATAATTAGTTTGAGAGAAAAAACTAATCTTTAAAGGATTAATGAACAAATTGAAGTTAATAATTATTTAAGATAACTTATGATGTGAAATATTTAAATAAAGCATATACTTAATGAAAAATAAATAGTTCAAATAAAAGTACATGTTTAAAATATATAAAATAAATTATAAAATTATTATATTTTTTATGAATAAATTGTAAGAATACATTAAAGAACTTTTCAAATGTTTGTTTAAAAAACTTCATTAGGTTTGCATATAATTTATAACAAAAATAGGGAATTTATAAAATTTTAATTCTAAATTTAGAGTTTTTTTTAAATATTAATGAGTTAAAAATTTAAAATATAATATTTTTTATAATAAAATTAATTTTTGTGTTAAAATTTAGTCTTAATAGACGATAATTGGTTTATATCATAATTTAACTAACCAAGGAGGAATATGTATATGACTTATAGGAACATAAGATTAAAAGGAATAGAAATATATCATCCTAAAAACAAAGTACATAATTCATTTTTTATTAAACACTTTGATAAAGAGGCTGAAAAAGTAGAAAAATTAATGGAACATTTAGGACGAGAGTATAGGTATTTTGGAGATTTAAATGAGGAAAATGCATTAACCTTAGCAGTTGAATCTTCTAAAAAGGTGATGAAGGCTGCTAATATATGTCCAGAAGAGCTTGATATGATAGTATTCGCTTCTGATACACCAGAGTATACTTTTCCTAGTAATGCATTAAAGATAAATAATGAAATTAAAGCTAAAAATGCACATCTTGTTTATGATATGAATTCTAATTGTATAGGAATGTTAACAGCTATGGACGTAGTAAGTAGATATATGAAATCTAATAATAATATTAAAAAAGCACTTGTTGTAGGATCATTGATGATAAGTTCTGTAATAGACAAAAATGATGATTTAACTTATCCAACATTTGCAGATGGTAGTGCTGCTATCATACTTGAAGCAGTGGAGGAAAATGAGAGTAGAGGGTTTATAGACTCTAATACATTTACAGACAGTAATTATCATAATTCATTTTTAAATCCTTTGTGTGGATTATCTAAATTACATAAAAATGATGTACAATCAAGGGCTAAGCAGTTACTGTGGTCTCCGTTTGATTTCAGTTTTTTAGCTACTAATTGGAAAAAAGTTATAACTGAAATGCTTGATAGATATAGCTTGCAACCAGAAGAAATAGGACATTTTTTATTTTCACAATTCTCAAAGCCAGATGTAGAAGAAACTTTAAAAAAGATGAATGTAGGGTTAGATAAGTATACATTTGTAGGAAATGAATATGGGTATACTGGGGTATCAAGCCCATTTTTTGCATTACATAGGGCTCTAAAAGATAATAAGATAAAAGAAAACGATTATGTGGTATTTTGTTCAGTAGGAGCTGGATATACAATGACTTCTATATTATATAAATTTTAATTATAATTTGATTTTTAAAATCAATTTAATAAATTAAAGTTATGTCTTGTTATATTAATAACTTTTAAAAGTTTATTTAAATATAAACATATAAAATCGGAGGGACATTCAATGGATAATAATGTTAATACCATTATAGATTATCAAAGAAAAACTTATAAGTTAGTTATAAATATTTATATTTTAAGTATTACTGCAGCAGTATTATTATTTCCTAGTGTGAAAGCGTTTGGATTATATCCAGAAGTTGAGTGGAAATATATAATTGGATTTATTGTAATAGGTTTATTGGAAAATATAGTATTAGGACTTACGAAAAACAAAATTTCAGATAGAGAAAAAACAAGTGATAAGAAATTTTCTAGAGTTAAAACTTTAGTGGGATTAGGGTGTTTTGTAAATTATATTTATATGTCAATTATGATTCCATCTAAAGAATTATGGGTATGTGTATTTTACTTTATTTTATTATGTGCAGCATTTTTAGATAAAAAGTTAATCATAGAATCAATTGGATTAGGTATTATTTCTCAGATATTAATTTTCAAAATGAATCCTTCGGTTTTACCATCACAAGATGTGTTGTTGAGGGAAGGTATTATGAGATTAGTTGTTATACCCTTAATATGTTTTGGAATATATTTTTTCATGTATCTTTCTAGTGATTTATTAGAAAAAGTTGATCTTAAAATGAAAACAGAAGTTGAACATAACAAAAAAATATCAAATTTATTTACTAGAATATCAGAGTTTTCACAAACTTTATTAAGTTCTAGTGAAAACTTAACGGCTGTTATAGAGGATGAACATAGCTTCATTCAAGAAATAGCAAGTACTAGTACTGATGTTAATCAAGATAGTAATGAAATGTTAGAAAAAACAGAAAAAAATAGGGAAATATTAGAAGGCTTACAGAATTTAAACCAAACAGTATCTACAAAAGCGAAAGATACAGAAAAATTATCTTCTGATTTAATAGATATCGCTAATGAAAATAAAAATTCACTCAATAAAGCACTAGAGATTATAAACAATATAAAAGAAAGTATAGAAAATACTCTTAATGCTACAAAAGTATTAAATGAGAAATCAGATCAACTAGATAGTATTTTTAAAATTTTAGCGGATATTTCAGATAAAACTAATCTTTTAGCATTAAATGCATCAATTGAAGCTGCAAGGGTTGGAGAAGCAGGTAAAGGATTTGCAGTAGTAGCTACTGAAATACAAAAACTTTCTGAAAGCACTAAACAATCCTTAGATGAAGTTGGTTTAATTACAAATGAACTTAAGGGGAATGTTTGTAAAGTAGAAAATCTTATGATAAACAACAATGGAGAGATAATAGAGGGAAACAATATATTAAATTCAGTATTTAATAGTGTAGGAAAAATGATGTTAGTATTAAATACATCTGTAAATGATATAAAAGATATCAATACATCTGCTGAAGTATTGCTAACTGAAGTAAATAGTGTTGTAAAATTTAATGCGAATATATATGGAACTACTAAAGAGACTATAAGTAAATTTAAAAATGTAACTGAGAAGATTAATGAAAATGTAAACCTTATAGAAGAAATATCAGTTAATACTGAGAATTTAAAGGATATAGCAAGTGAAATGAGTAAAATTATTGAATAGATAAGATTGTAAAATGCTTTAAGGTTTCCTATAATTTATTTTAGTAAAACAAATATAACTTAGTATAGTATTATTTGTTTTACTTATTAATTATGCTTCAAGATAGGTTTATGTTGAAGGAGGGGAAATATGGATAGAGTAATTCATATATGTTTTTCTGCAAGTGCTGGTGGAAGCTTAAAGCATGCAATTAAAAGTGAGGTAATTAAAGGAGATAAGGTTATATGTCTTTATGATGATTTATCTAATGGTCCTATAGACAAATTAAATACCATAGACAAAAGATTAAAATGGTTGAAAAAGATTATCTTATATGAAGAACTTAAGAATACAATTTTATTAAAAGAAGATAAGAATTCAGAATTTTACAAAGAAATATATAATGAATTAGAAGTTTGGGGAGTAAGGGAGTTTAAGGAAAAATATGATGAGTATCATAAAGAAATTATAAATGTAGATAATGAGGACACTATATATTTTTGGTGTGCTGAAAATGCTATGGAACTTACAGGATTAATGTATACTCTTGAATTATTGAATTGTAGTTTAGATAAAACTTATTTAATTAATGCATCAGAAGTTACATACAATCAAGGTATGATTAATGAATTTACTCCAAGAGCGATTGGAGAAATAGCCCCAAAAAGATTTCCAGAGTTTATGAAGATATCTAAAAAGATTAATGAAGAGATGTATCAATCTTTATCAGAAAATTTCAAAGTTTTGAAAAGTAAAAATACTAATCTTAGAGTTTATAAGGACGGTAAAGTTATAAGTGTGTCAGAGGATTATTTTGATGAGTTTATATTACATTATGTAGAGGAAAAATTTAGGAAATCTGCTAGGGCTGTTGGTAATGTATTAGGACATAATAAAGACCTAACAACTGATACGTATATAGTTTGGAGAATTACTGAGCTTATTAAGAATAATAAAATTCAGTATAAAGGAAAATTTGGAATAATGAGATATATGGAAATAAAAAAGTAAGTTAATGTGAATTATTGGGCAAGCTAATAATATAAAAATACAATAAACCTTAAGTAAATCTTAAGTTTACTCCTAATAATTGTATAAGAATAAATTATATGCTAATATGTACTAGAATTACAAATTTTCATAAAAAAAGGGGAGTTAACAATGAACAGAAAATTAAAATCTACATTGGTTTTAACTTTGGCAGCAGTTATTACTTCTCAAACTTTAGTAATGGGAAGTATGGGCAAAGTTAAGGCATTAGATTTAAATTCAAAGACTTGTTATGCATTGGTAGCAAATCAAGAGGATTTAGGGGGATTTCAGTTAGTATCAAAAAAATGGGTTGAAGATTTAAAATGCAATGCTTATGAATATAAACATCCTAAGAGTGGAGCACGTCTTATGTTTCTAGACAATAAAAACGAAGATAAAATGTTTTGTGTTAATTTCCGTACTCCTTCTAAGGATGATACAGGAATAAATCATATTATAGAACATTCAGTTCTGCAAGGTTCTAAGAAATATCCAGTTAAAGATCCTTTTATAGAAATGAGCAAACGTTCATTAAATACTTTCTTAAATGCTATGACTGCATCAGATAGCACTATGTATCCAGTGTCAAGTAAAAATAGTAAAGACTTTGAAAACTTAATGAGTATATATTTAGATGCTGTTTTTTGCCCTAATATGGCTACAGATGAAAAAATATTTAAAGAAGAAGGCTGGAGATATGAACTAAAATCTCCTAATGATGAGTTAAAGTATAATGGCATAGTTTATAACGAAATGAAAGGAAATTATTCTAGTCCTGATCGTATATTAAATAGGGCTATTAATCAATCTCTTTTCCCAGACACCTCGTATAAATATGAGTCTGGCGGATATCCTGAAGAAATGCCAAATTTAACTTATCAAAAGTTTGTAAATACATATAAAGAGTATTATAATCCTTCAAATAGTTATTTCTATTTATCAGGAAATTTAAATATAAACAAAGCTTTAAAATATATAGGTGAAAACTATTTAAATAATTTTGATAAAAAAGAAGTCAAAACAGAGTTACAAATTCAAAAACCATTTAATGAAAGAAAAATGAAGGTTGAAGAATATTCAATACCAAAAGGTACATCAATTGAAAATAAAACTTATTTAAGTTCAAACTATGTAGTGGATACTGTGAAAAACAAGGATGTAGTTTTAGGATTTTCAGTACTTCAGACATTGTTAGCAGGTATGCCGTCTTCTCCTATTTCAAAGGCATTAAAGGAAAATGGATTTGGAGAGAATGTTAGCGCAAGCTTTAATCCTAATTCTTTGCAACCCGTATTTAGCATAAATGCACAAAATGTAGATGAAAGTAAGAAAGAGAAGTTCCAAGAAATAATTGATAAAACGCTTAAAGACGTAGCTAAAAATGGATTTGATAAAGATTTAATGAATTCTGTACTTAATGTATATGAACTTTCTAATCGTACTGTAAAAGGCAACTTTGCCCTTGCATATAATATGTTAATGATGAGAAGCTGGTTATATGATGGAGAACCAACATTATATTTAAATATAAACTCAGATATAAACAATCTTAAAGATAAGATAAAAAATGGATATTTGCAGACGTTAGTACAAAAATATTTATTAGATAATAAACATGCATCTTTAATAGTTTTAAAACCTTCACCTGGACTTGAAGAAAAGAAGGAAGCTGAATTAAAAGGAAAATTAGCAAAAATTAAAGCTAGTCTTTCAAAAGATGAAATAAATAAACTTGTACAACAAACAAAAGAACTTAAAAAATGGCAAGAAACTCCAAATTCAAAAGAAGCTTTAAGTAAACTTCCAAGCCTTACTCGTGAAGACATAAGTAGCAAAGCTAAAGAATACAACACAGTAGAAAAAGATATAGATGGAATTAAAACACTGTACCATCCTATTTATACTAATGGAGTCGATTATATAAGATTATTTTTCGATACTACTAAAGTACCTCAAGAAAAATTATGTTATATGTATTTGTTAAGTGGACTTTTAGGTAGTATGGATACAAAGAAATATAGTGAAGAAGATTTAATGGAGGAAATATTAAAAAATTCAGGTGGTATTAGTATTCAAAATAACAATTTTGTAAAACAGAAAGACAACAATGTATATCACCCTAAAATGATGGTGAGTATTACATCATTAAAAGAAAAGACACCTATAAGCTTTGAATTAGTAAAAGAAATAATATACAATAGTAAATTAAATGATAAAGCAAAGTTAAAAGATAAAATAAAGAATATAAAGATGGTAAATGAATCAGTATTAAATTCAAGTGGTGATAGTGTAGCTATGCAAAAAATAGTATCTTATATGTCAGAGTCAGGTAAATACAATAATCACCAGACAGAAGAATTTTATAAATTTTTATGTGATTTAGATAAAAATTTTGATAGTAAAAGTGATGAAATAATAAAAAATCTAGAAGAAGTTAAGAATCTTGTATTTAACAAGCAAGATATGATAGTTAGTTATACTGGAGAAGAAAAAGATTATAATAATTTTGTTAATAATTTCAAAAGCTTTTCAAATAATTTAAGAAATGAAAAATTGCAAAGTAATAAATATGTTTTTGATAGTTCTAATATTAATGAGGGAATAATGATACCTTCAAAGGTTCAATATGTAACAAAAGGCGGAGATTTGAAAAAAGCAGGTTATGAGCAAACTGGAAAACTTATGGTACTTGCTAATATATTACAAGGTGGATATTTGTGGAACAATATAAGAATAAAAGGCGGAGCTTATGGAACTAGCATGGATTTAAATAATTCTAATGTAATATTTTCATCTTATAGAGATCCAAATTTAAAGGAAACTTTAGATATTATTGATGGAATTCCAGAATATCTTAGTAAATTTGATGCAAGCGAACAAGAAATGACTAACTTTATAATAGGAACTATTGGAAAAATGGATGCTGCTAATAATTTTATAAATAGTATGTTAGGTCCTGC
The DNA here is from genome assembly GCF_026738875.1 of Clostridium brassicae. Taxonomy (GTDB): domain Bacteria; phylum Bacillota; class Clostridia; order Clostridiales; family Clostridiaceae; genus Clostridium_H; species Clostridium_H brassicae. Next base: position 309,145 of record NZ_JAPQFJ010000001.1, read on the forward strand.
TGGTGATGCAATGATAGCCGATAGTTTGTATATAAGTGAGACTAAACAAGAAGACATGCAAAAGGAAAGAGAAGAAATTATATCAACTACAGCTGAAGATATAAGAAATTTTGCTAAGGTTATAGATACTTTATTAAAACAAGATTATCTATGTGTAGTTGGTGGAGAAACAAAAATTAAAGAAAATCAAAATAACTTTGCTGTTATAAAAAGTCTTACAGATGATAAGGATAAAAAATCATTAGTGATAGACATGGAGAAAAAAGAAAATGTTCCTATGGACAAAAAGTGGGGTATTAAATTCTCTAAAAGCTTAGATGAATTAACAGTAAATACATCAAATGTCTATGTTTTAGATGACAAGAATCATCAAGTTAAGGTAAAAGCAAGCTACGACAAAAAAAATAATTCTATTATAGTAGAACCAGAAAATTCATATGAAAAAGGCAAGAAATATACTTTATTTATTAAAGGCATTCAATCTTCAAAGGAAAATAAAAAACAATTTAAATTATTAGCTCCTATGAAGATGGAATTTACAGTGCAAAAATAGCAACTTAATATTTGAGAAAATTGTATAATCAAAAAATTTAAATAGGTAATGTAATTTTGTCATTTAAATAAAAAATAAATATTTCTATAAGCTATAAGTGAAAATTATTAAAATCAATTTTTGTTTATAGGAATATTATATAATAAAGGCACTCCTGATTTTTATAACAAGGAGTGCTTTTTTAGATTGAAAAATTATTTATTTATCTAATTTTAAATTTTTCATGCTTATATCTAATGCTTTAGCAGAATGAGTAATTTTACTTGTAGAAATATAATCTACTCCGGTGTTAGCGATGGATTTTACAGTACTAAGATTTACATTACCGGAGGCTTCAATTATAGCTCTTTTATTAATTATTTTTACTGCTTTTGTCATTGTTTCTATATCCATATTATCAAGCATTATTATATCAGCTTCAGCTTCTAATGCTTCATATACTTGATTTATAGTTTCAACTTCTACCTCTATTTTTCTTACAAAAGATACATTATTTTTTACTAGTGAGACAGCATTTTTTATTCCACCAGCAGCACTTATATGATTATCTTTAATGAGTATTCCATCAGATAAGCTAGACCTGTGATTAACTCCACCACCAATTTTAACTGCGTATTTTTCAAGCATTCTTAAATTAGGTGTTGTTTTTCTTGTATCTAAAAGCTTGGTTTTTGTACCTTTTAATTCATCTACAAAGCTTTTAGTAATAGTTGCTATACCGCTCATTTTTTGAAGCAAATTGAGGGCTAACCGTTCGCCGGTTAGTATATTTCGTGTATTCCCTTTAATTACACCTATAATCTGTGATTTTTCAACTGCACTTCCATCATCTACAAATAAGTCTATATTTACATTACCTAAAATTTGAAAAACTCTTTTAAAAACCTCAATACCTGCAATAAGACCATTTTCTTTTGCAATCAAATCAACGCAACAAGTGCTGTCTTCACCTATAACAGAATCTGTGGTTATATCTCCGTATAAAGAATCTTCTTTAAGAGCGTTTATTAGTACTTTATCAATAATTAACCAGTTCATTTTTTATATCACCCCGAATTTTTATTAACTCTTTTAAAACTATTTTTTTATTTAAAAGAGAAAGGTTTGTGGCGTATTGATTATCTATTTGTTTATCTATGCACTTTAAATTTATATTACGAATATTATTATTTATAATATTTGCAGCTCGTTTTGAGAATACTAGAGCTTCTAGTAGAGAGTTACTTGCAAGTCTATTAGCACCATGCACACCAGTACAACTAACTTCACCACAAGCAAATAAATTTTCCATAGAAGTTCGTGAATAGCAGTCTACTTTTATTCCACCCATAAAATAATGTTGAACAGGTGTAACTGGTATTTTCTCTTTTGTGATATCTAAATTTCTTGATTTACATTCACTGTATATTAATGGAAATCTTTTTATAATAAATTCTTTAGGCATATGTGTTATATCTAAATAAACATATTTTGAATTTGTTTTATTTTCTTCTTCCAATATAGCTTTCGAAACTATATTTCTTGGAAGTAATTCATCAACAAATCTTTTACCATTAATATTTACTAATTTAGCACCTTCTCCTCTTAGAGATTCTGAAATTAAAAATCTTTTTCCTTCTGCTTTATCTTCATATAATCCTGTAGGATGAAATTGAATGTAATTTAGATCTTTTACATCAATACATTTTCTTAAAGCTATAGCTATGCCATTGCCAGTTAGCGTTCTCTGATTAGTGGAATTCTTAAATAGTCCTCCTATACCTCCTGTTGAAAGTATTGTATTTTTAGCATATATATTAACTATGCTTTCTTCATTTGTTGCAATTCCACCAAAACATATATTATTTTTATCTATTAAATCTATAAGAGTTGTGTTTTCATATATTCGTATGTTTTTTCTTTTTATAACTTGTTTTAATAGAGCCTCAGAGACTTTTTTACCTGTTTTATCAGCACAATGAACAATTCTGTTAACACTATGGGCACCTTCTCTTGTATAATCCAGAAATCCGTTTTTTTTATCAAATTCCACACCTAAATTTATAAGCTCTTGAATGTTACTTAGTGATTCGGATGCAAGAACTTCTACTGCTTTTATATCATTTTTATAATTACCAGCTTTTAAGGTGTCTTCAATAAATAAGTCTTTGTCTTTTTCATCTCTGGCTGTAGAAATTCCCCCTTGAGCAAGGTAAGAATTACATTCTTCTAATGTTGATTTGGTAATCATCACTATATCTAAATTTTTATATAGATTTAATGCAGTATACATTCCAGCGATTCCAGTGCCGACTATAAGTACATCTGAATTAATATTCAATTTAATCACCTACCAAGAATATGCATATTTTCAAGAGCTCTATATGCTGATTTTCTTATATTTTCGTCAAGAGTTATCTCATTTTCTAAATTCTCAAGACAGAGATATAGATCTTTTAGAGTTGTAAGTTTCATATTTTTGCATATCATATTTAGAGTATAGAATTCTTTATCAGGATTTTTTTGTTTAAGTTTATGTAGAATTCCATCTTCAGTTACAATAAGATATTTTTTTAAATTGTTATGCGAAGCAAACTTCAATATATCCCCTGTACTACCTATAAAATCTGATAAATCTCTTACTTCTTTTTTACATTCTGGATGCGATAACACCTTGATATCTTGTCCGTATTTATTTTTGGCTTCAATAATGTCTTGAGCATTTATCATATCATGGATAACACAGCATCCGTCCCACAATATTATTTTCTTATCAGGTATTTGTTCTTGTATGTAGCTTCCAAGATTTTTGTCTGGTACAAATATTATTTCACTACTATCTAACTTTTTAACTATATTAATAGCGCTTGAAGATGTACAACACACATCTGAAACTGCTTTAACTTCAGTAGCAGAGTTTATATAACAAACTACTTTAGCATTTGGATATTTTATTTTTAATTCTTCAATATCTTTAGCATTAGCCATAGATACCATATAGCATGATGCATTTAAATTAGGAAGAAAAACTTTTTTATTTGGTGATAGAATTTTAGCACTTTCTGCCATAAATCTAACTCCACAGAATATTATATTTTTCTCAGTGCAATTTCTTCCTATTTCACTTAAATAATAAGAATCTCCAACATAATCAGCTATGTCTTGAATATCTCCATTTTGATAATAATGTGCTAGTATAATGGCATCTTTTTTTTGTTTTAATCTTAATATTTTCTCTTTAAAATTCATTAATTAGACCTCTCCTCTAAAGGTGTATACAAGTGTATATACACTTGCTTTAAATAATATACCATAATTTATTATTTTTATCAATATGTTAGATTATGTTAGTTACTTAGTATCAAACTTCAAAATATAGTTAATAAAATAAAAACTACCATTAAAATTATAAATTCAAATAATTTTAATGGTAGTAATATTTAGGTATAGTTATTTACTTATAGTTTATAAGTAAAATAAATTATAGAAAAAACGCACTAGTTTAAACCTAATGTAACACAAGTTTTTAAGTCGTAAAGGTGAAAGTCTATAGGTAAAGAATCAGTAACAATTTTTCCTATAACAACGTTAGTATTTTTAATTTTTTGTTTTAAAAATTGGAAATCTGTATCCGAGAGTTTTATATAATCTGTTATATTATTTGAATTACTTATAGTTGAGCTTTCATTATGAATTGTTGGACATTGAATGGTAATGCTGTTTTCATCTTTTAATAGCATTTCTCCAAGTAAATTTTTTTCTTCTCCAATAATCTTACCTTGAAATAAGCTTCCGTCTTGCAATAATAAATAACCCATTATTGTTACCTCCTGTTATTTTTGTCTCACTGGACAAATTTAATAATTGAAAGTAAATATCTATAAGATATTATAATTACTTTCTAAAAAAATTATAGCACATTGTATAGAAGTTTCAAGAAAAATTTTAAAGTACTACTCACAATGAAACTTGTATTTCGTATTTGAAACTTTTAATTATACAATTTTCTTATATAAAGAGAATATAATAGTTCATAACAAGGGACGATATAATTGTATTTTTATAAAGTTTTACATATCAAGAACTTGAATTTAATTTTTAATAAATAAACTATAACTCTCTTTAGCCGTAAATGAGTTATAGGTGAGTGTTATTAATAAAAACTTTGTCGTAAATATCATAATTTTTCTTATAATTCTCAAGTATAATCTTAAAAATTATATTATAATTAGCAATTAATGTTAGTAAATTCCGTTTATGCTTCATTTTATACGTTTCATGCATTTAGTATTGAAAAGCTGGTTACAGGGCTATATAATTTGGATAAGCTACTGGAAAGGTAGCAACTTAATTGAACTGTTTAAACATAGGGGGGAATTTTTATGAAAAAAATTAAAAAAGTTATTGTAATGTGTACATTGTGTGGAACTTTAGCTATAGGAATTTCAACAATTTCATTTGCTCACAATAGTGAAGCGCAAAAAGCTTATGGAGGATGGAGTGAATCAAGAGGATATTATTCCAATGTTGGAACTAGATCATCTAGAAGTGTTAGGAGTGTTAGAAGTTCTAGTCCTAAGTCTCATACAGGAAAAAGATTAATGAAGTGGATGGATAATTCTGGAACTGCTGGTTTTGCTTCATATGGAGAAACTATATGGCCAAACACTAAACACTATACAACTGCTCGAATGGAAAATAGTCATGGAGCTGTAAGAACAACAAGTGGTAGAAAATGGGGGGTAGGTTATACAGAGGCCACTTCACCATATTATGTACCTAGATGGCTTGAAAATATAGAAGCTAGAACATATTGGGGTCATTAATCAATATTTTAAAAATACAAGACTATTTATTAATGATATTAATAAATAGTCTTGTATTTAGAAATGAGGTTATTTATGTATTATTTAAAGAAAAAGAATATTATATTTATTGTTTTTTTTATTTGTCTTAATTTATTTGCTTTTTCTTTTTTAGTATATACAGTTCATCAAAAACAACTTAGTGAATTATCAAATGGACTTTATACAAGAAATTATGTTGTATTCAATGATAATGAACCACAAAAATATATTGAGAATTTAAATAACAATAACGAATGCAGAGTATTTATTGAATACAATGATGTATTTAGATTTTTTGCTCAAAAAAATGAAAAATGGAAACCTCCTATGCAAAAAGGAAGTTTTTTCTCGGAGAATATAAAAGGAAGAAAAGCTGTAGTTGGAAAAGAAATGGTAAAACATATAAAGAAATATAATGGTAAAGATTATATTTCTTTTCAAGAAGAAGACTATGAAGTCATAGGAGTTATGGGAGCTTCTTTTGTAAGTCGAGCAGATTATCTTATTTTATTACAGGGTGAAAAAATTCCTACAACTGGTAGAATGAAAGTGATTGTAGATAGCAACGGTAAATCTACAATAAATAAAATGGTAAATGATATTACTAAAGAATATAAAAAAACATCTTATGTTCAAGGTATATCAAAAGGTTTATATAAAACAGCTAATACTACTTTTTTTTATAGGTTACTTAGCATAGATTCATTTTTATTAATAATTTGCAGTATATTTATATATCTACGCTACTGGTATGAAAAAGAAAAGGTTACGATGTATGTTATGTTTTTATTAGGGATTCCTCGGAAAACAATAATAGGTGAAAATATAAAAAAGATTAGTTTAAATGTATTAATTGCTAGTTTTATAGCAAATATCATATTTTTATTGAAAGATAATATTTCCTTTCATATCATAAAAGAAATTGTTTTTGTTGACATTTTTTTTCTTATTAGTTCTTGTATATTTGCATTAATATTTATGATTAAAGCACCTATTGATAATGTATTTGGAAAGTGAGGAGTTGTAAGATGAGATTTAAGGAACTTCTTTTATATTTAAAAAAATATAAAGTTATGGTAGCAATTACTTATTTACAAATAACTATATTTTTAATTCTTTTAGGAGCATTTCTCTCTTTTACTGATGCATTAAATTATGAAGAAGATGGTTTAAAAAAGGTATATGAAGGAAAGGCAATATATCAACTTATTGACGGTTATTATGATGAAGACGATTTTTCAAATTTTGCTGATCAGTCAGATGCATTAGTAAAGCTAAAAAATTTTTATAATAGTTTAGATAATGCTGATAACTTTCAATATCTTACAATGATGAATCAGTATGTTGGTATACAAAATAAGAATATACCTGAAACAATGATCGAGGGTCATGAAACAGGAAAAAACTTTCCCAAAGTAGAATTAGATGGTAAAAGCTATACGCCAGTTAAATCCCTTCAAATGAATCAACAAGCTTTTAAGTTTTTTAATTTAGATGTATCTAAGGGAAGAAAATGGGAAGAAGATGATTTTAAGTATAAAAAAGATGCTATACCTGTTTTACTAGGGGATTCTTATAAAAATGTATATAAAATAGGAGAAAAATTCACTATAAATTATTATTTTAAAGATATTAATGTAAAAGTAATTGGTTTTTTTAAGGAAAATAGTAAAGTGTTATATAATGGAGAACCAGAGTTTTACTTAGATAGATATATAGTATTACCATATCAGAATTACAATACTCCAGTATCTAAAAAAGATTGTGAGTTTCAAAAAATTACTTATTTTGCAATGGTTAATGGATATGTTGTAACAGACAATGATCCTGTTAAAATTCGAAATATGATGGAAGACGTAGAGGTTATATCTCAAATGAGTTCATTTAGTAAATATTCTTTTGTTGGATTTAATCCACATTTACAAAAATATAATGGATTAATGATGGTTATACAAGAAAACAGTAAATTAATAAGAATAATTTTTTTGGTTGCTTTTGGGTTGAATTTGTTTTTGGTAAGTTTAGTATTATTCCTACAGCAAAAACGACGACTTCCTTTTTATGCAATTCACTATATGCAAGGAGCTACAAAATTTAATTTGATAATACAACAATGGCTAGAAATAAGCAGCATAATGTTAATGTCATTTTTCACTTATATAGTTATACTAGATGAAGTATTAATGATAGGCTCCTATAAAATACATTTAATATTGTTTGTATTACTTTTTATAATTAGCATTATTTTATCTTTTATATCCTCATATCAATTAATACATAAACCACTTACAGATTATTTACTAATGGATGAAGAAAGGGTGAGATGATATGTTGATAGAGCTTTGTAAAATAACTAAAAAAGTTAAGAATGGTAGTAAGTATAAAAACATTTTAAAAAATTTAGATCTTAAAGTTTATCCAGGAGATTATATTGCTATTAAAGGTAGAAGTGGTTCGGGAAAATCCACTCTTTTAAACATTTTAGGGGGACTAATACCCTTTGAAGCAGGTGAAATGTTTTTTAAAGGAAAAAATATAACAAAGACTTCTTTAGATGAAAGGGCAAAATACCGCAGAGAATATATAGGATTTATAACTCAACAGTTTAATTTGTTAGATGACAGAAATGTATTTGAAAATATTGCACTTCCATTACAATATGCTAAATTTCCTGAGAAAGAGATAAAGAAGGAAGTAATAAATACTTTGAGTAAATTAGATATGAAAGAGTTTATAGACAAGCCTATTTCAAATTTATCTGGTGGAGAGAAACAACGTATAGCTATTGCCAGAGCAATTATTAAAAAACCTTCAATCATACTAGCAGATGAGCCAACAGGTTCCTTAGATGAAAAAACAGAAGAAAGTATCTTAAATATTTTTGATAATCTTCAAAAACAAGGAATAACAATTATAATGGTTACACATTCAAATGAATTAGCAAATCGCTGTAGATATATTTATCAATTGGAAGGAGGCTTTTTAAGAAAAAGTTTTTAATTGAGTAAATTTCATATTTCTTAATCATGGAATTTACTGATATTTTACAATTGCAAAAAGGAGATTCACCCCAAAATGTTGAATATATTAAGTACCAACAAAACAAATCAACAAAAGGAGTGAATCTCACTTATGTATATTTAACAACAATTTTTATTATCCTTTGATGAAATTATAAAATATCAACCTAAAACTAAATTAGAATTAATATTAGCTGAACTAGATTTTTCTAATATTGTAAAAGATTTATCCAAACATAACGCTAATTTGAAACAGAACATACAGAATGGTATGATGGTATATATAACATATAATTACATATTTATAATAATACATACAAACATTGTATTTATAATATATTTTAGAATTTAATTTATAAGTTAGCTCGCTTAATATCTATAAATAAACAAAAATCTAAGATTAAGTACGAAAATATGTTGTTTTTATTTTGTTAAAATGAATTATTGAGCAAGCCATATAAGTAAATAACAATCCAGTACTTGGAAAGTGCTAATAATTACTTAGGGAGATGATATTATGAGAAATATTCTTTTAAGTATTGATTGGGATTACTTTGTTAAAATAAAAAGAGAATGGTGTGGCTCTTATATTGAAAATGACACTAATCTAAAATATCGATGGTATAAAAGATATCTTGATGAAAAAAGAAAGGGAATAAATATTGAAAAGAAAGTGATACTAGGAGCTGGGGTAAATAGTTTTTGGAAAAAAATTTTTAAACATTTCAATATATCTAAAAAAACTCCTTTATACATTTCTGACTCTCACAAGTTTTCATATAATATAGGTGAAAAATATAATTGTAAAGAAGTATATTTATTTGATGCTCATTCTGATTTAGGATATGGTGGGCTAGAATCATTAAAATTTGAAGTTAATTGTGCTAATTGGCTAGGTAAATTATTTGTAGAGAATATTGTAAAAGATGCAAAAATAATATATAGCCCATATTCTTTTGAGGAATCTGAAGATTTTAAAGAAATAAATGAAACGTTTAATATAAATTATATAGATATGAGTGAGATAGGGATGGATATTAAGGTAAGCGCAATTCATATATGTAGATCTGGTGCATGGACTCCTCCATGGATGGACAAGCATTTTTATAAATTTATAAATGAGGCTAAACTACATTATAGAGAGATAGAGAAAATGGAAAGAAAATGGAACTTAAAAGAGTTAAATTTGTCTGACGCTATAATGTGTTTTATTAACTCGTAAATTTATAATCGAAGATTTAATAGTTATTAGAGATAATAATGTTTATTTATAGAAAAGATATATGAGATTCTAAATGTAGATTAATATTATAATTATTTTTATTAAGAATTAAAGTTATACCCAATATTTATTAAAAAATATATATGTTTACATTATGTGAGTGTTTTTTTATAATAATGATACAGGGGTATATTATTATAATTGGGGGCTAACTTATGATTAAATTAAATCAAAAATCATCTAGAATTTATATTTATTATAATAGGCAGGTGAAAAAGCATGGGCAATTCTTTAGTCTATGTAGCTATTATTTTAATTATCATTGGGATAATTATGTGTTTTAAGGGGGATAGTTCATTATTTAGTCCACCAAGTGGAGGGGGAAGTAGAATACCTCCTGATGCACAAGTAAGATTGAATGAAAGTGTTCAAAAGATAACAGGTAATAAAAATGACTATTCTGAGTATTACCACAATAACAATGTTATTCAAGGAAATAAAATAGGTATAGCTTGCTTAATAATAGGAGTATTATTATTTATAATAGTAGCTTTTCAGTAATAGAAACAAAGCACCTTTATTGTTTATATGCAGTAAAGGTGCTTTAATTTTAGCTTAATTAAACGAAATATATACTATGTATATATCAATATGGTACAATTGGGTATATATTGAAAAAAGGAGCAATTTAAATCTTATGTAAAAGATCTATGACTATGATCTATAGATTTTAATGGGGGGAAGTAAATGAGCACTTTAAATGATGTAGTAGTTTCTATAAGAAATTTAAAGATGAATTATGGGAGTAAAGAAGTATTAAAAGGAATAAATTTAGAAGTAAAAAAAGGAGAAATTATTGGTTATATAGGGCCTAATGGTGCTGGAAAAAGTACTACTGTAAAGATAATGCTTGGCTTAGTTAAGGGGTATGAAGGGGAAATAGAGATATTTGGAAACAAAATATCTTATGAGAATGTAGAATATAAGAATAAAATAGGATATGTTCCTGAAAACGGAGAGATATATGACAATTTAACAGCTTATGAATATATAACTTTTTTAGGTGAAGTATATGGTATGCAATTAGATGTAGTAAATAATAAAGCAAAAAAACTTATGAGTCTTTTTGGTATAGAGGAGGCATATCATTCTAGGATATCTTCTTATTCAAAAGGTATGAGACAAAAACTTCTAATAATTTCAAGTCTTATTCACAATCCTGATATTTTATTTTTAGACGAGCCTCTAAGTGGTCTTGATGCAAATAGTGTACTTGTCTTTAAAGAGGTTCTTTCAAAGCTAGCTTCTGAAGGAAAAACTATATTTTATTCATCTCATATAATGGAAGTGGTTGAGAAAATAAGTAGTAGAATAATACTATTAAACAATGGTCAAATTGCAGCTGATGGTACTTTTGAAGAACTAAAGAAAAAGAATATGGAAGGTTCTCTTGAGGAAATTTTTAATCAAATAACAGGGTTTACAAAACATGAAGAGATTGCAGATGAATTCATCTCCGTATTAAAAGAGGTATAACTATGGAAGATTTTTGGGTATTAAAACTTATTGATAAATTTAAATTTATATATGAAAAACTTGGCGTTAATTATGATTCCATGAGAACAATACTTAAATTAAAGCTCTTAATGGATAGTAGAAGGGTTCCGACAATGTATAAAAATAGTGAAAATAAAAATAATACTTTTAAAAAATCACTATTAATGTATGGATTAATGGGGATTTTTTTGATGGTATTTATTTTTATTCCATCTCCCATGATTGTAAAGATGAGTATAAATGTAGGTGCTATAATGTTTTTAATTATGACTACTATGGTTGCAGATTTTTCTTCTGTACTTTTAGATATACGTGATAAGAATATATTAAATACTAAACCATTAGATTCTAAAACTATAAATGCAGCTAAGACTACTCATATTTTGATTTATATTGCATCAATTACCGGGGCAATTGCAGGTCCAACATTAATAGGGGGACTTGTTAAATACAAATTGAAATTTTTTATAATCTTCTTTTTTGAAATTATATTAATTTCATTTTTTACAATCTTTTTTACAGCTATATTATATTATTTTATTCTAAAAGTTTTTGATGGAGAAAGGCTTAAAGATATAATAAATTATTTTCAAATAATTTTATCAATAGTACTTGCTTTGGGATATCAAATTATACCAAGAGTATTTGATTTTACTGATGCAAATTTTAATTTTACAATTAAATGGTGGAGTTATCTAGTACCACCAGTGTGGTTTGGAGCTCCATACAGTTTGATAATTGAACATAATAGTGGAAGAGAGTATATACTACTGAGTATAATGTGTGTGGCTATACCAATTATAATTTTTGGTATATACTACAAATTCATTGTGCCATATTTTGAAGAGAATTTGCAAAAACTTGATAGTAGTGTAGGAAAAAAAGGAGGTATTGAAGAAGGTAAAGGACTAAGACATAAAAGATATGCATCCATTTTTTGTAGAGATAGGGTAGAGAATATATTTTTCCGTTTTTCAAAAAATATGATATCAACAGAAAGAAAGTTAAAGCTAAAGTTGTATCCTGATTTAGCTTTTGCGGTGATTTTCCCATTTATAATTCTTATAAGTAGTTTTTCAAAATTTGAATCATTTTCTCAGGCTTTTAGTGAGTTTTCAAATGGAAATTCTTATTTTTCAATTTATTTATCTATACTTATGTTAGCTGCAAATGTAGTTCTTTTAAGTCAAAGTGAAAGGTATAAGGCATCATGGATATATATATTATTACCTATAGATAATCCAGGGAAAATTCAAAAAGGAGTTTTGAAAGGATTTATATTAAAATATATTTTGCCTATATTTTGGAGTGTTTGTATTGTTTTTATAATAGTATGTGGCTTAAGAATATTACCAGATACAATAGTAATGTTTTTGAGTATGCTTATTTTGATAGTTGTTATGCAAAGCTTTTATAAAAAGGAATTGCCTTTTTGTAAGGATTTTCAAAATAATGGGGGAGGCTCCATCACTACACTCATAGTTTCTTTTATAATTACAGGAATACTTTTCTTAATTCATAAATTAGTTAGGAACTCAATAAAATATAGTTTTGCCATTTATGTGTACATGGGAATTTTAGTGTTAATTAATATAATTTTATGGAAAAAAATCTTTAATATAAGTTGGAGTGAAGTAATGGAAGAGAATAAAGCTAATAGTTGAGTATATTGAATAACTAAGTTTGGTATAGTAAATATTAGCAAATATAAAGGAGACTTTATGAAAATAATTACACTTATAGAGAACACTAAGAATAAAAATCTTTCACAGGAGTTGATTAGTGAACAGGGATTATGCCTTTATATAGAAAAAGATAATAAATGTATACTTTTTGATACAGGTAGAAAAGGAAATTTTATTAACAATGCACAAAAGCTAGGAATTGACTTAAAAAAGGTTGATGTTGTAGTTATTTCTCATGGACATGGTGATCATGGCGGTGGACTTTTAGAGTTTTTCAAAATAAATAGTAAAGCTAAAGTATACATGAAAAGAAATGCTAAAAATAAATATTATTTTCGTTATCTTTTCCTTAATATAGATGTTTCAATTGATGAAAAGGTATTTGAAAAATATAGTAAGAGAATTAGATACATAGATAGTTTTACAGAAATAATGGATGAAATCTTTATTATTACAGATATATACAAGCAATATAAAGTTCCGAGAGGAAACAAATATTTATATATTAAAGAAGGAACTAAATTAGTTCCAGATAAGTTTCACCACGAGTTAATTATGATTATAAAAGAGGCTAAGGGTATATGTATATTTGCAGGATGTTCTCATAATGGTATTTCTAATATTATAGAAACATCAAAAAATGCTTTTCCTAATATGAATATAAAAGCTGTTATTGGAGGATTTCATCTAGTTACATTACCTATAATAAAGTCATTAAGTGCTTCACAATGGGAAATTAATGAAATTGCTAAAAAGATTATTAATACTAAAGTAGAAAAAGTTTATACAGGACACTGTACAGGGGAAAAAGCATACAAAAAATTAAAAAGCATTTTGGGTGATAAGATAGAGTATATTAGAACAGGTTCAGAAGTAAATATTTAAAGGTTAATCTAATTTGATTTTTAGTATCCAATAATCTATTTATTCATAGAATAAATAGTAGCACTTTAAATAAAAAGTAGTATATTATAGAGCAATTATATTAAGGGGTAATAAATGTTTACTTCTAAAAGGTTAAGTAAAGTATTTAATACATCGAAGGAGATAGCAATTGACGATTCGTCTAAGATAGCATTAATTAGTGATTGTCACAGAGGGGATAATACTTGGGCAGATGATTTCGCTCATAATCAAAATCTTTTATTTACTGCATTAAATTATTATTATAAGAATGGTTATATATACATTGAAATTGGAGATGGGGATGAACTTTGGGAAAACAGAAAGTTTACAGAGATAAGACAAACGCATAGTAATATTTTTGATTTAATGAGTAAATTTCATAAGGATAATAGACTTTATATGATCTGGGGTAATCATGATATTGTAAAAAGGAAAGAAAAATATGTTAAAAAAAATTTGTATTATTATTATGATACAAGAAAAAAACAATGGAAGTCTTTATTTGATAAAATCGAAGTTTATGAAGGATTAATTTTAAAATATTTAAATACAAAAAATAAAATTTTTGTTGTACATGGACATCAAGGAGATTTTATTAATGATCAGCTTTGGCCAATTAGCAGATTTTTAGTTAGATATATATGGAGGCCATTAACTTTGTATTTAGGAATTAAAGATCCAACAAGTGCTGCTAAAAATTACAAAAAGAAGAAAACTATAGAACGAAAGATTATAAGATGGGCAAAAGCAAGAAAACAAATGATTATTACGGGACATACCCATAGACCTATGTTCCCAAGTGTTAATGAGGTTCCATATTTCAATGATGGAAGCTGTGTCCATCCAAGGTGTATAACAGGAATTGAAATTAAAAATGGTCAAATAATGCTTATAAAATGGAGTGTTGAAACGAAGGATGATGGAACATTATATGTAAGTAGGGGAATAATATCGGGACCTAAAAAACTAGAGGCTTATTTTTAATAAAAGTTCTCAGTGTGATAATCATACTGAGAACTTTTTTAATAGAGTAAGTTTTTAATGAATTTTATAAAGATAGTTTTTAATGAATTTTATAAAGATAGTTTTCCGTAAGAGATTCCTCTTGTACTGCTTTCCGCAAGAGATGTCATTTGATGTACAATGTCTATATATTTTTGAGATACTTCAGGACATACAGTTAATATAGTATCTATTATGTAGTCAATGTTATCATCATTTATTAATTTTGCATTAATATCTTTATCACAAACCATATTTTCGCTATCTAAATTATTGTATATAGTGCTTACAATAGGTGATTGCATAACCGCATCACTTTCTAGACATTTTTCTGAAAAATACAATGTATTATCAATTATTACAAAGCTAGCATATGCATATTCTTTTTTACAGGTGTCACTATTTGATGAATGACAATTGTATTGTGTATGTTCTACATGTTTTAAATCAAGTCTATAGTTATCCTCTTTTCTTGTTAAAACAGAACGTACTTCTAAATCTAATAAACGTTTTTTCATATGTTTGGATAAACTTTCACCAAATTCTGAAATAAACTGCTTTATTGATATTGTCTTTTTGATTTTGTAATTCTTTTTCACTATAAATAATCTCCTTTATATTTTATTATATAGGCTATGTTTTAACGATTTGGTCATGACCTATAATATGGAAAGCAATTTAAAACATATCCTTACACTACTTATGAAAAGTTTTAGAATATATTATTTGGATTCATTTAAAATAGAGTAATTATAAAAATTTCTTTTAGATATTTTCAACTAAATGTTATAAAGATAAACCATATGAATGGAGTAAGTATATAAAAGTATATTAAGAAGATTTCTATGGTATAAAAAAACACCCTTAATAAGGGTAAATAGCACTTTTATATCTAAATCTTTGAATGTGGTACTGAGTTAAAAATAATAATCACATCAAAAAATGGCTATGTTTTAAAAATGTCGATTTAGTGTAATAATCAACTAATAATTTATCCATAGCACTACTAAAGAAATTTTAAATAAATATCCAAGATAAATAGTTATTTAAAACATAATATTAAAAATGTAAATATTTATTGTAATTTTAATAAAAATTTTTTGTAGAAAACTTATTATTATTTAAAAATTTTATTAGATTAATAATCATTCTATTAATAGTATACCACAATAATTAAAAATTAACAAAAATCTTCAGTAATAGGGTTATGTAAAAATTAACAATAGTGTAGATTTCCATATTTTTAAATAAAATCATGATAAAATAAACACTAAGTTAAACGAAAATCTGTTATATATTCTATATTTCTATTTTAAGGATAAAGAATAAAGATTTAGAAAAAAGATGTATGATGCAATGATAAAGGGGGGGATGACTATGTACAAAATTTTTTTGTAGAAGAAGAGGATGATTTGTGCAATTATAATAAAAGATAAGCTGGATTCATTACTCTAGGAATTTAAAGAAAAAAGAATTAAAAATAAAAGAATTTAATGAATTAAAGGTATAGAATGATAAAATTTTAGATAATCTTGAATAGATACTTAATAACATCCTTATAACTAAGGGTGTATTTTTATGTAAAAATTTTATATATATTTTTAAATTAAACTATTAAAGTGATTTAAGTGCATAAATGCATTAAAATTTTAGTAAAAAATTATACAATTTTTTATATTTATATAAAAAAACCCTTGCAAATTATTCTATTTCAATTTAAAATTAATTTGTCAATAAATGTTTAAAAATGATTTATATTCAATGAATATATGTAGATATATGTAATTAAATGCTTATAAAAGCAAATAAATGTATATATAAAGTACATTTATAAGTGAGTTTGCTGATTATTTATAAGTCAATATAAAAAACTAATGATATTAATTTATAAATAATAGTGTAAGTTATAGTACTACTTTTAGTTTTAAAAGTAATGATTTTATTGATCTTTATGTTTATATAATAGTATTAAAAAATGCTATTATTAATTTTTTGTATGGAGCACAGGTAAGGGGAGTTAGGGGTAACAAAATATTAAAGAATTATTTGTTTAATTTTACAAAAGAAGGTGATTTTTTTTGAATCTGAAAAGTACAAAAAATAAAATTTTAGTTATTGCAACTGTGATAGCATCCTTAATTTATTTAGGGTGGAGGATTTTTTTTACAATTCCTTTTGAGTATGGAAAAGTTGCAGTTATTTCAGGGATTTATCTTTTAGCTATAGAAGTTATAGGGATGTTTGAAGCAAGTATTCATTTTTATAATATGACTAATGTTCAATGTCCTAAGCCTCCTAAGATAGAAGATGAAAAATACCCCGAAATAGACGTATTTATAGCTACATATAATGAACCTACTGAATTATTGTATAAAACAATTAATGCTTGTTTAAATATGGACTATAAGGATAAGTCAAAAGTACATTTATATTTATGTGATGATGGTAATCGTCAAGAGATGAAAGACTTATGTGACAAAATGAATATAGGATATATAACAAGAACTGAAAGAAAACATGCAAAAGCAGGGAATTTGAACAATGCAATGGCACACACATCATCACCGCTTATCGTTACAATGGATGCCGATATGATTCCAACCCATGATTTCTTAACCTCATGCGTTCCTTATTTTTATATGGAAGATAAGGTTGGGTTTGTACAAACACCTCAAAGTTTCTACAATCCAGATTTATTTCAATTTAATCTTTACTCAGAAAGTAGAATTCCAAATGAACAGGATTATTTCTATAGGGATATTCAAGTAGGAAGAAACAAATCAAATTCTGTTATATATGGAGGTTCTAATACTATAATTTCAAGAAAAGCTTTAGAAGAAATAGGGGGCTTTTGTACTGGTGTTATAACAGAAGACTTTGCAACTGGTATATTAATTCAAAGTAAGGGATATAAGTGTTATGCTGTAAATGAGGTACATGCCTCAGGCTTGTCTCCATCTGACTTGAAAAGTTTAATTAAACAAAGGGAGAGGTGGGCAAGAGGATGTATTCAAACTGGAAGAAAGCAAAACATACTCTTTAAAAAAGGTCTTAGTATCTCTCAAAAACTTAACTATGTAGCTTCTATTTTATATTGGCTTTTCCCATTGAAAAGATTGATTTATATAATGGCACCTATTTTATTTAGTGTATTTAATGTTATTGTTGTAAAATGCACACTATTTGAAGTTATTTTATTATGGTTGCCAATGTATTTACTTACCAATATATGTATTAAAAAATTATCAGGAAATATCCGCAATAATAAATGGACAAACGTTTATGAAAATATTTTATTCCCATCATTATTTGTTCCAGTTCTTTTAGAAATATTTTGTATTTCAAAAAGGACATTTTCAGTTACACGTAAGGATAAGGTAGAAAACCATAAAAAATATCAAATTATGCATACATTACCTCATGTGGTTTTTGCAATATTGTCTGTAATTGGTATTGCAAATTGTATAAGATGGACTTTTAATACAGGGTCTATTGCAATGATAGTAGTTTTATTTTGGTTAGTAATAAATCTTTATAATATTATAATGTCTATTTTCTTTATGACAGGAAGAAAAAATTATAGACAATATGAACGTACTATGGCAAATGTCAGTTGCGAAATTAAGAATAACAATTGTGATATAAGTTGTTTAACTCATGATATTTCAGAAGAAGGATTTTCAGTTGTACTAGATTTTCCTAAGTATATTGATTATAAAACACCTAGTTTAGTAACTTTAAAAACAGAAAGATATACAAGCCATTTTAAAGCAAAGACAGTTCATGTTTCAAATATGAAAGATCATTGGAAGTACTCTTTCCAAATTGTTGAAATAGATGAAAAAGATAGACAACAGCTTTTACAGATAATTTATGATAGAGTACCATCTTTACCTCAAATACTAGATAAAGATGGAAGCATATTTGAAGATCTTAAGATGAACACATTTAAAAGAGCAGAAAAGGAAAAAATGTCTAATAGAAAGTTGGCTAGATTTAGTTTGCAAGAATCAGTTGAAGCTTTGGACTATGGATCAGTTATAATAAAAGATTTTAATTATGAGTATATGAGAATTGACACAGGTATTGATGAACCTAAAGATTTAGTTATACCATTAGAATCTGGCATTGTATTAAATTGTAGATTTGTTACAGCTTTTAGTAGTACAAGAGACAAGCTGTATAAAATTAAAGAATATAAATCTTTTTCAGAAGATAAAAATTTTGAAACTATCTTAAGAAGATGGATTGATAGTTCAAAAAAACTAATGGAACAACCTAAAGATAATAAAAATGTTATATCGAATGAATTAGATGAAATGTCTTATATATAGGTTGTATTTTAAGAATTTATTGATTGGAGGACAATATGTCAGGGAGGAAGAAGACTATAAAAGGTTTGATATGTTGTATATCTATTCTAATGACTCTATGTTTTCATATAACTTCATATGCGTTAGATTTTAATGTGCCTATTTCAATTAATAGTGTAACAGTTAAAAATAATGGTGGACACAATAAACTAGAAAGTATGAATGAAAATGAGCATATAGTGTTAAAGACAAACACAGAGGGGTTAAAAAAAGGTTATTATACATCTGAAATTTATTTTAAGAGTCAAGTGGATTGGTCTCATTACGGAGAAGTGTCATTTTATATAAGAAATTTATCAAAAAATCCTATTAAGATTAATTTATTTGTTATTCTACAAGATGGAAATTACCTTAAAGTAAAAGAAAATAGAACTGTATTAGCCAAAAAGGATAAATCAAAAGATATAGAGCTTATGCATGTAAAAGATGGAGTGTTTAAATTAGACAATAATTTTTTAGGTACAGTTCATATTCCATTTGAAAGGCTTGGGTTAACTAAAGAAAATTTAAAAAATGTTATATCTTTTGGCATCATTACTACTACTGAAGAAAATACTATTCAGAATGTAGAAATTGGAAAATTTAGATTAGTTTCCGAAAACAACTTGTCTATTCCAAAAGAGCTTTCTAATTTAAAAGTAGTTGGAGATAGGAATGTAATGAAACCTATAGTGGGAGAATCTATTAGTCAGTATAGTTTAATGATTAATGATGGACAGGAAAAGAAGGAAGACAATAAGGTTTCATTTTATTTAAAAGAAGGTGCAGAAGGAGTATCAATTACAAAAGATGGTAGATTAACAGTCTTACCGAAAGCAACTAATAAAAAAATTACTATAAAAGCTGTTATTAATAATAAATTTAATGTAATTACAGAAGTTACTCTATCAAATTCGCTTGTATTAAATTTGAAAGATAAGGAAGGCTTTAGTCTTGCAGTACCAAAAGTTAATGAAGTTCATGAAGTGGTAAATTCAAATAACATTTTTAATCGTTCAGGTATGATTATGTTATTTAGAACAGTAATTGTATTAATGATTAGCACTATATTAATACTCTATTTTGTATGGGGAAGAAAATGGCAAAGAGAAAATATAAGTTAATAAAAGCTATAGCAATATTATTAATAATTTCTATATCATACTTATTAATTAAAAATTATTATATTGAAAGTAAAAACTTGCTACCTTTTCATAAGTGTATGAATATCGGAAATGCTTTAGAGGCTCCTAAAAATATTCCATGGGATGTACAAATGAAAAATGAGTATTTTGATTTAATCAAAGAAGCAGGGTTTGATAGTGTCAGGATGCCTGTAAGATTTTCTGATTATGCAAAAAATCAACCTGATTATGTACTTGAGGAAGACTTTATGAAAAGAGTAGATAGTTATATTGATTATGCTTTAAGCAGAGATTTAGTAGTTATTTTAGATTTACATCATTTTGTAGAAATAATGGATAAGCCACAACAATATAAAGAATGTTTTTTAAGAATATGGGAACAACTTTCTCAAAGGTATAAAAATTATTCCAATAAGCTGATTTTCGAATTGCTTAATGAGCCAACTAAAAACTTAAAATCAGAGCTATGGAATGAATATTTAAATGAAGCAATAAAGATAATTCGCAAAACTAATAAAAATAGATTTATTATTGTGGGAACTGCTGAATTTTCTTCCTTAGATAGTTTGAAATATTTAGATTTACCTAAAGATAAAAAACTAATAGCAACATTTCATTTTTATGAACCAAATAATTTTACATTTCAAGGTAATATATATCATCAAGGATTTGAAAATCTAAAAAATATTTCATGGAAAAATACAAATTCAGAGGGTCGGTATATTAAAGAACGTTTTTCTATTGTGAAAAAATGGGCCGATGAAAATAATATAAAAATATTTTTGGGTGAATTTGGAGCCAATCAGAATGCTCCTAAAGAAGATCGTGCATTGTGGACTAAACAAGTAAGAAAAACTGCAGAAGAAATGGGGTTTGCGTGGGGATATTGGGAATTTTGTTCTCAGTTTGGTGCTTATGATGATAAAACATTTTCTTGGAATAAAATGCTTTTAAATTCTCTATTAAATAAATAGAATAATGAATATGATTAGTTTATAAAATGAGTATTTTTGGATATATGGAATAAATTCTTTATATAACAAATGATGAAGAGTTTATAAGAAAGGTGGTATTTATGCTTTTTTCAAGTGTAGTTTTTCTGTTTTATTTTCTGCCTATAGTTTTAGTAATATATTATGTTCTAAAATTTTCAAATACAATGAAAAATATGTTTTTATTGTTGGCAAGTTTGTTTTTTTATGCATGGGGTGAGCCATGGTTTGTATTAATTATGATTATATCTATTTTATGCAATTATATATTTGCATTATTAGTTGAGAGATATAGGGATGAAAAATTTATTTCAAAAATTATTCTTACTTTAATGTGTTCTTTTAATTTATCATTACTTTTTGTTTTTAAGTATCTAGGTTTTGCTATTAGGACAATTAATGAGATTGCCAATATAAATATACACATACCGAATATAGCATTACCTATAGGAATTTCATTTTTTACTTTTCAAGCAATGTCTTATGTAATAGATGTTTATAGAAAAGATGGACAAGTACAGAAGAATCCTTTTTATGTTGCTTTATATATATCATTTTTTCCACAATTAATTGCAGGACCAATTGTGCGATATACTACTATTGCAGAACAAATAGTGGAGAGAAAAGAAACTTGGCAAAAATTTTCTGTGGGAACTTGTAGATTTATAACAGGCCTTAGTAAAAAAGTGTTAATTGCAAATAATATGGCAATTATAGTGGATCACATTTTTAAAATGAATACAAATTCTAATGTACCCGCTAGTCTGGCATGGCTTGGTTCTATTGCTTATACGCTTCAAATATTTTTTGATTTTTCGGGGTATTCCGATATGGCTATTGGTCTTGGGTTAATGTTTGGATTTAAATTTGAAGAAAACTTTAACTATCCATATATATCAAAATCAATAACAGAATTCTGGCGTAGATGGCATATCTCTCTAGGATCATGGTTTAAGAGTTATGTCTATTTTCCATTAGGGGGTTCAAGAGTAAAAAATAAGGATAAAGTCATACGAAATTTATTTATAGTTTGGTTACTTACTGGGATATGGCATGGAGCAGAATGGACATTTATACTATGGGGACTTTTAAATTTTGTTTTTATTACAGGAGAAAAGTTTTTGGCTATTGATAAAATGGATGGTCATAAGGCAATTAGAATCGTTTATACTTTATTTATTGTTAATTTAGGTTGGGTTTTATTCCGTTCTACTAATCTTATTGAAGCTGGGAAATTTATTTCAAGCATGTTCGGATTTTCTCATAACGGATTCTGGAGTGATTATACGTTTATGTTTTTAAAAGAATACTTTATATTCTTTGTAGCAGCAATTATTCTTTCTACCCCAATAGGTAAAAGAATAAACAAATTTATTGTAGATAGAGAAAAGGGAACATCAATTCTTGAAGTTGGCTATCCTTTTGCAATTATGGGGTTATTTTTTATATGCGTTTCATATTTAGTAAAAGGTACATACAATCCATTTATTTATTTTAACTTTTAAGGGGGAAAACAGTAATTATGAATAGGCTGTTCATTAAAAAATTTATAACAGCTGTGCTTTTTTTGATATTCTTATTTATATTTTCATTTTTAAATATACGTGCTAACTATAAAACAATTAAGTTAGCAGTTGAAAAAACAGAAAGTTCATCTTTAAAAGAATATATTTTGAACATTGAACACAATGTTAATGAAAATATATATGGAAAATATAAGTTTATTGAAGCTTATGGATATGTGCAAAAGCTTATGGACAAAAATGAATTTTCTAATTTTGAAGTTGTAAAAGATACAGAAGGAAAATTACATTTTACTTATTTTGCAAATAAACCAAATCCAACTGAGCAGCTTGTAGCTAAATTAAAAGATTTTCAAAGGAATATAAAAAGTCCTAAAACTAAACTCTTATATTTAATGACACCAGATAAATATATAAAAGGTTATACAAAATTCCCAAAAGGAATTCCTTATGACTATAGTAACGAAACAGCGGATCAATTCTTAAATCAATTAAAATTACAAGGAATTAATAGTATAGATTTAAGGGAAGGGATTTTAGAAAGTGGTATAAAGAGAGAAGATTTATTTTTTAATACAGATCATCATTGGAAAATTGAAACTGCTTTTTGGGGATTTAAAAAGTTAGTTAAGGATATGAATAAAAAATACAGTTTACAGCTTGATAAGGACAATTTTTATACTGACATTAATAATTATAATATAATAAAATATGATAATGTTTTTATTGGTTCTATGGGACGTAAAACAGGAAAATATTATGCAGATGCTGATGATTTTTCGCTAATTTATCCTAAGTTTAAAACAAATTATGATTTTAATTTTGAAAATAACTTTATGAAGGGAACTTTTATAGGTAGATTCGAAGAAGCACTTGTAGGTGTAAATCCTATTAGAAAATATGATGTGTATGGGAGCCATGGAATAATAGCTGATAAATATTTTTCATACCTTTATGGTAATCAACCATTTGCTCATATTCATAATAAACAAAATTCGAATGGTTTAAAAGTATTGTTTATAAAAGATTCTTTGGCCGTTCCGTTAATATCATTTTTTTCAACAACATGTTCAGATGTATATCTGATTGATCCAAGATATTATAAAAAAGATGCTTTGGATTTTATAAATAATACGCAATTAGATTTTGTTGTTGTATCTTATTCTCCTCAAGATCTTGTTGATGAATTTTTTAAATTTTAAAATAGGTTTATTAAAACGAATTATATACAATATATTGAAGGCTTATAGTTTGGTTACTTACAGATATATGTTATTGATTTGAATGGACATTTATACTATGGGTACTTTTAAATTTTGTTTTATTGTAGCAGCAATTGTTGTTTTCACACCGATAGGAAAAAGGGTGAACAAACTCATTGTAGATGGAATGAAGTGAAGAGGAATTTTGAAAGTAGGTCATACTTTTGCAATTAAGAGGCTATTTTTGATATGAATTTCATACTTAGTAAAAGGTACATACAATCCATTTATTTATTTTAACTTTTAAGGAGGAAAACAGTAATTATGAATAGGCTGTTTATTAAAAAATTTATAACAGCTGTGCTTTTTTTGATGTTCTTATTTATATTTTCATTTTTAAATATATGTACGAGCTATCAAGCTATTAAATCAGCAGCTAAAAAAACAAAAGTTTCATCTTTAAAAGAATATATTTCTAATATTGAATACAGTATCAATGAAAATGTATATGGAAAATATAAATTTGTTGAAGCTTATGGATATATACAAAAACTTATGGATAAAAATGAAGTTTCTAATTTTGAAGTTGTAAAAGATACGGAGGGAAAATTACATTTTACTTATTTTGCGAATAAACCAAATCCAACTGAGCAGCTTGTAGCTAAATTAAAGGACTTTCAAAATAATATAAAGAATCCTAAAACTAAACTCTTATATTTAATGACACCGGATAAATATGTAAAAGGATATACAAAATTGCCTAAAGGAATTCCTTATAATTATAACAATGAAACGGCAGATCAATTTTTAAATCAACTAAAATTGCAGAAAATTGATAGTGTAGATTTAAGAGAAGGTATTTTAGAGAGTGGTATAAAGGGAGAGGATTTATTTTTTAATACAGATCACCATTGGAAAATTCAAACTGCTTTTTGGGGATTTGGGAAGTTGGTTAAGGATATGAACAAAAAATACAATTTGCAGCTTGATAAGGATAACTTTTACACTGATATTAGTAACTATAATGTAATAAAATATGATAATGTTTTTATTGGATCTATGGGACGTAAAACAGGAAAATATTATGCAGATGCTGATGAGTTTTCATTAATTTATCCAAAGTTTAAAACAAATTATGATTTTTATTTTGAAAATAGTTTTGCAAAAGGAACCTTGACTGGGAGGTTTGAAGAATCACTTGTAGCTATAAATCCTATTAGAAAGTATGATCCCTATGGTATTGTAGCTGATAAATATTTTTCATATCTTTATGGAAATCAGCCTTTTGCACATATTCATAATAAAAACAATCCTAATGGATTAAAAGTGTTGTTTATAAAAGATTCTTTGGCTGTTCCATTAATATCATTTTTTTCAACAACATGTTCTGATATATATTTAATTGATCCAAGATACTATAAAAAAGATGACTTAGATTTTATAAATAATACAAAATTAGATTTTGTTGTTGTATCTTATTCTCCTCAAAATCTTGTTGAGGGATTTTTCAAATTTTAAATAGATTTTCTTAAAATGAATTTTAGACACAATATATTGAAGAGTTAATTTGGAAATTAATCAATATATTGTGTTATTTTTATGCTTTGGATAGTTTATTTTTTCTATTTACAGTTTATTAACAAGTTTGCCACTATAGTGTCACTGTGACCTTATAAGATTTTAAATATGGATATGTTTTAATAAATTGTTTGGTTTGTATAATAAAAAACATAATCTAATAACATAAAAAACTTGTGGGAGGGAAAAGAGTGAAAAGATCACTTAAAGTTACAGTAGGCATATTATTGGTAGGCATAGTTGGAGTTGGTGGATATTTTGTATCAACAAAATATACAGAAAATAAAAAAACAGCAGGTACTAATAACAACTATATTATTCAAGCAGCTAAGAAATCAGATATTAATGTAAGTGTAAAATCAACAGGATCAGTATATGCATCAGTTACAAAAGATATTGTTGCTAGTAATAGTGGTGAACTCAAAGAATTGAGTGTTAAAGAAGGAGACACTGTTAAAGAAGGAGATACTCTATTTAAGGTAGACAGTGAACAAGTAAGGCAACAATTAAATAGTGCAAAAGTAAATCTTGAAAAACAAAAGTTACAGTTAGATAAAATGAAAACTGAAGATGAGATAAATCTTCAAAATCTTCAAGTGGAAGATGCAGAAAGAAACCTAGAATATGCAGAGCAGCAATATAATAATATGGTAGTTACATCACCAATAAATGGTATGGTAACAACAAAAAATAATAATAATGGGGATAATGTTCAATCTGGAAAAACAGTATTATCAATAACAGATACTTCTTCATTAAAGATAAAAGCTTCTGTCGATGAACTAGATATTTCAAAAGTAAAAAGTGGACAAAAAGTTGAAGTTAAGTTTAATGCAATTGAGGGAAAAACATACGAAGGGACTGTTGAGTCTATTTCAAATGTAGGACAAGAAAATAATAATGTGACTACCTACGATGTTGTAATTAGTTTAAAAGATAAAACAGGAGTTATGATCGGAATGACTGCAAATGTAGATATTCAAGTTCAATCTAAAAAAGATGCATTAGTAGTTCCAATAGAGGCTCTTATAGAGAAAAATGGAAAAAAATATGTAATGGTTCAACAACAAGACGGGGAGAATTTAAAAGCAGATACAACTGGTAACAATGTAAATACAGATAATAAAAAGGATGAAAGTAATAATAATCAAAGCAATAATAATGAACAAGGTAAAGCTTCTGATTCTAATACATCTAAGGATGGAACAAGATCTAAAAATAATTATATGAATAGAGCAACAGGAAAAGGTAATCTTGTGGAGGTTACAACTGGAATTGAAAATGAAAACTATGTTGAAATAACAAAAGGATTAACAGAAGGTCAAAAGGTTATGATATCTTTACCTGAGCAAAGTTCAAGTACATCAAGTAACAAAAATCAAAACAGAAGTATAGGAGGCATGAGTGGAGGTATGATGGGAGGTTCTAGACCATCTAGTAGATAAATTTATAAGGTATTAAGTACTTTATAGTTTAGTTTTTAAATACCTTCTAACAAATAAATTGGAGGTGAAATGCTTGAGTAGCACTTTAAATAATAAAGAAGTGATAAAAATGAATAAAATAGGTAAAATATATAATATGGGAAAAAATAAGTATATAGCTTTAAAAGATGTTAACTTAAGTATACGCAAAGGAGAATTTGTAGCAATAGTAGGTCCATCAGGAGCGGGAAAGTCAACTCTTATGAATATAATAGGATGCCTTGATACTGCAACAGAAGGAGAATATATTCTTGATGATTTAGATACAAAATGTAGTGATAACAAGTTAGCAGAAATAAGAAATAGTAAAATAGGATTTATTTTTCAAAACTACAATCTTTTATCGAAAATTAGCGTTCTAGAAAATGTGGAGCTTCCTCTTGAATATATGGGAATAGAGTCGAAGGAAATAAGGAAAAGAGCAATAGAATGTTTAAAAAGAGTAGGGCTTGAGACTCATCTTAAGCATAAACCAGTTGAATTATCTGGAGGACAAAAACAAAGAGTAGCTATAGCAAGAGCTCTTGTAACCAATCCACAAATTATTCTTGCTGATGAACCAACAGGGGCTTTAGATAGTAAGACGGGACAGGAAGTTTTAGAAATGCTTAAAGATTTAAATAATGAAGGAAATACTATAATATTAATAACTCATGATAGAGATATTGCAAAGGAAGCAAAGAGAACAATAATTATAAAGGATGGATGTATTAAGGAAGATATATTAAATGATAGGCAGGTTAAAGAGGTGAGTATATGCAACTAAGGAAACTTGGGAAAATGGCCCTATCATCCATTTGGTCAAATAAGATAAGGTCTTTTCTAACTATGTTAGGTATTATTATAGGTATATCTTCTGTAATTGTACTTGTTGGTTTAGGTCAAGGCACAAAACAACAGATACAGTCTCAAATAGAAAGTCTTGGAACAAATCTTATAACTATAAATATAACGGGAAAAAGAAATATAGCTTTTACAAATGAAGATATGGAAGAGTTAAAATCAAAGCCTGGAGTAAAAGAAATAGCTCCTGTTGTTACACAAAATAATGTAAATATAAAAGCAGGAACTACTACAAGTACAACAAGCATTGAAGCATCTACCTCAGTATATTCTCAAATAAGAAATATGAATGTAAGTAGTGGATGTTTTATTAATGATAAAGATGTTGAAAATAGATATCATACTGCTGTTGTAGGCATAGATGTAGCTAATAATTTATATAAAAGTACAAATGTAGTCGGGCAAAGTATAAGTATAAATGGTGTGGATTTTAAAATAGTTGGAGTTTTAGAAGCTCAAGGAAGTACTATGGGATCTTCAGGAGATGATAAGATAATTCTTCCAATAAGTACAGCTCAAAGACTTTTCAAAAATACAGAAGTTAGAACTTTTTATATTGAAGCAACAGATAAAGATTCTGTAAGTAACGCCATGGGATATATTGAACTGTTTTTAAACAAAAAATTTAAAAATGATACTAATAGTTATAGAGTATTTGACCAGACTAGTCTTTTGAATACAGTAAATGAAACAACTAATAGTATGACTATGATGCTAAGTGGCATAGCTGCAATTTCTCTTGTTGTAGGGGGAATTGGTATAATGAATATTATGCTTGTATCTGTTATTGAGAGAACAAGAGAAATAGGTGTAAGAAAGGCAATAGGTGCTAAAAGAAAAACTATTTTAATACAATTTCTTATAGAGTCATCTGTAGTAAGTTGTATAGGTGGGATATTAGGAGTTATATTTGGATTTTTGATTGCTTATCTTATAAAATCTGCATTTAATATGCCTGTAGCGATATCAAGTGGAGTTGTAATTGGATCAGTGGGATTCTCAGTTATGGTAGGAATTATATTTGGAATGTATCCTGCAAACAAAGCTTCTAAGTTGAATCCTATTGATGCTTTAAGATTTGAATAATATTTAATAAAAAACTTCTCTTATTTATATTGTATTTGAAGTGAAAATGTGAAAAAATCTATATAAGAATGTAATTTTTCATTCAGATTTATGGCTCACTAGAATTAGTCGATCTTGTCTAGTGAGCTTAAGCTATATCTAGATTTTTGATGAGGAGTGAAAAATATGAAAGAAACTATTTTGATTATAGATGATGAAGAAAGAATGAGAAGACTTATTGAAATATATTTGGAAAATGATGGTTATAATGTATTGAAAGCTGAAAATGGGGTAGAAGGAATAAGAGTATTAAGAAATAATTATGTGCATTTAGTTATATTAGATGTTATGATGCCTGTAATGGATGGATGGTCTGTATTAAATGAAATGAGGAAATTTACAGAAATACCGGTTATAATGCTAACTGCAAAATCAGAAGATGAGGATAAGTTGCTAGGATTTGAATTTGGAACAGATATTTATTTAACAAAGCCTATAAGCCCCAAAATAATAAGTGCAAATGTTAAGGCTTTAATAAAGAGAACTTACTATATTCAAAATGATGATATTAAAGGTAACGATTTTGATGGAGTATGGATTGATGAGGAGAGACATGAAGCAAAAGTAGATGGAGATGAAATTTATCTTTCTCCAAAGGAATTTGATCTTTTGGTTTATTTTATAAAGAATAAGGGGATTGTTTTGAGTAGGGAAAAAATTTTAGATTCTCTATGGGGATTTGACTATTATGGGGATTTAAGAACTGTAGATACCCAAATTAAAAGACTTAGAGAAAAACTTGGAGAAAAAGCGTATTTAATATCTACTATTAGAGGAAAAGGATATAAATTTGAGGTGAAAAATGAAAGCTAAAAAAAGTATTACAAAAAAACTTTTTGTAATTACAACTGCTATATTTACTATATTTATAGTTGGGACTTTAATTATTCAATCTTTATTTTTTGAAAAATTCTATACATATAAGAAACAACATGAAGCACAAAGTATACTTAAGGATTTTAAACAAAGCTATATTTCAGCTAAAGATGAAGAAAGTATGATTAATGTACTTTATAATTTTGAAGGGGAGCAGAATTATACAATTTTTATAGTAGATGATATAGGAAATTTAAAATTTGTTGGTAATTCACGTAATGATAGAAAAGAGGAGATGCTTCAAACTAAATTGGGACATGAAATTCTTATGCAATTTGATAATAACAATCTTTTGCCATATATAAAAAGTAGTAAAGAAATACAAACATATATGCTGGAGAAGATGAGCATTAAAAGAAAAAGTGTGCTTGCAGCTACGTACGTTCCTGAGAAAAGAGAGTATGTATTTTTAGTTATCTCTCTTCAACCTGTTAATGAAGCAATAGAAGTTATTAAAGAGTTTTATATTTACTTCTTTATAGGCGCAGTAATTTTAATTATAATATTATCTTTTATATATTCCAATATGATAACTAAACCACTTATTGAGATAAATAAAACGGCATCAAAGATGGCTAAATTAGAGTTTAATGAAAAGTGTGTTGTCAAAAGAGATGATGAAATTGGAAATCTTGCTGATACATTGAATTTTCTTTCTCAAAATTTATATAATTCATTGACATCACTAAGGGAGGCAAACCATAAACTGGAGAAAGATATTGATAAAGAAAGAAAAGTAAAGAAAATGACAAAAGAATTTATAGCAGCAGTGTCTCATGAATTAAAAACACCTATAAATATTATTGAAGGATATGCCGAAGTTCTAAAAGATGATATTGTTAAAGGAGAAGAGAAGACGTCATATCTTGATATAATAATAGACGAGTCAAAAAAAATGGCAAGTCTTGTTTCTGATATGCTTTATTTATCTAGTCTTGAATCAGGTAATTTTAAGCTTACCAAGGAAGAGTTTTATATTGATGATTTAATTAAAACAACCAGTAAGAAATTTTCAACAATTCTAAAGGATAAAAAAATAAATCTAAAAATAAATCTAATAGATAACATAAAGGTTTATGCAGATTGGAATAGGATAGAGCAAGTCATCACTAACTATTTAACTAATGCTATAAGACATACTGAGGTAGAGGGAAATATACAAGTTAATATGATAGAAAGTGAAGATGATATAGGTGTTGAAGTTATAAATACTGGTTCTCCAATTCCAGAAGAAGAACTGAAAAATATATGGGATAAATTTTACAAGATAGACAAGTCAAGAAATAGGAGTCTTGGTGGAACGGGAATAGGGCTTGCTATAGTAAAAAATATAATAATGCTTCATGAAGGGAATTATGGAGTAGAGAATGTTGATAATGGGGTTAAATTTTATTTTGCACTAAAAAAGAATATGAAACTACCAACCTTATCAAAATAATTATCAAAGCAAGGCATTGTGTGAATTAGGATGAAATATTATTGAAATGCTTACTATTTATTAATATGTGTGTTAGATTTATATGATGGGTAAAAATTTATATATTACTAAAAAATTTTTGGAGATATATGTTCATATTTTTTAAAAACAAACCTTTATTTTAAGATGAGGGAAATAAAATAATAAAATTTGACAATATAGAAAGGAAAGCTATGAATAAATTAAATTTTGAGGATTTTGGTTTAAGTAAAGAAATATTAAGTGTATTAGAGAAATTAGGATATGAGAGACCGTCAGAGGTTCAGAAAGAGTCTATTCCTTCTGTACTTAAAGGAGAAGATATTATAGTAAAAGCACAAACTGGAAGTGGAAAGACTGCCGCTTTTGGTATCCCAGTTTGTGAAAAAATAGAATTAGAGGAAAGGAAGCCTCAAGCATTAATTTTAACTCCTACTAGAGAGTTAGCATTACAAGTAAAAGAAGACATTTCCGATATAGGAAGATTTAAAAGAATAAGGTGTTCTGCTATTTTTGGTAAACAACCAATGCATCTTCAAGAAATGGAACTTAAACAAAGAGTACATGTTATTGTAGGTACTCCAGGAAGAACTTTTGATCATATAGAGAGAGGAAATATAGAACTGGGAAAAATAAAATATCTTATTATTGATGAGGCTGATAAAATGCTTAATATGGGATTTATAGATCAGGTAGAAACAATTATAAAGAAGCTACCTTCTGACAGAATAACTATGTTATATTCAGCAACTATGAGCGAGGAAATTGAAATATTATGTAATAAATATATGATTAATCCAAAAAAGATAGAGGTTAATACGGAGGTTTCTAACTTTCAAAATATCAATCAAGTATATTATCAAATTGAAGATAAAGAGAAATTCGATTTATTAAATAAATTAATTTATACAGAGAGACCTGAAAGATGTATAGTCTTTTGTAGTACTAAAGATATGGTAGATAAAGTTTCACAAAATATGAAAAGAAAAAAATATTCATATATATACCTTCACGGAGGAATGGAGCAAAAGGATAGATTAAATGCTATGGAAAGCTTTAAAAGAGGAGAGGCTAAGTTCTTAGTTGCCACTGACGTTGCAGCTAGAGGTATCCATATAGAAGATATAACTCATGTTATAAATTATGATATACCAATGGAAAAAGAAAGTTATGTTCATAGAATAGGAAGAACGGGACGTGCTGGAAATAAGGGTAAAGCTATTACTTTTGTGTCTCCTTATCAGTTTAGATTTTTCAATGAAATTGAAGAATATGTTGGGTATAAGATACCTGAAAAAGAAATTCCATCTCGTGAGGAAGTAGAACAAGGAAAGAGAATATTTGAAATAGAAGTAAATAAAAAAATAAAGCCAAAGAAAGATAAGAGAAATGAACTAAATAAGGATATTACAAAATTACATATAAATGCAGGAAAAAAGAAAAAAATACGTCCTGGAGATATTGTTGGAGCAGTTACTAATATTGAAGGAATGTCTCCAGAAGATATTGGAATTATAAATATTCAAGATACTTTTTCTTATGTAGATATACTTAATAATAAGGGTGGGAAAGTGCTTAAGGCACTTCAAAGTTCTACAATAAAGGGAAAGAAAGTTAAGGTTGAAAAAGCCGCAAAATAATAATGTTGTATAGAACACTATTAGGAAGCATATGTATTAATTGATATAACTAGATTTTATATGGATTTTCATTGGAATCAAGAAGGAATAATCGGATGTGTAATTAATGATCCTCTAGCTGTTGCTTATTTTATAGATAGAAGTATTTGTTGTGGGTTTTCTTCCTATGTAGAAGTGGTTTGTGAAGGAATTTCTATAGGACAATCAATAGTAGATGTAGAAAATTTTTGGCAAAAACCACACAATGCTATAATTTTAAATAAAGTAGATTCCAGTAAGTTTATGAATATGTTTCTTAAAAGATTATTTCCAGAAAAAGAAAGTATAATAGATAAAGTTGGAGGAGTAATAATAGATGAAAAATAATATATTATATAACCATTAAAATTAAGTTTAATAGGATATAATATTGTCTAAAATATAATTACACTAAGAATTTCATAAAATATAAAATGAAACTAGTAAAGTGATAGATATAAATTTGTGTTTTTCTTGTATTTAGATTGTTAAAAGGAGTTGGCTCAAGATAAGTTTTAGATATGATATACTTAGGTTTTAAGGTGAAAATATAATCTATATATTATGTTATTTTTATATCTTGATACAACTCTTTAATAAGTAACTAAATGATTTTTACAGGTGTCCCTAGAGGGACTAAATTATAAAGTTCAATAACATTAGCATTATAGAGGCGAATACATCCATTAGAAACTCTTTTACCTATAGAAGTGGGATTGTTAGTTCCGTGGATTCCATAACCTGGAACAGATAATCCCATCCATCTAGCACCAAAAGGACCTCCAGGATTCATTGCTTTATTAATAATTCTAAAGTTTCCTTTTGGAGTAGGGGTGGAAGGTTTACCAACACCTACAGGATAGGTTTTATAAAGTATTCTATTTTTAAAAAGGGTAAGTTTACGTGTAGAAGTATTTATTGCAATAGTATAAGTAGCTCTATATGAAGAAGAACGTAGCATATATGAATAATAAGGATTAAAATACATAAGGACCTCCTATAAAAGTTCTAAAGACAATTTGTTATTTTATGTTTAATAGCTTAATCCATTATATGTAATTATTAGGAGAAATGGTTTTAAAATAAGTGCATAAAATTGCTGCTAATATTTTATATATTCCTATTGTACACCCTTTACAACTGTGCTATAATTACTTGTAGTTTATAGTTGAAAAACTATTGCTAATAGATTTATTGTGGTCAACAACATTTCCTCTTTTGGAACATATTGTTAATCCAATTTTAGATCTAATTTTAAAAAAGAAGGAGGAATGTTGAAATGGCAGATAAGACTTTAGTTTGTAAAGACTGTGGTAAAGAATTTATCTTTACTGAAGGAGAGCAAGCTTTCTACAAAGAAAAAGGTTTCGACAACGAACCACAAAGATGTGTTGATTGCAGAAAAGCAAGAAAACAAAACAACAATAGAGGATTTAGAAGATAATACTCGCATATTGTACCCTATAAGATTAATCTTATAGGGTTTTTGTTTTTTTGTTTTTTAGGCTATTAATACAATTAAAAATAATATATAATATCATATAAGGTTTGGCAATTTAAACAAATTTTATATTTATTTTACCAAAATAAATTATGATGAAACCTATATAAATTACTAGAAATTATTACATTAAAGGGGTGGGTGATTGAATGAACAATAAATTAACAGAAGGAAAAATATTGCCAACACTCATAAAACTTGCTCTTCCTATAATGGGTACATCTTTTGTACAAATGGCTTATAACATGACTGATATGATATATATAGGAAGACTTGGAAGTAGTGCTGTGGCTGGAGTTGGTACAGCAGGATTTTTTACTTGGTTTGGAATGGCTTTGATTATTATATCTAGGATTGGAGCAGAAATAGGAGTATCACAATCAATAGGTAAGGATGACATAAATTCTGCAAAAAAGTATGCTAAAAATACTCTCATTCTTAATATTATATTAGGATTAGTTTATGGTACTTTTTTAATTATATTTAGAAAGAATCTTATAGGATTTTTTAATATTCAAAATAAAAATGTTGTAAATATGGCATTAGAGTATTTAGTTATAGTAGCTTTAGGTATTAATTTTTATTTTATAAATCCCGTATTTACAGGGATTTATAATGGGGCAGGAAATAGTAAAACACCATTTTTATTTAATTTAATAGGGCTTATTAGTAATATGATACTTGATCCAGCTCTTATATTTGGGATAGGACCTTTCCCAAGATTAGGTGTTAGAGGAGCTGCTATAGCAACTGTATTTTCACAAGTAGTTGTAACAACAATGTTTATATTAACAGCTAAGAAAACAATATTAATTCGAGGGTTTTCATTTAAAGAATTTGATACAAAATATATGAAAAATATTTTCAAATATGGTTTTCCTGTTGCGGTTCAAAATGGCTTGTTTTGCATTTTTGCAATGATTATTGCTAGAATAATTTCAAAATGGGGAGAAATTCCTATTGCTGTTCAAAAAGTAGGTTCACAAATTGAATCAATATCATGGATGACAGCGGGAGGATTTCAAACAGCTATAAGTACCTTTGTAGGTCAAAATTATGGTGCTAAAAAATGGGACAGAATTGTGAAAGGATATAAAGCTGCTATATTAAGTGTAAGTGTTATAGGTATATTTACTACAATTCTTCTAGTATTTGCTGCAGGACCTATATTTTCTTTCTTTATACCTGAGAAAGCTACTTTGCCATATGGAATTGCTTATCTAAAGATACTAGGAGTATCCCAATTTTTTATGTGTATAGAAATTGCTACAGCGGGAGCATTTAATGGTATGGGAAAAACCTTGCCACCTTCATTAGTAAGTACATTTTTTACTGGGCTTAGAATACCAGCAGCATTAATATTATCTTCTCCAGAAATTTTAGGACTCAATGGTGTATGGTGGAGTATTAGTATTACTAGTATAATAAAGGGTGTTATACTTATAACTTGGTTTATAATTTATTTAAAATCTTCTGCTTTTAACAGAATAAAGAATGAAGAGTTAAATACATTAAATTGCTAACAACTTTTATATTGAACTAAGAAACGACTTGAAATTTAATATACAATTAAAATAATTGCCCCATAGTTTATTTTTTATTTATAAATTATGGGGCAATTTAAATTTAAAAGATATTTAGAGTTTAGATGTTTGGATGATTTTGAATGAAAAAGAAATGAATTTGAATGTTATTGAATTGATTTGGATGATTTTGATTGACTTATGTAAACGTAAAGATTATAATTAAAACAAGAAGAAGGTGATTTATATGTTAACAGAAGAGAGACATAACATCATATTAGAAGTTTTAAAAAAAGAAGGAATAGTAAAATTAAATGAGCTTGTCAAACTGACTGATACTTCAGAATCGACCATAAGACGTGATCTTACTTTTTTAGAAAATAAGAAAGCACTAAAAAGGGTTCATGGTGGAGCAACTTTATTAAAAGGAAGCCAAGAAGAACCAAGTTATAATGAAAAATTAATACAAAAGATTAGTGAAAAATCTAAAATAGCAAAATATGCAGCTGAATTAATTGAAGATGGAGATTGTGTGTATTTAGATGGGGGAACTACTACCTTTGAAATGATAAAGTATATAGATAAAAAAAATATTATTGTTGTTACTAATGGAATAAAGCATATAGATGAACTATTAGAAAATAATATTACTGGATACATCATTGGTGGAAAAGTTAAAGCTACTACAAAAGTAGTTGTGGGATCTGATGCCTTAATAAATTTTAAAAAATTTAGATTTGATAAAGCCTTTCTTGGAATTAATGGTATTCATCTTGAGTTTGGTTTTACTACACCTGATTTAGAAGAGGCTAGTTTAAAACAAGCAGCTATAGAACTTTCTAAAGAAGTTTTTGTATTAGCAGATGAAAGTAAATTTGGAGAAATTACTTTTGTTAAAGTGGGAGATTTGGAAGAGGCTACTATAATTACAGATGTACAGGTTGAAAATTATGATAAATATAATGAAAAAACAAAAATAAAGGTTGTGAAATAAGCATGATATATACAGTAACATTTAACCCATCAATAGATTATTATGTTAAAGTTGAGGATTTTAAACTAGGAGAAGTAAATAGGTGTAAAAGTAACTATAAATATCCTGGTGGAAAAGGAATTAATGTATCAAGAGTTCTTAAAAAATTAGGATCATCTAGCGTAGCTTTAGGATTTGTTGGAGGATTTACTGGGGAGTATATTTCCCAGTGTTTAAATAATGAAGGAATTAATATTGATTTTATAAAAATAAATGAAGATACAAGAATAAACGTTAAAATTAAGGGTAATGAGGAAACAGAGATAAATGGAGAAGGACCTAAAATAACTAAAGAACAATTAGATGAATTGTTAAAAAAAATAGATAAATTAACTTCAGAGGATTTTTTAGTTCTTGCAGGAAATGTGCAAAATTCTGTAGATAGAAGTATTTATGCGGATATACAGGAAAGATGCTTAAAAAACAATGTTAAAGTGATTGTAGATACTACAGGGGAAGCATTAAAATTAACTTTAAAAAATAGGCCTTTGCTAATAAAACCTAATAATCATGAGTTAGGGGAGATTTTCAATATTGATATAAAAACAGAAGATGAAATAATAAAGTATGCTGAGGAGTTATTAAAGTTAGGTGCCCAAAATGTAATTGTTTCCATGGGTAAAAAGGGTGCTAGGTTAGTATCTAAAGATGGAGTATATTCTTCCTCTGCCCCTAAGGGAGAACTCATAAATTCTGTAGGTGCAGGAGATTCTTTAATTGCAGGGTTTATTTCTGAATATTCAAGAAATTTTAATATAATAGAAGCTTTTAGAGTGGGTATAGCATCAGGAAGCGCAACAGCTTTTTCACAGGATTTATGTACTAAAGAAAAAGTAGAGGAATTATTAGAAACAATTATAGTAAATAAAGTGAAATAATCAAAGAGTAGGAGGATGTGTATGAAGATAACGGATTTAATTAAGAAAGATACTATTATATTGGATTTAAAGGCTAAAGATAAAAATGAAGTTATTGAAGAGCTTGTGGAAAAGCTTTATACAGCTGGAAGATTAAACAATAAAGAAGAATATAAACAAGCTATATTACAAAGAGAAGAGCAAAGTACAACTGGAATTGGAGAAGGCATTGCAATTCCACATGCTAAAACAAGTGCAGTAAATGTTCCGGCAATAGCTTTTGGTAGATCACTAAATGGAGTGAATTATGATTCTCTTGATGGACAACCAGCTAATCTGTTTTTTATGATTGCTGCTAGTGAAGGGGCACATAATGATCATTTAGAAACACTTTCAAGATTGTCTACATTCCTTATGGATAAAAAATTCAGAGAAAGTATTTTAAACGCTAATTCACAAGAAAAAATACTAGAAATTATAGATAAAAAGGAAAACGAGTTATCAGAAGAACAAATGGAAGATACTGTTGTTGAAAGCGAAGATAATACAAGGATTTTAGCGGTAACAGCATGTCCTACAGGTATTGCACATACTTATATGGCAGCAGATGCTCTTAAAAATAAAGCAAAAGAGATGAATGTAAATATAAAAGTAGAAACAAATGGGTCTACTGGAGTTAAAAATGTTTTAAGTAAACAAGACATTGAGGAAGCTAAAGCAATTATAGTTGCAGCAGACAAACAAGTGGAGATGAATCGTTTTGATGGAAAGGTTGTCATTGAAGTTCCTGTAGCAGAAGCTATAAAAAGACCAGAAGAATTAATAAATAAAGCTTTAAACCAAGAGGGGAAAATATTTAAGTCAGATGGAAAAGTTAAAGAAGATAAAGATACTAAAAAAGCTTCAGGAATTTATAAGTATCTTATGAATGGTGTTTCAAATATGCTTCCTTTTGTTGTTGGAGGAGGGATATTAATAGCTCTTGCATTTTTGGTTGATTTTAAATATGCAGGAAGTCCTAATTATGGTTCAGTAACTCCTTTAGCTAAGTTTTGCAAAGATTTAGGTGGATTAGCTTTTGGATTTATGTTGCCAGTATTGGCTGGATTTATAGCATCAGCTATTGGTGATAGACCAGCACTTGCACCTGGGTTTGTAGGAGGGGCTTTAGCTTCATCTGGAGGAGCAGGATTTTTAGGAGCTTTAGTAGCTGGATTTCTTGCTGGATATATTGTATTAGGATTGAAGAAAATATTTAGTGGATTACCTCAGTCATTAGAGGGGATTAAACCAGTTTTGATATTCCCATTATTAGGTATTTTACTGGTTGGTACTATCATGACATTTGTTGTTAATCCTCCAGTAGCAGCTATAAATACAGGAATAAATAACTGGTTGTCAAGTCTAAGTGGATCTAATAAAGTTATTTTAGGGTTAATTTTAGGTGCAATGATGGCTATAGATATGGGTGGTCCTATAAATAAAGCAGCATATGTATTTGGAGTTGCTTCAATAGGTGAAGGAAATGGTCATATAATGGCAGCAATAATGGCTGGTGGCATGGTCCCACCACTTGGAATTGCTTTAGCAACAACATTCTTCAAAAATAAATTTACAAAAGCTGAAATAGAAGCAGGAAAAACTAATTATGTAATGGGATTATCTTTTATTACAGAAGGAGCTATTCCTTTTGCAGCTGCAGATCCAAAGAGAGTTATACCAGCAACAGCTTTAGGAGCAGCTTTAGCAGGTGCATTATCAATGATTTTTGGATCAACTTTACCTGCACCACATGGTGGTATTTTTGTTATTCCATTAGCTACTAATAGATTAATGTATTTATTTGCTGTTATAGCTGGATCAGCTTTTACAGCAATAGTATTAAATTTTTTAAAAAAACCAGTAGATATTCAATAATTAAGATCAAAAATGATTAAACTAAGTAATAAACTTTATTAATTTAAAGTTAATTATAAAGATTATTTTTAACTTTAGATTTATAAAAATCAGTATATATTGATTTCAGATTTTGTTTAGCAAAAGATAATAATAAACTAGGAGGAATTTGTCATGGAAAAAAAAGTGATTATACAAAATGAAACAGGAATACATGCAAGACCAGCAAGTGCTATTGTAAAAAAAGCAAATGAATTTAAATCACACATAGAAATAGGATATAAAGACAAAACATTTAATGCTAAGTCTATAATATCGATTATGAGTATGGGACTCGGAAAAGGCAGCGAAATAAGTATTATAGCTACAGGAGAAGATGAGACAGAAGCAGTGGATGCTCTTGTGGATTTGATACAAAACCACTTAGAATAATGTTGTAATGTAAAGGTATTTTAGACAGCAGGATAAGGATGCTAGGTAAAATATAATTTGATATATAAGTCCAAAAATATTTTGATTGAATAAAATAATAAGCCCTTAACGAAAATTTAAATTTTCATTAAGAGCTTATTATTGTTATAAACAAGCATATAGAATAATATTATGAGGAAAAACTATCCTATTGATCTTGTGATTTTTTAAACTCTAGGAATTCATCATAAGTCATTAACTTATCAATAATTCCGTCATCAGTAATTTCTATAATTCTATTTGCAACAGTTTGAATAAATTCATGGTCGTGGGAAGCAAATAAAATATTACTCTTATAGTCTATTAAACCATTATTAAGAGCTGTAATAGATTCAAGGTCAAGGTGGTTAGTAGGTTGGTCAAGCATTAACGCATTAGCGCCACTTAACATCATTTTTGAAAGCATACATCTTACTTTTTCTCCACCAGATAATACATTTACTTGTTTTAATGCTTCTTCTCCAGAGAAAAGCATTCTTCCAAGGAATCCTCTTAAATAGCTTTCAGACTTTTCTTCAGAGTATTGACGAAGCCAATCCACAAGGTTAAGTTCTACATCATTAAAAAATTCAGAGTTATCTTTTGGAAAATATGATGTAGTAATAGTAATTCCCCATTTGTACTCTCCGCTATCTGGTTCCATTTCTCCAGCTAATATTTTAAATAATGTAGTAGTTGCTATTTCATTATCACCGACAATGGCTATCTTGTCTCCTTTTGATAATATGAAGCTTACATTATTCAATACTTTTTCTCCATCTATAGTTTTAGTTAATCCGTCTACTCTTAATATGTCATTTCCAACTTCTCTTTCAGGAGTAAATCCTACAAAAGGATATTTTCTGCTTGAAGGTTGAATGTCATCAACAGTAATTTTATCAAGAAGTTTTTTACGAGAAGTAGCTTGCTTAGATTTAGAAGCGTTAGCGCTAAAACGAGCAATAAATTCTTGTAATTCTTTAATCTTCTCTTCTTTTTTCTTGTTCTGTTCTTTCATAAGTTTAACAGCTAATTGAGTAGATTGATACCAAAAATCATAGTTACCAACAAATAATTTTATTTTTCCGTAGTCTACGTCAGCTATGTGAGTACATACATTATTTAAGAAATGCCTGTCGTGGGATACTATAACAACAGTACCTTCAAATTCAATAAGGAATTCTTCAAGCCAGTTAATAGAGTTTATGTCAAGGTGGTTAGTAGGCTCGTCTAGGATAAGAACTCCAGGTTTTCCAAATAAAGCTTGTGCAAGGAGAACTTTAACTTTTTCTCCACCAGTAAGTTCTGACATAAGTTTTTCATGAAGCTCAGTTCCAATTCCTAAACCTTGAAGTAAAGAAGAAGCTTCTGCTTCTGCCTCCCAACCATCTAATTCTGCAAATTCACATTCAAGTTCTGAGGCTCTTATACCATCTTCATCTGTGAAATCAGGTTTAGCATAAATAGCATCCTTTTCTTGCATAATTTCATAAAGACGAGTATTTCCCATAATTACAGTTTCTAAAACTTTATGTTCATCATATTGGTAATGATCTTGTTTTAAAACAGACATTCTCATACCTGGAGATATACTTACATCACCAGTGTTAGGCTCAATTTCTCCAGATAAGATTTTTAAGAAAGTACTTTTACCAGCTCCATTAGCGCCAATTACACCATAGCAGTTTCCAGGAGTAAACTTTAAGTTTACATCTTCGA
The DNA here is from genome assembly GCF_026738875.1 of Clostridium brassicae. GTDB lineage: Bacteria > Bacillota > Clostridia > Clostridiales > Clostridiaceae > Clostridium_H > Clostridium_H brassicae. Next base: position 351,129 of record NZ_JAPQFJ010000001.1, read on the forward strand.
AAAGTTTTCTTTCCCCATATCTTAAGCTTACATTTGTTACAGTTATCATTTACATACCTTCCTTTATCTAAAATTATAGTTTTCTTTAGTAATAAATAGATGTTAATATAAAGTCTGAATTATTACTTTGCTTATTTTATAGTATTGTTTAGGCATAAAGTATAATTATTTAGGGCACTAGACACTTTATATTGATAAATTAATTTAAAAAAGGGCAAGTATTGATAGAATACCTTACCCTAAATTTTTATATCTAGAAAAATAAACAGACATACCCTAAATTATATACTAATTAAGAAAGCTTTTAAAGTATTTTATTTTTCCAGATTCAATAAATAATATGAAAACATATAAAAATAACTTATATAATATTTTGTTAAAAAGTGGTATACCATAACAGGTAAAGGTTGTTTATTTATTTAAAGTCTGAGATTAAAGTAATAATGTGTTTTACCATTGATAATGATTAAATCCTCCATCTACATTATTAGTTTTGTCAAACCAAGAATCTAGAAGTTCAAACCAGTTACCAACTTTATTTACTTTAGGGTCTTGTCCATCTTTACACCAGCTTAATTTTCCATAAGGAGGCAATCCATATTTAACTGTATCTATTGAGTTATACCAACTTTGCATATTCCAATGGGAAATTCCATTTGGTAGATAATAACTTGAATACTTTCTATCTCCGTCTGGTAAAAATATGCTTAATCCATTTTTGCTCTCTTTAAATTCTTTACTAGGACCTCCAAAGGAATAAATTATCATATCATCTATTTTATCCATACAAACTAAAGCTAAGTTTTTAGTTTCTTTACTAAAATTCGAATTTTTTTCTATTTTTTCACATAAATCAAATATATCGAAATATGGATATTGAATCCACTCCTCTTGTTTATACTCATCAAAATAATGCATTAAAGTTGTTTTATTTTTATTTCCTCTTAATTTTTCAATTTCAAATTTTTTATTTTCATTACTTAGATTAATAGCTAGTTTATCTATGGACTTTTTTACATCCTCCACTTTAGTTAAATCATAAAAACTTAAATGTTGATCATAATGTCCTCTAGCATGAGTAGAATCTCTTTGTTCTTCTACAAACAATGCTCCTAATTGTTCATTAGTAATAGTTGCAGGATCAAAGGTCTTTTCCTTACCGCCTAAAGTTAAATCATCTTCATTGCTACTTTCTTCGCCCGATTTTATTCTACTTAAAATATTAGTATATTGAAATCCAGGACCCCAAACTACGGGACTTGAAGCAACTATACTATCAGCTGAGAAACCTCCATTATTTGGTCTATATTGATATGCTACTTCTGCTGTTCCCATCAAGCATGCATCGAAAGCGAGCAAATCAATGGATTGCTTATCTGTTAAATGCTCTGAAATCTCTCCCATATAAAGACAATCTGGTTCATTTCCATCATAATGACTATCATCCCAACAAATCGCTCTATTTATATTTGAATCATTTTGTATTTTGGGTCTTGTCCCACCTCCGTGGTTAGCCATTATGAGAACATATTTATCAGCCTTATAATTTACTTTACAATAATTAATAAATTTTTTAAGAGTATCTGCATCTCCCATATTTGCTTCATAATTACTATTAATAGTTATTTCTGGGAATTCGTTTCCGCCATCTAATCTTTGAGTTTTATTGTGTTCAATTTTATATAGACGAGTGTCATCAAAATTTTCACCCAAAACGCTTTTATCATCACTATACCTAGAAGATCTGTCTACAAGTGTAATTAAATTTAAATTAGGATTGTTCACATATCCTTCTTTTATTTCTTCAATATCACTTAATAAGGAAGATTCTAAATTATTATCAGCATCACAATAATACATAATAGTTACTTTTTGATTGTTGTTTTTAGCCCTGCGTGTTTTTGGTTGAACATTGTTTAAATTATTTTTGGTATAATTAGTTACTGTATCAGCATACACAGGTTTAAAATTAAATAAAAAAGTCATTAGCAAAGTAGAAGTCAAAATAATAGATAGTTTGTTTCTTAACATAATAAATACCCCCCAATTTATATTTTTACACTTAATATAATTCTATATTTATTTTGATATTCATTCCTTATTTAAAAAAAAATAACATTTAATAAAATTTATATTTACAGACCACTATTTATAAAAACTTATATTTAGTATAAAACTATAAATCAATAATTTAGTTGTTGGGTAGAGAGAAATATAACTATTTAAGGGATTACTAGTCCTTTAAGTAAATATAAAAAATAACAATTTCAGTAAAAACAAAAATCTTACTGGAATTTAAGTGTTAAATCTCTATAAAAATATAAAAAAAGCTTTACATTGTTCTTGAAATTATATATAATGTGTACAAGAAGTTACTTAAACGTTTAAGAAACCCCTTAAAAGTTTAAGTGAATTTTAAGATTAAGTATACCAACTTAAAATTATGATTCTTTATTAATTTTAAAGCTAAACGAAAATTGCATTTCATCGTGTATAATGTTTAGCGAACGTATTTTATACTATAATGCTTAGACGTTTTAGTAAAACGACTTGTTTTGCTTAAACGTTTGAGCGAACCCCAAAAATAGACGAGAATATATTATTATAGTAATTACAATCAAGGTTGAATTAGTATAATTTTTTTATTTAATAAAAAATTAATATATTTTTATGTTATAAAAATTGTAAGTACAGAGGATAAAAAGTTTTATTAATGTGAGACTTTTTATCCTTTTTTATTCTAGATTTGTTTAGAATGAATAATTTTTAATAAACCATGCTCAAATTCTTAAAAATAAATTTTATAAGGAATGAGCAATGAAATCATACATATAACATAAGTTTTTACTTGAGAAATTTTCTCTATGTATTCATATTGTTAAAGAGTATATTTTTATGATAGGATATGTAAGGAGAAAATAGATATCAGATAAAGAGGATGGAAGAGGATATGTCAACTACAATTAAAGATATTGCGAGAAAATTAAATATTTCTATAGCTACAGTTTCTAAGGCCTTAAATGATAGTTATGATATTAGCGACAAAACAAAAAAGAGGGTTAGGGAAGCTGCAAAAGAAATGAATTATAAGCCTAATGCAATAGCACAAGGATTGGTTACTAATAAAACCAATACAATAGGTTTAATTATTCCTGATATAACTAATCCTTTTTATCCTGAAATAGCAAGAGGTGTAGAAGAGGAATTAAATAAATATGGATACAATATATTTTTATGTAATTCTAACTGGGAAATAAAAAAAGAAGAAAAATATATAGATTTATTAGTTAGTAAGCAGGTAGAGGGTATAATTTTAGCTCATAGTGGTGTAAAGAATGGATCCTTAGAAAATATAGATATTCCTATAGTGAGTGTAGCTACTAAAAGTGGATATAAAGGAGAAAATTTTGTTGTAATTGATGATAAAAAAGGTGGATATTTAGCAACAAAACATCTTCTAGACAGTGGATACAAAAGTATAATGTTTATAGGAGGACAAAACACCATTGAAACTAATAGAATGCGATTTGAAGGATATAAGCAAGCTTTAATGGAGCAGGGTATTCAATTGGATGAAAGACTAATTAAAAATGGTGATTTTACAAAAGAAAGTGGTTATGTATTAGTGAAAAACTCTCTAAAAGAGGGGATTATTCCAACAGGCATTTTTGGAGGTACAGATATGCTTGCACTTGGAGTTATGCAAGCAGTACGGGAATGTGGACTAAATATTCCTGAAGATATAGGAATAGTAGGATTTGATGATATATCTTTTTCACAACTGCCAGAGATTTCACTTACAACTATAGCACAACCTAAATATGATATGGGTGTAATTTCTGCAAAAACGCTATTGGATAAAATAAACAAGTCAAAAGGAAAAGATACTATATTAAATCCAAAGTTAATTATAAGAAAAACAACGAGAAAAGTTTACGATTAGTTAACTGTTATTAAATAAGTGAAGGTTATATTAGGCTCAATTATTGTAAATAATTAGAAATTAATATAAAAGGCTATGATCAAATACAGATCATAGCCTTTTATATTAATCTCATAAGAATTATTAACGATGAATACCGTCTATTCTTCAGCTCTAATATTTTCTATTATATTTTGTGCATTAACTTTTCTAAGAGGTAAAATAGATGCTAATATAGTGAAAGACAAAGCTCCCAAAGTAGCTATTAATATAGAGGTCCAAGGTATTGACCAGCTTACGGCCACAGCCCCAGCAGCTGTTCGGCAGAGTAAAAAGCTTAACAAAGTTCCTATTATGCTTCCGAGAAAGGCAGCTATTAGTCCATGTAATGCTCCTTCAAGGAATACCATTTTCTTAATTTGACCTTGGCTCATACCGATAGCTTTTAAAGTAGCAAACTCTCTTTTCCTTATAAGAAGACTTGTACTTATAGTATTTATTATATTTACTGCACCGATTATAGTTATTACTGTAATAAATCCGTATACAAATACGCTCATCTGAAATGCAGATTTTTTCCCGTTTTCGGCAATTTTCATATAGTCATTATAGCAACCACCCTTATCTTTAATTATATTTTCAAAATAAGAAGTGATTTTTTCTCTATTTGCATTTTCTTTTAGTTTTATTTCCATATTTCTATAATTTAAATTTCCTATGATTTTTTTGTAGGTCTTTGGAGAAGTTATTAAATATATACCGTCTTGGGGGGTTGAATTTCCCAAAGGTTCAACATCAACTATTCCAATAACCTTAAGTTTATAAAATTCTTTTTTTTCAATGGCGTTTTTTAGAAGCTTATCGAAATCTTTTTCATAATCATATTTTACTAGTTTAGGTAAATCTATAATATCTCCAACTTTATAATTTGTAAAATCTTCTACAACTGTTTTATTAGATCCATCATTACTAATAACTCTATTTCTATTTACCAAAATGACACCCATATCATCTAAAAGTTTTTCATCTGAACTTCCAGATATTATATGGGATTTACTTAAATCTAAAATAGATTTATCATAAGCGAATAGTTTACTATTATACGATAAAACGTAATTTTCAATAGATGGTACATCATTTGAAGAACCACGTTGAGTTTTATCAAAATAGTTTTTATTCATTTTTTCTTTAGGAATAGGCATAGAAAATTGTGATTTAATGCATTTATATACTTTTTCAATACCAGTTTGATTTTTTATATCCATATATTCTTTATCATTTATGTTATTCTCCGAAGAATAATTAGCATCAAAATATAGAGGAGCATCAATTTTATCTGCAATCTTAATGAAATTCATAAAAGAGTTAAAAGTTATAAACATAATTATGCTGATCATAAGAGAAAAAACAGTTATTAAAAATCTTTTCCTATTCCTAGTTAGATTTTTGTAAGCAAGACTTCCTTCTATCTTAAATAATAGTTTTGATATTCTAGCTTTTGAAACTTTAGTTATATTACTTGTATTGTAACTATTTGAATTTCTAACTGCATCTAAGGCACTAACTTTTCCAGCTAAAAGAGCAGGTCCAAGAGCTGACAGAAATATAGTTATAGTTCCTAACACAATACTTATAATTATGACTTCAGGATATATAAGAACTTTAAAAGGATCAAATTTATCCATGAAAACTTCACCTACTAAGGATAGTACCAATTTTATAGTTGCAACACCAGATATTATTCCAATAGGAATACCAATTAAACTTATTATAGAAGCCTCTTTAAATACTATTTTCCTTATTTGCTTAGGTGTAGCACCAACTGAACGCAATATTCCAAATTGAGAAATTCTCTCTAAAACAGATATATTAAAAGCGTTATATATTACTGCAATAGTAGAAACTATAATTATAGAAACTATGAATAAAATTGTTAAAGAAAAACTTGTGTTTTTTAGCATACTTGCACTTTGGCCATATAGTCTTAGCAACTCATTATTGAATTGAACTTTCGATTTGTTTTCACCATCATCATTTTGTGAAGTATTATTACTTACTAACTTCAAATTTTTAGCAACTTGGTTTGCTATATCTCTTTTGTTTTTGGGTGAGGATATGCTCATGAAGGTTTGGAAAGTTTCTTCTTTTGAGTCAGATGAATATATATCAGAAGATTTTAAAAATGTTATTGCTTGAAAAATGCTACGCCCAGAGGAAAACGTATCAGTATCTATAATACCTACTATAGTATATTCTGATTTATTTTTTTCTTCAAATATTTCATCATTGCTCCAACAGTTGTTTTCTAGTATTTCTCCTGTGGCTCTATCTTTCCTTATACCAAAAGGAAATGTTATTTTGCTTCCTTCTTTTATATCTTTCCCTAAAAATCTAAGAGAAGATTTATCAACAATAATTTCATTTTCACTTTTAGGATACCTGCCAGATAATAAAATATGCTTAAATATTTTATTTAAAGTTACATCATCATATGCTTTTACATCTAAATATCTATGAAGTGGAGTAGAACTTTTTCTTTCTTCTTTTGGAGTAGTGTATATTTTGCCAAGGCCGATATTTTTACTAATTCCAACAGAAGAAAAAGCAGTATGATTTTTAATTATATCTATGTTATCTTTGGTTAAGTTTTTAAAAGAGACTTCATAATCTCCACTATGTTTTTTTACGTCGTCTATTCTATAATCTTGATAGCTATATATCATAGTGGCAAGGGCTGAAATTAAAGCTACAGATAAAATTACTCCTATTATTGTTAGGATAGTTCTCTTTTTTTGTGTTTTTAAATATTTAGTGGTGACATCTAGATAGCTATTCATTTTCTCACCACCTCATCTTTAACTATAACTCCATCTTCAATGCTAATTATTCTATCAGCTTGTTTAGCGATATTTAAATCATGAGTTATAACTACAAGAGTTTGGTTATATTTTTTTACTGAATATCTGAGTAATTCAATAATTTCTTTACTATTTTTACTATCTAAGTTTCCAGTAGGTTCATCTGCTAGTACTATAGATGGTTTATATGCTAATGCTCTTCCTATAGATACCCTTTGCTGTTGCCCTCCTGATAATTGAGAAGGAAGATGGTGGCGTCTAACTTTTATATCTAAAAGGTCCATTAATTCTTCTATATAGTTTTTATCCTCTTTTTTATTGTCCAAAAGAAGTGGCATGAGTATATTTTCTTCTGCTGTTAAAACAGGTATTAAGTTATAAAATTGAAAAACGAAACCAATTTTTCTTCTTCTGAGAATAGATAAATTTTTTTCTTTTAAAGAGTAGATATCTACTCCATCGATAATTACTTTTCCAGAAGTAGGTTTGTCTACACCACCTAATAAATGAAGTAGAGTACTTTTACCGGAACCGGAAGGACCTACAACTGCTACAAATTCTCCTTGATTTATAGTTAAATTGATATTTTTTAGCGCATCAACTTTTGTATCACCTTTTCCGTAGCTTTTACATAAATCTATGGTTTTTAATATTTCCATATATGTACCTCCTAACTATAAGTAATTTTTAAGTTTATCCTATGTCTAATAATTCTAATATTCCTATCGCACTCTGTGAAAGCGATTCGCACCAAATCGAAGATTTGGACTCTCTGCTTTTCTTTAAAGTGAGATTAAAGAATTGCACGACACTGGATAACAGTTTCTAATACTAGAATAACTTATCAATCTTACTATAAAGTGAAATGTTATCTTACAATTTAGTAAGAATTACCTATAGTTTAAAAATTACATGTAGCTATATAGATTTCTAATTATGCAATTTTCTAAGTTAATCATATTATAGATTTTAAGAATGTTATAGTAAATTCTGTACCTTTACCAGGGGTGCTATCTACGGAGATGCTTCCACCTTGGATTTCTATAATAGCTTTGGATAAAGAAAGACCTATACCTATGCTAGTAGGATTTGTTGAGTTTTCACTTTTATAAAACCTATCAAATATCCTAGGTAAATCTTTAGGGGAAATTCCCTCACCATTGTCTTTTATGAAAATTTCAATACATAGGGGAGTTTCTTCAAATTTTATTGATATAGTTCCGTTAGGTTGTGTGTGTTCTATGGAATTTTTTATAATATTTGAAAGAGCTTCACTAGTCCAATTAACATCATGATTTAATAATAAATTTTTTTTATTTTCAATATTTATAGTTTGATTTTTTTCTTTAGCATAAATAAGTAAGGGAGATATAGATTTTTCTATCGTAGTATTAATTGGAGCACATATTATATTAAAATTAATTGCATCAGCTTCAAGTCTTGCTAATTTTAATAAATTTATTATAAGCCATTCCATTCTAGATAATTGTTCGCCACTTTTTTCTATAAAATCATTTTTAACATCAGGTTCTATGTCTTTTTCAGTAGCAAGAATTTCATTAAATAGTATCAAAGATGATAAAGGTGTTTTTAGTTGATGAGATATATCAGAAATTATATTTTTTAAGAATAATTTTTCCTTTTTCAATACCTCAATACTTTTTGCTAATTTTTTTGCCATTTCATTAAATTGATGATTTAGTATATAAAAGTTGCCTTCAAGATTTTCTTCAAGATGAACATGGAAATCTCCATCTATTATTTTTTCAGCTGAGGACGATATGGTTTGAACTTTTGTAAATATATTTTTATAACCTTTTATTGTAATTAAGTAAATAAATAAAAAAGAAAATATAATAAATATTATTGCTTTTACAGTTAAATCTTTATAATAATCGTTAAAAGGTTTTATATAGATATAATTTATATTTTCATTAAAACCATATTTTGCTAAAATGGATTTTCCTGAATCAAGGGATTTTTTGGAAGCACCTTTGGTGAATATAGGTATAATATCTTTTTCAAAAGAAGGATTTTTTTTAAGTATTTTTCCAGCAATAGCTATATTTTGATTTATATATAATTGTTTCATATTGTTAATTTCTATTTTTATAAAAATAGAGAAAATTATGATTAAAACCAAATTAAAAATTAAAAATTTAAAAGTAATAGATTTCACTTCGGGGTTTCTATAAAAATTTAGCATAGTTATAATTCACCTCTTACTTCTTTATTCCATTTGTAACCTAATCCTCTTAAAGTTATTATGTAGGAAGGAGATTTTGAATCTTCTTCTATTTTTTCACGTAGTCTTTTAATATAAACTGATAGAGTATTATCGTCAACAAATTCACCATCTATATCCCAAAGATTTTGCAATAAAAATGACCTAGTTAATACTTTATGTGGATTATTTATAAAAGTTAGTAAAAGCTTGTATTCTACAGATGTTAGACTTATTTCTTTATCGTATTTTATTGCTTTGCAACTTAATGGGTATAATGTTAATTCACCAGATGATAGAAGTTTTTCATTAGAATTAAAGGTTGAATTATTAGATTTAGAAGAAATAGTATTTAAAGAAAAATTTCTTCTCCTTAATACTGCATTTATTCTAGATACTAATTCTTTTATTCTCAAAGGCTTAGTGATATAGTCATCCCCACCTAAGTCAAGTCCTAATACTACATTAGCTTCTTCATCACAGGCGGTTAGAAAGATTATAGGGATTGTAGAATTATCATAGTTATTATTAAATAAGTTATTTTCTCTTATAGATTTACATAACTCATAACCGCTACCATCAGGAAGCATAACATCTAATAAAATCATATTATACTTATTAGATTTAAATTTAGCTTCGGCATCACAAATAGATCTTACAGAATCTATATTAAATCCTTCAGATCTTAGAGCATATTCAATTCCCATAGATAGGGCTAAATCATCTTCTACCAATAAAATATTAATCATATTTCCTCCTAAAATGTGTAATATTAAATCCTATAAAAATTGCATTCTTCATTTGAAACTTTTAAATATGCGATTTTATAAACTAAGTATAATAAATATTATAACATTTTGATGTACTGTAGAGTGCTTGTTAGAGCAATATATTTTTAGCTTGTCCAATAATTAATTTACAAAAGAAATATAATCAACTCTCGAAGAATACAAGTAGTATAAAGCAGATATAAAATATATATTGTGTAAAAATCATTTACTTAAGACTTAGAATTGCTTTGCCAAGTGAAGTAGTTTATAGCAATATATGTTTTATATCTGTGTTTACTTTTGAATGGTGTAGTTGAGTTAATAAACTTTAGGAATATAACAAAGTGTTAAGCTAATTTATATAAATAGTAGTACCACCTGGAATACTATCATGTATATATTTAGCATCATTCATAGAAAGTCTTATACAACCGTGTGAAATTTTAGCCCCTAAACGTCCATTAGCTATTGAACCATTTCTATGAAGCAATACTGAATGAAATAGGTAATCTCCTTTTATTTGAGTATAATATTTACACATAAGTTTAGGATTATTTCTAACTATAAAACTATCTCCTTTACCTCCAACACTAAAAGTACCTTTTATCGTTGGAGTAGAAGCTTTGCCTACAGTACAAGGCATGTTTTTTATGAGGGCCCATTTATCACTAGATTTCTCAAAGATATAAACTTTTGGAGATTTTGTATTAACCCATATATAATATTGAGTAGGACTAGAGGACTTTCTGCTGTTTATAAAGTTTTCTGCGTAATTAGAAGAAGCTTTACTAGAATTATTTGCAACTGGTTTATTGTTTGTGAGTGCTTTAGGTACGTACATAGTTTCTTTTGTAGGAGGTAAATTAAGTTTAGTAAGTGTTTTTTTACCTACAGTACCGTCTAGAGATAATTTATTTCTTTTTTGAAAATCACAAACAGCATTATATGTTCCTTGCCCAAATATTCCATCTGTCTTTAATTTATATCCGAATTTATTTAGCTTTTCTTGAAGCGTTTTTACATTTTCACCTTTTATACCCATTTTTAAAACAATAGGTTCACTATTTTTAGTTTCAGATGATTGTTTTTCTGAAATTTCAGTTTGAGGTTTATTATCTTTTTTTTCTTCTTTTTCATAATCTTTTTTTTCAGCAGTTCCTTGTAGCTTTTCTTCTTTTACAGTATTTTCGTTAGCAGTTTTTTCTAAAGAGTTGTTTTGGATTGATGAATCATTTGTACATGATGTTAATGAAAATAACATGATTAAACAAAAAATTAAATATACTTTTTTTATTTTCATTATAGTCCCCCCAATTAATAAACTAAATGAATGCTAAACTTTTTCAGTTATTTATTAATATATGAAAGGGAAGCTAATAAGTGAACTTTATTTTAAATAATACATGTGATGTAAGAAAGTTTTAGAAAGTATTGATTAAACTCTTTTCAAATAAAGATTGAATAATAAGAAAGGTTTTTATAATATTAAATTTGAAAACAACCTATCTTTAATATATAGAGATAGGTTGTTTTTGAAAAGATTAGTTTATGATTTTTTAAAATTAATATATAAAATTCTATTTAAGTCCTGTTACTTTACCTTTTAATGCTTTTATACGACCATTAACATAGTGCATTAGCTCATTCTCATCATTTTTCATATCGGCTGGAGCTTTAGAAACGATATTTATAATATCTAATATATTTCCGCCTGTTTTTTCCACTACATTATAAGCTAAGCATTTATTTTTTACTCTCCAATATATATTATTGAATTCATCAACTTGCTTTTTGCTATAATATCCTTTCTCAAGGCCAAACTCGAATAAGTCTGCAGCTGATTCTAACTCGTCTAAATCTTTAATTTCTAAAGTTTCATCAATAAGATCTTGAAATGTTTTCATTAATAGCACTCCTTTTAGTGATATAGTAATATTTTAAACCTATACTATAGTTCATATACTTAAGTATATTTTCCTTAGTACTTAATAAAAAGGAAGTTTTATTAAGTTAAAATTATTATTTATATAAGTTGGTCTATCAAAAAGACAATTTTAATTTTAATACTCAATGCGAAAAATGTAAATACATTATTTATTATTTTTTGTATGATTTATTTTATTACAGATAAAATTTATTTATATTAAATTAAAAATGACGTAATATACTGATTTTTGAAGAAAAATAGAAGATTTTAATAACAGTGTTCCATTAAAGAGTTATAATGTTATAATATGTATAATACGCTAGAGTATACTACGATAGTTTTATTTAATTTAGAATATATTTATTTAAAGCAAATAAAAATATATTAATTTATATGAGGTGATGTGTGTGAATAATTTTAAGGTTGGTGTCATTGCAGGAACTCCTATAGATACTGAAATGGGAGTAGATTTTTTAATGTCAAAAGGGATTGATGCATATGCATATCCTGTATCTTCATGTCCACAAGAACAATCTGAACTTCAAATATTATCTCCAGCAGAACTTACTAATAAAATAAGAGATATTATAAAAAACATAAAATATGAAAAAATTGATAAAATAATGGTGTACTGTAATTCCTTAAGTGCGGCAGTAGATATGGACAGGTTATCTACTGAGGAAAATATAGAAATAATAACCCCTCTTCATGTATATAAAAATATTGCTTCTAAGTACAAAAGTATAGGTGTATTAGCAGCTAATAATAAAAGTGCAGCAGGTATTGAAAGTATAGTACAAAATGTGAATTCTAAATGCAATGTTATTGGTATAGGCATGCTTCCTGTAGTTATAGATATAGAAAATGGGGTGCCTTCAAAAGAAATAGTTGAAAAGTTTTCATTGAAAAATATTATAGAATTTTATAATTCAATACAGGTTGATACATTGATTCTTGGTTGTACTCACCTGCCTTATATATATGAAGAATTGAAGAAGATTGCTTTAGTTCCTATTCTTGATCCAGCAGAGGATATGTATAATATGATATGTAGCTAAATTGTATATAGATATAGGGATATTCCATAGTTCATTTTATTAAAATAAATATACAAATAATAAAAGAGGTGTACCGATGTTAGGAATATTTACAAAAGGAAAGGCTTTAGCATATGTTAAAAATTTATGGGCTAAAGAGGAAAAAAGAAAAAGAGATTTTAAAAAAATAAGCAAATACAATAAATTATTAACTCAAAGTGAAGAAAATCTAGTAGATAATCAAACATGGAATGATTTAGATATGGATCAGGTTTTCTCTAAAATAGATAGGGCTTTGACTACTCCTGGAGAAAATGTGTTGTACGACATGCTACGAAAACCTCTTTATAATAAGGAGAAGCTTAGAGAAAGAGGTGAAATAATAAAGTTATTTCAAAAAGACTCAGAGTTAAGAGAAAAAATTCAAATTCAATTATTGAAAGTGTATAAGCAAAAAAATGGTGATGTATTAGCGCTTTTATGGGATGATTTAAAAGAAAATAAGTTGCTTAAGGTATTGTTCTTAATATTAGGTAATATGCCTTTAGTGTTTCTTGTATTATCAATTTTTTATGGATTAAAAATGACGATTATACCTATTATTGTAATCTTATATCCTATAAATTTATTTATACATTATAAAATTAATTCTACAATACGTTCACAGGTTGAAGCTATATCTTATTTTTCTAGTATATTAAGGGCAGCTAAATATATATCTAACTTAAAAGTGGATGAGATTTCTAATCAAATAAATAAATTGAATGATATTTTAAATAAAGTTAAAGAAGTTAGTAAGAACTCAGCTAGTATTGGAAGAATAGAAGGTATAGATGTTTTAGGGGATTACTTTACAATCTTGTTCTTAATTGAGGAAAGAGCTTATTATAAATTGACTACAGTAATTAATAAAAATAGGGATGAACTAAAAGAATTGTATAAGATAATTGGAGAAATAGATGCTTATATTTCAATTGCATCATATAGAGAAAGTGCTAAATATTATACAGAGCCTGAGTTTGTAGAAGAAAAGGCTTATTTAAATATTAAAGAAGGTATTCACCCTTTAATTAAAAATCCAGTAGCAAATTCTCTCACTTTAAATAAAAATGGCATAATATTAACTGGTACAAATATGTCAGGAAAATCTACTTTTTTAAGGATGATAGGATTAAATATGCTTCTTTCTCAAACAATATATACTAGTTTAGCTAAGGAATATAAAGGCTCATTTTTAAATATTATAACTTCTATTAGTCCTGAGGATAGTGTGGAAAAAGGTAAAAGCTATTATTTAGGAGAAGCAGAAGCTATGCTTAGAATAATAAAAGCGGTAGATAGTGATATTACTGTTTTTTGTATGATAGATGAAATTTTTAGGGGAACTAATCCAATAGAAAGAGTGAGTGCTGCAAGTGAAATATTAAAATATTTAATTAAAGGTAACTGCTTACCTGTTGTTGCTACTCATGATCATGAATTAACGAAGATAGTGAAGGATAGATATCGATGTTATTATTTTTCTGAAATGGTTGATGAAGATGAAGGATTGAAATTTGACTATGAAATAAAACAAGGAGTATCACCAACTACAAATGCTATAAAATTATTAAGGTATTTAGGATATCCTAAGGAGATAACAGAAAAAGCTTATGAGCAAGTTAAGAGAGATATTAATTATATAGAAGATAATTAATGTCGAAAAAACACAAAACATATTTATTTTTTTTATATGTGTGCTATAATATGTATAGATTATTATCGGATATTAATTATTGATTTCAATAAGGATACTTGGTAAAGATTATATACAAAATTTATAACAAAAGGGGACAGAACAATGAAAACTTTAGAACAAAAGAGTACACATATAAAATACAAAATTATGCTATCTATTATTGCAAGTGGATTAATAATAATATTAGTTACATCATTTTTGGATATTATGAATGTAAGAAAACAAAATACAAAAGAACTTGAATTAATCAAGGCTAAGTCATTTCAGTATTATAATCAAATGATAGAGGATAATGTTCAAATAGCTTTAGGAACTATGAATTATTACTATGATATGTATAAGAAAGGAATATTAACGGAAAAAGATGCTAAAACTTATGCAATTGATGCAGTTAAAAAATTAAGGTATGGAAAAGATGAATCAGGATATTTTTGGATAGATGATACAAAAGGAATACTTATTGGACATCCCATGATATCCCACCAAGAGGGAAAGAATAGAATGGATGATAGAGATCCTAATGGTGTAAAAATGGTAGCGGAAATAATTCAAAAGGCGATAGATTCGCCAAAAGGTGGATTTTTAGATTTTATGTGGGAAAAGCCAGAAGATGTTGGAACTGGCAAATTAACGCCTAAAAGATCATATTCTAAGTTATTTAAACCATGGGGATACATAATAAGTACAGGAAATTATATAGATGATATTTATGCTTCTATAAACAACGAAGAAATTTCACTTAAAAATCAATTAAATAAAAATATAATGACAAAATCAATTCTTTCGGTAATGTTTATAATAGGATTAGTATTAATAAGTATTATTTTAAGTAAGAAGATATCTAATCCTATAGCAGATATAACAAACAATATTGGACAAGATGAGGATGGAAATATAAGAATAAATAAATTAGAAATTCAGTCAAAAGATGAAATAGGATATTTGGCTGAAGCTATAAATGACATGACAGGTCAAGTGAGAGATTTTTTATATGAGACTCAGGATCATATTGAAGTTTTAAATAATAATATTAAGAAAGATGATGACTTGCTTTTTAATATAAAAGAGGCTGTAGATAATAATTCTGGAGAAATATCTCTTGTAAATGAAGAAATTAATTTAGGAGCTAGCTCTATAGAAGATATAAAAGAAACTTTATATCAAGTTCAAAAGGCTTTATCAGATATATCACAAAAAACAGAAGAAACAACAGCAGTAACTATAGAAGTTACTGAAAGAGCTAATAATTTAAGAAGAATTTCTTCGGATGCAAAAAATAATACAGAAATGGTTTATAAAGAAGTTAAGGAAAGTATAGAATTATCATTAAAAGAAATAGAAACTGTAAAAGAAATAAAAGTATTAACTAATCAAATTAATGAAATTGCCGAGCAGACTAATCTTATTTCTTTAAATGCAGCTATTCAAGCGGCAAATACTGAAGGTGGAAATAAAGCATTTGCTGTTGTTGCAGATGAGATAAAGAAATTGGCGGAAAATACAAAAGATAATATTAAAAACATACAAGATATGACTGAAAAAATAATAGGTACAGTAAATAATCTAGCTAATAGTACTTTAAAAATAATTGATTTCGTAGATAAAGATGTACTTCCTCAATATAACAAGTTTACAGAAGCAGCTGATTCATACTCTAATGATGCAGAAAATATAAATTGTGTAATTACGGATTTAAATGCTACACTAGAAGAAATAACAGCTTCATCAAATGCAATATTAGATAAAACAGATATTGTAACTAATAACCTTATAAAAACTGCTAATAGTATGAATAGTATTGAGAGCGAAAATAAAAAAGTGGTTAATGAAATAGCAGAAATAAAAGAGAATTCAGAGCATAACTTAGGTGAAATTTCTGGATTAAAGACATTTATAGAAAAATTTGATATTTAAATATATAAAGAACTATTTAAAAAATATATTTAGTTAAAATAAAAAAAGGGGCGAAGTTATGTTTTCTAAAAAAATTACAAATAATTTAAAAAGGTCTTCTTGGATAAGGGCTATGTTTGAAGAGGGTGTAAAGCTTGCTGAAAAGTGTGGGGCAGATAAAGTATATGATTACAGCTTGGGAAATCCTTATGCAGAACCACCTAAAGAAGTTGAAGAAGCACTTAAAAAATACATATTAAGTGATGAAAAAGGTATTCATAAATATATGAATAATGCAGGCTTTGTTGACACAAGAGAAAAAGTTGCAAGGCATCTTGAAAAGGAAAGTGGAATTAGTCTTTCAAATGAAAATGTAGTAATGACAGTTGGTGCAGCAGGTGGGTTAAATGTTGTTTTAAAATCACTTTTAAATGATGGTGATGAAGTTATTGTATTTGCACCATACTTTGTTGAATATAATTTTTATGTTGATAATCATGGAGGAAAAATAGTTGTTGTTCCTCCGGATGTTTCAAATTTTGAACCGGATTTAAATAAGTTTGAAAAAAGTATAACACCTAGGACAAAAGCTATAATTATAAACACTCCGAATAATCCAACAGGAGTTATATATAGTCAAGAAAAATTAGAAAAAATTAATGATATTATTAAAAGAAAAGAAAAATTATATGGAACAACTATATTTGTGATTTCTGATGAGCCTTATAGTGAGATAATTTATGATGGATTAAAATTACCTAGTATCCTTAATATTTTCCATAATTCAATTATAGTAAATTCATTTAGTAAGTCATTAGGGCTTGCTGGAGAAAGAATAGGATATATTGTTGCAAGTAGTAGAATTAAAGATGTAAAGGTCTTTATAGAAGCTTTAAGTTTTTGCAATAGAACTTTAGGTTTTGTAAATGCGCCAGCATTATTCCAAAAAGTTGTAGGAGATTCACTTAATTCTAAAGTAGATATAGAAGAATATAAAAAAAGAAGAGATTTTTTATATGAAAATTTAACAAGGATAGGATTCGAATGTATAAAGCCTCAAGGAGCATTTTATCTTTTCCCAAAAGCGTTAATAGAAGATGACGTAGAATTTGCTAAAAGAGCATTAAAATATAATTTACTTATAGTACCTGGAAGCGGATTTGAATGTCCAGGATATTTTAGACTATCTTATTGTGTAAAATGGGATACTATAGAAAATTCTATTCAAGCCTTTGAAAAGTTAGCAGAAGAATTTAAATAAAAAAAGAAACAATTGTAATTTTTTAATACAATTGTTTCTTTTTTTATTCTAGTCTACTTTAAATGTTTGAATTTCTTTATGAAAATTTTCTACAAGTTTTTACTGTTTTAGTAACGTATATTTCATTAAGAGAAAGATTTAATTAAATTAGTTAAAATATACAAGTTAAAGTATATAAGTAATATCAGTGAAATTGAAAGTGTATGCATACATTTGACTGGGAATTATGGTGGATTTACAATGTAATTAAGTTGAAGGAAAATGGACAAAATTAGAATTTTGGCAGGAGGAATGGGAATGAAAACTAAAAGAATTATTTTAATTGGACTTTTTGCAGCGATATGTTTTATAGGAACTTATGCTCATATTCCAATAAGTTTTGGCGGAAGTAATTCTATGATACATTTAGGAACAACAGCTATATTTATTGCAGCTATTTTGATTGGTAAGGATGCAGGGCTGGCAGCAGCGATAGGATGTGCTTTGTTTGATGCTATGGATCCTATGTTTCAAGTTTGGGTTTTGCCTACATTTATAATAAAAGGACTAACAGGGTATGCAGTTGGTATAATAGCATTTGCAAGAAATAAAAAGGGGAACAGTATGGTGCAAAATATTTTAGCTTTTATAGTTGGCGGAGTTGTTTCGTTAGTTGGATATTTTATTGTAAATTGGCTTGTATTTGTGGGTTTTCATACAGCCGTACTAAAAATGATAACATCTTTAGCTACAACAGGTATAGCAGTAGCAATAACTATACCTATTGCAGCAGCTGTTAAGCCAATAATAAATAAAAGTGGAATTAAATTAGAATCTTAATTTAAAATATTTTAAATTAAGTATAAAATATGTAATAAGATTTAAATTAGAATATGATTTTACTTTGGTAAAAAAGATTCTGCTTTTAGTAGAATCTTTTTTTATTATAATAAAAAATAAGACCTTAATTTTATTATAAAAATTTTAAAAAAGTATAAATAATAAAATGATTATTATGGATATTGTAATCATAAATAACTCTTTTGTTAATATACACCTAAAGAATAACTCTTATTTGTCGATATATAACATATTTAGTGAGATTAATAGTTGTAAATTATAGAAAAATTACCTTAAATTTTTTTATAATTAAAATTGCAAGGAGGAAGTATATATGGAAGGTTACATAAAAACAAAGGATAAAAATACTGAAAACTATCGTGCGGAATCTAGGAAGCTTGAACATGTACTATCAAGAACTTCATCTAAACTTATAAGCATTAGTTTGGATAAAGAATATTTAATTGAATCTTGCTTAGAAGAAATAGGAGAGGAAACAAAGTCTTCTAGAGCGTATGTTTTTTTATTTAAAAATAATTTAGAGTATATGGATAATGTTTATGAATGGTGTGATAAAGGAGTTAGCTCTGAAAAGGATAATCTTCAAAATATGAAAACTGAAATATGTCCTTGGTGGATGAAAAAATTAAAAAACAATGAAATTATCACTATTGAAGATGTAGAAAAAATGCCTTTAGAAGCAGATATTGAAAAAGAAATTCTTTTAGAACAGGGCATAAAATCTCTTATTGTTTTACCACTTTTCAATAAAGATAGTTTAATGGGGTATGTAGGGTTAGACAATACTTTTGAAAACAAGAAATGGAGTGATCAAATTCAACTTATATTAAAACTAATAGCTGAAACATTTTCAGGTGCTCTTTCAAGATTACAAGATGAAAAAGAACTTAGACATGTTAATGATGAGTTAAGTAAAAAAGAAAAATATATAAATAATTTAAAGGCACAGATTGTTCAGCATGAGGAAATGTTAAAACTTAGTCAAAGTAAAGAATTATTGAGACCAATAGGGTTAAATAAAGAAAATTTAAATGAAATTATAAACTATGTAATAGATATTTTAAGTTTTGACATGATAGTTTTTGATAAGATAGAATTAAACCTTTCAGAAAACATACCTTCTATATTATGTAACAAAGTAGAGATTAGTCAAGTAATTATGAACATACTTAAAAATGCGATATATGAGATGAGTAAAAAGGCAGAAGACTTAGAAGAAAATGAAAAAACATACTCTAATATTCTGAAAATAGAAACTTATACAAAAGATTGTTATTTAGTTTGTGAGATATCTGATAATGGAATGGGATTTTCTGATGAGGTTAAATACAGATTATTTGAACCTTTCTTTTCAACAAAAAAGATAGGAGAAGGAACTGGACTTGGATTAGCTTTAGCATATGATATTATTACAAATAAACATAATGGAGAAATAAGAGCAACTGAGAGTCAATGGGATGGTGCTAAATTTATCATTAAATTCCATATTTAAATCATGAAAATACATTTATAGTAATTAGGTTGCTACATAATTTTAGTAGGTGTAAAGTTATTTTTAAGGTTTTTGCTAAAGTGAATTATGAGGCAACCTAATTAGATTTTCAGAAAATAAATATAAGAAATACCTATCTGTTTATTAAAATTAGTATTATTTTAATAAACAGATGTACAGGAAGAAATATATTTTTTTATTTTACCTATTGTTAGGTCTGAAAATATTTCCTTTATATTTTTACATACTTGTCCTGGAGTACCATTACTAACTTCTCTATCATCTACTTTTATAATAGGAGTAACTTCCATAGCAGTTCCACTAAAGAATAATTCATCAGCAGCATAGAGTTCTGTTCTTGTAATGCTTCTTTCAACTACCTCTATTCCTAATTCTTCTTTGGCTAGTGTTATAACAAGTTCTCTGGTTATACCCTCTAAAATATTGTCACAAGGAGGAGGCGTGATGAGTTTGCCCTTCCTTACCATAAATATGTTTTCTCCAGGACCTTCACAAACATGACCAAGTTGAGTTAAGAATATAGCTTCATCATATCCTCTACTAGTAACTTCTAATGAAGCCAATGCAGAGTTAAGATAAGATGCTGTGGCTTTAACTCTTGGAGGAAGCATATTATCATTTAATCTTGTCCAAGAAGTTACTGCAACATTAAGAGCTTCTTTTCCGGTATAACTTCCTAAAGGCTGGCAGTATATAACTATACGGTCATCATCATCATTGAGAGTTGGACCTAGGCTATTAGAACCTTTAAAAGCTATTGGTCTTATATAAGTTGTAGTTTTACAATTATTTTTTTTTAAGAGTTCTATTGTTAAATTACAGAGTTCTTCTACTGTATAAGGCAACTTGATATTTAAGGCCTTGCAAGATTGAAGGAATCTAACGTAATGTTCCTTTAATTTAAACACATAAAGTTGACTATTTTCTTTATTCCAATAAGCTCTTATCCCCTCAAAGCATGCAAGGCCATAATTAAAGGCCTTAGATCTGATGCTTATGTGAATATCATCCTCTTTTATAAAATTCCCCTGATAAAATGCATAGTAATTATTCATAATAAAGCCCCCTTGTTTGATAAAATATTGTTTTATACTCGTTTAGAAAACAGAATTCATGTATATATTTATAGAAAAAGTGAAATATCGATATTAAAGGATAATTTCATTTAAAATTACATTGTTTATACATAAATTATGTTATAAAAACCCAAATTTTTTTCGAATGTTATGGTTTAATTATAAATTTTAAAACCTTTTTTTTATAATGTCAATACAAAATGAAATAAAAATATAATGAAAATTCATTTTTCTTAAAAATTTTAAAATTTGAATAATAAAATTTCATAATGAAATTCAAATGAATTTGAAAATAAAACAGTTTAATTTTAAAAAATATAAATACCTATAAAGCTTGCAAAAATAACGTTTACAATGAGGGGAATATACTGAAATATGCATTAAAAAAATCAAAATAAAATTCGAAATTGCAAGTTTGAAATTTTTCTGAAAATTGATTGACGATGAAAAAAATATATGCTAAAATTACTGACAAGATTTGACTAGGAAGGATATTTTCTTTTGAAAGGAGATGATTTGAGTGAAATCTTATGTGGTATCTGTAATAGTCGATAATAATGAAGGACAACTTCTGAGGATATGTCAATTGTTTAATAGAAGGGGATATAACTTGGAAAGTGTTACGGCAGGTGAAACGGAAACAAAAAATATATCTAGGCTTACTTTAATAGTAAAAGCAGAAAGAGAAGAAGTTATACAGCAAATAGTGAAGCAGATAAAAAAACTGGAATGTGTATATAATGCAATAGTTCTAGAAGAAAAAAATTCAATATGTAAACAAATGATGTTTATAAAAGTTAAAGCTGAAAAAGAAAAAAAGCAGGAAATAGTAAATATAGTTAACATTTTCAGGGGTTCAATAGCTGATGTTGCAGAAGATAGTTTAACTATAGAAATTACAGGTGATGAAAATAAATTAGAAGGATTAAAAAACGTGTTATTACCTTTTGGTATTTTAGAAATAGCAAGTAGTGGTTTTATTGCTATTGAAAGGGGAGTTCCAGTTTTATCTGATGTATACTGTAAATCCTCAATAGTTTAGACAGGGGCGCTACAACTATAGATAATAGTTTTTAGGTTTGGACAAAGTTTAAAGTTCTGTTTCAAGCAAAAAATCTATTTATGGAATATCAAAAGATAAATATATAAGTTTTAGATTTAAAACAAATACTAAAAATAGTAAGGGGGCTTTTCGCGGTGGCAAAAGTGTATTATGAAAAAGATTGTAATTTACAGATGTTAAAAGAAAAAAAGGTTGCAGTAATTGGATACGGAAGTCAGGGTCATGCACATGCGTTAAATTTAAAAGAAAGTGGCGTAGATGTTGTAGTTGGACTTTATAAAGGAAGTAGGTCTTGGAGTAAGGCTGAGAAAGCAGGCTTAGAAGTTATGCTCACAGAGGAAGCAGTTAAAAAGAGCGACATAATAATGATACTTGTTAATGATGAAAAACAATCTAAACTTTATAAAGAAGATATAGAACCTAATATTACTCCAGGGAAGGCATTGGTATTTGCTCATGGATTTTCAATACATTTTGGACAAATAGTTCCGCCAAATGATGTAGATGTATTTTTAGTAGCTCCAAAGGGACCGGGACATACAGTAAGAAGTCAGTATTTAGAAGGAAAAGGAGTACCTTCTCTTATAGCTATTCATCAAGATGCTACAGGAAATGCTAGAGAAATGGCATTAGCCTATGCTTCTGGTATAGGAGGAGCTAGAGCCGGAATTATTGAAACTTCTTTTAAAGAAGAGACAGAAACAGACCTTTTTGGTGAACAAGCTGTATTATGCGGTGGTTTAACTGCGCTTATTAAAGCTGGATTTGAAACTTTGGTAGAAGCAGGTTATCAACCAGAGATGGCATATTTTGAATGTCTGCATGAAATGAAACTTATCGTAGATTTAATCAATGAAGGTGGATTAAATTTAATGAGATATTCTATAAGTGATACAGCAGAGTTTGGTGATTATACAGCAGGACCTAAAGTGGTAACTGATGAAACTAAAAAAGCTATGGAAAAAATTTTAAAAGATATTCAAGAAGGTGTATTTGCTAAAGAATGGTTACTTGAAAATCAAGTAGGAAGACCTGGATTTAATGCTGTGAGAAGAAGGGAAAAAGACCATCAAATTGAAAAGGTCGGAACTGAACTTAGAGAAATGATGAGTTGGACAAAGAAATAAAGCTTCTTTACTTTTTACACATTGATTCTGCAAATTAAAATACATAATAATTTGCAGAATCATTTTTTATACAAAAATTAATTTTAGATGTGATAAAAATTTTGAAGTTAAGTTTCAATAATAGAGAGGAGAATCAAAATGAGTAGGAACATAAAAATATTTGATACTACCTTAAGAGATGGAGAACAGACTCCAGGTGTCAATTTAAATGTGAAAGAAAAAGTGATGATTGCAAAGCAATTAGAAGCTTTGAATGTAGATGTTATTGAAGCTGGCTTCCCATTTTCTTCAAAAGGAGATTTTTTAGCAGTAAAAGCTATATCAAAAGAGATAAAACGTTCTACAGTAGCAGCTTTGTGCAGGGCTAATAAAAAAGATATAGATTGTACTTGGGAGGCAATAAAGGAAGCTGTAAATCCTAGAATACATACATTTATAGCAACTTCTAATGTACACATGAAGTATAAACTTGAAATGACTAAAGAAGAAGTTTTAGAAAAAGCAGTAGAGATGGTATCTTATGCAAAAAAATTATGCAAAGATGTAGAATTCTCAGCAGAAGATGCTTATAGGAGCGATCCGGAGTTTTTGTGTGATGTTTTTTCAAAAGTTATTAAAGTTGGAGCAAATGTAATTAATATACCAGACACAGTAGGATATGCTCTACCAAAAGATTACTACAAGTTTATTAAATATATAATGGAAAATACAGAAGGAATAGAAAATGCAGAAGTAAGCGTACATTGTCATGATGATTTAGGAATGGCAGTTGCCAATAGTTTATTTGGTATTATGGCAGGAGCAACACAAATAGAATGTGCTATAAATGGTATTGGCGAAAGAGCTGGAAATGCAGCATTAGAAGAGATAGCTATGGCTATTGATATTAAAAAAAATTCTTTAGGAGTATATACAAACCTAAATACTAAACAAATATACAGAACAAGTAAATTAGTAAGCTCACTTACAGGAATAAACATACAACCCAATAAATCTATTGTTGGAGCTAATGCTTTTGCTCACGAATCAGGTATACATCAAGACGGAGTTCTGAAGGAAAAAAGTACCTATGAAATACTTGTTCCAGAATTGATTGGAATAAACAATAATTTAGGGATTGTTCTTGGAAAACATTCGGGAAAACACGCTTTTAATATGCACTTAGAAGATATGGGAATAGAACTTGAAAAAGAGGAATTAGAGAAAGCATTTAATAAATTTAAAGAACTAACAGATAAGAAAAAGAC
The DNA here is from genome assembly GCF_026738875.1 of Clostridium brassicae. Classification (GTDB taxonomy): domain Bacteria; phylum Bacillota; class Clostridia; order Clostridiales; family Clostridiaceae; genus Clostridium_H; species Clostridium_H brassicae. The sequence goes on from NZ_JAPQFJ010000001.1 coordinate 375,625, forward strand.
TATAACATCTAAGGATATAGAAGCAATTGTACATTTTAAAAAGTATTTTAATGAAACGTATAAACTTAAATCTTTTCAAATTAATAGTGGGAATCACATTGTTTGTACAGCTGCAGTAGAGATATTAAAAGGTGATAAATTATTTACTGAAGTTGCTGTGGGTGATGGATCTATAGATGCAGCTTTTAAAGCGGTAGAAAGAGCTATAGGTATGAATATAAAGCTTAGGGATTATTCTATATCATCAGTTACAGATGGAAAAGATGCGTTAGGAGAAGTAACTGTAAAGATAATGGATGAAAAAGGACAAATATTTGTAGGAAAGGATATTTCAGAGGACGTTATGGAAGCTAGTATTAATTCATATATAAACGCTATAAATAAGATGATTGATGAGAGTTAGGTGGTGAAAAAATGAGTGATGTAAAAAAAACTATGACTATGACACAGAAAATATTGGCATATCATGCAGGGCTTAAGTATGTAAAACCTGGACAACTAATTATAGCTAACTTAGATTTAGTTCTTGGAAATGACGTGACAACACCAGTTGCTGTTAAGGCATTTAATAATATGAATGTGAGTGATGTTTTTGATAAAGATAAAATAGCAATAGTTCCAGATCATTTTACTCCTAATAAGGATATAAAATCAGCAGAACACTGTAAATTTGTAAGGGAATTTGCTTGTGAAAAACAAATAACAAATTACTTTGAAATAGGAGAAATGGGAATAGAACATGCTTTGATACCAGAGAAAGGATTGGCTGTCCCAGGAGACGTAATAATAGGAGCAGACTCACATACTTGCACTTATGGAGCTTTAGGAGTTTTTTCTACAGGGGTAGGAAGTACTGATATGGCGGTAGGTATGGCAACAGGAAAGGCTTGGTTTAAAGTTCCTGAAGCAATAAAATTTGTTTTAAAAGGTAAGCTTTCTAGGTGGGTATCAGGGAAAGATGTAATACTTCATATAATAGGGCTCATAGGTGTAGATGGGGCTTTGTATAAGTCTATGGAATTTACAGGAGAGGGAGTAAAAGAGCTTTCTATGGATGATAGATTTACTATGGCGAATATGGCCATAGAGGCTGGTGCTAAAAATGGGATATTTCCAGTAGATGAAAAGACTTTAGAATACATGAAAGGCCGTTCCAAAAGAGAGCTTAAAGTTTTTGAAGCAGATGAAAAAGCAAAATATAGTGAAGTGTATGAAATAGATTTAAGTCTAATAAAGCCTACAGTAGCTTTCCCACATATTCCAGAAAACACTAAGACAATAGATGAAGTTGGAGAAATAAAAATACATCAAGTAGTAATTGGTTCTTGTACTAATGGAAGAATAAGCGATTTAAGGATTGCAGCTTCTATATTAAAAAATAAAAAAGTTAAAAAGGGGATTAGATTAATAATATTTCCAGGAACTCAAAATATTTATTTGCAAGCAATAGAAGAAGGATTAGTAAAAGTATTTATAGAAGCAGGGGCGGTTTTTAGCACACCAACTTGTGGGCCATGTCTTGGAGGACATATGGGAATTTTAGCGGCAGGAGAAAGAGCTGTAGCTACTACAAATAGAAACTTTGTAGGAAGAATGGGGCATCCAGAAAGTGAAGTTTATTTAGCTAGTCCAGCAATAGCAGCAGCATCTGCTATATTAGGTAGAATTGCATCGCCAGAGGAGGTTGTTTTATAACATGAAGGCATCAGGTAATGTTTTGAAATATGGAGATAATATAGATACAGACGTTATAATACCAGCTAGATATCTAAACACATCAATTCCAGAAGAATTAGCAAAGTATTGTATGGAGGATTTGGATAAAGACTTTTTAAATAAATTAAATAAAGGAGACATATTGATTGCTGGAAAAAATTTTGGATGTGGTTCTTCAAGGGAACATGCTCCTATAGCTATAAAAGCGGCTGGAGTTTCGTGCGTAATAGCAAAAAGTTTTGCAAGGATATTTTATAGAAATTCTATAAATATAGGCTTTCCTATACTTGAATGTGAAGAAGCTGTAAATGACGCAGAAGATGGACATAAATTACAAGTTGATTTTGAAAAAGGATTGATAAAAAACATAACTTTAAGTAAAGAATATAGAGCTGAAGCTTTTCCAGAATTTATTATAAATATAATGAGAAATAATGGGCTGATAAATTGTGTAAGAGATGGACTTTTTTAATCAAATGACAGAAAATTAGTAAAATTACTATTAACATATAATATACACAATTATTAAATTAGAATCATTATTAGAAATGATTATACGTAGTATTATCTAAAAGACCATTTAAAATCAAAACGAAAGGTAGATTAACATGAATTCAAGAGAATTTAAAATAGCAGTAGTTCCCGGAGATGGTATTGGAATGGAGATAACAGAACAGGCACTAAAAATTTTAAATAAAATATCAAAAAAATATCATACAAAGTTTAATTATGTAAATTTAAAAGTAGGGGGCTGTTCCATAGATGCTTATGGAGAAGCACTTACTGAAGAAACTCTAAAAAAGTGTAGAGAGTGTGATGCCTTATTTTTAGGTGCTATAGGAGGACCAAAATGGGATAATTTTTTAGGAGATAAAAGGCCAGAAAAAGCTCTTTTAACTCTGAGATCAGAGTTAGGTTTATATGCAAACTTAAGGCCAACTAAAGTTTTTGATGAGTTGAAATCGGCGTCTCCTCTTAAAGACTCATTATTAGAGAATGGCATAGACATTTTAGTAGTGAGAGAATTAATAGGTGGAATTTATTTTGGGAAAAGAGGAACAGTTATTGAAGATGGAATAGAAAAGGCATATGATACAGAGTCTTACACTTTAGAAGAAGTTGAAAGAATTGCTCATGTAGCATTTGAATCAGCAATGAAAAGAAGAAAAAAAGTTACATCTATAGATAAGGCAAATGTATTAGATTCTTCAAGACTTTGGAGAAAAGTTGTAACAGAAGTTTCGAAAGAGTATCCCAAAGTTCAATTAAATCATATGTACATTGATAATGCAGCTATGCAGCTTGTTAGAGATCCTTCACAATTTGATGTAATACTTACAAATAATATATTTGGAGATATATTATCAGATGAAGCTTCTATGCTTACAGGATCTATAGGTATGCTTGCTTCTTGGAGTGTTGGGAAAGGTACTTATGGCATGTATGAACCTATTCATGGTTCTGCTCCAGATATAGCAGGTAAAAATATAGCTAACCCATTAGCTCAAATACTTTCAGCTGCTATGATGTTAGATTATTCTTTTAATATGACTGAAGCTGCGAAGGACATAGAAAATGCAGTTAAAAATGTTTTAAGAAAAGGGTATAGAACAGTAGATATATGGATAGAGGGAATGATAAATGTTGGAACAAAAGAAATGGGAGAATTAGTGTTAGAGGAAATTTAAGGGGGGAGAAACATGAAATCAGATGATTGCAGAAAAGGTTTGGAAAAAGCACCTCACCGTTCACTTTTTAAAGCATTAGGTTTTATAGATGAAGAAATGGATAGACCACTTATAGGCATTGCTAATTCTTATAGTGAAATAGTACCAGGACATATGAATTTAGACAAAATTGCCCAAGCTGTTAAAGATGGTATAAGGTTAGCAGGAGGAGTTCCAGTTGAATTTAACACTATAGCAGTGTGTGATGGAATAGCTATGAATCACAAAGGAATGAGTTATTCTCTTCCATCAAGACAAATAATTGCTGATAGTGTTGAAATAGTTGCTAATGCTCATGGCTTTGATGGATTAGTATTACTACCTAATTGTGATAAAGTTGTTCCAGGTATGCTTATGGCGGCTGCAAGAGTAAATATACCATCAATACTTGTAAGTGGAGGACCAATGCTTGCTGGAAAAACTAATGGAAAAGTAACAGACTTAAGCTCTGTGTTTGAGGCAGTAGGGGCAGTGAAAGCTGGTAAAATGACTGAAGAAGAATTATTAGAGATGGAAAATACAGCTTGCCCAGGATGTGGTTCTTGTTCAGGTATGTTTACTGCTAATTCTATGAATTGTTTATCAGAAGTTTTAGGAATGGCACTTCCTTATAATGGTACTACGCCAGCGGTTTTTTCAGAGAGATTGAGACTTGCAAAAAAAACTGGAATGAAAATTGTAGAGCTTATTAGAAAGGATATTAAGCCTTCACATATTTTAACAGAAGATGCTTTTATGAATGCTGTAACTGCTGATATGGCACTTGGATGTTCTACAAATTCATTACTTCATCTACCAGCTATAGCAAAAGAAGTTGGATTAGAAATAAGTTTTGATAAGGTCAATGAAATAAGTGTTAGAACACCTAATTTATGTAGACTTAGTCCTGCTGGTAAGGATCATATAGAAGATTTGCATATGGCAGGAGGAATACCAGCATTAATTAATTTATTAGCTAGTAAAAATTTTATAAATAAGAACTGTTTAACTGTTACAGGAGAATCTATTTATGAAAATGTACAGGAAGCTAAAGTTAAAGATAAGGAAGTTATAAGAGATATAGATAGTCCATATAGTAGCAGTGGTGGTCTTGTTGTACTAAAAGGAAGTTTAGCACCAGAAGGAGCAGTTGTAAAAAAATCTGCTGTAGCTTCTGAAATGATGAAACATATTGGAAAAGCTAAGGTGTTTGACAGTGAAGAAGAAGTGGCAGAAGCAATATTAGGTGGAAAAATAAATCATGGTGATGTAGTAGTAATAAGATATGAAGGACCAAAAGGAGGTCCTGGAATGAAAGAAATGTTGTCGCCTACAGCTCTCTTAGCAGGAATGGGATATGATAAAACCGTAGCACTTATAACAGATGGAAGATTTTCAGGAGCTACAAGAGGAGCTTCAATAGGTCATGTTTCTCCAGAAGCAGCAGAAGGAGGTCCTATTGCAATAGTGGAAGATGGGGATTTAATAGAAATAGATATAGAAAATAAAGTACTGAATTTGCTAGTAGATACAGAAGAATTAAATAAAAGAGTGCCAAAAATGAAAATAAAGCCTGTAAAAGGATACTTAAAATTTTATAGGAATTTAGTATCTTCAGCTTGTAAAGGAGCAGTGTTTGAAGATGTAAAGGGGTGATTTGTATGAGATATACAGGGGCAAGAATTATATTGGAGTGTCTAAAAGAACAGGGGGTTGACACTATATTTGGATATCCCGGTGGAGCGGTTTTAAATATATATGATGAATTACATTCATTTAAAGGTATAAATCATATACGTACAGCTCATGAACAAGCGGCAGCTCATGCAGCTGATGGTTATGCTAGAGTTACAGGGAAGGTTGGAGTCTGTATCGCTACTTCGGGACCAGGGGCAACAAATCTAATAACTGGAATTACCAATGCTTATATGGATTCAGTACCTATGGTATTTATAACTGGACAAGTTCCTACAACTTTAATTGGAAAGGATTCTTTTCAAGAAGTTGATATATTAGGTATTACTATTCCCATAACTAAACATAATTTTATGGTAAAAAAAATAGAAGATTTAGCATCTATAATAAGAAAGGCTTTTTATATAGCTAAAAAGGGAAGACCTGGACCTGTTTTAATAGATATACCTAAAGATATAACATCTGAAGTAGGTGATTTCTGTAATGAGAAGCCTAAAGAGCCGGTTAAAAATAGTATTAATGAAGAGGAAATAAATAGTGCATTAGAGTTAATAAGTAAAAGTAAAAAGCCAGTTATTGTTATTGGTGGTGGATGTAATATTTCTAATTCTCAAAAAGAACTTGTAGAGTTTCAAAACAAATTAAAATGTCCAGTTTGTTCTACTATGATGGGACTAGGTTCTTTTGATGGAAATCATCCAATGTTCACAGGAATGCTTGGGATGCATGGGACTTTAGCATCTAATAAGTGTATCCGCGAAAGTGACCTTATCATAGCCGTTGGAGCTAGATTCAGTGATAGGGTGATAAGCAATGCTGATACTTTTGCTAAAAATACAAATGTAATTCATATAGACATAGATGAAGCGGAAGTTTGTAAAAATATAAAAGCTACTTCATGGATTATAGGTAATGTAAGTGATGTTTTAAAAAAATTAGATAGTGAACTAAAGGAAAGAAAAGAAAATGAATGGACAGAATTCATCTCTAATTTAATAAAGAAAGAAAGAAGAAAAACTTTAAAAGTAAATCCAAAAAATTCAGTTAATCCGGTTTATCTTATAAAGAAATTATATGAATTTACAAAAGGTGAAGCTATTATAACTACAGAAGTTGGACAAAATCAAATATGGGCGACACAAGGGTACACATTTAAAAATCCAAAAACCTTTATATCTTCTGGAGGGTTAGGGGCTATGGGATATGGGTTTGGAGCTTCAATAGGTGCTAGTATAGCAAAGAATAAACCAATATTCAATATATCAGGTGATGGAAGCTTTAAGATGAATTGTAATGAATTAGCAACAGTAGTTGAGTACAATATACCTATTAAAATTATTGTACTAAATAATGGGGTTTTAGGAATGGTGAGACAATGGCAAAAGCTTTTTTATCAGAAAAGATTTTCTCAAACAACATTTAAAAGAAAAATAGATTTTGCTAAAATAGGAGAAGCTTATGGAGTTTTAGGAATTAGGATAAATACTAATGAAGAAATAGAAGAGGCTTTAAAAAAAGCTATACAACATAATGGACCAGTTGTTGTAGATTGTTTTGTAGATAAAGATACTATGGCGTTACCTATAGTACCACCTGGTGCTAATATAGAAGATATTATGATATTAGATTAATACTTTAAAGCAAGGTTAATGAAAGCCTTGCTTTTTATATATGTAAGAAAACTATTTTTATATATGTAATTTATAAAAATAAGAGTGATATAATGTTTTCTAGATAATTATTATATTATACGCTTTATTGGGACAGAATACATTGGTATTTAAATGCTAAATTTATATGATAAGAATCATTATTTATAATTATATTAGTTGTTTATGATTGATAAAATGTATATTAGTCCATATAATGAAATTATATGGACTAATATACATAAAGCAATTTAACAAACAGTAAAAATGAGAAAAATAAATATTTTATTATTAGATAAAAATTTTCAAAAGATGAGGTGGTTTCGTGGAAATTTTGAAACAAGTATTTAACACCGTTGGGGAAAATGTTAGTGAAGCATTGATAGGAATTGATAAAAATGAAAAAATATTTGTTTTAAATAAGCAAGCGGAGAAATTGTTTAATATAAAGGGCGAGGAAAACTTAGGAAAAGATATTAATGATACAATTATCAAAAACAAACTTAAGGAAGTGCTGCTATCAAAACAGCAAAAATTAAATCAAAGAATCAGCAAAAGCGCAAAAATGTTTAATTTGAACATTTTCCCATTAGAAATAGATGGAAAGATACAAGGGGCATTTGCTATATGCCAGGATTTAGAGGTATATAGAAATATACAAGAGCATCTTTATGGAAATAAAATTTATGTAGATATTTTGGATGTTCTAATGAATATGACTAATGAATGGTCAGTTATAATTGATAAAAGTGCAAAAATTATTATGATGAGCAAGGCTTATAGGGAATTTGTTGGAGTTGACAATCCAGAAGGAAAAGATGTTAGAAAAGTTATAGAAAATACTAGATTACACAAAGTTTTAGAAACAGGAGAATCTGAAGTAGCTGATATCCAAGAAATCAAGGGTAATAAGATGATAACAATGCGTGTTCCTATAAAACAAGATGGAGAAGTCATTGGAGCTATAGGTAAAGCTATGTTCAAAGATGTAGGAGATTTTTTTTCTTTAAGTAAGAAACTTAGGAATTTAGAAAAAGAAATAGAATATTATAAAAAAGAACTTGGAAAAGATGAAAGTGCAAAGTATTCATTTAATGATATTACTAGTAGTTCAGAGAAGACTAAAAGTGTAAAGGCAATGGCTATGAGGGCGGCTAATACAGACTCTAATGTTCTTATAGTTGGAGAAAGTGGAACAGGAAAAGAATTATATGCTAATGCAATTCATAATGGGAGCAAAAGACGACTAGCACCTTTTATAAAGATTAATTGTGGAGCTATTCCTAATGAACTGTTGGAATCAGAGTTATTTGGTTATGAGGAAGGGGCATTTACAGGGGCTAAAAAAGGAGGTAAAAAAGGTAAATTTGAGCTTGCAAATGGGGGGACGATTTTATTAGATGAAATAGGAGATATGCCATTAAATATGCAAGTAAAACTTTTAAGGGTTATTCAGGAAAGAGAATTGATGAAAGTTGGAGGAAGTGAATTAAAGAATATAGATGTTAGAATTATTGCAGCAACGAATAAAAATTTAGAGGAAAAGGTTAAAAAAGGAGAGTTTAGAGAAGATTTATATTATAGACTTAATGTAATGAAGTTAATTATACCTCCATTAAGAGAAAGAAAAGAAGATATAGCTGCATTAACGGATTCTTTAAGAATTAAAGTAGCTAATAGATTAGGAATATATGTAGAAGGTATTTCAAAGCAAGCTATGGAGTGTTTAATGAATTACCATTGGCCTGGAAATATAAGGCAGTTGGAGAATGTTATAGAACGTGCTATAAATCTATTAGATTCTAATCTAATTATAGAAAAAGAACATTTACCTGATGGAATAGTACAAAATAAAGTTAAATATTCTATTGATAAAAGTAAATATTTAAGTGACATAATTGAGGAAGTTGAAAGAGATGTTATTGCAGAATGCTTAACAAAAACTAAGGGAAATAAAAATGAGACCTCGAAAATATTAGGAATAAGCAGGGCGGGATTATATAAAAAAATAGAAAAGTATAATCTGAATAATGTATAAAAAATATACATGTAAATAAAGTATACATGTATAAAAAATATACATGTATAAAGTTGAGATATTTGTCTATGAAAGTGTGGTCTAAGTACATCTGTAAGGGAACTATAAGTGAATAATATATCGAAATATAAAATATGATAAGGCAAAGTGTAAAAAAAATATACACTTTGCTTTTTATTTTACTGTGAGCTTTTTAAAGTTTTAAATTTAGTTATATAAATTTAAAAATATACATAAATTACTTATTTACAATGGTTTGATAAAAAAATATCAAAAAGTTTGTTAAAAAAAATACTAAACTACATATAATGGCATAATAATTGCTTTGTTATTATAGCAAGCTTTAAAAGATAAAAATTACATTTTATAAATGTACATAATGACATAAAAAGCAGTTATTTTATTTATAAAGTGTAATTCTAATAAAATAAAAATTACGAAGGAGGAAAAAGAAATTATGTTAGGAGTTATTGGAGTTATTTTATCACTTTTACTATTAATGTACCTTGCATACAGAGGTATAACAGTACTTATACTAGCCCCTATTTTAGCATTATTTGCTACAATCATGAGTGAAGGAGCTAGTGCTCATATAATGGCAACTTACACAGAAATATTTATGAAAAACTTTGCTGGATATTGTAAATCATATTTTCCTATATTCTTATTGGGAGCAATATTTGGTAAGTTAATGGACGATTCAGGAGCAGCAAAAGCTATTGCGCATACAATTGCAACTAAATTAGGAAAAGATAAAGCTATTTTAGCAGTTGTATTATCATGTGGTGTATTGACATATGGAGGAGTATCATTATTCGTTGTTGCTTTTGCGGTATTTCCTATAGCAACTCAATTATTTAGAGCTGCAGATATACCAAAAAGGTTAATACCAGGATCTATAGCTTTAGGGTCATTTACTTTTACAATGACAGCACTTCCAGGAACACCTCAAATACAAAATGCTATACCAATGCCTTTCTTTGGAACAGATGCATATGCAGCACCAGTTTTAGGTATTGTAGCAGGTATACTTATGTGTGGTGGAGGAGTTGCTTGGTTAACATATAGAGCTAAAAAAGCAGCCGCAGCAGGAGAGGGATATGGAGACCATCCTGATGAAGAAGTAAATGATGTAGATGTTAGTAATGTTCCAAACTTTTGGTTAGCAATAACACCTATACTTATAGTTTTAGTACTTAATTATGTTTTAGGAAAAATGTATTTTACTTCAGTAGATACATCATATTTAAAAGATTATGGAACTGCGTTAGGAAAAGTAAAAGGAATTTGGAGTTTAATTATTTCATTAATTATTGGAATATTATTTACTTTAATTACTAATAGAAGTAGATTGAAGAGTGCTATGAAATCAGTTAACCAAGGAGCTATTGGTTCACTTTTAGCAATTACAAATACATCTTCAGAAGTTGGATATGGAAATGTTATTCAAACACTTGCAGCATTCGGTATCATTCAAACATTTATTCTTGGAATATCAAGTAATCCATTAATATCAGAAGCGATATCAGTTAATGTACTTGCTGGTGTAACAGGTTCAGCATCAGGCGGTATGAGTATAGCCCTTGGAGCACTTGCAGAACAATATATGCAAATGGCTAAAGCAAATGGCATAAATCCACAAGTTCTTCATAGAATTGCAACTTTATCATGTGGAGGATTTGATTCTTTACCACATAATGGAGCAGTTATAACATTATTAGGAATATGTGGAGCTACACATAAAGAATCTTATAAAGATATAGGTATGTGTTCAGTTATAATACCAATTTGTACTCTTGTAGTTATATTAATACTTGCAAGTATGGGAGTTGTTTAGTAATATATAAATAGAAAAAAATGATTGATATTTAACAAACTATGATATCTTTGGTTTTTCTTTAAAAAACATAGGGATAGATGTGATTTTAAAGTTAAAATTATCCTAAAAATTTAGAAAGATCAATTATATAAATTTAGCACAATCATATGAGGAGGTAAAAAAATGAATTTTCAATTCACTAAAGAACAAGAATTAGTAAAGCAAATGGTAAGCCAATTTGCTGAAAATGATGTTAAACCAATAGCTGCAGAAGTAGATGCAAATCACAGATTCCCAATGGAAAATGTTGAAAAGATGGCTCAGTACGGATTATTTGGTATACCTTTTTCAGCAGAATATGAAGGAGCAGATGGAGACTATCTTTCATATATATTAGCTGTTGAAGAATTATCTAAAAAATGTGCAACTACAGGTGTTATACTTTCAGCACACGTTTCACTTTGTGCTTCAGTAATAGATCAATTTGGTAACCCAGAACAAAAGAAAAAATACCTTCCAGATTTATGTTCCGGTAGAAAATTAGGAGCTTTTGGGTTAACTGAACCAAATGCAGGAACAGATGCTGCAGGACAACAAACAGTAGCTGTTAAAGATGGAGATAACTATATTTTAAATGGACAAAAAATATTTATAACTAATGGTGCTTATGCTGAAACTTTCATAGTATTTGCTATGACAGATAAGAGCAAAGGTGTTAAAGGAATAACAGGTTTCATAGTTGAAAAAGATTTCCCAGGATTCTCAATAGGAAAAGTTGAAGATAAATTAGGAATATGTGGTTCATCAACTACTGAACTTATATTTGAAGACTGTGTAGTACCAGCAGAAAACATGCTTGGAAAAGAAGGAAAAGGTTTTGGTATAGCAATGAAAACTCTTGATGGAGGAAGAATTGGTATAGCAGCTCAAGCATTAGGAATAGCTGGTGGAGCTTTAGAAGAAGCAGTAGATTATATGAAAGAAAGAAAACAATTCGGAAAACAATTATTTAAGTTCCAAGGATTAGCATGGATGGCTGCAGATTGCAAAGCTAGATTAGAAGCTGCTAGATATTTAGTATATAAAGCTGCTGATAATAAAGCAAAAGGACTTCCATATTCAGTAGAAGCTGCTACAGCTAAATTATTTGCTGCAGATACAGCTATGTTTGTAACAACTCAATGTGTTCAAATGTTAGGTGGATACGGATTCACTAAGGATTATCCATTAGAAAGAATGATGAGAGATGCTAAGATAACTGAAATTTACGAAGGTACTTCTCAAGTTCAAAAGATGGTTATTTCAGGAGCCATGTTCAGATAGTCTTATAAAGGTATAATAAGGAGGATTAAACAATGAAAATAGTTGTTTGCTTAAAACAAGTTCCAGATACAAACGAAGTTAAAATAGATCCAGTTACAGGAACACTTATAAGAGAAGGAGTTCCATCAATTATCAATCCAGATGACAAAAATGCTTTAGAAGAAGCATTAAAAATAAAAGATGAAAAAGGAGCTCATGTAACAGTAATAAGCATGGGACCTCCACAAGCAGAAGCTGCATTAAGAGAAGCAATAGCTA
>NZ_JAPQFJ010000010.1 GCF_026738875.1 Clostridium brassicae
AACAGAGATGCTGATGCAGCTATAATGAAAGTTGCTGATTTAGGAATAGTTGGCGATGTAACTAAAGTAATTCCTGAATTAGTAGCTCAAGTTAAATCATATAAATAGGATTCTTAGTCTCATAAGGTATGTTAATCCCTAATGAGGGTTAGAAACCATTATCCAGGGTTGTACTCCCAATTTATCCAAATTGTAAAAATTGGATAATTAGTGGAAGTAGTCATTGGATAAATAGATTCTTAAATGGATAAAAAGTCGTATATTTATTATACGGCTTTTTTATTTTAGTCATAAATACTTTAACTTAATATTGATTACTTAGTATCTATTACTAGCTACTGAATAACTCTTGCAGTATTATTTACCTATAGCATATAATAAGTTATGTATGAAGTATAGTTATATCTAAGCATGTAGATTATTGACTAGTAAGAGAGGAAGATAATTGTGAATTTAATTACGTTAGAAAATATAAGTAAAAGTTATGGTGAAAAGGTACTTATAAAAGAGGTATCATTTATTATTAATGATAATGAAAAGATAGGTTTTATAGGTATCAATGGAACAGGAAAATCCACACTTTTAAGGATTTTAGCAGGTATAGAAGGTTATGATAGTGGTAATATAGCTAAAATAAGTAACTTTAGAGTAGAATATCTCCCTCAAAATGTAGAATTTGATGAGGATAGCGAGGTTATTGATCAGATATTTAAGGGAAATTCAAAAGTAATGAGTGTTCTTAGAGATTATGAAATTATAACAAAAAAGATAGAAGATAACTCTGATGATATAAATCTTCAAAGAGAGCTTTTAAAGATAAATGAAAAAATGGATGCACTGAATGCATGGGAAGCAGAAAGACAAGCAAAAACAATTCTTACTCAACTTGGTATAAAGAATTTTAATGCTAAGATTGGAGAGTTATCGGGAGGGCAAAAAAAGAGGATTGCATTAGTAGGTGCACTCATAACTGAATGTGACCTTTTAATATTAGATGAACCTACTAACCATTTAGATAATGAAAGTGTAAAGTGGCTTGAAGAATATTTAAATAATAGAAAAGGAGCTTTAATTATGATTACCCATGATAGATATTTTTTGGATAGGGTGACAAATAGAATATTAGAGCTTCATAATGGTAGTATATATAGTTACAAGGGAAATTACAGTATGTTTTTAGAAGCTAAGGCTGAGAGAGAAATTCAAAATGAAGCTTCAGAAATAAAAAGACAAAATTTATTAAGACGTGAACTTGCTTGGATAAGAAGAGGAGCAAAAGCTAGAAGTACAAAACAGAAAGCAAGAATAGACAGATTTAATGAATTATCATCTGAAAAAGTTGAAAGAAAAAGTGAGAAAGTAGATATATCGGTCAGTAGTAGTAGACTAGGTAAGAAGGTTATAAATTTAAACAATATAAGTAAAACGTTTGAGGGCAAAAATATAATAAGTGATTTTAGTTTCATATTTAAGAAGGAAGATAGAGTTGGAATTATAGGTTCAAATGGAATTGGTAAATCTACACTTTTAAATATAATTACCAATAAGATAAGCCCGGATTCAGGAATAGTTGACATAGGCGAAACTGTAAAAATAGGATATTTTTCTCAAGAATATAATCATATAGATGAGAATATGAGAGCTATAGAATATATAAGAGAAGGGGCAGAATTTATAAAAAATCAAGAAGGGGTATCTGTAAGTGCTTCTAAGATGATGGAAAGATTTTTGTTTATTCCAGAACTTCAATGGACACAAATTGCTAGGTTATCAGGTGGAGAAAAGAGAAGATTACATCTTTTAAGAGTTCTTATGGAAGCACCCAATGTGCTTATATTAGATGAGCCTACTAATGATTTGGACATAGAAACATTAAATGTTTTAGAAGAATATTTAGAAGAATTTAATGGAACTGTAATAGTTGTTTCACATGATAGATATTTTTTAGATAAGGTATCTAATGAAATAATAGCTTTTAAAGGAAATGGAGTTATAGAAAAATTCACTGGAAATTATACAGATTATATTGAATATGTAAACATGTGCTCTATAAATGAAGATGAAAATAAGAAAGTAGAAAAAAAAGAAAAATCGAATAAAGAAGGTAAAAAGGAAAAGGCTAATAGACCTTTAAAATTTTCATATAAAGAAAAGAGAGAATATGAAAACATTGAAGAATGGATAGAAGAAGCTGAGATTGAGTTAGAAGAAATTCAACAAAAAATCGATTCTTCACAAAGTGATTATGTTTTACTTCAAGAGCTTTTAAAAAATCAAAAAGAAATAGAGGGAAAACTAGAATATCTTATGGATAGATGGACATATTTAACTGAACTAGCAGAAAAAATCGAAAATCAATAGTATAATAAGAGTTTGTAGGCTTAAGGAGAATCATAGAATCAATTATAAATTAGCAAATGTAAATTAATCACACTTTTAAAAATGAGTGGATACTATATAAATATAGTGTTCACTTATTTTTGTTATATAAACAATTAAATTTTTAGTTATTTAATTTTATAAAATAGTAAGTTTGTTAGAGGGAGATATATGAAAAAGTATATTTATAAATTATCACCTTTTTTTAAAGAAACCATTTGGGGATGGGAAAAATGGGCCCTTTCATGTCATGAGAATGGATATTCATTTATTGAAAATGGAGAGGATAATGGTAAAAAAATAATAGATGTTATAGAAGATAAAAATAAATTTCCTATATTAATTAAGGTAATAAAAGCAGATTCAGTATTATCAGTACAAGTGCATCCTGATGATGCTTATTCCCAAAAGCATGAAAACAGTAGCGGAAAAACGGAATGTTGGTATATATTAGAAGCCAAGGAGAATGCTTCACTGATTTTAGGAATAAAAAAAGGATTAAATAAAGAAGAACTTTATAAAATTGTAAAAAAAGGCGATATTGAAAATTATCTTCAAGAAATAAATGTAAGTAAGGGAGATTTTATATATATTCCATCAGGTACTATTCATTCTATAAAGGGAGGAATAAAATTAGTAGAAGTGCAACAAAACAGTGATATTACTTATCGTTTATATGATTGGGGAAGGGGGAGAAAAGAGCACTTGAAAAAGGCACTAGATGTAATAGACTATGAAGGAAAAAATAAAGGTGGAAAAATAGAAAAATTTAAATTCATAGAAACTCCTTATTTTAAAATAAAGAAAATTAATGTAAAGGAGAAATATAAGGATGTTTCAAAAAATGGATTCCATTCATATATAGTTGTACAGGGAAGCGGAATTATAAAATGTGCAGAAAATGTTGTAGAGTTAAATTATGAAGATACTATTTATATACCTAGAGAAACAGCATATGTAATTAAAGGCAAGATGACACTTTTAAAAATTGCTACTTAATTGCTAATCTAAATAATGAAAACTATTTAGTCTTGTTCTTGTTGGATGAATTTATTAAATAAATAGCTAATAATACACTTGTTAATACTAACCATACTAAAGAAAAGCCTGCAAAAAACAAATTTACATTTCCTAATGCACATAAGATTATTAGAGGTAAAATTGGAATAATACACAAGAAGTATTCTTTTTTTGTCATGAATCAATATCTCCTCTTATATATTTTTTACTAATAAATTATTATTTAAACTTATTGTATAATATTTACGAAACAATATAAGTTTATACGTAATATTAGGCGTAAACTTTTTATATAGGTTTACGCCTAACAATGTTTTATTGACTTAATATTTTTTTCCATAGTAAGTGCCTAAGATAAACCACATTATTAGCTTGCCGAGTAAAAGCGATGATATTATTATAGAAGTAAATTTATATCCTAAAAGGCCTAATATAATTATAGCTATACTTTCAATAAATATAAATATTGAATAAACTTTACTAGAAGTTTTTTCTCTTATGAATACTGATCTTTCTTCATTTTCACATAAATCCATTTGTTCACATTTTTCAGGATTTCTCATAAGTTTTAGACATAGTAACAATCCCAAGAATCCTGTAATTCCAAATCCAAATAATATTCCATAAATATATTCATTTAGTGATGAAACATATTTTCCGTATACAAAACATCCAATTGCAAAAATTAAAAATACTACATATGAAATTAGGTTTCTTTTAAGAGTTTTCATAACTTATTCCTCCTCGAATATAAATACATCTTCAATTTTTCTATTAAATATAACTGCTACTTTGTGAGCAAGATTTATAGATGGATTGTATTTACCATTTTCTAGTGATATTATTGTTTGCCTACTTACCCCACATAATTTTCCTAATTCTTCTTGAGTTATGTTTTTTTCTTTTCTCAACTCTTTTATGACATTATTCATAATTTCCTTTAGAAAGAGTATTTTTCTATATTAATCTCTTACTAAAGATCACCTCCTTAATGACTAATGTAAAATGCACTTTACAATTAAAAGTATAGTGTGCTTTACATTAAAAGTCAAGTTTATTTTACATTTTAAATTATAATTATCATATTAAGTGTAGAATAACTTATCTAGTTTCTAGTAGTCAGTAAAATAAATCCCTCAACGAAAAATTAATTTTGTGTTGAGGGATTTGTCATTGTTCTATTATTATTTAGTGATCTATCTAAAATGCATATTCTTAACTATATTCTTTATTGGCCATTTGCTATTAAGATATTTTTTTGGTGAGTTGGAGAAAGTTCATTAGAAACATGGCTTGTACTATTATAGAAATACAAATCAAAATGTCCATTTATTCCATTAGCTTCATACATATCTGTTGTGGAGTGAGGCATTCCTGTTAAACTTGCAGCAAGTTGGTAGTTGGTTCCTCCTTGGTTAAAAGTAAGTATCACAGGACGCATATAACTCCATGACCAAGTAGGGAATAATTGCTTCATTTTTGAACTATCATCCATTGTTAAAGGAACTATATCAGCATGGTTAGAACCACCATAATATTTTATATTAAAACTGATTCCACTAGATAAGTCTCTTAAAGTTCCTTTTTGACCAACAGTAAATAATCTTCTAGCATTTTCCCAAGTATATATGTCACCATAATTATTATTTGTTCTGGATTTCATCATAGTTATACCAATAGGTTTTACTATTTGTGTAGAATTTACAGGAACAGTTAAAATTTGTCCAGGCATTAATATATCTAAAGCAAGCATGTTATTTTTAACTATTGCATCCATAGAAGTGTTGAATTTTTGAGCAACTCCCCAAACTGTATCACCAACAACGACTTTGTAATTAGTGGTTTGAACAGATGGAGTTGGAGCTGGTTGTGAGTTTTTTATAGGTATATTTAATACTTGTCCAATATAAATGCATGAACTAGTTAAATTATTTAATTTCATGATATCGTTTACTGTGATGTTGTATTTAATAGAGATTTTCCAAAGAGTATCCCCGGAAACTACTTTATAGGGTATGTAGTTTGTGCTGTTACTGTCTTCAATTTTTAAAACTTGTCCAGGGTAAATGTAATCTGATGAGTTTAGGTTGTTTAAAGATGTTATTTTAGATATAGTAGTATTATAAGACTGAGAAATTTTCCAAAGAGTATCTCCGCTTTTAACTGTGTAATTTATTACAGCAGCCTTTGCTGTATAAGTTGTACCTAATAAAAATAATGCTATGAAAATGGCACATAGTTTGTTTTTTTTCATGCAATAAAGTCCCCCTTTTGATCTTCTTAATCTTAAATATATTATCGTAGGAATTGAAAACTTTATCATTAGTAGATGTATGGGCTTAGATGAATGCTTTGTAATAATATGAATAAAATTCTAAATCAAAATGAAAATAAAAATAAAAGGAACTAATGAAATTCTAAATTCTCAATAGTTCCTTTTATTTAAATATTAGATTTATCTTGAATTTTAATTAACAGCTTGAATATTTTTATTGGAAGAATCATTTTTTAACAATCCGTCTATTATAACAGCGCAAGATGCATCTCCTGTTATATTGACAGCAGTTCTAAGCATATCAAAGATTCTATCTACTCCAAACAATAATGGAAGTCCTTCAACTGGAATACCTGCTGCTATTAATACTGCTACAATTAATAAAGAAGGCCCTGGAACACCTGCTTGTCCTATAGAACCTATAGTAGCTGTAAAAATTATTGCTATATACTGATGAATACCTAAATCAATACCAAATAATTGTGCAAAAAAACATGCAGCTAATGCATAATATATAGCATTTCCATCCATATTAATGGTTGCACCCAAAGGGAGTACAAAGGAAGTTATTTCATTTGAAACTCCAAGTTCTTCTTCACATATTTCTTTATTAATTGGAAGAGTTCCAATTGAAGATGCTGTTGAAAATGCAAAAAGTTGAGCTTTATAAATTTTTTTAAAGAAGTTAACTGGAGAAGTTTTAGCGAATAATTTAATTAAAGATCCATATACTCCATAAGCATGAATAAGTAGAGCTATAATATAAACAATTAAAAGTTTAATAAGTAATGCAAGAACTTTATATCCAAAATTTCCTGTAGCATCGGCCATTAAAGCAAATACACCTATTGGAGCTACATACATAACTTTAGTAATTACAAAGACAAGTGCATCAGTCACACCAGCAAAAAATCCAATTACAATTTTTTTGTTTTCTCCTTTTAAAGATGAAATACCAAAGCCGAAAAATAAACTAAAAAATAATATTGCAAGAATATTATTTCCTTCAGCTAAAGCTCCAAAAGGGTTTACTGGTATTATTCCTTTAATAGTTTCCCAAAAGCCAGGTAGAGAACCTTTATTTGCATACTCTAAAGAAAACATAGATGAAATAGTAGTTTTGTCTACTCCAAGTCCTGGTTTAAATAGTTCTCCTAATAATAAGCCAAGAGATACTGCTACTGCAGTAGTAGATAAATAATAAATAAAAGTTATTATTCCCATTTTACCGGCAGATTTAGAGTCACCTATTGAAGCTGCTCCAGTTATTATAGAAGCTGCGACTAAAGGAATTACTACCATTTTTATAAGCTGCATAAATATATCTCCAATTGGAGCAAATATAGAAGCTTTTTTGCCCATAAAGGCACCAACCATGATACCTAATAGCATTGATATAATAATCCAAAATCCTAAATTATAAAAAATACCTTTATCTTTTTTTTGCAATATTAGTTCCTCCTTAAAATATTAAATAATAAGTATGTTTTGAAGCTTTAGTTAGAAATTTTGACGTTACTTAAAGTTTAAAAATAAGTATACTATACTCATAATAGTATAGGGACTATAATCAAAGCTGAAGATTTTAACGTCTTAACCTATAAATGGGTAAGATAGACAACAAATAAACTTTAAAACATAGGTACATTTTAATGTAAGATTGAAATTAAATCAATAAAATATTAATGAAAGTATTATCTATTTGATAAAAAAAATAACAAATTAATAAAATTAAGTATTAGTAAATAAATATTTTTTAGGATAAAATATTATTTAAGATAGATGATGATAAAATGGGGTGAAAATGTGGAAACACTAAAATGTATTATTTGTGGAATGAATATAAATGATAATAATTATAAGTTTAATAATAGTGCATTTATAGATGGAAATAAGAATGAGTATATAAGATATTGCCCTTTTTGTGGAGTAAATGAGGTTTATCTTAAAGAAAATGGGGAAACTTATAATGTAGAACTATCTTTGCTTAATGATAATACAATAAAAATACTTGATCATGCTATGAAACTTGAAGTGTTTAATGGAGATTTTTATGTAGAAGCCTCAAAGTTAGTGAAAGATACAGCATTAAAAAAAAGATTTTGGGATTTAAGTAAAATAGAATATATGCATGCTAATATACACAAAAGATTAGGTAGCTTTAAGGAGTTACCACATCTTAATAAGCCTGATTATACAAGATACGTTACAGATAAAGAATTTTTAAAAGTTGCCAAACAAAGAGAAGAACATGCTGTAGCCTTTTACAATAAATATTCAAAGCAAGTAAGTAGTACAATAGTAGAGAAAGTATTAAAAGCTCTATCAAAAGTAGAGAAAGAACACATAATTCTTGTAAATACTAAATAATATTATACATATCCTCTTAATCTAAAAAATATATTTTAGACAAGAGGAATTTTTTTGGAGGAATTATGGGTAAATTTTTGAAATCATTATTAGTAATTGCAATTTTTAGCTTTTTAGTAATACTTTTTAATAAATATTATTTTAAAGATTATAATATAGAAGTAGTTGATAAAAATATGGAATGTAAACTTGAATACAAAGGCTTAAAAGATGCTGTTGATTTTACATTAGATGATAATGGAAATTATTATGTGGTTTTTAAAAATAAAATACAATATATAGATAGTCATGGGAAAAGCTATATTCTATTTGCGGATAATAATATGGATATTAACAGTATAGAATACTATAAAAACAAATTGTATTTTACAAGTCTAAGTTCAGTGTATTCTTATGATTTATATAATAGAGAGTGTAAAGCTATAATAGATGATCTCCCTAATTTTGGGGATTATAATAAAAGCCTTATAAAAGTTAATGGTGGATATTTGTATATAACAATAGGAGCAGCTACTAATTCAGGAATAGTAGGAAAAGATAATGAATGGATTAAGAATAATCCATATAATCATGATATTTCCCCATATAAGATAGTACTTAATGGAATTAATTTTGAAAATGGTAAGACAGGAGCTTTTGTAAATTATGGGAGTAAGACTATTCAAGGTCAAATAATACCAGGCCATTTCCCAGGAAATGCTTCTATAATTATGTATAATTTAGATAATGGTGTTTCTGGAACTTATGCTTGGGGGATAAGAAATGTTAAGGGTATGGATTTTGATAGTAGAGGTAGAATTATAGCGTCAGTAGGTGGTATGGAAGATAGAGGTTTAAGACCTGTAAAAGGTGATACAGATTATCTTTATGTTATTAAACAAAAATCTTGGTATGGATGGCCTGATTATAGTGGAGGAGATCCTTTAAATTCACCTAGATTTAAAGGAAGAAATAATAAAAACATATCTTTTATACTAGACAACCATCCTACAACTAACCCAGGAGCTCCAGTATATGTCCATAAAAAATTAGATTCATTAAAAGGTGTTGCAGTAGATAAGATAGGTGCTTTAGGTGAGATAGATGGCATTTATTTTTATGATGATGTAGACAAAAAAATATGCTATCTTAATGATAAGGGTGTATTAAAAGAAAAAATAAAATTTAATACTTATAGTAAAATTTCAAGCATTAAATATGTAAAAAATCAAATCATAATATTAGATTCGTCAAAAGGAAATTTGTTTAAATTAGGATTATTAAACAAAGGTAATATAATAACTAATAATAAACCTGTAATATATTTTTTAATTATAAGTATTTTAATAACTATAATAAGCTTGTTGATAATGCTTGTAAAGATGAGGCATGATAATAGAAATAGTAATCTAAATTAATAAACTAGGTTTGACTAGGAATGAAATGGGGAATCTCTATGAAGATGAGAATAGAAAATACTTTTGGAAAAACAATGAGAGGAGTTATGTTTGCAGTTAACCCTATTAAGAAAATAATTGTAAATACTCATTGCATGGCTCATAAATATATAAATAATAAGTCTATTGAACTTGTAAAAAAAGAAGGATACATTAAGGAATATGATTTTTTCACTAGATACAAATATGATTTTAATGAAGGAGTTACTTGGGCAGATCAAGATTTTAAAAGCTCTAATCATTTCTATCATTTTAGTAGTGGAAGAGGGCTATATGGATTTTCTAATGCTCTAGAGGAATGCGAAAAATACTATAAAAAAGCTAATAATTATTTAGAGGCTGGAGATATAAAAAAATCAGTGTTTTATTTTGGAGCAGCTTGTCATTTAATACAAGATGCAACCGTTCCTCAACATGCTAATAAAAAATTATTGAAAGAACATAGAAAATTTGAATTATGGATAATAAGTAGGATTGCAATGGGATATCATTTTGAGGCAAAAAACAGTATAAAAAGATACAAAGAAATAGCTGAATATATAAAAGGGAATGCTTTAATGGCTAATCAGATATACCTAAAAAATATAAATATTAAGAATGTAGACGATAGATATTCAAAAGTTGCTCAAGCTATAATACAAGAAGCTCAAATTACCACAGCGGGAATTATGTTGGACTTTTATGAAAAAGTAGAAAATGAAACCAAGATGTAAAACTAGAAACATTTCTTCCATTTAATGGAGGAGATGTTTCTTTTGTGTAGAAATCTATATTATAGTAATTGGAATAATACAATTATTACATTGTTAAAAGGGGGACATAAAATGTGAAGGAGGAAATTATAATAAGCATTAAAGATGAAAAACTCAATGGAAATTTATTAGATATAGGAACTTTAAATTATGGTATTATTTATAATATATATAAATCTAATAATAAAGATTTTAAGGTAGAGTATGTAGATAGCAAAAAAAATAAGATTCCTATAAGTAAAGGGTGCTATGATATATGTACTTTATTTTTAGCTTTCAGCAACATAATGTTTAAAAAAAGTAAAAGGACATTATTACAAGAGATTTATTCATATTTAAAGGAAGATGGTTATATATACATTTGGGATATAGATAAAAAGTTTGGGGAAATTTTAGATGGTAATGTAAAAGTTCTGATGGATAATAATAAGGTTAAAGAATTTACTATAAAAGACTATAATATACTTAAGGATAGTTCTGAAAAAAGTATTTTTGATTTAGTAAATAAATATTTTGACATAATATATGCAAAAAAATTTAGTAAAGTATATTGCATAAAGGCACGAAAGAAAAGGAGAATAGAAAATGAAGGTGACAGTAGTTGGCATTAACGCAAAATTTATTCATTCTAATTTAGCAGTAAGATATTTAAAAGCCTATACTAAGGATTTGGATTATCAATGCAGCATAAGAGAATTTTCAATAAATGATAGAATTGAGAGGGTAGTAGAAGAACTTATAAAAGAAGAGTCTGATATTATTGCATTCTCATGCTACATATGGAATATCGAATTCATTAAAGCTGTAGCTAATATTATTAAGATTATAAATAAAGATATTGAAATAATATATGGTGGACCAGAAGTGAGTTTTAATGGAAAAGATTTTCTAGAAAATAATCCAGGAGAATACTTAATAGAAGGGGAAGGGGAAAATACTTTTAGAGAATTAATTTTGTATAAGCTTGAGTTTAAGAAAGATTCAAATAGAGAAAAAGGCTCAAATTTAGGAGTGTTATTGAAAGGCATTAAAGGCTTATATTATAAGGAACGAAATAAAGTTTATTATGGTGGAATAAGGCCTAACATGGATATAAATGATGTAGTGTTTTCTTACACTAAGGAAGAAGAATTAGATAATAAAATTGTATATTATGAAGCTTCGAGGGGATGCCCTTTTGGATGCAAATATTGTCTTTCTTCTGTAGACAGGAAGGTTAGATTTAGGGATATAGAAAAAGTAAAGTCTGAGTTGAAATTTTTAATAGACAAAAAAGTTAGGCTCATAAAATTTGTAGATAGAACTTTTAATTGTAAGGAAAGTTTTGCTATGGACATATGGAAATTTATAATAGAACAGAATACAGAGACTAAATTTCATTTTGAAATATCTGCAGATCTTTTAACAGAAGATGAGATTAATCTTTTATCAAAGGCTCCAAAAGGTAGGATACAATTTGAAGTAGGTGTTCAAACTACAAATAATGAGATATTAAAGAACATAGATAGACATGTAAATTTTAGTAAGATAAAAGAAAAAGTAGAGGAAGTTAAAAAGCTAAAAAATATAAGTCAACATTTAGACCTTATAGCAGGACTTCCAGGAGAGGATTTTCAGTCTTTTAAAAATTCTTTTAACAATATATATATAATGGAGCCAGAAGAGATACAGCTAGGGTTTTTAAAAATACTAAAAGGTTCACCTATGTCTAAAGAAGCTTCAAAATGGGGCATGAAGTATTCACCATATCCTCCTTATGAAATATTAAAGACAAATAAAATAAGCTATTTAGAATTAATAGAGTTAAAAAAAGTAGAGGCTGTTGTAGATAAATATTATAATTCAGGTAAATTTAGTACAATTTTAAAATATTTTATACCTAAATTTAGTACTCCTTTTGATTTTTACTATTCTTTGGGAATGTTTTTTCAAGAAAAAGGGTATTTTGATAGAAATATTTCAGCTTCTGACTATTATAATGTATTTCTAGAATTCAATTGTGAAAAACTAAAGGAGAATAATTTTATTTTAAGAGAATTAATAAAATATGACTATCTAATGTTTAATAAAAAACGAGGAATACCAAGTTTTTTAAAAGACCAAATTAGTAAAGCAGAAATTAAGTTGATTAAAGACAAGATTTTACAAAGAGGATTCAATTTCGAAAAAAATGGTTATCATATTGAAAAATTTAACATTGATGTGTTAAACTTTATTAATAATAGTAATATTTTAAAAAAGGAAACATATTTAGTATACAATCATAATGATTTCCAAAAAATCCAATATGTAGATTGAATATTTATGTATTTAGTCAGACAATTTATGAAGATTATAAAAATTTAATCAATTGTGTATTGGTAAGAAAATTGGCGATACTTATCGAAAACTTATTTAATTTTCAAAAAAATAATAATTTTGAAAATTGAATTTTGTTATATAACAGTATTATAATCATTATAAGTAAATTGTTATAAATACCATATAAAGTGTAAATGATAATGCATTTAATGTAATATTATCTACATTAAATGCATTATATAAAATTAAATAACTCTTTAAAATAAAAAGGTGGTGATAATTTGGCAATTGAAGCAATTAATGAAATTAAATCAGCAGAGGAAAAGGCGTATGAGACAATAAAAAATGCGCAAAGTGAAAGTAATGCAATCATTAAAGAGGCGGAAGCTAAAGCATTAGATGAATATAAAAAGGTTTTAGCTGAAGCTAAATTGCAGGGAAAGAAAATTATGGATGATGCTGTAGAAGAAGCACAAAAGAAAACAGTTCCAATATTGGAAAAAGGAGGAAAAGAAACTGATAGTATAAAAAATGTCCTTGAGGAAAGATTCAATAAGGCAGTGAATTTAGTAATTGAGAGGATAGTGAATGTAAATGGCAATAGTTAAGATGAATAAATTCACATTATTTGCCTTTCAAAATGAAAAAGAAACTTTACTTAAAAATTTACAGAAATTTGAAGGTGTGGAGTTTGTAAATCTTCAAAGTAAATTGGAAAACGATGAGTTTAGTTTCTTAAAAAGTGCTGTGGAGGAAAAGGATATCCTTCAAAGAGAGAATGAATTATCTAAGATAAAGTTTTCATTGGATTTTTTAAATAATTATATAGATGAGGAGAAAGGACTCCAAGCACTTAAAAAAGGCAAAAAAAGTATTACTTTTGAGGAACTTGAAAATTCAATAAAGGGAATAGACTGGATATCTATTTACGAAGATTTAAAGAATAAAGAAGAAAATCAAAATGCCCTTTCTAATGAGAAAACTAAGTTAGAATCAGAAATTGAAGCGCTTTTGCCTTGGGTTAGTTTCAATTGTCCTTTTAAAGACCTTAGAAGTTTAAAATATACTTCTTACTTTATTGGAACAATACCAAATAATTTAAAAGATTCTTTTGTAGAAGAGTTTAATAATGAGGTTGGCTTTTCCTATGTAGAATTAATAAATGAGGGAAAAGAAGAGGTTTATATTTTAGCTTTAGTAATTAAGGAATTAGAAGAAAATGCTTTTGAAATATTGAAAAAGTATGGATTTAGCAAGGCAAATTTTAATTATGATGAAAGTCCTAAAGATATAATAAAAGCTTGTGAAGATAGAATTAGTAAAATAAACAATGAAAGAGAAACTAACATAAAATCTTTAAAAGAAATGAATGACTATTATGAAAAAATGAAGTTAGTTTATGAATACTATTCTAACTATCTTGAAAGAGCTAAGGTTACTGAAAATTTCTTAAAGACAAAAGAAATTGTTGTAATAGAGGGATGGAATACTCTATCTTCAAATTCTGAATTAGAGGAAGTTATAAAGAATATTGCAAAAGAAAATTATTATCTAGAATTTAAAGAAGTTGAGGAAAATGACAAAGTTCCAATATTATTAAAAAATAATGGATTTGTTGAACCTTTTGAAAGTATAACTGAGATGTATTCAATGCCAAAGTATAAGGAAATTGATCCTACACCTGTAATGTCACTATTTTATTTTGTATTCTTTGGAATGATGCTTTCAGATGCAGGATATGGTGTAGTTATGGTAATTGCAACTGCACTAGCATTGAAATTATTAAAGCTTGAAAAAGCTACAAAAAACTTTATGAAACTATTCCTATATCTTGGAATATCTACAGTTATATGGGGTGCTATATATGGAGGATGGTTTGGAGATGCTCCAGCTCAGTTCTTAGGTAAACCTGCACCTTATTTAATAAGTGTATCAGATGAGATAATGAAAGTTTTTGGAATGGCAATAGCTTTTGGAGTAGTCCATATAATTGTGGGACTTGCAATGAAAGCCTATATATTAATAAGGGATAAAAAATATTTAGATGCATTGTTTGATGTAGGATTTTGGTATATATCTCTTGGTGGAATATTTATGATGTTTGTAGAAAGTTTAAGTTCAACAGGTAAGATACTTACTATAATTGGTTTTGTTGGACTTGTTTTAACACAAGGAAGAGATGCTCCAACTATAGGTGGTAAAATAGGTGGAGGAATATATGGACTTTATGGAATAACAAGTTATATTGGAGATTTTGTTTCTTATTCAAGGCTTTTAGCATTAGGACTTGCTACAGGATTTATAGCAAACGCATTCAATCTCATGATAAACTTGATTCCAGGAGCTGCTAAATTTATTGTAGGACCAATTATTTTTATCGTAGGACATTTATTTAATTTAGGTATTAACGCTTTAGGTTCATATGTGCACTCGAGTAGATTACAATACCTTGAATTTTTCAATAAGTTTTATGAAGGTGGAGGAAAGAAATTTACTCCATTTAAATCACAAAGCAAGTTTGTTAATGTTACAAATAAAAAGGTTAATGCTTGATAATTTCAAGATTGTGAAAATTTTGAATAAAAAAATAAACATTATTCTAACAATAACTAATAAGAAATGGGAGGAATTAAAATGAAAACTTTTATGGATTTTATGGTACAAAATGGGGGGTTGCTATTTGCTTTATTAGGAGCAGGACTTGCAACTTTTTTACCAGGAATAGGTTCAGCAAAAGGTATAGGAATAGTTGGTGAAGCAGCTACAGGAGTTGTTACAGAAGATCCAGATAAATTCGGTAAAGCACTTATTCTTCAATTATTACCAGGTACTCAAGGTTTATATGGATTCGTTACAGCAATTCTTATTTTAACAAGAATAGGAATGATAGGTGGATCTGCACCAGATCTTGGAAAAGGATTTTATTATTTCTTAGCAGCACTTCCAATAGCATTTGCAGGTTGGAAATCAGCAATATCTCAAGCTAAAACTGCAGCATCAGGAATGACAATTCTTGCAAAAAAACCAGAGCATGTTATGAAAGGTGTATTATTTGCTGTAATGGTTGAAACATATGCATTGTTAGCATTCGTTGCATCACTATTAATGATCTTTAACATAAAATAAAAAAGGTTAGGATGTGAATAGGAATGTCTAATATAAATAATTTGACATCTAAAATAATAGAAGATGCTAATAACGCTGCAAAAAATTTAATAGAAGAAGCTAGGAATAAAGAAAAAAAACTAATCGAGAAGAAAATATTTGAAGCTGAAAAAGAAAAAGAGATAATTATTTCAAAAGCTCAATCAGAAGCGAAATCTAGAGGAGAAAGAATTATATCTAATGCTCAGCTTCAAGTAAGAAATATGAAACTTCAAGTTAAGGGAGAAATGTTAAATAGCGTATTTGAAAAGGCGTTAGAAGAGTTAAAGAAAATTTCTAAAGAAGATCACTTGAAGTTTATAAAGAATAGTATTTTATCAATGGATATAGACGGAGATGAAGATATAATAGTTGGAAAAGATAATGATGCAGTAACTCCTGATTTTATAAGCGAACTAAATAAAGCCTTGATAGTTAAGGGTAAAAGAGGAGAGTTAAAGTTAAGCTCGGAAAAAAGAGACATAGAAGGAGGATATATTTTATCTAAAGGAGGTATTGAAATCAATAGTACCTTTGATACTTTAATTATGTCTTCTAGAGATGAGCTTGAGGCCGAAGTTATGGGTGCTTTGTTTAGCTAAAGGAGGATTACTTAATGAGTAATATGGAATATGTGAGAGCTGTACCGAGAATAAGGTCTATAGAGAATAGACTCCTTGACAGAGCTAAAATAGAAAGAATGATAGAAGGTAATTCTGCAGAAGAAACTTTCAAGATACTTCAAGAAACAGAGTATGGTACATTGATGAATAATATTAAAAGACCAGAGGATTATGAAATAATTTTAAGTGAGGAATTAAAAAAACTTTATTCATTTATGTATGAAATAGCTCCTGATAAAAATTTAATAGACATAATGAGTATCAGATATGATTATCATAATATAAAAGTTCTTTTAAAAGAAAAAGCTTTAAATAAAGAATTAAGCTATCTTTTAATCCCTGTTGGAACAATACCTGTTGATGAAATGAAGGATTATGTTTTAACAGATGAGAATAAGGATTTAGCTCCTTTAATGAGAGATGCTATTGAAGAAACAGAAGCAGCCTTTGAGGAAACTAAAGATCCTCAACAGATAGATATAATCCTTGATAAATACATGTATAAGGATATGTTTTCTAGGGCAGAAAAATTACAGGAATCATATCTATTAGAATTTTTAAATAAGAATGTGGATCTTATAAATTTGAAGACTTTACTTAGAGTTAAAAAGCAAAACAAATCTAGAAAATTCTTAGAGGAAGTTTTAATAGAAGGCGGTAAGTTGGAAAAAGAAGTTTTAATTGATATGCTAAATGGATCTAATGAAAATATTGTAAGTAGGTTACAATATAGTGACTATAATGAAATTATAAAGGCTGGAATGGATGAATACCTTCAAAGTGGTAAATTGAATGTGTTAGAAAAATTAAGTGATAATTTCATTATGGATTTTATAAAAGATTCAAAATATGTTAGTTTTGGAATAGAACCTTTACTTGCCTATATCTTCGCTAAAGAAAATGAAATAAAAATAGTAAGGATTATAATGGTTGGAAAACTTAATAATATCGCCGGAGATGTTATAAGAGAAAGGCTGCGTGATATTTATGTATAAGATAGGTGTTGTTGGAGATAAAGATTCTGTTCTTTCATTTAAGGCAATTGGTATAGATGTTTATCCAGTTGTGGAAGCAGAAGAAGCTCAAAAGACTATTGATAGAATGGCAATGGATAAATATGCAGTTATATTTGTTACTGAACATGTGGCAAAAGATATAGAAGAAACAATACAAAGATATAATAGAGAAATAATTCCGGCTATTATATTGATTCCAAGCAATCAAGGAACATTGAACATAGGTATGCAGAAAATTAGAGATAATGTAGAAAAGGCCGTAGGAGTTAATATTTTATAAGGAAGGTAGGTAGGTAACTTGAAGAGGGGAAGAATAATTAAAGTATCTGGACCTTTGGTTGTAGCCGAAGGTATGGATGAAGCTAATATATATGATGTTGTTAAAGTCGGAAATAAACGACTTATAGGTGAAATAATAGAAATGAGAGGAGATAAGGCTTCTATTCAGGTTTACGAAGAAACATCAGGTCTTGGACCTGGAGATCCTGTTGTTACTACAGGGGAACCTCTTAGTGTAGAACTTGGACCCGGTCTTATTGAATCAATGTTTGATGGAATACAGAGACCTCTTGATGCTATTGCTGAGAAGGCAGGAAGTTTTTTAACTAAAGGAGTTGAAGTATTACCTCTAGATAGGGAAAAGAAATGGCACTTTGTACCTAAAGTTAAAGTAGGAGATGAAGTTAAAGCTGGATATATTATAGGAG
Organism: Clostridium brassicae; assembly: GCF_026738875.1. Lineage (GTDB taxonomy): Bacteria > Bacillota > Clostridia > Clostridiales > Clostridiaceae > Clostridium_H > Clostridium_H brassicae. The sequence goes on from NZ_JAPQFJ010000010.1 coordinate 18,024, forward strand.
AAGTACAAGAAACTACTGTAGTAAATCATAAAATAATGATTCCATATGGAGTAGAGGGAAAAATAAAAGCTATTGCAGAAGGAGATTATACAGTAGAGGAAACTGTTGTAGAAGTTGAAACAGATAAAGGAATAAAAAATGTTACGTTAATGCAAAAATGGCCTGTTAGACGTGGTAGGCCATATGCGGAAAAACTAAATCCTATATCACCTCTTGTTACAGGACAGAGAATAATAGATACATTTTTCCCTGTAGCAAAAGGAGGAAGTGCTTGTGTACCAGGACCTTTTGGAAGTGGAAAAACAGTAGTTCAGCATCAGCTTGCTAAATGGGGAGATGCAGAGATAGTTGTTTATATAGGATGCGGAGAACGTGGAAATGAAATGACTGACGTTCTTAATGAATTCCCAGAACTAAAAGACCCTAAAACAGGCGAAACTCTTATGAAAAGAACAGTGCTTATAGCGAATACTTCGAATATGCCAGTTGCTGCTCGTGAGGCTTCAATTTATACTGGTATAACAATAGCAGAGTATTTTAGAGATATGGGATACTCTGTAGCTTTAATGGCAGACTCAACATCACGTTGGGCAGAAGCTCTTAGAGAAATGTCAGGAAGACTTGAAGAAATGCCTGGTGATGAAGGTTATCCAGCATATTTAGGATCTAGACTTGCAGATTTCTATGAAAGAGCAGGAAAAGTTATTTGTCTTGGTGAAGATGGAAGAGAAGGTGCATTAACAGCTATAGGAGCGGTATCTCCTCCAGGCGGAGACTTATCAGAACCAGTAACACAATCAACTTTAAGAATAGTTAAGGTTTTCTGGGGACTTGATGCACAACTTGCATATAGAAGACATTTCCCTGCAATTAACTGGTTAAATTCTTATTCTCTTTATCTTGAAAAAATCGGAAGTTGGATGAATGAAAATATTTCTGAGGATTGGGTTGAACTTAGAACTAGTGCTATGACTTTGCTTCAAGAAGAGGCAAATCTTCAAGAAATAGTAAGACTTGTAGGTATAGATGCTCTTTCAGAAAAAGATAGATTAAAACTAGAAGTATCTAAATCTATAAGAGAAGATTATTTGATGCAAAATGCATTCCATGACATTGATACATATGCATCATTAGATAAACAATATAAAATGTTAAAGCTTGTACTTGCTTTTGGAGAAGAAGCAAATCGTGCGTTAGAAGCAGGGGTTTATCTAAATAAAATCATAGGAATGGAAGAAGTAAGAGATAAAATAGCAAGAGCAAAATATATTTCAGAAGATGAAATAAGCAAAATAGATGACATAAGAGAAGAACTAACTAAGGCTATGGATGAGTTGATAGCGGAAGAAGGTGTTACAAATGCTTAAAGAATATAAGACAGTTACTGAGGTTGTTGGACCTTTAATGATAGTTGATGGAGTTAAGGGAGTAACTTATGACGAGCTTGTTGAGATAGAGCTTCAGGATGGTGAAATAAGACATGGAAAAGTACTCGAAATTACTCAAGATAAGGCTGTAGTTCAGATATTTGAAGGATCTTCAGGAATTAACTTAAAGGGAACAAAAGCTAGGTTTCTTGGCAAACCTCTTGAAATAGGAGTTTCAGAAGATATGCTTGGAAGAGTCTTTGATGGACTTGGAGGTCCTAAAGATGGAGGACCAAAAATAATTCCTGATGAAAAACTTGATATTAATGGAGAACCCTTAAATCCTTTTGCAAGAGACTATCCTTCAGAGTTTATTCAAACAGGAGTATCAGCTATAGATGGTCTTAATACTTTGGTTAGAGGACAAAAACTACCTGTGTTTTCTGGTTCAGGTCTTCCACATGCTGAATTAGCTGCTCAGATAGCAAGACAAGCAAAAGTTTTAAACTCAGATTCTAAATTTGCTGTTGTGTTTGCAGCTATTGGTATTACTTTTGAAGAAGCACAGTTCTTCGTAGAAGATTTTACAAGAACTGGGGCTATAGATAGAACAGTTTTATTCATGAATCTAGCTTCAGATCCTGCTGTTGAACGTATAGCAACTCCTAGAATGGCACTTACTACAGCAGAATATTTGGCTTATGAAAGAGGTATGCACGTACTTGTTATAATGACAGATATAACAAATTATGCTGAAGCCCTTCGTGAAGTTTCAGCTGCAAGAAAAGAAGTTCCAGGAAGACGTGGATATCCTGGATACTTATATACTGACCTTTCAACTTTATATGAAAGAGCGGGAAGAATAAAAGGAAAAGAAGGATCAATAACACAAATACCTATACTTACAATGCCTGAAGATGATAAAACTCACCCAATACCTGACTTAACGGGTTATATAACAGAGGGACAGATTATATTATCAAGAGAGCTTTATAAAAAAGGTGTTATGCCTCCAATTGATGTACTTCCGTCTCTTTCAAGACTTAAGGATAAAGGTATTGGTAAAGGTAAAACTAGAGAAGATCATGCAGATACTATGAACCAACTATTTTCAGCATATGCGCAAGGAAAACAAGCAAAAGAATTAGCTGTTATTCTTGGAGAATCTGCATTATCTGATGTAGATAAAGCTTATGCTAACTTTGCAGATGCTTTTGAAAAAGAATATGTAGCACAAGGTTTTGAGGCAAATAGATCTATAGAAGAGACTTTAAGCTTAGGATGGAAACTTCTAAAGATTCTTCCAAAAACTGAGCTTAAGAGAATTAGAGATGAATATTTAGATAAATATTTAGATGAAAAAGAAGGTGAGTAACCATGGCTAGGCTTAACGTCAATCCTACAAGAATGGAACTCACAAAGCTGAAGAAAAGATTGGTTACAGCAGTAAGAGGACATAAGCTTTTAAAAGATAAGCAAGATGAACTTATGAGAAGATTTATTGATTTGGTAAAATACAATAATCAACTTAGAAGCAGTGTTGAGGAAGAATTGAGCGGTTCTTTTAAAGATTTTGTTATGGCTAGAGCGTTAATGTCATCTGAAATTTTAGAAGAGGCAATTGCTTATCCAAAAGAGCATATTACTGTTGGCATAAAGACTAAAAATATAATGAGTGTAAATGTTCCTGAAATGGAGTTTAAAAGAGAATTAGGAGACGATGAGGGAAGTATATATCCTTATGGATTTGCTAATACTTCTGCAGAACTTGATGGAGCTATAGAAAAGCTTTATGGAATACTTCCCAAACTTTTAGAACTTGCTGAAGTTGAAAAGTCTTGTCAGCTTATGGCTGATGAAATTGAAAAAACAAGAAGAAGAGTTAATGCTCTTGAATATATGACAATTCCTCAGCTTCAAGAAACGATAAAATATATTCAGATGAAGCTTGATGAAAATGAAAGAGCAGCATTGACTAGATTAATGAAAGTTAAGGATATGATGGAGAAATCCGCTGCAGCAGAGGCATAGAAGGTTTAAAATAATATGATAAATATAAAATGCATATTAATTATACTTAAGTATGATTAATATGCATTTTTATGTTATATTTTATTTATATTGTGTAATAAAATATAACATAGGAGTGAACTTTAATTGAAGGATTGTATTAAAATTACAATAAATAATAAAAAAGGACTTCATGCAAGAGTTGCAGCTATAGTAGTACATAAAGTAGATGAACTAGAGAAAAAATATAATGTGCAATTTTTTATTAATAAAAGTGGGAAAAAAGTACCAGCTAAGAGTTTAATGCCATTAGTGTTACTTAAAATTAAACAAAATGAAGAGATTTTACTTGAAGCAGTTGGAGATGAAGTGAAAGAAGCTTTAGAAAAAATGGGGAGATTTCTTCAAAGCGATTTTAGTATTTCGGATGAAAGTACTATAAGCCAAGTAGATAATATTATTCATAACAATACTATAGCATGGGAGCAAATAGTTGAAAGTTTGGCCAATGGTCTTATAGTTTTAGATGAAAATGATGTAATAACGGTTTTTAATCCAATGGCTGAAAGAGTATTAGATATAAAGATAAATGAAGCTATAGGTAAAAATATATATGATGTTATTCCTAAATCTGCAATAGGAACAATATGCAATAGTGGGAAAGTAAAAATAGGTTTAAGAAGAGAAATTAATAATACTATTGTACTTTTAAATGAAACACCAATATTATTAGAAGAAAATAGGAAAGGTGCTGTTATATCTTTTCAGGATATTTCCAATATGGAAAAATTAACGGGAGAGTTAAAAGAAGTAAAGGAATTAAAAGAAAGGCTACAACTTGTATTGGATTCGGTGCAAGATGGGATATGTGTTTTAGATAAAGATGGATATGTAACCTATGCTAATGAAGCTTATTTTAAAATACTTCATGAAGAACCGGAAAAAGTAATAGGGCTTAACATAGAAAAAATTTCTCCAAAGGGACTAAGACATCAAGTGTTAGTATCAGGTGAAAGTGTAAGAGGGGTTATTATAAAAAAGCCAAATGGTATTGTAATGGCTGGAGATGTAAGTGCAATTAAGGTTTATGGAGAAATAAGAGGTGTTGTTTCTGTAGTAAAGGATCGTACACAGCTAAAAAAATTATATAAAAATTTAAATGAGATTACTGCAAAGGCTGAGTATCTTGAACAAGAACTTTTAAGAACTAAAAAACCTGATGAAGCTTTTAGCAAATTTATAGGAAATAGTGGAAATGTAAGAGATGCTTTAGCTATTGCATCAAAGGCTGCTAAAAGTTATTCTACCGTTCTAATAAGAGGAGAAAGTGGAACTGGAAAAGAACTCATTGCGGAAGGGATACACTTTGCAAGTGATTGTGCACAGGGGCCTTTTGTAAGAGTAAATTGTGCAGCAATTCCATCTAATTTGCTGGAAAGTGAACTGTTTGGTCATGAAAAAGGAGCTTTTACTGGGGCTATTAAAAGAAAATTGGGAAAATTTGAATTAGCTAATAAAGGAACTATATTTTTAGATGAAATAGGGGAAACAGATAAAAGTATGCAGGTAAAACTTTTAAGAGTACTTCAAGAAAAAGAATTTCAAAGAGTTGGTGGAGAAGAAACAATAAAAATAAATGTTAGAATTATTGCTGCTACCAATAGAAATCTTGAAGATATGCTTAAGAAGGGAGAATTTAGGGAAGATTTATATTATAGATTAAATGTAATCCCTATATTTTTACCAGCTTTAAGGGAAAGAAAACATGATATACCTATTTTAGTAGAATACTTCATAAAGAAAATAAGTAAAGAAATGAAAAAAGAAATTAAAGGAATAAGTAATGAAGCTATAGATACACTGATAAAGTATAAATGGCCTGGTAATGTTAGAGAACTTGAAAATTTAATAGAGAGAGTTGTTGCATTATCAGAAGATGAATATATAGAAAACAAAGATTTCCCTATGTACATTAAGCAAGATAATAGCAATGACAAATTGCAAGGTTTAAATAAAATAAAACATACAAATTATGATATAAAAAGTCAAATTGAAAATAATGAAGAAATACTAAAACTAAGTGAGTACGAAAAAATAATTATTGAAAAGGCTTTAAAGCAATTTGGAAGCTATAATTCAGCTGCCAAGGTTTTAGGAGTTACTCATAAAACAGTAGCAGCTAAAGCTAGAAAATATGGTATACAAAAGGTTATAAATTGGGAAAAATGAACAGGTTGGTAAAAAGTATCAAATAGATATTTTTATTTGATACTTTTTACCAATGGTTTTTTAGTATTAATTTAAATAACTACAGTGAAAGAAGTAGTGAATTCATTAAAATGAGGGGATATAAAGAGTATTTATGTAAATGTTTACTAATGGCATGGTACTTGCTAAATATATTTGTAAAAAAATAAAATACAGTAAATAAATACATTATGTTTTAAGTAATAGCATTAGTTTTGAGAATATTGGGAATAATCTTTTTAAAAATGCTCCTAGGTATTGATGTATCAGTAGTTAATATAGTAATTTAACTGATAAATATTTAATTGGAAAGTTTTATAGAAGATGGGATAAAAATATTTATATAAATATATTTTAAATTGGAGGAATGTAATATGAAAAAAATAATTAACAATCCAAATGAAGTATTAAATGATATGTTAAAAGGAATGTGCTCAGCACACCCTGAATATTTAAAGAAATTAGAAAATGCAAATGTTGTTACACGTGTTAATACGCCAGTTGAAGGTAAAGTAGCTTTAGTAAGTGGTGGTGGAAGTGGACATGAACCTGCACATGGTGGATATGTAGGCTATGGAATGCTTGATGCGGCCGTTGCAGGGGAAGTTTTTACATCACCTACACCAGATCAGGTGTATGAAGCAATAAAAGCTGTAGATTCAGGAAAAGGAACATTACTTGTAATAAAGAATTATAGTGGAGACGTTATGAATTTTGAAATGGCTAAAGATATGGCTGAAATGGAAGGGTTAAATGTAGAGACTGTTATTGTAAATGATGATGTTGCCGTTGAAAACAGTACTTATACTACAGGAAGAAGAGGTATTGCAGGAACTGTATTTGTTCATAAAATAGCAGGTTCAAAAGCAGAAACTGGTGCTTCACTTGAAGAAGTAAAAAAAGTAGCAGAAAAAGTTATTGCTAATGTTAGAAGTATGGGAATGGCTATAAGTCCATGTACTGTACCAGCAGCTGGTAAACCTAATTTTACATTAGGAGAAAATGAAATGGAAATAGGTATGGGGATTCATGGAGAACCTGGAACCCATAGAGAAGAATTAAGGACTGCAGACGAAATAACTAATCACTTAGTTTCAAAAATATTAGAAGATATAAAAGTTAAAGAGGGAGAAGAAGTAGCCGTAATGATTAATGGATTAGCATCCACACCTTATATGGAGTTATATATTATTAATAAAAAAGTTAGTGAAATTTTAGAAGAAAAAGGAATAAAGGTTCATAAAACTTTTGTTGGAGAATATATGACTTCACTTGAAATGGCAGGATTCTCAGTTTCAATATTAAAATTAGATAGCGAATTAAAAACATTATTAGATGCTAAAACAGATACACCAGCATTTAAAGTGTTTGGTTAATTAATATATAGAAATTAAGATTTTTTATGATAAATGTATAAACAGAAATATGAAAGGGATGATAAGTATGGCAGTGAATGTAGCAGATATAATAAAGATATTAAAAAATATAAGTAGTGTAATGGAGGAAAATAAGCTATTTTTAAGTGAATTAGATGGAGCTATTGGAGATGGTGATCATGGATTAAATATGAATAAAGGTTTTAATGCTGTAGTAGAAAAGCTTGAAGGTAGTGAAGAAAAAAATATAGGAAATTTATTAAAAACTGCTGGGATGGCATTAGTTTCAAATGTAGGTGGAGCTTCAGGACCATTATATGGGACAGCTTTTATGAAGGCTGGAATGAAAGTTAATGGAAAAGAAGAAGTGGATATAAATGATTTTGTATTAATGGTAGAAGAAGCTTTAAATGGAATCAAAATGAGAGGAAAAAGTGATGCTGAAGAAAAAACAATGATTGATGCTATACAACCTGCATTAAATGCTTTGAAAGAATCAATAGACAAGGGAATGAATAGTGTAGAAGCCTTAGAAAATGCTGTTAAGGCAGCTGAAAATGGTGTTGAGCACACTAAAGAAATAGTGGCTACAAAGGGTAGAGCAAGTTATTTAGGAGAGCGAAGTATAGGACATCAAGATCCAGGTGCAACATCAAGCTATTTAATATTTAAAACTATTTATGATAATGTAAAATGATTAACTTAAAAGGAGAATAAAATATGGTAGGAATTGTAATAGTGTCTCATAGTAGTAAAGTAGCTGAAGGAATAAAGGAGCTTGCAGGACAAATGGCTCAAAGTGTCCCAATAGTTGCTGCTGGAGGAACTTCAGATGGAAGACTTGGAACAGATGTTGAAAAAATAATGAATGCTATACAAGAAGTTTATTCTGAAGATGGGGTAGTAGTATTATTTGATTTAGGCAGTGCATATATGAATTCAGAAATGGCAATAGAATGTTTGCCTGAAGATATGCAAAAGAATATAGCAATAGTTGATACTGCTTTAGTAGAAGGAGCTGTTACAGCAGCTGTTGAGAGTAGTTTAAATAGTAGTTTAGAGGCTGTAAAAAAATCAGTAGCAGAGATGAGTCTTGGTAAAATGCCATAGACAGAGTTCTCATAATAAGTAGATAGTAGATAAAACGGGTAGCTAAAGAATAAATGAGGATATATAATAGTATTAGGTTATTGACTTAATACTATTATTTTTATTCGTAGGAGGAAGCTTTAAATGTCAGTTAGAGAGATAGTCAAGGTTGGAAATGATGTTTTAATAAGGAAAAGCAGAAGAGTTACAGAAATTAATGATGAAGTTTTAGAATTAATTCAAGATTTAAAGGATACTTTATATTCAGTTGATGGTGTAGGACTTGCGGCACCACAGATAGGTGTTTTAAAGAAAGTATTTTTAATAGATCTAAGAGATGGAAGTGAGCCTTTGATTCTTTTAAATCCTAAGATAACAAAAAAGATAGGTAGAAGTGAAGGTGCTGAAGGGTGTTTAAGTTATCCAGGATATGAGGGAATAGTAGTGAGACCTAGAAAAGTTATTGCTACAGGTATGAATGAAAAAGGAGAAAACATACAGGTTGAAGCTGAAGGGCTAATGGCTAGAGCTATATGTCATGAAACAGATCATTTAGAAGGAATACTTTATATGGATAAGTCAAAAAGGATGTACAAATTGGAAGAATAAATAATAAAATAAATATGAGACGGAAGCCTTGTAGTAGTTAAAATTACTGCAAGGTTTTTTCATATTTGTTTAAAATTTTTTATAATAATATTTACAATGTTAAAGCATTAATGTATACTGATGTATATACATTAGTATATGGAGGTGTCGTTTTTGAGAGAAAATGTGAAAAAACTTACATTTACAGCTTTGCTAACTGCTTTTGCAATTATAATACCACTTTATTTTGGTTTTTTAAGAATAGTAATACCACCAGTATTTTCAGCAACTATTGCATCACATGTGCCAGTATTTTTGGCAATGTTTTTAGGACCAGGAGCTGCTATAGCTGTGGGAGTAGGATCTGCTTTTGGTTTTTTAATTGCTCTTGGACCATACGTTGCAGCAAGAGCTTTTATGCATGTGTTTGTAGGAATTATAGGGGCGTATTTACTTAAAAAAGATATTAGCTTTGGCAAGATTGTAGTTATAACAGCACCTATACATGGATTATTAGAGGGAATTTCAACTATACCATTTATGGGAGTAAAAGGGTTTACAATTAGCTATGTAATATTAACGGTAGGGGTAGGTACAGTAATTCACCATATAGTGGATGGGACAATCTCAGGAGTACTTGTTCAAGCCTTAGAAAAAAGTGGTCAAGTTAATTTTGTTAAGAAGAGTTATTTAGAAAAATAGATTATATGAAGGGTATTATAAATGATTATAAGTAGTATGGTTATATTTATGGTAAAATAAAATTATTAAAAGTTTTAAATATAAATTTAGAGTAATAATGGGTTGTATCAAAGTTTATTTTGATACAACCCATTATTTATTTAAAAAATACTTTAAGAGTTGTATGAAATGTTTTTATTTAATTTATTGAATAATGTTTAGTAAGATCAATTTATTAAATATTATAATAATGTATATTCTCATATTTTACAAGTTCATGTGATATAATGTTTTTAGAGTAAAATTTTTATATGATATAATTACATTAAAAGGAATAATATGTTTTAATGATTATGAATATAGATTATAATTATACTTTATATTAGGAGGGGTTAAGTTGAAAAACGAAAAAATAGACAGAAAGAAGATAAGCGTAGATAGTGAGGTAATAGAAAAAATTTTATTAGAGTTAAAAGAAATAAGAGATTTTTTTCCAGAAGATACTCTAAAAGTAAAAATAGACAATGTAATGCATACTATAAGTAAAGCTACTAATTGTAGTATTGAAAATAAAGCCTTAGTTGATATAATATATGACAAAATGAAAGAAGCAGAAGGAAAAAATCCTGAATTGAATACAAAATTATATATGTTGTATAGAAGTTTATCTGATGGAAAAACTTCTGAAGAAGATGCAAATCAACTATTTGAAATATATATTCAAATGTATCCTTATGATGATATGATTTACTAGAGAAAATACAAACAATTAAAGAAGTTAGATATCTCCTATTTGTAACTAAACTTTCTAGTATCATAATAAATCTATACTAAGGAAATAATAGATTTATTAAGTGAAGTTTATTTTAAAAAATTTTAGATAAATATTTACAAAAAATAACAAAAGATATTTTATGAAAACTATATTGCTAAAAATATATAGCGAGTTATTTGAAATAAATAAATGGAGGAGATAATGATGAGCGCAATTGAACTAAAGGACAATGTTTATTGGGTAGGAGTAAAAGACTATGAGCTTGAAGTTTTTGATATTATAATGAAAACAGAAAGAGGAACTACATATAACTCATATCTTATTGATGACGACAAAGTAGCTATTATTGATAGTGTAAAAGATGGTTTTTTAGAGGAGTCAATTGGTAATATTAAAGAAATAATAGGTGATAGAAAAGTCGATTACATAATAGTACAGCATACAGAATTAGATCATAGTGGAGCATTAAAGAGAATGCTTGAAATTTATCCGGAGGCGGTTATAGTTGCATCACAAGCAGCTATAAATTATTTAAAAGAAATATTAAATACAGATTTTAAATTTAAAAATGCACTTTCTTTAGGAGAGCTAAGCTTAGGTGAACATACTCTAAAGTTTATTTCCGCTCCAAATTTACATTGGCCTGACACTATGTTTACTTATATTAATGAAAAAAATATTTTGTTTACTTGTGATGTTACAGGAGCTCATTATTGTCCAGAAGATATATTAAATGATCCTCATGGCAATGAATATTTAAAGGAATTTAAATATTATTTTGATGTAATAATGGGTCCATTTAAGAAGTTTGTTTTAGTTGCACTAGAAAAAATACGAGATTTAGATATAGAAATTATTGCTCCAAGTCATGGATTAATTCATACAGGAAAATATGTGAAAGAAGTCATTGATTTATATAAAGAATTTTCAAAAGAACAGCCTGTAGAAAAAAATGTACAAATATTTTATATATCTGCTTATCATAATACGGAGAAGATGGCAGAATATTTATGCAAGAAGATAAATGAAAAAGGAATAAAAACAGAGGTTCATGAAATAACTTCTATGGATTTGGATAAAGCTTTAAACCTTGTAAATAAAGCATCAGGAATTCTTATAGGTTCACCAACTATTAATCAAGATGCTGTTGAACCAGCATGGAGATTACTTACCTCTATATCTTTAATTCCGAATAGAGGAAAAGCTGCTGCGGCGTTTGGATCTTATGGATGGAGCGGTGAGGGAGTTCCAATGATGATGGAAAGACTTAAATCCATGAAATTTAAGATTATAGATGAAGGATTTAGATTTAAATTTGTTCCAGATGATAAAGAATATAAAATAGCAGATGAATTTGTGGAAAAATTTATTAACATAATAGAATAATCTTATGATATATAAATAATATAAGAAACAAGGCTCTTAATTAAAAAGTAATTTTTAATTGAGAGCCTATTTTCTACTTAATTGAGACGTTTTTATATAGGTAAGGTTAATATTTATTTAATGGTAACTAATAACTGAAAAATATTGAATATACATAAAATTATTAAGAAAATATTGCAAAGCTTATAAAAGAGATGTATAATAAATTTAAACCACCCCCATATAGGAGGGGGTATAGGCCTTGTGTTTATGTATATATAAAACATGTATTATTAAAATAGAATGTACACAAAATAATTTTATCTTTATAATTTATGATCTTAACTTAAAATAAAAGTCAAGCCTTACAAAGGAGATTAATATTATGAAAAAATGGTTTGAAAATTTTATAAAGAAAATAGCAAAAGAAAATCAAAAAAGTTTTGGTAATAAGAAATTGGACTGTTGTGGATTAAATAACTCTAAAAGCATCAATAAAAGCTCAAATAAAAAACTAAATAAGAAAACTTTCTTAGATAAATAAAATTTATTTGTTGTGAATATAGGGCATATTATAGGTAGGTGAATTACATGAAAAAAACATTAAAGATAGAAGGGATGACTTGTGCAGCGTGTTCTAGAGCTGTTGAAAGGGTATCAAACAAAATAGAAGGAGTTAGTGAAGCTAATGTTAATTTGGCTACTGAGAAATTAAATATAACATTTGATGAAACAAAAGCTTCTTTGGAAGATATTAAAAAAGCAATTGGTAAGGCAGGATATATAGCAAAAGGGGAAGAAGTTAGTAAGGTATTAAAGATAGAAGGGATGACTTGTGCAGCATGTTCAAAGGCGGTTGAAAGGGTTACTAGAAAGTTAGATGGAGTAATTGAGTCTAATGTTAATTTAGCTACTGAAAAATTAAACATAAAGTTTGAACCTGGAGTTGTAGGAATTTCAGATATAAAAAAGGCTGTAGACAAGGCTGGATATAAGGCAATAGAAGAAGCAGAAACTGTAGGCAAGGATAAGGATATAAAAGAAAAACAATTAAAAGAAATGAAAAACAGATTGGTTATTTCTTTATTTTTTACTGTTCCTTTACTTATTATAACTATGGGACATATGGTAGGATTAAAACTTCCTATGATAATTGATCCTCACATGAATCCACTCAATTTTGCTTTAATTCAATTAATATTAGTAACACCAGTTATAATAGTTGGAAGAAAATTTTATACAGTTGGATTTAAAACACTAATTAAAAGAAATCCTAACATGGATTCTCTTATTGCAATAGGCTCAAGTGCTGCATATATTTATGGGTTATTTGCTATCTATAAGATATTAAACGGATATAATGAGTATGTTATGAAACTATATTTTGAATCAGCAGGTACCATCTTGACATTAATAACCTTTGGTAAATATTTAGAAAGTGTATCTAAAGGAAAAACTTCAGAAGCCATAAAAAAACTTATGGGGTTAGCTCCTAAGACAGCAGTTATGATTAAAGATGGTAAAGAAAATGTTATTTCTATAGATGATGTAGAAGTTGGAGATGTGATTTTAGTCAAGCCAGGTGAAAAAATACCTGTAGATGGTATGGTCATAGATGGTATAACATCTATTGATGAATCAATGCTCACAGGAGAGAGTATACCTGTAGAAAAGACAAAAGGTAGTAATGTATTTGGAGGAAGTATAAATAAAAATGGGTCAATAAGATATGAAGCCACAAAAATTGGTAAAGATACAGCTTTATCTCAAATTATCAAATTAGTTGAGGATGCTCAAGGATCAAAAGCGCCAATTGCTAAAATGGCAGATATAATATCAGGATATTTTGTTCCAATAGTTATAATATTAGCAATAATATCATCTTTGGCGTGGAGAGTATCTGGTGAAAGTTGGACATTTGTTTTAACAATATTTATTTCTGTTCTTGTAATAGCTTGCCCATGTGCATTAGGCTTGGCAACTCCAACTGCAATAATGGTTGGTACAGGAAAAGGAGCTGAATATGGTGTATTGATAAAGAGTGGAGAAGCTTTAGAGATTGCTCATCAAATTCAAACAATTGTATTTGACAAAACAGGTACAATAACAGAGGGAAATCCTAAAGTAACAGATATATTAACTGTACCCGAAGTAAGCAAGGAAGAATTACTTATAATTGCAGCTAGTGCAGAAAAGGCTTCAGAACACCCACTTGGAGAAGCTATAGTACAATCTGCAAAAGATAAAGAACTGATTTTAAAAGATGTAGAATTTTTTAATGCAATACCTGGTCATGGAATAGAAGTAAAAATAGAAGGAAAGAAAATTCTATTAGGTAATAAAAAGCTTATGAGTGAAAGTAATGTATTATTAGAAAAATTGGATAAGGAAGCTGTTAGACTAGCGGATGAAGGCAAAACACCTATGTTTATATCATGGGACGATAATATAAAAGGTATAATTGCAGTAGCAGATACTGTTAAGGAAAATAGCAAGAAGGCTATAAAAAAATTACATGACATTGGAATAGAAGTAACAATGATAACAGGAGATAATAAAAAAACAGCGGAAGCTATTGCAAAACAAGTAGGAATAGACAGAGTAATAGCTGAGGTTCTTCCAGAAGATAAGGCCTTGCAAGTTAAAAAACTTCAACAAAGTGGCAAGAAAGTTGCAATGGTAGGAGATGGTATAAATGATGCACCAGCTCTTGCACAAGCAGATGTAGGAATGGCTATAGGTTCAGGCACAGATGTGGCTATGGAGTCTGCTGATATTGTTCTTATAAAGAATGATATTATGGATGTAGTAACGGCTATAGAATTAAGTAATAAAACTATAAGAAATATAAAACAGAATTTGTTTTGGGCATTTGGATATAATACTGTAGGAATACCTGTAGCTATGGGTATACTTCATATATTTGGTGGACCCCTTTTAAATCCTATGATAGGAGCTGCGGCAATGAGTTTAAGTTCAGTTTCAGTTGTTACAAATGCTCTTAGGCTTAGAGGATTTAAACCAAATAACAGTAAATAGGTAGCTATTTAATTTGAATAATTGCAAATATTGATTATTGATGAAAAAATTAATATTATATAATAAATTAAATTTACAAGGAGGAGAGTTAAAAATGAAAAAGAAATTATTAGTAGAAGGAATGAGCTGTCAACATTGTGTTAAACATGTTAAAGATGCTTTAATGGAATTAGAAGGGGTAACTAATGTAGCTGTTGATTTAGAAAAAAAGTCTGCTTTAGTAGATATGGAAAAATCATTAGAGGATAGTATATTAAAAGACGCAGTAGAAGATGCTGGGTATGATGTTGTAAAGATTGAAAGTATAGGAAATGGTGGCTGTTGCTGTTGTGGACATTAAAGGAGAACATTTTAGATGAGTAAAGTATATTATTGTCCTGATTGTGGAGAAAAATTAGAAGAATATTCTGGTTGTGGTGCTAGAAATTATTTTTGTAGAAAGTGTAATTCACTAAAATCAAGTAAAAGAATTTTAGAGGATGCACCTAAAGATATTAAACAAGATAAAAAGTAAAGAAAGTATAGAATATTTAAGCAAAAGCTATGTTAATAATTTTTATAACATAGCTTTTAACTTTTATAGGGTGAGGAAAATCCATGATATTATAACTATATAACTTTTCTAATCAAATTCTAATCTTTTATTAAGTTCCCTCTAATTTTTACTAAATATAATAAAAATATAAATTAACTATATGGTTTATAAATTATTGATTAATACAATTTATAAACTATATGTAATAAAAAAATGGAGGGATTTGTAATGGCTGTATCTTTAGAGCAAATAGAATTATTAAAAGAGAGAGCAAATATAAGTTATGAAGAGGCAAAAGAGACTTTAGAAAAATTTGATGGGGATATTGTAGAAGCGCTAATATATCTTGAGAAAAATAAAAAAATTAATAAGGATTGCTCATGTGAAAGCAAATTTTTAAGAAAGTTAGAGAAATTAATTAAAAAAGGCAATAAAACTAAAGTGGTAGTTAGAAAAGAAGATGAAACTGTATTAAAGACATCAGTTAACCTAGTTATATTATGTACTGTTTTAGCTTGTCCTGTTACTATAGTAGCTACTATACTTGCATTAGTTACAAAACATACTATTAGAATAGAAAGAGACAAAGAAGAAAATTTAAAAGTTAACGATATTTTAAATAAAGTATCAAATAAAGTTAATAATATAGTTGATAATTTGTCTGAAGAAAAAGAAGACTTAGTTTAAATAAATAATTGTTTCGATTAACTTGAAAAATCTATTAAAAAGTTAACTTTTTAATAGATTTTTTTAGAGATTTATTTATCATATAAATTTAAGCCTCTATTATATAAAATTATTTATACTAATTTATAATATAGGGCTTATTACTTATAATAAGCCCTATATTATCTGTTCTTAGTTCCTGCGGCGCTTTTTTAATGTATTTACAGTAAAAAATATTATACAAGCAATAAAAATAACTAATATTGTTATAAATTTACAATTAGTTATATAAGATTGTATTTTAAGATTATTTCCTTTTGATTGAGTGCTTTGTACACTGGTATTGGTAGGAGTTGCTGATACTTTTGAATTATCATTTATCTTTTTTTGCGCTTTAAAGTATTCTCCTTCATTTATATATTTTTGATAACGAGCTACCATTGCATATTGCTCGCTTACAAGTTTTAAGGTTTTATAGTCTTCAGACGTGCTTTTAAATATCCAAGTATCGTCAATTTTGTTTTCCTCTAACAAAACTGCTACAACAAAATCTCCAGTTTTGGGCTTAGTACTTGTTCCGTAATATTTATCAAATTTTTTAATTTTAATTTCTGGTTTCTCAATATTCCCCATCATTACAGTAGAAGGAACTATATTATATGTGTCAGTACTAATATCAGTTATTTTCCCTATAAAGAGTGCCTTCTGTTTACCAGACATTATTGACTCTGGTATATCTCCTGCAAAAACATTTATGCTTGTAAATAACAGAAACATAAGAACAAAAATACTGATTTTTCTAATTTTTTTAAACATTTAAAATACCCCCAATTACTCTTACTGGTTATGTAAATAAAGGATTTACAAATACCAGTATTAATGATTATTTACTAATTATAACATAAAAGGCTTCTTTGTGGAAATCTTATACTAAAGCAGGTTATATTGCCCTAATATAAATCAAGGTCAGATAAAGTTTTCTACATAGTCAAATTTGCAATAATAATCTCTTAAAATGAAGTATATATCAATATTATGATTATATATCATAAGGATAACATTACCTAATAGAGTCGAATTTTAAAAATATCTTAAATTCAATTACTTAAGGATAGCGATTAAGTTATAATTTATATATGTGAGAATTTATTATATAGAAAATTTCAAAGTTTATTTTGATTAGCATAGCAAGGCAAGTGTTTATTGAGGAGGAATTAAGATGGGTAAGCTTGATAAGAAAAAAGTTCTTATAGTAGAAGATGAGGTTAAAATTTCTCGCTTCCTTCAGTTAGAATTACAATATGAAGGATATGCTACGGAACAAGCATATGATGGTAGAGAAGGGTTTGATAAAGCTTTAAATGAAGAATTTGATTTAATAGTATTAGATGTTATGATTCCTAAGTTAAATGGCATGGAGGTTTGTAGAAGAATACGTCAAATATCAGAGATACCTATAATAATGTTAACAGCTAAGGATGAAACGACGGATATTGTAATGGGATTAGATACTGGAGCTGACGATTATATAACTAAACCTTTTGCAATAGAAGAACTTTTAGCCAGAATAAGGGTAGCATTGAAGAGAAAGAAATTAGAAGTAAAAGATTCTAATAGTATCTGTATAAAAGAATTGAAATTAGATTTAAATAAGCATATTGTCTCCTATAATGAAGAAAATATTGAACTTACAAAGACTGAATTTGATTTATTAAAATTTTTTATGGAAAATAAAAATATTGCTTTAACTAGAGAACAAATATTAGACAAAGTATGGGGATTTGATTATTTAGGGGATACTAATGTAGTTGATGTTTATGTCAGATATCTAAGGACGAAAATTGATAATAAGTATGACGTGAGATTTATATATACGATTAGAGGAGTGGGATACCTTTTAAAAGATGAATAAAAAGACGAAGTTTATAAAAATATTTAGAGTTATCTTAAGGTATAGTTATATTTTAATAAAGCAGACAATAATGATAACTCCAAGGATTATTAAAACATTAGAAAGAGTAATTACAGCTTTATTAAATAAATTTAAAATAAGATTAAAATTTTCTATTACTTTTAAGTTGAATTTTATATATACACTTGTACTATCTATACTTTTATTTTTGTTTAGCTTGACAATTTTATTTGGATTTAAGTTTTTTTTAATAGAGGAAGCTAAGAGTAATATAAATATGTATGGAGAAATTGCATTAGATAATATAAAAAGTGTTTCAGCGGTTCCGAATGAATTAATTGAGAGTATTTCTAAGAAAGGTAATGTATCAATAAACATTTTAAAAAACAATAAGAATGTTATTTATGAGACAGACAAAAATAATGGAGAATATTATGAAGATTTTCAAATAGATTCACCATATTTAGTAAAGGGAACAGATAATGTAGAGATATTAATTTTAAATAAAAATTTCAATTTGAACAATGAAACATATTATATACAAATCATTAGTAACTTAAAAAAAGAAAATAAATATTTTTCGGTATTTTGGGTTGTTTTAGTATTTTTGAATATTGTTATCGTAATTATAACCACAAGATTTGGATCAAGAATAAGTCAAAAAGTTATAGAACCTATAAATGAAATGACCCATACTGTCAAAGATATAAATGTGCAGAATTTAGATACTCGTCTTAATGTTAAAGGTTCACATGATGAGTTAAGAGAACTTGCACAAACTGTTAATGATATGTTTGATAGAATTCAAGATTCTTATGAAAAGCAGAATCGATTTGTATCGGATGCTTCACATGAACTTAGAACGCCTATTGCTGTTATTCAAGGATATGCAAATATGCTTCATAGGTGGGGAAAAGATGATAAAGAAGTATTAGAGGAAAGTATCACTGCTATCAAAGATGAGTCAGAAAACATGAAAGAGTTAGTTGAAAAATTATTATTCTTAGCTAGGGTTGATAAAAAAACTCAAGAGATACACAAAGAGGAATTTTATATAAACGAATTATTAGAAGAGGTTGTAAAAGAAACAAAGTTAATAGATTTAAAACATAGCGTTTATAATAAAACCAATAAAAAAATTTTAATTTTTGCAGATTATAAGTTGATGAAACAAGCACTAAGAATATTTATAGATAATAGCTTAAAATTCACACCAGAAAATGGGAAGATAACTGTAGGAGCACATATAAATAAAAATAAAGTTGTTATTGTAGTTGAAGATACAGGTGGAGGAATTCCAAATGAGGATATACCTTATATTTTCGATAGATTTTATAGGGTTGATAAGTCTAGAACAAAGAGTGAAGGTGGAACGGGTCTAGGATTGGCTATAGCAAAATGGATTATATCACAACACGAAGGAAGTATAGAAGTTAAAAGTACTCTTAATGTAGGAACAAAAATAAGTATATTTATAGGTATGAAAAAATAGATATGAACTTTTCTCATGTATAACTCATAGTAATGTATAGTAGTTTTAGAGTTAACTTATTAGAAAGTTTGTATTATGAAGTAGAATAGGATTTATTTAGATAAAATGGATTTGATTATATATGTAATGGATATTTTAAATATAAAATTTTCAATACCACCTTATTTTAAATAATTATATATAATGTAAAAAACAAGATATTTGAAATATGTATAAATTATACTATAGATTAAGAAATTTTTATCGTATTAATAAGTATATATATTTGTTTGTAAAATATAAGCTGAATTAAAATCTTATAAGTGATAAATAAAATTTACAAAAATTACTTTTTTTAGCACAAACCCTGTGATAAAATATATATTACCATTATAAGGTAATATATATTTTTATCTAGAATAATAGTTGACATTAAAGTATTTATATTAAGACATAATTTCGTGAGGTGGTAAGTATGAAGATATTAGACAGGCTTTTAGATAGGTTAATAAATACAAATGAAATTGAAGAAGATAAAGATAGTAGTTTTAAAGAAGTAGTTGAAGAATGTGAAAGTGAGATAGACTTAAAAGCGTTAGAAATATTAACAATAATACAGAATAATATATCAATATAAAAATCTAAGCAGTTTTAAAATATACTTAAAGCTGCTTAGATTTTTATGAAGTTATGTTTAATGTTTATTCATTAGAATAAATTTTATAGGAGTTTCCATTCTCTTTTTTTGCAATATACATTGTAGAATCAGCATAATCTATTAAAGTACGAATATCATAAGTATGTTCAGGGTAAATGCTAATACCAATACTAATAGTAGAGTAAATAGTACAATCATTGTATTTCATAGGCTCTTCTAAGGCAGTACAAACTTTTATAGCTAATAATTCTATATCTTTTAAAGAAGAAATGTTCTTTTGTATAATTACAAACTCATCTCCACCAAGTCTCCCTAATATACAATTTTCATCTAGTACATTTTTAACGATGTTTGCCATTTTTTTTAATACAAAATCTCCACAATGGTGTCCAAATTTATCGTTAATTCCTTTAAAATTATTTAGGTCCATATAAAACAAAGCAAACTTATTTTTAGTGTCTTTAGATAAGTCATTTAATATTTGCATTATTTTTTTTCTGTTAGGTATTTCTGTTAAGGGATCATGATATGCCATATATAGTAATTGGTTTTGAGAATTTTCTAGTGCATTAAGTAAACTATTAAAGTCTCTATTTAGTTCTGTTATTTCATCCTCATTTTGTGAAGAATCTCTTATTCTTAATGAGAAATCTCCAGAGTTTTTTATTTTTATAACAACATTTCTTATGTTTATAACTCTTTTCAGTATGATTTCATTCATAAATGTAAAAAACATACATGTAGAGAAAAAAATAACAAAAAATAATAAAATCATGTACATGTATACACTATTTTCAACAGTATTATAAATCTCTCTGTTTACAGACAATTCCATAAAAAGTGCGTTTTCTCCAAATATGTCTTTAAGAAAAATATATTCATGCAGTGTATTCTTATTTTTAATATTTATAAAAATATTATTGTCTATGTTATAGTCGAATTTTTCTGGTTTTACTACTTGTGTATGTAATCTCAAATTTTTATATAAATATTCAATGTTAGTGCTTTCTAAAGGTTTAACTAAAAGAAAAGCTCCGTTAGATAAATTAGAATTTTCTTTAATTACAGGATGGCAATTTATTAAAAAAGGAGTATTATCAATAACTAGTATTCCTGTAATGCTTTTAGAAAGATTAAGAGAAGTCACTTTAGTTATAATTTGTTTATTAATGTTTATGTTCGAATTACTTGTCACATTAAAATTTTCATATGGAGTTCCACTATAAACTATATTTTTAGAATTATCTATAAAAGCAAAAAAACATATTTGTTGATGTTTGAAAGTTTCCATAGTAGAAAAATTTGATTTAATATAATCTTTATTATGGTTTTTCATAAATTCATATGTTTCATTCCAATTAGAATATTCAAGGTTAGTTAAAGACATAGTCTGGATTTCTTTATCTATGAAATTCAATATAGAATTAGCATTTTTTGATACCTCAGTTACTTCTAAATTGGTTGCTCTTTTTAGAAATATATTATGTGATGCAATAAATAAAATTAAAATTGAAGTTAAAAATACGAATATAGATGCACTGAATACTCGTTCATATAGTTTCATTTAATATCTCCCACCACTTTAATAAAGATAAATATAAATACATATATACTTAGTATTGAAAAAGATATATACATTATACTACTTTAATTATAATTAAAAATAAAAATAGTACAATAAAAAATGGCCAATTGAAATTTGTTAATATTTTACAATTGGCCATTACTTACTTTTATGCGTCTAAAATCTCTGATTTTTCTCTTTGCCAGCACTCTAAATTATTTAATCCATTAATATTATCTGCATAGAACACGGGACTCTTACCATCTTTTCTTTGTTTGGTATAATCTTTTAACGCTTTAAAAGCAATGTTAGAAAGTTTTGCAATAGCAATTAAGTTAGTAACAGCCATTAATCCCATAAATAAGTCGGCTGCATCCCAAACTATTTGGATTTTTGAAATTGATCCAAATATAACCATAGCCAGTACTAGGAATCTATAAATGGTTAACCAAGCTATATTTCCGTTCAAAAATTCTATATTTGTTTCTCCATAATAGTAATTACCTATTATGGAACTGAAAGCAAAAAGTAATATACAAATTGCTATGAACGTATTTCCCCAAGAACCAACCTGAGAACTAAGGGCAGCTTGAGTAAGTTGAATTCCTTCCAACCCTTTAGTTAAATGTGATCCTGAAAGAAGAATTATAAAAGAAGTAGCACTACAAATTAAAATAGTATCAGTAAATACACCTAAGGTTTGAATAAATCCTTGCTTTACAGGATGAGTTACATCAGCTGTTGCTGCAGCGTTTGGTGCACTTCCCATTCCTGCTTCATTTGAGAAAAGACCTCTTTTAATACCCATCATTATAGTTGCGCCAATACTTCCACCAATAGCTTGTTCAAATCCGAAAGCGCTTTTGATAATAAGGGCGAATATGCTTGGAATCTGAGAAAAATTTTTCCCTACAACAAACAAGGCAACGGTAACGTATCCAATAGCCATTATTGGTACTATTAATTCAACAATTCTGGCTATTCTTTTTACTCCACCAAAAATAATTAATGCTGTACATACTGTTATTGCAATACCAACAAAAAGTCTTTTTGTACCAAAAGCTTGTTCAAATGCAAAAGTAATTGTATTTGCTTGAACAGCATTGAATACAAATCCATAAGATAAAGTAATTAAAATAGAGAAAAATACTCCCATCCATTTTTTATTTAGTCCTTTTTCCATATAGTAAGCAGGACCACCTCTAAAACCGTGTTTATCTTTAACTTTATAAATTTGAGCTAATGTGCTTTCAACAAAACTTGAGCCAGCACCAATTAAAGCTATTAGCCACATCCAAAAGACTGCACCTGGGCCGCCTAAAGATATAGCTATAGCTACTCCAGCTAAGTTACCAGTTCCTACTCTAGAAGCTGTACTTATACAGAAGGCTTGGAAAGATGAAACGCCTTTATGTTCTTCGTTATTTGAAGAAATAGAGTTGCTTGCTCCTTCGCCTAATAGTCTAAACATATGTCCGAAATATTTAAATTGAACAAAATTAGATTTAATCGTAAAATAAAGACCCAGTACAATTAGTAAACCAATTAATACATATGACCATAGTATAGAATTACATTGAGAAATTACATTTTGAATAAAACTCAGCATTAAATAGCACTCCTTTTATTTTTTAGTGTCTTTTAATATATATTTTATCAGAAAATATGACGTATATAAATTTTTTTATTATTGAAAATATTCAATTAACTGAATAATATTAGAAATTGAAGTCATTTTTTCAAGTTGGAAAGTAGTTTTAGGTAGTATTTAGACCTATAGGTTTGAATTGATTGAAGTATTTGCTATAATTATACTTGTATTTAATATATTGGGATAGGGGGAAGAAGTATGAGTTTGCCGTTAGAAGGAATTAGAATTTTAGATTTATCAAGATATCTTCCAGGGCCACTTTGTACACAAATATTAGCTGATTTTGGAGGGGAAGTTATTAAAATAGAACAACCTAATACAGGAGAACTTGGAAGAAAATTAGCTCCGCTCATAGAAGGGGAAAGTTCTAGGTTTTTTTCTGTAAATCGTAATAAAAAAAGTATAACTCTCGATTTAAAAAAAGAAGAGGGAAAGGAAATATTTAAAAAATTAGTAGCAGATTGTGATGTTGTATTAGATCAATTTAGACCAGGTGTTATGGATAAGATGGGATTAGGATATGAAGTTTTAAAAAATATAAATGAGGAATTAATATATTGCTCATTAACTGGATATGGATTAGATGGACCTTTAAGAGATGCTGCTGGACATGATCTTAACTATTTAAGTTTAGCAGGAGTTACTGACCAAATAGGAAATAACAATGAAAATCCAGCTATAAGTGGAGTTCAAATAGCAGATACAGCAGCAGGATCTTTATATTCTGTTATAGCTATTTTATTAGCATTATTAAGTAGGGAAAAAACAGGTAAGGGTCAACTTTGTGATGTAGCTATGATGGATGGATCTATATCTTTATTAGCCTATGCATTAGGAGAATGGTCTGGGTCAGGAAGTCTTCCACAGAGAGGAAATGAAACTCTAACAGGTGGATACGCATGTTATCATGTATATAAGACTAAAGACGAAAAATATGTTAGTCTTGGAGCAGTGGAAGATAAGTTTTGGAGGGAATTTTGCCAAAGAATAGATAGAAAAGAATATATAGATACTCAATGGGATAAAGTAAAACAAGAAAATATAATAGAAGATATAAGCAATATTATTAGTGAAAAGACTAGAGATGAGTGGGTGGAATTTTTGTCTACCAGTAATATATGTTTTACTCCTGTTTTGAATATGGAAGAAATGTGCTCACATCCTCAAGTAATGGCAAGGAATATGGTAAATAAAATATCTAATTTTAAAAATTCAGGGAAAGATATGGTTTTAACAGGAGTTCCAATAAAGTTATCTGATACTCCTGGACAAGCAAAATATATTTTCCCTGAGTTGGGAGAAAATAATGAAGAGATATTTACAGCTATAGGGTATTCAAAAGAAGATATAGATAATTTTTATAAAAAGGCAGTTATTTAAATAAATTGGACAAGTCATTTTGGACTTGTCTTTATTTTGAAGAAAGTAGGTTACCACATAAGCTATTTAGCTTACATATTATGTGGTAACCTATTTTTATATCTAAGAGGATATGTACTAGTGTCAATAATTGACTTAAAGCTAATTTTAACTTAGTTTTTTAAAATTAAACCTCTCTTTTAAAGAATGTAGGTAGTATAAATTTTATTCTAGTACCAAATTTATGATTGATATCTGAGAATAATATACAGTATATTTTGGCAAACTATTATATATACTTAGGGAGGTATATATTAATGAAAGATTTTCTTACAAATAGACAAATTGCTTTCATACTTTTGGGAGTTATTATGGGGTTTGGAAATTTAGAACTTCCTAAGAATATAGCTGAAAAAGTAGGTACGGGAGCATGGATTGCTATATTGATTGCAACATGTATAGCTTGTGTAATGGTTTGGATAAATACATATGTTTCATATATCTATAAAGAGCAGACACTATATGAATATGGAGAATTATTGTTAGGAAAAACCTTAAGAACAATAATTGTAGTTATATATATAGTTTTTTTCTTTGTTAGTGTAACTTATATAGTTGAAAATTCAAGTTTAGTTATAAAACTTACAATACTTCTGAAAACGCCGCTTTGGGTAATATGTTTAATTTACTATTTAATTACATATTATGCAGTAACAAAAGGAATAAGAGTTATTGCAAGAATATGCGAATTATATGGAATAGTAATAATTGTTTCTATTATTATTACTCACTTACTTATGTTTACAGAAGGAAAGTTAATAAATATAAGACCTTTTTTTTATCCATTAGAAGTTAAATCATATATTAAAGGAATTATTGAAATGGTTTTTCCGTTTTTAGGAATGGAATTATTAAGTATTATACCTATGAATGAAAAAAACGAAGGAGTATGGAAACAGAATGTTTTTATGGTAGCGCTTATAGGAGGTATGTATGTCTTAATAGTAGAGTCATGCATTTCAGTAATGGGAGTAGATGATATAGTACATTATAATGATGCATTGTTAGCTGTGATTAGAAGAATAGATATTTCTTATTTAGAATTATTTAAGAGATTAGACGGGATATTTATAATTTCTTGGATTATGGGTATATTTTCTACGTTGGTTATTTATTCATATGGTACGTCTTATTTATTAAGTAATTATTTTAAAAAAACTAATATAAATTTTTTAACGGGAGTTATTCTCATGATATCTTTTGTTATAACTATTTTGCCAAAAAGAAATTATATTCAAATGCCTATGATTGTTAAAATCATCAAATATCTAGGAGTGTTTTGTACAGTTATTGTACCAATAATATTATTTATTATTACAAAGGTGAAAAAGTATGATGAAAAAATTTAATAAGATTTTTAGTATATGTATTATTATGTTATTTTCTATATTTTTAATAGGATGTTGGGATTATGGGGATATTAATAAAAAAAATATTGTAATTTCAATAGGTATTGATCGCATGGGAGATATGCTAGAAATCTCAGGAGAAGTATCTAAACTTTTTTCTAAATTAGAAGAAAAAGGAAAAACGAATGTAACAAGTGTTTATACAGATTTGTCTTATGGAAAAACGTTAGAAGAGGCTAGAGTGGATTTTAGTAGTAAACGTCCATATGAAACTTTTTTAGGAGCAACAAGAGTTGTGGTTTTTGGAAGAAAATATGCTAGGGAAGGAATTGAACCATATATAAATAGAATTAATAAAACATATGACTATAGAAAAGCTGTTCTTGCATTTGTTAGTCGTGAACCACCATCACAGCTTTTTAGTAAAGACATACAGAATCATCTATCAGTAGGATTTTTTTTAGAAGATAATATAAATTTTCTCACTAATAAGGGAATGGCTATAAATAAAAATATTGGGGAAATTCTTTCTGATATAGCAATGGGTGATGTAGGATATATGCTTCCGTATGTGGGAATAGAGCAGCAGAATGTTAGATACTTAGGATTAGCTGTTATGAGAGATTCTAAGCTAATAGATATTATTGATATAAAGGATACTGATGGAATTTTATATATTCAGGGAAAAAATATTAGTAGAGAAGAGACAATAAACAGTCTTAAAGACCCTAAAAACAAGTTAAGCTTCGATACTAAAATAAATAAAAGAGATATTAAAGTGAAATATAAAGATAAAAAAATTGTTATAAATATAGATTTGGATTTAGATGCTAAGCTTTCATATCAGTATTATTTAGATCCTTTAAATAACAAGGAATTGAAAGAATTCGAACATCTTATATCAGATAAAATAAAAAAGGATATAGAATTAAGTGTAAAAAGGTCACAAGACAACAAATGTGATATGTTTGGATTTGCAAGGTATTTTAGAGCTGATGACCCTAAAAACTATAAAAATATAAATTGGAGAGAAAATTATGACAAAGCAGATGTCATAGTTAATGTGAAAACAAAAATTGTAAGTATGAATTTATCTGATTATAAAGTTAAACATAAATAATTAGAATGATGTGGTGAAAGCATGAAGAACACTAAATATGAAAAAATTATAAAAAATAATATGATACAGAATTTGGGGATTAATATAAGAGAGATATATAATGCAAATAAAGAAATATTTATATTATATATACCAGAAATTACAGATAGAAAAAGAATTTCAGAAGATATAATAAAACCTATATTACAATATGATAAGCAAGAGATTACAATAGATTTGATTTTAAAATCTATTGTTTACATGGATGATGTTGATAATGATAGTGATGAAAATAAAATTATAGATTATGTTATAAAAGGAAGATGTGTAATAATCTTGCCTACAGAGGAAAGATATATAATAGCTAATACTTATAAAGTTGATAAAAGAAATGTAGAAGCTCCAGCTATACAATCGTCTTTAAAGGGACCAAGAGACTCGTTTACTGAAAGTTTTGATACAAACTTATCATTAATACATTATAGGCTAAAAGATGAAGCACTTAGAATAGAAAAATTTAGTGTGGGGAAGAGAACAAAAACAAGTACTGCTGTAATTTATATTGAAGATATAGCTAATACTAAATATGTTAATGAAGTAAAGAGTAAGTTAAAAAAAATAGATGTTGATGGGATAATCGACTCCTCATATATTGAGAAATTTATAAAGAAAAAAACATGGGGCTTATTTCCAGAAGTTGGCATATGTGAAAGGCCTGATAAAGCGTGTGCAGAAATGTTAAAAGGTAAAATATGTATTCTTGTTGAAGGAAGCAATTTAACACTAATTTTACCAAAGACATTTATAGAATTTTTAGATGCTAGTGATGATCATTATGAAAATACTTATATATCTATATCTTTAAAGTTTTTGAGAGTTCTTTCGTTAATGATAACCTTAATGTTATCACCATTTTATATTGCTGTTATGAGCTTTCATCCAGATATTCTTCCGGCTAATTATATATTGACTTTAGCAGAAGCAAGATCTACTGTACCTATAAGTAATATAGTAGAAATTACAATTATGGAAATAGTATCAGAAATACTTAAAGAAGCAAGTCTGAGGCTTCCAAAACAAATAGGTGCTGCTATAGGTATTGTTGGAACTATCGTAATTGGTCAAGCGGCTGTTACAGCCAGAATAGTAAGTCCACTTACAGTAATTATTATTGCTTTATCTACAATGACTTCTTTTATAGCTCCAGATCAATTACTTTTAAAACCAATTATAATACTAAAATTTATGTTGATTTTTTTAACAGGAGTATTTGGAATATTTGGTTATACAATAGGAATTACTTTTATTGTAATTAGTATAGCTTCTAATGAAAGTCTAGAAGTACCTTTTACTGCTCCACTAGCTCCATCAAATTTAGGAGATTTGAAAGAATATATTTTTAGTGATATAAAATTAAACAAAAAAAGACCTTCTTTTTTAAGGACAAAAGATAAAACAAGACAGTAAAAAAGATTTAAGGATAGTATATATGACATGAATTAAAAAAAATATAGATAACACACATATGGAATATTACCTAATTGAACTCAATAGTATAATAAGGGGTGATTTTTGAGTAAAAATGCTGAGATCACTATAGCTGTTAGTGCGGGAATTGGATTATTCATAGCTTTTATAGGATTCCAAAATGAAAAGATAGTTATAAGTGACAAAGTTACATTAGTTACTTATAGAAAACTCTAAGAATTTATAAAAATTTATAATTCTTAGAGTTTTCACTTACATAGGATTTACAATTACATGAAATATTAAAATAATGAAAGTGTTGTTTAATGTTTTTTACTAGTAAATTATTTATTATTTAAGTACATACCTACTAATATTCCACGCATAAAACTACAGCCAATAATACTTGCAAGGAACATTTTCTCATGCTTATTTAAACAATTGAAATGATGATTGTTCATAATTCTACATCTCTTCATAAGAACACCTCCTAATGTTAGTATTCAAATTTAGAAACATGTTTATGAGTTTTTTATTAAACTTTATATATTAAATTTGAGAATATTTTGTGTTGTTTAGGAATTTTTGATAATATAAATATATGTAAAAAAGATATGATTATAAACAGGGTTCTTGTCTTTAGAGGGAGTTTTATCCCATCTAAAGCTTAGAAATCGTTATCCAGGGATGCAAACGCTCTTTACTCCTATTTTGTAGAAGATAGAAGTATTAAAGCGGGTAGTCATCGGATAAAGTTCTTTTAGATTTAGATGGATTGTATTTAAAAATATTTCCCTCAATCTAAATATATATAGACAAATTTTAAATAATATAAAGTGGGAGATTAATATGAAGATTATAGTAGTTAGCGCAATTATTACTCTAATATTTACTGGCATAGCAGGATATTTAGGAAATTTAAGAGTTAAAACAACTAAGGATTTTATAACAGGAGGAAGTAAGCTAGGTGTATTAGGACTTACTAGTATGTTAATGGGTACTATAATTGGTGGTGCAGCCACAGTAGGAACTGTTCAGATGGCTTATAATCATGGAGTTGTAGCTATATGGTTTATAACAGGACTATCTATAGCTAGTATAATATTAGGATTATTTTATTCAAAGCAGGCAGATAGAAAGAATTTTGAAACTATACCACAGATTATTGGAAGTACATATGGAAAAAAATCTAGGACTTGCTCCAGTTTATTATTATCTATGGGAATGTTCATACATGTAAATGGGCAAGTAATTGCTTGTAGTGCTTTATTTACGGCTATATTTGGAATTGGTATGAATAAAACTACTGGTATAGTGGTTTTATTGCTTGTTACATATGTAGTTTTTGGAGGGTTTTGGGGAAGTGCTGTGGTCGGAGGAATAAAAACAGTACTTTTATATGTTACAAGTTTAATATGTGGAGGTATATTAATCTTTAAGCTTAATGCTCCAAAAGAAATTATAACCTTTTTCCCAAAAGATCCTTGGCTTAATTTGTTTAGTGGAAGTATTTCAGAAGATATAGCTTCTGTTTTATCTACTATAGTAGGAATTTTATCTACTCAAACTTTCTTTCAGACTATAATAGCAGGGAAAAATAGTAAGGTATCTAGAAAAAGTGCTTTTTTGACAGCTTTCTTTGTATTACCTGTAGGAATAATATGTACTTTTATAGGAATGTATATGAGAATACATTATCCAGGTATTCAAGCTAAGGAGGCTTTCCCTTTGTTTTTGATTAAACATTTGCATCCAGTTATAGCTGGAATTTCTATAGCAACAATTTTAATTTCATCTATAGCTGCTGGGGCAGGATTGTCATTAGGAATTGCAACTATGTTTGCTCGAGATATATATAAAACTATAATAAATCCATCATGTAGTGATAAAAAACAATTGGCTGTATTAAAAGTAAGTATAATAATTATAGGTATTGCTACTTTTTTCATTGTAATAAAAAATAAAAATTCTATGATATTGGAATGGGGATTTATATCTATGGTATTCAGAGCTACCCCGATATTTGTTCCTACATTGGTAGCAATGCTATTTAAAGATAAGATAAATCCTAAAGCAGGAATATATGCAATTATATTAGCTCCAGTTATGAGTGGATTATGGATAATTTTAGGATTACCTAAAATAAGTTCTATATACGTAGGGTTAATTACTAGTGCTACTGTATTATTAGTGGCTACAAAGTATTTTGATAGTAAGAATATAAAATATAATAAAACAGTATAAATGAAAAAAAGATTATAGCAAAATAAATTTTATACATAATATGTTGATTGATTTATAGGGTAATCAATCAACATATTATGTTGTTTTTTTGTTCAGATATAGCATTTTTTGGTTTAAATATTCAATTTCATATCTTCAAATTTAATCCATCCTTTCTTTCGCATA
Organism: Clostridium brassicae; assembly: GCF_026738875.1. Classification (GTDB taxonomy): domain Bacteria; phylum Bacillota; class Clostridia; order Clostridiales; family Clostridiaceae; genus Clostridium_H; species Clostridium_H brassicae. The sequence goes on from NZ_JAPQFJ010000010.1 coordinate 48,761, forward strand.
AATTCAGAAAAAATTATAGATAAAAATGCTGGAGCAATAAATTCAAGTAAAGCAATCCTAAACAATAATGATTTAAAGTCTAAAGAATATTCCATTGCTTTAAATGTGCATAGTGGACCAACTAAGCCACTTGTACCCATACCAGCACCTATAGGAATATTTTCTAATTTTAATATAGTAGTAGAAACAGGACCTAAAATTGCTCCAGTGAGTGTTGGTGGAATTAATATTAGAGGGTTTTTAAAAATATTAGGTACTTGAAGCATGGAAGTACCTATACCTTGTGATATTAAACCTGAGAATTTATTTTCTCTGTAGCTAGATACAGCAAATCCAATCATTTGAGCACAACAACCTACTGTAGCAGCACCGGCTGCGAGACCAGACATGTTTAACGATATTGCAATAGCTGCACTGCTTATAGGTGCAGTTAAGGCAATTCCCATAAGAGTTGCAACTATAACACCCATAGGTATTGGATGAAGATTAGTGGCTATGGTTATTGTATTACCTAAGTTTGTCATAAAAGAAGAAATGTATGGACCAACAAATTTACCACTTAGACTTCCTGAAATTATAGTTATTGAAGGAACTAAGATAATATCGATTTTAGTTTTACCAGCTATTAATTCACCTATTTCAGCTCCAAAGGTTGAAGCTATATAGGCACCTACTGGCCCTCCCAAAGTATATCCAAAGGCTCCTGTTGCAGCAGATGAGAATATTGTAAGTGGAGAGCATTCTAATCCGTAAGCTATAGCAACTCCTATAGAAGAACCTACCACTGGAGATTTTGCAGAAATAATATCTGTAAACATTTTAATAAATTCAAATCCTGGTATTTTAGAAATTTGTGATAAAATGAGTCCTATTATCAATGAAGAAAAAAGTCCTAATGCCATAAAACTTAATGCTTTGATAAGATAGCGGTTTAAAATTTTTTTAGTAATATCTCTATATTTTTTCATAATTATAATCCTTTCTAATTGTTTTTAAATATAAAATTTACTTTATAAAAATATAAATTTCCTCATATTTAGATTGTGCAATTTTTACTATTTTTAATTCATACATATAAAATTATTACTTTAAACTAGTGTTTTTTTTAACGCAAGTCAAAATATTAACAGTTAGAAGTGCGTGCTTAAAAAATGAATGAAATATAGTAGTGTATTTATTGCATATACATGAATGTAATATTATATAAATGAATAAAAAAAATCATAAAATTCAATAATGCTTGTGAATAGCATGAAAATAAGCATGGAAAAGAGTAAATAGAGAATATATGTATTGAAAATTATTCAATTCACAGAAATGAATAATTAAACATGAAATATTGTAAAAAAAACTTGCAAAAAGTAATGATTTGGAGTTAAAATATATTTATATGGTATTAGTGGAATTTAGATTGATAATTAGTGGGGAGGAAATTAAAGTGAAGCAAGATAAATTATTAGAAATAAATCCAATGGGAGAATGTGCTCTTATTGTAAAATTTAATAATAAAATTAATATAAATACTCATTTAAAAATAAAGGCTTTATCTCAATATTTAGATAAAAATCCTGTTAAAGGAATGATAGAATATGTTCCAGCATTTGTGACTATTACGATATTCTATAACCCATTAGAGGTAATTAAAGAGGCACAAGGATATGAACAATTAAAAAATAAAAGTCCTTATGAATTAATATCCTCAAAGATAGAGAAAATAGTTTATAAGCTTGAGGATAGGATCCAGGATAATCCAAGAATAGTTGAAATTCCTGTTTGTTATGGAGAAGAATTTGGTCCAGATTTAAAATTTGTTGCAGACTATAATAAGATTTCAATAGAAGAGGTTATAGATATTCATTCTAGTTGTGAGAATAGAGTTTATATGATTGGTTTTGCACCAGGATTTCCTTATCTTGCAGGAATGTCAGAAAAAATTGCAACTCCTAGAAGAAAGACTCCAAGAGTATCTATACCAGCAGGTTCTGTAGGAATAGCTGGTAGTCAAACAGGTGTATATCCTATTTCTACCCCAGGAGGATGGCAACTTATAGGGAAAACCCCATTAAACCTTTTTAGACCTGAAAACGAAGTTCCAAGCTTACTTCAAGCTGGTGATGTAGTTAAATTTAGGGCTATTTCTAAAGAAGAATATTATGAATTGAAGTACGGAGAACAAGGAGAATTAAAGTGGGCATAGAGGTAATAAGTCCAGGACTTTTAACAACAATACAGGATTTGGGTAGATATGGATTTAGAAAATATGGGGTAATTGTAAGTGGAGCAATGGATTCTTTTGCACATAGAGTTGCTAATATACTAGTAGGAAATGAAGAAGGAGAAGCTACACTAGAGATAACATTATTAGGACCTAAAATTTTAATGAATGAGGATACTTTAATTTCTATTTGTGGTGCTGATTTGTCTCCAAAAATAAATGATGTTTTTATGCCTATGTGGAGACCTGTATATGTAAAAAAAGGAAGTGTATTGAGTTTTGGAAAGAATAATTATGGAGCAAGAGCATATTTAGCTTTTGCTGGTTCTTTTAATATAGAAGGAGTCATGGGAAGTAAGAGTACTTATCTTAGGGCTGAGATTGGAGGATATGAAGGTAGACAAATTAAAAAAGGAGACATTTTAAGTTTAAAAGATTGTTCTGAAATCGGGAAAAAGATAATTTACACATTATCATTAAATGTTAATGATGATGGTTTTTCATATCCTAAATGGTTTGTATCTTCAAAAATTATTCCCAATTATATTAATAATTTTAACGTAAGAGTAGTTAAAGGAGGAGAGTTTGATTATTTTTGTGAAGATAGTAAAAAAGCTTTATTTAAAAATAGTTATTTAATAACTCCTCAATCAGATAGGATGGGCTATAGACTTAAAGGAGAGAACTTACAGTTAGAAGAGCCTTTAGAGATGATATCAGAAGCTGTAGCACTGGGAACAATACAAGTTCCAGCAGATGGAAATCCTATAATTCTTCTTGCAGATAGGCAGACTACAGGTGGATATCCCAAAATTGGACAGGTATCATCTATAGATATTCCAATTGTATCTCAAATGAAGCCTGGAGATAGGATTTCTTTTAGTAAAATTACTTTAAAGGAAGCTCAAGAATTATATATACAAAGAGAAAAAGATATACAAGATTTAAGACGAGGGTTGAATTTGAAAATTATGTAGGTTGAGGTGAGTTTTATGTATTCTGTAGATATAAATTGTGATATGGGAGAGAGTTTTGGAACCTATAAGATAGGTAATGATGAGAAAATTATGGAATTTATTTCTTCGGCTAATATTGCTTGTGGATTCCATGCAGGAGATCCAACTATCATGAATAAAACAGTAAAACTTTGTTTAGAAAAAAGTGTGTCAATAGGAGCTCATGTAGGATTTCAAGATTTAATTGGTTTTGGTAGAAGAAATATGAATATTACACCAAAAGAAGCCTATGAGATAACTATGTACCAAATTGGAGCGTTAAATGGTTTTGTTAAGTCTTACGGTGGAAAAATGAATCACGTAAAACCTCATGGAGCATTGTACAATATGGCAGCACAAGATGAAGAATTATCAAGAGCTATTTCAGAAGCAGTATATAAGATAGATCCAGAAATTATATTATTTGGACTTTCCAGAAGTAGATTAATAAAAGCAGCAGAGAATATAGGCTTAAGAGTTGCAAATGAGGTTTTTGCAGATAGAACTTATACAGATAGAGGAACACTTACCCCAAGAAAAGAAGAAAATGCTTTAATAAAAAATGAGGAAGAATCTGTAAGACAAGTAGTGAAAATGATAAAGACAGGAAAAGTAAATTCAACTACTGGGAAAGAGATTAATATTAAAGCAGATACTGTATGCATACATGGGGATGGGGAAAAAGCATTAGAGTTTGCAAAAAAAATAAGAAGTGAACTTATGATAAACAATATAACTATTAAAAGCATTTAAATTTGTTTCAAAATTAATTATAACAAAATAAAAAATTATTTACGATGCAATAGATAAGTTAAAAAGTACTTAATAAAGAGGGGGATATTTTTTGGAAAATAGAAAAAGTAAAATGAATTGGAGTGTTATTTTAGGCGCGGCATTCTTAATGGCCACTTCTGCCATAGGACCAGGATTTTTAACTCAAAGTACTGTATTTACAGGAAAACTTGGGGCAAGCTTTGGGTTTGTAATTTTAATATCTATAGTTTTAGATGTAGGAGCGCAACTTAATATTTGGAGAATTATCGTTGTATCTAAGAAAAGAGGGCAAGATATTGCTAATTTAGTAATACCAGGACTTGGTTATTTTGTAGCTGCTCTTGTAGTTATGGGAGGTTTGGCTTTCAATATTGGTAATATAGCTGGAGCTGGATTGGGTTTAAATGTTTTATTTAACATAGATCCTAAAGTAGGAGCTGTATTAAGTGCAGTTATAGCGATTACAATATTTCTTATTAAAGAAGCTGGAAAGGCTATGGATAGATTTGCACAAATTATGGGATTCATAATGATATTAGTTACTATATATGTAGTAACTACTGCAAATCCACCTTTAGCTACTGCTGTAGCCAAGACTTTTGCTCCAGACACTATAGATATGATGTCTATAGTTACTTTAGTGGGTGGAACTGTAGGAGGATATATAACTTTTGCTGGAGGGCATAGGCTATTGGATGCAGGGGTTCAAGGAGAAGAAGATATACCTAAAATGACAAGAAGTTGTTTTTCAGGGGTTGGAATAGCATCTTTGATGAGAATATTATTATTTCTTGCAACTCTTGCTGTTGTTTCAAAGGGATTAAAATTAGATCCAGCAAACCCACCAGCTTCAGTATTTAAACTTGCTGCTGGTAATATAGGATATAAAATATTTGGTATAGTAATGTGGTCAGCAGCAATAACTTCTGTTATAGGAGCTGCATATACATCAGTATCTTTTATTAAAACATTTAGTCCTTCTTTACAAAAAAATGAAAAGTTATTAATAATCGTTTTTATAGTTGTATCTACAATTGTGTTTACTTTTATAGGTAAACCAGTAAAAGTTTTAATTTTGGTTGGAGCACTAAATGGATTAATATTACCTATAACTTTAGGAACTATGCTTATTGCAGCTTATAGGAAGAATATTGTAGGTAACTATAAACATCCAATATGGATGACTATTTTTGGAGTTTTAGTTGTAGTTATAATGACTTATTTGGGTATTGATACTATGATAAATGAAATACCTAAATTGTTTTAATTAAAGAGAGGTGATTTTATATGGATACTAGAGAAATATGCGAAATAATTAAGGAGATTAGTAATTCTAATTTAACATTTGCTGAGATAAAATCAAAAGATATGTATATCAAACTTGAAAAGGGTGGAAATAATTCAAGTAATAGAACAATTAATGAATTAGATAATTCATCAAAAATGGAAGAGATAAGTGAGATTCAACATAGTAAAGAAAGTGCTAAAGAAATTAACAAAGAAACAGCTAATAGTGTTGAAGAGAAAAAGGCATTTGAAACAATAAATTCACCTTTAGTTGGAACTTTTTATATTTCGCCAGCTCCAGATAAAGAAGCTTACGTAAGTGTAGGTTCTAAAGTGAAAAAAGGAGATACGGTTTGTATAGTTGAAGCAATGAAACTTATGAATGAGATTGAATCCCCTTATGATGGAGAAATAGTAGAAGTGTTCATTGAAAATGAAGCAATGGTAGAATATAATCAACCATTATTTAAGATCAAAGTAAAATAGAATAATATTATGAAGTAATGAGTAACGGCATAGGAATAGGTTTTCCTAAATATATGTAATTATCCATTAAACCTTCAGTACGCAAAGAAGTACTATTTGTTTAGAGAATAAGCAATAATGCATAGTGAATAGTATAGGTTGAAATTTATTTTATCAATAAATTTCTATAATATAGTTAAAGATTTTGTCCAAAACAAAATCATCCTCTACTATTTCTTATTCTAATATTACGGTGTAATATTAGAATTCTACACCTTAAGTACTTCTAATTGTTACTTCAAAGTTTAATTCACTAACTACATTTATAAGAAAACCTTATTCTTATGCCTTAGTTTTTTGTAAGTAAATTAAATGTATTGTGTATATTGAGGGATAGAAGAAACAAAGGATGATTTGTTTCTTAGGTCAGAAAATCTTTAAATTAGGCTATGTTTTAAATAAATGTTGATAAATAATTGAATTTTAAAAAATTAGGTTATAATATAATGAATAATTGTAATCTATTGTGAGTTAGTTATTATGTTTATGAAAGGAGATGGGTATCATGAATATATGGGCAATAATATGTTTAATACTTGCAGTATTCTTTGGAATAATCTCAATTGTTTTTGCTTTATTAAAAGAAAAAGGTACAATATTAATTAGTGGATTTAATACTATTTCCAAAAAGGAAAGAGAAAAGTATGATAAAAAGAAAATGAGCATAGATATGAGAAATTCTCTTTTGCTTTGGTCTATAATTTTATTTTTGGGAACAATTTTAGGACATTTTGCTAGTAAGTATTGTGCAATTATAGCAATTATTATTTGGTTAAGTATTTTTTTAAAAGATGTTCATATTGATTCAGAAAAACCATTTGATAAATATAGGAAACCATAATAGCCCTTAATAAGGCTATTAAACAATCTTAATGAAATATAAATTGAAAGGACAAGTCTGAACTTGTCCTTTCAATTTATATTTCATTATCAACAATAATTTAAAACAGAGCCTTAAATTAAAACGATAAAGCCCTTAATGAAAAATAGATTTTTTATTAAGGGCTTATTTTTATTTAGTTTTTAAATTATTATAAGCTTCTATAGCATGAGTTAAGATAATCATTGCGTTTTCTATGTCATCAACGCTAGTACAGAATGAAAATCTAGCTTCGTTTTTACCTAGACCCTCTGTCCCATAGAAACCTGAGCCAGGAGCTATCATAACAGTTCTGCCTTCGTAATTATAGTCTGTTAGAAGCCATTTTGCAAATTCTTCAGTATCATCTACAGGTAGTTTAGCAAGGATATAAAAGGCTCCACAAGGTTTATCACATATAACTCCAGGTATTTTACTTAAATAATCAAACATTAAGTTTCTTCTTGAGTTATATTTAGATCTTACATCTTCGATATATGAGTCTAAAGTATTTATCAAATTAGAAGCTGCATATTGTTCAATAGTTGATACACAAAGTCTTGACTGACATAATTTTAGCATTTGATTAATTAGTTCTTTGTTTTTTGAAGCTACTAATCCTATTCTTGCCCCACACGCACTATAGTGTTTAGAAATACTATCTACTAAAATAACTCTATCAAGAATATCTTCCATATACATAGCAGAAACATATTGAATGTCGTCATAAACGAATTGTCTATAAACTTCATCTGAAATAAGATATAGATTATATTCTTTTGCTATATCTGCAAGCATCTTTAATTCGTCATAAGTGTATATAGTTCCAGTTGGGTTAACTGGGTTTGAAAATAAAATACACTTAGTTCTGTCAGTTATCTTGCTTATTATTTCTTCTTTTGGTGGAAGATGAAATTTATTCTCTATTTTTGTTATGAATGGTACTATTTTAGCACCAGCAATTTTAGCAAAACTATTGTAATTTGAATAGAATGGTTCTGGTACAAGCACTTCATCACCTGGATCACAAATAGCCATTAAAGCGAATAAGATAGCTTCACTACCACCATGAGTTATTAATATTTCTTCTTTAGCTAAATCAATATTCCATCTTTTATAAGCCTCTATAAAACTATTTATTAAATCAGGAATACCTCTAGAATCTGAATATTTTACTATTTTTTCATCGTAGTTAGTAACACCTTGAAAAAAAGAATCTGGTGTAACTACATTAGGTTGACCTATATTAAGACTATATACTTTGAGGCCTCTAGCTCTTGCATCATCTGCTAGAGGAACAAGTTTACGTATAGGTGAAAAATTCATATTTAATACTCTATTAGATATTTTCATATTTAAAAGCCCCCAAAATTAAATTAATTAAATTATATGATTAGAAAACTGTTTATGGCAAGTAAAACTTAATAAGTACTATAATAATATTTTATTATTTTTATAAAAATAATAAAGAGCCACTAGATTTATAATTTAACATGCTAGTGGCTATCTAAAAAATATATATTTAAATTAGTATGAAATTTTTATAAAGATATTAACCATTATATAGTGTAAACACTAATAATTAAATATATTATATACAACCAATGGATTGTTGAATTTGAGTATAAATATTTTTATCTATAGCCCCTATTAAAAAGAGGCGTTGTGCCAATTCTGCAATTTCATGTTTATTAATATCCTCTATTTTCATGGGTATAGTAATATGTACGATGTTATCCATTAAAAAACCTCCTAGGTAAATTTATTAAGTATTATTAACTTGGACATATATAAATATACAACAATATTTGCTTTTTATATATAGTTAAATGATACAAAGTTTTTAATTTTTTATTATTTAAACTAAATACATAAAAGATTAAAACATTTTTAATTAAAGGAATTTTCTTATAAATAAAGAATAATTATTTATATAAACAGGATTTTAACTTTTAGATGGATTTTTTAATCTACTTGAAAGTTAAGTATTCTTCACTTTGTATAATTTATAATAGTAGTTTAGCATTATTGTTATATTGAAATCAATAATTTAAAACAAAAAATATACATAGATAGGAGGGGACTTTATGGGAAAATTGATGGAAGAGAAACTAAAATCCTTTGATGAAACTGAATTGTACTATAGGGAAGACCTACCAGATAAAATGAAAGCCATTGTAATAATAGTTCATGGATTGTGTGAACATTTGGGAAGATATGATTATATTACAAAAAAATTTAATGCATTTGGATATGGAGTTTATAGATTTGATAATAGAGGACATGGAAGGTCTGGTGGAGAAAAAGGATATGTAGAAAATTTCATGAATTTTATTGAAGATACTGATAGTATAGTTAATTTATGTTCTAAAGAGAATCCAAAAATTCCTTTATTTATGTTAGGACACAGTATGGGTGGATATATAACTGCTGCTTATGGAAGTAAATATAAAGAGAAATTAGAAGGACAAATTCTGTCAGGTGCGGCTGTAATAGAATTACCTATCTTTCAACAATTAAAAGAAGAAAGACTTTTTGAAACAAACCCTAGAGGAAAAAGTCCTAATGCTTTATCAAACTTAATATGTAGAGATCCTGTGGTTGTTAAAGAATATGAAAATGATCCATTGGTTCTTAAAGAAACTACTTTTAAACTTTTAGGAGAAGTTTTTGTTAATGGAGTTAATTGGTTAAATAGTAACATAAAAAATTATACTTATCCTTGTTTAATATTACATGGAGAAAAAGATCAAATTGTTATAAATGAAGCATCTAAATGGATGTATTCAAATATATCTTCAACAGATAAAATGTTAAAGATTTATGATGAATGTTATCATGAAATTTTAAATGAGAAAGAAGAGAAGGATTTAATTGTAGAAGAGATTCACAAATGGATAGAAGATAGATTAAGATAAATTTGTAATTAATAATCTTAATAAGGATGAATAAAAGTAAAGGTAAAAGGTGTGTTATGGTAAAATATGATTTTTCTCAACTTATAGATATTACAAAGCTTCAATCCCTTATGGATGCTTTTTATAAAGCATCAGGTATCAGAACTAGTATTTTAGATTTGAAAGGTAATATATTGACTAGTTCTAAGTGGAATAGGGGAATAAGAGATTTTTATAGAACAAGTGCAGTAGCTGCTCCTAAATATGCACAAAATTATAAAAATTTTTTTAAGGAGTGTAATAATAAGAAAAAGTATATAATTTCACAACATGATAATGGAATGTATTATATAGGTACACCTATTTTAGTAGAGGAATGCCACTTAGCAACAATTGTCTATAGTCAATTCTATTTAGAAGGACATGAGCTTGAAATTTCTAGAAAGAAATTTGAAGAATCAAAAACTGATGAAACCGAATACAAAAATGACACTAAAAAAATTGAAGTAGTTAGTGTAGAAAAATTAAAATACATAATAGATTGTTTAGTAAAATTTTCAGAATGGGTTGGAGAAATGGGACACAACCAACTAAAACTTTTACAATTAAACGAAAAATTAAACGATAATTATGAAATTAGAGTGAAAACTGAAAAAGCAACAAAAAAACTAGCTTATTATAATCCTATAACAGAGTTAAGAAATAGAGCTTATGTAGTTAGAAAACTTCCAGCGGTAATAAATAACATAAAAAAAGACAAGTCCACAGTAGCTTTATGTATTTTAGATGTAGACAACTTTAAAGCTATTAATGATACTTTCGGTCATTTTATAGGAGATAAATTTTTGAAGGAAGTATCTGTAAGATTAAAAAAGGTTTTAGGTTTAACAGATGAAATATATCATATTGGAGGAGATGAATTTTTATTTTTAATAAAATCTGTAACAGATAAAAAGGTAATTGAAGATATGGGACAGAAGTTATTAAATACATTTAAGGAACCTTTCTATATAGAAAATCATGAAATTTATTATATTACTGCTAGCATGGGGATTGCGATGTTGACTTCTAAGAAGGATGGTTTTCAGGAACTTTTTAATTATGCAGATGATGCACTGCATTATGCTAAAAAAGAAGGGAAAGATAGATATAAGATATATACATCTAATATGCACTCTACTTTATATTGTGAAACGAAATTTAAGAATGATTTAAAGATGGCTTTAAACAATGATGAATTTAAGGTTTATTATCAGCCTAAAATAGATATTGTTAGTGGAAATATTTCGGGGGTTGAAGCTTTAGTAAGGTGGATAAGGCAAGATGGAAAAATTATTCCACCAAACAAATTTATTAGTTTTACAGAAAAGACAGGATTAATAGGAAATATAAGTGAAAAGGTTACGAGAAAGGCTTGTATTCAAAATAGGATGTGGCAGCAAGCTAAAGATATTAAATTTAGAACAGCTGTAAATCTTTCTGCTTTTCAACTTCAGGATAAAGAATTATTTGAAAAAATTCAATCAATACTAAAAGATACAGGATTATCGCCGGAATTTTTTGAGGTTGAAATAACTGAAAGTGTTATAATGAATAATTTTAAGCAATCAGTAAATACGTTAAATAGGCTTAGAGAAATAGGAGTTAAAGTATCTCTTGATGATTTTGGCACAGGTTATTCATCGCTAAATTATCTTAAAAATTTACCTATTGATTCTATAAAATTAGATAAATCTTTTGTTGACAATTTAACTATGGATTCAAAAGAAAGATTTATTGTGTCAACTATAATTAATTTATCTCATGGTGTTGATTTGAAAGTTATAGCAGAAGGTGTTGAAAGTAAAGAGCAGTTAAAAATTTTACAGGAATATAAATGTGATGAAATACAAGGATATTATTTTAGTAAACCAGTTCCACCAAAAGAATTTGAAATTAAATTTTTATAGATTAAGAAAAATTAATGTATCTACGTTATTTTGAAATTTTACAATTTTTTTAAATAAAATGTAAGAGCAGGTACAGCATTGTATCTGCTCTTACATTTTATTATAATTATTATTAAATTGAAGGTATTATTAATTGTTGACCAACATAGATTAAATTAACATTTTTAATTTTATTTACTTTAGCAATGTCAGTATATTTAATACCAAATTTCTTTCCTATTTTATATAAGGTATCTCCACGTGTAACAGTGTAAATTTTATTTTTAGGAGGTTGTGGTTTAGGGTCTGGTTTAGGTTGTGGTGAAACTTTATTTGCAATTTGAACCCTATTTTCTACATTAACTGTAGTTACTCCATGTTTTTGAATATAATTCATGACTATTTCATCTAAACCAGGCATTTCAGCTAAAGTTTTACCTTTTGCAAGCATAGAATAGTCATCACCGCCTACTGCCATAAAATCGTTTGTTGCTAATTTATAAATTTTATTTAAATCTAAATTTTTACCATTAACTTTAACATCAAATACTCGTTTACCTACTGGTTGTTTAGGATCAAATTTGAATGTTATGCCAGCTACTTGAGGGAAACCACCATTTTCTTTTGGATAAAGGCGTACGCCATGTTCTAAAGCTGCAAGTATATCAGAACCCTTTACTTCTTTTGATACAACATAATTTCCAAAAGGTAATACAGTAATTACATGACCTTTTGTAATTTCACCTTTATCTATAGAAGCCCTAATTCCTCCTCCATTTGTAATTACTAGATCTGCTTTAGTTGCATCTAGTATTGCATTAGTTATAAGGTTAGCTAGATTTGTTTCTTTTGTTCTAACATTTCCTCTTTCACCATCTAATTTAACATTTGTTTTACCTATAACTACAGAGGTTATTTTTTTGTTTTCATTTTCAATTTTTTCTATTATAGCTTTTATATCTTTGTCTTCTTTTAGCTGCATTCCTTGTTCTTTATTAAATAAGGAAGCTTTTACAGAGTCTACTTTTCCATTTTTAAACAGTAGATTTACTTCACCTAGATTTTTGTCATAATCTCCTGTTTGAACTATTAAAGTTTTATTCACTAATTTTCCTTCAGGTAATGTAGTATGAGTGTGCCCATCCACTATAATATCTATACCTTTAACTTTTTCTGCAACCTTTATGCTTGAATAATCTCCTTGAACACCTAGGTGAGATAAAGCAATAATAACATCACATTTACCTTTTAATTCAGAAACCATTTTTTCTGATGTTTTAACAGGATCTTCAAAAGTTAATCCTTCAACATTTTTAGGATTAGTCATGTATGTAGTATCAGGTGTTGAAAGACCGAATATTCCGAATTTAACGCCATCTATTTCCTTGATTATATAAGGTTTAAGAAGAGAAGTTCCATCTTTCTTGAAAATATTTGCAGAAATAATAGGGAATTTAGCCATTTTAGAAAGTTCTACAAGCCTATTTTGACCATAGTTAAAGTCATGGTTGCCAGGTGCCATTGCATCGTATCCAATACTATTAAGTATTTTAATTATGCTTTCTCCTTTATTTAAGGTAGATATAGTTTGACCATGTAAAGTATCACCAGCATCTAATACTAAAACATTTTTATTAGTATTTCTTAAATTTTTTATTTTAGTTGCTATTCTTGCAAAACCCATACCATCATATTTTCCTTCATTAACTCTTGAATGAGTATCATTTGTATGAACTATAGTAACTAAATTATATCCTTCTATAGCTTTTTTCGTTATTGATTTAACATTTGAAGTTCTTCCATCTTCAGATTTTGGAACTTCTATTTTACCTGAATCTATTAAAGCAGCCGCAATAGATCTGTCTTTTTCATTCCAATTTGTACCTATTATTTTCCAGTTTTTATCTAAATCAGCAGTTATGACTCCTTTTTTTATGTTTTTGATATAATCCTTTATTAGTTCCCTTATAGGAGTGCCATTATGAACGTCTTTTTCTAAAAGTTTTGGAAGAGTACCATCTTTAAATACTCCACCTTCAGTTTTTGATAATTGGGAATTATATCTATAGTTATTAACTGCTAATTTAAGTAAGTCGCTATCTTTTATTGGAGTACCGTCCATCTTTCTTAAATTAGCTATTCTGTTTCCTGGAGTCTTACTAATATCTATGTCGTATTTAACTCCTGAGAACATGTCATAATTATATCCTCTTATATTTTCATTGAAAGATATAGTTAAATCGCCAGGTTTGTATGTATTATAGAATGTAGCCGACCATTCCATATATTCTTTTAATTGTTTTCCTGTAACTTGTAGTAAATATAAAGTGTTGTCATATTTATATATTAGTGATGCATCAGAACTTTTTATAGGACCTTTTTTCATATTAGCATCAGATCTAAAAGCAGCAGCAGCGCCAACATCTGCACCACTATAATGCATTTGAACTTTGTTGATTAAATCAATCATTGCAGTATCTTCTACTTGGGCTGTAGGAATACCTTTTATTTTTTCAGGACCAACTAAATCTGCATCTTTCAATTCGCCAATGATAGTATTTGCATCTTTAATAGCCATATCATGACATGGTTTTAAAACTTTTACAAGTTCATTATCTGCTTCATAATTTATTTTTTTAGTTTTAGGATCTTTAATGTATAGTACTTGTGAAGTAATGTCTTTTGATTTATTTTCTATAGTATATTTTCCATATTTTTTAACTAATTTTATATCTATTTTGGCTAAAGTATTTGCACCACTTTGATTTTCTACAAACAATACGTTGTTGAGTAATTTACCATCTACAGCTTTATGTTCATGAGCACCTATAATAGCTGTAAGTTCAGGACAAGCTTTTGCTAAGTTTTCAGCAGAATCAGAATGCTGATATTCTCTACCATGACTAGTATGATTAACAGCAATCATTAAATCTACTTTGTCTTTTATTTTAGATATAATTTTTTTTGTCTCATCAATAGGACTTGTTACTTTATAATCTTTTAAATTAGGACCATCCCATTTAGTTATATTAGGATTAGTCATACCAATAATACCAATTTTAACTCCTGATTTCTCTATTATTTTATAAGGTTGTCCAAGAAGAGAACCATCTTTTTTATAAACATTTCCACAAAGAATAGTTGCCTTGGCTTGGCTCATTATTTTCTCAAGGGTAGGGATTCCATAATTAAATTCATGATTTCCAAGAGTTATTGTGTCATAACCCATATAGTTCATAGCAGTTATCATAGGATTTTTTTCGTCTAAGAATAGGTTTTGAGAATTACCTTGAATTATGTCTCCAGCGTCTAATAAGAGTGTATTTGAATTGGAGCTTTTTAAAGATTTGACTAAAGTTGATATTTGAACTAAACTTCCAGTTTTATCTTCGCTATTAGTTGCATAGTCATAAGGCATAAATTTTCCATGAGTATCACTAGTAGCAAGTATTTGGAGTGTTAAAGTGTTAGTGTTATTTTCAGTAGCAAAGGCATTATTAGAAAATATTATACCTAAAACCATTAATAATGTAAGTACAAAGGATGTCATTTTTTTAAATTTATTGGACTTTAACATTGTCATTCATCCCCCTTAAATGTTATTAAATGTTAATTTTAGGTTAACATATATATATATGAATGTAAATACAAAATATGTTAAAATCCATATAATTGTGAAAACGTTTTTTTGTGATAAAGTAATTTGTTATAGATAACAAATTCAACTAAAGAAACGTATCCAGGCGTATTCATGGGTGATTTAAAACGATATTTTAAGGAAAATTAAATATATTATATATAATTTATCTTAAATAGGAATATATTATATGAATTTATGAAAATTTATGATATAATAAAATTCGTCATTTAAGCAAAGTACGAAAAATTAAATTGGGTCTATAGCTCAGCTGGTTAGAGCGCACGCCTGATAAGCGTGAGGTCGATGGTTCGAGTCCATTTAGACCCACCAATATAATATGCGGGTATGGTTCAATGGTAGAACGTCAGCCTTCCAAGCTGAACACAGGGGTTCGATTCCCCTTACCCGCTCCACAGAAAAAGCATCTTATTATAAGATGCTTTTTCTGTTGGTTTGAGTGATTCTGATTATAAGAATACTTTACATGGAAATATTATATATGAGGTTCATTAGATAAATTAGAGTGTTTCAATAAAAAGGTTGAAATAAATCCTCCGATAATAGCGGGTGTAATCCATGCAAATCCATATTTTGATAAAGGCAATACATTAATTATGGTACTAAAAAAAGAAGTGTTTATTTTAGCAGCAGAAGCACCATCATATAAACTTATAATAAATGCTCCTATAACAGCTCCTGTATAAGCATTTTTAGGGATATATTTATTAAAAATATTCATCAATATAAGAACTATAGCTATAGGATATACCATAACAAGTAGAGGAACGGAGAGTAAAACAATTTTTTCAAGACCTATATTTGCAAATATGGTACTTATAATAACGGTTATTATTACAATAATTTTATAACTTACTCTATTATTGCTTAAATCACTAAAATAATTCCCAACAGTTGCCGTTAGACCTATAGAAGTAGTTAAACAAGCTAGTGAAACGACAATACCTAGTGCTATTTTCCCAAAGTCTCCTAATAATGAATTGGTTATTGTAATTAATAAATCAGCTTTTTCTTTATTAGGAGGAAAAATTGAATTAGTGGAAGCACCAAGGTATATTAATCCCCCATATACAAGACCAAGACCCAAGGAGGCAATTATACCTGCTTTTATTGTCATATTAATATGATCTTTTTCTGATTCATATCCTTTAGAAATTATAGAATTTAAAACTACTCCGCCAAACAATAAAGAAGCAAGGGCGTCCATAGTTTGATATCCTTCTGTAAATCCTTTAGAAAAAGGATTTACATCCATCTTAGTTACTGCAGAGCCTAGTGGTGATATGATTCCTTTAATAATTATGAGAAAGATCATAATTAATAGAAGAGGAGTAAGTATTTTTGCTATTTTATCCACAATTTCAGAGGGTTTTATAACAAAATATAGAGTTATACCAAAAAATATTATAGAAGATATTAATGGATTAATTTCTGGGAAAATAGGTTTTATCCCCATCTCATAAGTTGTAGCACCAGTTCTAGGAATTGCAAGTAGAGGACCTATAGATAATATTATAATAATGGCAAATATTTTACCGAAAATAGGATTTATTTTATTGCTAATATGACTTATAGTTCCACCAGCTTTAGATACCGCAATAATACCCAAAAGTGGCATTCCTGCTGCTGTTAAGAAGAAACCTATACCACATACAATCCAATTTTTACCTGATAATAAACCTAAGGATGGTGGGAAAATTAAGTTTCCGGCACCAAAAAACATAGCAAATAACGCAGTTCCAAGTATTAAAGTGTCTTTTGTTTTTTTATTCATTTTGTTAGCCTCCCTTTTAAAATATATTTTTATATTAGACTATGTTTTGAGAAATTGTTAAATATATAATTTTATAGATGGTATTTTTCAAAACAGAGCCTTAAAATAAAAAAATCTTTCGTCCCTAAGAATATAGTTATATTCTTAGGGACGAAAGATTAGTCTTCGTGGTACCACCCTAGTTTGCAGTTGTTATAGAAACTGCCTCATATTCAGGTCGGATATAAGCTTAAATTAAGCGTCAATCGAACCATATCCCTGTATCGGGGGCATCCGTCCGCATTTACTTGAAAAATCTTTCAAATTGGCAGCTCGGGAGCTACTATTACATATTCCTTAACGCTAATTTCCACCAAACATTAGCTCTCTGTAGTTAATGTAGAATATTTTTCTCTCCGTCATAGCTTTAATTTTGTAATCTCATTTATAAATTATTATGATTATAAAATTATTTTAATCTATTGTCAATATAAATTTAAAAAATTATATTGATAGTAAAATATATTTTATGTTCCATGAATATTCTATGAGTGTTCTTTAATTTTAGATATATCATCTTCTTTTATATAAGTGCTTTTGCTAACCAATTTTCTGAAATATCTTATTTGTTTATATTTAATTCCGTCTAACTCTAAGTCTTTAATGTCTATTCTATCAGCTTTAAAGGTGATAGGTTCTTTTGAAGTCTTTAAGTATATATCTACTTGCATATATGGCCTCCTTGTACTGTTGAATATAAGCATATTATATCACTAAATTTTTAATATATTAATTATTATTTAGTTTATAAAATAGAATTTAAAGTAGGATAAATTTAAAATAATATAATACTTATAAGAGATTATACGATATAATATTATTAGATTTATTTCAAAATATTTAATGTATTATAATAATAAATTAAATATTTCATTAAAACATAGTTTTATTATTAAATATATTTATAAGTTGGAGTTGTTAATGAATGAAAGAAAAAGTTGTTTTTGAAGAGAATACTAAGGTTAAAATAAATAAACCTAAAATGTACAAAGTTATATTACATAATGATGATTATACAACTATGGATTTTGTAGTAGAGGTTTTGATTAAGGTGTTTAACAAAAATCCTATAGAGGCATCTAAAATAATGTATGATGTACATAAAAGCGGAATTGGAGTTGCAGGTGTTTATCCATATGATATTGCGGCAACTAAAATTTGCAGAGTTATGAATCTGTCAGAAAAAGAGGGGTTTCCCTTAAAATTGAGTATGGAAGAGGAGTAGAGATGAAATTAGATAATTTATTGGATGAAATGTTCAGTGCTGCATATAATCAGGCTAAAATTTTAAAACATGAATATTTTACACCAGAACATATTTTATATGCTTCATTGTTTTTTGATGAAGGAAAAGACTTTGTTAAAAGTTGTGGAGGAAATCTTGAAGAAATTAAATCGGATTTAGAAAATTATTTTGATAAGTATATATCAAAAGTAGAGGAGAATGATCCTATTCAAACATTAGGGGTTGAAAGTGTATTTTCTTCTGCTGCAGAACATGTTATTGCCGCAGGAAAGGATGTAATTAAGTTTGGTAATATTATAGTTGCCATTTATGATGAAGAACAGTATTTTGCAAGTTATTTTTTGAGAAATCAAGGTATATCTAGATTAGATATATTAAATTATATAACTCATGGCATATCAGTAACAGATGATTTAGAAATTGAAATGTCTATAGGATATGAAGATGATAATGATGATGAAGATGATTCTTTTGAGTTTTATGAAAAAAGCAAGGAAAATAAAATAGTATTAAGTAATTATGTTACTGAGTTAACAGAAAAAGCAAGAAAAGGCAAGTTGGATCCTTTAATTGGAAGAAAAGAAATATTGAAAAAAACTGTTCAGATTTTGTCTAGAAGATCAAAGAATAATCCTGTTCATGTTGGAGATCCAGGAGTAGGTAAAACTGCAATTATAGAGGGATTAGCTCAATTGATTACAATGGAGAAAGTTCCTTATAGTCTGAAAGGAAGTAAAATATATTCTTTAGATATGGGAGCTCTTTTAGCGGGAACTAAATACAGGGGTGATTTTGAGGAGAGAATTAAAAATGTATTAAATAAAATAAAGAAAGAAGATAAGGCTATTGTTTATATTGATGAAATTCATACAATAGTCGGAGCTGGAGCAGTTTCTGGAGGAGCCATGGATGCTTCTAATATTTTAAAACCTTTTTTAACTGATGGTAAATTTAAGTGTATAGGTTCTACTACTTATGAAGAGTACAAGAAATTTTTTGAAAAAGATAAGGCATTATCTAGAAGATTTCAGAAAATTGAAGTGCCGGAGCCATCTAAGGAAGATACATATAAAATTCTTCTAGGATTGAAAAATACTTATGAAGAATTTCACAATGCTATTTATACAGATGAATCACTAAAAGCTGCAGTAGAATTATCTACAAAATATATAAATGATAGATATTTGCCAGATAAGGCCATTGATTTAATAGATGAAGCTGGAGCCTATTTGAGATTAGAAATAGGAAATAAAGATGAAAAAATAATAGTAGAAGATAAACATATTGAAAAAATAGTAGCTTCTATAGCTAAAATTCCGGAGAAAAATGTTTCTACAAGAGATATTCAAAAATTAAAGAATTTGGATAAAAATTTAAAAGATAAGATATTTGGACAGGAT
The DNA here is from genome assembly GCF_026738875.1 of Clostridium brassicae. Lineage (GTDB taxonomy): Bacteria > Bacillota > Clostridia > Clostridiales > Clostridiaceae > Clostridium_H > Clostridium_H brassicae. The sequence goes on from NZ_JAPQFJ010000010.1 coordinate 68,358, forward strand.
AATGCTATTGATGCTATTGTTAAAGCTATTAAGAGGTCTAGAGTTGGCTTTAATGAAGAAGAAAAGCCAATTGCAAGTTTGTTGTTTGTTGGACCTACGGGAGTTGGAAAAACTGAATTATGCAAGCAGTTAGCAGAATACATGGGCATTCCTTTAGTTAGATTTGATATGAGTGAATATCAAGAAAAACATACTGTAGCAAGATTAATAGGTTCTCCACCAGGTTATGTGGGATATGAGGATGGGGGACTTTTAGTAGATACAATAAGAAAAACGCCCTATTGTGTTTTACTTTTAGATGAAATTGAGAAGGTTCATCCAGATGTATTAAATCTTTTGTTACAGGTTATGGATTATGCTACTATAACAGATAATAATGGAAGAAAAGCTGATTTTAAAAATGTTATATTGATTATGACCTCTAATGCTGGTGCTGGGGATATGGGGAAGAAAATGCTTGGTTTTGGTTCAAGAACAGTAGAAGAAGAATGCGTAACAAAAGAAGTAAAAAGAGTTTTTTCCCCTGAATTTAGAAATAGACTTGACGAAATCATAGTATTTAACAGTATAAATGAAGATATAGCATTTAGCATAGCTGAGAAAGCAATAAACCAATTTAAAGAAAAACTTTTATTGAAAAATATTGAAGTTGAAGTTAAAAAGGAATGCTTAAAATGGATTGCTGAAAAAGGATTTTCAAAAGCATATGGTGCAAGAGAAATAATTCGTGTAGTTCAAAAGGATATTAAAGCTATTTTTGTGGATGAGGTTCTATTTGGAAAGCTTTCAAATGGGGGTAAAGCAATTGTTTATATGGAAGATGATAGAGTGAAACTAGAGATAAAATAAAGGTATAAATAAATTCATTTTGATAAAATAATCTTGTTTTTGAGTAAATTATTTAGTTTTTAATATAAGACTATGCTTTAATAAATTGTTGAATTCATATAATTTTAAGAGCAATTGTAAAGTTTCATTATAATGAACTCAACAATTTAAAACATAGCCTTAGGAATATTAATATAAATTATAGAAAATTTTGTATGAGTATTTTGCAAGCAAGAGAAAGAGACATGGTTATGAAAATTGGTTTGATAAGTTTAGAACCTTTATTTATAGCTAGAGAAGTTCCAAATTTAGCACCTAAAACCATAAAAATAGCCATAGGTATACCTATTAGATAATCTATTTGTCCATGGATTGCAAAAAGTATAAGAGATGTAATGTTACTAATGAAATTTAGTAACTTTCCATTTCCAGCAGCCTGTACAAAATCAAAACCAAATATTTTTATAAGTCCAAATATTAATAAAGATCCAGTGCCTGGACCAAAAAAACCATCATAAAATCCTAGACAAAAGGCGAGGATAATTCCTAAAAATATATTTAGCTTTGTTGTGCCTTTAAATGTACTCTCTTTTCCGATGGATTTTGAAAATATGCTATATATTCCTACGGATAAAATTAAAATTAATACTAAAGTCTCAAGAAACTTTTCATCAACTTTTAATACCGTGTTTACCCCAGCTATGGCACCTAATAAAGAAAAGGGAAGTAAATATTTTAGAAAATTAAAGTCTATTTTTTTGGACTTTATAAATTCTAGAACGCTTGTTAAAGAACCACAGGAGGCACAAAATTTATTTGTACCTAGAGCAATATGTGGGGATACACCTGCTGCTATAAAGGCAGGTAAACTAATAAGTCCACCACCACCAGCGATGGAATCAACAAAAGCTGCTAAAAATGCAGCTACACATAAGAAAAGTATTTTTGTAATTAACGATAGAGTTAACAAAAGAAACACCACCTAAGCATCAATAATTATGTTAAGTAATATTATACCTTACAATACAAAACAAAACAAATTTAATCAGATGACTACCTGCTCTAATACCTCCATCTTCTTCAAAGTGGGAATAAAGAATGGCTAAGTCCCTGGATAACGATTTCTAAGCTTTGGAGGAAGTAAACTCCATCTAAAGGCAAGAACTTTGTTTATACCTTGAATTTTTAACTTTGTATTAATATATATTGAATAAAGGATTAATATTTTTCTATTGCTTTGACTATAATTGATATAGGCTTTATAATTAAATTAGGTTACATTTTTTAGTTGTTAGTTTAGTATAGAATAATACATTTTAAGTAGATGTTACATTAAGAAGGTTTAAAAGCTTAATTATCAATAATATTTAGTTATTAAGCTAATATATAAAAAATTGTATAGAGAGGTAATAGAGGGCATATGAATATAGCATTTTTTATTACACCAAAAAAAGAGGTTGTATATGAAAAGCCTAGTTCTACTATGAGGCAAGCTTTAGAAAGAATGGAACGCTATAGATACACAGCAATACCACTTGTAGATGAAAAAGGGAGATATGTTGGGACTGTAACAGAAGGTGATTTATTATGGAAGTTAAAAAATACTGCTGATTTAAATTTTAAGAATACTGAGAAAATTTTGCTAAAGGATGTACCTACCCATATGAAGAATAAACCAGTGCACATAGATGCTGAGATAGAAGATTTAATATCAATTTCTGTTAGTCAAAATTTTATACCTGTAATAGATGATAACGATATATTTATAGGGATAATAAAGAGAAGTGACATAATAAACTATTGTTACAAATTAATGTATGATAGGATAATACCTAAAGAAATACAGAACAACGTATATAACTACTCTTAGCCATTCAGGATGAATGGCTTTTTTAGGTTTGATTATGTTTTAATTAGGCTAAAATAATGTTATTGTATAGGAAGAGTGTTTGCATAATTTTAAAACGTAAATAGTATTTAGAGTTGAACAATTATTTAATATAGTTTTTATTAAGTAGGTATGAAGAAATAGCTTCAAAAATTAGTGGGAGGAATACATATGAAAAAGAAGATAGCGGTTATAACTCTTTCTTCTGCTGTAGCAAGTTTTTATTGTAAACAATTACAAGAATTGTTTGGTGAATATATAATCACTGAAAGATATTCATTAGATGATAATAGTGTTGAGGGAATTATTGATGCTGATATAGTGTTAATAGCAACAGATGATATTTATAGAACAGTAAAAAATTATATAAAAAAAGATTGTGAAATAATTATAACTAGTATAACTATATTTAAAGATGGATTTAATAAGGTTAATGAAATACCTAAAGGTAAGAAGGTTATGCTTGTAAATTTAAGCTTAGAAATGGCTGTAGAAACTATTTCGTTAATCTATCAGTTAGGAGCAAATCATATAGAATTTGTACCTGTTTATCCAATGATGAAAGAAATACCCAATATAGATATTGCAGTAACACCAGGAGAAATGAGATATGTACCTGAAAATGTAAGTCGAATTATAGATATAGGGCATAGGGTTTTAGACATAAATACTATAATTGACATAGCTGCAAAATTGGATTTAGACAGCTTGATTAAAAAAGAGAAAATACAAAATTATTTTAATAGTATTGTTACTAATAGATCAGGTGTACAAAAATTAATGGGAATAACTAGTAGACTTGAAAGTGAATTTAGTATATTATTACAAGGTTTAGAAGAGGGTATTATAGGTGTAGATTTAAAAGGAAGTGTATATTTTTATAATGAAAGTGCTGAAAAAGTAATAGGCTTAAAAAAGGAGAATATTTTAGGAAGATATGTTAAGGAACTAATACCTGAATTGCCATTTGAACAAGTACTTCATAGAGCAAAATCTATTAAGCAAAAATTAGTAGAAATAAATGGTTGTGCAATTTCTGTAAATATTGATCCTATAACTAATAATAAAATTCTTTATGGTGCTGCTGCAATTATTAAAAGATTTAGTGATGCAGAGAAAGAGCAGCATAAACTTAGATCACAGCTTATAGGAAAAGGACATATAGCTAAATATACTTTTGAAGATATTATTGGGGAGAGTAAGGAAATTAATAAGGTAAAAGATATTGCAAAGAGAATGGCTAAATCAGAATCATCTATATTAATTAGAGGAGAAACAGGAACTGGAAAAGAGTTATTTGCTCAAGCAATACATAATGCTTCTAATAGAAAAAAATATCAATTTGTTGCTGTGAATTGTGCAGCATTACCTGAAAGTTTGCTTGAAAGTGAACTTTTTGGATATGAGGAAGGAGCATTTACTGGAGCGAGAAAAGGGGGAAAATTAGGTCTTTTTGAATTAGCTCATATGGGTACTTTGTTTCTTGATGAAATAGGGGAAATGGAACTAGGACTACAGGCTAGATTATTGAGAGTTATTCAAGAAAGAGAAGTAATGAGAATTGGTGGAGATAGGGTGATTAATGTAGATGTTAGAATAATTGCAGCAACAAATAGAGATCTAAAAAATTTGGTAAAAGAAGGAAAGTTTAGACAAGATCTATATTTTAGGTTGAACGTATTACCCTTAAATCTTATTCCGTTAAGGGAAAGGAAAGAAGATATTTTATTATTAGTGGATAAAATAAAAAAAGAACTTAAAAAGGAATTTGTATTGTCTGAAAGTGTGTCAGAGGCATTTTTAAATCATATTTGGGAAGGAAATGTAAGAGAACTTAGAAACTATGTTGAGTATCTTGCACATTTAGAAAAAAAGTATATTGATTTAGAAGATATACCTTTTAACCCTTCAAAAATATCTAATTTATATGACTTAAGAGATGAAGAAATAATTACTATAAAGACATTTAAGCAATATGTTAGAAATAAAGTAGATAGGTATATATTTGTTTTAAAAGAACTGGAGAAAGGATATAAAAACAGAGAATCTGTGGGAAGGAGAAGTATTGCAAAGAGTGCTGAAATACAGGGTGTGTTTTTGTCAGAACAGGAGATTAGAAGAATATTAGTTGACTTGGAGAACTATAATATGGTGGAAATCTCAAAGGGAAGAGGAGGATCAAAGATAACTCAGTTTGGGATTAAAGCAATAGATAAACTGTATTAGAAGAATTGGCATAGTATTTGCTTCGATATATGATAAGAAAAATATCTATTAAAAATAGGAGGGGTTATGATGTTTAAATATCCAAGAAGAGAGAAATTAGCTTTTTTACCAACACCAATACATAAATTAGATAAATTAAGTAAATTACTTGATGGTCCGGAAATTTATTTAAAAAGAGATGATCTTACAGGGAGTGTAGTAGGTGGAAATAAGATTAGAAAGCTAGAATATACTATTGCCCATGCAATAGATAATGGATATGATACTTTAATTACATGTGGAGGAATTCAATCAAATCACTGCAGAGCTACTGCTTTTGTAGCTTCTAAGCTAGGACTTGAGTGTCATCTTGTTTTAAATAAAAAAGAGGAGCCTAAAATGGAGGCTAATTTATTCTTAGATAAATTAGCAGGAGCACATACACATTATATACTTAGCGAAGAGTATGAAAGTGATCTTGAGAATTTATTAAAAAACCTTAAAGAAAAACTAGATCAAGAAGGTAGAAAAGCATATATAATTCCTACTGGAGCATCATTTGGTATAGGTAACTTTGGGTATATAAAGGCAGCAGAAGAGATAAGCGAGCAGTGTATAGAAGAAAAGTTGGATTTTGATTATATCGTAACTGCTGTGGGATCAGGGGGAACATATACAGGGCTATCTATAGGGCAAAAATTATTTTTACCTAAAACAAAAATAGTAGGAATAAATGTCTCTGATAATAAAGAATATTTTGTGGAAAAGATAAAGAAAATTTCAAAGGAAAGCTCAATCTATATGGATAGAGAGATACCAATTATAGAAGAAAATATTCATATTATAGATGGTTATGTAGGACTTGGATATGCTCAAAGTAAACCAGACGAGCTAAAATTTATTACGGATGTTGCAAGATTAGAAGGCGTGGTATTTGATCCGGTTTATACAGGAAAAGCTATGTTTGGTCTTGTGGACCAGATAAATAAGGGGACTTTCAAAAAAGGAGAGAAAATTTTATTCGTTCACACAGGTGGAATATTTGGAATATTCCCTAAGAGTGATATGTTTAACTTTGAAGAATAAAATCCAGCTTAATATTAAAAAACATCCTTATGTTATTTATTATCTATAACATAAGGATGTTTTTTTACTAATATAAAGATAATTTTTAATTAAAATTTAGTTTATTTAAAATATATATATTATTTTGGTGTAAAGTTTGTACTAGGTTATTTGGAAAGGCTATATGGCATTTATTTCTAGTGAATAAGTATTCAGATTTAGGTAAAATATTTTTATATAAATTTATATGAGTATTAGCTAATTTGATTAAGAGAGAAATACAAAAGGAGAAATAGGTTAAATATTCACCCAATTCAACCATTTGATTATTGTATGAACATTATAAAAACAACGCGAAAAACCAGTTTTATTGACGAAAAATGTTGGCACGATATTTGCTTATATAAAATTACGACAAGTTAAACGATTTCAAAAATGATCATGGAGGTTATAGTATGAGATACAATTTTGATAAAACTATTAATAGAATTGGAAGTAATACAGCTAAATGGGATGAGATTGAAGAAAAGTTTGGAACAAAAGATGTGTTACCTATGTGGGTAGCAGATATGGACTTTAGAGTGGCTCAACCTATTATAGATGCACTAAAAGAAAGGGCTGAACATGGTATATTTGGTTATACAAAAATGTCTGATAGTTACAAAGAAGCTGTATGTAATTGGATGAAAAAAAGGCATAATTGGGAAAGTGAAAAAGATTGGCTAATTCATAGCCCGGGTGTTGTGCCAGCACTTAGTATAATTGTTAGAGAATTTACTGAACCCGGAGATAAAATAATTATACAATCTCCTGTGTATTACCCTTTCTTTGATGTAGTAAAGGATAATGGACGTGAGCTAGTATGTAATTCTCTTAAAGAGGTAGATGGAAAATACATTATGGATTATGAGGATTTAGAAAATAAAATTGACAATAAAGTAAAATTGATGATACTTTGTAGCCCACATAATCCTGTTGGAAGAGTGTGGACAAAAGAAGAATTAGTTAAACTTGGAGAAATTTGCATTAAAAATAATATTAAGATAATAAGTGATGAAATCCATTCAGATCTTGTTTATAAAGGTCATAAGCATATACCATTAGCATCAATATCGGAAGAATTTGCTCAAAATACAATTACATGTTTTGCTCCAAGTAAAACATTTAATATAGCTGGATTACAGTCTGCACTATTATCAGTACCAAATAAAGAAGATCATGAGAAGATTAGTAAGGCGATAGCTATACTAGATATTCGTAGAGACAATTGTTTTGGAGCAGTAGCTACAGAAGTAGCTTATACTAGTGGAGAAGAATGGCTTGAACAAGTACTAGAGTATTTGGAAGGCAATTTGGACTTTTTAGTAGAGTATATAGAAGAAAGAATTCCTAAAGTTAAAGTTAATAAGATAGAAGGAACTTATTTAGTTTGGTTAGATTGCCGTGAACTTGGAATGAATAAAGAACAATTATCTGAATTTATGATTAAAGAAGCTAAAGTTGCATTAGATGATGGATATTGGTTTGGAGGAGAAGGAGAAGGTTTTGTTAGAATAAATATTGCATGTCCTAGAAATACTTTAGAAGAAGGACTAAGAAGAATAGAGAATGCAGTTAAAAATTTAAAATAATTAATTATAAATGTAGTGTAAATAAGCTGTATCAAATGAGTTACTTAGGAGAGTACTTTTAGGTATTATATATAATTTATAGTGGAGGAGGTTTTTTATAAGTACTTTCCATTAGTATAAAGTTTTAATATTCTAATGAAAAAATAGGAGGTATGATTATGGAATTTGGATTAGCTAGTATGTTCCCACCAATTTTAGCAATTATTTTAGCAGTTATTACTAGACAAGTTTTTTTATCTCTTTTTGCAGGTATTTTTGTTGGGGAATTACTTCTTAAGGGATGGGCTCTTTTCCCTGCTTTCAATGCTTCTTTAGAAAGAGTTGTTTCTGTATTTGCAGAAGGATGGGTTACTAAAACTATAATGTTCTCATTGTTAGTAGGATCTATAATTGCTCTTATCCAAGTATCAGGTGGAGTTGAGGGATTTGTAGATTATTTAACAGAAAAAAATAAAATAATAAAAAATAAGAAGGCAGCACAATTTTTAGCATTTTTCATAGGTATTGTTGTTTTTATAGAATCTTCAATAACAATTCTTACTTCAGGAACTGTAGCAAGACCACTTACAGATAAATTTAAAGTATCAAGAGAAAAACTTGCATATATATGTGACTCTACATCAGCACCAGTATGTTCTTTAATACCATTGAATGCATGGGGTGCTACACTAATGGGATTGATAGCAGTTCAAATATCTAAAGGGGTAATTACAGGTAATGCTACTTCAATACTAATAAAAAGTATACCTTTCAATTTTTATTCAATAATAGCTGTTTTAGCGGTACCATTTTATATTTTAACAGGCAAAGATTGGGGTCCTATGAAAGCAGCTGAAGAAAGAGTTATGAAAACAGGAAAATTAATGAGAGATGGGGCTATGCCTGTTGTAAATCTAGAAGCTACAGAGATACCAACTAAAGAAGGCGTTAAACCAAATGCTAAAAATATGCTTTTACCTCTAGCAGTGCTTATTTTTATGATGCCTATAGGACTATATATTACTGGAAAAGGCAGTATATTCAATGGTTCAGGATCAAGTTCAGTATTTTGGGCAGTATTAGCATCTTTAGTTTTTTCAGCTATATATTATAGAGCACAAAATATAATGAAATTAAATGAATTCATGGAACATGTTTATACAGGTATAGGTTCAATGATGCCAGTTGTTATAATCTTAATATGTTCTATTGCTATAGGAAATGTTATTGGTGATTTAGGTACAGGAGAATATATGGCAAACTTAGTAAGAGGAAATATAGATGGTTCATATGGACCAGCACTTATATTCGTAATGGGATGTATTATTGCATTTTCTACTGGAACAAGTTGGGGAACGTTTGCTCTTATGATGCCTATAGGAATTCAAATGGCAGTTGCAATGGATGCTAATTTATATGTAACTGTAGGAGCGGTAATTTCAGGAGCTATTATGGGAGACCACTGTTCACCAATATCTGATACAACTATTATTTCTTCAATGGCAGCAGCTACGGATCATATAGATCATGTAAAAACCCAAGTTCCATATGCTTTAGCAAATGCTGCAGTTGCATTAGTTTTATATTTGGTAGTTGGTTTTATACTTTAAGTAAAAATATTGGATTTTATGTAAATGTTTACTTCGTAAGATTTTAGTCAAAGAATAAATTTATTAATACATGAAGTGTGTTTAAATAGCCGGATTCTATTAACAAAATAAGAATGATTTTCTTGTTATGATTAGAAAATCATTCTTAGATGTTATTTAGAGTTTGGCTATTAAAATTTCAATTTATTAGAATATTCTTTTAAAGTTTCAGCAGATTTTCTTAATTCTTTTGTTTCTTCTATGTCTAAAGGTACTTCAAGAACTTTTTTCACACCAGAAGCTCCTACTAGTGAAGGAATTCCAAGATATATGTCATCAATTCCATACTCACCTTGTAAAAGAGAAGATACTGTTAAAATTGAATTCTCATCTCTTAAAATGGCTTCTACAATTCTTCTAACAGCTAAAGCTACTGCAAAATAAGTTGCACCTTTTTTCTCAATAATACGATAGCCTGCTTTTCTTACATCATCTAATATTTCATATTTAGAAAAACCATCACATTTTTTACAGATGTGAGAACAGTATTCATTTACATTCATTCCAGCAACAGAAGTTAAACTCCAAGTTGCAAGTTCAGAGTCTCCGTGCTCGCCCATTATATAAGCATGAATATTTCTTGAATCAATTTTAAAGTGTCTACTTAGTAGGTATTTAAATCTAGAAGTATCGAGAACTGTACCAGATCCAATAACTCTTTCTTTTGGAAAACCTGATAACTTATAAGTTATATAAGTTAAAATATCTACAGGATTTGACACTACAAGAAGTATGGAATTAGGATTGTATTTCACTATCTCAGGTATAATAACTTTAAATATGTTAAAGTTTTTATTGATTAAATCTAATCTTGTTTCACCCTGTTTTTGAGCAGCACCTGCTGTAATTATTACTATATCTGAATCCTTTGTGTCTTTATAATCTCCAGCATGTATATCTACAGGATTTACAAATGAAACCCCATGAGATAAGTCCATAGCTTCTCCAAGAGATTTATCTTTGTTTATATCAACGATAACTAGTTCGGAAGGAAGTCCACTTATCATAAGTGAATATGCACAAGTTGCCCCTACGTAGCCTGCCCCAATTATTGATATTTTAGTTTTTTTAGTTTCCATATAGAATACCTCCGATAAAAGTTGTCTTTTATTAATATTATATATTATATAATAAAAATTATCAATAAAACAATATATTTAAATTATATCTTTTGTTATAAAATGCTTTTGTAGCAACTTTATTTTTAGAATTATATAATAACAATTTTTTATATATAATCTCATTTTATATTTTTTGTAATAAATATTTTTTTATACTTAATTGTACTTATGTATTAGAGTAAGAGTATTAATGGAATTAATGGCTAAAATATAAACAGGGTTCTTAGGAGTTTTATTCCTTAGATAGTGTTATCCAGGGTTATGTCATTCTTCACTCTCATTTTAAAGAAGATAGGAGTATTAGAATAGATAGTGGTGAGATAAACAGAAAGGAGCTGAAAAACATAAAAAAGATAAATAAAAATTTTTTTATCCATAATTATAATAAGTTTCAAGAAGAATATATTGCAAGTAAAGCTAATTATTATGGTATACCTAAAAGTGTGATAGAAAAACAAATATGGATATATGAGCTTCATTCTCATATTCAGAATAGATTAAAAGATAATGTTATGTTAAAAGGAGGAGCTTGTGCTCAATTATACTTAGACTTGAAAGTTCAAAGATGTACTGAAGATTTAGATTTATATACTAATTTAACAAAACAAAGATTAAGAAAAGAAATGAAGATAATAGAAAATCAATTTAATTCAAATAAAGTTCCAATGAGGTTATATGAGTATGTGCCTAAAAGTGATATTCTATCTCAAAGTAGATTACCAATAACAACATTTATAGTTAAATTACCTTTTATATTCGCTAAAAGTAGAAAAATCAGAGAAGAAAGCATAAAGATAGATTTTTTACACATTAGTATGAAAAAGATTCCTAAATATACCATGGAAAAAAGTAAAACTATGGCCATGGATTTAAATTATAATGCTATATCTATAGATATATATACTTTAATTACATCCAAAATAGTTACTTTTGCTGTGAATTCTATAGGTATAGAGAGTTTTAAAAAAGATAAATTATATAAAAATGCTTATGATATGTTTTATTTGATAAAGAAATATAATCATAAGGAACTATTTCCTACAATATCTCAGTACTTAAAGAAAAGTATAAATGAGGAATTCAAAATCAAAAAAATAGATCATATTAGTATAGAAAGAATCTTTGAAGATATATTACAAGAGTTGTGTTATTTATCTATATATGATTTAAAAGAAAATTTCACAGGATATTCTAAAAGATTTTTAGATTTTCAAATAAACTATCTTCAACAGGGTATTAAAGATAAACTTGATTTTGACGGGTGGGGAATAATATGTTCATATCTTTATTTATGGGTTTTAGATTTAAAAAACTATTTTCTATTTAAAGATATATCTAAATGTTTATATATAGATAAAATAGAGGAAGTTTATAACTTATATTATTGTTTAGATGAAATTGGTAAAGAAAATTATATAGATAATATAAAAAAAGAATTAGATGTGAAAAAAGGAAGATATGAGTATGATTATATAGAAAATCCTATTAGATTTATAAATTTATATAATATTTTTCACTGTTGATTTTTAGATTTGGAATTTTTAATAATACAATTTCTTTGATTGGTAATTTAAATAAGCTGAGTAAAATATAAATATACTGTTACCAATAAAATATATGGAGGGTGTATGTCTCGAAAAGAATTATTTTGTGGGATAGAAGAGTTAAGAGATTTAGTTAAAAAGAGAAATTTAGAAGAGCAAAAGCTTTCTAAATATATAAATCCAAATAAAAAGATAATAAAAGCAATAGTATTGATTTGTATATTTATATATCCTGTGATTATGACTTTAAATAATGAATATAAAGGAATTACTTCAGTAATTAACTTTACTATAAATAAGAGTATAAACGAACACAACGTTATTATGGGAGCTAATATGCTATTAATGGTATGGACTTTAATTGCGGTAATACTGTTATCATATCAAGTTTTAAAAAGTGTAATATTTAAAGATAAAATTGATAATATTAGAGAATCTATAAACTTTATTATAGACGAAATAAATGAATTGAATAAATTATATGAAGTGCCAATAACTTATATAAAGGAAGGTGCTTTAGAATATTTTTCAACATGTTTAAAAGAAAAGAGAGCTGATAATATACGACAATGTATAAATTATTATATTGACGAAACTCATGTGGATAATATTATACATGCTACAAAAGGGTAAAAATAAAAGTCTGTATTATATTGAGTTTATTTATATAATACAGACTTTGAAAATTTTAGTGTTTTGTTTCAGGAACTGAGTTAGGGTGATCTATTTTTTCTTTCTTTTTTCTTGGTGTTTTATCATTTTCTGTAGGGGAAGGGCGCTTCATACCTTTTTTTGCCATGATATATACCTCACTTGTATTTAATTATATTCCATAATATTTTTTGCAAAAATATTTATTTAATACAGGTTATTTCTTCTAGAAATATAAAATATTTTAATAAATTAAAAAATATATTATATTAGAAAAAGAAACTAGAGGTGATTTTATAATTATATAAATTTTCTGTAATAAGAGTTTTATCCATTCAATAGTTTTAATATATCTTCTGATTTTTCGGCTAATCCTCCAATAATTAATCTATCACCTTTTAAGATTTTAGTGTCCCCTGTAGGCAATATTTCAATACCATTTCTTATTATTATAAATACTCTAAATCTATGTGGAAAATCAATTTCTTTTAATGATTTATCGAATAAGTCTTCATTCATAGGTACTATTTCTAAGACTGATATCTTATCTATAGATGAATTTTCTAATGAGGTTATATCATTGGATTTAAAGACAGCATCGAAGCAAAGAGGGAATAATATACAAGATATAACTGTTGTAAGTATTACAGCTGAATAATCGGAATTATTTATTATCTTTAAATTATAGGCCATCTGTGCTCCAACTATTAGTAAACTAAGTTGTCCTGAGGTTATAAGAGCTGCGGAAACAGCTTTATTAAACCCATATTTAAAATACATTAGTATAGCAGGAAAAGCCTTTACTATAAATATAACAATTAAAAATATAGGTATTTTTAAAAGTGCTTTAGGGTTTTGAATTATAGAAGATAAATCTAAATTAACTCCCACCATAATGAAAAAAATAGGAATTAAAAAACCATAACCTAATATATCTAACTCATACTTTAATTCTTCTTTCTGTTTATCAAGTATAAAGGTGAAAATTACTCCAGCTAAGAAAGAACCTAAAATAACTTCAGTTCCTATTTTATCTGAAACAGTTACCAAAATAAGCATTAAAGCAAAGGCAGCACGTACTCCCATATGTAAATTTGAAAAGAATGATGATGAAAAATCAAAAATATGAGAAGTTCTATCTATTATTTTAAAGATGATAAAAGCTAATACAAATAATAAAATAAATAAAAAGTTTTTATATGTTAATCCATGAGTAATAGTAGAAGAAATAAGTGTTAATGAGATTAAACATACAAATTCACAAATTAATGTATATATAAGTAAAACTTGACCATATTCTGTGTTCAATACTTTTCTTTCTTTTAAAAAAGGAACAATAAGCCCTGGAGCGGAAGCAGTAAATAAAAAGCTAATAAAAAGTGTATTGTTTATTATTCCTAATTTATGTAAAAACAGTGCTGAAAGGTATGATATTATCAAAGAAATACCAAACATTAAAAAACACATAAGTATTTGAGAAAAGGCTTTCTTTTTTTCTTTTGCAAATTTAACCCTATCAATATCAATTTCTAATCCACTTAAAAACATTAGATATGCAAGACCTAAGTGAGATAAAAAACTTATCCAAACATCTTCATGGACGAGGTTAAAGAAACTTTTTCCTATGATTATTCCAACAAAAATTTCTCCAACTACAAAAGGAATTTTAAATTTTTTTATGCTGTTTACAAAAATAGGTGTAATGAAAGCAAAAATGGTTAGTATTAATAATGAATCAAAATTTATGGTTGTAGCCATAAAAACACATCCAATCTTCTGAAAAAATTTTAATGAAATTAATATATAGTATATTTTAACAAATAAAATTCAAATTACAATTAAAATTTTATAAAATAATAGATTATCTGAAACAATAATAGTTTTTACTATAATAAAATCAATATTCTTTAAAATATAGCTAAATACGAAAGGTAGTTCATAAATGAAATTATATGAATCAAAACTTGAAAAAAGAATTAGGCTTATATTAAAATGTAAAAAAATATTAGTATAAATACGGGTATTTTAAAGAGGTTAAGAGATTTTTTTTACTAAATACTTAATGTGAATTTATTCTAGAACAATCAAAAATGAAATAATTGAATGATAATTATTCAATTTTGTGTAAATTGTTATTTTATTAAAGCATATTATATGGTAAAATATATTAAAGTAATCGTGTATAGGGGGGGCATACTAAATGCTAAGTAATTCTAGGGGTGATTTATTTGAAAAAAATGAAATATATAAATCTAGTCTAAATAAATTAACTGAAAAAGCAAAAAAAAATAATATAATTAGTTCAGAGTGCTATAAAAGATATGATGTAAAAAGAGGATTGAGAAATGAAAATGGAACAGGAGTTTTAGTAGGGCTTACTGAAGTAGGTAATGTTCATGGATATACAATAGAAAATGGAAAAAAGATTCCTGACCAAGGTATGCTAACATATAGAGGAATAGATGTTAAAGAAATTGTTAGTGGGTTTCAAAGTGATAAGAGATTTGGATTTGAAGAAGTTTGTTATCTTCTACTTTTGGGGGAATTCCCTACTGAACAAGAATTAAAAAAATTTAAAATTATGTTAGGAAAATGTAGAGAGTTACCAGATGGTTTTACTGAAGATATGATTTTGAAATTCCCTAGTAATAATATAATGAACAAACTAGAAAGAAGTATTCTTGTAGCATATTCTTTTGATAATAATCCTGATGATACTAGTATAAGGAATATTTTAAGACAAAGTATAGAACTTATTTCTAGGGTTCCTGTTATGATTGCTTATGGGTACCAAGCTAAAGCACATTATTATGATGGAAAAAGCTTGTTTATACACTCGCCTAAAGCAGAATTAGGTGTAGCAGAAAACATACTTCACCTAATAAGGCCAGATAATCATTACACTAAAACAGAAGCTGAAGTCTTAGATTTATCGTTAGTTTTACATGCTGAACATGGTGGAGGAAATAATTCAGCTTTTGCTACTCATGTGGTGTCTTCAACAGGAACAGATACTTATTCAGCTATAGCTGCAGCAGTAGGTTCACTTAAAGGACCTAAACATGGAGGAGCTAATATAAAAGTAATCAATATGATGAGTAACATAAAAGAAAGTATTAATAATTGGCAGGATCTTGAAGAGATTGAAAGCTATTTAATTAGAATACTTAACAAGGAAATGTTTGATAAAGCTGGTCTAATATATGGTATTGGTCATGCTATTTACACTTTATCTGATCCAAGAGCAGTAATGCTTAAAGAAAAAGCTTTAGAATTAGCAAAAGAAAAAGGAAGAGTAGATGAATTTCTTTTATATGAAAATGTAGAAAAAACGGCCCTTAAGATATTTAAAGAGTTAAGAGGAAGAGAAAATATATGTGTTAATGTAGACTTTTATTCAGGATTTGTGTATGATATGCTTAATATTCCTTGTGAATTATATACGCCTTTATTTGCTGCAGCTAGGATGGCGGGGTGGTGCGCCCATAGAATAGAGCAAGTGGCGAGCGAACCTAAAATTATAAGGCCTGCTTACAGAAATGTTAAGGAAAAATGCAAATATATTCCTATAAGAGAAAGAGATTAAGTGCCTAAAGTGTTATACATTTAGGCTTTTTTTTATAGATAATTATAGAAAATAAAATCTACATATAAAATTTTAGTAAATTTAAGAAAATCTTAAGGTTAAAAATAAACTTTTTTAAGATATTTACTTTAAAATATTTATAGTGAGAACTTTAGTTGATAGAGAGGAGAAACAGTGTGGAAAAGTTAAAAAACAATATAATGCCTTTAAGTTTTATGATTTCTATACCTATATTAAATATTTTTTATGGACTATTAAATAATGAGAGCAGAGGTGCTTATAGTTTAGTCTGTAGTATAGATAGAGCTACTCCCTTTTTGAAAGCTTTTGTATTGCCTTATTTAATATGGTACCCCTATATTTTTCTAGTAATGGTATATATATGTTTTAAAAATAAAAAAGTTTATTATAAAATCTTATTTTGTTTAGATATAGGGTTTATAATTAGTTATGTAATATTTTATTTTTTCCAAACAACAGTGGCAAGACCTTATCCTGTAGAACAGGATATAATGACAAAATTAATTGGAATAGTTTATTCAAATGATAAGCCTTTTAATTGCTTTCCAAGCTTACATGTTTTAACTACTTATTTTGTTATGAAAGGAATTAGTAAAGTAGAGAGTAATAAAAAAGTCACTATTACTGTAAATATAGCAGGAATATTAATAATATTATCTACATTGTTTATTAAACAACATGTTATTATGGATGTAATATTTGCTATAGTGTTAGGAGGTATTATTTTAAAGACTGTAAATGTTGTATTTGATGAGGGGGTAGAGGTATGGTTAAAGAAACTATTCTTATCGTTGACGATGAAAAAGAAATTAGAAAATTAATTGACATTTATTTAAAGAATGAAGGGTATAACACTTTATTAGCTGAAAATGGAGAAGAAGCTTTGAAACTTCTTGAGAATAATGAGGTACATTTAATTGTTTTAGATATAATGATGCCTAAGATGGACGGAATAGAAGCATGTTTAAAGATAAGGGAAGATAGGAGTATGCCTATTATAATGCTTTCTGCTAAAAGCGAAGATATGGATAAAATAATGGGGCTTACAACAGGAGCAGATGATTATTTAACTAAGCCTTTTAATCCATTAGAACTTGTGGCTAGAATAAAATCGCAATTAAGGAGGTATATAATTTTTAACGATAAGAAATCTATAAATACCTCTCTTATTGAGGTGGATGGATTAACTATGGATATTGAAACTCATGAAGTTAGAGTTAATGATGAAGAGGTGAAGTTGACCCCAAGGGAATTTGATATTCTGAAACTTTTAGCACAAAATAAGGGAATAGTTTTTAGTACAGAAAAAATTTATGAAACAGTCTGGGGGGAGGAATTCTTTGGATCTGATAATACTGTTATGGTACATATAAGAAAAATTAGAGAAAAAATTGAAGAGAATTCTAGAAAACCTAGATATATTAAAACTGTTTGGGGAGTTGGATATAAATTTGAGGCTTAAATTGTTTCATAAACCTAAATTTAGACTTACAAAAAGATTGATTAGAAGATTTTATGCTATTTATAGCTTGATGAGAGAAAAAACTAGTAAAAGTGTAAGGATGGAGCTTTTAGTTACTTTTTTCATATGTTTTTTATTAGCAGCGGTGGCAGCTACGACTAGTTGGAATTTTTTTAGAAATATGAATGTTTATACTGAGATAAGTTATGATTCTGGTATAAAAGATATTGATAGTGATGCAGAAAGATTCATAAGAAGAATATCTGATGAAAAAATCTCTATTAAAGAAAAAGAAAAAATTGAAGAGATAATAGGAACGTATAGACAAGCTAATAGAATATTAATTACAGATTTAGATGGAAAAATCATCTATAAAAATAAAGGAGCATCAGAAACTCAAGTAGATGTATATAGCATAATAAAAAATGCTATGGAGGCTAGAGAAAGTAGAGGAAATTCAAAGGAGAGAAAAGAGTATACATCTTTTTATCCTATAACCTTTGCAGATAGTAGAGCTTATTTGATATATTCTGGAATTCCTGAAGGAGAAATAATATATAATCATGATGATGATTTCCCTAGGTTTATGGCATTTATAACTGCACTTATAGTGTTTATTTTAGCATTTTTGTTTTTTACTCGTAGAAAGATGGCGTATATTGAAGAGATATCTAATGGACTTATAGAAATATCATCAGGAAATTTGGATTTTAAAGTTGAAAAAAAAGGTGATGATCAGCTTG
This sequence comes from Clostridium brassicae, assembly GCF_026738875.1. Lineage (GTDB taxonomy): Bacteria > Bacillota > Clostridia > Clostridiales > Clostridiaceae > Clostridium_H > Clostridium_H brassicae. The sequence continues at coordinate 86,731 of NZ_JAPQFJ010000010.1, forward strand.
CTTGTCTTGCAGATAATATAAATAATATGAGCTTTAAATTGAATAAAAAGATAGAGGAAGAAAGAAGAGCAGAGGAAACTAAAAACCAATTAATAACTAATGTGTCTCACGATTTAAGGACACCTCTTACCTCCATAATGGGATATTTGGGATTGATAAAAGAAAAAAGATACGAAAATGAAGAACAGCTTAATGAGTATATAAATATTGCATTTAACAAATCAGAAAAATTAAAGGTTTTGATTGAAGACCTTTTTGAATATACAAAGGTTGCAAATAAAGTAGTGAATTTTGATAGAAAAGAAGTGATTATAAATGAACTTTTAATGCAGCTTATAGAAGAATTTGTACCAGTTTTTGAAGAAAATGATCTTAAATTAGAGCAGGATATATCAAAAGAGAAGTTTATACTTAAATTAGATGCAAATAAGACAGTTAGAGCTTTTGAAAATTTGCTCATGAATTCAGTAAAATATAGTTTAAAACCAAGTGTGGTTAATATTAGATTATACAAAGAAAATAATAAAATTATGACCTGTATTCATAACAAAGGTAAAAATATACCCAAAGAAGAGCTAGAATATCTATTTGAAAGATTTTATAGAGTAGATAAATCAAGGACTGGAGAAAATGGAGGAAGTGGGCTAGGTCTTGCGATTGCTAAGAATATAGTAGAAACACAAAATGGTAAAATATGGGCGGAATGCAAAGGGGAAGATATATACTTTTTTATAAGTTTTGATATTTAAAAAGAATAGAATAATGTTGCAAAGCAACATTATTCTATTTTTTCATATTTATTAATATAGTACTGCTTGTTTTTTACTACTTTGTTAAGAATATAAACTAATCTATCTACCTCTTCTACTGTATTATAAAGTCCAAAACTTATTCTAACAAGACCAGGTTTTTTGCTATCAGTTCTAATTCTATCTTCTACCTCTTCTTTTGTCATATGAAGTAATCTTTGTACATAAGGATGAGCACAGAAACAGCCATTACGTGCTGCTATTCCAGCTTCATAAGATAAAATTTTAGCAGTAGTTTCATGAGGAATGTTTTTAATATTAAAAGATATTATACTTATTCTTTCATCAGAATTAACAGCATCATAGTATAATTTAATATCAGGAATATTTCTCAAATTTTTAAGAGTGTAATCTGTTAAATATCTTTCATATACTTCTATATTTTTCATTCCAATTAAAGATAAAGTTTCAATAGCTATTCCTAAGGCAACAGCACCAAGTACATTTGGAGAACCTGCTTCATCTTTTTCAGGGGTATGAGTCCATTTTACATAATCTTGAGTAACGGTTTCTACTGTTCCTCCGCCAGAATAGTCGGGAGCAATATTTTCAAAATCTTCTTTTGGAGCGATTAAAACTCCTGTACCAAAAGGAGCGTACATCTTATGACCAGAAAATGCAAGGTAATCTATATGCTCAGGTGAATTATCTTCTTTCATATTTACAACAGAATGAGGAACTAATTGAGCGCCATCTACCAGTATTTTAGAATTATATTTATGAGTTATCTTTGCTGCTTCGTGTATATCATTTTTGTATCCTGTAACGTTAGAAGCTCCAGTAAGAGTAACAAGCTTTACTTTACCATTATACCTTATTAGTTTTTGTTCTAAATCATCTAGTGAAAGTCGTCCATAATCATCTACCATAATATAATCTATATTATATTTTCTCCATGGTAAATCATTTGAATGATGCTCCATTTCAGTACAAAGAATTACTCCATCATTGTATTCTTCATATAATAGATTTGAAAGCTTATTTATAGCTTCTGTTGTATTTTTAACAAATATTACTGTGTTTGTTTTACTATCTGCATTAACAAAATTAAGAATTATATCTCTTGCTTCCTCATAGATTTTTGTTGAAATTTGAGATTTATATCCAAACCCTCTATGAACAGAAGAATACCATGGAAGAAAACGCATAATTTTATTTGCTACAGATATAAAAGAGGGTGTAGTTGCTGCATTATCAAAATTTGCAGCTTGTACATACTCTCCATTAAAAAGAGGTACTTTAGTATTAACTCCTACTATTAGATTTCTATATTTTGGATTAACCACAATATCACCTGCCAACAATTACTCTATAATATAGTTTATTAAAATTTTTGAAAAGTGTGTTATTATACAAAATATATTTTTAAATAAAGCTTTTAATTTTGAATGTCATTGTACATAAGATGATGCAATATAAAATATGGTTGCTTGTATTGCGTTATAGGATTATAATTAACATGTAGTTGACTTAAAATATAATATGTTTGACAATGGGGGAAGAAGTGTGAAAGAAAAAAATAAAAATGGAATATACAACACGTTATTTCATTGGCAAAATTTCAGATTTAAACTTGTTGTAGAAGGGGTTGTGATAGGACTTTTATCTGGGTTACTTGTAGTGGCTTATAGATATGCGGCAGAAAAATCAGGTGAACTTACAAAAGAAATATACTTAAATGCAAAAGGAAATATAGGATATATAATTCTTATGTTTGTAGCATTAATGGTAATTGCTTATTTGGTAGGAAAAATGGTAAAAAGTGAACCTATGGCTAGTGGAAGTGGAATACCTCAAGTAGAAGGTGTACTCTTAAGAAAGCTAGAAATGAATTGGGTTAGTGTTGTAATTAAGAAATTTATAGGTGGTGTTTTAGCTCTTGGTGCAGGTCTGTCAGTAGGACGAGAGGGGCCATCTGTTCAGATGGGAGCGGCTATAGGACAAGGATATAGCAGAATTTTCAAGAGAATAAAAGTAGAGGAAAAATTCTTAATTACAAGTGGTGCTAGTGCAGGGCTTGCAGCAGCTTTTAATGCTCCTTTAGCAGGGGTCATGTTTGCATTAGAAGAGGTGCATAAGAATTTTTCACCTTTAGTATTAATATCGGCAATGTCTGCATCTCTTACAGCAGATTTTATATCAAAACAATTTTTTGGACTTAAGCCAGTGTTCTCATTTAGTAAAGTGACTGCATTACCACTTAAATATTACTTTTATTTAATAGTATTAGGAATCATAATAGGAATTTTTGGTGTTATATTTAACAATACAATAACTAAGACTCAAGATATATATAATAGTCAAAGATGGCTTCCTGCTGAATTTAGGCCAGTTGTTCCTTTTGTACTAGCAGGTATACTAGGTTTAACTTTACCTAATCTTCTTGGAGGAGGGCATAAACTTATAGAAGAATTAACTAAAAGTAATTTTACAATTCATATGCTTGTTATTATTTTGGTAATTAAATTTTTGTTTACTATGATAAGTTATGGTTCGGGTGTACCAGGAGGAATATTTTTACCTCTATTAGTTATAGGAGCTCTAATAGGAGATATATATGGGGTAACTTTAACTAAGGCAATTAATTTAGATCCTAAATACGTTACAAATTTTATGATTTTGGCTATGGCAGGATATTTTACAGCAATTGTAAAATCACCCGTGACAGGAAGTATTTTGATTACAGAAATGACAGGTTCTTTTTCTCATTTGCTTTCATTAACTTTAGTATCAATTACAGCATACGTTGTAACTGATATTTTAAAATCCGGACCTATATATGAAATATTATTGGAAAGATTCTTAAAAAACAATAAAGAGGATGAATTTGTAGGAGATAGTAAAAGAAAAGTGCTTCTTGAAAGTGCAGTAATTGTTGGATCTATGGTAGAAGGTAAAAAAATAAGAGAATTAAAGTGGCCTGAGAAATGTTTATTGGTTGGTATTAAAAGAGGAAATAAAGAGTTAATCCCAAAAGGAAACACAACTATATATCCAGGCGATTATCTTATAGTGTTAGTTGAGGAGGATAAGGCTTCACAAATAAGAGATGTTATTGTTCAAATGTCAGGTCAATGCGTATTATAACAAGAGATTAAGAGGAATAAAAGTAAGGATTGAAAAATATTATTATAACAGAAGTAAAATTAAAGATGTGGGATTCAATTAGTTGATAGTGCATATAATTGAATATAATTAATGTTATATGGGGGAAAGAAAATGGGAGAGAGATATAGTAAAAGTGATACTGTAAAAGGAGTTATTGCAGTTGTAAGCTTATTATCTATACCTGTTTTGGTTGTAAGAGATAGAATAAAAAGAATAAGATTAGAGGAAGAAGAAAAGAAAACTATAGATAGGATAGTCACAAATACTGTGGATTTGGAAAAAAATTTAACTAATGATAAGGCAGAAAGATATATAGAATTTATTAGAAAAATAAGTATTCCTAATAAGATGGTGTGTAAAAATATTATACTTAATGGATATGATATAGTTAAATCTAATTCTAATATAGATGAGAAGCTAAAAAATCAGCTTAGAATTATTTTAGAAGCAAAAGGATTTAATATAATATATTAAATTAATAATATACTTTGAAATTATGGATATAGGTTTTAGAGATATAAAAGTTTAATATGGGTATAACAAAAACTAAATATCACTTGCATGGTGAATAAAATAGTGGTACAATTATTAAAAGTAAGAAATAATCTTTAAATACAGTCCAGAGAGGCTGACAAGATTCATAGTTAGAGTTATGAGTATGAGTATTTTTGAGATAACTATAGCTTCTTGTCAGCGAACAAGAAGCTTTTTTATTACGAAAAATTATGAAGTAATATAATAGTTGCTTTTTAATTCGGTCCTGAGAGGCTGAAAAGAGGAGAATAGTAGCTTTCTCCTTAGATTAAAAATAAGGAGGTTTTTTTATGTCAGAAAACATATTATCAAAGGGAAATGTAGAGGTAAAAGAAAGCTCAAGTGCATTACAAAATGCTAAAAAAATGATTTTAGCACTTCAACATTTAATAGCTATGTTTGGAGCGACAGTATTAGTTCCAATCCTTACAGGGTTTGATCCATCAGTAGCACTTTTATCAGCAGGTATGGGAACATTGATATTTCACTTTGTAACGAAAAGAAAAGTCCCAGTGTTTTTAGGTTCGTCTTTTGCATTTATAGGAGGAATACTTACTGTTAAACAAAATTATAATGGAGATTTAGCTTATGCTCAAGGTGGAATAATAGTAGCAGGTTTTATATATGTAACTATGTCTTTATTAATAAAGAAAATAGGTGTTGAAAACATTAAGAAATATCTTCCAAATCAAGTAGTTGGACCAATGATAATAGTAATAGGATTAAATTTAATACCAGTAGCTGTTGATATGGCTTCTAACAACTTTTTAATAGCAGCTATAACATTATGTACAGCATTAACTATAACTTTTAAAGCAAAAGGATTTATAAAACAACTTTCAATTTTAATAGCAGTAGTAGTAGGATATTTAGCAGCATTTAAAGTAGGAATTGTAGATACAAGTGTGGTTAGTCAAGCTCCAATCTTTGCTATGCCAAACTTTACATTACCAAAATTCGATTTAGGGGCTATAGCAATAATTGCTCCAATAGTACTTGCAGTATTTATGGAACACATAGGAGATATAACTACTAATGGTGAAGTAGTTGGAAAGAATTTTATTGAAGATCCAGGTTTAAATAGAACTTTACTAGGTGATGGACTTGCGACATTATGTGCCGGATTTATAGGAGGACCTGCAAATACAACTTACGGAGAAAATACAGGAGTACTTGCAATAACTAAAAATTATAATCCACAAATATTAAGAATAGCGGCAGTATTTGCCATATTACTTGGATTTGTAGCTAAAGTAGGAAGATTACTAAGTACAATTCCAGCACCAGTTATGGGTGGAATAAGCATAATGCTTTTTAGTATGATATCTTTTATAGGAGTAAAGACTTTAAGTAAAGGAAAAGTAGAATTTAATACAAAAAATTTATTAGTAATAGTTACTATAATAATAATAGGACTTGGAACAAGTTATGTAGAAAAATTCTTAGGAGTTTCAATTGGAATACCTGTAACTTCAACAGTTAAAATTACAGGATTAAGTCTTGCTGCGATAGTTGGGGTTTTATTAAACGCAGTATTAAATAGAAAAACAGTATAACAAAAAATGTTGCGGTAACGCAACATTTTTTCTATTTTAAACAACTAATAAATTAAAAAATTTGGGTAAAAATAAATTATGATTAAATATGTATAAATAATATTATTTGAGGTGATAAACATGAAAAAAATAGCTATTGAAGATAGTTTAACTAATGTTGAGAGTTATCTTAAAAATGCTGGATACGAAGTAAAGAAAATCGATGAAAAAATGAAAGGTAATCCTGCTTGTTTAAATGAATATGATGCTGTAGTATTAAATGATTTAAGCAGAAATATGATGGGGTTTGAGGATGCTGTTACATCTGTTCCAACTATTGATGCTGTGGGGATGACTGCTGAACAAGTTAAAAATATTATTGAAAGCACAGCTACAAAGTAGAATATAATATCACTAAAATAATTAAAGACAAAGAGTTTCAATAATTTAGGTCTTGATAATTTTATTAAAACTCTTTGTTTTTTTATTTTACTCTTTTACAGTTTATTTCTAAAATAAATTGCGGGGAGTGATGCTAGTTATTGCTTATTTAGAGGATGTAGTTTGTGTTACACAGTTCATTCTATTACCTCTACCTTGGCCTTGACCATTACCATTTCCTCTAGGAGCATTTAGTCTACCTTGTCCGCCAATGTTGTTTTCTGAGTTTTCTTTTATTGATTTTTTATATGATTCTCCTTCTTCTTTTGAAATTGTTCCTTTAGAAACGGCCTCATCAATTGCCTTATTTTTGCTTTCTATCATAGCTGATCTTAAATCGTCATGTGTAAGTCCTTTTTCTTCTGCAAAATCGCTTAATGTCTTACCTTGTTCTCTAGCTTTATTAATATCTTCATCAGTAACTTTAAGCTTAGATTTAATTACAGAGGTTGCAAAATCATATCCTCTTAATCCTGTTATACGTCTAAGTCCTATGCCACTAGAAATTGGTTTGTTATTATCTGAATTAGTGTTTTGTGATGGTGTAGTTGTAGTAGTGGCATAAGCAGTTGCTCCTACACCAATTAAAATAGATAAAACTGTACCTGCTAAAATATTTTTTCTTTTCATAATTTTTACCTCCTACATATTCAAAATAAATGATTTGTTATGTTATGTTTTTATGATAAGATATAATTTTGATTAAAGTGTGTTATAATTGTGATGAATTTGTGAAAAGATTCAGTTATATAAATAATTTAGTATAAAAAATTAGTGATTTTTTTAAAGATAAACTTAATATAAAATTTAATTAAAACAATAATCCAAGAAAAATGATATAATGTTTATTAGAGACTATAAAATTATTTAGAAGGTGAATGAATGAATAAGATATCAAGAAATGATTTGTGTTGGTGTGGGAGTGGAAAGAAATATAAGTATTGCCATATGGATCAAGATAAAAAACTATCAGATTTAGAAGATAAGGGTTTAATAGCTCCTCCAATAGATATAATAAAAACACCAGAGCAAATTGAAGGGATTAGAAAAAGTTGTGAGGTAACAAGAAAAGTTTTAGACATGGTATCTGAAAGGATAAAAGAGGGAATTACAACTGATGAAATTAATACTTGGGTTCATGACTATACTTCGGAGTTAGGGGCAGTACCAGCACCATTAAATTATATGGGATACCCTAAAAGTGTTTGCATATCAATAAATGAAGTTGTTTGCCATGGGATTCCTGATTCTAGAGTTTTAAAGTCAGGGGATATAGTAAATGTTGACGTTACAAGTATTTTAAATGGATATTATGGTGACGCTAGTAGAATGTTTATAATAGGAGATGCTTCTGAAAAAGCTATAAAATTAGTAGAAACTGCAAGCAAATGTTTATATAAAGGTATCGAACAAGTTAAGCCTTTTGCTACTGTTGGAGATATTGGCTATGCTATTCAAACTTATGCTGAGGGTAAAGGGTATTCAGTTGTTCGTGAATACGGTGGACATGGAGTTGGAAATGAATTTCATGAAGAACCTTTTGTAGATCATTGTGGAAATAAAAACACAGGAATGATATTAGTTCCAGGAATGATTTTTACCATTGAACCAATGATAAATGAAGGCACTTATAAGTGTGAACTTCTTGATGATGGATGGACAGCGGTAACAGCGGATAGAAAGCTTACAGCTCAGTGGGAACATACTATATTAGTTACAGAAGATGGAGTTGAAATATTAACTTAATAATAGTGATAAAAATTTTATAGAGGGAGTTTTAAGAATGTCACAAAAGAATATTGAAATGATGAAAAAGATAATAGAGGAAAAGAATAAAAAAAGTGCTAGCCAAAAAGGCGGAGGAAGACCTAGTAAAGTTATGGGATCTTCAAGAAAAGCTATTAGAAGCAATAATGGTGGTGGACTTTTTGATAAATAAAAAAAATTGCGTTATCGCAATTTTTTTTTATTAAAACAGTTTAATGTCATCATGTTTTTTAAATTCAATAAGAATATTTTCTACAATATCATGTTCTAAATTTCTAAAATTTCTAGATCTACAAATAAATCTTAAAGTTAAAATTATTTTTCCTTCATCAATAGAAGTGTAAACTGTATGAGAAAGATTTGAGTAATATATAGGATGGGTTTTAGATGCTATTTCTAAAGAATCTTTAGCTTCTATTTCAATGTCTCCCAATTTTTTTTGAGCAATATCCATAATTAAACTTTTGGCTTTTTCCCAATTGCTATTATTAGTTAGTACTATATCAAGCTCATTCCATGTATATGGGAATGTATTTGTTTCATTTATTACGTCTGTTGAAATTAATTTTATATTTGGTATATATACAAGTCTTCCAGTACTTTGACCATAAGTTTTATTAGTTTGAGTGACTTCTATAATTGTGGTATAGAACCAATCTATTTCTAAAACATCCCCAGTGCTATCTCCAATATTTATTCTGTCGCCTACATCAAAGGGTTTACGAGAACTTATAATTATCCATCCAAGGAAATTAGATACTAAGTCTTTAAAAGCAAAGGCTAAACCAGCAGAAAATAAACCTAGAAAAGTGAGAATATCTTTAGATTCATATATCCATACAGGAATTATAATAATTATACAAATAACTTTGCTTGTTATAGAAATAACTTTTTTATACTTTATTGTTTTTTTTGATGTTAAATCAATTTTATCTATTAATTTAAATATATTTTTATTAATAAAATGAAAAATAATAAATGTGATTAGAGTTATTATTAATTTAACTAAAATTCCCACAGATTTAAATTTTAATGCAAGGTTAAATAAAAAACTACTCACTTTTCAATTATCCTTTCTATTTTTTAATCATTTTATGCCAATTCAAGCAATTTCTAAAACATAGATTTTTATATATTATATGCATATTTATTTTACTAAAATTAATTTTAGTTTCATAGCACTTTATTCAATAGTTAAGAAAATTTTAATTATTTGCCTCATTAAATAAAAAAGCTACATCTATAAAACAAAAATGTAATAGATGTAGCTTTTTAGTGAAATATAATATTATTCAGAGCACTTTTCTAAGTAATTTAATTCTTTTATATCTTTATATAAGAAATAGCCAGTTATTAAAGCTGCAGCAATATCTGCAATAGGCTGAGATAGCCAAAGTCCATCGAGCTTTAAAAATTTTGGTAAAATAATTATTATTGGTATTAAAATAATAACTTGTCTTAAAAAACTTAAAAATATGGATATTTTTGCTTTCCCAATGGCTTGAAAGTAATTAGAGGATACTATCTGATATCCTACAATAGGTAAGACTAATAAGTCGATTCTAAGACCACGAGATGTTAATTTTATAAGATCCATATCATTTTTACTAAATAAAGATATAAGAAGTTCAGGAAAAAGTTCTACTACTACATATCCAATTGAAGCAATAGTAACACCAGATATTATAGCTAATTGCATAGCTTTTTTTACTCTTTTATAGGATTTAGCACCGTAATTATAGCCTAATATTGGTTGAACTCCTTGATTTATACCAAAAATAGGCATAAAAATAATCATAGATATACTTGATATTATACCCATAGCTGCAACAGCTATATCTCCACCATAAGTATATAATCCTTTGTTATATAATACAGTTACTATACTAGCAGCTATTTGCATTGAAAAAGGAGAGAGTCCTATAGAAAATATATCAATGCAAGTTTTAAAATTTAAGTTTAGACAGGATTTTTTTATTTTTAAAATACTTCCACTGTTTTTATTAGTAAAATAATAAATTACTAAGACTGTATTCACTGTTTCAGATATAACCGTAGCTATAGCTGCTCCTTGAATGCCCATTTTAAAAACAAAGATAAATATAGGATCTAATACCATGTTTAAAAGGCCACCAACTATCATTGTTCGCATTGCTGTTCTAGGATTTCCTTCTGAACGTATTATATTATTAATTCCAAAACCTATATTTTGGAATATAGCTCCAGCTAGAATAATTAGAATATATTCTTTGGCGTAAGGAAGACTTTCTGTACTAGCACCAAAGGTTTTTAGAATTGGATTTATAAATATAATACCTATAACACATACAATACCTGAAATCAATATATCTAGTATAACAGCTGTACCTAGAATATTTTCAGCAGCTTTTTTATTGTTTTCTCCTAATTTTATAGAAATAAGAGTGGAGGCACCAATTCCTACAAGCATTCCAAAAGCCATTATTGTAGTGGAAATTGGAAGAGTTATAGCAAGGCCAGCTAAAGCTGTTTGACCTACGCCTTGTCCAATGAAAATTCTATCCACTATATTATATAATGCATTAACCATCATACCTACAATAGCAGGTATAGAGAATTTCCATAGTAATGTTGAGATTTTCGTATTGCCGAGTTCATTTGATTTACTCATAAGAATTTCTCCTTTCATCTAAAGTTATAGTATAACAAAGCGTTAAACCATAATTATATCATAAATCTTAAAAAAAATCCATTATTGGAAATTGTATCATGTAAGTTATCTTTATAACTTCATGTAAAAGATTAAAAAACATATTTTACATATTAAGGTGAGTAAACAATTCATATAAAATTATCTTTATTAAAATAGAATGGGAGTTATTAATGATAGTTATGAGATAAATTAAGGTTTGTTATTAGAATAAAATAAATATGAAAGGAAAATATAGTATTATAAAATCGCATAGAAAGGAGTTAAAAGTAGTTGTTTTTTTTAGAAAATATATCTACAAGATTCCCTACTCCATTAATTTCGGCTGCTTCTGTTATAGTTGGGTCATTAATAGGAGCTTCATGTAGTTGGATTACAACAACTTATGCAACAAGAAAAAATATAGAAACTGAAAATAAAATAGTAGAAGATAATAGAAGGTATGAATATAAAGATAAGATAAATAAAATATGTGAAAACGTAAATATAATACGATTGGATATATGTAATGCTTTATTTCAGAGTATAAGAACCTTAAAGTATTCAAATGAGGATTATTTAAATAAGTACCCTATATGTATTAATCCTAATTATTCAAAAGTAGTTGCTTCACTTACTAATAGGTTTGATTTAAAAGAAATGAGTTATATATATCAATTATATGGAATCATAGAATCTTTGAATAAACATATTAAGGAATATTATTACTATGATAAAAATAAATATGAATTTATAAGAAAAGATTGTGAGTTGTTTTTAAAAAAATTGTATGGAGAAAATTATAATAAGATATTAGATATAGACATTGAAAGGGCAACTTATGAGGAATTATATGATAATAAATTTACTAAAAAGGGCTATAGAGATGTATTGAAAAAGCTAGATGAAAATAGGTGCTTTGAAATTTATGAAAAGCATGAACAATAATTTGGAAGAATATAAAACTATATTTTGATACAAAATACTATAGAATGATTTCAAGAAATGAGGAGGAGAAAACATGACACAATTAAATCAATTAGAGTTACAAAATCTAAGACACCTTGTAGGAGGACATCAAACTGTTGCTGCTAAATTAAATGATTATGCTAATCAATGTCAGGATGCTCAAGTTAAACAGATTTTTCAACAAGCAGCTACATCAGCTCAAAATACAACACAAAAATTAATGGGATTTCTATAAAATTAAAATGAAAGAAGGGTAAACTATGCAAGAAAAAGAAATGGTAAATGATATATTGTCAACTGTTAATAGCAGTATTACTGGATATGGATCTATTATAGCTCAATGTGATAATCCACAATTAAGACAAACAATTCAAACATTAAGAGATGGAGACGAAAAATTCCAATATGATTTATATAAAATAGCATCTCAAAAAGGTTATTATAAACCAGCAGCACAAGCAACTGAACAAGAAATTCAACAAGTTAAATCACAATTAAGCCAAGGCTAGATAGTAAAAGAGGCTACTTCTATGTATACATAAAAAAGAAGTAGCCTTTTGTAATTATTATAAAGGTATATAAACAAGAAATAAAATAAATACTAAAAATTATAAAGAAAATCATTATAAAAAAATAGGTTATTAATACTTATAGAAAGGATTAAATTTATGAGACACCCTTATATAAAAGAAGGAAATAAAATATATGAATCTAAAGAAGTAGAAATAGCAAGAGAATGTGAACTTGAAAATGTAATAGATGAGGTTCCTAATGTGACGAAAAAATATAATGCTAAGATAAATAATATACAACATAAATATGGTCAAGACAATGAAAGTAAAGAGGTTATTGGGCATTTTGAATAAAAAACAAATTTTAATGTAATAAAGCATACTTGGATTAAACTAAGTATGCTTTATTACATTGAATAATTGATTATATACTATTTATTTTTGGAGGAAAATATATTTAACTACTAGTAATACGTCCCCCATTTACATGTATAATCTGACCGTTAATATAAGAGGAATCTTCAGATGCTAAAAAAACATAAGCTCCTGCTAACTCACAAGGTTGACCAGCTCTACCCATAGGAGTATTATGACCAAATTCTGATACTTTTTCTTTTGAAAAACTAGAAGGAATAAGTGGAGTCCAAATAGGCCCTGGAGCAACACCATTTACCCTGATTCCGGAGTTAATTAAATTTAAAGACAATGAACGAGTAAAAGATACAATTGCCCCTTTAGTAGAAGAATAGTCAATTAAAGTTTCATTTCCTTCATAGGCAGTAATAGAAGTTGTATTTATTATACTGCCTCCATTTTTCATAAGAGGTACTACTGCTTTGGTTAAATAAAACATTGAAAAAAAATTGGTTTTAAAAGTAATATTAAGTTGTTCAGACGTAATATCCATAATGCTATTTTGAGGATATTGTACGCCTGCATTGTTAACTAATATATCTATAGATCCCATTGAGTTTACAGTATCAGTTACTACTTTATTACAAAAAGCTTCATCGCCTATATCACCAGGAATTAAGACACACTTTCTACCTTTTTCTTCAATAATAGATTTAGTTTCTTCTGCATCACAGTGTTCATTAAAGTAAGATATAACAACGTCTGCTCCTTCAATGGCAAAAGCAATAGCTACTGCTTTACCTATACCACTGTCTCCGCCTGTTATTAAAGCAACTTTATTTAATAATTTATTACTGCCTTTATAATTAGTATTACTAAACATAGGTTTAGGATTCATTAAAGCCTCAAGTCCAGGTTGAGTGTCTTGATGTTGAGGCTGAAAATTTTTTGGGTACATTTTAAAACCTCCTTAAAACAACGTATATTTATTTTGTTTACTTATGTTACTTTTTATTCAATAGAATTATCTTAGGGTATGCCTACGTCATGGGTTACTGCCATCTTTTGTAAAGTTAAAATAAAAATTCGACATAAAGTGAATAAGTTTATTAATGCCATAATTATAATGTTTATGTAATAGATATATTTAGACAAAAATTAAATCTCATTTACATATAAAATAATAATTGGTATAATATAGGATATGTATAAAAATGTAGCATTTAATCTAAAGTAGTTAAAAAGGGGAGAATGATATTATGTATTTACCTGAACATAAGGATAGAGATTCCCTCAATGAGTTTATTTCTTCTAAAAAACCCATGGAAATAGAAACATTTCTTCAAATAGCTATCAATATAACACAGATAATAGGCGAATTTCATAAAAATAATATAATCTATAAGTATATAAATCCCCATAATATTATTATTGATGTAAGTACCAAAGAGGTTAAATTTTTAGATACAAAAGATATATCAATAAATAGAACTGAAAATCTTCCTTATATGTCACCAGAACAAACAGGAAGAATGGGGAAAAAGATAGATTTTAGAACAGATTTTTATTCTTTAGGTGTAACGTTTTATGAAATGCTTACAGGCAGGCTTCCTGTGCAGGGTAAAAATGAAATAGAGCTAACTTATAGCCATATTGCAAAGGAACCTATTTATCCTAATGTTATAAATGAAGAAATTCCATATGTGATATCCCACATTGTAATGAAACTTTTATCTAAGGATCCAGAAGACAGATATAAGAACTGTTTTGGGATTAGAAATGACTTATTAAAATGTATGGTTGACTTGGAAGAAAAAGGATTTGTTGATAACTTTCCATTAGGTAAAAAAGATATAGATGATAAGTTTAGTTTTTCTGAAAAAATATATGGTAGAGATAAAGAATTAAAGGAAATATTAAGGGTATATGAAGGCACTAGATCAGGAAATAGTAGCTGCGTTCTAATATGTGGAGGAGCAGGTATAGGAAAATCTACTTTAATGAAAGAAGTTAAAAGAAATGTAGTAGATGAAGGTGGTATATTTATTTCGGGAAAATGTATGCAATATGATAACTCTAATCCGTATTCTCCCATAATACAAGTTGCCACTAAATTAGTTAGGCATATATTAGTAAAAGGTGAGGAAGAGATAAGAGATATAAAGGATGATATTTTAAATATCATTGGTAATAATGGACAAATAATTGTTGATTTCATTCCTGAGCTAGAATATATTATAGGAAAGCAGACTGAATCTCCGAGATATGGAAATTTAGAGTTTGAAAATAGTTTTAATGAAATACTTTTAAGGTTAGTAAATATTTTATTAAAAAAAGACTACAACATAGTTTTCTTTTTAGATGATTTACAGTGGATTGACTCAGCATCTTTAAAATTTATGAAGATGTTTATAAAATACATAGTAAACAAAAGAATTTTATTAATATGTGCTTACAGAGAAAGTGAAGATATTTACAAGAATTACCCAATAATTAATCTTTCTAAAGAATTGGAAAATAGTCATTATGATATAACATATATAAGTATGAAGCCCCTCGGTACAAGGGAGGTAAATAATTTAATTTGTGATACTTTAAATTGTGATAAATATTCATCTATGCTTTTAGCAAAACTAATTACTTATAAGACAAGTGGAAATCCATTTTTTATAAAAATATTTTTAGAAAATATGCTTAATGAACATATTCTAGAGTTTGATTATGAAAATGGAAAATGGACATGGGATATAAACAAAATTTTAAAGATAAAGGTAGATGAAAATTCGCTAGATTTACTTATAAAAAAAATAAAAAATCTTCCACAGAATACAATAGAAATTTTAAAATTAGCATCATGTATAGGAGTAGAATTTGACTTAAAAATTGTATCTTATTGTAATGACAGACCAATTTATCAAAATACTATCGATATACTTGCTGCTATAAGAATGGGGATAATATCTCCAGTTAGTAAAGATTTTAGTAGTTTTTCTAAAGATAATACTATAAGTCATATAAACAAATTTATAAATAAGTATATGTTTTGTCATGATCATATTCATGAACAATTTTATTCTATGATAAAAAAAGAAGAAAAAAAGACTTTTCATTTTAAAATAGGAAATGTTTTATTTAATAATTTTTCTGATAATCAAATGGAGATTAATATTTTTGATATTGTAAATCAGCTTAATCAAGCTCATGAATTAGTGAAATATGAAAATAAAATATATGATTTAGTAAAACTTAATCTAGTTGCAGGTAAAAAAGCATATGCTTCAGGGGCTTATAGTTTAGCATTAAAATATTTAAAAATTAGCTCTAACTTATTAAATGATGAAAGTTGGGAAACTCATTATAATTTAACTTATAAAGTTTGGTTGACATTTGCTAAATATCAATGTCTTAATGGAGACTTTAAAGTAGGGGAAAAACTTTTTAATGTTATTTTAGATAACGCAAAGACGAAAAAAGACAAGGCAACTATATATGACATGAGGATTACCTTATATTCTTATTGTGGAAAATATAAGCAAGCTATAGAAAATGGAATTTTTGCTTTAAATTTATATGGTATAGATATTCCTATACATCCTAGTAAAAAACATATAAATTTACAATTTATGAAAATAAGAATAAGTTCAAGGGGTAAAGAGGAAAGAATATTTAATAAGAAAGATAATATAAATGAAGAAAAAAAACAGATAAAAGAAATATTTATGCACTTAAAGTGTCCAGCTATGATTTTTGACAAAAATTTATTTTATCTAATTACTTTAAAAGAAATTAATTTGATTTTAAAATATGGAGCATATGAAAGTGATGTAAGAGCATATATAGATTATGCTGTGTTTATTAATTTATACTTTGACGAATATGAAAAAGCATATAAGTTTGGCAAAAAAGCTTTGGAAGTTTATAAAGATGTTAAAAGTGTTGATTTTTATAAGGCAGAAGCTAGATTTGCAATCTTTGTTGCTCCTTGGATAGAGGGAATAGATTCTAGCATTGAGTGCATGAAGAAAAGTTATAAAAACCTTTTGAACTCAGGAGAGATGATTCAAGTTATTCATTTGCTGAATTCACTTGTTGGACTTTTATTTTTAAGAGGAGATACTTTAGAAAGTGTAAAGAGTAATTGTGAACAATATATAAAATTAAGTCAAAATATAAAATTTAATCACATAGGTCATGGAATAGTTACAATAAATCAACTATTAGATAATTTAACAAGTAAAACAGGTAATAGATATAGTTTAATATCTGGTGATTATAGTGAAGATATGCAATCTATGTATATAAGTTCATTAACTGGAACCGGAGGTTATTATACTTATAAGTTATTTATAAATTATTTTTATGATAACGTAAAAGAAACTAAGACTCTTTTAAAGAATGTTGAAGGCGAGTTGGAATTTTACAAAGGAAGTTTTATTGAAGGATTAGGATGTATTTATAGTACTCTATCTATGATCGAGTTATGCAAAGAAGTTAACAAAGGTCAGAAGAAAAAATTTTGGAAAAAGATTAATTCGAATTTACAAAAAATAAAAAAATGGTCTGATGTCTCTCCAATGGATTATAAAAGTTATTATTTATTAATTAAAGCTCAGATTTATTCAATAAATCATAACTATTCGGATGCGGAACAGTTTTTTTATAAGTCTATGAGAAGCGCAGCTAAGAATGAATCTTTCCTAAATATAGGCATTATTTGTGAGAAGCTTGGTGATCTTTACAAGAGTATGGGGGATGAAAAATTATTTGAAGTATATATTATTCAAGCCTATAAGTGTTATGAGAGATGGGGAGCAATTGAAAAGCTAAAACAATTGAGAGAAAAATGTCCTAATGCTTTTTGGGAAGAAGATGAAAAAAATAAAGATAATGCTTCTTTAAATAATAGTGCTGAAGATAGAATCGCTTGTACTACTACTGAAATAGATAATGAAAAGATAGATTTTTTATCTATAGTAAAAGCCTCTCAAGCTATTTCTGGAGAAATAGTACTTGAAGAACTTTTGGAAAAATTAATGAAAATATTAATTCAAAATGCAGGTGCTCAAAGAGGATGTTTGATTTTGAGAAGAGAAAATGACTTATTTATTGAAATAGAAGGAGATATTAACAAGATTTACTCGATGGTCTCGAAACATGTTAATATAGATATTTTTAGTAATATACCTAAGTTAGTAATTAATTACGTTGCAAGAACTAAGAAAAACGTGGTTTTAGAAGATGCATCTAAGCATAATATGTTCATGCATGACTCATATATATTAAAAAATAATATAAAGTCAGTTTTGTGTTCTCCAATAATGAATAAAGGTAAATTTATAGGAATTATATATTTAGAAAATAATTTTTCAACAGATGTATTTACTAAACAAAGGTTAAATACTGTAAATATGTTGTCTTCTCAAGCAGCTATATCTATAGATAATGCATATATGTATAAAACTATAAAAGAATTTAATGAGCAGCTTGAAAGAAAAGTCGAAGAAAGAACAAAATCATTAAATGAAACTATGAGATATGAAGAATTAAGAACTGAATTCTTTGCTAACATATCTCATGAATTAAGGACTCCACTTAATGTAATTTTTGGAGGACAACAAATGCTTGAATTATTGATAAAGAACAATATGCCTATGCAAAACAGTGATAAAATCGAAAAATATATGAGTACTATGAAGCAAAATTGCTATAGGCTTGTTAGACTGATAAACAATTTAATTGATATCACAAAAATAGATGCAGGTTATTTTCAAGTAAGCTTAAAAAATAGAAATATTGTCGATATTGTTGAATCTATAACTTTATCTGTAGCAGAATATATAGAGAATAATGGAATAAACTTAGTATTTGATACTGATGTAGAAGAGAAATTAATAGCTTGTGATCCAGATAAAATAGAGAGAATAATGCTTAATCTTTTATCTAATGCATTAAAGTTTACAGAAAAGGGAGGAAATATAGAAGTAAACATGTATGACAAAGGAAACAAAATAGTAATCTCTGTAAAAGATGATGGCATTGGTATACCTGAAGAAAAACAAAACACAATTTTTGATAGATTTATCCAAGTAGATAAGTCGTTATCACGAAATAGAGAAGGAAGTGGTATAGGTCTATCTATAGTTAAATCTCTTGTTGAGATGCATGGAGGCAAAATCAGTCTTTTAAGTGAATGCGGAAAAGGGACTGAGTTTATAATAGAACTTCCAAATGTACAAGTTAAAGAAAAAGAAGAGGATACTAATAAAGATAGCTATTTAGCATCTAATAAGGTAGAAAGGATTAAAATAGAATTTTCAGATATATATTCTAATTAGATATGTTATATACTTTGCGAACTGTATAGCTACATGCAATTTTCTCAATTAAAAGTAGTTTTTAAGATTATATATTAAAATAGATTACCTATCAAAACCAAAATTTTAAATATAAGTTACTATTTTGGTTTTGTTCTAGATTGTGCAATTGCTTGTAATTTAAGAATAATGAGGACACTAATATCATAATTTGTATAAAGGAATTTTTATCTGATCACTCACTACCAGAATTAATACTTCAATCATAAATGGAGAGATAAGTGGTGGTATGATTATTGATAAACTTATTCATACAAAGAGGTGAAGTTAGTGTCTAATTTTATATCAAGTAGTATATATAGTTTTTTAGTTGCTTTTGGAGTTATATTGGGAGGAAGTTTTTTTGGAGGGATAGGAGCATTAATAAATAATCATCCACCACTTAAAACTATGATAGATTTAGCAAATTCTATAAAAATATGGGCAGTAGCAACAGCATTAGGGGGGACATTCTCATCATTTCAATTAATAGAAGAAGGGCTTTTTAGAGGGCAAATAACTTCTCTTTTAAAACAGATAATATACATATTAGCTTCGCTAATAGGGGCAAATTTAGGTGTTAGGGTTATTAAATTGATCCAAAAGTGTGGGGACATATGGATAAGATGAGAAATAAGCATAAGTACTCTTTGTTTTTTATTCTTGGAGTTTTAATAGGGGCTATGATAGGTACAATAGTTATAAATATTTTAGTTAGCTATAGAATAGATAGTTATATAAAGGAGATTAAAAGTTTAAGAAAAGTTATAGAAGAAAAGGACACTAGGTTAGAAAAATTACAGCAAAATATAAATAATAAGAAAATAATAGTAAATGATATTCAGGTAGAAATTAAATATGAAGATGATAAAACAGAAGATGACATAGTTAAAATTACTTTAGAAAAACATATTAAGAATAAATTCAAATGTATGCTAGGAAAAGAAGTTAAAAATGTTGATGGAGAGATGTTAGTAGAAGTTATAGATAAAAGAATTATGAAGATAGATGGAAAGGAATATCAGATTAAGGTTAAAAGAATTATGATATCTCAAGTGATAAAATTTTGGATAGAAATTAAAGTAATAAAAGAATAATACTATGATAGAGTAAAAGAGGTTCCCTCATGTATATCTAAAGAAAGATTTGATATGCTTATTAAGTTAGAAGAAAATATATATAATCCTAACATGAAATCAATAGGAATAGGATGCGTTCATGAACCACCTATCGCAAAGGAGCATTTAAATGGTAGTTTGGGAGTATTTATAGTAACAGGTAAATAAGTCTATTAGGTAACTGGTGTGATCCAGTTAATGGATGATATTATTAGCAAAATTAATAATTCCTTTTGGACCAGCGACCCCCTTAAATATTTTAAATGCACATGAAATATTTTATACAAAGAACATTAATAAACTTGTGAAAGAAGGAATAAATAGCAAATTTGTTGCTAAAAGAAATTAAAAATAGTAGTTCTAATAAAATAAAGGTTGAAATATTTGAATTTAAAACAGGAAACTTATATTTTAATCAAGATTTATCAAATCATTCTCTACTTATTGAAGTTGGAAATAATAAGTCTAGTGATGATGATATTGAAAAGTGTACGAATGTACTAGTTTCAGCATTAAAAGCTATTTATATTAAAAATTAATTAGTATTAATATGAGTAGAAATTGGATAAATAAAAAAGTAAGAATGGAATTTTGCTAAGCAAAATTCCATTTTTGGGTCTTGAAATATTTTGTAGGTGTGATAATATTTATAAATATATAAATTTATCCGATGTCTAACCATCCTAATACTCTAAAGTGGGAACAAAGAATGGCATGATTCTGGATAATGTTTTCTAAGCTTCAACTAGGGTTTAAAATTCCATCTGAAGCCAAGAAATCTATTTATAGGGCAACATATATATGGGGGGAGAAGAAAAATGAATGACATTATTGTAGCCAAATTTGGTGGCAGTTCGCTTGCTGATGCTAACCAGTTTCAAAAGGTAAAAAAGATAGTTTTAGGTGATGAAAGAAGAAGGTATATTGTACCATCAGCACCTGGAAAAAGGCATGATAAAGATTATAAAATTACAGATTTATTTTATTTATGTCATGCTCATGTTCAGCAAGGAATTTCTTTCGATGAAGTATTTAAAATCATTGAAGAAAGATATAAACAAATAGCAAGTGAGTTAAATGTAACCTTAGATATAGGGGTGTATTTAAGGGAAGTAAAAAGAAAAATTGCCGAGGGGGCAACAGCAGACTATACTGCTAGTAGAGGAGAATACTTAAATGGATTAATCCTAGCAGATTTTTTAGGAGTAGAGTTTATTGATGCTTCAGAGGCTATATTATTTAGCAGATATGGGTATCTTGATTCAGAGGGTACTAAAAAAGCAATAAAAGATAAATTGAAAAATGTTAAAAAGGCTGTTATCCCTGGATTTTATGGAGCTATGCCTAATGGAGAGATAAAAACTTTTTCAAGAGGAGGCTCTGATATTACAGGATCACTTATAGCTCGTGATATGGAAGCTAGTCTTTATGAAAATTGGACAGATGTTTCAGGATTTTTAATGGCAGATCCTAGAATAGTTGATAATCCAAAACCAATTGAAAAAATTTCTTATAAAGAGCTAAGAGAACTTGCTTATATGGGAGCTACAGTTCTTCATGAAGAAGCAATTTTCCCTGCAAGAGAGGGAGGTATTCCAATCAATATAAAGAATACAAATGCTCCTCGAGATAGAGGAACAATTATTGTAAAAGATAATGGAGATAAGGATTTAGGAAATATTACTGGGATAGCAGGAAGAAAAGATTTTACTGTAATAGCTATAGAAAAAGCTTTTATGAATGCAGAAATAGGATTTGGAAGAAAAGTTCTTTCAGTATTAGAGACTTATGGAGTTTCATTTGAAAATATGCCTTCAGGAATAGATACTATATCTATAGTCGTTGAAGATTCTCAAATCGAAGGTAAATTAGATAAAGTAATAGAAGAGATAAAAAGACAATGTAATCCAGATGCTATACAGATAATTCCTAATATGGCTCTTATAGCAACAGTAGGTAGAGGTATGGCTAGAACTGTAGGTACATCACAAAAGATATTTACTTCTCTTGCAAAGAATAACGTAAATGTAAGAATGATAGACCAAGGATCTAGCGAGATGAATATAATAATAGGTGTAGAAGCTAAGGATTTTGAAAAAGCAATAAATGCTATTTATCATGCTTTTGCATAAATACGATAAAATATTTAATTTAAGTTAAATGCTAAAGAAACGAGTGGAAGATTTGATTTTTCCATTTGTTTCTTTATTTTTATCTAATAACTAAACAAAGTTATTATTTTAAGGTAAAATTAATATGATTAATGGAAATGACAATGGTATAATTGTGGTAATATATTAAGGAAAATCAATGGCTTTAGGGGGATTTAAATGAGAAAAATAATAAAGTTTTTAATCTCAATGTGTGTTTTAAGTTTAGTATTGGTATGCAATGTTTATGCTAAAGAGGAATTAAAAATTGATAGTTGGGATATAAAATCTAATGTTTTAGAAAACGGAGATTTAGTTATAAATGAAGATATAAGTTTTAGATTTTCAGATAAATTTAATGGAGTATTTAGAGATATAAAAATAAAGAATACATCTAAGGTTTCAGATATGAAAATCTATGAAAAAGTTAATGGAAAAGAAATTGAGTTTAAGCAAGTAGAAAAAGGAAGTAATGGGGATAATGGAGTTTATGAAATTAAATATCCTAGTAAAGACTATGCCTCTATAAAAATATTTTCGCCATCAAGGAATCAAGTTAAAACTTTTACTTTAAAATATAAAATATTAAATGAAAGTACTAAATACAAAGATACTGGAGAATTGTTTTATAAGTTTATAGGAGAAGAGAATAAAACACCAATAGACAAATTGAATATAAATATAAGTCTTCCAAAACCAGCTTTAAAGGATAAAGTAAAGATTTTTGCACATGGTCCTTTAAATGGTCAAATAAACTTTTCAGAAAAAGGATCTATAAATTTACAAGTAGATAACGTAAATTCTAAAAAATTTGTTGCGCCAAGGATACTCTTTCCAGTGGAATATATAAATAGATCGACAAATATAGTTAAGGAAAATGCTTATTCTAGGATTATGGATGAGGAGTTAAGTTATGCAAGTAGTGTTAAGAAAAAAATAGAGAATTCTAAAAAAAGAATGAGTGCTGCAAATTATGGATCTTTTGCTTTTATAGGAATAAGCTTGTTAATCACTTTTATTCTTTGTATAAAATTTAGAAGAAAACAAAACGGTAATATTGAAAATATTTATGGAATGATACCAGAAGATTGTACTCCAGCTGTTGCAAGTGTTATATATTCACATTATTTAGGAAGCAAAGATATAATTGCCACTATATTAGATTTGAGTAGAAAAGGTTATTTAAATCTTGAAGAAGTGGAAGAAAATGAGGAATTGATAACCCAAAAAGAAAGCAAAGTTAAAAAACAAAAAAAGGATAAAAACTACAAGATAATAAATAGTGGATATATAGGGGATAACTTATTGGAACATGAAAAGTTCTTTATTGACTGGCTTATAAATAAGATTGGAAATGGTTTTTTTGTAACATTGAATATGATACGTGAATATAGTAAAAAAAACACAGGGAAATTTACTGGTGATTATAAAAAGTGGGAAGAACTTGTTAGAAAATATGTTAAAGAAAATAAATATTATGATAATAAAGCAAAGCAAACAGGAATTCTATTGATCTTATTTAGCTTTTTTCAAGTACTACTGGGAATTTTGTTTATTGCATTAGGAAGTAATTATGGAATAGCTGTTTTGATTATAGGAATAGTATTTATAATATGGAGTATAGCTTTAATGTACAGGAAGAGTGATTATGGCTATGTTCAATATAAAAAATGGGCAAAATTCAAAGAAGAGATTAAAAAAGTTAAAGAATATAATATACAGAAGGAATTTTCAGAAAATTATATTGATGAATGTTTAATTTATGGAATGTCTCTAGGGCTATCTCAAAAGGAAATAGATAAATTTAAACCTTATATAATGTCATCTTCAGTTTATAGTAATAGTTATTTATATTGGTATTTCTTAAATTCAGATTCTAAAAATAATAGCTTTAATAAAAGTATAGATTCTGCATTTAATTCAGCTGTACCTTCAACTGGAAGTGGAGGAGGATTTAGCGGAGGAGGAGCAAGTGGTGCTGGCGGCGGAGGCGGTGCCGGTGGTTTTTAAACTAAGTTGTGGTTTAGCAGTTTTTATTTTTTATAATTCACAAAAAACTTAAAAATAAGACTGAAATTTATATTTGGGACATAATCACATGTGTTATATTAAGCCATTATCATATATCAATCAGAGAAATAAAACTAAAATTAGAAAAATTATCTTGACATTTGAAAAATACAAGTCTATAATGATATGCATAGTTAAAAATGAATACAGCTTATCAAGAGTGGTGGAGGGACTGGCCCGATGAAACCCGGCAACCGTTATAAACTTTATTGTTTATAAAATGGTGCTAAATCCTGCAGCTTTATGCTGGAAGATAAGGGTAAACGGGACTTTTAAGACCTAAGGTTATCCTTAGGTCTTTATTTTTTTACCCTAATAGGAATGACAAAAGGAGGAATGAGATATAAATTATCAATTAGGGCTATACTTTAAGAATTTTAAATGAAAATTAAATAAAAAGGGGGAAACGAAGAGTGAAAAGGGCAGTTTTCTGTTTTATAAGTATTATTTGTATTTTTGGCTTAATAGGATGTAGTAGTAAAGTAAGCGGAGAAAAGCAAGAAGATAAAAAAGTTATTAAAATAGGAATTACTCCTAATCCTTTTAAGGAAATTGTTGAAGAAATAAAACCTTTGGTTAAGGAAAAAGGATATGAGTTAGAAGTAAAAGAATTTACAGATTATATGACTCCAAATACTGCTCTTGTAGATAAGGAGTTAGATGTTAATTTTTATCAGCATATACCGTTTTTAAACAAATTTAACAATGATAAACATGCAGATTTGACTTATGCATCAAAGGTGTTTATAGCGCCTATAGGAATATACTCAAAAAAAATTAAGGATATAAAGGAATTGAAAGAAAATTCAGAAATAGGAATTCCTAACGATCCAACTAATGAAGCAAGAGCTTTAAAATTGCTTGCTAGTGCAGGTCTTATAAAAGTAAAAGATGGAGATTTTATAACAATTGTAGATATAACTGAAAATCCCAAAAAACTTAACATAAAAGAGTTAGATGCGGCGCAAATACCTAGAACATTAGATCAATTAGATATAGGGGTAATAAATACAAATTTCGCATTGGCAGCAAAATTGAATCCAGCAAAAGATTCTATTTACAAAGAAGCAGAGGATTCACCATATTCAAATATTTTAGCAGTTAGAAAAGAAGATAAAGATAAACCTTATGTAAAAGCACTATCAGAAGTATTGACTTCTAAGGAATTTAAGAAATTTATAGAAGATAAATACAAAGGTGTTTTAATACCTTCTTTCTAAATCTAAAAGCATGTCTGGAGGGGGGGACTAGATTGATACAAATTAAAAATGTAAATAAATATTTTTCAGATAAAAAAGTTTTAGATAATGTTAGTTTAGAAATTGAAAAAGGAGAGATATTTGGAATTATAGGACATAGTGGGGCTGGAAAATCAACTCTTTTAAGATGTATAAATGGCTTAGAAAGTTATGATGAAGGAAGTGTTAAGGTCAATTCTAAAGAAGTTAATAAATTAAAAGGAAGAGAATTAAGAGAATTTAGAAAAGATATAGGTATGATATTTCAGAACTTTAGCTTATTGACTAGAAAAGATGTTTGGCATAATGTAGCGTTACCTATGGAGACATGGAATTATGACAAAAGTGAAATAAATGAAAAAGTTAAAAAACTTCTAAAACTTGTAGGGCTTGAAGATAAGGAAAAGAGTATGCCAAAAGAATTAAGTGGTGGACAAAAGCAAAGAGTAGCGATAGCAAGGGCTCTTACTTTAGAACCTGATATACTTTTATGTGATGAAGCTACTTCAGCATTAGACCCTAGTACTACAAAATCTATATTAGAACTTCTAAAAAAGATAAATAAAGAATTAGGAATAACTATTATAATAGTAACGCATCAAATGGAGGTTATAAAGGAAGCTTGTGCAAAGGCAGCTTTAATGGATAGTGGAAAAGTTACTGATATTGGTAGTGTAGAAGAACTTTTTTTAAATCAGAGTAGTAATATGAAAAAATTACTAGGAGAAGAGGAGATTCTTCCAGATGAAGGTATAAATATAAGAATACTATTCCCAAAAGAATTTAGTGAAGGAACAATAATAACTAGCATGGCTAGAGATCTTAATATTGATTTCTCTATTGTTTGGGGCAAACTAGAGAGATTTGGAGAAGATGTTTTAGGAAGTTTAGTGATTAACATATCAGAAGATCAAAAGGGGCATGTGAGTTCTTATTTAAATAAAAAGGGCGTAAATTGGGAGGTGTTATAGATGGAGATTTATGAAATTCTTATTAAGGCTTTAGGGGAAACTTTATATATGGTTTTTATAGCTACTTTTATAGCTACTTTGCTTGGATTTATACCTGCAATTATTATGGTTATAACAGAGGAAAACGGATTAAATCCAAATAAAACTATATATAAAATATTCGATGTCGTTGTTAATATATTAAGATCTTTCCCTTTTATCATACTCATGATTGTTATTTTCCCTTTTACTAAGTTAATAGTGGGAAAAACAATTGGAACTACGGCAGCTATTGTTCCACTAACAATAGGTTCGGCACCCTTTGTTACAAGGATAATAGAGGGATCATTAAAGGAAGTCGACAAAGGACTAATTGAAGCTGCGAAATCTTTTGGAGCAAGTACTAGGCAGATTATTTTTAAAGTAATGCTTCCAGAATCACTTCCATCTATAATATCTGGTTTAACGCTTACAATAATAAGTGTTGTAGGGCTTTCAGCTATGGCAGGAGCAATTGGTGGGGGCGGACTTGGACAGGTAGCTCTTAATTATGGATATTATAGATTTGATACAAAGATTATGATATATACAGTTATAGTTTTAATAGTATTAGTACAACTTCTTCAAAGCATAGGAATGATTGTATACAATAGATTTAATAAATAGTTTAATACAAAAGTGGGGCTTAAAAAGGTATAATTGTAAATTTAAATAAATATTATGTAAACTTAAGGGGGCAAATATATATGAAAAAGAAAATATTATCAATTGTTTTAACATCTACTTTAATTTGTAGTTTAGTAGCTTTAACGGGTTGTGGAGCTAAAAAAGGAGCTGAAGTTAAAGAAAAAAAGAAGATTGTTATAGGGGCAAATCCAACACCTCATGCGGAGATATTACAAAAAGTTAAACCTATTTTAGAAAAGGAAGGATATACGTTAGAAATAAAAGAGTTCACAGAATATACTACACTCAATAAAGTCTTACAAGACGGGGAAATAGATGCAAATTATTTTCAGCACATACCTTATTTAGAACAGTTTAACAAGGAGAATAAAACGGATTTAGTTTATACAGTAAAAGTGCATATAGAACCTATGGCAATATATTCTAAAAAGATAAAAGATTTAAAGGAATTAAAAAATGGGTCTGTGATTGCTGTGCCAAATGATCCAACTAATGAGGCTAGAGCTCTTAAACTACTAGAAAGAGAAGGAATAATGAAATTTAAAGATGGGCAATTAATATCTAAATTAGATATTAAGGAGAATCCTAAGAATATAGAAATTAAAGAATTAGATGCAGCTCAACTTCCAAGAGTATTACAGGATGTAGATGTTGCAGTTATAAATACTAATTATGCTATTTCAGCAGGATTAAATCCTACCAAGGATTCTCTAGCAATTGAAGATAAGGATTCACCATATGCTAATATTATAGCCGTAAAGAAAGAAAATAAGGATAAAGAATATATAAAAGCATTAAATAAAGCTATTAATTCTGAAGAAATAAAAAAATATATTAAAGAGAAATATAATGGGACTGTAATACCAGCATTTTAGGATAGTAAGAATATTTGCTAGTTTCAATGGGGGTTGATTCTAGTTAAGATGTAGATATTGTATAAATAGGGGGCAAATTAACATATATAAACAAATAAAATGTATAAATAAGGATCTTATTTCAAATAATAACTAATAAGACTTTGTCTTAGGTATAGCCATCCTAGTATTGGGGTAAGGGTGGTTATAACCGAAGATAATAGACTCTAATCATGGGGTGAAGGATTATATTAGAATTAGAGTTCTGTTTATTTGAAAGGAGATTCTAATTTGAAAGTGATAAAAAAATTAAATCAAATTACTAATGAATATAATAATTTGGTTGCTTGTGACATAATAGAGAAGCATACTCTTTATTATATAGAAAATTATATAAAAGGGGATAATGATGGGAAGGATTTAATAGTTATTTTGGGCAATTTAGCTTTTTTATATAGAAAGAAGGAAATTCAAAATAAAAGAATAGTTGAATTTATCAAAAAGATATTCAATATATGTCATTATATAAATGAATATTTAGCTAAAAGAATAAGCAACTTTATGGAGATAATTTTAAATAAAAATAAAGAGTTAATTGAATTTTATATAAAAGAGATAGAAAATTTTAAAGGTAGAATAGATAGGGATTGTGTGGCTATTTTATATAAAGCTTCTATTCTACCTTCATTTAAAAATAAGCTTCCTGTAGATAAACTAGTTGAGAAGTTTAAGTATCCATGGAGAAGTTACTATGAAATTTCTTTATATCATTATTATTATAATGACAACATTAATTCCTTAAAGTATATTTTTAAAGCTTTAAACACTTGTCCTAAAAAATTAATAAATGAATATAATTCACGTAAACAATACTTAAAAAGTAAGCTAATTAAAATTAAACAAAAACAGCAAACTAAAATTTTTGATTTAATGTAAATTGATTTAGAATACTATAATTAAAGTACTTTAGAGTATGATAGCTATGGTATAAAATAAGTAATAATTATATAATGTATATATTAGTTTGTTTCATAATTTGATTTTTGAAAAATTCTTATTAATGTTGTAGCCACAGTAGATATTGGATAAAAATTTGATTTATAAATTATAGAGCATTCTAGTATACAATATTTAATTAATTAGGAGACAAATATGCTTGAAACACGATTACTTACATTTCTTACAGTAGCTAAAATAAAAAATTATACTAAGTCAGCTCAAATTTTAAATTTAACACAGCCTGCAGTATCTCAGCATATTAAATATTTAGAGGAGTATTATGGGGTGAAATTAATTAAGAAAACTGGCAGAAATGTGGATCTCACAAAAGAAGGCGAAGAGTTTTTAAAATATGTAAAAGAGATAGAATTTAAGGAAAGAGAGATTCTAAGAAAGTTTAAAAATAAATCTATTTTAGAAGGTACATATAATATAGGCGCTACATTAACTATTGGAGGATATGTTCTCCCTAAAATATTAGGAGAATATAAAGAAGAACATCCTAACATAGAGATAATTCTAGCTGTTAATAATACAAAAGAAATACTTAAAAAATTACTAAGAGAAGAAATAGATTTAGGTTTAGTAGAAGGACCTTTTGATAAAAATAAGTTTAAATATAAAAAGTTAAAAGAGGATGAACTTGTATTAGCATTTTCACCTAAACATGAATTTTCAAAAAAAGAATATGCTAAATTAGAAGATGTGCTTTCAGGAAAACTTATTTTAAGAGAAGAAGGTTCAGGAACAAGAAAATATTTTGAAAACACACTAATAAATGAAGGATATAATATAGAAAATTTTAATATATATATGGAAATAGGAAGTATTGATGCCATAAAAGCTATTGTAGAAGAAAATCTGGGGTATACAATTATATCTAAAGCTGCTATAGAAAGAGAGTTAAAAATGGGGGCTATTAAAACTTTACCTATAAAAAATAAAAAAATGAGTTTTGTTAATTTTTATAGAGAATTTAATTTTGTTTATCTACCTAATAAGATGAATGATTATATAAGTAATTTTATAGAATTTTGTTCTAATAGTTCTGCTAGAGAATTTTAGTAGGACTGTTTTTTATGAGAGAAGGTTTTTCCATAATTAATTTTTTAAGAGTATATTGATTATAATATTTTATTTATAGGTTCTGTTTTAAAGGAGTGTAAAAAACCTAATGTAAATTTCCTTTAATAGCCCTAAATACATTTATTTATAAATTATACAACAGATACAATTGTAATCTTAAATGTATAATATATAATAAAAATTTATACAACTATAATGAATTATAATTTTTATTTATAAAAGACCTTTGATATAATTTTAATCAGAGGTGATTAAAATATGGATAAAATAAAGAAAATGGTACCAGGAATAATTTTTGTATTAATAATTTCTATATTATCTATGTTCATAAATGATGCTATGAAGAATATCATCAATTTAGAAGCGTTAACAATAGGTATTATTATAGGGATAGTTTACAATAACACAATAAGAACTCAAAGTGTATTTAAAGAAGGTGTAAGTTTTTCTTTAAAGAAGCTCTTAAAGGTAGGAATAGTTTTGTTAGGATTCAAGCTTAATTTTAATTCACTATTAAAATTAGGTCCTAAAGTATTAATAATGGTACTTATATTTGTACCTTCTGTTCTAATATTATCTATATTATTAGGTAAGATATTTAAAACTGAGGGAAAATTAGCGCCATTGATTGGTGTTGGATCATGTATATGTGGGGCTTCAGCAGTAGTTGCTCTTGCACCAACAATAAATGCTGATGACGAAGACTCAGTAGTTGCGGTATCTATAGTTAGTTTTTTAGGAGCTATAGGGGTTTTAATATATTCTGCTTTAGCTGTAACAAGTAATATGACTGATTTGCAATATGGCGTTTGGTCAGGAATATCTCTTCATGGTGTTGCTCATGCCATAGCTGCAGCTTTTGCAAGAGGAGATGTATCAGGAGAAATAGGAACTTTTGTTAAAATGGCAAGAGTTGTAATGCTTGTACCAGTATCTATAGCTTTGGGACTTGCTTATAATAAAGATTCAGAAACTAGTAAAAAAGCTAAGTTCCCTATGTATGTATTATATTTTATAATAGCTGGAGCAATAAGTTCTACAGGAATTATACCTGATAATATATTGAAAGTATTAACTAAGTTAAGCAATTTATTTATACTAATGGCTATGGTTGGAATGGGACTTTCTGTAGATTTTAAGAGTATAAGAGACAAGGGAATGAAAGCATTGCTTATAGGTAGTATAATATTTTTAATAACTTCTGTGTCAACGTATTTTATTGTGAATATCATTGTGTAATTAAATAAAAAAATGGGGCTGTCGCATTAAAAAATTTACATAAAATATATTGGTTTGAAAGTTTAAATTTAATACAATATATTGTAGAATTTATTATTAGTTCGACAGCTCCATTTTTTATAGAGTGATAGAATCAGTTTTTAATTTATAAACCATATCTTTTCTTTCTACTATTATATTAACTTTTTGAGATATTTGATTATCCTCTGAAAGTTGAGTTAAAAGTTCTTTAGTTGGATTAATAGCAGTTGGATGTTTAACAGATTTTAACATTGAAAAATCTCCAGCAGTATCTCCATAAGCATAACTTTGATCTAAGTCTATATTGTATTTTTCAATAAAGTTTACTATGGCTTTATTTTTGTTTAAGCTATCCCACATAGGAATAATTTCTCCAGTATATAAAGAGTTTTTATCTACTAAATATTTTGTTCCTATAAAATCATCAAAATCATGTTTGATTGACATTTCTTTTACTAATTCTTCAGGGCTTCCAGATATAGTTATTATAATATGTCCTTGAGATTTATGCCATGCTATTCTATCTCGTGTATAGGTATAAACTCTATCTCCTTTTTGTTCAATCACCTTTTTTGCAATAAATTCTACTTGAGTTTTATGAAGTCCTTTAATTGCTTCTACATATATATCTGCCATTTTAACTAAGTAATCATCATAATTACCTATTCTTTTATCCCATTTCATATAATCTTCTCTTAAATTGTTGTACCAAGTTTCAGGTGGAATTATTTCTGATTTAATTAGTTTTTTAAATATTTCAGTTATCATACCTTCTCTATACAAAGTACCATCAATATCGAAAAATGCTGCAATACGTTTTCCCATATAAATTCATCTCCTTCCTATAGTACATATTGTATTCAAAATTTAAAAAAAGTTTTAATAAAGATTATACAATAAAAAGGTTAAATATACAATCAGTGGATACAAATTTTTATAATAGTTTATGCATTAAAATCTGTTTTAGCCAAATGAATATAAGCAGTTATTTTAATTTTGAATTATAGGGTAAAATATATAAATAGAAATATAGGATTTATCCGATGTCTAAACATTCTACATAAATGATATATAAATAAAAAATATAAAAAAGAGAAAAATAATAAGATAAGATTCAGTATTTAAAGTACACTTATTATAAAATATTATGTTTTTAAGTAATTGCTTATTTTGCTAATTTGAAAAACAGCATACTTTTAAAGTAAAGACTTGATAAGTTGACTAGAGTATTGTAGTGAATTAAAATAGAATAAGCTTAGATTATGGTATATAATTGATCTAATGATATTAACATAGAGAAGGAGAAAATCAAATGATTGAAATAGGAAAAATTCAAGTACTAAAGGTGGCCAAAATTTCAAAAATAGGTGCTTATTTAAATGCTGAAACAGATAATGAAGAGGATAATATATTACTACCAAACAATCAACTAGATGATAATGTACAGGTAGGAGATGAATTAGAAGTATTTATATATAGAGACTCCGAAGATAGGATTATTGCTACAAGAAAGAAGCCTTTAGTTGAGGTTGGTGAACTTGCCAAACTTGAAGTTAAAGAAACAACTAGTATAGGTGCATTTCTTGACATGGGTCTTGAAAAGGATTTGTTACTTCCTTTTAAAGAACAAAAATACAAAGTCATACCTGGTAATAAGTATTTAGTTGGAGTATATATTGATAAAAGTGATAGATTAACTGCTACAACTTATATAGCTAAATTTTTAAAAACCGATAGTGAGTATAAAAAACATGATAAAGTAAAAGGAACTGTTTATTCTGTTAATCCAGAACTAGGTGTTTTAGTAGCAGTAGACAATAAGTATAAAGGATTAATTCCTAAAAACTATTATTTTGAGAGAATAGAGGTAGGACAGGAAGTTGAAGCAGTAGTAACTAGAGTTAGAGATGATGGTAAACTTGATTTATCTACAAGAGAACCTGCATATAAGGAAATAAATAATGATGCAGAAATGATTTTAAACAAAATGGAAAGATATGATGGAGTACTTCCATTAAATGATAAAAGCAGTCCTGAAGAAATTAAAGATAGACTTAAAATTAGTAAAGCTGCTTTTAAAAGGGCTGTAGGAAGATTATTAAAAGAGGGAAAAATTGAGCAAACAGAAAGAGGATTAAAACTTAAAAAAATGTAGGGGTGAGAAAATGAAAGTAAATAGTGTTGAAGTCGCTAAAGCTTCCATAAAAATGGCCACATCAGACAGAACAGAAGAAAAAATGCTTCAAGAGCTTTTTAAGGAAAAAAACATTTTAACAGCTGCAGTAGATATAGGAGGAAATTTAAATAATTCTATTTCTAAAATTATGGAAAGAGCTTTGGTAGCATCTAAAAGAATGGGGATTATAAAAGACTGCCACATTCATGATGGAGCTGTAGTTGGAGCTGCAAGAGAAGCCATACTTCAAGTTTCAGCTAAAGCCAATGGTTTAAACTTAGGAGGCAAAATAGGTATTGCTAGATGTGATGAACATATAAGTGTATGTATTTTTGCAAGTATTGGTTTACTTCATTTAAATGAAGTAGTAATAGGACTTGGACATCGTTCTATACCAATAGATAAATAGGGTTTTCATTTCAGATTGAGTTTTTACTTAATCTGAAATGAAAAAGTTTTTAGAGAGGGATGTAACAAACCTTATTCGATATTAAAAATCTCAAAATTCCTACAATTTTATACTAAGATATATAAACAATGTGAGATGTAAATGTAAAAAAAGTTATTTACTAGTTAAAAATAAAGATTTTTATATTAACTATGTGGAAAAGATATAATAGTTTGAGCTAATAATTATTAAAATTGATAATTATTAGCTTTTTTTGAAAATTATCTGAATATTTAAGCGATTAATGTTATAATTTTATTAAATTAGAAAATAGAGTAATTTATAAAACTTTAAGAAGGAGGAGGGTATATGAAGTTAGGTTTTATTATTCCTAGTTTTTCAAATGAGAGAAGGGTGGCATTGCTTCCTAAGCACATAAAGAATTTTGAAAATGAAATATTTATAGAAGATAATTTTGGTATGAATTTGGATATAAGTAATGAAGAGTATGAGAAAGTAGGATGTACTATTTTAAAAAGAAAAGAGATATTTTTAGAATGTGATGCTGTATTTTCTCTTAAGGTTATAAAGGAAGAAGATTATAAATATATAAGAGAAAATCAAATGATAATAGGATGGACTCATCCTTTTGGCTCTGGTAAAGATTTTATGGATCAGCAGGGTAAGCCTAAAAGTTTAATCATAGTTGATTTAGATAATATACATCCATCAGTATTTTATAAAGATATTGAAAAACCTATAAATTGGATAAAACCAAATTTTATAAGAGATAACAGCTATATTGCAGGCTATTCTGCGGTAATTCATGCTATTATAAATTTCGGGTTAATACCAGATAACAATACAAGGGTAGCTATTCTAGGGTCAGGTAATGTATCACAAGGAGCTTTTAATGCTATAGCTAAATTTACTGATAATATAAGAATGTTTTACAGGAAAACTCTAAATGAATTCCAAGATTGTTTAGATGAATTTGATATAATAATAAATGGTATAGAGCTAGATTTTAATAAAGATAATCTCCATATAATCACTTTAGAACAACAAAAAAAATTAAAGAAACATTGTTTAGTAATAGATGCAGCAGCTAATGCAGGAAGAGCAATAGAAGGTAGTGTTAACACCTGTATAGACAAGCCTATATATGTAAAAGATAATGTTAATTATTATGTAGTTAATAATGCTCCCTCAATTTTTTATAGAACAGTCAGTGAAAAAATAAGCAAATCTTTTAGTGAAAATATATATAGTAAAGATGTTAAAATATTCAGAAATTTAGTTACTAAATAATTAAATTATTAATAAGAAAAATTATTAATAAAAAAAATTATTTTTCTACATAAATTATAGACGATGAGTGGCAAACACACAAAGTCAAAGTTAAAGTTCAATTCTAAAACCAAAGAGAGAAGTAAAGTATAAATATATGTATAAATTTAGAGTTACTAACTTAGTAGCTCTATTTATTTGCATATAAATAAAACAAATAAAATCACTAGCTAAGTTGGTGGTTATTTATTTTATGTAAAATTAGTTGCTTTAGATATTATTAGATTTTTTGACAAAAATGTGATTGATGTGTATAATGTGATGTAACAACATACACAGCTAGGAGGGATAAGTTGAATATTGTTCTTTCAAATACTTCAGAAAAACCTTTGTATCAGCAAATTAAAGAGCAAATAAAGTCATCAATATTAAAAGGTGAACTAAAAAATGGAGAGCTATTACCATCTATTCGTAATTTTTCTACGGATCTAAGGGTTAGTATATTAACTATTCGTAGAGTGTATGATGAATTGGAAAAAGAGGGATTTGTAAAAAGTCAGGCAGGTAAAGGAACTTTTGTATTAGCTGGGAATATAGATTTAATCAAAGATACAAAAAGATTAATGGTAGAGGATAAAATGTTTGAGATGGTTTCCACAGCAAAGACTATGGGTATAAGTAAAAAAGAGCTTATGGATATGATGGATATTATTTATGAGGAGGTATAAGTTGTGAGAGATGTATTAAATGTTTGCGGAGTTTCAAAAAAATTTAAAAATTTTAGCCTAAATAATGTATCTTTTCATATTGAAGAAAACTGTATCACAGGATTTCTTGGAAAAAATGGTGCAGGTAAAACTACATTGATAAAGATTTTATTGGGGTTATTAAAAAATGATAGTGGGGAAATTACATTCTTTTCAAACAAATATCAAGATGATGATTCTTTGATAAAAAATAAAATAGGTGTTGTTTTAGATGATGGATTTTTCTATGAAAATCTAACTCTAAATGAAATGAAAAATGTAATTGCTGCTTGCTATACTTCTTGGGATGAAGAAGCTTATGGAGAATACTTAAAAAAATTTCAATTAAATCCAAAGCAATCAATAGGAACTTTGTCAAAAGGAATGAAGCTTAAATATTCTTTGGCATTGGCTTTATCTCATGGTGCTGATTTTCTTATTATGGATGAGCCAACTTCTGGACTTGACCCAGAAATACGAAAAGAATTGATGGATATATTAAATGAATTTGTCCAAGAAGAAGGAAAAAGTGCATTTTTTTCAACGCATATTACTAGCGATTTGGAGCGATGTGCTGATGAAATCATAATTATTGATAAGGGAAAAATTGTAGAACAAGCAGGAAAAGATGATTTAATAGAATCCTATCGTTTAATAAAAGGTTCACTAGATGATTTAGAAAAAATAAAGGAAGTTCCTTTTAAAATACTTGATCAATCAAGGTATAGTTTTATAGGTATTACAAGAGAGTTTGAGGCAATGCAATCACTAAATTCTAATATTATTATGGAAAAAGCAAATTTAGAAGATATATTTTTAACAGTGGTAGGAGAGTGATAATGTGAAGGTAATTTACAGTCTATTTAAGAAAGACTTTTTACTAATAAAGAAGTATTTATTAACTATTATTATATTTATTGTGGTGGCTCCTATATTTATTTCATACAGAACCCCTGTATTTCAGAACAATGGAAATATTCTTTATGGTATATTAGTACTGATGATGACATTTATGGTGTATCATTCAGTATCTATGGAGGAAATGAAGCAAAAAGGTGAAATTTATCTTAGAATAACACCTATGTCAATTAAAAAAGTTATTATAGCAAAATATGTTGTTGTTACTTTTTCCTTTATAGTAACTACAATTTTATTTTTAATATTATCGAAGGTATCAATGACACATATAGGAAAAGTAGATATAAAAAATGTATTGCTGATTTCTGTATTAATAGAAATATTTTTTGGAATTTATATTCCTATGACATTTAAGTTTGGATATGTTAAATTACAAATAATTAGTACAGGCATAATGTTCATATCTCCATTTGTCATACCATTAATTGTAAAACATTTAGGAAATGGTATGTCATTAATAGCTAATATTCAAAATAGTTCCATCTGGATGGTTGCGGGTTTATCGTTATTGATAATATGTGCATCCATCAGCCTTGGTACTATGGCATCAAATAAGATTATTGAGAACAAAGAGTATTAGGATGGTGATTAGATGGAACAAAATGCACAAGCTATTTTAATTTTTGGAGTTGCAGCAGCATCTTGTATAGTGTATTCTATATATCAGTGTGTTAGCTTTATGAGGAATAAAGATAAAATAAGCTACACAATAGCAACAATAATTCATACAAATACTCTTGCACCAGAAACAATGAAAAGAAATAACTCTAGATGGGCTAGCGTAAGTTTTAGAGTAGAGGGAAAAGAGTACGTATCCTCAAACAGAATTCAAGTTCCCATGAATGCTTCTATAGGTGATCAAATAAAAATTGCTTACTATAAAGATAATCCTATAGAACTTTTTACACCAAGTTTGAAAAAATCAGGGATATTTTTTGTGATTGGTATTTTGTGTATAGTACTTATGATTTATATTAAGTATAATAGTTAAGTGTAGGGTATTTAGTATTATTTTTAGTAAATTAAAATTATTAGTATAGTTTTTGCTTGAAAAATTTTAGTGTATTGGGGATATTTATGAATAATGAGTCACAAAACAACAGAGTTAAAAATTTATTAAAAAAATTAATTACCATTATATTGTTTACAGGAATGGGTTCTATAATCGGTGTAATCATAGGAATGTTATCTGAAGGAGACATTTTTATGATTATAGCATGTTTTATTCTTTTTGGACTAGCATTTACACTACAATTAATTCTGCATGAAGTGGGACATTTAATTTGTGGAATCTGGTCTGGATATGAATTTGTATCTTTCAGAGTTGGAACTCTAACATTTATAAAAGAAAACAATAAAATAGTATTAAAAAAATTCAAAGTTATGGGAACAGGCGGACAGTGTCTTATGATGCCTCCAAAAGGAAATGGAGATGATTGTCCCTATATTCTTTATAATTTAGGCGGAATATTAATGAATTTTTTAGTATCATGTTTATGCATGATTTTGTATATGCTATTTCCTATGCCCAAATTAGTAGAATCATTTTTAATTTTAACTAGTATTAGTGGTATCTATGATTTAATTATGAATGGTATTCCTATGAAAGTAGGAGGGATTGCTAATGATGGATACAATATGTTTTCTATGAAAAATGATTCACTTTCAAGATATTCATTCTACATACAACTTAGAGTGAATGGGCTTCTTCATCAGGGAGTACGAATGAAGGATATGCCTATTAGCTGGTATAAGCTTCCTAGTGAGGCTGACTTAAATAATTCATTAATTAGTAGTGTGAAATGCTTAGAGGCCAGTTATTATCATGACAGAAAAGAATTTGATAAAGCAAAGGAATGTTATGAAAATTTATTAAATGATGCTCCTAATTTAATCAAGTTATTTAAAAATGAAATCAATTGTGAACTTATTTTTTACGAAATTATAGGGGAGTGTAGAAAAGAAATAATTGATCAGTTATATACTAAAGAATTAAAAAAGTATATAAAATTAACTGATTGTTATATAACAAGAAAACGCTTGATGTATGCTTATGCTTTGATAATAGAAAAGGATACAATAAAAGCAGACAAACTATTAAATGAAATTGAAGTAGTTAAAAAAACATATCCAGTTAAAGGTGAAGTTGAAAGTGAACTAGAAATAATAGATTATATAAAACAAAAGTATTTATATGATGGCAAAGAGCTATTATGTAAATGAAAAAATCCATAATCCTAAAACTATATAGCTTTTATTATTCACTGCTTAGAAAACTTTAGTTATAAAAAGTAGATAAACATATTTTTTAGTATGGCAAACTACAAAAGCCTATTGACAAACATATGATTTCATAGTAAAATATATACAATTTATCGTTAAACTTGTAGAATGGAAGATTTATTT
The DNA here is from genome assembly GCF_026738875.1 of Clostridium brassicae. Lineage (GTDB taxonomy): Bacteria > Bacillota > Clostridia > Clostridiales > Clostridiaceae > Clostridium_H > Clostridium_H brassicae. The sequence goes on from NZ_JAPQFJ010000010.1 coordinate 126,117, forward strand.
TTGTATTATTGAAGTATGGTAGGAAAATAGTAGAATGGTAGAATAGTAGGAGATATAGAGTTTATAAGCGATGAGATATGATTGGGTATCTTATTGTTTTATAAGTGTATTTATGTATAATAAAACTCTCCTTAAGGAGAGTTTTTTGTTTAACAAATAAATGATGATTTAATAAAATTTATTTAAATTCTTTGATTAGATTTTAAAAATTAGCAACTTCAATAGAGTAAAGAGTTGCTTAAGAAATACTTAAATAAAGATTTTAAAATCAAAATTTATTTAAAATATATTCCATAAAGATAGATTTATTAAATTTAGGAGGATGGTAGTATGGTAGGAAAAAAATTTTCAGTTTTAATGGCAGGAGTATTACTAATAGGAACTTTATCTGGTTGTTCGGCTTCAAAGGAATCTAAAGCCGGAGAAAATGTTAAGAAAATAGGTATAACACAAGTTGTAGAACATCCTGCATTGGATGCTACAAGGGAAGGTTTTATAAAAGCACTAAAAGATAATAATTATATTGATGGGCAAAATATAAAAATTGATTACCAAAATGCCCAAGGAGATAATCCAACAACTCAAACAATTGCAGATAAATTTGTAAATGACAATGTAGATTTAATTTTTGCAATTGCAACTCCTTCAGCACAAGCGGCGTACAATTCTACTCAAAAGTTAAATAAAAATATTCCAATTGTAATGACAGCAGTTACTGATCCTGTTAAAGCAGGAATAGTTAAGTCTTTAGATAATCCAGGAACTAATGTTACAGGAACTTCTGATGCAGCGCCTATAGATGTTCAATTTAAACTTATAAAAAAGATAATTCCTTCAAGTAAAAAAATAGGAATACTTTATAATACTAGTGAGGTTAATTCAGAAGTACAAGTACAAGAAGCAAAGGATAGTGCATCTAAATTTGGGCTAGAGATAATAGCACAAGGTATTACTGCAGAAAATGAAATTCCTCAAAGTTTACAGTCAATTTTAGGTAAAATAGATGTATTACTTGTAATAAAAGATAATATGGTAGCTTCTGCAATAACTACTGTTACAAAGCAATGTTTTGAAAAAAAGATACCAGTTATAGGGACAGAAAGTGCTCATGTAAAGGGTGGAGCATTAGCAACAGAAGGAATTGACTATGAAAAATTAGGTTACCAAACAGGACTTAAAGCGGTAGAAATTTTAAAAGGTAAAAAACCATCAGAAATACCAGTAGAAATGCAAAAAGAAGCAACAATAGTTATAAATAAAGATTCCGTAGAAAAGTTAAATATAAAAATTCCAGAAGAAATTTCTTCAAAGGCAGAAATGATTTCTGGAGGTGAAAAGTAATGGCAGGTTTTTTGTTAAGTGTACTAGAACAAGGGTTGATTTTTTCTATAGTCTCATTAGGAGTATATATCACTTATAAAATATTAGATTTTCCTGATTTGTCAGTAGATGGAACATTCCCTTTAGGTGCAGCTGTTACTGCTTTGTGTCTTTCCAAAGGTATAAATCCTTTTGTAGCATGTTTTTTGTCAATAATAGCGGGAATGTTAGGTGGAATGATAACTGGATTACTTCATGTTAAGCTAAAAATAACGAACCTTTTATCTGGAATATTAGTAATGATAGCTCTGTACTCAGTAAATTTAAGGGTAATGGGAAAGTCTAATGTATCTTTCTTTAAATTCAATACAATTTTTACAGAAACAAAGTTTATAAATTCAACTATTGTAATTGCTATATTTGCTTTAGTTATTAAATTGTTCCTAGATTTATTTTTAAAAACTAAAATGGGATTTATGTTAAAGGCAGTAGGAGATAATGAGCAACTTGTCACTTCTTTAGCAGTTGATAAGAGTACGGTGAAGGTAATGGGTCTTATGATTTCTAATGGTATAGTTGCTTTAGGGGGATCTATAATGGCACAACAGCAGGGGTATGCTGCAGTAGCAATGGGAACAGGAACTGTGGTTATAGGTCTTGCGTCAGTAATACTTGGAGAAGCTGTTTTTAAAAAGTTCTCATTTGTTAAGGCAACTACTATGGCATTAACAGGAGCAATTTTATATAAGTTGGCTATTGGGGCTGCACTAAGATTTGGGCTTCCACCTTCTGATTTGAAATTAATGACTGCTCTTATAGTAGTTGTAGTATTAGGAGCTAATAATGCAAGTTTTGGATTTAGTTTCGGGAAAAAAGAGGTTAAAGGAGGGGATATTGTTGTTAGAAATAAGGAATCTATACAAAGTGTTCAATAAAAACACAGTTAATGAAAATATAATTTTTAATGAGCTTAATTTAAAAGTAAATAAAGGAGATTTTATAACTATAATAGGAAGTAATGGAGCTGGAAAATCTACATTATTGAATGTTATATCTGGAACAATATCTCCAGATGACGGAAATATAGCTTTAGAAGGGAAAAAAATATCAAATTTATCGGAGTATAAATGTAGTAAATTTATAGGAAGAGTGTTTCAGGATCCTTCAAAGGGAACAGCACCCTCGATGACTATTTTAGAGAATATGTCTATGGCATATAATAAAGGGAAAAAATTTGGACTAAGTTTTGGTGTGGATAAAAAAAATATTCCTTATTTTAAAAAATTACTTTCAAAGCTTGATTTGGGACTTGAAGACAAACTTAATACTAAGGTAGGACTATTATCTGGAGGGCAAAGGCAAGCACTTACTCTTATAATGACGGCTATGTCAGAACCTAAACTTTTATTATTAGATGAGCATACGGCAGCATTAGATCCAAAAACTTCAGAAAAAATAATTGAAATTACAAAAGAAATTGTTGAAGAAAAAAATATGACAACTCTTATGATAACTCATAATTTAAATCATGCTATAAAATTGGGAAATAGACTTATAATGCTACATGAGGGAGAGGTTATTTTAGATGTAAGAGGGGAAGAAAAAAAATCTCTTACAATGGATAAACTTCTTCAATTCTTTGAAGCTAATAGAGATAAAGACCTTTTAAGTGATAGAGCACTGTTTGCATAAAGAATAATATTGCGATGTAATGAATAAGTGCTAATCCCATCGAGCTATAGCTTTGAGTGTTTACTAGCTCTTTTGGTTAGTGCAAGAATAAGACTATAATGAAAAATAAAATTTTCATTATAGTCTTATTCTTTTACTTAATTTAAATTCGAACAGAAGGGTTGTTGTTAATCAAATAATTTGCATTAATGATTTTTACACTATCTTGAGTGCTTAACCAATACATAATAGCTTTTAATACTTCAAAACCGAATCCCTTTATGAAAAATCAACAATTTATTAAAGGATAGTATATATTTGGTTTAAAAATTTTGTAACATAAAAAAGAAAATACTCATTAAAAATGATAATGTTCACAGTAAATGGATATGGATCAAAAAGAGAGAAAGACTAAGATATTAAAATAAATATTTATGAATAAGTATGTATAAAGTATAAATTTCGGAGGAATATTGATGAGTGTAAATGCAGATATACCAATTTATATGAACAAAGACTTAATGTTGGATATATATTCTATATCAATAGATGGCTATATAGAAAGTAGAGCAATAAGATGTATAGAAGATAATATAAATAATCTAAAGGTACAGAATTCGTGTAAAGACGGAAAAAACTCTGGCAAAAAGAAGGCTAATAATAACAAGGAGAAAAGTTTGGCAAAAGATATATCTACAAGTTATAATAATGAATTTGTAACAGGTGTGGATGCTAGAAGAAGTACTAGAAATGAAATAAGTATAAAAAAAATATATACTAATTTTCAGCTATTTAACAATTTAAAGGATATTATGATTAGAGAAAATTCATTAGTAAGTATACAAAAAAGAGATATTGCCACTGGAAATATCTTTTATGATAAATATACAGAAGTTGAAGGAAGTATATCTTCTATATCTACAGTATCTCAAATAAGCTGTATGATAGACACTTTAGAAGCTTATGGCTGTAAAGATTTGGATACGCTACTCAAGGACAAAAAAGAAAAAGGCTTAAATAATTATTCTGTAATATTAACACAGTTAAAAAATTTAAATAACTGTTTAACTAAAAATAGTACTGTGAGTATGATAATTGACTGCTATGGTTTTGAAATGGTTTTGAATGTAAATCTAAATAATTTTTTAAATAAAAGTACTTATATGTATGATTATGTAGGATGTTATTGCAAAGTATTATGTAAAATTATTAATACAGTAAATGAAAATGAATACATAGATTTATTATGTAAAACTTGTATGAGTGATTATTACAATAAATTTTTAGATAATATGTATCCATACTTAGATATATTATCTGAAAACAATATTTTAGTGCCAAATGAAATTACTACAAAAATAGAGGGACCAGCTGTTGAGGCTATACCAATTTCTATATATGTTTAAAAGTTATGATTTATTTTTACTATAATTTTAACGAGTAACAGTTTTTATATATGATAAGTATTATATAATATGGGTACTTATTGAATAATTAGTTAAGGGAGGGGGCAACAGTAAAAACATATTTAGGTGTAAATATAAATGAGTGTGAATTTTTAGGACAAGGATGTGAGGGAAAAGTATATCTGACTCCAGATGGATATGCTCTAAAAATATTTAATAATGAAAAGAAATGTAAAAATGAATATCGTATATTAAAGGCGGTAGAAAAGAGTGAGTTTTTCCCTAAAGTAATAAAGTATAGTGGTAGGTGTATTTTAAGAGAATATGTAGGTGGAATAAAAGTTAAGAAATATATTGAGAAAAATGGACTTTCCAAAAAACTTTCATTAAATTTAATAAACTTAATTGAGGAATTTAAAAAATTAGGATTTAAAAGATTAGATATGAGAGGAGAACATATATATGTACAAGAAGATGAATCTATTAAGGTTATAGATCCAAGAAAAAGTTTTACTAAAGAAGTATTAATACCTTATGGCATAATAAAGGTTGTAGATAAAACAGGTGAATTAGATAAATTTGTAAAAGTATTAGTTATTTATCGACCTGATCTAGCTATTAGTTGGATGAAGGCTATAAATAGATAATTTATGAGAGTTGTATTCTAAAAAAATTGTTGAGTTCTTATGATTTAAAATTAGTTGCAATTATAACGAACTCAACAATTTACTGATTTAAATTTGATTATATTAGGAGTTATTGATAAATTAATATAATATTTTTTCAAAACATGGGAATGGGGAAGTTTGGTATCCAAAGTATACTTCTCCAGTCTTTATATAGCCACATTTTTCATAGAAATTTACTGAATTAAGGTTTTTGCTAAAGGCATCTAATCTTATAGAGTCATAATTTTTTTTGTGTCCTAGTTGTTCAGCAAAATCTATTAATTTTCTTCCAATACCTTTTCCTTGATAATTGGGAGATACAGCAAGTCTATGTATAACTAAAGTTTTTTTATTTGAGGTTAGCCAGTCTACATTACAATATTCTGGAGCTTGTTCTTCATTCAAAGTTATGGTTCCTAAATAAGAGTTATTATCTTTAATTACATAAAGGGAATGATTTTTTATATCTTTAAGAAAGATATCCCTATTTGGGTAAGAACTATCCCATTGGAATATACCTTTTTTTGATAGATTTTCTACTACATTTGACATTAAATCTAGTACACTCTGTAAATCTTTCTCAGTAGCTTGTATAATTTCCATGTTAATTCCTCCAAGGTTAAATTTAAGTAATACATAAATAAAATTTTACCATAATTAAAGAAGAATGTCTTTGTTATAATATTAATAATATATTTGCAGCTAAGGTAGAGAAAGGAGGATTATATGCTATTTTTTATAATTACAATTACTATAGTAATTTTAGATAGATTTAGTAAATCTATGGCGGTAAAAAAATTAAATGATAAAACGGTATATTTCATGAAACAAAAAATCCAGTTGTTTGTGATTGAGAATAGAGGAGTAGCTTTTAGTTTATTAACAGGAAAAGTAAAGATGATAATTAAGGTTAGTTTAATTTTACTTCTTGCTATGATTATTTATTTAATATTATTAATACAAAATGAAGGTCAATCTCTTTTGAAGATGGGAATCTCTTTTATGATAGGAGGGGGATTTTCAAATCTAGTAGATAGGATTTTATATGAGGGGGTAATTGATTATATATATATTAATTTTAAAAAATGTCCTGTGTTTAATTTTGCAGATATATTTATATTAATAGGTTCTTTAATGATTTTGATTTCAGCTTTAATATAGCTTGTTGATATTATGATGTTTAGTAGTTCATTATAAAGATATAATTTTATATTAAGAATTAAACTTTTAAAGTTAGTTTTCTTTAAAAATTGTTTAAGAATTTATTAACTTATTATAATTTCTTAAACAATTTTAATTATAGCTTTTGTTTTAAAAGAGTGTTTTTTACACTCTTTTAAAACTTCTTAGTATTTTTAAGGATATATTTTTAAATTACTGATTTCATTAATAATGGGAAAGTAAAATTCTATTTAGTTTAGATAATTGAGCGTCATTAAGTGATTTCTAGCCTCCAAGGGTTATATCTTGAGTCTCATACCATTTTAATGCTTCATAAAATTGATCTTGATTAAAATCAGGCCAATATTTATCTACAACATAAAAATCTGAATATATAGATTGTATTGGCAAAAATCCACTTAAACGTCTTCTTCCTCCCCATCTTATAATAAGATCTACTCTAGATATATCATTGCTTTTTATGTAATTATTTATAGTTTTTCGGTTAGTAGATTTATTTTCAATTAAATTCCCTAAATCCCATTCCCAACCATAATTAACTAAGAAATTTACTTTTGTTCCTCCTTTCCCAAAGGCTTTTCGAGTCGTATAATTTAAAAGTTCTTTTGGAAACATGGGAGAATCATAATTTCCCACAACTAATAATTCAGCATTTTCATGACTTAACATCTCTACAGCCTCAACACAAGCTTTAGAAAATGCTTCTCTCTGGATTTTAGGCCTTTTAGTATTATCAGTTGTAAATCCATAAAAAGTTAATTCTTTCACTCCTATTTTTTGGCATAACTTAAATAGCATTAAACCAGGTGCAAGCCCCCAGGAATATCCTTTTTCTTTAGACATTCCATTTAATAAAGACCATCGTCTATTACCATCAGGTATTACACCTATATGTTTAGGAATCCTCATAATTTCACCTACCAATTTTACAGTATATTTATCTATTAGTATATCCAACAAATACTAGAATATTATAGGAATTTATTTTTTCATATGAAAGTTAGTAATTTACTAATTAAAGTAGTATTTGGTAGAATATTTACTTAACTTATGATAAAATAACTTATTATCTTATACTTAGGAGGAATAAGTTTTGAGTGACTTATTAACTAGTGACATAAATATACAAATCATAAGGTATTTTCAAAGTTTTTCTAATCCTATTCTAGACAAATTAGCAGAGTTTATTACTATGATGGGAGAAGAATATTTTTTTATATTAGTTATAGCGATTATATTTTGGTGTGTTAATAAAAAATTTGGATATAGGCTAGGGTTTACACTTATTTTTAGTATGATATTTAATGGAGGGATTAAGGAAGCTTTAAAAGTTCCTAGAGTTTTTGGAACAGAGGGAATAAGAAGTCTTAGAATAGAAACAGCAACAGGGTATTCATTTCCAAGCGGACATACCCAAGGAATAACAACCTTTTGGGCTTATATAATGAGTAGTATAAAGAAAAAATGGACATATATTTTGGGAACTATAATTATAGTACTAGTAGGTTTTTCTAGAATATATTTAGGAGTTCATAGACCTGTAGACATTATAGGGGGAGTTGTCTTTGCTTTGGTTTGGGTATTTATAGCTAATAAAATACTCAATAATTTAGAATATAGAAGAAGTAAAGCTGGTATTTTAATTGTTATAATTTCTATGATTATAGGATTATATTTTTTAAAATCACAAGACTATTATAAAGCGTCAGGAACCGTTATTGGATTGTGTATTGGGTATTTTATAGAAAGTAAATACATAAAGTTTAATGAAAAAGGCAATTTAATTCAAAACATATTAAAGCTTATAATAGGAATAACAATGGTTCTAATAATTAGATCTGTTTTAAAGATTATATTACCACAGTATTTAATTTTTGATTTTATTAGGTATACTGTTGTTGGATTATGGATGACAGTAGGTGCACCTTGGACGTTTATTAAATTAAGACTTTCTTTAGAAAATTTATAGGATGTTTTAAGAGTATTAAATGAATCTTATTTTCGAAAGAATTATGAAATTATGATAATAAAACACATGATATAAATTTTCATATATGATATAATATGGTTATAAAATTTTAAAATATAATATATAAGTTCTATGAACTTAAAGTGAAGAAGCAAACCACTTTGAAAAACCTTCAAAGTGGTTTATTTTTTGATGGAGGGGTTACATGGAAGGAAAAATTGTTAGTAATTTAAAGGAGCAAAGTTTTTACAGAACATTATTAAAAGTAGCATTTCCGATAATAATTCAAAATTTTATAGTATCTTCCTTAAATATGATTGATACTATGATGATTGGAAAGCTAGGAGAAATTGAAATTGCTTCTGTAGGAATAGCAAATCAATATTTTTTTCTATTTAATTTGATTGTTATGGGCATTTTTAGTGGGTGTGGAATTTTTATATCCCAATTTTGGGGAAGAAAAGATGTAAAAAATATAAGAAAAATGCTTGGAATAGGCTTAGTATGTGGAGGAAGTGTTGCTATTATATTTACTCTATTAGCAGCTATTTTACCAAAACAAATTATAAGTATATTTAATACAAATCCACAAGTAATAGAATTGGGAACACAGTACATTAGGGTAGTTTGTTTAAGTTATATATTTACTACAATAACCTTTAATTTTGCTTTTGCATCTAGATGTATTGAACATGCTATATTACCTATGATAGTAAGTAGTTTTGCTATTTTATGTAATGTGTTTTTTAATTATATGTTTATATTTGGACATTTTGGAGCAAAACCTATGGGGGTTAAAGGAGCAGCTTTAGCTACTGTAATAGCTAGGATATTTGAATGTATAGTATTAATAGGATATATATATTTATCTAAAGGAGTACTAGCTGCAAAGTTTAATGAAATGTTGAATTTTGGTAAAGAATTTGGAATTAAAGTGTTTAAAACAGTTAGTTCAGTAGTTTTAAATGAAGCGTGTTGGGGGCTAGGCTTTGTTATATATTCTGTAGCATATGGAAGAATAGGGGCTAAAGCAATGGCGTCTATTCAGATATGTAATACAGTACAGAATTTATTCATGGTTATAATTTTTGGAATAGCAAACGCTTCTGTAGTTATGATTGGAAACAAAATAGGGGCTAATTGTGAAGAAGAAGCAAAACAATATGGCAAGAAATTAATAAAACTTGCTTGTGTTATAGCTTTAGGTTTAGCATTAATGCTGTATTTAAATTCTAAGAAAATACTACAAATTTTTAATATTTCTAATGAAGTTTATCATGATAGTTTAATTATTCTTTATATTATGTCACTTATAATGATTGTAAGAGTATTTAATATAACAATGATAGTTGGAATATTAAGAGGTGGGGGAGATACAAAATATGCATTAAAATTAGAAGCGATAACTATGTGGTGTATAGGAGTTCCAATATCGTTTATAGGAGCATTTTTATTTAAATTCCCAGTGTATATTGTATATGCACTTGTAACTATAGAGGAGGTAATTAAAGCTATTACAGCTTTTAGGAGGTTTTTATCAAATAAATGGGTTAAAAATGTAATAAGTGATATTTAATTTACAATAAAAAAAATGTTGCGACGCAACATTTTTCTTTTATTAATTTTTAAAGCTGTGTATTGGTGCAGGTATGTGTCCACCTCTATTTACAAAATTAGCACTACTAAAGTTACTTACTCTCATTATAGGAGCACTACCAAGTAGTCCGCCAAATTCAACTTTATCTCCTAAAGTTTTGCCGTAAACAGGTATTATTCTGACAGCAGTAGTTTTATTGTTAATTACTCCTATAGCTGCTTCATCTGCTATTATAGCAGAAAGTGTTTCTGCAGGAGTATCCCCAGGTATTGCTATCATATCTAAACCTACAGAACAAACACAAGTCATAGCTTCAAGTTTTTCAATATTTAATGAATTATTAAGTACTGCATCTATCATTCCCGCATCTTCACTAACAGGGATAAATGCACCACTTAATCCTCCCACACTAGAAGCAGCCATTATACCACCTTTTTTAACAGCATCGTTTAATAAAGCGAGAGCAGCTGTTGTACCTGGAGCTCCGCAACTTTCAATTCCCATTTCCTCTAAAACGTGTGCAACGCTATCACCAACAGCAGGAGTAGGTGCTAAAGATAGATCTATTATTCCAAAAGGAACATTTAATCTTCTAGAAGCTTCTTCAGCAACAAGTTGCCCCATTCTTGTTATCTTAAAAGCAGTTTTCTTTATAGTTTCTGCAACTACATCAAAACTTTCACCTTTAACTGTTTCAAGAGCTGATTTTACAGTTCCTGGTCCGCTGACACCTACGTTAATTATAGACTCTGCTTCCCCAATTCCATGAAAAGCTCCTGCCATAAAAGGATTATCCTCTACGGCATTAGCAAAGACAACAAGTTTAGCACAGCCTATGCTACTAGAGTCTTTAGTTAATTCAGCCGTCTTTTTTATTATATGCCCCATTTCTTTTACTGCATCCATATTTATGCCATTTTTACTTGTGCCTATATTTACAGAAGAGCAAACTTTATCTGTTACACTTAATGCTTCTGGAATAGACTGGATTAATTTTCTATCACCAATAGAATATCCTTTATGTACTAAAGCAGAAAAACCTCCTATAAAATCTATACCTAAAGTTTTTGCAGCTCGGTCTAGGGTTTTTGCAAACTCTACATAATTATCATCTCCGCAGGATTCTGCTATTAAAGCAATAGGAGTTACAGATACTCTTTTATTAATAATAGGTATTCCATATTCAGTTTCAATTTCATATCCAACTTTAACTAGATTTTCTGCATATCTAGTTATTTTGTCGTATATTTTATCTCTAGATTTTTTACCATCAAAAGAACAGCAATCTCTTAAGGAAATACCCATGGTAATAGTACGTATGTCCAATTTCTCTTTCTCAATCATTTTTATAGTTTCAATTATTTGGCTTTGGTTTATCACGTACTTCACATCCCTTCTATTTTATATATTATGCATAGAATTAAAGATATCTTCATGTTGAATTTTTACAGATAGCCCCATATCCTTTCCTTTGCTAGCAAGGATATCTTTTAATTCATTAAAGTTTTTTGTAGATTTAGATAAATCAACTAACATTATCATTGTAAAATATTCTTGAAGAATTGTTTGGCTTATGTCTAGAATATTTACATTTGATTCTGCAAGAACAGAGCTTATAGAAGCTATAATCCCTGTTTTGTCTTTACCTAATACAGTTATTATTGATTTCATAGTATAATCCTCCTTCGATTACAAATTCTACTTGGGTTAAAATATAAGTACTATGTTATAACAAAAAAACAGAAAATACAATAAGTTTAGAATAATTTAAAATTTAATTATTTTAAACTTATTGTATTATATCTTTTGATTCATTCTTTTTGAATAGTAAAGCTTTATCTAGCATTTGTTAAGCCTATATATTTTATGTATAATAGTTAGTACACATTCAAAGAGGATTTACATGTATATATGAGGTGAATTATAAAGTTTTATCATTTTAAAAATACTTAAAGCTTAAAATATTTATATATTGAGAATATTGTTAAAACAAATTATAATTAAAGATGAAAAACTAAACTTAATAAGCAATTTAAGGTGGAAAAAGTAAAATGGAATCGAAAATAAGAAATTTAGTTATTGATAATGTTAATCAAAATCCATTAAAAATAGAAAAAATGAATCTGGGTTTTACAAATAAAGTATATAGTGTAAAGGTAGGCAAAGATGAAATTATAGTTAGAACAAACAATTCTCCAGAGGTTTTTAAAAAACTAGAGCATAATTTAAAGAAACTAAAAGAAATAGAACTACCTGTACCTAATATTTTGCATATTGATTTAAGTAAAAATAATTATGATTTTGCTTATGTGATTTTAGAAAAAATTCAAGGAAGAGATTTAAGATATGAAATAGAAAAAATGTCCATTAGTGAAATGAAGGATGTAGCAAAAGAAATAGTTGAGTATCAAAGGATTACTATGAATTTACCACAAGGTGAAGGGTTTGGAAAGTGTAACATAGGTGAAAAAGGAATATTCAATAATTGGGCTGAATTTATAGAAAATGAGATTACTCAACTAAAAAGTATTTTTGAAGATGTTTTAGGGGTAAGTTATTTTCAAAATATAGTTAGATCATTTACTTTATTAAGAGAATATTTTAATAAAATCAAGCCATTATGCTTTTTAGATGAAGCATCTTTAAGAAATGTAATTATCAATAAAGGCAAGATAGAAGGTCTTATAGATTTTGATTGGATATGTTATGGAGATCCTTTATATAATGTAGCTTTGATTCAGATAGGAACATTACTGCATCTAGATAATAAATGTATGTATTATGTAGAAGAAATATGTAAACAATGGGGTATTAACAAACATGAACGAATAGTTATAGATTTCTATTCTATTATACATATAGGACATTTTTTAACATTCCAATTAAAAATGAATAATACAGAAATAATTAATAAATTAAAATATATTGCAGAAAAACTAAATTATAAAATTTTAGCGGAGTTACTTATTAATCAATAGGTTATAGATTTGCAGATTACCAGCATACTAATGTGGTTAAGGGGGAGTGGGGGATTTTATGAGAGGAAAAAATAAAGGAATAAGGACGTTTATATTTTCATTATTTGCAATTTTACTTTTTACATTTAGAATTTCCTTTGCAACGGAGCTTACATATAAAGTTTTACAGCCTAAAAATAATGTTGACATTAATAAGGTTTGGACAATAAATTTTAATAAAAAAATTGACGCACAAACTATTAATAATATAAAAATTATAGATAAAGCAGATAATGCAAATATTGAGCTTAAGTTTAATTATGATGAAGATAACAAATGTATTAAAATTACAGCTGTTAACGGATATGATTATGGAAAAACTTATTCTATAATGGTTGAGGATGGGGTTAAGTCTATAGATGGCAAAAATATTGGACAACCTACAAAAATGGATTTCACTACATCAGCCCCACAATATAAAATAGATAGCTATGAAAAGTTCTATTCAGCAATAAAGTATGCTTTGCATAATTTTGAGAATAAATTAGATGTACAGATTGTTAATTATAATTCTAAAGATTATAAATTAGATACAATAAATAAGATTATAGAAGAAAATCCTAATATTGATTATGGCTATAATGGAGCTGAAGCCTCAATAACTTCTTATAGTAATGGTTCTGCTAAAATGTCAATAAACATTAAATATGAGTTTTCAAAAGAAGAAATGAAGAATATGAAGGAACTATCTGAGAAAAAAGCAAAAGATATAATTGGGAAGATTATTAAGCCTAATATGAGCGATTATGAAAAAGAATTAGCTATACATGATTATATAGCAAACAATTCAAGTTATGATAAAAGAATATTTACGAATAATATTCCTATAGAGTCTTATACAGATTATGGAATTCTTATAAAAGGAGTAGGGGTATGCTCAGGATATGCTCGAGCTATGTATAGATTACTAAATATGGCTGGAGTTGAGTGTTTATATGTTGTAGGCTATGGTCTTGATGATTCTACATCCGTCCCTCATGCATGGAATATGGTTAAAATTGAAGGGGAGTATTACCATTTAGATGTAACATGGGATGACCCAATTGTTTCTTCAGGAAAAGACATAGTAACATATAACTATTTTAATTTAACTGATGAAAAAATGCAGCTTGATCATTCATGGGATAGTAAAAAATACCCGAAATGTACAAGTACAAAATATACTTATAGGAGGACAAATTAATGAGATATGAAGGCGCAGTATATAGACCCCCAAGTGAAGCTTATAGCTTGATAATTCAAGTTACCTTAGGGTGCTCTCATAATAAATGTACATTTTGTAATATGTTTAAAGATAAAAAATTTAGAGTAAGAAAGCTAGAAGATGTTTTTATTGATTTAGAAATGGCTAGAAATTATTATAGTGTAGTAAAACGAGTATTTTTAGCTGATGGAGATGCCCTAGTTTTAAAAACAGAGGATTTAGAAAGAATTATAGTAAAGGTAAAAGAATTATTTCCTGAATGTGAAAGAATAGGAATATATGCAACTCCTAAAGATATATTAAGAAAGAGTGAGGAAGATTTAATTAAGCTTAAAAATTTAGGATTAGACATAATATATCTTGGAATTGAGTCAGGAAGCGATGAAATCCTAAACGATATAAAAAAAGGAGCTACATCTTCAGAAATTATTGAGGCAGGACAAAAAGTTAAGAAAACAGGAATAAAGTTGTCAGTAACACTAATATCAGGGATTGGTGGAAAAGAAAAGTGGAAAATCCATGCAGTAGAATCAGCTAGAGTAATTAGTGCAATAAACCCAGACTATTTAGGGGTTTTAACTTTAATAGTTGAGCCAGGTACTGAAATGTACGATAAAGTTGGAAATGGTGAAGTCATCCTATTATCACCTAAAGAAGTTATGATTGAAACAAGAGAATTTATAAAAAATCTAAATGTAGATGGATGTGTTTTTAGAAGCAATCATGCATCTAATTATGCGCCGTTAGCAGCAACTTTAAATGAGGAAAAAGACAGGCTTTTGAATCAATTAGATAATTTTATAGAGAATGCTCATGAGTTTAAAAATGAGATATATAGAAGGTTATAATAATTTTGAAAATTAACAAATTATTAATGGTTTTTTAAGGGTTAATTAATACTATATTTATAAAAGTTATGATATAATATGCCTAAATTAAAAGATAAAAGAGAGGTGTAGTAATGGAATATAGAAATAATGTAGGTATTAAAGGTTCCATAAAGTCAATAACATCAATAGTTATTGGTATTCTAATTTTCTTTTTGATTTTAAAAGGTATATTTATACTACTACCTTTCGCTATAGTTGGTTGGCTCGGTTATAAAGGTATAAAGTATATATCTAATAAATCAAATAAATTTTCAAGTAATAAGAAGAATGATGATTTTGAAGTAAGTGAAATTTATCAAAGTGATAATAAAGATTTATATCAATCTAATGCGATAGATGTAGATTATGAAGAAATAAATAAATAAATTTACAATAAAAAGTGGCATTTTCTAGTGCCATTTTTTATTATATAATAAGAAGCTTATTATGGTTGGTGAATTAATAAATGAAAGTAAGGAGTAAAATAATAAATACTTCAGGACAAATTGTTGGTACAATAGTTGAATATAAGGTGAAAATCTTAGGAGAAATAGTGGGTTTAATAGCAGAAGCGGCAGAAAATGAAGAACTTGCTTATAACTCTAGAATAATTTCCAAGAAAGTTGGAAATTTTATGGGTAAAGTATTAAAGCAGTCTTCTAGTGCTGCAAGTAATATGATTTATAAAGGATATAAAACAAGTAGCTCTAAAAAGTATAAACATAAAAATAAAAGACGAAAAAAATGAGGGAGAGTTATGACATTAGATGAAAATATTAAAGTTGATTTGCATATTCACTCAAACGCATCAGATGGTACCTATAGTCCTAATGATATAGTTTATGAATCTATGAAAAAGCAACTAGGATTAATCTCATTAACTGATCATGATGAAGTTAAAAATATAGAGATTACTAAAAAAATAGCAAAGGAAAATGGTATTAAGTTTTTGCCTGGAATTGAGGTTTCAAGTACTTTAGAAGGAGAACTTTTTCATGTGTTAGCTTATGGAACAGATAATTTTAATAAGCAACTATTAGAACTACTAGAGCACAATAGATATATACTTGAAAAAAAGGATGATGATTCTATAAGGTATTTAATAGATAAGGGATATGAGATAGATTATTTTAAATATGAAAAATACGAATATGATAATTCAAGAGGTGGATGGAAGACGTTGAATTTTCTCATTGACGAGAATTTATGTAAAGATGTAAAAGATTATTTTACTAGACTTTTCAATGAAAAAGGTGGATTTGAATTTCCAGAGTTTCCTCATACTTCAGAGGTCATAAAAATAATAAAAAAATCAGGAGGGGTACCAGTTTTAGCTCATCCTTATTATGGAAAAGACGATACTCCTGTAAAAGAGAAATTAGATGAATTTTTAAAGTTAGGGATAGAAGGCGTAGAATGTTTTCACCCTAATCATGACATAGAGAAATCAGAAATGTGTTATAAATGGTGTGTAAAAAATGGACTTATAATAACAGCAGGCTCAGATTTTCACGGGGGTTTTATTGAAGAGAGAAGTATGGGAAAACCTGAGATGAAATTGAAAGATATAAGGTTAGGAAAATTAATAGATTATATATAAATAAAATTATTACTTTTTGAGATAAGAATATTTTTTATAATAATAATAAAAATTCTAAAAACATTGTAGTAAAATAAGTTGCAAAAACTAATGTTTTATAAATATAATAGTATTAGTATAAAATCAAAAAGGGGAGATACAATTTGGGCATATTGATTGGGATTATTTTCGTTATAGCACTTTTAGTAGCTTTATTTGCTGTGTTAGGTGTTATAATGTTACCAATAGCTGGAGTAGCTTTAGTTATAGGATTTATAATTACAGTTATATCGTTATTGTGTGGATTAATAAAATTAGTTTTTTCTTTGCCTATGCTAATAGTGATAATTATATTGTTTATGATATATAAATCAGAAAAGAATAGAGCATAAAGTGATTTTTTTATCCATATAACCTTAAAATGAATGTATTTTTTACATTCATTTTAAAATTATATATAAAGTAACAGGGGTAAAACTTTTATAGTTCTACCCCTGTTTGTCTTTTGTTTTTTATCTTTTGCTACTAAATGTACTAGTTATATTCTTGAGTTTATTAATTATTTTTTAGTGCGTTATTTACATTATTTGGATTTTTCTCTAGTATTTTTATAATTTATCTTTTGTTACCTTTATTATATAACATATAAATACAAAATTCAATAAAAAAACCGAAAAAATTAAGAAAAAACTAAAAAAAATAACTTTTATATTGCCATATGTCGAAAAATGCAGTTTACTTATTAAATGTCTATAAAGGAGATATCTTTCTCTATAAAATATATGCCTTCATTATTTATTATCATAATTAACTGAGATGTTACTTCTTCTTTTTTTGAGGTTCTACAATATTCTAAAATTGAGAGAAACTTTTCTATATTACTAACTGTTTTTGATAAAATTCCATCATTGACTAAAGATGAAGGTATGTGATCAAGATTTGAGAAAAAATTTTTGAAATTGTTGTTTGGTTTATAAGTTACACCTATTATAAGAGATATATTATCATCATTAATAAATATTTCTTCCTTTATATAATTTATTTTATTTCTTAATTTATCTATATCGATGGTGTGACCTGGATTAATTATATCGATTAAAATTTTTTCATTATCTGTTCTTGCTACATAATCAAATATGTATCCATCAAATTCATAATTGTCTATAAAATCGTATTCATTGGCACCATAATGGATTTTTAGATTATCTAGTTGTCCTTCGGTGACTTTAGGAAGTAAATATTTTGAGTTTAAAAGGCAATATATATTACATAAAATATCTTTTTTGGTTAAATTGTATTTTATGTCGATTTTTTTTATATATCTTTGAAGTTCAAAATATTTTTCTGGAGGAAAAATATAACTAAATATATTGTCTATAGCTAATAAATTCATATTTTGTATACAAGGTATGAGTTTTTCACAAATAGTTATCAATTTAAAATCGTTTATATCTATATGAGAATCTTTTATGTATGGAATTTTTTCAAGTTCCATAATAAATTTAATATGTTCAGCGGAATAACCTTCAATTATTAGGCCTATGCCTTTTTTTAGAAAACTTATTTCAACTAAAGTTTCATCATATTGATAAAAAGGCATATCTTTTAGAGCTAAAAATCCTTTTGTCTTAATGATATTTAAACACGCTATAACAGTTGCAGCTAAATTTGATTTTCTTGAGTCAAGGGAATGAAAATTCATAACATCACCTCTAATTAACTAAATTTTTCATACTATTCCATATTATGAATGTACACTATATTTGAATAAGTGTAAACACTTATTCAAATAAAATTTTAATTAAATATGGTAGAATAACAAAGGAGTGTAATAAAATAATTTTGAAGGGATGTGAATAAATTGATTTTAATTGAAAATGGAAAGATATATACAATGACAGGTAAAAATTATGTTAATGGTAGCGTACTTATACATGAAGGAAAGATTATAGATGTAGGTGAAAAAATACGTGTCAAAAAAGATGTTAAGAGAATAGATGCAAAAGGAGGATGGGTTTTACCTGGATTTATTGAAGCTCATTGTCATATTGGGATAAATGAACAGGATATGGGATTTGAAGGTTTAGATGTGAACGAATCTACTGATCCAATTACACCGGAGTTAAGAGCTATTGATGCTATAAATCCTATGGATTCAGCTTTTAAGGATGCAATAAAAGCAGGAGTCACAACTGTCATGACAGGACCAGGGAGTGCTAATGTTATAGGTGGACAATTTGTAGCTATGAAAACAAAAGGTAATTGTATAGAAAACATGATTTTATTAGAAAAAGCTGCTATAAAGGTAGCTTTGGGAGAAAATCCTAAAAGGGTATATAGAGAGAAAAAGAGAATGCCTTCTACTAGAATGGCTACTGCCAGTTTATTAAGAGAAACTCTTTTTAAAGCAAAGCAATATAAATTAAAAAAAGAAAAAGCTATTAAAGAAGAAAGAGACTTTGAAGAAAATTTAAAAATGGAAGCTCTAATAGATGTAATAGATAAAAAAATACCTCTAAAAGCCCATTGCCATAGGGCAGACGATATATTAACAGCTATTAGGATCGCTAAAGAATTTGATGTTAATATGACTTTAGATCATTGTACTGAGGGACATTTAATTAGTGATTATATAAAGGATTCTGGAAAAAGTGCAATTGTTGGTCCAACGCTTACTTCTAGATCCAAAATAGAAGTTAAAAATAAAACGTTTAAAACAGCTGGTGTTTTAAATAAAAAAGGTGTGAAAGTCGCTATCACTACAGACCATCCAGTTGTTCCTATTGAGTATTTACCTATATGCGCTGCCTTTGCTGCTAAAGAAGGTTTAGAAATAAATGAAGCACTAAAAGCTATAACAATTAATGCAGCAGAAATTTGTGGAATAGAAGACAGAGTGGGAAGTATAGAGATAGGAAAAGATGCAGATATAGTAATTTTTGATGGAAATCCATTAGAGATATTTACTAAAACAATGTACACTATTATAAATGGAGAAGTAGTATATAGTATGTAGGGTATATCTATTGCTTTAAAACGAGATTTATAATATTAATTTAAGCCCAATAAAATTAATGAGCTAAACTTTAAGTAATAAAGCTAGAATAATATAGTGTACTTAGTTATGTTAGAAAAGTTAATTATATAAAGGAACTGTTATGGTTGTATAATAATCATAGCAGTTTTTATATGGAATAAATTTCAAGAAAAGTGTTGAAAAAATATGTAAAATATGGTATAAAAATATTGAATTTAAAAAAAATACATATTTTAAAGTTGAAGAAATGTAGAAGCACTACATAAGAGGAGGAAAAATAATTGAAATTATATAAATATATTGGTGGAAAAACTGAGAATATTGTTGAAAGAGAAATAAAAAATCTAAAACATAAGTTTAATGATTTAATAGTTAATAAAAATATTATGGATTGTGAAGTGGTGGAACTTAGTAAAAATATAGATGAATTATTGATACACTATATAAAATTTAATGTGAAAATATGAATATATACTTTATCCAAACAAAATATAAATATATATACTTTGTTTGGATAAAGTATATAAAGTGAAATAATTTTA
This sequence comes from Clostridium brassicae, assembly GCF_026738875.1. Taxonomy (GTDB): domain Bacteria; phylum Bacillota; class Clostridia; order Clostridiales; family Clostridiaceae; genus Clostridium_H; species Clostridium_H brassicae. The sequence goes on from NZ_JAPQFJ010000010.1 coordinate 146,178, forward strand.
GCATAGTATATAATTATCCAAATATTCAATATATATCTTTTAAAATAAAATATTTTTTATTGACAGATATAAAAAAATATTTTATTATTTAGTTAACCGATTAAGTAAACCGATTAAGTAAGCAAAAAGGAGGAAATACCTTGTGAACAATATATGTGTGTTAGGTAGCATAAATATGGATGTGGTTTTAAAAGTAAATAGAATGCCTAAAGTTGGAGAAACAATATTTTCTACGGACATTAAAAATATACCTGGTGGTAAAGGCGCTAATCAAGCAGTGGCATGTTCTCGACTTGGTGCAAACGTATACATGATTTCTAAAGTTGGTATGGATGGAAATGGGCAAGTTTTAGTCAAAGAACTTCTAAAAGATAATATAAATGTAGATTTTGTATTTAGAGAAGAAAAATTTTTAACAGGAATGGCAATGATAACTGTAGATAAAGAGGCTAATAATTCTATTATTGTAGCATCTGGGGCCAATATGTATATAGAAAAATCAGAAATAAATAAAGCTAGAGAAGCTATAGAAAAAAGTGATATAGTTATAGCTCAATTCGAAACACCTGTAGAAGCAACTATACAAGCTTTTAAAATTGCAAAAGAAAGTAATAAAACTACAATTTTAAATCCTGCTCCTGCAAAAAAGATAGATAAAGAACTACTTAAGTATACTGACATTATTATTCCAAATGAAACTGAAGCTTTTGAAATTACAGGAGTAGAAGTTAAAGATTTAGAGGATGCAGAAAAAGCTTCAAGGGTTCTCTTTAAAGAAGGAGTAAAATGTGTAATTATAACGTTGGGTTCTAAAGGTGCAGCTGTAATTACTAAAGAAGATTCAGAAATGGTTTCTGCTTTTAAAGTTGAAGCTTTAGATACAACTGCAGCGGGAGACAGTTTTATAGGGGCTTTTGCCAGCAATTTGAGTGTAGAAAATTTAAATTTTGATAATATAAGATTATCTGTAAAATTTGGCAATAAGGTATCTTCAATTGCAGTTCAAAGAGAAGGAGCTCAGCCTTCTATTCCTTATTTAAGAGAAATAAAAGAAATATATGTGGAGGAATAAAAATGAAAAAAACACCATTACTAAATAGTACTATATCGGAAATGATAGCGAAGATGGGGCATAACGATACTATAGCTATAGGAGACTGTGGATTACCAATACCAGATTGCACGAAAAGGATAGATTTAGCTCTTGTAAAAGGGATTCCAACTTTTGAAGATACATTAAAAGCTGTGTTGCTAGAACAACAAGTTGAAGAAGTTATAGTTGCGAAAGAAACTAAAGAAGTAAGTCCACATGTTTTTGAAATTATTAAAAATGAAGTAGGGGATGTAAAGATAACGTTTATTTCTCATGAGGAACTTAAAGAAGAACTTAAAAATTGTAAGGGAGTAATTAGAACAGGAGAACAAACTTCTTATGCAAATGTAATTTTAAAATCAGGCGTTGTTTTTTAAGGAGGATTACGATGGAAAATCAAAAGAAACCTATGCTCCAAATGATTGATATTAAGAAATATTTCCCGGGAGTTAAAGCTTTAGATGGGGTTAATCTTAATGCTTATGGTGGAGAAGTTTTAGCTTTGTTAGGAGAAAACGGTGCCGGAAAATCTACTCTTATGAAGATATTAAGTGGAGTATATAAAAAAGACTCAGGAAAAATTCTTATAGAGGGGGAAGAAGTAGAACCTTCTAATATAAAGGAAGCAGAAAAATTGGGAGTTGCTATAATTCATCAGGAATTAAGTGTTTTACCTAATTTAACAGTAGAAGAAAATATATTTTTAGGGAACGAAAGGTATAGCAAATATACTAGAAAGATAAATAAAAAACTATTAAGAGAAAGAAGTACTATGTTTTTAGAACAGATAGGATGTAAGGTGAATCCAGATGCTTTGGTTAAAGATATAAATGTAGGTGATCAGCAGATGATAGAAATTGCTAAGGCTTTAACCAAGAATTCTAGAATCATAATAATGGATGAACCTACAACAGCTCTTACTGAAGTTGAAACAAAAAAACTGTTTGAAGTTGTTAATAAACTTAAAGAAAAAGGCATAGCAGTTATTTATATATCTCATAGAATGGAAGAGATATTTACTATATGTGATAAAGTTACAGTTTTAAGAGATGGAAAATATGTAGGGGAATCTTTAACTAAAGATGTAAGCTATGATGAATTAATTAGTATGATGGTAGGAAGAAAATTAGAAGAGCAATTTCCATATAAAAAAGTTAAACCTGGAAAAATGCTTATGAAAGTTGAAAATTTAAATTATAAGAATAAAGTTAAGGATATAAATTTTGAAGTTAAAGAAGGAGAGATATTGGGAATAGCAGGGCTTATGGGCTCAGGAAGAACTGAACTTGCTAAAACTATATTTGGAGAATATAAGAAAGAATCAGGTGAAATATTTATTGAAAATGAAAAAGTAGTTATAAATTCACCTAAATATGCTATAAAAAATGGAGTATGTTATTTATCTGAGGATAGAAAAAAAGAGGGATTAGTCCTTGGAATGACTGTTGGAGATAATATGACTATTTCAAACTTAGTTAAATATGAAAATTCTATAAAAAGAATTGATAAGGTAAGAGAGAAAAAGGATGTAGAAGAATATATTAAAAAGCTATCTGTAAAGACACCTAGCTCTGATCAAATAATTAAAAACTTAAGTGGAGGAAATCAGCAAAAAGCAATACTTGCAAAATGGATTATGTTATCTCCAAAGGTTTTGATTATAGATGAACCTACTAAGGGAATAGATGTGGGAGCTAAAAAAGAAATTTATGAGGTCTTAAACGAATTAAAAGAAATGGGAAAGGCTATTATAATGATATCTTCAGATATGCCAGAAGTTCTTGGTGTAAGCGATAGGATATTAGTTATGCATGAAGGAAAAATTACAGGTGAGCTAAGTCATGAAGAAGCAAATCAAGAAAAAATAATGAAGTATGCTGTTGTAGCTACTCATGAAAATCAATAAAGAACAAAGGAGAAAGTGTATGAAAAACGATTTAAAAAAGAATTTATTAAAATATAAATCACTTTTAGGTCTAATAGTTTTGTGTATTGTAGTAGCAATTATTTCACCGAGATTTTTAACTGTATCTAATATTAAAAATGTTCTTACTCAGGTTTCAGTAAATACAGTTATTGCAGTTGGAATGACTTTTGTAATACTAACTGGAGGAATAGATTTATCAGTAGGTTCAACATTGGCTATATGTGGAGCTGTAGCTGCAGCTATTACTAAAGGAACAGGAAATGTTTTCATGGCTATTGTTGTATCTTTAATTATTGGGGCTGTAGTTGGGTTTATCAATGGTTTTTTTGTTTCAAAAGGGAAAATACAAGCTTTTATTGTTACTTTAGCTACCATGACTATATTTAGAGGAGTTACACAAGTATATACCAATGGTACTCCTATTTCAGGACTTGGCAAGGATTTTGGAGTAATAGGAAATAAAACTTTATTGCAGATACCGATACCGGTAGTTATTACTATAGTTGTATTTCTTATTGCTTATTATGTATTAAGTGAAACAAGATATGGAAGATATTTATATGCTTTAGGTGGAAATGAAGATTCAGCAAGACTTTCAGGAATTAATACAAATAGAACAAAGACAGCAGTTTACATTATTTCCGGTATAACAGCGGCTATAAGTGGAATAATAGTTACAAGTAGAATTGGTTCTGCATCAGCTACTGCTGGGGTAGGGTATGAACTTGATGCGATTGCTGCAGTTGTACTTGGCGGAACAAGTTTATCAGGCGGGGAAGGTAGTGTAGCAGGTACGATAATAGGAGCACTTATTATTGGAGTATTAAATAATGGGCTCAATCTTATGAATGTATCACCTTATTATCAATTAATTGTTAAAGGATTAGTAATTTTATTAGCTGTTATGATTGACAAAAAAAATAAATAATTAAAAAACTAAAGTAAAAAAGGAGGATATGCAAATGAAAAAAAGACTTACTTCAATTTTATCTGTAATTTTAATGATTTTCTTTATTGGAGGAACTGTAGGGTGCGCAAAGAAAACAGCAGAAAAGCCTGCTGAAGGAGAACAAAAAGGTAATAAAGTAGGTATGGTATTGTCTACTCTTAATAATCCTTTCTTTGTTTCAATGAAAGAAGGAGCGGAAAAGAAAGCTAGAGAAATGGGATATGAACTAATAGTATTAGATTCTCAAAATGATTCTTCTAAAGAGAGATCTAATGTAGAAGATTTAATTCAAAAAGGAGTTAAAGTCTTGATAATTAATCCAACAGATAGTGATGCAGTGGCAAATTCAGTTCAAGCTGCTAATGATGCAAAAATACCTGTTATAACTGTAGATAGACAATCTAATGGTGGAGAGATTATAAGTCATATAGCTTCTGATAATGTAAAAGGTGGAGAAATGGCGGCTAACTACATTGTAGAAAAATTAAAAGATAAAAAAGAGATAAAATTAGTTGAGCTTCAAGGAATACCAGGAGCGTCAGCGACAAGAGAAAGAGGAGAAGGATTCCATAAAGTTATAGATGTAAAAAATAATATTAAAGTGATATCAAGCCAAGCTGCTGATTTTGATAGAACAAAAGGACTAAATGTAATGGAAAATGTAATTCAAGCACAACCTCAATTTGATGCAGTATTTGCACATAATGATGAAATGGCTCTTGGTGCAGTAAAAGCATTAAAAACTGCAAATAAAAAAGTTATTATAGTAGGCTTTGATGGTAATCAAGACGCTAAAGATGCTATTTCAAAAGGAGAAATGACTGCAACAGTAGCTCAACAACCTGATTTAATGGGAATTGCTGCAGTAGAAAATGCTGATAAGGTAATAAAAGGCGAAACTGTAGAAAAAACAATTCCAGTAGAACTTAAACTTATCGAAAAAAAATAAGATAAACCAAATCTTTTAATTAGAAAACGTCGATAATTTCGACGTTTTCTAATTGTACATTTATATATTTTAATACTTTATCCAATTGATACTGATGCTGGATAATAATTTCTAATTATTGGGGAGTTTAAAGTCTCATTTGAAGCCAAGAGTCCTATTTATCTGTTATAATATATTGTGTTATATTAATAAGTATGAAGGAGCTACATAAAAATATGAACAAAGTTACAATGAAGGATATAGCAAATATAGCTGGTGTATCTAAGGCTACTGTTTCCATGGTTTTAAACAATAAAGCTATTAGCATAAGTGATAATACAAAGGAAAGAATATTAAAAATTGCTAAGGAATTAAATTATATACCTAATGGAGTTGCTAGAAGCTTAAGTACAAATAAGTCTCAAACTATAGGAATAATTGTACCAGATATAATTAATCCTTTCTTTTCAGAAATAGCTAGAGCAATTGAAGATACTGCTAATAAGTTAGAGTATAATGTTATATTTTGTAATACAGACAGTAATAGTAAAAAAGAAGAAAAATACATAAAACTTCTTATAAGTAAATTAGTAGATGGTGTGATATTTATAACTGGAGAAGGAGATATACATAGCTTAGATATATTAAATAAAAATAATATTCCTTTTGTTCTTGTAGATAGAGATATAAGCAATAAAGAGAATTATTGTGGTGTTTACTGTTTAAATGAAGAGGGAGTAAGGGAAGGAGTAGAATATTTATTACAGAATGGAAAGAAAAAGATCGCTTTTGTAAGTGGAAATAAAAGTTTAAAAATATCATTTCAAAGAATTAAGGGATATAAAGATGTAATGATGGAACACAATTTATATGATGAAAATTTAATTTTTGAAGGTGATTTTACTATTGAAGGTGGCATGAAGATTACAGAAGAGATAATTAATTACGATAAAAATATTGAAGCTATCTTCTACAGTAATGATATAATGGCATTAGGCGGAATGAAGTTTCTTGTAAGAAAGGGTTATAATATACCTAATGACATAAGTATTATAGGATTTGATAATATAAAAATTTCAAATTTTGTTGAACCTGAATTAACTACTATAGCCCAACCTATTTATGAAATGGGTGAAAAAGCTTGTCAAGTACTTATTGAGATAATAAATGGGAATCCATCTAGAAAGCAGATGTATTTTAAACCTAAATTAATAGTTAGAGGAACTACGTAATATACTAAATAACATGTTACTAATAAAGGGTAATTAAGAGGAAATTAATTACCTTTTATTAGTAATTACCATTATCAATTGATAATAAAAATTACAAAGAAAAATAGTTGCATATTACATATATAGTGCATATAATGTATAGTATATATTATCAATTGGAAATGGGGAATGAAATTGGAGCCAAAGGAAAGACTTCGAATAGGGAATAGAATATCTAAGATAACTATAGTTGTAAATGTAATATTATCTATAGTGAAAGTGGTTGCAGGAATTTTTGGAAAGAGTAGTGCTATGATATCAGATGGAGTACATTCTTTATCAGATGTTATGAGTACGTTTTGTGTTATGATAGGGTTGAAAATGTCACAGAAACCTGGAGATGTTGATCATCCTTATGGACATGAAAAATATGAGCCTGTTTTTGCTAAAATGCTTGCTGTTATTTTGGGGACTACAGGTATAATGATTGGATATAAGTCCATACAAATAATTAGATTAGGACAATATAATATTCCAGGTAAAATAACTATTTTTGCTGCTCTCTTGTCAATTATTACAAAAGAATGGATGTATAGATATACAATTAAAGGAGCTAAAAAAATAGATAGTTCTGCTCTTCTTGCAGATGCTTGGCATCATAGGTCAGATGCATTTTCATCTATTGGGACTTTAATAGGAGTGGTTGGTGCAAGAATAGGCTATCCAATTTTAGATCCAATAGCTTCAATAGTTATATGTATAATAATACTTAAGGTTGCAGTAGAGATATATATTGGAGCAGTAAATCAATTAATGGATTGTGCTGCAGATAAAGATACGATTAATAAAATAATAAAAGATATTGAAGGTATAAGTGGAGTTCTTAAAATAGATGATTTAAAAACAAGAGTACATGCAAGTAGATTGTATGTTGATGTTGAGATATCAGTAAGCAAGGAGTTATCACTATTAGATGCGCATGATATAGCAGAAAAAGTTCACTTTAAAATAGAGGAAAGTAATTCTAAAGTAAAACATTGCATGGTACATGTTAATCCTTATTAAATAAAAGTAGACAATCGATATTAATAAAGAGTATAATTTCTATGTATATATAAGTAAGAGTATAATTTTAACATTACTAAACTTATAAAATATAATTATTTAATGAAAATTTTATACAGCAAAAATAATGCCATGTTTTAACAATGTTAAAACATGGCTAATAAAAAACAGAAAGAGAGGGTGGATTGTGGTAAATTTTATATTTATACTTAAAGCTATTATTATAGGTGTAGTAGAAGGAATTACTGAATTTTTACCAGTATCTTCTACAGGGCATATGATTATTGTTGGAAATCTTATAGGGTTTAAAGAGGGAATTCTTCCAAGAACTTTATATTCTAAGACATACATAGACATGTTCAATATGGTTATTCAATTAGGAGCTATATTAGCTATAATTTTTTTGTATTGGGGTAAAATCACAGATACCTTTAAAGATTTTTGGCCAACTAAGCCTAAATCAGGATTTATGTTTTGGTTTAAGATAGGCGTAGCTTGTATACCAGCGGGAGTACTGGGAATATTATTTAATGATAAAATAGAAGAAAAACTATTTTATCCAATGCCTGTAATTGCAGCTTTGATAGTTGGAGCGTTATGGATGATTTTTGCTGAAAAAAAATACAGAAGAAATTTTAAAACAAAATCAATAGACGATATAACAATAAGGCAAGCTTTTGTTATAGGATGTTTTCAATGTTTAGCTTTGTGGCCTGGAATGTCAAGATCAGCATCTACTATAATAGGTGGTTGGATTAGCGGGCTTTCTACAGTTGCGGCAGCTGAATTTTCTTTCTTTGTGGCTATACCAGTAATGGTAGGTGTTACAATTATATCTTTGTCTAAGCATTTAGTAGCTGTAAATGCTATTCAAATTATAGCTTTAGCTGTTGGGTTTATAGTTTCCTTTATTGTTGCGTTGGTTGTTGTTGATAAATTTATTTCATTTTTAAAGAAGAGACCTATGAGAGTATTTGCTATGTATAGAATATTTGTAGGAGTATTGCTTTTAATATTAGTGTTTACAAATGTAGTGAAGTTCTAATTATATATAAGGGTTTCTAAAATTAAAATGATGTACTTTTATTTATTTTTAGAGAATAAATTCGCAAAAGAGTCTAGTAAAAAATTTTTACTAGACTCTTTTTTATTTTGTATAGTCAAACTTCTTATGTTATGTAATATATATGATTAACTATAATACATAATAAAATTTATATATAATTGAAATTTTATTTAAAAATTAGAACTCTTTTTAAACATAGCTTTTTAAAAGTGAATAAGTTCTAAGAATAACTAATGTGGTTTAAAAGGTGTTTAATATTATTTTTTACATTATTTATAGATAGATGGAAATAATAAAAGTGTAGTATAGATAAGATTGAAATTTATATTGAAGGAGCTGATTTTATGAATTGGAATAAAAAAATTGAAGATATAATAAGAGATGGTAAGTGGACCAAAAATTCTATTAGGTTAGGAAGGGTTCAATGTGGCAAACTTGTAGAGGAAAAAGGAAGCTTAGCTTTGTTTATAGTGTCAGATATTCTTATGAAACCTTTATATACAAAAGTTGAGAAAATGGTAGTTGCAGATAATGAGATAGTTGTATTTTATGATGAAAAATTTGGCGCATTATTAGAAGAAGGGGAATATGAAAAGTTCTCTAGATTTTTTAATAAAGAAGAGTGGGATGTTTTATTTGGTGGAGATACTATAGATAGATTAGATAAAATGGAATTAATACATGAGAGGGAAGGATTTTATATAGAACCTCATGAAACTATGGAAGCTTATTTAGGAAAATATGATCAAAATGCAACAAAAGATTTATGTTCTCAATATAATTTATAAAAATATTTTTATTAAGCTATTTTAAGGAGCAAGTAAATTAAGCATTTCTACAGGAAACTTAAAATAGCTTATTGAATTTGTAAATAAACTATACCTTGTGTGTCTATATAAAAAAATAGAATAAATTAAGAGAAAATGAAAGAAAAAGGTGGATAATTTATTTAAATGTCGATTGCTATGAAAAAATAGATTAAAGTATTTGTTACAATAACATTCGTCGTCACAAAACACTAGCTTTAAAAACAAAAAATGAGTTTGAAAAGCGAGGTAAAAAGTGTTGACAAAAGAAAGAAAGTAATATAAAATTACTAATGTCGTCGAAAGATGAAAATGGTCTTTGAAAATTAAACAGAAGTTGATATAAAGTCAGTCAATTCTAAAGAGCAAGGAAACTCAGCAAAGCTGAGTAAGCGAACATTACAAAATCGTAGATTTTGGATGCCTGCTTAAGATTAAACTTTTAAATTGAGAGTTTGATCCTGGCTCAGGACGAACGCTGGCGGCGTGCCTAACACATGCAAGTCGAGCGATGAAATTCCCTTCGGGGAATGGATTAGCGGCGGACGGGTGAGTAA
>NZ_JAPQFJ010000011.1 GCF_026738875.1 Clostridium brassicae
TCTTGAGTAAAGGTAAAATTATTCATAGGATAATACCGCCTTTCTTAATTTTTCTGTAGCAAGAAAATTATACTTCAAGGCTTGGTATTATCCACTATTTATTTTTTGGAAACTATAATATGGAAACTAATAAAGTTTTGTTTGTACAAAACTTAGGTAGTTAAAAATATTATATTTAAATTTATTTTTGTTAGATTTAAAATTGACTATAATTTTAGAGTTTATTATAAACAAACATCATAAACTTTGTTCTAGTTCTACAGTTAGAAAGTAGCTAACAGGTTTGTTATTTATAGAACAATTCATAAAATTGTTAGCCTTGTCCACATAAATAAAAGTGGTAGTTTGTCCATTAAAAGCAGCTATATTAGCTTCTGAATCAACAGTAGTATATATTAAATTTTCATCAGTAATATTATTGCGGTATATATTGAATCTTAAAGCTACTGTGGTATCAAAAGGGGTAGGCTTTCTCCAACTTATTGTTGCTATTAAAGAGATTAAATTTTTTGATGCTTGAACGGTTAAGGGAATTTTAGCTAGAAGTATTGGGTCAGAATAAATGGAAATAGGGGATTCGGGTCGAATTATTGCGGCATCAAAGCTATTGATTAATCCTTTCCCAAGAGTTAAAGGCATTGTCATTTTAATTCCTCCTTGCAGTGCAATAAAACATATTGTGTTTCGTTATATAATATGTTTTTAAAACATATTTGTGCTAAAAATTAAAAAATAAGAGTATGTTTCAAAATAATTTTTAAAACATACTCTTCATAGTTAGATTAAAAACAAACAGGATATTTATTTTTCATTAATAGTTTTTAAATTTCTTTGAGAATATACACAGCCGCAATAATTTTGTCTATAAAGATTATATTCCTTACTAAGCTCTATGGAACGTTTGTATCCGTTTTTCTTTTTGAAATCTGAGTTGAGAAATTTTATATCAAGTTCTTTTGCTAATTTTTCTCCAATTTCATTGATTTTTTCTGCGTTTTTATGAGGGCTTATAGATAATACAGTAGTAAAATAATCAAAATTTAATTTCTTAGCTTTTTTTGCTGCTTCTCTCAAACGTAATTCATAGCATTTAAAACATCGAGTGCCACCTTCACGTTCCTCTTCTAGTCCTTTTGCAATATCAAAAAATTCCTGTGTATTATAATGTTCTTCTATAAAGTTAATTTTTATTTTTGTAGGTAATTGTGCTATGAACTCCTTTTGTTCTTGAACCCTTTTTCTATATTCATTTTCAGGATGAATGTTAGGGTTATAATAAAATATTGTTATATCAAAAAACTCTGAAAGATATTCTAAAACATAACTACTACAAGGAGCGCAACAACTATGTAAGATAAGTGAAGGAACTTTATCTAAAGCTTTTATTTCTTCTAGTTTTTTATCTAAGATTTTTTGGTAATTAACTTTCATTTTAATGACCTCTTTTTATATAATTAAATTTCTGTTTATTAGTGTATAAAACACCTAATTAAAAATATTATTTTTAATTAGGTGTTTTATACTTTATTTAAACACATATTAATTTTCAATTAAGCAATTGTTACTTTAAATATAAGTAACTAAATTATATATTTTATGGTGTTACATAAAATATAGAAGGAATTTCTCTTTCACCAGTAGATTTGTAAGGGTTGCTTATAACTTTTTCTTTATAGTACATGGTAGAAGATGAACCTCCGTCTAAATTTATAGCATAATACGCACCATATTCATATAAAATATCTTGTAATTCTTTTAAAGTAACTGCAAGGCGGCCTATGTACTTACCGTCAATAACTAGGAACAGTATACTTCCATCTTTCCTTTGACCTATGGCTGTTCTAGGAGCTGTACCCCAGCCTCCATCTCCAGAGGTTATAGTCTTTTCACCATTTACTATTAAACATGGACCAAAAGATACAGCATCAGTTACGTTTAATTTTTTTAATTCGTCTACTGTATGATTACCAACTATCAAAGTTCCATATTTAGTAATACCAGCTATACAGCTTTTTTCATCTTTCTTTAAACTATTGTATACTACTTTACCATTAGAGATTATTATACCAGAAGCGGAGCCACTTGTTTTTGAACCAGTATTTTCTGAAACAATAGAATTAGCATCAAAACCTCCTGCATTTATCGCAGCAACAGCATTATAACGTTTTGCAATTTGACTAGTAGTTTCACCGCTTTTACCTATCTCATCAGAAAATCCGACTTTTACTCTTTTAGGGTTTTTAATTACTAAAAGATGCCCTGTAAATTTATCTCCATTGATATAGTATCTTTCTATTTCATTGGAGCCTTTAGGATTATTGTTTATTTTATTAGTTATTTTTTCGTTTAGTTTATCAATATCTGTTTGAACTATATTTTGAATTTTATTTCTGCTTAGTATTTGATTTATATGGTCCTTAGATAAAAACATTGTAGCAATCCATTGATGGGTAGAAGTAGTCATTGCTGATCCGACAACTGTAGTTTTTACATTATCAAAAGGCCCATAGTAAAGTAAAAATGGGGCAGAAATTATGGTGAAGATAATTTCAAATATTATAAACCATTTTTTTGGTTTCTTGTCTTTTTCAGACTTATTTTTAAACATAAATATCACCCTTGTATATTCTATATTAAAATAAAAATTTATACAAGCTGTTTTCTGGCATTAAGAAAAATTTTTATATGCCAAATAACGACCTATAAAGTAAAATATAGTATTTATAGATAATAATATGAAATTTTCGTAATAATCATGTAACTTTGTTTGTTAAAACAAATATTTTGGAATTAAAAAGATAATTATATCATTCCTCAAACCCAATATATATATTATAAAGTTAATTTGGTTATTAATAAAGGTTAATTATACATAATAAATGTAAAATATTTAATAACAAATAACTTTTAATTGCCATAAAGCGTTTAAGTTGGTAAAAATAAAGATCTTATATATTAACTAATGATATTTTAAATAAGATTATTTTATATCAAAACTTAGAAACTGCAACTAATAAAAAGATGTGAAATTACTAATACTACAAATTGTTAGGATGTGATTAAAAAAATTATGTATTCATAAAGAGGTGATATTATAAATGAAAGTTACAAATGCAGATGAACTAATGGACAAAATTAAACGAATTCGAGAAGCACAAAGAATATATTCTACTTATAATCAAAAGCAAGTAGATGAGATATTTAGGCAAGCGGCTATGGCTGCTAACAATGCTAGAATAAGACTAGCAAAAATGGCAGTAGAAGAAACGGGAATGGGTATAGTTGAAGATAAAGTTATAAAAAATCACTTTGCTTCAGAATATATTTATAACAGATACAAGGACGAAAAGACTTGTGGTGTTATAAGTAGAGATGAAGCTTTTGGTATATCTAAAGTTGCAGAGCCAATAGGGGTTGTAGCTGCTATTGTACCAACTACAAATCCAACATCTACAGCCATATTTAAGGCTCTCATAGCTTTAAAGAGCAGGAATGGGATTATATTTTCTCCTCACCCAAGGGCAAAAAAATCTACTGCGGAAGCGGCTCGTATAGTATTAGAAGCAGCTGTAAAAGCTGGAGCTCCAAAAGGGATAATTGGATGGATAGATGAACCTTCAGTAGAATTATCTCAGTTAGTTATGAGTAATTCTGATATTATATTAGCTACGGGTGGTCCAGGAATGGTTAAAGCTGCTTATTCTTCCGGGAGACCAGCTATAGGGGTTGGTGCAGGAAATACTCCGGCGATAATAGATGAAACTGCTCATTTAAAGATGGCTGTAAACTCCATATTACTTTCTAAAACCTTTGATAATGGAGTAATATGTGCATCAGAGCAATCGGTAATAGTATTAGATGAAGTATATGATAAAGTTAGAGAAGAATTTGAAGCAAGAGGAGCATATATACTTAAAAAAGATGAGGTCGATAAGATAAGGGACATAATAGTAATTAATGGTGTATTAAATTCAGAAATTGTAGGTCAATCAGCACATAAGATAGCAGCTATGGCAGGAGTTGATGTGCCACAAAATTCTAAAGTGTTGATTGGAGAAGTAGAATCTGTTGAACTAGAGGAACCTTTTTCTCATGAAAAATTATCCCCAATACTTGCTATGTATAGAGTAAAGACCTTTGATGAAGCATTGAAAAAATCTGTTAGACTAATAGAACTTGGAGGATTTGGACATACTTCTGTGTTATACACTGATCAAATTAAATCAAGAGATAGAATTGATAAGTTCGGAGCCGTTATGAAAACAGGAAGAACAATAGTGAATATGCCTTCATCTCAAGGGGCTATAGGAGATGTCTATAATTTTAAATTAGCACCATCTTTAACTTTAGGATGTGGTAGTTGGGGTGGAAACTCAGTATCAGAAAATGTAGGTGTTAAACATTTATTAAATGTAAAAAGCGTAGCAGAGAGAAGGGAAAATATGCTTTGGTTTAGAGTCCCTGAAAAAATATATTTTAAATATGGTTGTACTCCTGTAGCATTAAGAGAATTAAAAGAAATGCACAAGAAAAAGGCATTTATAGTAACAGATAAAGTGCTTTTTCAATTAGGTTTTGTGGATAATGTTATACAAATACTAGATGATATAGGTATAGATTCTAGGGTATTTTTTGATGTAGAGCCAGATCCAACTCTAGCAACAGCTAGAAAGGGAGCACAAGAAATGTTAAGTTTCAAGCCAGATGTAATTATAGCTGTGGGGGGTGGATCACCTATGGATGCAGCTAAGATAATGTGGGTTCTTTATGAGCATCCACAAGTAAGATTTGAAGACCTTGCTATGAGGTTTATGGATATTAGAAAGAGAGTATATACGTTTCCTAAAATGGGAGAGAAAGCGATGATGGTGTCTATACCAACATCAGCAGGTACAGGTTCAGAAGTGACTCCTTTTGCAGTTATAACAGATGAAAAGACAGAAATAAAATATCCATTAGCGGATTATGAGCTAACACCTAATATGGCTATAATTGATGCTGAGCTTATGATGAATATGCCAAAACCCCTTACTGCAGCATCAGGAATAGATGCATTAACACACGCTATTGAAGCATATGTATCAGTACTTGCCTCAGAATACACTAATGGGTTAGCTCTTGAAGCTATAAGATTAATATTCAAATATCTTCCTCAATCCTATGAGGAAGGGCCTAATAATATAAAAGCTAGAGAGAAAATGGCTCATGCATCAACTATGGCTGGAATGGCTTTTGCAAATGCATTTTTAGGAGTTTGTCACTCTATGGCACATAAATTAGGTGCAATTCATCATATACCACATGGTATAGCTAATGGAATACTTATAGATGAAGTAATTAAATTTAATGCCGTTAATAATCCAAGAAAGCAGGCTGCTTTTCCACAATATAAATATCCAAATGCTAAATGGAGATACAGTCAGATATCTAATTATCTACATTTACATGGAGACACAGAAGATGAAAATATAAATCTTTTAATTAAAGAAATAGATCAATTAAAGAAAAAAATTAATATACCAAAGACTATTAGTGAAGCAGGGGTATCAAAAGAAAAATTTTATGCTAGCTTAGATAAGATGTGTGAAGAAGCTTTTGATGATCAATGTACAGGAGCTAATCCAAGGTATCCTTTAATAGAGGAAATAAAACAGATGTATATAAATGCTTTTGAGGGAAGTTCTACGAGAGTTTAGCTAACACGTATTTAGATCAGAGTAATTTTATATAATAAAGAAGACTATTAATAATCTAATTTGATAATAGTCTTCATTTTTTATTTTAGATTTAAATATTTCAAAATCTGATAAGCTATTATTAAAAAGAGGTTTAAATGAATAGCAATTATCCTTTGAAATCATCAGCGATAACTTTTATTTTTGCTATATGGGATTTTAACTCTATCATAGTAGCACTAATTTCTTGTGTACTTGAAGCTTGTTGTTGAGTTAGATCCATAATTGTATTTACTGAGTCGGATATACCTTCAACTAAAGAAAATATATAAGTTAGCTTATTTGATATATCATTAACATTTGTTGCTGTACTTTGAGCTAACTTTTTGACTTCAGAAGCTACTACAGAAAATCCTTTTCCATGTTCTCCAGCTCTTGCAGCTTCAATTGCAGCATTAAGAGAAAGGAGATTTGTCTGATTAGCAATTGTTTTTATAAGGTTAGTTACTTCGTGGATTGTTTTTATTTCTTTATTAGCTTCTGTAGTTTTACTAGACAAATCTTCAACCATGGTTGCAAGGTTAACCGCAGAGTTGGCAATGGAAGTAGAAGCACTTTCTGTTTGGTTAACAGCTTCATCTAATTCGCATGAAGTTTCTCTAAGTTCAGATAAGTTATTTGAAAAAGGTGAAGTTACTGAAAGTCCACCCACTATAACTCCGTTTTCATATAAGGGGATTGCCATACCAACATATCCCACTCCATATGGCGAGTCTTGTTTAGCTATTTCTGAATAAACTCTTTGTCCTGTACGACAAGCTTTACTTAATACTGTTTCTTCGGCAATTGTATCGCCAATTTTTACAGGAAGTTTAAGAATATCACATTCTAAATATTCTACGATTTTGGAATTTTCAGTGATTAGGATAGTACAATTTTTATTATTTAGCTCATATAACATTTCAGCTGTTTGTTTTGCAACATCAATTATAGACACGTTATCACTCCTTAAATTATATTGATATTTAATTTATTAATTTCTAAGGGGTATTTATATAACAAAATCACATTTATAAATTATTCGAATGGTTTATATAATTCTTAAGTAATCTATACAGAAAAAACTATGTAGTTTTCTAATTAATTAGGTTATTTACAGTGAAATTATAGAATAAAAAATATTATATTTTACAATAAAGTTTTATAATTGTGATATTTTAATTGAGAAATTTTTTTGTTTTGAAATATGTAGTTAAGATTTAAAATAAAATGGACGAAATTATAAAAGAATGTCGAATAAAATAATATGGTATAATATTTTTTTATATTATTATAATTAAAAGATAAAGAGAGGTATGAAATATGGAAATAAACCATGAGTTACTTTATAGAGGATCTAATACAATGCTTAAGGTATGGCTTGAACAAGGACAAGCTATAAAGGCAGAATCGGGGGCTATGGTTGCAATGAGTCCTACTATTGATGTGGATGGGAAACTTGAAGGTGGTATTTTTGGAGGAATTGGAAGAATGTTAGCTGGAGAAAAATTTTTCTTTCAAACTTTAAAAGCATCTAGGGGAAAGGGTGAAGTTTTACTTTCGCCTACATCTATTGGAGATATAATACCTATACAGATGGATGGAATGACAGAATATGTAGTTCAAAAAGATGGTTTTCTAGCGGGATCCGAAAGTCTTGATATATCCACAAAGATGCAGGATCTCGCAAAAGGATTTTTTTCAGGAGAAGGATTTTTTGTATTAAAAGTAAGAGGAAAGGGAACTTTATTTGTAAGTTCTTATGGAGCTATTCATCCATTAGATGTTCCAGAAGGAGAAGAAATGATAGTAGATAATCAACATTTAGTTGCTTGGCCTGAAAATATGGATTTTACAATAGAAAAGGCTTCAAAAGGCTGGATATCTTCAATAACTTCAGGAGAAACCCTTGTTTGTAGGTTCAGAGGTCCAGGAAGAGTATATATTCAAACTAGAAATCCTGCAGGATTTGGACATTGGATTAGAAAATTTGTTCCTGCAAAATAGAATATAAAAGTGTAAATATAGGGTAAAATTTCGTTGGAATTTTACCCTGTTTTTATACAATGAAACTAGTAGGGTTAAATATAGATTTAAGAAGACTAAAGAATGGTGTTAAAAAAAATAAAAGGGAAAGAACCCCTTTATAAGGGGTTCTTATGGGGAAATATATTAAAAAAAGAAACTAGCTTAGTTTAAAATAAAGATTTAAATTAATATTTGAAAATGAATATTTATTTAAAAAAGAATTTACAAATCAATGTTTTTTATGTTGTAGCTTATGAATAATTATACTTCTTAATATATATTTATGCAAGATTTTTAATTTAATAAATGTAAAAAAATAAAAAACAGAATAAATCTTAAAATATACAAGAAATATATATAAAGCTAAAAAATAATGTTAAATAAATATTATTTGAGCTAATTTTGAGTATTTGAAGATATCTTAATATAATTATTAATCAACTTGTCCAACTTAACACTAATAGTCAATACTTCCTCATCAGATAGGCTAACATCCTTGATTCCAACTAAAGTGTTTAATTTTTCTTTTAGAATATTAATTTCACTTAAAATTTCCCTGTCCATACATATCCTCCATATAATAACATCTATGATAATAATATCTATGATAATAATATCGATAGATTATGCTGTAATCTTAATCATAATGTATATAATTATATAGTCAAAAATTTACAAAATCAACTTAAAATTAATCTGTTTTTATATAATTAGTAAAAAAGTAACAAATTATTCACAAAAAATTTTAATTTAGATAATTTTAATATTCAATTTTTTTTATTATATTTAAAAAGATGTTTTAACAATTAGATGGGTAATAATGTGCACTGAAGGAAATAAAACGAAAATTTATACATATTCTTAATTATGCGTATTTTGAATTAAAGTGTGTATTTATGCTAAAATTATTAATAAATTTAATTAAAAGGAAGGACAATTATAATGGATAATCTTTTCAAAGATTTATTTAAAGATAAAGTATTTTATTATTTTGCTGACATAAGTAATATACCGAGGGGATCAGGGAATGAAAAGACTATTAGTGATTATCTTGTAGATTTTGCAAAGAAGCGTAATTTAGAAGTTGCTCAGGATAAAGCATTGAATATAATAATAAAGAAAAATGGAAGTAAGGGATATGAGAATTCTCCTATAGTTATTTTTCAAGGGCACATGGATATGGTTTGTGAGAAAAACACAAATATAGAACATGATTTTAATAAAGATCTTCTAAAATTAGATGTAGAAGGAGATTTTATTAAGGCATGAGGAACAACACTAGGAGCAGATAATGGTATAGCAATTGCTTATTGTTTAGCTATATTAGATACAGAAGATGTTTCTCATTCACCGTTAGAAATTTTGTTTACTACTGAAGAAGAAACTGCTATGAGAGGAGTGGCTGAATTAAATTATGATGTACATACTCCAAAAGAAAAACTTAGTATTCTTCTGCTAAGAGAACTTTTAGATATTTATTAAATGTTTTAAAAGAGATAAAATAAGCTTAGGTCACCATTTAATTTTAAAATAACTTTGTAAAATTGAGGGGAATGTGTAATATTAAACTTATATGAGTTTGTAATTAGGCAATTCGCTTAATTATAATAAATAATAGATTTGGGGTGGTTTATTTGCTTCAATGGAGAGAATTACATAAAGAATGTATGGAGTGCCATAAATGCGAATTGGGAGATACTAGGACTAATATGGTTTTGGGAGAAGGAAATCCAAAGGCGAAGATTATGTTTATAGGAGAGGCCCCAGGGGCAGATGAGGATAGACTTGGAAGACCTTTTGTTGGAAGAGCTGGTCAATTATTTGAAAAGGGAGTTCAAGCTCTTAATTTAATGAGGGAAAGGGATTTTTATATAACAAATATATGTAAATGTAGACCCAAAAACAATAGAACCCCTTATGAGGAGGAAGCAAATGAGTGTATTCCTTATCTTAGAAATCAAGTAGCACTTATAAAGCCTAAAATAATTGTTTGTCTTGGAGCTACAGCTATGAAATATATACTAGGATCTGATTGGAGAATAACCAGAGATAGAGGGAAATGGGTAGAGAGAAAAGGGTATTTTATTACATGCACTTTTCATCCATCTGCTGTTTTAAGAGATGATAATAAAAAATTTAGTTTTTGGGAAGATCTTAAATCTATAAAAAATAAATATGATGAAATAGAATAATATTGTTACATAATGAATAAGGTCGAGGAATAGGTTTTCTAAAATATATGTAGTTATCTATTAAACCTTTAGTATGCAAAGAAACACTAAAGGTATATTCTTCTAAGAACCTTATCCTAACTATGGGATGTCCATATCCCAGTTTAGTTGCCGGAGTCCATATTCCGGCAATTACGCATTTTTAGAAATTTACACCTTAAGTGTTTCTAGTTACTATTTCAAAGTTTAATTGGCTAACTACATGATAGAAAAATTTTTAAAAAGTATTGTTTTTTTATTTTCATTGTTCTATTATGTATATAACAGATATAACTTATAGAACATAAAATATTATTAGATACAAGTATTGTAATAATGGAGAAAGGGGGGGGATTATGCTTATTAAAATAGATTTTCAATCGGAAACTCCAATATATATTCAACTTAGGAATGAAATAATAAAAGGAATAGCTAAAAAACAATTGTTGCAAGGGGAGAATCTTCCTTCTGTAAGGCAAATGGCAGAAGATATAGGAATAAATATGCATACTGTAAATAAGGCATATAACTTATTAAAGGAAGATGGTTTTATTAATATAGATAGAAGAAAAGGTGCCATGATTGGAAGTATGCAAAATATAATTACAGAAGATTTTATGATGAAACTTAATGAAGAAGTAGATGCATTAATAGCTGAATCTTGTTGTAGGGGAATGAGCGAAAAGGAATTTATAGATTTATGTAAAGAAAAATTTAATTCTTATAAATAGGAGGACATTAAATGGATATAAAAATGATTATTATAAATTATGTTCCAGTGCTTTTAATACTATTCTTTTTAGGAATATACATGCCAAATTTAACTAGAAAAGAAATATTTTTTGGTATAAGAATACCAGAAGATATGATTAGTACTCCTGAAATTATCCAGTTTAAGAAACAGTATATAAAAAATTATTTGTTAGTTTGTGGGCTACTTTTATTAGTTATAGTGGGAGCTGTTATTTATAGTAAAAATGAGATTGTTTTTGTTATTGGCATATTTATATATTTGTTTGTTGAAATGATGGTATATTATAACACGCATAAGAAAGTTAAAGAGTTTAAATCACAGCACAATTGGGAAGAAGGAAAAAGAGAAGTTTTGGTTGTAGATACTAGTTTTAGAAGTAATAAGAATGGAAAAATACTTGTTAGTTCTCTTTGGTTTTTAGTTCCCATAGCTATAATAATTGCAAATATAATAATAGGATATAAAGTGTATCCTGATTTGCCTAATAAGCTTCCTTTACACTGGAATTCACAAGGAATAGTAGATACTTGGGTACAAAAATCTCCTAAAGTAATTTTTATGTTGCCTGTTACAGAAGTAGGTATGCTTGTTGTTATGTATATATCATATAAAGTTATAGGCATGTCTAAAGTTCAAATAAATGCTTCTAATCCAGGGGTTTCAAGAGAGCAAAATAGACGTTTTAGATACTTGTGGTCTGGATATATAGTATTTTTATCCGTATTTATTACATTAATATTTACTTTTGCTCAATTAACCGTATTAACTGTAATAAAATGTACATCTGATCAAATGGTTATAGCTATTGCAATTCCAACTATTATTATTATAGTTGCTAGTATAGTTCTTTCTGTTATGACAGGGCAAGGAGGAAGTCGAATAAAAATAAGCCAAGATAATAAAAATGAAGGGTATATAGATAGAAATGATGATAAGTATTGGAAAATGGGAATGTTTTATGTAAACAAAAATGATCCTGCGATGATTATTGAAAAAAGATTTGGAATAGGATGGACAATAAATTTTGGAAATACTAAAGCGATACTACTATTTATATTATTAATGATATTTATTATTTTATCTTCTGTTATGAGTGTTTGGATGGCAAAATAAATTTACATTTCTTTAAAACAGAGCCTATTATATAAATATTGAAAGTTTACTTAAAACAAAAAGTAAATGGGGAGGGGATAATGATATGATTAGTAATAGTAAGTTAATATTTATGATTATATCTACTATTATATGTTTTGGTTTGCCAATAGGATTAACAGTCTATTTTTATAAGAAAGAAAAAATATCTTTATTTGCTGTATTTTGTGGGGCACTTATGTTTATTGTATCTCAAGTATGTTTGAGAATACCAATGCTTCAGTATTTAAATAAACAACCTTGGTTTATTAATTTTATAAAATCAAACACAGTCATTTACATGGTACTTATAGCTTTAAGTGCGGGAATATTTGAAGAAGTTGCAAGATTTATTGGAATTAAGTATATACTTAAGAATAGATTGAGTTGGAAAAATGGAATTGCTTTTGGAATTGGTCATGGTGGAGTTGAAGCAATTTTAATAGTAGGATTTACTTATATATCAAATATAATATATTCATTTTTTATTAATAGTGGTAACGAAATTCCTTATGCAGATGTGCTTATAAATACTCCTTCTTATATGTTTTTGTTAGGGGGATTAGAAAGAATTTTTGCAATAGCTCTTCATATGGCATTGACTATGGTTGTTTTAGAAGGAGTAATAAAAAAACAAGGAAAGTATATTTTATATGCTATTTCAATACATGCTTTAGTAGATTTTGTGGCTGTATATAATAAAAATATTTTTTTAATAGAGGGATTTATGTGTTTAGTTGCTCTTATAAGCTTGAGATTTTTAATTAGATCTAAGAGTAAAATTAAGTCTTTATCTTTTTAATAAAGCTGAATAACTATTTTATTAAAGTGAATTATGTGGGAATTTGTACTTTATATGTAGTGGTTTAAGAATATTTAAAAAGCAGAGCCTATGAAATAATATTTCATAGGCTCTTAATTATAATTTTGATAACGGTTTTAATTATTTAAGCTTAATTAAAAGTTCTCCTGATTTAACTTGTTGACCTTCTTTAACTAATATTGAATCTACAGTACCATTTGTAGATGCAGTAATATTTGTCTCCATTTTCATGGCCTCAATAATTATTAGACTATCATTTTCTTTAACTTCATCACCTGGTTCAACTAACACTTTTAATACTGTACCAGGAATACTTGAACCAACTTCTAGTGGGTTATCTGGATCAGCCATTTGTAATGTATTTACATTGGTAGAATTTTGGGCACTCTTATCTTTTATTTTTATTTCACGTCTATTTCCGTTAATTTCAAATACAAGAGTTCTAAATCCTTCTTTGTCTATTTTGTTTATTTGGAGAAGTTTTATAATTAAGATGTTTCCCTCTGCTACCTTAACTTCACAAGTTTCTCCTTCACGTAATCCATGGAAGTATATATCGCTTCCCATTCTACTTAAATCACCATTTTCCTTAATGTATTTTAAGTAGTCTTCAAATACATCTGGATATAATGCATAACTTATAATATCTTTTTTTGTAGCATCGATATCAAATTTTTCTTTAAGATTCTTAGCTATAGCGTTGAAATCTTCAGGTGGAAGAAGTTCACCTGGTCTGCATGTAATAGGTTTTTCTCCTTTTAAAATTATTTTTTGAAGAGCTTCAGGGAATCCACCTTCAGGCTGTCCCATCATACCTTTAAAATATGCTACTGAAGAATCTGGGAAAGCCATATCTTTTCCTTTTTCTAAAATGTTTTCTTCTGTTAAATTGTTTTGTACCATAAATATTGCAAGATCACCAACCATTTTAGAAGAAGGAGTTACCTTTACTATATCTCCAAGCATTAGGTTTACTTTCTTATACATTTCTTTAACTTCATCAAATCTATGACCTAATCCAAAACTTTCTACCTGAGGTTTTAAGTTTGAATATTGACCTCCTGGTATCTCGTATTTGTATATCTCTGTAGAACCAGATCTTAACTCAGATTCTAATTGAGCATATACAGGTCTTACAGCAGCCCAGTAATCAGAAAGTTTTTGAATTCCATCTAAACTGACACCTGTAGCCCTTTTAGTATGCTCAAGAGCTGCTACAATAGAGTTAAGTGCAGGTTGACTAGTTAAACCTGACATACTGTTAAGTGCAGTATCTACAATATCAACTCCTGCTTCAGCAGCCATTATAAGTGTAGCAACACCATTTCCAGTTGTATCGTGAGTATGAAGATGGATAGGTATTGATATTTCATTTTTTAAGGCTTTTATAAGTTTGTGTGCAGCATAAGGTTTTAATAGAGCGGACATATCCTTTATCCCTAGAATATGAGCACCCATATTTTCTATTTCTTTTGCCTTTTTAACATAGTATTCTAAAGTGTATTTATCTTTTGATTCATCTAAGATATCTCCAGTATAACAAATACAAGCTTCTGCTACTTTATTATTTTTTAGAACTTCATCTATAGCAACTTCCATTCCCTTTAGCCAGTTAAGGGAGTCAAAAATTCTAAATACATCAATTCCAGAGTTAGCAGCTTCATTAATTAATTCCCTTACTACATTATCTGGGTAATTTTTATATCCAACTCCATTAGAACCTCTAATAAGCATTTGGAATAATACATTAGGTATTTTCTTTCGAAGCTCTGCAAGTCTAGTCCAAGGAGATTCTCTTAAAAATCTATAAGCTACGTCGAAAGTTGCTCCTCCCCACATTTCAATGGAGAATAGGTCTTTTTCGTAAAGAGATGTAGCTTTACCGATTTTTAACATATCTACAGTTCTCATCCTAGTTGCCATTAAAGATTGATGAGCATCTCTCATAGTTGTATCTGTAAGAAGAAGTTTTTCATTAGATTTTATCCATTTAACAAGACCTTTAGGCCCTTCTTTATCTAATATTTGTTTAGTACCTGTTAAGTCACTAGGAATACGTGGTTTTGGAACTATAGGTACATCGAAGTCCCTTTTAACTCCACGAGTTTCATTTACAACTTTATTTCCTATAAACTTAAGTATATTGTACTCTGTATCTGTTTTAGTAATGATATCAAATAATTCTTTATGATCTTCTATGAATTTTGTAGTACATTCTCCTTTTGCAAACACTGGATTGTTTAAAACGTTGATTAAAAAGTCAACATTTGTTTTAACACCAGATATAGTTAACTCTTTTAAAGAACGCATAGATTTTCTTATAGTATCTTCAAAGGTTCTTGACCAAGCTGTAGTTTTGAAAAGTAAGCTATCGTAGTATGGGCTTACTATAGCGCCTGTAAAACCATTACCTCCATCAAGTCTTATACCAAAACCTGAACCAGTTCTATAAACGTCTATTTTACCTGTGTCAGGAGCAAAATTATTTGAAGGGTCTTCTGTTGTTACCCTACATTGAATTGCATAGCCTCTAACATTAACATCATTTTGAGAAGTTATGCCTATTTCTTTAGAATTTAGAGGGTAGCCTTGTGCAATTAAAATCTGACTTTGGACTATATCAATTCCAGTAACCATTTCAGTTACAGTGTGTTCAACTTGAATTCTAGGATTCATTTCTATAAAATAGTGGTTTCCATGAATATCAACTAAGAATTCAAGAGTTCCTGCACTTCTATATCCTACAGAATTAGCAATTTTTAATGCATCTGCACAAATTTCTTCTCTTTTCTCAACAGGGAGAGCAAATGCAGGAGTAAATTCGATTACTTTTTGATGACGTCTTTGTACCGAACAATCTCTTTCATATAAATGGACAATATTTCCGGACTTATCTCCTAAAATTTGTACTTCTATGTGTTTAGGATTTTCAAGATATTTTTCAATGAATATATCATCTATACCAAAAGCTTTTTTAGCTTCATTTTTAGCACTTTTAAAAGAAGGAATTAGTTCATCTTCATTTCGAACTATTCTCATTCCTCTTCCACCGCCTCCAGCGGCAGCTTTAAGCATTACTGGATAGCCACATATTTTTGCAAATTTTAATGCTTCTTCTTCTGAAGTAACAGGTTTTTCTACTCCTGGGATAGTAGGAACATTAACACTTTGAGCTACTAATTTTGATTTTATTTTATCGCCCAATTTTTCCATCATATTAGCAGAAGGACCAATAAATTCAATACCAGCTTCTTCACATTTTCTTGCAAATTCAGGATTCTCAGATAAAAATCCGTAACCTGGATGGATTGCATCTACACCTTTTTTTAAAGCTAAATTTATTATTTCATCAATATTAAGATAAGCCTCTATAGGACCTTGTTTTTTCCCGATCTCATAAGCTTCATCTGCTTTAGTCCTAAATAGAGCACATTTATCTTCATCAGAGTAAATTGCCACAGTTCTAATTCCGAGTTCATTACAAGCTCTGAATATTCTTATGGCTATTTCTCCTCTGTTTGCAACTAAAATTCTTTTGAACTTTTTAACCACTTTATTCACTCCTTTTCTGTATAGGTAAAAATATGCAATTCTGCAATATATTTTATGCAAATAATGCAACATATTAAATGCATTTGATGCAAAAAATAATAATAATACTATTATATATGAGTTACATCATTATTTCAATTGCATATTTTCAAAAAATAACTTGCAAATTTCTCAAAAGTTAATGTGATAAAATTACATTTTTATTATGATTATATGAGAAATTAATATATGATATATAATATATTATTCTCCTATATTAATAAATGAAACGATATAATTAATAAAAAATTAAGTCAAGCCCTAGTAGTGGACTCGACTTGATTTTTACTTATCTTCTATTATTTCAGCATCAGATACATTTTCAGTAGTAATATCATTTTCTTCTATAGTAATATCATTTTCAATATTTGTTCCACACTTAGGACAGAACATAGTTTCAGAGTTTAAGGTTTCCTCACATTCAGGACAAACTTTTTTGTTTTTTATTTGAATTACCCTGTTTTTCATTTCTTTTACCTTATTTTTTAAATCTAACACGTCGTTACATTGATCTACTAAATCAGGATCTATATACATTCCATTTTCATGCTTTTCACAGACTATTTTACCAATTTCGGTATATATGTCTTTGATTTTAGATTCTTCAGAGTTTATAGATACTGTTAGTTTAGATACTTCAACAAGTTCTTCAGATTTTTTTGCTATTTTAGCTGATCCTTCTTTAGCTGTTTGTGCAACTACTTCTGCAGTATCAATAGTAGTTTTAGTTATCTTTGAAATAACATTTTTAAAATCCATTAATTAATCCCCCCGAAATATATAATATTTTAGTAATTTTAATAATAGTTTAAAGGAATAGTATAGTCAATATATTTTAACTTTAATTAACGGTAAATTCAAAATTTAATAATTAACTAAAAAACTCCTAGGCTAAATAGCTTAGGAGTTTTTTTAGTTATATATCTAAAAGATTTGTTTTATAATCTATATATAGTTTTCTTAATTCTTGCATTTTATTATCCATCTCAACTTGAAGATCAGAAATTGAAGCTAAGTCACCTGCATCTACAGCATCGTGTATTTTTGAGAATAAGGACTTAGAAGAATAAGAATCTTTCATTAAGTAATATCTTAATTCATTTATTTTTTTCCATCTAGTTATATCTACGTCATAAGCTTTTTCTACATCATGAAGCATCTTATAGCTTCGTATAGTTCTTATATGATTAGGAATAATTCGTGCTATGATTTCTGTTATCCATCTTTTTTCAACACCACTTCTGAAGCTATTAATTATTTTATCAGTAAATACTTCTCCAGATTTCAATACTTCAAGTTTCTCAGGATGTTTATCAAAGGATAATAGATTTTCATATACTGTATTAGGTGCAACTCCAAATAATCTATTTCTTTCTTCTTCAGTATAATCCTCAAAGACGTCCTCCTCACTTCTGTAAGCTCTGTCTTTTTCAAGATAATCGGCTTTTTCACCAGCTTGCTTAGAAAGCTCAGCGAAAAGCTCATCTTCAGTTTTATTATTAGTAATTGCATAAGCAATACCATCATTGCATGCCATAAACATTGTAGCTAATGCAAGATAGGTATTTGTATGAGGATTTGGCGATCTAAGCTCAAATCTAGTAGCTAGTGGAGCAGTTAAATCACGTATAACTCCTAGTAATATAGTTCTGTTTCTAGAAGGAACATCTACTGAATGACCTACAGATGTAACAATACATACAGGAGCTTCAAATCCTGGTTTTAATCTTCTTAGAGAGTCATTAGTGCAAGATATAAATGGATTTATAACCTCATAATTTTTTAAGATTCCCATTACTGAGGCATATCCAAATATGCTTAAGAAAGTCTTTCCTGTAGCTGCAAATAAATTTATTCTTTTTCCGTTCTTTAATTTTAATGAAAAACTTAAATGAGTGTGTTCACCGCTTCCAGCAACTCCATTAATAGGTTTAGCAAGAAAATTAACATCTAATCCATGTCTCCTAAAAGTTTCTCTAACAAGTATTCTAACATATAACTCATTGTCAGCAGCTTGAAGAGCATCAGCATATTTCCAGTCAATCTCTAATTGTTCCATTATGTGAGTCAAGTTTCCACTTTCAGATAAAGTAGCTTTTACGCCACCAACTTCTTTATGACCCATTTCAGATTCTAAACCATATTTATCCATCAAATCAAGTACTTCTTCAAGTGCAGTTCTTACTGAACCTTTTGTTCTAGTCCAATATTGTTCTTGAAGAACTTGAGATGTAGAAAGTTCTTCAATATGAGCTCTTTCTTCAGGGGTTTTTACCCAAAATTCAAGTTCAGTGGCAGCTGTAGCATAAACATCTTCTATATCATCTACAGTTATTCCATAAGGTTCAAGAAGATGAGGGTAATCATTGAAGTATTTCATAAGATTTTTTTCAATATGTTCTATAGAAGATTTTAAAATATGTCTTGAATCAATTGCTTTACTGTCATGTATTAAGAAACAAGGTATTCTAAGTGTTCCAATA
Organism: Clostridium brassicae; assembly: GCF_026738875.1. Classification (GTDB taxonomy): domain Bacteria; phylum Bacillota; class Clostridia; order Clostridiales; family Clostridiaceae; genus Clostridium_H; species Clostridium_H brassicae. The sequence goes on from NZ_JAPQFJ010000011.1 coordinate 18,735, forward strand.
GGCTTTTTAGTCTCAAAATCTATATTTTCATAATTGTAGTCTATAAACCAGTTAACATCAGTATCTGGAATCATATCTACTTTAGCATTATTTAATGTAGCAATACCAGGTAAAACAACAGATGAACCGTCTGTTTGAATAGCCCCTTTTAAAAATCCATCTATGTCATCTAAAAAAATTCTTATTGGAATCTTTTCGTCAGTATCATTACCTGAAAAATCTATACCTATAAGAGATACAAATTTAATTTCTGGATGTTCAGTAAGAGTTTTTCTTATACATTTTTCAGAATGATCAGATTTTGGTATAGAAAAAATTAAATCATTAAACATTTTATTCCTCCTCATAAATTAAACACAAAAAACTGTGAAAATTTTTGTATTTATTATTTTAACCCCATTTATTTTAAAAATTATATAAAAATTCTATTATATAATTGATAAATTGTCAATGAGATTAGTTTTTTTTATAAAAAATTTTAAATGGAAAAAGTTAAGTTTTCTGTTTAAAGAATGTATATTCATATAGTATTAAAAGAATTTGTGAAGTATAATTTATATTATGGGTAAAATTGATATGTTTTAATAAAATAATAAGTTTTGTTTTAATAAGTTATGCTAAATAAGCAAATCATTAAAACATAGACTTAATACAATATATGGATTCTCGGAAAAGATTGGAGGTGAAACTGATTTGCAGGTAGAATTTCTGTAGATCAGTTAAAATTATGGACATTAGCAATAAACCTATAGGTTTTTTCGATTCAGGAGTTGGAGGATTAAGTGTTTTAAAAAAATCTATAGAACTTCTTCCAAATGAAGATTTTATTTATTTAGGTGATTCTAAAAATGCTCCTTATGGGGTTAAGAGTGTTGAAGAAGTTAGAAAACTTAGTTTTCAAGCTGTAGAATTCTTATTACAATATAATGTTAAAGCTATTGTAGTTGCATGTAATACAGCAACTAGTGCAGCTATAGAGCAACTTAGAAAAGAGTATAAAAATATTCCTATTATAGGAATAGAGCCAGCTCTAAAACCTGCAGTGGAATTAAATAAGAGAGGTACAATAGTTATAATGGCAACTACTATGACTTTATCAGAAAAGAAGTTTAATCGTCTTATGAACAAATATAAAGATAAGGCTAATATTGTACCATTACCTTGTCCAGGGCTTGTTGAACTTATAGAAAAGGGAGTACTTCAGGGGAGTGAAGTAAATCAATTTCTTAAGGATAAATTTTCAATTTTAGATAAAGATGAGATAGCTTCAGTAGTTTTGGGATGCACTCATTATCCCTTTATAAAAAACGAACTCTCTAATGTGTTAAATAAAGATGTTATTATTATAGATGGAAGTGACGGGACGTCTGCTCAGTTAAAAAGGCAACTTAAACGTAATAAAATGATTAATTTAAAAGGAGAAAAGGGAGCGGTACATATATATAATACTTTAGATGATAAGGAAGTTTTAGATATTTCATATAAGCTGTTAGGTATTTAATAGAAAAATACTCAATTTTATAAGTAATTTTTCAAATTTACATCAAGATAGTTAAATTGTAAGTGAATTATTTCTCTTCTCTTAAATAAAAGGAAGCTAGTGATGAACAATAAAGTAATTTATTTAATATTGGAAATTATACTATTTTTAGCAGTAGATTTTATAGCTATAAATTTTGGATTATGAATTAGTGCTGGTCCATGTGAGGCTGGTATTCCGACTGCAACTATTTCAATATTATGTTCAGTAATTGTAATTTATACTTGTGTAATTGTTGATGAAATTAGAAAGCTTAATAAATAATATTAAAAAAGATAATATTCAATTTTTAATAGATAGTTTGAATCAAGAGAATACATTAGAACTGATGTTAAATACTCTGTAATTTCATATTAGCTTTCAAATAAAATAACCTTAAATTATTTTTAGGTTATTTTATTTTTTTATAAATATAGGTTTATAATTTTAAATTATTTCTCTTTTTATATAGTGTAAGATCAATCAAATGAATCCCAAAAAGGAGACTTATAAAAATAAAATATGATATTGGAATTTTATGAAAGTTATGTATAATATAAAATATGGAAATATCAAAAAGTAGGTGATTATTTGAAAAAGAATAAAGTATTAACTATTATAGTACTTATTATAGCTTTGCTTTCTTTACATAGTACATGGTTCACTAAATTTAAATATAATAATTATATTACTAGTGCTTGTTTTTTACTTCTTGCACTAATAGTGTTTTTATCAAAAGATTAATAATAAACTCTCTAGTTTCTTGAAAATCATATCTCATTATTTTTCAACAATAATTCCCCAAAGGGTAACTAGATCAGCTGCTTGAAGCATATTGATTTTAATTCCTTTAAGTTCAATAGGAGGGGTGGATACCGTTGGGGCAACAAACTCATTTCTGGTAAAATCAATACCTGTTAAAATTGTTTTAAAAAAGTTATTTCTAATAAATTGTGAATTTCTTGCTTGGAATCTTTTTAATTTAGCTTCAGTTATAGAAACCTCAGAAAAATCTATATCTTCAAAAACAACATCTGTCATTTTAGTTTTATCAAAATAGGAATATTGAAAATTTGATTCTTCCATAGATGTGTGTTTAAAAATAGAGTCACTCATATTTACTCCTATACATTTACATGAAATAAACTGACATCTTTCAAAATATGTTTCTGTAAAATTACTGTTTGACAAATCACAATTCAGAAATACAACATCGACAAAACTTGCTCTTTCAAAATCGCAATCAAGAAAGGTACAGTTTTCAAAAATGCTTTTCTCAATTTCAATTTTAAAAAAATCAAAATGCTGCATATGTTCTTTAGAAAGCTTTATTTCACTGATTGGTATTTCCTCATTTAAATATTGTTGTATATATAAGGAAAAATCCTCTATAGTTATCGGAACTGACGGGAACTGTGGCCTAATCATACTTATGGTTTTATTCGTTGTATTTCTCATACATTACATCTCCATTCTTTATATAATACAAAGCTCATATAATTGTACATAAACTTTTAGGTAATATGAATAATCTTTATATCTAAAAATATATATTAAATTTACGAATAATTCAATCTACTGGATTCATGTATATGTATTTTTATAAATATTCTTCATATAATCACCTTGTTTTTTCATTTATATATTTTTTATGTTTTATTAATGATAGAGATAGATATAATTATCCCTAAAAATTAGGATTGACTGTTGTTATTGAGATTTCTGGCTTACTTTAATTACAAGATAATATCATACTTGTAGTAGATTGATTTGATAGTCTATATAATCTCATAAACTACCTAGAAAATTTGTAAGTAATTACTGATTGATAATAGGAAATGTTGTATATCAAGATTTTTCTGGCGTGTCAAATTTTAAGTATCTGAATAAATTATTATTATACAATACAAAACTCATAGAAATAAGGTGGTAAAATGAAGATATTTATAGTAAGAAAAGAAAATGAATTAGATGAAGAAAAACAAAAAGATGAAAAGGTTCAGAGAGTTGCAATTAAAGAAGATGAAAAATTTAATTATATAGTAATAAAAAATCCTTACGATAGTAATAAAATATGTATTATAAACGATATAGAGATTTTGAATCAGGGTGTACCTAATAAATTATGTCTTATGGTAGGAGAAGAAGATCTATATAGAGATATAAATGATAATTCACATGTTAAAAAATTTGATATACTTAATTTTAAAACTAAAAATATACAAAAAGGGAATGAGTCAAATATAGAGATAAGTAGTAGAGATATTTTAATTAATGAAGAGTGCAATATACTAAACAAATTTACAATTATAATGTTACCTAGAGGATGTATATTTATTAAATTAGATAAAGAAGTAAATTTTTTTAATATGAATATAAATTGGACAAGTGAAGAAATATCATAATAAATAGCTATTTATTATGTTGCAATATTTATATTATATTTTAGTATTGATTTATATTGAATACAACTTGCCTTGTTTACTATAGTGTATAATATTAATCAAATTATATAAGACTATTAATTTTATTAATAGTCTTATAGCTAACTAAAGAATTAATTAAGAGAATTTAGTTAATAATATGGTATAATTTAGTGGTACAATTATTTCAAAATACTATTGCAATGGAAGGAGAAACATATATGAATCCAGTAGTAACTATTAAAATGAAAAATGGGGATGTTATAAAAGCGGAGTTATATCCAGAAATTGCTCCTAACACAGTAAATAATTTTATTAGTCTTATAAATAAAGGATTTTATGATGGAGTAATATTTCATAGAGTAATTCCAGGGTTTATGATTCAAGGGGGAGATCCAGAAGGTACAGGAATGGGTGGACCTGGTTATTCTATTAAAGGAGAATTTACAGCTAACCGTTTTAAAAATGATTTAAAACATGCTAGAGGAATTTTATCTATGGCGAGAAGTATGGCTCCCAATTCAGCAGGAAGTCAATTCTTTATAATGGTGAAAGATTCACCACACTTAGATGGTCAGTATGCTTCTTTTGGTAAAGTAATAGAAGGAATAGAGAATGCAGACAAAATAGTTAATGCAAAGACAGATTATAGTGATAGACCTTATGAGGATCAGGTTATGGAAAAAGTAACAGTTGATACTTTTGGAGTAGAATATCCTGAACCTGAAAAAATGTAAATAAAAAATCCCACGGAGGAATACATATGAGCAGAGTAGGGGAGAAGATAAAAGAAGCTAGAACAGCTTCTAAATTAACTCAAAAACAATTAGCAAAAAAAATTGGGGTTTCTGAAAGCTTTATAAAAGATATAGAACTTGGTAAAAAAATTATAAATGAGAGTGTTATGAACAAAATCTCAAAAGCCTTAGGTAAAGATTTAAATGATATAACGATGTCTTTTGAAGAAGAAGTATTAAAAGAGGCTGTAGAAGAAAAAAGGGGTAGAAAAGTGGATACTCCAAAAGTAAACGACGTTTGGAATGACGCTTTTAGTTCAGTTTTAAAAACAGTACCTGTATATGAATACAATTTAAATAAGGCGTTAGATGGAAGAAAAATGCCTATTATTGATAATAAGATTGAAGGATATTCAAAGGATAAAGTTGTATTTTTAAAAATACAAGATGATGATATGATTGGATTTAGAATTTCAAAAGGAGATATTGCATTTGGACATATAACTCATGAAATTGATAATAATGCAATTTGTCTTATCGAATATAATGGAGAAAGAAATATAAGGCAGATAAAGAAATTAGATAGCAATAAAATTCTTTTAATAAGCAATAGGGGATCTTTAAGAACTGAAACAGTATCACCAAAAGACATTAAGGTTTTAATTAAACTTGATAGAGTGGAAATTATACTATAGAAAAAAGTGCTTAGCACTTTTTTCTATAGTATAATAATTTTTTCTGATTTTAGGCTTTCTTTTACATTTATTATTCTTTGATTTGTAGAACCTACGTATTTAGGGACATCTTCTTTTAGACTTTTATTAAATTTCCCATCTATAAGAACATCTATGTGTTTTAATAAATTTAGTTTATGTTTATCATTACTTCTTAATATTTCTTCATATGTATAACCTGTGTAACACCATAAATTTAAATCTTCATCTTTAATCTTTTTAGCAAGAATAGTCAATTGTTCTGCTTGCTCAAAAGGTTCTCCACCAGAAAAGGTTACGCCTGAAATCAAAGGAACATTATGTTGTATTCTATTAAATATATAGTCTAAAGATACTTTATCGCCATAATTAAAATTTTGCATATCTTTATTGTGACAACCAATACAATTATGTTTACATCCAGATACAAATAGAACACTTCTAAGACCTTTCCCATTCACTGTGGAATTATCTAAAAAACCTGCAACTTGAAGCATAATAGTCTCCTTTCTATTTATAAGAAAAAACCCCTTTACAATAATATATTGTATCAGAGCTTTTATTTATTATTTAATATAATTGCATAATTAAAAATTTTTAATGCTAAAATCGTATAATGTATGTAATTTTAAAATTATGCAACTTTCTATTTATTAAAATCTTATATGTTTAAATAGTATATGTGTTAATATGTGATTCATCATTATGAGAAGTTCTATCTTTTCTTTCAGCAATCTTTCCATTACCAAATCGTTCATCTAGTGAAAGGTAGCCTGTAACTCTAGATATACCTTGTATATTTTTACTTTTACATTTAGGACAAGTGTGTTTAGAAGCTTCTATTCTTTCACCACAATCTCTACAATATTTCATATGAAAGTTTATGCCCATATAACTAATATTAGTGTTTTTATAAGAATAATCAATTATTGCTTTAACATCTTCAGGTTCTGGGTACCCATCCATTTCAATGTAAGTTATGTGCCCACCATTACATAATTTATGGAATGGTGCTTCTAGGTCTATTTTATCTTTTATAGATATTTTATATGAAACAGGAATATGATAGCTATTAGTATAGTAATCTTTATCTGTAACTCCTTTAATATTTCCAAATATTTTTTTATCTTGAATTATAAACTTTCCTGAAAGTCCTTCAGCAGGAGTCGCATAACATGACCAGTTTAATTTATCAAGTTCTTTATATTCATCACAGAATTCTCTTATATGAGAAATAATTTTTAATCCTAACTCATAAATATTTTTGTCTTCAGCATGATGTTTACCAGTTAAAGCAGTTAGAGTTTCTGCAAGACCAATAAATCCAATACCCCATGTGCCTTGTCTTAGAATAGGTTCTATAGAATCATCAAGAGATAGATTTTCAGAACCTCTCATTAAATGTTCTCCTGCTACAAAAGGCAAGTCTTTTACTTTTAGTTTTTTAAGTATACCATATCGATGTAATAATGATTCTCTAACAAGAGATAATCTATTATCTAAAAGCGAGAAAAATTTGTCTATATTACCTTTAGCTAATATTCCAATACGTGGAAGGTTTATTGTAGTAGGAGCAATATTACCTCTACCAGCAGGTCCAGCTTCACCATTTATATTAGACATTATATATGTTCTACATCCCATAGTAGCTGCAATAATACCTTTATCATAATATTCTTTATTAAAATCTGCATCTAGATTCATAAACATAGGATTCATTCTCTTACTTGCAACTTTGCAAGCAAGTTCATATAAATAATAATAAGGGTCTTCTTGCTCTCTATTTACACCTTTTTTTACTCTAAATATTATGTTAGGGAATATAGGTTGTTCTCCTTTACCTAGCCCTTTTTCATATTCTTGCAAAAACGTTTCACATACCATAGCTGCATCTTTGCTTCTAGGAAGACCTAAATTTATTGAACTAAAAGGAACCTGACTTCCAGCTCTAGAGTGCATAGTATTTAAGTTGTAAACTATTCCTTGCATGGCTTGATGAACAACTTTTTTTAATTTTTTTTCTGCTATTTGTTCTATGTCTAATCCTGTTTCATTGAATTCTTCTTTATATTCTTTTATTATTTCTTGTCTTGTCATATCTACGAAGTCTGCCATATCATTATCAAAGTCAACATGGGCTTGACCTCCGAACATATCATTTTGAGTACTTTGAAGCAATATACAGGATAACTCTGCAGCAGACTCTATCCTTTTAGCAGGGAGAATTGTGCCGTAGCCTGTATTGAATCCACGTTTTAGTATTTTACCGGTTTCAATATTCAAACAGTTAGTAGTTAGATTATAACTATCTAAATCATGATAGTATATATCTCCATTTTCATGAGCTTTAGCTAAGTGTTTAGGCATTGCAGCAAGGTTATACCATTTATTAGATTCGCTAGCGATTCTTAGAAGCTTAGAGCTGAAATTATTACCTACATTTGCATTATCACGATCTGTTTCAATTCCTATGCTTTTAATGCTTCTCATTAAATCTGATTTTATCTCTCTTAATTTTGTTCTTTCTTTTCTATAATTTGAATATGCGATCCCTATAGGATTATATCCGTTTTGTAACAAAACATTTTCAACAATATTTTGTATTTCCTCTACTGTTACTTTATCATATCCTTTTTCTTCGATGTGTTCTATAACTCTTTGAGTACCTTCTATAGCTTCGCTTTCTTTTAAGTTGAAGCCTATTTCATCTGCAGAAGCTTTAATAGCGTTAGTAATCTTAATAGAGTTGAATGGTACTTCTCTACCATCCCTTTTCACAACATATAGCATTCACTTTACCTCCAACCACAACATATTGTACAGTGGATATTATAACCTACAAAAAAAATTATAGCAATTTTTAAATATACTAAAAAAAATTAATACAAATAGTTTTAGCTAGTATACCTTCTTTTTCTTTTAATTTTTAAACCTATATTAATGTTGACAGTAATAACTGGAATTTCTATTTAAGCTATTACTTTTCTAAAAATTCTAATTTATAAATATAGTGTCAAAAGATTCTTTTAAGAATAAATTATTACTATAGGTATAGCATTTAATGGAGGTATTAAGTTTTTATGAGTTATACAACCAATAGGCAGCCTCAAGGAATCTCCTACTGTTTTACAAATAAAATACGTGAAGCCATGATAGCAGAATTAGTTGCTATAAACGATTATGCATATAACATAGCTCATTCTGATATTAAGGACATAAATGAAATATTGCACCATATAATGGAAGATGAAAAGAGACATTATGGCATGTTTTTAAAATTACTTAGGAAGTATGATCCAATACAATATACTAAATATATGGAAGTAAAAGAACATATAAAGTTAGATAAAGATGCAAAGTATTTAAATTTTTATGATAAGAATTCTGAGAAAATGATATTAAATTTTATAAGGGATGATATTAAAGGGGAGCTTGAAGCAATAATTTTATATGAGGAGCATTTAATGGAGATACCTTACAAAGATATTAAAGAAACATTTATGAAAGTTATTGAGGATGAGAAAGAACATGTTGAAGAGTTAACTTTATTACTTATGCATTATGATAAAGACAAGTATGGACCTATAGAGTAAATAGTAAAAGCTAGTTAAAATTTAAAATTTTAACTAGCTTTTACTATTTTGTAACCAACATGTAACTGCTTTGTAGTAAATATTGTTATTGGAGCATCTAAAATAGATTTAGACATAAATCTATTTTAGGGTGTTATTTTATAATATATTATTTAAAATATATCCTAGATTTAAGATATATAAATATAATTTATTTTTAGGAGGGTTTTAAAATGAAAGGTTTAGTTTGTATTGGACTAATTGCTTCAATTATAGGACCGACTTCTACAGCGATAGCAAGTGCACCTAATTCTAATGGTTTAAGTAAAGCTAGTACTAGTGTATCAAGTATAAACACAGTATCTTCAGTAAAAGTTCAAGGAAAAAAGATAATAAGCAAGGACAATTTATTATGTGCAGAATTGAATATTCCTACCATAAGTGGATTGCTAAATATTGAATTACAAAAACAAATAAATTCAATTTTAGAAAGAGATGCCATTAATTTTAAAGATGAAATAATCAAATCAGCAAAAGAATATGATGTTGAGGGAGTAGAACCAGAATTTAAAATACTTCCTTTCCAAGCTAATGTAGATTATAAAGTATCTTATAATAGAAATGATTTTTTAAGTCTGTATGTTGATTATTATCAGTATACAGGTGGAGCTCATGGGTCAACTACAAGAAAATGTTATAATATTGATCTTAAAACAGGGAAAGTATTGAATTTAAAAGATATGTTTAGTGAAAATTCAAATTATAAAGAGATTATTAATAAAATAGTAAAAACAGAAATACAAAAAAATCCTGAAAAATATTTTCAAGAAGATTTTCAAGGTATAGCAGATGAGCAGTGCTTTGTTGTAGAAGGAGATGATTTAGTTATATACTTCCAACAATATGAAATAGCGCCATATGCAGCAGGAATTCTTGAATTTAAAATACCTCTTTCTAAAATTAAAAAATAAGTATTCTAATCCTCAGATAGGAACATTCTTATCTGAGGATTTTAGATTATGATTAAGAAATTGTTGAATTTATATAACTGGCAGCTTGTTATAAAAGATACGGATTAATACATATTTATTTTTACTTATGGATTATTGGGTAAAATAAGTGTATGTAGTAAAAAATAAAGGAGAATATTCATTTGAAATAGAAGTAAAATAATTAGGGGATTTTGGAATAGATTAAGTTAACAAGAGAATATATTTTGCTTATATTTAGTTAAAACAAAAAGCATTAGACAAAGGTATTAGGGGGATATACAGATGCTTAGTAAGTTTATTGAAAAATTTATAAATAAGAAAAGTACTATACCTAATCAGAGTTTAATTTATACAAAAAATAAGCTTAAGCAACTTCTTTTTAATAATGGAAAAATACTAGATATACAAATTAATGAAAAAATAATAAGATTAGAAAAAAAAATAGAATATTTAATAGAAAATGATTATCATATTGAGGTTTTAGATGAGCTTAATGGTGTACTTATTGCATTGATAGAAGGTAGCATAAGCAAAGAAAAAATTCCTGAAGGATCTATCAAAAAGATAAAAGAGTCTCTAGATCAGTATGAAAAATTTATAGATGAAATTACTGAAAAATATGAAGATGAACATAATAAAGATCTGGAAATGAAAGAGAAGTTTATAAATGATCAGTTTGATAAGTTTACTGAAGTAGTAAAGAGTATGAGAGAAGATATAAAAAAAGGTAAAGGAAGTATATAAAAAAACGTAGTCTGAAATATGATAATAAAGGAAACTTCAGTTTAGTAAAGTTTCCTTTATTATCGCACTAGTAAAATTTAAAATAGAAATGTTTTTTATAAATATATTACAAGGTATTTTTTTAAGAATAGTACCTTGCAATGTATAATACTATATAATATACTATAATAGAGTAACGAGAATAGAGTTTAAATAAATAAGAAGGGATACTATATGGATACACAATTAAAAAAAGGAGTTCTTGAACTTTGCGTATTATCAGTTTTAAGAGATAAAGATTGTTATGGATATGAACTTGTGACGGAAATATCTAAAAATATAGAGATATCAGATGGAACAATTTATCCTATACTTAGGCGTTTAACAAAAGAAGGATATTTTAATACTTATCTAAAGGAATCAACGGAAGGACCACCAAGAAAATATTACAGTTTAACTGCGGAAGGAGAAAAGAAGAGGATACAACTTACTGAGGAATGGCAGGAGTTTGTTAAAGCTGTAAATAGAATAATTAAAGAAAATAAAGAACCAATTAGTGAGTTATTGTTTGAGAAAGGAGATAATTAGAGTGAAAAAACAAGAATATTTAAATATACTCTCCCAAAATTTAAAGGTTTCTAAAGAAGAAAAAGAAGAAATTCTTTATGATTATGAGGAACATTTTAGAGTAGGGATGGAAAATGGAAAATCAGATGAAGAAATAATAAGAGAATTAGGAGAACCTAAGGCTATAGCTAAGCAATATTCGGTTTATGAATTTGTAGAAAAGGCAAAAGAAAAACCTTCTCCCAAGAATATATCTTCAGCAATACTTGCTTTTATGGGAGTCGGATTTTTTAATTTGATATTTGTATTAGGGCCTGCTTTAGCTATGGCGGCTATATTATTTGCCTTAATTGTAATTTCTTTTTCAATTATTATTTCAGGATCTGCATTTGTATTAGCTCCAATACTAGTGCCATTAGGAATTGCTAATGTATCTAATATGCCTATTTTAGCAACGCCGTTTTTGGGAATTGGTTTTTTAGCTTTAGGAATATTAGCAACTAGAGGAAGTTATAAAATAAATAAAGGATTTTATAAAGTAATAATAAAATACATAGACAAAAATATAAAGATTATAAAAAATCAAGGATAAGTTTATTAATAATATATACTCGATAATATGTTTTTATTAGCTAATTAAAGTTGTAAATTGATATATATAAGTAAATATTTTACAAATGGAGTTGAATATATGATTAAATTATTTAAAAATATAAAGAATTTTCAATTAGTTATAATAGCTGTTTTAGGTATAGGAATAGGTTCAGTAATACTTTTTTTTAGTAATGACTTTAGTTTTAAAGGATTTTTTTTAGAGGATAATAAAAATGTTGTAAAAGAAGTTATTAAAGAGAATATGATACCATTGAGCAATATAAATAAAATTGATATTGATGCTGATAGTGCTGATGTAAATATAGTATCAGAAGAAAGAAGAGATATTAAAGTAAAGTTTGAAAAAGCTAAAGATAGTAAGAAGGTAAATTGTGATTTGAAGGTTGCAGTAAATAATAATAGTTTAGATATAAAAGTTTCTAATAATAAAAAAATGTTTAATATTATTTCAATGGGTAATTCAGAAAAAGTAACTATAACAATATATGTACCTAAAAACTATAATAAAAATTTAAATGTAGATACTTCTTTAGGTAGTATAGACTTAAAAGATATTAACTTAGATAATGTGATTTGTGAATTAGGATTAGGAAGTATGAGTATTACTAATGTACAAGCTAAGAATTTTAAATGTAATAATAAAAATGGGAAAATTATAGCTAATAAATTATATACAAATTCAACAACAATAAATGCTAGTTTAGGTAAAGCAATATTAAAAGAATTTACAGGAGCTTTAGAAATGGATATGGGTAATGGTAGTGCCGATATATCTTATGTTAAATTAAGTAACAATGTAAATATTAAACAGTCTTTAGGAGATGTAGATATATCATTACCTAAAAATGCAGAATTTTATTTGAATGCAGAGGCAAAGTTAGGAAACTTAGAATCTGATTTTCCTGTAACAATTCAGGGTAATGCAAAAGATGAAGATAAATTAGAAGGTATTGTAAAAACTGATAAATATAAAGTTACTATTAAAAACAGTAATGGAGATATAAATATAAAGCAGAGATAAGGATTTTAAATTTAAGTTTTTCACTATAAAGTTTAAATTTTAATGCCTATGTTTTAAGAAATTTTTATTTCTTAAAACATAGGCATTATTTTAATAAACTTTTTACTTGATCATCCCAAATTTTAACGTATTTTCCTATAGACCATTGAGACATTATAACTGATTCGCCACTTTTTAAAGGAATTATTTTTAAAGGTTTTTTACCAAGATTTTCATTTACAATATCATATATTAAGATTTGAGATTTTGTTACTACAAGCACAAAGTTTCTGTTTGGAGGAGAATAAGCGTCTAAAGCGTTAGAAACTCTTTCCTTTATTATATTCCAAGTAGGATATAAGGAATCATATCTTATTAATTCTTTTGACGCCATTATAGGTATATCAAAATCTCCAAACATATCTTTATAAGCTTCAGAAGAATGGTTTAGTCTTCCTATTAAGTTCCATTTACCATTCTTACGATTTAATCCGAAATTATACATTCTAGGGAAATTTTCTAATTTTTGTCTGGAGTCATAATTTAATGAATTAAGGTAAGTCGCGGCTCCTTGTTTAAGTGCTTTAATACCTTGTTCTCCTAATAATTTATCTATAGAAACAGCTTGTAATGTAGAAGCATTTACCATATCTAAAGGGACAGTATTTAAAAAGCTATATTTATAAGTGGTATTAGTGGAATTATTATATCCACCATTATTCAACTCTAGTGAAATGTAGTCACTTCCTACAAACGTTATATTTGCTAAAGAATAAGAATTCTTTTTGATTGAAATATCATTATTCAATATATCTTCAGAATTTTTTTCTATGGGATAAGCATATATATGGTCTTTTACATAAGAGTTATCTACATTTACAGTTCTTTTAGATTCAACTTTCCAAAAACCATTGGGCCTTGGAGCTAATATATATGGAAGCTCATTGTTAGATACTACAGAATCTCCATTAAAATTAATCCATAAAGTTCTATATACAGGTTCTACTTCTTGAGAAGTAGAATATTTGTAAGGTATTTTATATGTAGCAGGTTTATATGATTTTAAACCAAGCAACACGCCAGAGTTAAATTGGTGAGAAAGTTTATATGGATACACAGAGTTATTATATTCATTTGTAACCTTGGAATTTTTGGCTATATCGCTCTCAATGCTATCTTTATCATCTAATGTAGTATCAAAATCAGTTTCTGAAGAACTAAGCTGTTTATTTTTAGATAATCTAAAGAAGGTTCCATTTTTACATGTTAAGATTCTGTTTTCATCTAATATAGCAAAAGAGGCTAAAAAATTTTCATGATATGTAACAGTTACAATTTGGATTGTATCTTTATGTATATCTAAACTTTCAGGTTTAATTGAGTAATTTCCTATAAAGTAGTTTTGGGCATTAACAGTTTTTATCTTATATTTTGGATTTCTGCATACATCATCAAAAAATGTTATTTTATTTTTACTGAATGAAACTATTTTTTCCATTTCACTTTTTATTTTGGATATATCTGAAGAGGATTGATCAGCGTAATATTTATCTGCTATCCAAACACCTTCGAGAGGCATGTTATAATTTTCAGGAGGTAATATTTTAGAGGAATCTGATAAGGCATTTTTGTTGCAACCAACAAAAATTAATGGTAAAAATAGTATAAACAAAAAAAGTTTAATGTGTTTCATATATTATAAACCTCCTAATGTAATAGTTTTTAGAGATTATTAGAGGAGTCAATAGTAATCTCCATAGGTAACATGATTTGTATTTCAGTTCCATTATTCTCCTCACTAAATATATTTAATACTCCATTATGAAGTGAGACTATTTCATTACAAATAGATAAACCAATACCATTTTTAGATTTAGTATTCTTGCCCTTATAAAATTTTTCTTTAACTTTAGGTAAATCTTCTTTTGGTATTCCACATCCAGTATCTTTTATAGTTATAAATAAATAGTTATCTCGTATATTAGTAGATATTAAAATTTCTCCACCACTTGGAGTAAATTTAAAAGAGTTATCTAATATATTCATAAATAACTGCTTAAATCTATTTTTATCAGCATATATATTTGGAATTAAGCATTCATTTGTAATTAAAATTTTAATGTTTTCTCTTTGAGATCTTGGAGTTAATTGTTTTATCATATGATTTATAAATTCATTTAAGTCAATTAACTCTTTTTTTAGAGTTATTTTCCCAGATATAAGTTTGGAAAAATCAAGTAATTCTTCAACTAATAATGTTAATCTATCAGATTCTTGTTCAATTATTTTGAGTCCATCTTCAAATTCAGACTTATTCTCAGGATCACATAAACTTAAAGCGACTGCCCAACCTTTTATGGAAGTTAGGGGCGTTCTTAGTTCATGGGAGACTGAAGCTATAAATTCATTTTTTAACTTTTCATTTTTTAATATTTCCTCAGACATATAATTTAAAGTGTCAGTAAGTTTCCCAAGTTCATCATCAGTAGTTTTTTTTATTTTTTCTTCTAAATTACCAGAAGCCATCTTTTCAGCGCCATCAGTTATTATTTTTATAGGCTTAGTGATTTTTTTTGATACAAAAATACTAATAATACTAGATAGTAATATTACAGATAAACCTATAAAAATTAAAAAATTAGATATTTCTTTAATAGTTTTATCAACTTTTTCCATAGAAGTTATAAATCTTAGTACTCCTTCGATTTTGTTTTGCTTTTTTAAAGGACAAGCTACTGACATTAATGTTTCATTTGACTTAGGATTTTCATAGATAACATAACCTAAATCTCCAGAAGAAGCTGCTTTAAAGTCCTTAGAATCTATAACTTCAGTTTGATAGTAGCCAATTGAATCCATTAAAATATTCCCAGATAGATCTAATATTTGGACTTGAGCAGGAGTGTTTTTCCAAAACACATCTACATCAGCAGCAATATTTTCTTCAAGACCTGTTGAAGAAAGATATGTATTATAGAATTGAGCTGACATTTTTATTTGGTTTGATAAAAAATCCTTCGTATTATCATAAAAATATTTTCTTATAGAAGATATTAAGAAGACTTCACAAATGAAAACTGTTAGAACTATTATTAAAAAGTAACTTTTAAGTAATCTAGTTTTTATTGATTTCAAATTAAATCTCCTTCCATCTATAGCCCATACCCCAAACAGTTTCAATATAATTTGGAGACGAAGGAGTTTCTTCTAATTTATTTCTTAGTCTACGTACATTTACATCTACTATTTTAGGATCTCCAACAAAGTTATATCCCCATACAAGGTCTAAAAGCTTATTTCTGCTTAAGGCTTTATTAGGATTTTGCATAAATATTTTCATGAGTAAAAATTCTTTTGGAGTTAAATTGACAGTAATAGTATTTTTAAAAGCTATTTTGCAGTTCATATCTATTTTAAATGGACCTGATTCAAGTATATCAGAAGCGTTATTATCATGAGAATTAATTCTTCTTAATAATGAATTTATTCTAGCAGATAATTCTAATGGATTAAAAGGCTTGACCATATAATCATCAGCGCCATATTCTAAACCTTTAATTTTGTCTATATCTTGTCCTCTTGCAGTTAACATTATTATTCCTATATCAGGGTAATCTTTTCTTACTATTTCACATACTTTAAAACCATCAATACCAGGAAGCATTATATCTAAGAGTATAATATTGGGGTTTTCTATATTTACTTTTTCTAAGCCATCTTCTCCAGTTCCAGCCTGAATAACAGTAAATCCTTGTTTACTTAATACTAATTTTACAAACTTTCTTATAGATTCCTCATCTTCTATAATTAAAACTTTATTCATAATTATCACCTCAAAAAAATTATACTGTAAATGACAAATTTAACTATATATACTTAAGTATATTGTCCTAAAATTACATTATATAATGGTTAAGAAAGTATTACAATTTTAAAATATATACTAAAAGAAAAATTTGTAAAGATTAAAGTTCTAAAATTATTAAATAAATGAAAAATATTAAATTGTAATAGAATAATAGAAATAATATAATAGAATAAAATGGAACTTATTAGTAGAACTGATTATATAGAGTAATTATAGATAAAAGAGGTGGAAGGATGTTAAATGATAATTTAAATGGTTTGAAAAAATTTGGTAAATTTAAATCTCTTAGATTAAAACAAGAGTCAATAGGTATAATATTGGATAGAATAATAGATACATATTCTAATGTTGGAAAATTTATTTTAGGAGGGATTTCAATGTATTCATATATTAAATATTTATCATCTATGCTTGAAAATGAAAAGGAAATACATGTTAGAAATAATGAATCATTAGATAAGATAAGTGAAATATTACAAGAAGAACTAAGACGAGAAGATATAAGTGAAGAAGAGAAAAAAGATATATATAAATTATTAAGTCAAATAAGTTTTATACATAGAGATAGCCAAATTAAAAAGCCAAAACATGTAACATCAAGGCTTATATCTAGCATGGGTATTGTAGGATCAGTTACTGTAGCATTAGGAAGTGTATTTATTCATAACAAGTATAAAACTAAAAGATAAATAAGAATTGGAATAATTATTAATAATTTGGTCAATAATATTGACATATTAAGTTATATGTCATAATATTTAAAATAAGAGTTTTAAAAAATTATAAATTATAGATTAATGCATTGAAGAGAAGAGTAGTGAATAGAAGTGTCTAAAGAGAACTAGGGTAGGTGAAAGCTAGTGTCACGGAAGTTTATGAAGATGGCCTCGGAGCAGACTACTTGAATCTATTATTAGGGTAGTACGGAAGCAGCCGTTATACTGCAGGGTGATAAAATTAGCTATTAAGTTGAGGAGTCACTTATTAAGGTGTTTGTCGTGAGGCAAAAACAAATTAGAGTGGTAACGCGTAAATTTTACGTCTCTAAACAGAAATAAACTGTTTAGAGGCGTTTTTATTTTATAAATAATAAAGAAAAACTAGTGCTGTGATGAAAAAGTTAAGTATAACATTAGATTATATTAAAGATTTTAACTTCAAAAATAATTTAAAACATATATAAAATTTAAATATAAAAAGGGAGGAATTTTAATGAGTAAAGGAAGTTATTATATAACAACACCTATATATTATCCATCTGCTAAATTGCACATAGGAAATACATATACTACAGTAGCTGCAGATGCTATAGCAAGGTTCAAAAAACTTACTGGGTATGATACTTTTTTCTTAACAGGAACAGATGAACATGGACAGAAAATCCAAAGACTTGCAGAAGCAAAAGGGGTTACACCTAAAAAATATGTTGATGAAATAGTTGCAGATATAAAAGACCTATGGAAGATTATGAATATAGATTATGATAAATTTATAAGGACAACTGATGACTATCATATTGAAACTGTTCAAAAGATATTTAAAAAACTATATGATCAAGGCGATATTTATAAGAGTGAATATGAGGGTTTATATTGTACTCCATGTGAATCTTTTTGGACAGAAACTCAATTAGTAGATGGAAAATGTCCTGACTGTGGGAGACCAGTTGAAAAAACTAAGGAAGAAGCTTACTTCTTTAAAATGTCTAAATATGCGGACAGACTTATAGAACACATAGAAACTCATCCAGAATTTATACAACCAGAATCAAGAAAAAATGAAATGTTAAACAATTTTTTAAGACCAGGTCTTCAAGATTTATGTGTATCAAGAACATCTTTTGACTGGGGAGTTCCAGTAACTTTTGACGACAAACATGTTATATATGTATGGATAGATGCACTTTCAAATTATATAACTGCTCTTGGATATAATCAAGAAAATGATGAGTTGTATAATAAGTATTGGCCAGCAAATGTACATCTCGTAGGTAAAGATATTTTAAGGTTCCATACAATTTATTGGCCTATAATGCTTATGGCTTTAGATATACCTCTTCCAAAACAAGTATTTGGTCATGGATGGCTTTTGGTTGATGGTGGTAAGATGTCAAAATCAAAAGGAAATGTAGTTGACCCAACAGTTTTGGTTGAGCATTTTGGAACTGACCCTGTTAGATATTATCTTCTACATGAAATACCATTTGGACAAGATGGACTTTATACTAGTGAAATATTTATAAAAAAGACAAATTCAGATCTTGCAAATGATTTAGGGAACCTTGTTAATAGAACGATTGCGATGATAAATAAGTATTTTGATGGAACAATTCAAGCTCCTACAGCTAAAGAAGAAATAGACGAAGATTTGATAAAAATAGCTCTTGAAGCTCCAACAAAAGCAGAAAAGAGAATGGATGAATTAAAAATACCTGAAGCTTTAGATGAAATATGGGCTCTTGTAAGACGTAGTAATAAATATATAGATGAAACTATGCCTTGGGTTTTAGCTAAAGATGAAACTAAAAAAGAAAGACTAGGTACTGTTTTATATAATTTAGTAGAGAGTTTAAGAATAGTTTCAGTAGTGCTATCAGCATTTTTACCAGAAACAAGCCAAAAAATAAAGAAACAATTAAATGTAGATCTTGCATCATGGGATAGTATAGCTTCTTTTGATGGAACAAAGGCTGGAACAAAAGTTGGAGAAGGAGAAGTAATATTCCCAAGAATAGATGTTGAAAAGAAATTAGAAGAACTTGCTAAGTTACAAGAAGAACAAAAACCAAAAGAAGAAAAAATAGAGATGGAACCTATAAAGCCTGAAATTACTATAGAAGATTTTGATAAAATTGATTTAAGAGTAGCGAAAGTTTTAGAATGTGAACCAGTTAAAAAAGCTAAAAAACTTCTTAAATTAAAAGTTGATTTAGGTGGAGAAATAAGGCAGGTAGTATCAGGTATAGCTAAATATTATAAACCAGAAGAAATGGTAGGCAAATATATTGTATTAGTAGCTAATTTAAAACCTGTAAAACTTATGGGAGAATTATCTCAAGGAATGATACTTGCAGCTTCAGACAATAAAGAAAGTTTAATAGCAGTAAATCCAGGAGAATTACCAACAGGAAGTAAAGTTAAATAATAGAATAATGTTGCGTCGCAACATTATAGTAGCGAATAGTGAAAAGTAAAGGAGGATTTTCCTTCTAGTGTAAGAAAATCTTTAAACTAAGTAAAAAATAAGGGGCTGTCGCATTAGCATAAAAAAATTTGCTAACGCGACAGCCCTTTTATTAATTATATAGTTATATGATAATATGTATTTATATTCAAAATGAGGTTTTATGTGGTATAATTATCAAAGAAATATTTGTAAAAAATTGAAGAAAATTTTTGGTGTAAAGGGGGAAATATAAAATGAAAAATAAATATTTAGTAGCGACTTTTTTTAGTGCTTTTTTACTAATGACACCTAATGTAAAAGCGACAAGTTTTGTGGACAACCAAACAGTAGATTCTAATAAAAATTGGACAATTAAATTTACAGAGAAAATTGAATTTGATGCTTCAACCAAACAAGATATAACTGTAAAAGATACTCAAGGGAATAGGATAAATGCTGATATTCAGTTAGGAGAAGATGGTAAAACAGTTATAGTAACATCTCCAAAAGGGGGATATACGGTAGGTGAAAGCTATATATTAAATGTTGGAACTAAAGTACATTCCAATAAAGGTAAGGCATTAAAGAAAGAACAGAAAGTACACTTTAATATTAAAAATAATAATTCAATAGTAACTTTTAAAGATAAAAATTTAGAAGAAGCTGTAAGATATGTAACAATGAAGCCAGAAGGAACTATTTACAAAAGTGATGTTGAAAAAATAACTTATTTAAAAGCAGAGGTTAAAGACATATCAGATATTGGTGGAATTGAGAATTTAACTAATCTTGAAAAGCTTGATTTAGGGGTTAACCATATTAGTGATATAAATGCATTGAAAGGATTGACTAAACTAAAAACTCTTAATTTAGGGTTTAATCCCATTGATGATGTTAAAGATTTAGAGGCATTAGAAGGATTAGTTAATCTAGAAAATCTTGATTTAAGCCACAATCAACTTAAGGATTTAAGTGTATTAAAAAAATTAACTAAGCTAAAAACTCTTAATTTAGAAGGTAACGACTTTATTAAAGATATAAGTGCCTTAAAAGGATTAACTAATCTTCAAACACTTAATTTAAGAAATAATCAAATTAAAGATATAGGTGCATTAAAAAATTTAAATAAACTAGAAGATGTTAATTTAGAAAGCAACCAAATTAGTAATCTAAATGAATTAAAAGGATTAGTTAATTTAAAAACTCTTAATTTATCTGGTAATAAGATTAATGATCTAAGTGCACTAAAAGGAGTAGTTAATTTAGAAGATCTTAATTTAGTTACTCTTAATAAAGAGGATACTACACCTAAGGATATAAGCGCATTAAAGGGGTTGATTAACTTAAAAATTCTTAACTTAAGTGGCAACAGAATTAAAAATTTAAGCGTATTAAGTGAATTAAAAAATTTAGATGATATTGATTTATCTAATACTATGACTAAAGATATTAGCGTATTAGGAAAATTAACTAATCTAAGAGCTATTGTTTTAAATAATAATCAAATTAGTGATATAAGTGCGTTTGGAGAATTAACTAGTCCAACATTTATTGAATTAAATGATAACCAGATTAAAGATATAGGTTCATTAAAAGGATTAGTTAAATTAACATATCTTAGTTTAAATAATAATCAAATTAGTGATGTAAGTGCTTTAGGAGGTTTAACTAATTTAAAACGTCTTGATTTAGGTCATAACAAAGTTAATAATATAAACCCATTAAAAAAATTAACCAATTTAGGATATATGATTTTAACAAGTAATCAAATAAGTGAGGGAGATAAAAAAGCATTAGAAGATGCTCTACCTGAATGTACTATTCCTTTTTATTAAAATAAGTAAAGAGGGTTTGTCTAAAAAAATAAAAGGGGGATGTAAAATGAAAAATAAATACTTAATAGCAACTCTTTTTAGTACTTTTTTACTAATGGCACCTAATGTAAAAGCAGCAAACTTTATGGACAACCAAGAAGTAGATACTAATAAAAGTTGGACAATTAAATTTACACAAGAAATTAAATTTGATGATTTAACTAAACAAAATATAAGTGTAACGGATAGCAAGGGTACTAGAGTAAATGCTGATATTAAGTTGGGAGAAGATAATAATACAGTTATAGTGACAGCTCCACAAGGGGGATATACAAAAGGAGAAAGTTACATATTGAATGTTGGAACTAAAGTACATTCCAATAAAGGTAAAGCATTAAAGAAGGAACAGAAAGTACACTTTAATGTTAAAAATAATAATTCAATAGTAAAATTTAAAGATAAATATTTAGAAGAAGCTGTAAGATATGTAATAATGAAGCCAAAAGGAACTATTTACAAAAGTGATGTTGAAAAAATAACTTATTTAGATGCAAAGTGTCAAAATATAGAAAATATCGAGGGGATTGAAAAATTAACCAATCTAGAAAAGATTGATTTAAGTTTTAATAGCATTGAAAATATAAGCGCACTGAAGGGGTTAACTAAATTAAAAACCCTTAATTTGAGTTCTAATTGGAGTTATGACGGTAAGGGGTTAGAGGCATTAGGAGAATCAAGTAATCTAGAAAATCTTGACTTAACAAGTGATCGAGTTGGAGATATAAGTGCATTAAAAAAATTCACTAAACTAAAGATTCTTAAATTACAAGATAATGTCTTTCTTGAAGATATAAGTGCCTTGGATGGATTAACTAATCTTCAAACACTTAATTTAAGTAGCAATCAAATTAAAGACATAAGTGTATTAAAAGGATTAAAGAATCTAAAAACACTTGATTTAGGTAATGATAAAATTAAAGATATAAGTATACTAAAAGGACTAACTAACTTAGAAAATCTTAGCTTATTTAGTACTATGACTAAGGATATAAGTGCATTAAAGGGATTAGTTAATCTAAAAGCTCTTAATTTAAGTGGTAACGAAATAAAGGATTTAAGTGTACTGAAAGGGTTAACTAAATTAGAAAATCTTAATTTATTTAATACTATGACTAAGGATATAAGTGTATTAAAAGGACTAACTAATCTAAAATTTCTTGGCTTAAGTTATAATTATATTAGCGACATAAGTGCATTAGGAGAATTAACTAATCTGGAAAAGATTAATTTAAATGTTAACCAAATTAAAGATATAAGTCCATTAAAAAGATTAGTTAATCTAACAGAGCTTGGTTTAAGTAGTAATCAAATTAGCGATATAAGTGCTTTAGGAGGTTTAACTAATTTAACACAGCTTGAGTTAGCAAATAACAAAGTTAAAGACATAAACCCATTAAAAAAATTAACTAATTTAAGATATGCCGTATTAATTAATAATCAAATAAATGATGTAGATAAAAAAGCATTGCAAGATTCCTTACCTAAATGTACTTTTGATTATTGTTACGAATAAGCATTATTAAGATAAAAGAGGTTATAGTAAGTTTACTGTAACCTCTTTTAATAATGTTGTTATGCAACATTATTTTATCATTCAGTAACAGTTTCAACTAATAACTAATATACTGATAAGTGAAAAATTCTGTGAAAGGATATAGTATGAATATTTACAGACAGTATTTTTTTTGGGGGAGTAGTACTATAATCTTAACATTTGTTTTTACTTATCTTATACAGGCGTTAGTTTATTATAAAATAGCAGAGAAAGCAGGGCTTGATAATAAGTGGATAGCATTTATACCAATCCTACAATTTGTAATCTTCTTTCATGTTATTGATAGAAGTGCTCTATATATTTTGTTTGGGTTAATATCGTTTATACCTATTGTAGGGCCTTTAGTTTTATTTGTTCTTGGAATATATTGGAAAGTAATGTTTTATAGAACTTTTGGATTAGATAATTTACTTATTATTCTTGCTGTAGTAATTCCATTTGTAGATTTTATAGTAGAACTGTATATTGCATTTTCAGATTCTGTACAGTATCAAGATACAAATAGATTTCAAGTATATAAGTAATCAGTTTTAATCTTTAATCTATAATCTTTAAAAAATAATATGTTTTTGGAATGATTAATTACTAACATGTAGGAAATAATTATTATTAATAGTAATTAGAATTATATTTTACAAATTAAAATAAAAATTCAAATAAAAATATAGTAAAAGCATATAGTTCTAACACTGTATGCTTTTACTATGTTATATTAAATTTGATAATAAAAAAAAGAGATGTATAATTATAATATTACAATAACTAGAGAAAGGGAGATAATATGGTACAAAAGCTTATTTTCGCAGCAATATTAGGTGCTGTAATAGGGTACATAACTAACTGGTTAGCTATTAAAATGCTTTTTAGACCACACCATGAAAAAAGAATAGGAGGAATAAGAGTGCCTTTTACACCAGGACTTATTCCTAAAGAACAAGGAAGAATTGCTAAGAGTGTAGGCGAAGCTATCGGAAGTCATTTATTAACTAATGAAACTATGGTGGAAGCTCTTAAGACAAATGGGGTAAATGAAAAGTTTAAAAAATGGGTTGAAGCCAAAATTATGGAGGTTCAACGAAGCTCAATATCTTTAGGAGAGCAGATAAAAAAAATAGTTGGGGCTTCTTATGAAAAACTAGTATGTTTTGTTAAAAATAAAATAGCTAACATAATAATTTCTACTATAAAAAAGGACAATTTTAAAAATGAAATAGAAAATGTGATAATTAATGGTGTAAAAAAAGAACTTTCTAAAAGACCACAAGTACTTTTAGAAAATGATAATTATAAAAAATTAAAAGAAAAAATAAATGTTGAAATGAAGAATTACAAAGATTCTCAGGAATTTAAAGACTTACTATTTACACTTACAAGTAGCAAGATTAATGAATTAGAAAATAGTGATAAAACGTTAGAAGAGATAATACCTATTAGTATTGTAAGTACAATAAAAGTATACGTATATAACAAAAATTATGATATATCAATGGTAATAAAAGATATGCTTAAGGATGATAAGATAAATCAAAAAATAAAGGACGCTATTAAAGGAATGCTGGGTTCTAATCTAAATCCAATGATAGCAATGTTTTTAAATGCAGATGTTATATATGAAAAAATTTCTTCTGTAATAGAACATGAATTAGACAAAGAGGATACTCAAAAAAATATTGCATTATTTATTAATGATTTGTTTGATAAGATACTTGAAGGAAAAGCTTCAAATGTTTTTTCTAGTATGTCTGAAGAATCTAAAGATAAAAGCATTAAGCAATTATGTAAATTAATAACTGAAAAAATTATAGATAACAAATTGTTTGATGAGATTATTAAATTGTTAGAGTTAAAAATAAGTAATAAAGAGTCTATAGAAGATATATTAACAGATCTAGACTTAGATTATGAACAGACTCTTAGGAATTTTATAAGAAGTAGAATAGATTATTTATCAGAAAATAAAAAGATAGAAGAAAAAGTATATTTTTATGTAGATGGTTCACTAAACAAAATTTTAAATATGAATTTAGATCAAATATCAGAAGGAAAAGAAACGAAAATCTGTACAATAGCTTCAAACGCATCAGAAGTTATGTTTGATAGGTTTGTTACTAATAAGGCAGGAGATTTTATAGAAGCATTTAATATTAAAAAGATAGTAGAAGACAAAATAAATTCTTTTGAAGTTTCTTTTGCAGAAGAAATTATTTTGGAGATTGCTAGTAAAGAATTAAGTGCTATAACTTGGCTTGGCGCATTACTTGGATTTATAATGGGATTTTTATCTACATTGATTGCATCAATATAACTTTATTGTAAATTACTAAAGGAGTGATAGAAGTTATGATGATTTTTGACTCTCATGCTCATTATGATGATGAAAGTTTTAATGAAGATAGAGAAAGTGTAATAAAAGAATTAATGAAAAATGGTATTGTTGGTGTTCTTAATTGTGGGGCTTCTGCTAAAGGAATGAGGGATTCTGTTAAGTTAGCAGAAAAATATGATATTTTTTATGCTGCTGTAGGAATACATCCTGAAAATGCTTATGAATTTACTGATGAGGTTATAGACGAAATAAAAAAATTTGCAAAAGAAGATAAAGTTAAAGCTATTGGAGAAATAGGTTTAGATTATTATTGGGAAGAGAACCCTCCTAAAGACGTTCAGAAAAAAGCTTTTAGAAAACAGATGGAGATTGCAAAAGAATTAAATCTTCCAGTTATTATCCATGATAGAGAAGCACATAAAGATACTTTAGAGATAATGAAAGAATTTCCAGAGGTAAAAGGAGTTGTTCATTGTTTCTCTGGAAGCGTAGAATTTGCTCGTGAATGCTTAAGATTAGGATACTATATTGGATTTACTGGAGTAGTAACTTTTAAAAATGCTAGAAAAATATTAGAGGTAGCAGGGGAAGTACCTCTTGATAGAATTTTAGTTGAAACAGATTGTCCTTATATGGCTCCCGTACCGTATAGAGGAAAGAGAAATAGATCAGAGTATATAGAATACATAATAGAAAAGATAGCAGAAATTAAACAGATTTCTATAGAAGATATACAACATATAACTATAGATAATGTTAAAAATATGCTTAACATCTAGATAAGGAATAATCATATTTCATTGACATAAAAAGGAAAATGATATATAATATAGAAAAAATTATTTAATAAAAATAATAAAATGTACAAGCTATTCATAATGTAACATAAAATTGAGATTGTCCTAATATTAATATTATGTGTAGTGTTTCACTATTAAAAAATAGTTATGCATATGATGCATTATAATTTACACAGAATAAGGGCAAAAAGTGCTGAATTTGACGAAAAATGAAATTCAAGGTATAATGATTTAGGCACTTTTGTCAAGGAGGTTAAATTATGTTACAAAAAATTACTAGCGACATAAAGACCTACTTCTCAAATGGACCTAAGATTCTTTTCTTATTTGGACTAGTTCTTATATGTACGCTTATTGGAATGTTTACAATGCAAAAGAGTGTGAATATTGTAGTCGATGGAAAAGAAATTAGTGTGATGACTTATAAAAATGATGTAAAAGACGTGTTAGAAAAAAATAATATTGCACTGGGTCCCAAGGATATTGTAGAACCAGACTTAAAAAGCAAGATAAAATCAGGAGACACCATAAAGATAGAAAGAGCTATTAATATCCAACTACAGGTTGATGGTAAAAGTAAGAATGTCGCTACAACAGCAGATAATGTTAAGGAAATGCTGTCACAAGAAGGAGTAAAACTTTCACAAGAAGATAAAATCTCACCATCAATGGAAGAAACTATTAGAGAAGGCCTTAAGGTTAAGATAGTTAGAGTGAATTCTAAGATAGAAAAAAAAGTTGAACCTTTAGAATTTACTACTGTAGTAAAGAAAGATAGTAATTTAAAAGAAGGATACAAAAAGGTTGTACAAGATGGTACAGCTGGACAAAAAGAAATACAATATAAAGTTGTTTATGAAAATGGAAAAGAAGTTTCTAGACAGATGGTTAATCAAACAGTAATTCAGCAACCTAAAGATAAGATTATTGCAATGGGAACAATGAAAACAGTAAGGCTATCCCGTGGTGATACATCTTATTTAAGAAAAATAAGGATGAGAGCTACTGCTTATACATCCAGTTTCAAAGATACAGGTAAGAGACCTGGAGATAGAGGTTTTGGAGTTACTGCATCGGGTACTAGAACAAAAAGAACTTCAGGGGGATACAGTACGGTAGCTGTTGATCCATCAGTTATTCCACTCGGAACAAAATTGTATATAGAAGGATATGGGTATGCTATTGCAGAAGATACAGGTGGAGCTATTAAAGGAAATAGAATAGATTTGTATTTTAATTCTGATAGTGAGGTTCATAATTTTGGAGTTAGATATTTAAATGTATATATTGTACAATAGAGCGCTAAGCGCTCTTTTCTTTTGTTTAAAAGCATAATTAGTAAATTATGAAAAATAATTTGAATAAAGATTTGTTTGGTTTATAATAAAGAAGGTAATATTGTTTAGATTAATTTTTGGAGGCTTTATTGTTATGATGATAAAGGAAGTTATTGTAGTAGAAGGACGAGATGACATAACTGCAGTTAAAAGAGCTGTAGAAGCAGAAATGATTGCGGTAGGTGGGTTTGGAATAAATAGTAAAGTGATAGATAGAATAAAAGAGGCTCAGAAAAGACAGGGAGTAATAATATTTACAGATCCTGATTTTGCAGGAGAAAAGATAAGAAGAATAATAACCAAAAGAGTGAGTGGAGTTAAACATGCGTATATAACGAAACAAGAAGGAATGAAGGATGACGATATTGGCGTGGAAAATGCTTCTCCAGAGACTATAAGAAGAGCTCTTCAAAATGCAAAATGTGAAGTTAAGGAAAAAAGAAGTTTTTTTGATACTCAAGACTTATATTTCTTTAAACTTACAGGTGAAGATGATTCTAAAAAAAGAAGAGAAATGTTAGGAAAAGAATTAGGTATAGGGTATTGCAATTCTGCACAATTTATTACTAGGCTAAATAACTATGGGATAGATAGAGAAGAATTTGTAGTTGCTTTAAATAAGGTAAATAAGGAGATATAAGATGGAAAAGTTGAATACTAAGGATTTAGTAAAAAAATATAACTTTAAGTTTACGAAGAGCTTAGGACAAAATTTTTTAATAGATGATACTGTTTTAGATGATATAGTAGAAAGTGCAGAGGTTTCAAAAGAAGATTTTGTTATTGAGATAGGTCCTGGTGTAGGAACTTTGACTAAAGAACTTTTAATGAAAGCAAAAAAAGTATGTGCAGTTGAGTTAGATTCAGAACTTATTCCTATACTTAAAAATGAACTAGCTTCTTTTGAAAATTTTCAAATTATACATAAGGATGCTTTAAAGGTAGATTTTAATGAAATAATTGGTGATGAAAAAAGTGTTAAGGTAGTTGCTAATCTTCCTTATTATGTTACTACACCTATTATAGTTAGAATATTAAATGAAAATTATAAGTTTAAGTCTTTAACAATTATGATTCAGAAAGAAGTTGCAGAGAGGATAGATGCTGAGCCTAACTGTAAAGAATATGGTTCACTTTCAGTATTGGTGCAATATTATTGTGATACAAAAATAATACGAACAGTATCACCATCCTCATTTATACCACAGCCTAAAGTGGACTCAATAGTTATAAGATTGGATAAGTTAAATAAACCTAGAGTGGATGTTAAGGACAAAGAATTATTCTTCAAAATAGTAAGGCAATCTTTTAATATGAGAAGAAAGACATTACGAAACGTTGTAAAGAGTCTTAATCTTTTAGTTGATAGTAATATGGAGAAAGCTTTTAATAATTCCAATATAGATTTAAAGAGAAGAGGAGAAACGCTATCTCTTCAAGAGTTTGCTAATCTAAGCAATTCAATATATGAAATAATTAATTAATGAATAGAAGTATATGATTTACAATGCCAACAAACCCACATTAAAAATGTGGGTTTTATAATGTTCATTTTTATATGGTATTTATTTAAACTAGGTAATAAATATAAGATTTAAATGGAATAAGATTAAAAGTAAACATTAAGTTTGGATATAGTTTTTCCTAAAAAAAGTTCATTTTTTTAAAAGTAAGCATATATTATAATAATGAATAAGTTTGTTTTGGGGGGAAAACGATTGGCTACCAAAAAAAGTTATAGTAGATATTTTATTATATTACAGGAAGATGAAAAAGGTTTTTCAACAGATGTGAATAAATTTCCTACAGGATATACTAAGATAGAGAAGAAAAATGATAAATGTAAGGTATCATACTATGTTCAAAACTTAAAAAAGGATAAAGAACCATACTATATGGTGTTAATATGCAACAGTAAAGATACTAAAAAACTAATTAAATTGGGAGAAATGAATTTAGATAATTTTGGAAGCTCAGAAGTTTCTTATGAATATGAGGTTAGTAATTTAGCTAGTAGTGGCATAGGAATGGATGCAATAAAGGGTGCTTGTATAGTAAATTTTAAAGATGTTAATATGAGTGTTGCTTTAACTGGGTTCATAAATGGAGTTAAGCTAGATAACTGGAAAGCTTACTCTATCATAGAGCCTAAAGAAAAATTTAGGGATTCTGAAGTAGATAAGAACATAGAACAAGACATTGAAGTAAGCAATGATAATAAAGAAGTAAATATAAAAGATACAAGTACCAAAGGAATACAAGAGGAAAAAATGCAAGATGAGATAGATAGTAATAAAAATTCAACAGAAAGTAATATGTTTGATGAATATGAAAGCGACATAGAAAAATTTAAGAACATAAATAAAGATGTTAAAGATATTGATGATTTAAACAAATCAAGTAATGAAGTAGATGATATTGATAGCGAAGCTAAATGTGTAGCTAAATCAAGTGAAAAAGTGGAGTTGGATAGAGAAGTAAATTTAAGTGACCAAACAGATGAACATAGTGAAAATGTGGATTCGATTAATCAGGTTGATCAAACAGAGGATAATTCATATAAACAAGAAGAATATAGGAAAAGTGAAGAAAGAGATAAAAAAAGTAAGAATAAATGTAAAGAAGATAAAGAAGATAAAAATAAAGAAGATAAAAATAAAATAGGCAAAGATGATAAAGATGAGTATCCATTAGGAGCTACAGGAAAGTTTTTTAAGAATTTAGCTAAGGATCTTGAGGAAGTTTATGATATATGTCCTGAAATGGGCAAATGCAAATGGTATAAGGTACCAGTAGAACAGCTTGAAACAATAAACCCATTAATTGATTTTAGGATATACAATATGTTATATTATCCTATGAGTTATTATTATCCTTATATAAAAAAACAAGGGCATTATCTTATTGGATATAAATGTGATTCAAATGGAGATATGAAGTATCTAGTATATGCAATACCTGGCACAAAAATGGTTTATGATCAACCTTTTGGAGGAACAACAGGGTTTACTACTTGGACTTGTAAAAAATATGATGATGATAAAATGCATAGTAAAGGGTACTGGGTAATGTTTTATGACTTTAAAAATTGTAGGGTTATGATACCTGTTATGTAAATAAAAAACTAACTGCTTTAAATTGCAGTTAGTTTTAATATTTTGTCATTTCCATTCATATAGTATATTAGTGGGATGTACTATAATGGATATGGGGGAGTTTTATGAAAATTATATTAATAAACAAAAGGAGAATAGAAATTGTTGTTATTGTTTTTGTTTTAATGATATCTATTTTTGGAATTGGGAAATTATTTGAGGAACGTATCAAATATGTAAGTTTTATACAAAATAATATAAGCTCTTTAAAAGAATATAAAGCTTTAGACGGATGGTTAACTTATAAGCTCCCCGAAAAGTGGAACACTGAAATTGAAAATTCACTAGGGAAAGAAATAATATACCATAATAATTTTAAAGCTGAAGACTTAGCAATAAATGGAGTTATTCAAGTTTGGAATATAAAAAATAATTTACAAGAATTTTTAGAAAATAGTAAACAGATATCTATGAAACAAAATAATATTTTAGATTATAAAATAAAAGAGATAAATATAGATAATAAACAGGGATATTGGATTAGATATGTGATTTTATCCAATGATACTTATTATGTAGCTAATGAATATTTTGTAAAGAGTGATGATAGGATAGTTAGAATATCTTTTTTTGTTAAAAATCAGGATTTTAAGGAAGCTTTTAAGGCTTTGTTCGATAGTATAGTCCAGACTATAACAATACATCAGTCATAATTATAGATTTCATTGATTTAGTTTTTTTTAAGTATTATAATTTTATAATAGGAAAATAAAAAAGAAGCTTTAAGCTTCTTTTATTGTTTTGTATTAAAATATATATTTTAAACTATAGGAGGTAAGATAATGAAACCCATTCTGTTTGAAGTTTTCGGCATCAAAGTTTATGGATATGGATTTATGATAACAATAGGAATAATATTTGCTCTTGTACTTTTAAATAAAAGGAGCAGAACAAGAGGCTATGATGAGGACAAGCTATGGGATATGGCTATATTTACTATAATTTCAGGTGTTATAGGCGGAAAGATATTATATATATTAACTGATTTTAATTATATTAAGTCCAATCCAATAGCAATCATTAAGGAATTTGGAAGCGGGTTTGTTATATATGGAGCCATAATAGGGGGAGTTTTAGGTATAGTAATATATTGCAGAAGAAAAAAATGGAGTATTTTAAAAACTATTGATTTAGTAGCACCAAGTGTAGCTTTAGCGCAAGGATTTGGAAGAATAGGATGTTTTCTAGCTGGATGTTGCTATGGAAGAGAAACACATTTACCTATAGGTGTTATATTTAAAGAATCACCATTTGCACCTAATCATATTACACTTCATCCAACTCAATTATATTCATCTATGTTCGATTTTGGGTTAGCTTTATTTTTATTATGGTATGATAAAAAGGAAAGGAAAAATGGTAAGGTTTTTTCTATGTATGTTATAATCTATAGTGTTGGAAGATTTATTGTAGAATTTTTGAGAAATGATCCAAGAGGAACTGTAGGAATTTTGTCAACTTCTCAATTTATTGCCATATTTACATTAGTAATAGGACTTATTCTTTTTAATATAAATAAAATCAGAAGAAGCAGTTTATAGAAGACGCTTGACGTTTTAGGAGGTAAATTTGTGAATAAGAAGTTTAAAACTATACTTGTTTTGGTGGCTATTATTTTTAATACTACATTTTTAGGATGTAGCAAAATTGATGCTTTTAAGGTGAAACTTGGAATGCAAAATAAAGATTTTGAATACATAAAACAAGGGAAAATAAACAAAGTAATAATACAAAATATAAGAGATAAAGGGTTTACTTTTATTGTTACAGATAAAAAATCCATACAAGATTTATATAATATCTTATCGTTAGGAAAAGAAGTAAGTAAAAAGACTTCTTTAGAACCTGATTATAATATTGAACTTTATGAAAGTATAGATAAAGTTCATAAGTTTAAATATGTTGCAGGATTAGATAAAAGTGATGCAGGAAACCTTTATAGTGATGGTAAAGTTTATATTGTGTCTAAAAGATTAGATGATGATATTTTAAAAAATTTTTTAAATTTAAGAATACCAAAGGAATTTAAAGATGTTTATTATGGTTCTATGCTTAAAGCATTAGAAGATTATAGTAAGGATTTAAGTGCTGATCAAAAGATAGGTATAGATATAAATGATGAAGAAGGTGCGAAGTTTGTTTTAACGACGGATATAGAAGAATTTAAAGAACAATTGAGTAAAAATGCAGAGATAATAAAAAATGATGAAAGAGATAAGTATGAAATAACTATGGATATATTAACTGAAGGCTACAAGGATGATTTATATAAATGTATAATTACCTTTTTTAATAAGAAAACTAAAAAAGAAGTTAAGTATTATTTTGTTAATAAATATGATTTTAATTCATGGGATTTTAATATGAGTAAAGGTGAAAAACCAAAAGATTTTTAAGGTTTTTGGCATTTGATAAAAATAGATATAATGATATAATATTGTTGTTAATTTTTCATACTACGATTAGGAGGAATAAAAATGAGCAGTTGTGATACTTGTCCAAGTAAAGGAACATGTAATGAACAAGAATGTTCAAAAACATTTCCTAAAAACGGAAATATAAAAAATATAATTGGTGTTATAAGTGGTAAAGGTGGAGTTGGAAAATCTACAGTAACAGGTATTTTAGCAACTCAACTTGCTAAAAATGGATATAAAGTTGGGGTTTTAGATGCCGATATTACTGGACCATCAATGCCTAGAGTATTTGGTATTAATAATCAAAGAGCTCAAGCAATCCAACATGAAGGTACAGAAGAAGTTAAATTCGTGCCTATACAAACAGAAGGTGGAGTAAAGGTAATGTCTTTAAATCTTCTTACAGAAGAAGAAGAACAACCAGTTATATGGAGAGGACCTTTGATAACTGGAGTTTTAAACCAAATGTATACTGATACGATTTGGGGTGAATTAGATTATCTTTTAATTGATATGCCTCCAGGAACAGGAGATATAGCTTTAACAATAATGCAAAGTCTTCCTATAACAGGGATGGTAGTAGTTTCAACTCCTCAAGATATGGTTTCTATGATAGTTAAAAAAGTAGTAATCATGATAGAAAAGATGGGGATAAATCTATTGGGCGTTGTAGAGAATATGGCTTATATAAAATGTGAAGCCTGTGGAGATAAAATAAAAGTATTTAGCAAAAAGCCATCTGAAGAACATGCAAAATATTTAGGTGCTAATCTTTTAGCTGAGATGCCAATAAATTTAGATATGGTTGAGAGTTTAGAACAAGGTAAAATGGAAAGTTTTATAAGAGAATCAAAAGAGTATGATGAACTTTATAATAATTTTGTTAAGGAATTAAATAAATAATATAATAATGTTGTGACGCAACATTATAGTAGTGATTAGTGAACAGAGAATAGTGAATAGTAAAGGAGGATTTTCCTCCTAGTGTCAGAAAATCTTTGAATTAAATAAAAGAATAAGCTCATAATGAAAATTTAATTTTTCATTATGAGCTTTGTTTTTGACTTAAACAAAAGAGCTGGTAAGCTCTTAAAAGCGGTAGCTTGCGGATTTATATGAAGTTTTATGTTTATTTAACTATCTAAAAAGTTAAACTATAAGCTGGAGCACAGACTCTTTTTTTATAAATATTAACGTTATAAACAGATATCATTTGTATAATTACAGCATTTAAACTATGTTTTATAAACCTTTTAATTTTAAGGTTTTGTTTACTATTCACTATGCACTATTCCTTATTCTCTAAACAAGGACTATTTCTTTGCGTGCTGAAGGTTTAATGGATAACTACATATATTTAGAAAACCTATTCCTCTGACGTTATCCATTAAGTCGTAATATTATTATATTGTGTTATAATTAAATAAAAAAGTTTTTCATTTTATCATTGATTATTTCCATTGATAATGATGGTGTATTTATGTTGACTTTATCTCCGATTTTTGAATTAGGAGGAAGATGTGACGTACATAAATCCATAGTTGCACCATTTTCAAAAATTATAAAGGCATCCGTGTCGTTTATATCGAGTATTTTTCCTTGCATTTAAAGTGCTCCTTTACAAATTTATTTATCTAAGTAGTTTTTACTAATATAGATTAATTATGCTACAGAAAACAGTTTAAAAAGGGGATAGAGTTATGGTCAGGGATTATGGATTATATCTTACTATTGTATTATTAGTAGCTTTAATTTTACTTCAGCATTATTGGATGAAAAAAGCAAAGGATAGATTGATTTCAATAGATAGAATAAAGGATGAATTTTATAATTTAGGAAATCGGATTAACAAAGTAAAAAATAAAAATGATTTATACAAGGTTATGCTTAATGCTGCAGTAAGTTTAATTAAAGCTGCAGATAAAGGAAGTATACTTATATTAGAGGAAGATGAACGCTTTTACTTTAAAGCAATAAATGGATTTGGTGATGAACTAAAAGAAGTGTCCTTAAGCAGAGAAGAGTGTTATTTATATAAATATAACAATTTTAAGAATACGACAATAATAAAAGATCCAGCTCAATTTGATGAGAAATATTTAAATGATGAAAATAAAGATAAAATGAATAAGTTTAAGGCGTTAAATATTAAATATACTTTAAGTTCTCCTATTTATATTGAGGATGAATTAATTGGATTAATAAATGTGGATTCTTCTTACGAGGATAGAGCGTTTACTAAGGATGATTTAGAATTAATGGATTATATAAAGAATGAGATGCAGATAGTACTAAAAAATTTTATAATTCAAGATGAATTAAGATATTTAGTAAACCATGATGATTTAACAGGAATATATAATAGACGAATTTTTAAAGATATAATCAATGAAGAATTAGTAAATGTTAAATATAATAAATTAAATTTAATATTTGTTTTAATAGATATAGATAAATTTAAATCTATAAATGATACTTACGGTCATATAATGGGGGATAAGGTTTTAAAAGAATTTACAAAAACATTAATAGATAATATAGGAGAAAATAGTATATGTGCTAGAATATCAGGAGATGAGTTTGCGATTTTCTTTAAAAATTATTCAAAAGAAGAAGTTATGCAATTATTAGATAATATAAATAAAATTTTTTCTTCTAAAACTATTAATAATATATATGATTTAAAAGTAAGTTTTAGTTATGGTATATGTGAGGTATGTTCTGACAATATATTATCTTATGATGAGGTCTTTTCTATATCTGACAAAAATATGTATAAGAATAAAAAGGAAAAAGGAGATATAAAAAGATAATGAATAATTATGAAGTGGTTCTTAGATTAGTATTAGCCGCTTTTGCTGGAGGCCTTTTAGGATATGAGAGAGAATTTAAGAATAGACCAGCAGGTCTTAGAACCCATATTTTAGTTTGTGTAGGTGCGGCTATAATATCTATTATACAACTTTATATTGCTTGGGATACTATGGAACTTATAAGAGCAAATCCTCAGATGGCAAACTCTATTAAAGCTGATATAGGAAGAATGTCTGCTCAAGTTGTGTCTGGTATAGGATTTTTGGGTGCTGGTACTATAATACATGAGAAAGGTTCAGTAAAAGGACTTACTACAGCTGCTAGTTTATGGACAATAGGGTGTATTGGTATAGCTATAGGTATGGGATATTATTTTTTAGCAATTGTATCTACAGGAGTGGTTTATTTTACTTTGGTTTCTTTAAAGAAATTTGAGTTTAAGGTGCTAAAAAAAGTTTCTACTGTAAAACTCTTAATAGAATATCATAATAATGAAGAATTAACCTTAAGATTGAATAATTATTTTAAAAGTAAAAATATAGTTATAAAAGACTCTAAATTTTTGGTGGATGAAAAAGATGAAGATTTATTAT
Organism: Clostridium brassicae; assembly: GCF_026738875.1. Taxonomy (GTDB): domain Bacteria; phylum Bacillota; class Clostridia; order Clostridiales; family Clostridiaceae; genus Clostridium_H; species Clostridium_H brassicae. The sequence continues at coordinate 55,500 of NZ_JAPQFJ010000011.1, forward strand.
TTAAAAAATCTTTATACGTAATAGTAGTACCGAGAAATGTTAAAGTAAGTAGCGTTATAGGGGAACTAAAGAAAATCGATCAAGTTGTAAGAGTATCAAGAGAATAAAATTGCTAAGCAATTTTATTCTCTTGGATCTAATATTTTAACTGTATTTTTATCAAGAATATTTTTATCTATAATTAAAGAACAATTATTTATTCTTTCACCATTTTCCATATTTATAATAAAGGTTTCCACTCCTTCAAGTGGAAAAGATAAATGAGGAGTTTTATAATGCATAGGTATAATTATTTTACTATTAATTTCTTTAGCTACTTTAGCTGCTGCTTTACCATCAATAGTATAATTTCCACCTACAGGAATAAGAAGAATATCGATATTTCCAATTTTATTTATATAATCTTGTGATAGTTCATGTCCTAAATCACCTAAATGGCATATTTTGTATCCATCAATTTCAAATACAAATATAATATTTTCACCTCTTTTAGTTCCTTTAACATCATCGTGAAATGAAGGAATTCCTTTTAAAGGAATATCACATAAGTTAAATAATCCTACTTTATCTATAATTTTTGGATTACCTTTAAGTTTATCTATATAATCATGATCAAAATGATGATGACTTATAGATACCAAATCTACTTCTTCATCAAAGATTTTATATCCTACAGATTCATCAAAAGGATCAGTTAATAACCTTCTTCCCTTAGAGTCTTCGATTAAGAAAGATGAATGACCTAACCAAGTTATTTTCATTATACTACGCTCCTTATAAAGCAATTTTTACTATCTAAGCTAAATTATAATTATATTTAAGTTTATTATTATAGATATTTTAAAATATCTATTTAAATATAATTGTACTCAATATTAATATAAAATAATCATTATATGTAAAAAGTCAATATAGATAATAGATGATTTAATTAATATATCGACTATAGGATTTGAAAATATGGAAAATAATACATTTGATAATCAAAAACTATTTTATAAAATTATGACAAAAAAATTGAATTATTTTACTGAATAAGATAAGATTAGATTAGTAATATATTATTGTGGAGGCGATATATTGAAACAGTGTACAAAATTTCTAATAAGTATTATGGCTTTTCTATTTCTTATAGGAATAAATATACCTCCAAATGTTTTTGCGGCTACAAGTTCTAATATTATGGGTAAGGCGAGCGTAGATGTGAATAAGATTTGGACTATTAAATTTAATAATGAATTGGACAAGTCAACGATAGAGGGAAAAGATAATGTGTTGGTTTTAGATGATAAAGGAGCTAAAGTAAATACAAAAATTCAATATAAAGATAGTAAAACCCTATTGATTTCTCCTATTAAAAATTATGATTATGGCAAGAAATATACAATAATAGTAAAAGATACAGTGAAATCAAAAAAAGGAAAAGGCATGAAAAAAGCTGTACAAATGGACTTTACAACTAAGAGCAATGCTACTCAAATAAAAACTATTGAAGATATGAGCCAAATTTTATATAAGGGTGAAAAATATACACTACCTTCAGTTGTTAAAGCCGTTATGAGTAATGGTACAGAACAAAATGTTAGTATTAAATGGGATAATACATATATAAACACTTTAAAACCGGGAACATATAATTATAAGGGTACAGTATCAGGATATGATAAAAAAGTTAATTTAAAGGTAGTAGTAAGTTCTTCATCTGGTGCAGATTTGTCAAGAATTACCAAAGTTTGTATAGATCCAGCTAGTGCATCTAATCTTAAACTATTAACAGGACCTACTGGAGTTAACGACAATGATGTTAATTTAAAGATTGCATTAAAACTTGGAAAGTTACTAGAAAGCAAAGGCATAAAAGTTGCTTATACAAGACAAAAAGATTCTGTTTCTTGGAATCAAAGTGAAGATGTAGAAAAGAGATGTAAGATAGCAAATGATTCAGATTCGGAAGTTCTTATAAGTATAAGATCTAATTATTATTCATCTTCAACAGCAGAAGGAATAGAAACTTATTATCTAGGCAAAGATACTAAAAGTAAAGATTTAGCACAGCAGGTGCAAAAAAACGTGATTTCTAAAACAAATGCAAAAGATAGGACAGCACAGAAGATAGGTGAAAACCATATTGAGCTTTTGCAAGACTTTAATGGAGTTGGTATTTTAATATATGGAGGATTTATATCTAACCCTAATGAAGAAAAGCTATTAAATAGTTCACAATATCAAGACAAAATAGCACAAGGTATAGCTGATAGTATTAACAATTCTACTAATAATAAAATTGTGTCTATAAAAGATATTAATGCTAATGTAAATCAAGGAGAGTCATATACTTTGCCAACAAAAGTTATGGCTATAGATGAAAAAAGTAATTCAGTCCAAGCTGATATTGTATGGGAAGTAAGTAGTATAGACACAAATAATGCAGGAACTTATGTTATTAAAGGAAGAGTAAATAATTATTCTAAATTAGTTACATTAACTATAGTCGTATCTCCTAAGAAAGTAGCTAAATACAAAATATGTATAGATTCTGGACATGGTGGTTATGATTCAGGAACTATTGGATACAGTGGAACAAAAGAAAAAGATATAGCATTACAAGTTTCCTTAAAAGTAGGACAACTTTTACAGAAGAATGGAATAGATGTTGTTTATACAAGAACTAGCGACAATGTTCCATGGCCTCCAATTAAGGGTAAGGAACTTGAGATGAGATGTGATATATCAAATAAAGCTAAGGTGAATTATTTTGTATCAATTCATCTAAATAGTGTAGATGGAAGTCCATCAACATCAGGCATTGAAACTCTTTATGGTAGTAATAGGACAGATGGAATACCTTTAGCTAAAAATATACAAAAGGAAATGGTTGCTGCAACAGGCGGAAGAGATAGAGGAATAAAGAAGAGAAATGATGTTTATGTAGTTAAATGGCCAGATGCACCTCCTGTTTTAGTTGAGTTGGAATTTATCAGTAATCCACAAAAAGAAAAGTTACTAAAAACTTCTGAATATCAACAAAAATGTGCAGAAGCTATAGTAAGGGGTATTATGAAAACACTTAAATAATTTAGTATCTAGAGTATAGGATTAAAATAATAGGAAGAGGAATAAGAATTACAAAAGTCATATTGTAATTTTTATATCTCTTCCTTTAATATATGCAGTTATTATTGTTTGTAAATATATACAGTTAAGTAATTTATAATGAACCCGAATTAATTAATAAGGTTAAGTTAAATCATAATTTATTTTAGTTAAGGGCTATTAAAAAATTCAATATATGCAATTAAATTGAAACAAAAAACTAATTAAGAAGATTATTTTATATAATTTAATAAAATGTTCCTAATTAAATTGAATTATTTTCATAAATGAAATAAAATTAACTTAAATAAAATATTATGTGGAGGGGATATATTGAGAACGTGGAGAAAATTTCTAGCATATACTATAATTTTTATACTCTTTATAGGAGTAGACATACCTCCAAATGTTTTTGCAGCTACAAGTTTAAACATTACAGATAAAGTAAATGTGGATGTGAATAAGATTTGGACTGTTAAATTTAATAATGAATTGGACAAGTCAACAATAGATGGAAGCGATAATATATTGATTCTAGATGATAAAGGCTCTAAAGTAAATATAAAGATTGAGTATCAGGATAACAAGACCTTATTGATTTCCCCTGTAAATAATTATGAGTATGGAAAAATTTATACATTAGTAGTAAAAGATACGGTAAAATCTAAAAGTGGTAAAGGCATGAAAGAAACTATACAGATGAAGTTTACAACTAAGACTAGTAATGCTACTATTAAAACCATTGAAGATATTACTCAAATTTTATATAAGAGTGAAAAATATTCATTGCCATCAGTTGTCAAAGCTATTATGAATGACAATACTGAACAAAATGTTAGTGTTAAATGGGATAATACATATATAGATACATCAAAACCAGGAACATATTATTATAAAGGTACAGTATCAGGGTATGATAAACTAGTTAATTTAAAGATAGTAGTGAGCACATCTTCTGGCGTAGATTTATCAAGAATTACTAAGGTTTGCATAGATGCTGCTAGTGCGTCTAACCTTCAAGTTTTAACAGGACCTACTGGAGTTAAAGATAAAGATGTTAATTTGGGTATAGCATCAAAACTTGGAAAATTATTAGAAAATAAAGGAATAAAAGTTACATATACAAGACAAAGTGATTCTGTTCCTTGGAGTCAAAGTGAAGATGTATTAAATAGAGATAAGATAGCGAATGATTCACAATCGGAAGTTCTTGTAAGTATAAGATCTAATTATTACTCATCTCTAACAGCAGAGGGAATGGAAACATATTATTTAGGAACTGATAGTAAAGGGAGTACCTTAGCACAACAGGTTCAAAAAAATATCATTTCTAAAACAAATGCAAAGGATAGGGGTGCAAAAGAAGTAGGAGAAAGTCATATTAAGTTTTTGCAGGAATTTAATGGCGTTGGTATTTTAGTATATGGAGGATTTATATCTAATACTAATGAAGAAAAGCTATTAAATGATTCGCTATATCAAGATAAAATAGCACAAGGTATAGCAGACAGCATAAATGCTTCTAGTGGTAATACAATTACGTCTGTAAAAGATATTAGTGCTAATGTGATTGAAGGAAATTCATATAGTTTACCAACAAAAGTTACAGCAATAGATGACAAAAATAATTCACTTCAGGCTGATGTTATATGGGAAGTAAATAGTGTAGATACAAGCAAAGTAGGAACTTATGTTATTAAAGGAAGAGTTAATGGGTATTCTAAATTAATTACATTGACTCTAACTGTATCTCCTAAACCTACAGCTAAGTATAAAATATGTATAGATCCTGGGCATGGTGGATATGATTCAGGGGCTATAGGTCCGGGGGGAACTAAAGAAAAAGATGTAGTATTGCAAGTATCATTAAAGCTAGGACAAATCTTGGTGAATAATGGAATAGATGTTGTTTATACACGAACTAGTGATAATGTTCCATGGCCAGCAAATAAGAGTGAAGAACTTAAGATGCGATGTGATATATCAGATAAAGCTAAGGCAAATTACTTTGTATCAGTTCATGCAAATAGTGTAGATGGAAGCCCATCAACCTCAGGAATTGAAACTCTTTATGGTGATAACAGAACAGATGGAATCCCTCTGGCTACTAATATACAAAACGAAATGGTTGCTACAATGGGAGGAAAAGATAGAGGGCTTAAAGAAAGAGCAGTTTATGTTGTAAAATGGACAGATGCTCCTTCTGCTTTGGTCGAATTAGAATTTTTAAGTAATCCAGATAAGGAAAAATTATTAAAGACTCCGGAATATCAACAAAAATGTGCAGAAGCTATAGCAAGAGGAATTATGAAAACACTTAAATAATAGATTATTTTTTATAGGGGTGTTGTTTTTATACTCTTTAAAAATATAGCTAAATAATAAATAAGATACTAAGCGTAAGTAGAGGTTTTATATTTATTTTGCTATGAATTAAGAGAAAATTTAAAAATAAAAAGGAAGAGGTATTATAATTGCAAAATAATATTGTAATATTATGCCTCTTCCTTTATTATGTTAATATTAGTATATATTTTAAAAATTTAATTAACAATAAATAAGGAAGGGAGAAATTTGGTGAATAAAAACAAGACATTTTATGCAAATTTATTTGCTATGATATTATTAATTTTATATTCATTTGGAGGAGATATATTAGTCCCTATATTTGGGAAAATGAGTTTATCGCTTCCTATGTATCTTGTACTTCCTCAAATACTTTTATTAGTAGTACCTACAATAGTATATTTTATTATAACAAAAGAACCAGTAAAAGATACTCTTAGACTAAATAAAATAGGGCTTAGGACGATATTTATAGTAATCGGAATAGGTTTTTTATCTATGCCTATAGCGAGCTTTTTATCCCTAATATCTCAATTTGTTTTTCCAAATAGAATAGGTCAAGTAGTAAATAGGTTAGATAATATACCTTTTATTATAAGATTAGGTGTTGTAGCTCTAACACCTGCTATTTGTGAAGAGATAACTATGAGAGGAGTTACTTTATCAGGATACAATGATTTAAGTATTAAAAAATCAGCTATAATGACAGGTCTATTTTTTGGAATGATTCATATGGATGGTAATCAATTTTTATATGCCTTTGCACTGGGAGTAATATTTGCTTATTTAGTGAGAATTACAAATTCTATATTTTCATCTATGATATGTCATTTTATTATAAATGGTACACAAGTATTTTTGTTAGAAGTAAGTAAATATCTTTCAAAGCTTTCTAATCAAGATGTTAAAGCCGTACAAGGGGCAGGGCTATCAAGTTTTACAATGTCTCAAAAAATAAATGCTGTTCTATTTTATTTAGTATTAGCAGTAATTTGTTTAGGTGTTATAGTAATTTTAATACAAAAATTGATTAAAATTCATGGAAAAATAGGAATACAATCAAATAATGTTTATGAAAATGATATAAAATATATAAATTGGCCAGTATATGTATCAGTTATATTATACATTTTTATAATAGTAAATCAATTAATTAAAATATACAAATGACAAGGTTAAATTATGGGAGGAACTAGGAATGTCTAAGGCAGCTGAATTTTTTAAACAGGGTTATAATTGTGCAGAATCTATAATAAAAGCGGTAAATGAGGAAAAAGGACTTAATATACCAATATCTGTAGCTTCGGCATTTGGAGGAGGTATGGCAGTAGGAAGTACCTGCGGTGCAATAACAGGGGCCATGATAGCATTAGGAGCTATTAAGGGAAGGGAATCATCAGAAGAGGTAAATGAATCTAGAGAAGTTGCTAGGAAAATAATGAATAAGATAAATGAGGACTATGGAACAACTAACTGTAAAGAACTTAAGAAGAAGGGGATATCTTGTATTGAAATTATAGATTATTCATATGAAGTTATAAAAGAATATATTTAAATATAGTTAATGACTAACAGGGTATTCTGAATTTGAAAAAAATGGTGAATAATTAAATAAATTTAAAGGGAAATAAGATGAGGATTAAGAATTAGTGTAGGGGTATAAGTTATATAGGTATATGAAAATGCGTTAATGTATAGGGGGGGATTATATGAAAAACGACATAAATCGTATGAATAATGTAGAATTACAGTCGTTTATTAAGAAGCGAGTAAAAGATATTGAAATTATGGTAGATGAGTATGCGAGCACTATAGATAATAAGGTACAAGAAGGGGATTCTTTAAAGGATATGAAGAAAAGAGCCTACCATATTAGACGTATATATAATTATGCTTTATGGGTAAATGAGCAGATAAAAATAAATGATAATCCCCAAAAAAGTTCTAGAATAGTTCCTAGAAGAGGGGAAATCTGGACTTGTGAGTTAGGGCAAAATGTTGGTTCAGAAGAGAATAAGGTAAGACCTGTTATAATAATTCAAAATAATACAGGTAATAAAAAAGCACCCACTACAATAGTTGCTCCAATATCTAATAGGCCAAAAAAGATAGCAGTACATATAGAACTCAGAGAAGATGACTATAAGCTAGAGAATGGAGAAAAGAATCATGTAACTGGTACTATACTCGCAGAACAGATAAAAGTAGTTTCTAAAGCTAGGTTAGGGAGACATATTGCAACTGTCAATAAAGAATTCATGAAAATTTTGGATTCAAAGCTTAAAATTTCATTAGAATTGTAATTTAGTAATATTATTTGAATATAATATTACTAAGAATATAAAAAACGTGTAAAAATATATTGATTAAATGACATATTAATGTTAAAATTTAATCATTGAGACAGTTACATACCTAATGTAGGTTAGGAGACTATATCACATATTTATTTGCGATTGTATACCATACCTAGTTTAAGCTAGGAGATTATATAACATACTATATAAGCAAGAAAGATTGGCATATAAACCAGTCTTTTTTGCTGTATGTTTATTAAAAATCTAGATTTAATTATAAATTCATAAACATAAATTGACAATAAAATTATGTTATAATATAATAATTAAAAAGTTAATTATTGTTCTATTATGTCAATTACTAAAAAGCAACGAACAGGAGAAGTAATTTAGCTGTATGCTTAAAGAGAGTGGGGATGGTGAGAGCCCATAGCTAAGGTTTTATGAAAATCACCTGGGAGCTGAAGACTGAAAGGTGTTTACTAAGTAAGTCTATCCGTTATTTCGCGTTAAGAAATAGAGTATGTTGGTACTTGAAGCTTATCATAGGTGGTTTATGCAGCTGCGTCCTTATGGGCGTAGCTTTTTTTATATAAATAACAAATGTTATTTAAAGTAAATATTAAATACAATAAATGATAAAAGATAAGAATTTATGTCAATAATAAAAAAATAAAGGATGAGAATCAGTTAAGGGTGTTAGATTGCAGTAAAATATTTTGGTAATAATTAATATTTAATATGTTAACTTTGGAAATAGTAAAAATGAAAAACTGTAAAATATAGCCTAGGAACTGAAAAATAGTCTACTGAAAGGGGATAACAATAATGTATAAAAAGGTAGAAGCTTCTACAAATTTTGTAGAAATGGAAAAAAATATTGCTGGCCTTTGGAATGAAAAAAATGTTATTGAAAAGAGCTTTAATTTAAATGAAGATGGAGAATATTTCACTTTCTATGATGGACCTCCGACAGCTAATGGTAAACCACATGTAGGTCATGTGCTTACTAGAGTTATGAAGGATTTAATTCCAAGATACAAAGTTATGAAAGGATATAAGGTTTTAAGAAAAGCTGGTTGGGATACACATGGACTTCCAGTAGAGCTTGAAATAGAAAAAAAGCTTGGAATTTCAGGTAAGCCACAAATAGAAGAATATGGAGTAGAAAAATTTGTTAAGGAATGTAAAGAAAGTGTATTTAAATATACAAGTCTTTGGAAAAAAATGTCGGAACAATTAGGCTTCTGGGTTGATATGGATGATCCGTATATAACTTATGACAATAACTATATTGAATCTGTATGGTGGGCATTAAAACAAATGTGGACTAAAGAACTTTTATATAAAGGACATAGAGTAACACCATATTGCCCAAGATGTGGAACAGCTTTATCTTCTCATGAAGTTGCTCAAGGATACAAAGATGTAAAAGAAGCTACAGCTTTTGTTAAGTTTAAAATAAAAGGTGAAGAAAATAAATATATACTTGCTTGGACAACAACTCCATGGACTCTTCCAAGTAACGTAGCTCTTGCTGTAAATGAAAATTACGATTATGTAGAGATAATAAATAATGAAGAACACTTAATTCTTGCCAAAGAACTTGTTCAAAAAGTAATAAGTGGAGAATATGAAGTAGTAAAAGAATTTAAAGGAAAAGAATTAGTAGGAACAAAATATGAGCAATTAATGCCATTCTATACTCCAGAAGGAAAAGCTTTTGAAGTGATACATGGTGATTTTGTAACCCTTACAGATGGTACGGGAATTGTACATATGGCACCAGCCTATGGAGAAGACGATAGTCTTGTATGTAAGAAAAATGGTATGGCGTTTATCAATCTTGTTGATACAGAAGGTAAATTTGTAGATGAAGTTGAGCCATGGAAGGGCATGTTTGTTAAAAAAGCAGATCCTAAAATACTTGATTATATGCAAGAAAAAGGAATTCTTTACAAATCAGAAAAATTTACTCACTCATATCCACATTGTTGGAGATGTAGTACACCACTTCTTTATTATCCAAAAGATAGTTGGTTTGTAAGAATGACATCTCTTAGAGATAAACTTGTAGAGAACAACAATAAGATAAATTGGTATCCTGATAACATAAGAACCGGTAGATTTGGTAAATTTGTAGAGAATGTTATTGATTGGGGTATTTCAAGAGATAGATACTGGGGAACTCCACTTCCAATTTGGGAATGTGACTGTGGTCATAGAGAATGTATAGGAAGTATTGAAGAACTTAAACAAAAAGGAATAAACGTTCCAGAAAATATAGAACTTCATAAACCATATATAGATGCAGTTAAATTAAATTGTCCACACTGTGGAAAAGAAATGACTAGAACTAATGAAGTTATAGATTGTTGGTTTGATTCAGGTTCAATGCCTTTTGCACAACATCATTATCCGTTTGAAAATAAAGAAGTATTTGAAAAGACATTCCCAGCACAATTTATATCAGAAGCAGTAGACCAAACTAGAGGATGGTTCTATACATTACTTGCAATATCAACTGCTTTATTTGATACAAATTCTTATGAAAACTGTATAGTTTTAGGTCACGTTCTTGATAAAAAAGGACTTAAAATGTCTAAATCAAAGGGAAATGTAGTAGATCCATTTGATGTACTTGAAAATGAGGGGGCTGATGCTACTAGATGGCATTTTTACACTGCTAGTGCACCATGGCTTCCAACAAGATTCTCTGAAGATGATGTAAAAGAAACTCAGAGAAAGTTCTTAAGCACACTATGGAATGTTTACTCATTCTATGTTTTATATGCTGAATTAGATCAATTTAATCCTTTTGAACATAAAGATTTTGTATCAGACAATGTTATGGATAAGTGGATAATGTCAAAACTTAATACATTAATTAAAGATGTTGAAGAGTATTTAGATAAATACATGATTACTCAAGCAGCGCTTGAATTACAAGATTTTGTTGATGAGCTTTCAAATTGGTATGTAAGACGTAATAGATCAAGATTCTGGACTACAGAACTTACAGAAGATAAGATAGGGGCTTATACAACCCTTTATAATGTTCTTGCAACAGTTGCTAAAGTTGCTGCACCATTTGTTCCATTTATGGCAGAAGAAATATATCAAAACTTAGTTGTGGGATTAGATAAAGAGGCTAAAGAAAGTATACATTTATGTGAGTGGCCAAAATATAATACTAATGCTATAGATTCTGAACTTGAAGAAAAAATGGACTTAGCATATAAAATAGTTAAGCTTGGACGTAGTGCTAGAAATGCTTCAAATATAAAGAACAGACAGCCACTTGCAGAAATGCTTATTAGCACAAAATCTCTTCCAGAGTACTATGGAGATATTATAAAGGAAGAACTTAATATAAAAACGGTAGATTTTGGTGCGGATCTTTCAAAATATGTTGATTTCGAGATAAAACCTAATTTGCCTGTACTTGGAAGAGCTTACGGAAGATTTATACCAGGAATAAGAAAAGCCATAGGTGAATTAAATCAAATGGAATTAGCTCAAACAATAAGTAATGGTAAGTCTGTATTTATAAATGTAGAAGGTTGTGAAGATCAAATAGAACTTACTTCAGAGAACTTACTCGTAACAATGCAGGGACTTGAAGGATTTGCATTTGCAGGAGAAGGAGAAGTTGGAGTAGTTTTAGATACGAATATAACAGAAGAACTTAAAGAAGAAGGATATGTTCGTGAAATATTAAGTAAAGTTCAAAACTTAAGAAAAGAAAGTGGTTTTGAAGTTGCAGATAAAATAAAACTTTATGTTGCTGGAAATGAGGTTTTAGAAGAAGTTATAAGAAAATTTGAAAGTCACATAATGAATGAAACATTATCTGTTGAAGTAGCTTACGATTTAGAAAAAGATTATAATGATTACAAAATAAATGGAGAACAGTTACAAATAGCTGTTGAAAAACAAAACTAGAAATATATAATAATATGCTCTTTTAGGATATGATTTTCCTAGAAGAGCTTTTTCTATGTTTATAAAAGATATTAGGTTGTTTTATAATTAATTTTAGCAATATAAGTTGTTACGAAAATCAAGGCTGTAATGAATAAATGAAAATTATGTTATTCATTTATAATATTATAAAATATACTTTAAAAATCGTTGAAAACGTATAACATATATAAGAAATAGTGCTATGGAAAATATTATAAATAATAAAAATCATATAAAGATAATGTAAAATGAATAAATTGATAATATTTTATTCAAAAAAGATTGAAAAGGGTTCAAAAATATAGTAAAATAATATAGATTTAAATACTATATTAAATGTGCAAACATACAAGCGAAAAGCATTAATAATATGGCATATTACATATATGGTAACTTTTATAATAGTTATATATAACCATTAATTTGTTAAAACTTATAAAGGTGGGAGTAGTTATGCACGCAGAGATTAAATTTCTTATGGATCTTGCAATAATTTTATTAAGTACTAAAGTATTTGGAACAATATCTAAAAAATTTGGTATGCCAGAGGTTGTAGGTGCATTAATTGCTGGTATAGTAATAGGGCCAGCTGTACTTGGAATTGAACACGAAACGGAATTTATAACTGAGATAGCTAAATTAGGTGTAATTGTTCTTATGTTCATGGCTGGAACAGAAACAGATTTAAAAGAACTTAAGAAATGTGGAAAGGCGTCTTTTATTATAGCTGTATTAGGAGTATTAATACCACTAATAGGAGGCTTTGTTGTAGCTGGAGTTTTTGATGGAGAAAATATCTTTCATATAGAGAAAATACAATTGCTTCAAGATATTTTTGTAGGTGTAATATTGACAGCTACTTCTGTAAGCATTACAGTTCAGACACTTCAAGAAATGGGAAAGTTCAGGACAGCATCAGGGACAGCCATACTAGGTGCAGCTATAATAGATGATATATTAGGAATTATAATTTTAGCTATTATAACAGGTATATCTAATCCTTCCGTAAAAATAGGAATAGTTATTTTAAAGATATTAGGTTTCTTTATAACTGCGTTAATTTTAGGATATATTACGCATAAAATTTTAATGTTTTTAATAAATAAGTATAGCGTAAATAGTGCTACAGGAATTATATGTTTTTCATTTTGCCTAATAATGGCCTATATATCTGAAAATTATTTTGGAGTAGCAGATATAACTGGTGCATATTTTGCTGGAATAGTAGTGGGATGTACTCCAGCTTTAAAATATGTTGAACAAAAAATGCAACCTTTATCTATTATGTTATTGTCACCAGTATTTTTCGCAAGCATTGGTATAAAAACAACAATTAGTGCAATTAATAGTAGTCTTATGATTTTCACAATATTATTATTAATTGTAGCTGTACTCACAAAATTTGTAGGTTGTGGCTTAGGAGCTAGAATGTGTGGTTATTCAAGAGAGGAGTCGTTACAAATTGGTACAGGAATGATTTCTAGGGGGGAAGTAGCACTTATAGTTGCAAATGTAGGAGTACCTTTAGGACTTATGCCAAGTAAATTATTTACACCGATTATAATTGTTGTTATAGTTACAACTATATTAACACCTATATTATTAAAACTTGTGTATGCTAATATTAATAATGAAGCGGATTTAGAAATACTATAAATTGTATTAGAAACTATATAATATATAAATTAAATATAAATACTATGAATTGAAGATGACATAGTGAGTAGGTCATTTTCGTTCATAGTATTTATAAGTTTTATACATAATAATATCTATTATATTGCAATTAAATGATTTTATAGATATAATAAGTAAAAGAAAAATTAACGGGAGTTGATAGATATGGCAGCATCAATAAAAGATGTGGCTAGAGAAGCGAGTGTGTCTATTGCTACAGTATCTAGAGTTTTGAATAATGTAGATGTTGTAAATGAAGATACAAAGAAAAGAGTATTGGAAGCGATTAAAAAGTTAGATTATAGACCTAATATAGTAGCAAGAAGCTTAAAAACACAAAAAACAAAGACAATAGGTATAATAATACCAGATATTTCAAACCAAATTTATCCTGAGATAGTTAGAGGGGCTGAGGATGTAGCGAATATCTATGATTATAATATAATCCTTTGTAATACAGATTTAGACCCAGAAAAGGAAATGGAATACTTGAGAGTTCTTAGTGAAAAAATGGTAGATGGAGCAATTTACATAAGTAATTCACTAGAAGATAATATAGTTAAAACTATTAAGACAACTAACATGCCAATAGTTTTAATTGAAACTCATGGAAGAGAAAGTGAATTTCCAAGTGTAATTATAGATAATGAAAAAGCAGCAGAAGATGCTGTTAATTACTTAATTAAAAAAGGAAATAGAAGAATAGCATATATAGGAGCTGACAAAGACGCTGTAAATGCTAGTGCTATTAGATATAAAGGATATGTAGATTCTATTAATAAAAATGGTTTGAATTATGATGAGAATTTAGTATATTTCTGTAAATACTCTCTTAAGGCAGATGATGGATATGATGCAATGAAAGCAATCCTTCAAAAAACACAAGACATAGATGCTGTTTTTTGTGTTAGTGATGATATAGCTATAGGTGCAACAAATGCTTTAAGAGAAAGTGGAATTAACGTTCCTAAAGATGTAGATATGATGGGATTTAATGATACTTATTTAGCTTCTGCTTTTTATCCTAAATTGACTACTATTGCGCAACCTTTATATGATATGGGGTCTGTAGCCACAAGAATGCTTATAAAGAAAATAAATAAAGAACCTCTTGATAAAGAGCTATTTATTCTCCCATATGAACTGGTAGAGAGAGATTCATGTAAGTAGATGAAAAATACATGTCGAAAAGACATGTATTTTTTTTATATAAATACATGGAATAATATGGTATAATCTATAACAAACAAGGTAAAAAATGTAAATTAATATCATTAATTAAATTATCTCCAGGTTAGAAGCGGTAGGAGGTGCTGTTGTGGATTATAAAGAAAAATTTAAGAATGTAGTCTATTACTTGCTAAATGTAAGAAAAATGAAATTTGGAAAAAATAATAAAAGTACAGGAAGAGAAAATGAGGAGATTCAGTGTAAGAAGTGGGAGCAAGAGCTAAATAATATTATTAATGAAGTAGATGAGAATGGAGTTATACCTAATTCTATTAGAGCTTTAGTTGAAGATAATACGGATTATGAAAATAAGGATTTTAATGAGTGGCAAGAAAGTATTGAGGAAATATTATTCCCTCTTCCTTATAGTCAAGCCCAAAAAGAAGTAGTTAAAAAAATAGGAAAAAGTTTTGGAGTTGTAATAGAGGGGGGGCCGGGTACAGGTAAAAGTCAAACAATAGTTAATTTAATTTGTCATTTCTTAGCTCATAATAAAAGAGTTTTAGTTACTAGCCAAAGTGATAAGTCGCTGAAGATGTTATTTAAAAAGATTCCTGAAGATATAAAACCATTATGTATGAGTATAATTGACAATAATTCAGAAGAGATGAAAGAAGTAGAATATTCTATAAGAAAAATAACTGAAAATATATCTTTAGATGGTAATAAGCTGTACAAGGAAACTAAATATTTACAGAATGAACTAAATAAATGTAGTGATAGGCAGAAGCAGTTGTATGATAACTTACAAAGGGCCGAAAAGATAGAAAATGGAACTGTAAAGTATGGTGGCAAGTATTATAAGCTATTAAATATAGCTAAGTGGCTTAAGGAAAATGAAAAACAATATTCTTGGATTGAAGATGAAATAAAGCCTAGACAAAAATGTCCTATGACAGATGCTAAATTTTCAAAGCTAGTATACTTACTTAGCAATTCACAAAAAGAAGAAATAATTCAGTTTTCAAGAATGGAGAGCTTTTTATATAATATACCATCAACTTTAGAAGTTGTTTCTAATATGGAGAAATTTATATATTTAAAATCTAATTACAATAAGTATATAACTATATTAAAAGATTGGTGCGTATCATATAATGTGGATTATAATTATGGTAGAGTAATACATATTTTAGAAAGTACAGAAAAATTTTTGAATGATATTGAGGGGACTTGGTTAGAGAATATCCTTCAATCTTCTCATCAAAGTGAGACTGTAAGAGTAGTTTTAGATCATATGATTTTAAGGTGTAATTTTTATATTAAAAAAATTTGCAGCATTATAAAAGAAATTAATTGCCACTATGTAGAAATACCAAACGCCATAGATGTTATGTATTTATCACAAAAATTACAAGTTATATGTAAACAATATGAGCAAAAAGGTAAAGTAAATAGATTATTTAGGGTATTACATCCTGAATGTGAAGATATTCTTCAAAAATGCAAAGTTGATGGAAAGTTGATTCAAAGTAAAGAACAAGCTCAAATAGCAATAAAATATGTTGAACAAAAATATGTTGAGGAATGTTTAAAGAAGCTCTGGAATAGCTCTGTAAATGTTTATAAAGGAGAAGAAATAGATGAGATTGATTTGACTGTGCTATCTCAATTAGAAGATACAATAAATAAATTAGATACATTAATTAATTGGGATAATATAGTTAAAAACAAAGTTGCTATTGCTATGAGAAATATTGCTTTTTTAAATGATATGGATTGGTATAAGAAAGAAACATATATACATTTAAAACAAGGTATGCTAAGTATTAAGTGTCTTAATGAATATGAAAACATAAAAACATATCTTATAAATTTAAAATCAACTATATCCCAAATAGGTGGGTTTAAAGAAATCGTACAAGCTATAGATAGTTGTGATGTTAAACTTTTAAAAAGTGCTTATGAAAAGTTAGATAGATTAAAAGAAAAAGCACCTAAGCTTAAAGAGATAAACATTTTAATTGAACAAATAGGAGAATGTCCTAAACTTATAGATAAGATGCTAAGAGATGAAGATAAATTAAATATGTTAGTAAAATATAAGAATTTCAGTATAGCTTGGAAATGGAAGCAGTTTGATTATATGTTAGATAAGGCACATCAATTTGAAATTAATGATATAGAAGATAAGATAGAGGTTGAGAAAAATAATGAAAGTAAACTTATAGAAGAAATAGTAGTTAAAAAAGCTTGGAATAACGAATTACATAATATAGGTGAAATGGAAAAGAGGAGCTTATATGCTTGCTTAGATGCCTTTAAGAAAGTAGGAAAAGGAAAAGGAATTCATTCTGATATGTACAAAAAATTAGCATCTAGGGAATTAGAAGTTTGTAAAAGTGTAATTCCTGTATGGATAATGCCTTTAGAAAATGTTATAGAAAATTTACCTGTTTATGGAAATGAATTTGACGTGGTAATAATCGATGAAGGGAGTCAATGTGATATTTTCGCTATTTCAGCATTATTTAGGGCTAAAAAAGCTATTATTATAGGGGACGATAATCAAATAACTCCTGAGGCTATAGGAACTAATACTTGTAAAACGCAAACACTTATAGATAAATATTTAAAGGATATCCCTCATTCTGAATGGTTTGACATGAAGACAAGTTTATATAGCACTGCACTTAGAATATTCCCAGATAGAATTATGTTAAAAGAACATTTTAGATGTGTACCAGAAGTAATAGGATTTAGCAATGAGCTTTGCTATTCAAATGAAATAATTCCTTTAAGACAATCTAATAGTGTTGAAAGACTTGGTTTACCGGTAAAGGCTATAAGAGTACATGGAGAAAGAGATGTAACAAAGCCCATTAATTATAACGAAGCTGAAGCAATAGTAAGCAAGATATCAGAGTATTGTAGAAATCCAAAGTATAAAGGTATGACTATGGGAGTTATTTCTCTTTTAGGGGATGCACAATCAGAATTAATAGAAAGTATTTTAAAAAATAAAATAGGGAATAAGGAAATTAGTGAAAGAAAAATTATTTGTGGTAATGCTTATTCTTTTCAAGGGGATGAGAGAGATATAATATTCTTATCTATGGTGGTTTCAAACAATGTTAAATTTAGCACTTTGACCAAAGAGTCTGATATAAGAAGATTTAATGTAGCAGCAAGTAGAGCAAAAAATAAGATGCTTTTATTTCACTCTGTAGATTTAAAAGATCTAAATCCAGAATGTGTTCGTTCAAAGCTTTTGAGCTATTGTATAAATATAAATAATAATAAACACATGGATTTAAAAAATATATTAGAATCTCAATTTCAAAAGGATGTTTATAGAATGATTAAAGAAAATGGTTATGAAGTAAAGCCACAAGTTATAGTTGGAGAATATAAAATAGATTTTGTAATAGAAGGGGTTAATCATAAAATAGCCATTGATTGTAATGGAGATAAGGAGTCAAAGATAGAAAATTGGGAAGAAGAATATAATAAACAAGTATGTCTTCAAAGAATGGGATGGAGATTTTTAAAGATAAATGGAAGTGAGTTTTATAGAAATCCAGAGGAAACTATGGATAAGTTGTGTAGAAAAATAAGAAATATTGATGTTGATTCGGGAATAGCATAAATAGAATTCTGTGGAATTGTAGTGTTGGTTAAGCCTATACTAGAGATAGTGATTTTAGAAAAATAGCTTTAAAGATGGGGGAATTATTATGATATGTTATACTATTGGACATTCAACTAGAAATTTAAATGAATTTATTACTATTCTTGAAGAATATAGAATTGATTATCTTATAGACATAAGGAGTAAGGCTATTACATCTAATAAATATACTGAAAAATTTAATAGGAGGGATTTAGAAAATAAGTTAAAAGACAATAAAATAAAATACTTTTATTTTGGCGAAGAACTAGGTGAGATAAGGAAGGATGGGAGAGTATTAGATGAAGAGGTCAATGTGGATTTTCATAAAGTTATTGAATGTAATTTATTCAAAAAAGGAATCCATCAGATAATTCAAATGCTAAGAGAAAAACGAAGAGTAGTTCTTATGTGTTCAGAGAGAAATCCGTTAAATTGCCATAGAAGTATTTTAGTGGGGTATACATTATCTAGAAAGGGCATTTATATGGAGCATATAATCGATGAGAGCGCTAGTAAAAGCCAATCTAGAATAGAAGAAGAAATATTTTTAACTTATGAACCAATACTAAAAGGAGAACTAGTTAAAGTAAGTATGCAAGATGTCTTGAATTCTACAGAATATGATGATATATCTCCTAAGGATAGCAAAAGAAAGATAATTGAATATGGTTATAATATGAAATGGAAAGAAATAATTTCAAGAAATCGCCTGAAGGTATAAAAAATATGCTTTCAGGCATATTTTTTTATATTGATGCTACTTATGAAATACTGAAAAATATAGAATAATTTATTACAAAGCTCACAGTAATGTATACATTTAATGGATAATATTTTTAATTGACATATAAATAAGTATATAATAAAATCTTAATATACCCCCTAGGGGTACATTAAGATAAACGGAGGTACTTTAATGAAAAATACACTAAAGAATTGGAAAAAATATGGATATGTGGTATTGATGATATTTATTGTGTTAGGTTTGTTTAATAGAAAAATAGCATTAGTAGCTGTTATATGTATGCTAGGCCCTCTAATGTTGGCATTATTTAATAGAGGTAGATTTTGGTGTGGTAATATATGTCCTAGGGGTATATTCTATGATAATATAATTGTTAAGTATAGTCCTAAAAAGCCTGTGCCTAGATTCTTTAAATCAAAAATATTTAGAGGAGTATTTATAATTTTTATGTTTTATATGTTTGGATCAGGTATTTATAAAAATTGGGGAGATAGTAATGGAATAGGTATGGTGTTTTACAGAATGATAGTTGTTACTACAATTGTGGGAATAGGATTAGGGCTAGTATTTAACCATAGAACATGGTGTAATTTTTGCCCTATGGGAAGTATAGCAGCGATTATATCTTATTTTAAAAAGAATAGAAAGTCATTGATTGTAAAAGAATCTTGTGTTTCCTGTAAGTTATGTGAGAAAAAATGTCCTATGGGTATAGTCCCATATGATTATAAAGGAGATATAATAGATCATCCGGATTGTATTCAATGTGGACAATGTATAAATGTATGCCCTAAGAAATGTATTATAGAATAATGGTGTAATATAATCAATAATGGCAGAGAAAGAGTTTTTACTAAATGTATGTAATTATTTATTAAATCTTAGGTATGAAAAGTTTAATTAGATAATTAATTACATGTATAAGAAAATTGAATTTCTCTGCCTTAGTTTTTATAATTAAGTTAAATTATTTATCATAAAAATAAGATATAGCGGCCATAACTACTATCATAAGTCCACCAATTAAACTCAAAAAATCTGGAACTTCATTCCATATAAAAAGTCCTATAATTGCTGAAAAGATGATATTTGTATAATTATATATAGCCACCTCTGATGCAGGAGCATATCTATAAGAATGTGTTAAAGCAAATTGAGCTATAGCTGCAAAAACACCAGTTAAAATTAAATATACAAATTGCATTTTTGTTGGCATTGTGAATTTTAACATCATCAATGGAAAAGTTCCTATAACTGAAATAAATGAAAAGTAAAAGACTATAGTTGAAGGATCTTCCCTATCTTTTAAAAATCTAACTAAAGTATAGGCTCCACCAGCAAAAGCAGCTGATAAAAATCCAGCAACAGCAGGAGCTATACTTAAATTCCATTGAGGTTTTATAACTAAAAGTGCTCCTATAAATACAACTACCATAGATATAATTTTTACTGGATTTAGTTTTTCTTTAAGAAAAATAGCTGCAAAAAAAGTTATAAAAAACGGAGATAACTTATTAAGCATTGATGAATCTGCTAAGTATAAGTTATTTATA
Source organism: Clostridium brassicae (assembly GCF_026738875.1). Classification (GTDB taxonomy): domain Bacteria; phylum Bacillota; class Clostridia; order Clostridiales; family Clostridiaceae; genus Clostridium_H; species Clostridium_H brassicae. Next base: position 76,020 of record NZ_JAPQFJ010000011.1, read on the forward strand.
GAATAAAAATATAAGAAAACTCCCATTAATCCTAGCAAAGCTCTTGCCATTAAATATTTTTGATTTTCTTTTTTACCAAACATACTGCTATTGTTTTGTTTTAAAATTGCAAATGCAAGAAAAAGACTTATAAAATTTCTAAAAAACACTTTTTCAAATAATGGTATATCGCCTGCCAACTTAACCATAGCTGCCATAAAAGCAAAACATAAAGCTGATAAAAGCATAAGCGATACCGCTTTTAATTTATTATCCATTTTATCCTCCTGATTTTAAAACTGTTTTATTTCTTAATAAAATATAGAAATTTATAATATTAATCGATGTTTTTATCATTACATTAATCAAGATATACGAGTTATAAAACATATAATATAATAATAACTTTAAATTCTTTCTTTATATTTTCCCTCATAAAAAGTACATACTTTTTATATTCTAACACAATACTAATAGATACACTATGAATAATGATGGTTTTATATAAAGTTATATTTAAAAAGTTATGTTTTGAAAATTATAGAAATTAGTGATTTCTTAAAATATAGCTATATATACTCAAATCTAGGATTAATAAGTAAACGTGTTTTTACACTTGAAACTATTTAAAGAATATAAAAATTTTTCAGAAATGGGGAATAACATTGAGAAGGATAAATAAAAACAAAATACAACTCTATGGATTTAATAATTTAACTAAATCCTTAAGTTTTAATATATATGATATATGCTATACTAAAACTGAAGAAGACCGTGAGAAATACATTCAATATATAGACGAACAATATAACTCTGAAAGATTAACCAAAATTCTAACAGAGGTAACTCAAATAATTGGTGCAAGCATACTTAATATAGCTAAACAGGACTATGATCCTCAAGGGGCAAGTGTAACACTATTAATTTCGGAGGAAGAAGTGCCTATATATGTACTAGATCCATCTTGCAATAGAGGTATTATAACTCCAAGTAGAGAAAATATAGTGGGTCACTTAGATAAAAGCCATGTTACAGTACATACTTATCCAGAAAGTCATCCTCAAAACAATATCTCTACATTTAGAGTAGATATAGATGTATCTACTTGTGGTACTATTTCACCTTTAAATGCACTAAATCATTTAATAGATAGTTTTGATTCAGATATTATAACTATAGACTATAGAGTTAGAGGGTTTACAAGAGATGTAAATGGAAAAAAATATTTTATAGATCATAAAATCAATTCTATCCAAAACTTTATTTCAAAGAAAACTTTAGATAGATATAACTTAATAGATATGAATATATATCAATCAAATATATTTCATACCAAGATGATGTTAGAAGATTTTCGTCTTAGTAATTATCTATTTGAGATAACAGAGGAAAATCTATCTGAAGATGAAAAAAATAAAATTATAAAAGCACTAAAGAAAGAGATGACAGAAATTTTTTATGGTAAAAACGTATAAGAATAGCATCATGACTTAATGAATAATGGCAGAGAAATAAGGTTCTCTAAAATATATCTTAAGATAATTACTAATTTCATTTAGCTATCACTCTAAGAGCTTATCGGGTCTTTTGTTTAGAACAAGAACAAGGAGTATAATGAAAAATTAAATTTTCATTATACTCCTATTCTGGTTACCGGTCACTTGCAACTGCTTACTAAACAATGCTTCGTTACAATATTATCCTATTATGTATATTGAAATATATTTTAGTATATTATTAGATTTAAAAGTTAAATTTCTATTAATGGATTAAAAGTGAATAAAAAGCAATTAATTGTTCAATAATAATTGATGTGAGTTTTTATTTAATGTAGGAGGTATTATATGAAAGTAGGGGTACCAAAAGGGCTTTTATATTATAAGTATTATCCATTTATAGAGACATTTTTAAAAGAAATAGGAGCAGAAGTTATTGTTTCTGATAATACCAATAAGAACATACTAAATGAAGGTGTTAAGTGTTGTGTTGATGAAGCATGTTTACCAATGAAAGTATTTCATGGACATGTAGCTAGTATAAAGGACAAATGCGATATTATAATTGTTCCAAGAATTATGAGAGTAAGAGATAATGAATTTATTTGCCCCAAATTTTGCGGACTTCCTGAAATGATAAAGTATAGTATAGATAATATGCCTTTAATTACGGAACTGCCATTATATATGAATGATGAAAAAGCTTTATATGAATGGGTAAAAAAGTTAGGATTTATGATAACTAAAAATTTATATTCTATAAAAATGGCTTATTTAAAAGCATATGAGAAACAAAGATCATTTAAGGTTGGGATAAATGATGATAAGTGGGATACAAAAATCGCTTTATTGGGTCATCCATACAATGTTTATGATGATTATATTAATATGAATATAGTTCAAAAGCTTCATAAGTTTGAAGTAGGGGTTATAACTGAAGAATTTGTTAAAGAAGAGTATATAGATGAAGAAATAAACAAGTTGTTTAAAAGACCGTTTTGGAGTTTTGCAAGAAATTCCTATGGAGCTGCTTCTTATTTAGTTTCACAAAATAAAATTGATGGGATTATTTATATGTCATCTTTTGCATGTGGAATAGATTCTGTAGTTATAGAATTAATAAAAGATAGAATAAAAGATTTTCCGTTACTTGTAATAAAAATGGATGAGCAAACAGGTCAAGCAGGATTTAATACTAGGATAGAAGCATTTATTGATATGTTAGAGAGGAGGAAAAAAATTGAAAATAACTTTTCCGCACATGGGTAATGTATATATAGCTGCTAAAATATTTTTTGACGATATAGGAGTAGAATATGTTGTTCCGCCAATAAATAATAAAACTGCTCTTGAAATTGGGACAGCTTGTTCTCCAGAAGAAATGTGTTTGCCATTTAAAATAATGATGGGAAATTATTTACAGAGCATAGATAATGGAGCTGATACTATTTTGATAGTAGGTAGTTGTGGCCCGTGTAGATTTGGAGAATACTGCGAGCTTCAAATGAATACTTTAAAAAAAATGGGTCATGATTTGCAGTTTATAGTGTTAGACTATCCTAAAGCTATTGGCAAAGAAGAGTTTATGCGTAGAGTAAACCTGTTGTTATCTGAAAGTAAGAAGAGCAATAGGGACAAAATAAAGGCGGGTTTAAAAGGACTTAGAGCCATAAATTTAATAGATAAAATCGAAGAAAGAGCTCATTACTTAGCAGGGTATGAGGTAAACAAAGGTGAATGCAAAAAAATACTTAACAATTGTAAAAAAGAAGTATTTCAGACAAGTGATTCTACAAAAGCGTTAGAAATTTTAGAACAATATAGTAGGAAGATCAATAAAGTAAAGATAGATAGGAACAAAAATCCTATTAAAGTATCTATAATAGGTGAAATTTATACAGTAATAGATGAGTTCCCAAATCTAAATATTGAAGAAAAGCTTATGGACTATGGTGTATGTAGTAAAAGAAAATTAACACCTAGTTGGTGGCTGAAAGATGCACTAATGAAAACGATAAAAGCTAACTCTATAGATTTAAGATTAGCTTCTAGGGAGTACTTGCCTTACTATGTAGGTGGGCATGCTAGAGAATGTATAGGGGAAGCTGTAATGGCGTATAAAGATAATTGTGATGGTGCTATTCAAATATTTCCTATGGGTTGTATGCCAGAGATTATAACAAAAGCAATACTTCCAACTATATCTAAAGATAAAGATTTTCCAATAATGAGTTTAGTAGTAGATGAAATGACAGGGGAAGGTGGATATGTAACAAGAATAGAAGCTTTCCTAGATCTATTAGAAAGGAGAAGAAAAAAAGATGTATCATATGGGTGTTGATGTAGGATCAGTAAGCACAGATATAGTACTTACTGATAGTGCTATGAATGTAGTTGAAAGAATATATTTAAGAACTAAAGGAAAGCCTATAAATGCTGTTCAAGAAGGATTTAAAATGTTGAAAGGTAAGTATGATGATAAGCAAATTCAAAGCGTAGGTACTACAGGAAGTGGTAGGCATATTGCAGCAGCTTTAATCGGTGCAGATGCTATAAAGAATGAGATTACAGCTCATGCCTATGCATCACTATTTATAGATAAGAATGTTAGAACTATAATAGAAATAGGTGGTCAAGATTCTAAGATAATAACCTTAAAAGACGGGGTTGTAACAGATTTTGCTATGAACACAGTTTGTGCTGCTGGTACTGGATCTTTTTTAGATAGGCAAGCTGAGAGATTAGAAATACCAATTGAAAACTTTGGAGATTATGCGTTAAAGTCACAAGTTCCAGTGAGAATTGCTGGGAGATGCGCAGTTTTTGCTGAATCAGATATGATACATAAGCAGCAGTTAGGATATAATCAATCCGATATAATTATGGGGCTATGTGAGGCGCTTGTGAGAAATTATTTAAACAATGTAGCGAAGGGAAAAGATATAGAGCAAAAAGTATTTTTCCAAGGGGGAGTAGCAGCTAATAATGGGATAAAAAAAGCTTTTGAAAATGCTTTAGGATTTGAAGTATATGTACCCAAAAATTATGATGTAATGGGTTCTATAGGGGCAGCTATGCTAGGAGCTGAGGCAGTAAAAAAAGTTGGGAAAACTAAATTTAAAGGATTTGATATAGCAGATAGAAAATTTGTCTCTTCAAGTTTTGAATGTAATGGATGTCCTAATAGATGTGAAGTAGTTAATATAAAAGATGGATCATCTGTGGTTGGATGCTTTGGAGATAGATGTGGTAAATGGAGTGAAAGACAAGTAGTTTAAATAAATTTCCATTCAAAACAACTTTATGTTATAATCTTAGTTGCCTAGTTGGCAATTGTATCATAACAAATGTTGGAGGTTTTAGCATGAGTGAGCGTCTTGAAATGCCCCGTTATGTAAAAATAGCAGTAGATGTTGCCATGAGAATATATAAGGGTTATATACAAGAGGGAGAAAAACTAAGAGGAAGATCTTTACTAGCGGGAGAGTATAATGTTTCCCCAGAAACTATTAGAAAGTCAATGAAGCTACTTGAAGACAAAGGTGTAGTTGAAGTGAACAAGGGTAGTGGAATTATTGTAAAATCTATTGATAAGGCTTATGGGTTTATTGAGAGTTTTAAAGAAAAAGAGAGCATAGGATCATTAAGAACTAATATGAAGAAACTACTTCAAGATAAGAATGATATAGAAAGAAAAATTCAGGACATAAATGAAAAAATTATAGATTATTCATATAGATTTGGAAATATAGATATGATAAAAACTATAGAAGTAGAAATAACAGATTCAGCATCTATTATAGGTAAAACTATAGGAGATAGTGAATTTTGGCAAAATACTGGAGGAACTATAATAGGAGTAAAAAGAAACGATGATATTTTAATATCACCTGGACCTTATCTGGAGTTTAAAGTTGGGGATAAAATTTTAGCAGTTGGCGATGAGGATGTAGTAGACAGAATAAAGAAATTTTTAGGTGTTGATGAAATTAGATAATAAGTAAGATAGAAATAACTAAAGCTATAAACTTTTGTTGTTTCTGAAACATGGATGATTACTTTGATTATTGAACAAAGCAATCATCCATGTTTTTTTATAATTTGACGACAAACAACCTTTATGATAAAATAAAGTTGTTGCTAGATACAACTTAACAAAAAATTAGGGTTGTTTGTTTGGATAATTAATGAATATAGTTGGAATATTGTATCGAATATGAAGTGAATAAGTTTAACTTTGTATTAAAAGGGGGAAAGTTATGATAGAACTAATAGATATAAAAAAATCTTTTAAAAATAGTCATGTATTAAAAGGTATTAATTTAAACATAAATAAAGGCGAGTTAGTTGTATTTATAGGACCTAGTGGTTGCGGGAAAACTACAACATTAAAAATGCTAAACAAATTAATAAAACCAACATCAGGACAAATACTGATAAATGGAGAAGATATAAGTAAAAAAGATACAATTGATCTTAGAAGAAACATGGGATATGTTATCCAACAAACAGGGTTATTTCCTCACATGACAGTAGGTGATAACATAGGTTTAGTTCCTTATCTTAAAAATTGGGATGACGAGGAAATAAGAAAAAAAACTTGTGAATTATTAGAAATGGTTGGAATGGAGCCAGATAAATATATCGATAGGTATCCAAATGAGTTAAGTGGTGGACAACAACAAAGAATAGGAGTGGCAAGAGCTTTTGCAACAAATCCTGAGATCATCCTAATGGATGAGCCTTTCAGTGCCCTTGATCCAATAACAAGGAATTCCCTTCAAGATGAATTATTCAATCTTCAGCAAAAACTAAAAAAAACAATTGTTTTTGTTACCCATGATATGGATGAAGCTTTAAAATTAGGAGATAGAATATGTATTATGAAAGACGGAGTTGTTCTTCAATATGATACTCCGGAAGAAATTTTAAAAAATCCTACTCATGGTTTTGTAGAAGAATTTATAGGTAAAAATAGAATATGGAATCAACCGGAATTTATTAAAGCTGAAGATATAGTTATTGAAAACCCAGTAAAAGCACTAGAAAATAGAACTGTTCTTCAAGCTACTGAAATTATGAATGAAAGACATGTAGATAGTATTATAGTAGTTGATAGTGAAAATAAATTAAAAGGGATTGCAACATTAAAAGACGTAAGAAGAAATATAGATAGAAAGCTAACTTTATATGATGTTATGGAGAAGAATGTTGTTGCTGTTACAAAAGGAGATTCTATTGTTGATGTATTAAAAGTTATGAATGAAAAAAATGTAGGATATATTCCTGTAGTAGATGATAATAACAAATTAATAGGGCTTATTACTAGAAGTAGTCTTATCAATGTGTTAAGTGGACAATTTTTAGACGAAGAGGGGGTAGGCCTATAATGAAAGGTTTTTTTACGTATTTTGGAGATAAAAGTAATCAGATATTTCAGTTGTTTGCGCAACATTTAGGACTTACTGTTGCAGCTGTTGCTGTTGCTATAATAATAGGAGTGCCTCTTGGCATATTAATAGCTAGAAAGAAAAAATTAGCTGGATTTGTAATAGGAGTTACCAATGTAATACAAGCAGTTCCAAGTCTTGCACTCTTAGGATTTTTAATTCCGCTTTTAGGTATTGGAAGTACGCCCGCTATAATCATGGTATTTTTATATTCTTTACTTCCTATAGTAAAAAATACTTATATAGGACTTAAAAATATAAATCCAGATGTAATAGAGGCCGCAAAAGGTATAGGACTTACAGGTGGACAAACTCTTAAGATGGTTCAGTTACCTTTAGCTCTTCCGGTAATTATGGCAGGTATAAGAATAGCAGCTGTTACAGCGGTAGGACTTATGACAATAGCAGCATTTATAGGTGCTGGTGGTCTTGGATATTTAGTATTTACAGGTGTTCAGAGAGTAGATAATTATATGATTTTATCTGGAGCTATTCCTGCGTGTATATTAGCCCTTTTCATGGATTTTGTAATTGGAAAGATAGAAGATGGGGTTGTTCCAGAGGGTATAAAAGTTAATTCAAAAAGTGAGAAGCCGAAAAAAAGAAAGAGTAGAAATAGAAAAGACGAAAGAAGAAAGAAGGCTACAGCTATAGCTGTTTTAGTTTCTATAGTAGTTATTTTAACAGGTGTATGGGGATATAAAGCTATTGGTAAAAAAAATACTATAGTAATAGGATCTAAAAACTATACTGAACAGTTAATTTTAGGTAATATGTTTGCTTCACTTGTAGAAAATAATACAAATATAAAGGTCGAGAGAAGAATGAATTTAGGGGGATCAAGTGTTATTTGGGAGGCTATGAAGAGTGGAGATGTAGATGTATATGTAGAGTATATAGGAACAGGCCTTGTAAGCATAATGCAGAGGGAAGTTATTTCTGATTCAGATAAAGCTTATAATGTGGTTAAAAAGTATTTCCATGAAGAATATGGTGTTGAATGGTTAAAACCTCTTGGATTTAATAATACTTATGTTATGGCTGTTAGAGAAGATACAGCTAAAAAATATAACCTTAAAACGGTATCTGATCTTGCCAGAGTAAGTGACCAACTTGTCCTTGGTTGTACTATGGAATTTTCTGATAGAGAAGATGGATATGTAGGAATGAAAAAGTTATATAATACCAACTTCAAAAGTGTAAAACCCGTTGATGGAGGAATAAGATATACGGCAATACAAAATAAAGAGTCAGATGTTACGGATGCTTTTATGACAGATGGGTTATTAAAAGCATTTAAGCTGAAAACATTAGAGGATGACAAACATTTATTTCCTCCATATCATGCAGTTCCTGTTATTAAAGAAGAGGTTTTAGAAAAATATCCTGAACTAAAAGAAGTTTTAAATAAATTATCTGGTCAGATTAATAATGAGATTATGAGAGAATTGAATTATAAAGTTGATAAATTAGGAGGAGATCCAAGAGAAGTTGCAGATGAGTTCTTAAAGGAAAAAGGATTGTTAAAGTAAAAAGGAGTGTTAAAGTAAAAAGGAGTGTTAAAGTAAAAAATAATTAAATAAGAATTATAATTTTTATTATAGTAGATTTGACAATTAAAAATAAAACCTTAAATAGAGTAAAAGCACAGGAGTAGTGGGCATTCCTGTGCTTTTTTAATACCACAATCTTTTATATTAACAGCAGAACCAATCAAAGAATGATCCGCAAGAATTGCATGGATTATTACATCCACAATCACAGCAACAACAGTCACAATTCTTATGATGTTTGTGATGCTTATGATGTTTTTCACAACAACAAGTTTTACAACAACAGCAATTAGTAGGTTGACAGCAGTTATTAGAACAACAACAGCTAGTAGGTCTACAACAATTATTAGAACAACAAGAATTTACAAATCCATTACAACAGGAATTACCACAGCCACGATTACGATTACCACCGCAACCACATTTAGCTAGGATTAATAAAAGTATCAATAAGCCACTTCCCATAGAGAAATCACCTCCCTATATTAGAATGATGTAGCTTGTCTTATATCAAAGTACAGACAAAGGGGAGTTACTATAGTATATTAATTGTTGGTCAAAAATGTTAATAAAAATATAAATATAATTAATAAAAAGATTGACATAGCTGATAAAAATGATATAATGAAAAACAATATAAATTAATTTAGAATTTTAAGTATATTTTTAAAATAAAAATATTTTGGAGGAAGTTTAAATGAACAATCTTATTAGAAAGGGAATGGCAGTAAAATTTGATATATACTTTAGCTTGGGCTTTTATTTTAGCGCTAGCTATTTGCCATACAAAAAAATAAAAATTCCGATTTCTAATGAGTACTATAGGGTTAATTAACACAAAAATGATTATAAAAAACTTTTTAATATATTTAATATTGTAAAGTATGATTATAATAAAAACTCACTCGTTAGTGGGTTTTATTTTTTTAAACTTTTTTAAAAATGAAGGGGGCAATTATTATGATAATTGTAATGAAACCAAATGTATCAAAAGAAAAAATTCAAGATTTGAAAACAAAGCTAAATGGAAGAGGAATTGTTGTAAATTTATGGGAAGGAGAAAAATATTCTGTCCTTGGATTATTAGGAGACACAAGTTCAATCAATCCAAGTCAAATTCAAGCAGATGAATGCGTTGATAAAGTATTACATGTACAGGAACCTTATAAAAAGGCCAATAGGCTTTTTCATCCAGAAGATACTATAATAAAAGTTGGAAATGAGGAAATAGGAAGCTCAAAAATAGCTGTAATGGCAGGCCCATGTTCAGTAGAAAGTGAAGAACAATTAATAGGAATTGCAGAGAGAATTAAGAAGTCAGGGGCAGGCTTTTTAAGAGGTGGGGCATTTAAACCAAGAACATCTCCATATAGCTTTCAAGGTATGAAGGAAGAAGGGCTAAATATATTAAAAAAGGCTAGAGAAATAACAGGACTTCCTATAGTTACTGAAATTATGTCTACAAAACTGGTTGAAAAATTTGTTGAAGATGTTGATATAATTCAAGTAGGGGCAAGAAATATGCAAAACTTCGATTTATTAAAAGAGTTAGGTAGAACTAAAAAAACTATATTATTAAAAAGAGGGTTATCTGCTACTATTGAAGAATTTTTAATGTCTGCTGAATACATAATGGCAGGAGGAAATGATAATGTTATTCTTTGTGAGAGAGGTATAAGAACTTTTGAAACATACACAAGGAACACCTTAGATTTAAGTGCTGTACCAGTAATAAAAAAACTAAGTCATTTACCAATAATTATAGATCCTAGTCATGCTGGAGGAATGTGGTGGCTTGTAGAACCTTTAGCTAAAGCTGCAGTAGCTGTAGGAGCAGATGGGCTTATGATAGAAGTTCACAATGATCCTGTAAATGCTAAAAGTGATGGGGCACAATCATTAAAACCAGAAAAATTTGACTCATTAATGAAATCATTAAGACAAGTTGCAAAAGCTGTGGATAAAGAGATTTGATGAGGTGATATGTGTGGATAAGATAGACTTTAATATAAGTATTGTTGGCATAGGATTAATAGGGGGATCCTATGCCATGTCCCTAAAAGAGTTAAGCTTAGGAAAAATCTATGGGATAGATATAGATGAAAAAGCTTTAGAAGATGCAGAAACAATGGGTATTATAGATAAGGGATATGTATCACCAGAGATTCCATTAAAAGATTCAGACTTAGTTATAATATGTTTGTATCCTAAATCAGTAAAAAAATTTGTTATGGATAATATAGATAATTTTAAAACAGGAGCAATTATTACAGATGTTACAGGAGTAAAAACCAAAATTTTGGATGAAATTAATTATGGTTTAAGAGAGGATTTAGATTTTATATTTGGACATCCTATGGCAGGAAGAGAAGAAAAAGGTTTGAAATTTTCTTCAAAGGAAGTGTTTAAAGGAGCTAACTATATAATAACTCCTACAAATAGAAATAAATGTGAAAATATAAAATTGATTGAAGATATTATTAAAAAGATAGGATTTAAAAATATAATGACAGTTACTCCAGAGGAGCATGACAAAATTATAAGTTTTACAAGCCAATTACCTCATGTAATAGCTGTATCTTTAGTAAATAGCAATAATTTGGACTTTGATATAGGATTATTTACAGGAGATAGTTATAGGGAACTTACGAGGATTGCCCAAATAAATTCTGAATTATGGACAGAACTTTTTATAGAAAATAAAATTAATTTAATTAAAGATATAGAGATTTTTGAAGAGAACATAAAAAAATTTAAAGAAGCTATAATAAAGGAAGACAGGGAAATGCTCATAAAAAGTATGGATAATGCTAGAAAAAGACGAAAGGAGATGTCTTAATTTGAAAGCACTCAATATTAATCTTACACATAAGACATACCCAATTTATATTGAAAAAGGATTGATGAACTCTATAGGAGAAGAAATTAAAAAAATATATGCTAGAAAAAATATAGTTATTGTATCAGATAAAAATGTATGGAGATTCTATGGAGATAAATTAGTTGAAAATTTAAATAAGAGTGGTTTTAAAGTCAATAAAATTGTTGTGGAACCTGGTGAAAAAAGCAAATCTTTTGATGTACTTTTAAATATATATAACAAACTTTTAGATTTCGGAGTTACAAGAGGGGATCTAATAATAGCTTTAGGTGGAGGGGTTATAGGAGATCTAACGGGTTTTGCAGCAGCTACATTTCTTAGAGGAATACCTTTTGTACAAATTCCAACATCTCTTTTAGCTCAAATAGATAGCAGTATAGGAGGAAAGGTTGCAGTAGATTTAAATAGGGGTAAAAATCTTGTGGGAAATTTCTATCATCCAGAAGCAGTTTTTATAGATTCGGATGTTTTAAGTACATTGGATGATAGGTATTTATATGATGGTATGGCAGAAGTCATAAAATATGCTTGTATAAGGGATGAAAAACTATTTTACAGATTATTAAGTTACAATAGCAAAGAAGAGCTCATTCAAAATATGGATTATATAATTGAAACCTGTTGCAATGTAAAAAAAGAGATAGTTGAGAGAGATGAAAAAGATACAGGGGATAGGATGATTTTGAATTTTGGACACACTATAGGTCATGCTATTGAAAAATATTTTAATTTTGAAAAATATACTCACGGAGAAGCAGTAGCACTAGGCATGTATAGTATAACTAAAAAAAGTGAAGAACTAGGATTAACAGAAAAAGGTGTTAGTGAAAATATAGCTAAAATGCTAAAAAAATATAATCTTCAATATGAGATAGATATAGAAAATAAAGATACAATATTAGAAGCTATAGGAGTAGATAAAAAAAATAGTGGTAAATTTATAAATATAATAATCTTAAAAAAAATTGGAGAAGGGTTTATTCATAAGATAGAGAGAGAAGAAATTAATAAGTTTATATAAAGTATATTAATTGTTTATAATTTATTTTTATTATGAATGAAATAGATGTTAATAGAAGGGGCGAATAAAGTGGAAAATGTTATAATTTATCCAAAAACTTTAACAGGAAATATAAAAGTTCCACCTTCAAAGAGTTTAGCACATAGGTCAGTTATTTGTGCAGGACTTGCAAAAGGACAAAGTATTATAGAAAATATAGTTATTTCACAGGATATCAAAGCAACTTCAAAGGCTATGGAAAATTTAGGGGTTCAAATATCAAAACAAAAACAAATGGAAGACTGTAAAGAAATAAGCTTTGATATAAAAGGAGAAGATAAATTAACTCTGGTAAACAATACTATAGATTGTAATGAATCTGGCTCAACTTTAAGATTTTTAATACCAATAGCTTTACTGACAGGTGAAGAGGTTAATTTTACAGGAAGTGGGAAGCTGACTTCTAGGCCTTTAAATGTATATTATGATATTTTTAAAGAACAAGGTATAGTATATGAAAATAATAATGGAGAACTTCCACTAAAGGTAAAAGGTAGGTTGAAACCAGGAAACTTTAGGGTTCATGGTAATGTTAGTTCCCAATTTATAAGTGGTCTTATGTTTGCATTACCTCTTTTAAAAGAGGATTCAAAGATACAAATTATATCTAATTTAGAGTCTAAAGGATATGTAGATTTAACAATAGATATGTTAAGTAAATTTGAGATAAATATAGAAAATAATAACTATAAAGAATTTTACATAAAGGGAAATCAAAGATATGTCAGCAAAAATTATAGAGTAGAGGGAGACTTTTCACAAGCTGCTTTTTGGCTTGTTGCAGGTAGTATAGGAGAAAAAATTAAATGTGAAGATTTAAACTGTGCCTCACTACAGGGAGATAGGGTTATTGTTGATATACTAAATAAAATGAAAGCAAATATATGTGTAGATAAGGAATATGTAGAATGTAAAAGTTCTATAACAGAAGGTATAGTTATTGATGCATCAGAATGTCCAGATTTGGTTCCAGTACTTACTGTGTTAGCAGCTTTGAGTAAAGGAACTACTAAAATAATAAATGCTAAAAGGCTTAGAATAAAAGAATGTGATAGATTAATGGCGATAGCATCTGAACTTAACAAAATAGGTGCAGAAGTTATTGAATTAGAAGATGGACTTATAATAAATGGAAAAGAGAGTTTGAATGGGGGAAAAGTTGATAGTTGGAATGATCATAGAATAGCTATGGCTATGGCAATAGCTTCAATAAGGTGTAAAGAACCATTGATAATTACTAATAGTCGAGCTGTAAATAAGTCTTATCCTCAATTTTGGGAGGATTTTAAAAGTTTAGGAGGAGAAATAGATGAGTGGAGTTTGGGGGAATAAAATTAAGTTCTCTATTTTTGGAGAGTCTCATGGATTTGCTATAGGTATAACCATTGATGGATTAAAGCCAGGAGTAAAATTAGATTTAGAAGATATAAATAGGGAAATGAAAAGACGTGCTCCCGGACAAAATAAGATATCTACAGCTAGAAATGAAAAAGATGAATTTGAAATTTTAAGTGGATATTTCAATGAAAGAACCACAGGAACTCCTCTTTGCGCAATCATAAGGAATAGTGATAAACGATCAAAAGATTATGAAAAAATGAAGAATATTATGAGACCTTCTCATGCTGACTATACAGGACATATTAAATATAGTGGATTCAATGATTACAGAGGGGGAGGACATTTCTCGGGAAGAATTACTGCACCTATAGTTTTTGCAGGGGCAGTAGCAAAACAAATTCTTAAAAGTGAAGGTATTGTCATAGGAAGTCATATAAAAAGTATACATTATATAGAGGAAGATAATTTTGATTATATAAATGTTAAAGAAGAATTATTAAATAAACTTTCACATAAAGTCTTTCCTAGTATAGATGATGATATAGGAATAAAAATGCAGAAGGAAATATTGAAAGCGAAGGAAGAAAAAGATTCATTAGGCGGAGTTGTAGAATGTGCAGTTTTAAATCTTCCAACAGGGATAGGTTCTCCATTTTTTAATTCTGTAGAAAGTGTTTTATCACATCTAATATTTTCTATTCCTGCAGTTAAGGGAGTTGAATTTGGAGCAGGTTTTCAAATCTCGAAAATGAAAGGTTCACAAGCTAATGATGAATTATATATAGAATCGGAATCAGGAGGTATTAAAACGTATTCTAATAATAATGGTGGGATATTAGGAGGAATTACTAATTCCATGCCTTTAATCTTTAGAGTAGCTTTTAAACCTACACCTTCTATATCTAAAGTACAGAGGACAATAAATATAGAGAAAAAAGAAAATACCACAATTGAGATAGAAGGAAGACATGATCCTTGCATAGTGCAAAGAGCCGTTCCAGTAGTAGAAGCAGTTACAGCTATGGGTATATTAGATTTAATTTCAATATAAGTAAGGAGGCTATAATGTGCAGGAATTGGAAGAATTAAGAAAAGAAATAGACAATATAGATAAAGAATTAACAGAGCTTTTTGAAAGAAGGATGGAGATTGCATTAAAAGTAGCAAAGTATAAAAGAGAGAAAGATATACCTATTTTAAATGAAAATAGGGAAAAAGAAGTTATAAAGAAAAACTTAAATTATTTGAAGAATCAAAAATTTAAGGAAGGTTTAGAAAAATTCTTCAAGGATACTATGGATATAAGTAGAAAAATTCAACGTGAAGAGATTTTTAATCAGAAAAATAATTGTAAAGAAGAATATAAAAAAGAAATAGATTTATCTATAGAAGTTGTTAAAACAACAGATTCGGACAATATAAAAGTTGGATTTCAAGGGGTTAAAGGATCTTTTAGTGAGGAAGCACTTTTAGAGTATTTTGGTAGTGATAAAGATACATATAATGTAGAAAGCTTTGAGGCTGTATTTGAAGCAATAAATAATGATGAGATAAACTATGGTGTACTACCTATAGAGAATTCATCAACGGGAGGAATATCTGATGTATATGATCTTTTGCGAAAGTATGGATTTTTTATAGTAGGGGAGAAAATAATTAAAGTTAATCATAATTTACTAGGAATACCGGGAAGTAAATTGGAGAATATAAAAGAGGTTTATTCACATATTCAAGCTTTTTGTCAAAGTGATGAATTCCTAAAAAAACATGATGATTGGAAGTGCATACCATATAGAAACACAGCTATTAGTGCAAAGTATATAAAACAAGATAATTGCAAGTATAAAGCTGCCATAGGAAGTAAAAGGTGCGCAGAAGTTTATGGATTAGATATTATAGAAAAGAATATAAATTATAATAAAAATAATTATACAAGGTTTATAGTTGTAGGAAAAGAGTTAGAGTGTGACTATGATTATAATAAAGTAAGCATAATACTTGCACTTCCTCATAAATCAGGAGTTTTATATAATGTTTTAAGCATTTTTGCAGAAAATAATTTAAATATGTTAAAAATAGAATCGAGGCCTATTATAGGTAAACCATGGGAATATTATTTTTATATAGATTTTGAAGGAAATATAACTATGGAAAATGTAAAAAAGGCTTTAAAATGCATCAAAGTTAATAGTTCTTACTTTAAGATCCTTGGAAATTACAAACTTCATAAAATGGACTAGTTATTTAGCAGTTTCTATATTTATTTTTGACTATAGATTATGAAGTTAATAGGATAATAGAATTGTGCAAAATATATTAGGAGAGTGAAATGGTTGAAAAATTTATATGGGCTTTTAGGAGAAAAACTATCTCATAGCTTTTCTCCTGAAATACATTCTGAAATATTTAAAGAAATAGGAGTCGATGGTTACTATCATCTTTTTAATGTAGGAAATAATAATTTAGAAAATGCAGTGTTTGGGGCTAAGGCACTAAAAATAAGTGGATTAAATGTAACAATACCTTACAAAGTTGAAATTATGAAGAATTTAGATACTATTTCAAGGGAAGCAGAAAAGATAGGAGCAGTAAACACAATATGTTTTGATGGTGAAAAAGTAGAGGGATATAATACGGACTATTATGGGTTTGGTATGATGCTAGACAAATTTCATATAAATTTAAAGAACAAGAGAGCATTTATTTTAGGAACAGGTGGAGCTGCAAGGGCAGTTATTCAGTATTTAATAGATAACGAAATTCAGGAAATTAATGTTGTAAGTAGAAATAAAGAAAATTCAAAACAAAAATTCAAAGAAATTAAGATTATAGACTATAAAGAGTTAGAAAATATAGATAGAGGAGAGATAATAATTAACTCTACTCCTTGTGGTATGTATCCTAATGTGAATATCTCTCCAATAAGCAGAAGTACTATTTCAAAATTTAAGGTAGCAGTAGATTTAATTTATAATCCTAAAGAAACTTTATTTTTAAAATATGCAAAGGAAGAGGGAGTAAAGGATGTAAATGGATTGTATATGCTTATTGGGCAAGCAGTAAAATCAGAGGAATTGTGGAATAATATAAAAATAGATAATAGAATTGTGGATAAAATATACGAGAAAATAAATTCAAAAATTAATTAAAACGAGGTTATTGTATCTTATGAATTTGAGTAAAAATATTGTGTTAATAGGTATGCCAGGGTGCGGTAAGAGTACAATAGGGAAAGAATTAGCAAAAGAGTTAAAAATAAAATTTTGTGATATAGATGAATATATTGTTAAAGTCACAGGATTAAGTATAGAACAGATTTTTAGAGGAGGTGAAGATACTTTTAGATTAATTGAGAAACGATGCGTAAAAGAAATATCTAAAATGAGTCCTCAAGTTATAGCTACTGGAGGGGGAGTGATTAAAGATTCTGAAAATATAAAAGAGCTTAAAGGTAATGGAATTATATTTTTTATCAACAGATCAATTGAAAAGATATCCACAGATGTGGATATCTTAAGCAGACCATTGTTGAAAAGTGGAAAAGAAAAGTTGTATGATTTATATGAGGAAAGGTATTTTTTATATAAAAGATACTGTGATTATGAAATAATAAACGATAGTTGTATAAATGAGGTCAAGGATAAAATTATAACACAATTAAGACGAATTTAAAATATAAAGTATAAAAGTGAGGGGTTGAAAAATTGAAGATATTAGTAGTAAATGGACCTAATATAAATATGTTAGGAATTAGAGAAAAACATATTTATGGAAGTAGAACTTATGAGGAGATGTGCAAATTTATAAAAGAAAAAGGAAAAGAATTAAATCAAGAAATAGAAATTGTACAGAGCAATATAGAAGGTGAGATAATAAATTATATTCAAAATGCCTATAATAAATATGATGGAATTATAATAAATCCGGGAGCGTATACTCATTACAGTATAGCTATATATGATGCTTTAAAGGCTGTAAAGATGCCTATAATAGAAGTGCATATAAGCAATATTCATGCAAGAGAAGAATTTAGAAGAAAATCTATAACAGCTTCTGCATGTATAGGACAAATTTGTGGATTCGGAAGTTATGGATATATAATGGCAATACAAGGATTAATGAATATGAAGAAGGAAAATAAAATTTAAAAAGGTGAAGGACTTTTATAAGTTTAAAAGCTATGTTTTAAATTGTTATATTGATTATAATAAAAATTATTTTAGAAATTATAAGAATTAACAATTTTTTAGAACATAGCTTTATTTGATTGTAATTGGATACTCTTTTAAGTTTGATATTATGTTTTTTCTATAGAATTCGATGTTTTTTGTAAGTTTAAAGTTAGTGGATTGTAATTCTTTTAGATAATTCATGATTATTTTGCTTAAATTGCTTTCATTATTATGAAAAGAATTGTTCTCATAACTTTTTTTTACTACTGATTTAAGGTGGTTAGTTTTATAATCAAAAGCAGGTGTGTTGTCTTGACCATATAAGTAACAAGTTACATAAAAAACATATTGATTTTTTATATCATCAAGTTTATTTGAATAACTATATTTTTTTAAAAAATTCTCACATTGTATAGCTCTATTAAAAATTTCATCCCAGCTTATAATTAAGGAAGAATCTGTTACAGAAGGTGAGGTAGATTCTATTGATTTTAGGCTTATATACTCTTTTATATCTTCTGTTATATAAGAATTATATTTTTTTATCCATTCATAATTTTGAATAGGGAAGTATTGTCCTTCAGAAGATACAATTTTATATCCCATTTCTGTAAGCATAGATAAATACCTTTTAAGTTGTGGGTCTTTAATATTTTTTATATCATAGTTATCTATAGATTTTTTATTTTTAAACTCCTTAATAAATTTATTTTGAATATTACCTTTAAAGCAATTTTCTAGAACTTTATTATAATTTTTATTTTGAATATCTTCTATTCCAATGACTAATTTAGATGCATTAACTTTAGAAACTTTTTTTATATTTACATCTACAAAATTTATAACTTCTTTTTCAGAGGAACTTTTATTATTAAGAAGTAAATTGAAATCATTCATTATATTTTTCTCATATTGTATGGAATTTGATGAATTTTTAACAGTGTTAATTATGTTTTTACTTGTATCTGAAGATTTTGCTTTATGGAGTAAAGTAATTTTACTAAAGGATAGTATTAATAATCCAATACATACTCCTAAAGGAATGAGTTTGTATTTCATG
The DNA here is from genome assembly GCF_026738875.1 of Clostridium brassicae. Lineage (GTDB taxonomy): Bacteria > Bacillota > Clostridia > Clostridiales > Clostridiaceae > Clostridium_H > Clostridium_H brassicae. Next base: position 95,012 of record NZ_JAPQFJ010000011.1, read on the forward strand.
TGAATACCTCCATATTAATTAGATGTTATTTATATATTATATATACAAATAAAGAGATAAAGTTTACAGAAGTATTACACATAAAAAACCAGCTTATCAACATTAGAGAAGCTGGTTTTAGGTATATATTTAATTATTTAGTCATTAGATGATAAACAGGATTCTTGGTTTTAGATGGAGTTTTTACTCCATCTGAAAATTGTTAACAGAATTTTTAGGAGTTTTACTTCTTAGAAATTGTTATCCTTTAGGGAAAAACGTTATCTAGGATCGTGCCATTCTTTACTCCAACTCTAAAGAAGATAGGATTATTAGAATGATTAGACATCGGATAAGATCTTTATCATGTTTTCTAATACCTCTATTCTAGCTGTAACTTCAGGATAATCCATGTAATTGTCACCATATTGATATTTCATACTTTCTTTAAATTCATTTAATTCTTCTTTAATTAAAGCAATTTTCACTTCATTATTACTCATTCCAGCTCTCCTCTATTCTATAAGAAATTTTTATTATTTTTAATATACACATTTAAAGATAAATTATCCACAATTGTTCTTAGTGAAAATTATAAATTTAATAGGGAATAGTCTAATTATACATTAAAAATCTAAATTTATTATAATAATCTAAAGTATTATCTGGGGGAACATAAAAACTCAAGCCAATATTAAATTTGACTTGAGTTTAGAAATTCATTTCAAAAATATAATTAAGAATTTTTATTTAAAGGGATACTGTTCTAAAGTTTTAAAAGTATACCCTTGAGATTTAAAATATTGAATAACTTGAGGTAATGCATCTGCGGTAGTTTGTTTTGTAGAAATATCATGCATTAGTACTACTATATTATTTTTCTTACTTTTAGGACACCTGTCCATTTCTAATTTTAAGTTAGATATAAGTTTATCTACAGGAACATTATTAGTCCTTGCATCTCCTGTTTCAACAGTCCAATCAATAGCCTTAAATCCTTTATTTTTTGCTAATGTTCTATAAGGAGCACGTTTCTTATAAAATCCTCCACCAGGAAATCTAATTATTTTATTAGTTTCTTGACCTAGTACAGATTTTAGAGCATCATCACACTTTTGCACATCTTTTATAAATGTATTTGGGTTTGAATATAAGTATCCATAATTATGAGAATAGGTATGGTTACATACTGCATGACCTTTAGATTTTTCTTCTTTAACTAAATTAGGATATATATTAACACTTTTACCTACTAAGAAAAACGAAGCTTTTACATTAAATTCATCTAAGATTTTAAGTATCTGAGGAGTAACTTTAGTGCTTGGACCATCATCGAAAGTTAAATAAACTGATTTATCTCCTGTTGGTTTAGGAGTTTGATTATTTGGCCCATCGGTGTTTCCTTTTTTTGTACTTAACACCTGATTAGAATTTTTATCGTTTTTTACTTCTTTATTATCTTTAGCATTTTCTTGATTTACAGACTTAGAATTTTCAGATGTTATGTTGTTTTTAGAAGCTTGTACAGTAGCTTCCTTATTATGACTATTTACAAAGAAAAATCCTAATCCAAAGAGTAAAAGAGCCAAAATTGAAACAGCTAGTGCTGTTTTTTTTCGTGGTTTTTTATTATGATTACTCAAAAATATCCCAGCTTTCTATAATTATTTATAATAAATGTATTAAATCCACAGATATGTTTATAATATATATCTATAGAATACAATTAATCCTTTAGATACTAACTATGATGAATGTTTAATATAATATATAACAATAGTATAGCTATTGTTACATATATGTTGGTAACAAAAGGGTAAAAATTCGAAACTTTTCGATATGAAAATATAAAAAAATGTGGACAAGCCATGTAAAAAATTGTTAATTTAAACATAAAAATAACACAATATATTTATTAATTTTTACATTAGTAAATATATTGTGTACAAATTTTGTTTTAAGGTAGTTATTAGTCTTTAAACTTAATATATTTTATTTTGAAAATTTTATTTATCCTAAACTATGTAATACTATGTAATTTTTCATTAACTTCTTCTGGTGTTAAATTATAGGCATTTATTATTGGTATAGATGTGCTTAGAGTTATAGCGTTTTCATTTAAAATACCTGTATTAATAGGAGAGACTGTAGAAAGCCCATATTGAATTCCAATTAAATTTGAGTTTATTCCTGAAGCACCAGTAATTTCATCGTGTATTTCCAATATGTTTCTATTAATTTCATTTGTTACGATGGCATCATATTTTCTAAAGTACTCTAAATTGTTTTTTTCATTTTCATAAAATGAGTCAACTTTAAACCCTTTTTCTTTTAAATAATTTGCTAAATGCTCTAATCCTTTTTCAACAGCAATATAGTACATTTTTATCACCTCTAACTTTATTATTTGTATAAAAGAGGAGTATATTACATAAATCTAAAAAAAAATTATTTCAATGAATTATAAATGAAAATATGGTAAAAATAAGATTGAAAAGATAGAATGTAATGAAAGGTTATTTATTAAAAGAATAAACGAAATACAACGCTTTTGAAGTCTTTAAAATGGATGTATTCGTTGACAAAAATTGAGGTATATGGTAACATTATTTCATTACATTTAATAATAGTTATTAGGAGGATTTTTTTAATGAAAGTTGGAACAGTAAAATGGTTTAATGCTGAAAAGGGATTTGGATTTATATCTGTAGAAGGAGAAGATGATGTATTCGTACATTACTCAGCTATCCAAACAGAAGGATTCAAGACTTTAGAAGAAGGTCAAAAAGTTGAATTCGAAATAACTGAAGGTGCTAGAGGACCTCAAGCTGCTAACGTAGTTAGAGCATAATTGACTTTCAAATGGTATTTGTAATGCAAATAGTTTTTATTATATAGTCATATTAATTATTACATATATAATAAAGGGTTATTTAATCATAAATAGTATTTGTACTACAGATAGTTTTAAAAGTGATATTCATGTGAATATCACTTTTGTTGTATTCAAAGAGAAATCCCTATACTATTATTTTTATATTGTATTATCAATTTATTATTTGGGGTGAGGTTTATGAAAAAAGAGTTTTATATTAGGAATAGAAAAAAAATAATGGATAAAATTGAAGATAACTCAATGGTAGTTTTATTTGGAGGTAGAGCACCTTATAAATCTGCGGATGAGACATACCCTTTTACACCAAATAGAAATTTTTATTATTTAACAGGGATAGACAGAGAAAATATAATTTTATTAATGACAAAAAGAAATAATAAAATAGAAGAAGTTTTATTTATAGAAGAATCTGATCCGGTTATGGCAAGATGGGTTGGAGAAAGAATGAATGCTGAAGAAGCAGAAGAATGTTCAGGGATAAAGAATATAGATTATATTAAAAACTTCAATGAGGGTTTTGCTTCATTTATTTCAAGGTTCAATTATGACAAATTGTATTTAGATCTTGAAAGACAAGAATGGGGTATTCAATTTACAGAAGCACAAAATTTTGCATCAGAAACAAGGCTTAAATACCCACACATAGTAATAAAAAATATTTATAGTGATATATGTGATCTTAGAACTATAAAGAGTAAAGAAGAAGTAGATGAGATAAGAAAAGCAATTAGCATTACAAAAATGGGTATAGAAGAAATGATGAAAAATGCAGAGCCTAAAATGATGGAGTATGAAATAGAAGCTTATTTTGATCATGTACTTACATCAAAAGGGGTTAAAGATAAAGCGTTCAAGACTATAGCAGCTGCTGGCAAAAATGGTACTATACTTCACTATTCTGATAATAATGGTAAGTGCATGGAGAATGATTTAATTTTATTTGATTTAGGAGCTCAATGGAATTACTATAATGGGGATATTAGTAGAACTTTTCCCGTATCTGGTAAATTTACAGAAAGACAAAAACAGGTTTACAATGTAGTTTTGAAGGCCAATGAAGAAATTATAAAAGCCGTTAAGCCAGGTATGCCTTTTTCGGAACTTAATGAAATAGCAAAAAAAGTTTTAGCAGAAGGATGCAAGGAATTAGGATTAATAAAAGAAGATAGTGAACTTTCAAAGTACTATTTTCATGGAGTAAGTCATTACTTAGGACTTGATACTCATGATGTAGGGGATAGGGAGGCTATGCTTGAGGCAGGAATGGTATTTACTAATGAACCAGGCTTGTATATTCCAGAAGAAGGTATAGGAATAAGGATAGAGGATGATATTTTGGTTACTGAATGTGGATGCGAAAATCTTTCAAAAGATATAATTAAAACAGTTGAGGAAATTGAAGAGTTTATGAAAAAAGCTTAAATCTTAATGATTTGAGCTTTTTTATTTGTGTTTAAAAGGTATATTTTATAGACTGTTAAATGACAGTATTTAGCCTTTAAATAAGTTCTAAATTATATAAATAATCCATTACATGTATAAAAATGAATAATTACAATAAAAAAAATACAAAAATATCATAAGTATTCAATAAATAGGTGAATATATTGACAAAAATGAAAGATTGGATTATAATAATTGCATAATTTACTATGATAAAGTATCGAAATATAAATTATGTTATAGTAGTTATTTATTTGGTATTTAAAATTTGAAGATGGAGGAAAGGCATAATTGATTAAAATTAATTTTATAATTGTAATAATGTTTTTTATTTATTTACTGGCTATGATGGGAATAGGACTTATATTCTATTTTAAAACTAAGGATTTATCTGACTATGTTTTGGGAGGAAGGCAGTTGGGGGGATGGGTAACTTCTTTGAGTGCCCAAGCTTCGGATATGAGTGGATGGCTTCTTATGGGGTTACCAGGAGCAGCTTATTTAATGGGAATGGGTTCAATATGGATTGCTATAGGACTTGCTATAGGTACATATTTAAATTGGAGAATTATAGCTAAGAGATTAAGAATATATACTCAAGTTTCTGGAGACTCACTCACATTACCAGACTACTTTGAAAATAGATTTAGAGATAGTTCAAAAATATTAAGAATAGTTTCAGCCATTTTTACTTTAGTTTTTTTCTTAGTTTATACTTCATCTGGGTTTGTAGCTGGAGGAAAGTTATTTAGTACAGTTTTTGGGATATCGTATATAAAGGCTTTAACAATAGGGGCAATAGTTATTGTTGTATACACATTTCTTGGCGGTTTTATGGCCGTGTGTTGGACTGATTTTTTCCAAGGAATGATGATGTTTGGAGCTGTTATAGTAGTTCCTATTATAGCAGTAAAAAGTTTAGGTGGAATTAGCGAAAGTGTTAATATTATTAAAGGCATAAATTCAAATCTATTAAGTCCGTTTATGGATTTGAAAGGGTATAGTATACCTTTAATATCAATTATATCTTCTCTAGCATGGGGAGTTGGATATTTTGGACAACCACATATATTAGTTCGTTTTATGGCTATAAAATCAGCTAAAGAAATAAGGAAAGCTAGGATAATTGCTATAATATGGGTTATTTTTTCATTATCTGCTGCAATGATAATTGGAATGTTAGGATTAGCATACCTTGATACGCCTTTAGTGGGTAATGATAGTGAGAAGGTATTCCTAGTAATGGTTAGTAAGATATTTAATCCTGTATTAGGTGGTTTTTTAATGGCTGCTGTTTTAGCAGCAATAATGAGTACAGCGGATTCACAACTTCTTGTTACAGCATCTTCTATAACAGAAGATTTTTATAAGGTTTTATTTAGAAAAAATGCTAGTGAAAAAGAATTAGTTTTTGTAAGTAGATTAGCAGTCATTATTGTAGCTGTTATAGCATATTGTTTGGCTTTAGATGAAAGTAGTTCAATATTGAATATAGTTGCCTATGCATGGGCCGGTTTTGGAGCTACCTTTGGGCCTACTATTATTCTATCTTTATTTTGGAAGAGGATGACAAGAAATGGGGCTTTAATAGGAATGATAGCTGGAGGAATAACGGTTATATTATGGAAGTCATTATCAGGAGGGATCTTTGAACTATATGAGATAGTTCCTGGATTTATAATTTCAATAATTACTATAATTATTGTTAGTCTATTAGATAAAGAACCTGATGATGAAATAAAAAGAGAATTCGATATGGTAAAATCAAAAAGTAAGGAATAAAAAGAAAAAGTCTGGATAAAGTAGTTTATCCAGACTTTTTTTATTTTTATTATAATAAAAAGTAGTTAATATATGTTCTATAAATAAGCATAGTACTCTTTAGGTCTATTGCTATGAATAATTTATAATAATACAATCTATATTATAGGGGGGAATTATAATGATTAAAGATACGTTTACTTTTAAGAGAACAGAAAACATAGAATCTTTTGTTTATAAATGGAAGCCAGAAGAAAATATAAAAATTAAAGCTGTACTTCAAATAGCACATGGTATGGCAGAAACTGCATCAAGATATGAGAGAGTTGCTGAGAGATTAACAAAAGAAGGATATATCATATATGCTAATGATCATAGAGGACATGGAAAAACTGCAAAAGAAATAGAAAAATTAGGGGATTTAGGTGAAGATGGATTTAATGCTATGGTAGAGGACATGCATGAACTTAATAAAATTATAAAAAAAGAAAATCCTAATATTCCTATATTTTTATTAGGGCATAGCATGGGATCTTTTTTAACTCAAAGATATATATGTCTTTATGGGAAAGAATTAGAGGGAGCAATATTATCAGGATCTAGTGGAAGTAAAGGAATGCTAACTGATATTGGAAGGTTTTTAGCTAAAAGAGAAATTAGAAAGATAGGAAGAAGCGGAAAAAGTAAAAAATTAGATAAGCTATCTTTTGGGGGATATAATAAAGCATTTATTCCAAATAAGACGAATTTTGATTGGTTGAGTAGAGATGAAAAAGAAGTAAAGAAATATATAGATGATCCATTCTGTGGAACAATATTTACAGCAGGATTTTTTTATGATCTACTAGGAGGGCTAAAATTAATAGCAAATATAAACGAAGTAAGTAAAGTTCCAAAAAATTTGCCTATTTATATTTTTTCAGGAGATAAGGACCCTGTGGGGCAAAATGGCAAAGGAGTATTGAAGCTTGTTAGAGCATATAAGAATCAAGGGATTAAAGATTTAACTTATAAGCTATATAGAGATGGAAGACATGAGATGCTAAATGAATTAAATAAAGATGAAGTTATAGAGGATTTATTAACATGGCTTAAATCTCATTGATTATTAATAATGGTTTCTAATCTTAATATAAAAAACTAGATACGGTGGATTAAGGTTAGAAGCCTGTTTATTAGAGAAAGGCGGTATAATGATGAAATTAGATAGAGAGTTTTACGCTAAAGATGCAACTATATTAGCCAAAGATTTATTGGGAAAGATATTGGTACATGAAATAGATGGATTTAAGATTTCAGGTAAGATAGTAGAGACTGAAGCATATATGGGAGCAATAGATAAAGGGGCTCATACATATAATTGGAAGAGAACTCCAAGGGTTGAAGCGATGTACGGAAAGCCAGGAATTTCATATGTGTATTTTATTTATGGTATGTATTATTGCTTTAATGTTGTTGCAAAGGAAAAAGAAATCCCGCAAGCAGTTCTTATTAGAGCACTGGAGCCTTTGGAAGGTAGGGAGGAGATGAGTAAAAATAGATTCAAAAAACCTTTTAATAATCTTACTAAAAGAGAAGTAATCAATTTAACAAATGGACCATCTAAGCTATGTAATGCCCTAAAAATAGATAAAACTAATAATGGAGAGGACTTATGCGAGAATAAGTTGTATATATTAGAAGGTGAAAATGAGAAATTTGATGTTGAGGCCTCAAAGCGTATAGGAATAGATTATGCCGAGGAAGCGAAGGATTATCCTTGGAGATTTTATGTTAAGGGTAATCCCTATGTTTCTAAATTTAGGAAAAATAAATGAGGAGAATTTGTTTTTTTACAAGTGTTTAGGTGAAAATCATTAAAAATGTGTGTGAAGATGTGGACGAATGTGGTTAAATGCAATTTTATGTGATAATTTTCTCGGAGATGTTGAATAAAGTTGTCAAATGTGATAAAATGTTGTTAATAGATAAAGTAAAGAATGGTAAGGTGATAAAAATTAATGTTAGCAGTTGATAGATTAAAAAAAATAGAAGAATTATTAATTGAAAATGGTAGTGTAATGATTAATAATTTAAGCGAGTTGTTAGATGTTTCTGAAGAAACCATTCGAAGAGATTTAGAGAAACTTGAAAAAGAAAATAAATTAAAGCGTGTTAGAGGTGGAGCTTATTTACCTGAAACATCAGATAATGAAGTTCCAATTAGAATAAGAGAAAATATATTTTTAGAAGAAAAACAATTAATTGGACAAAAATGTGTTGAATTGATTGAAGAAGGCGATTGTATAATGCTTGATAGTAGTACAACTGCTTTATATATCGCTAAAAATTTAAATAAAAGTAATAAAAAGGCAACAGTTATTACAAACTCGGTAAAAATTGTATGTGAGTTTGAAAATAGTAAAAATATTAAAGTAATCTCTTTAGGGGGAACATTTAGAAAGTCTACCAGTTCTTTTATTGGATATATAGCAACTGATAGTTTGCAGAAATTGTTTGCTGATAAATCTTTTGTGAGTTGTTCTTCTATAAGTGTAGATTTTGGAGCAACAGATAACAATGAATCAGAAGCAATGGTGAGAAACATTATGTTAAAGAATTCAGTGAAAAAATTCTTAGTTGTAGATCATACAAAATTTGACTCACCTTCAGTTAATCAAATTTGTAAATTAAATGATTTAGATATGATTATAACAGATAAAACAATACCTAAAAAATATAAAGAAGTCCTAGTAAGACATGAAGTTGAGATAGTTTATTGTAAGTAATTAAATTAAGAAGATTGTTAAGATCTAGTTATGCAATAAAAATATAGACCGTTTAGCATTAAGCTATACGAGATATGGGGGAAAGGTGGTAATTAGTAATGGAAGATTTTAAATTTAAAAGTGCTACCAAAATTATTTTTGGAAAAGGTGCTGAAGATACTGTAGGTGAACATGTAGCAAAACATAGTCGCAAGGTATTAATTCACTATGGTGGAGAATATCTAAAAGAGTTTGGTATTCTTGATAGAGTTATTCAGTCACTTGAAAAAAGCGGTGTGGAATATGTTGTTTTAGACGGTGTTGTTCCGAATCCGAGATTATCATTAGTTTATAAAGGTATTAAGATTTGTAAGGAAGAAAACATTGATTTTGTACTAGCTATTGGAGGAGGCAGTTCTATTGATTCTTCTAAAGCTATTGCTTTAGGAACAAAGTATGATGGGGACGTCTGGGACTTTTATTGTGGTAAAGCAAGCCCTAAGTCAGCTCTAAAGGTTGGTACAATTCTCACAATTCCAGGCTCAGGTTCAGAAATGTCAGAGAGTAGTATCATTACTAATGAAAAAGGAAATTTAAAATTTGGTATAGATTGTGAATTGATAGTTCCTGAATTTTCTATTTTAAATCCTGAAATGTGTTATACAATACCACCCTACCTCATGTCTTGTGGAATAGCTGATATTTTATCTCATTTATTTGAAAGGTATTTTACTACTACAAAAAGTTCAATTCTTAGTGATCATTTGTTAGAGGGTGCAATGAAAGCACTTTTAGAAGTTGCACCTAATATAAAGAAAGAACCTAAAAATTATGATTATTGTTCAGAAATTATGTGGTTAGCAACAGTATCTCATAATGGTATGTTGGATGCTGGAAGAACTTCAGACTGGGGTTCTCATAGAATAGAACATGAAATAAGTGCCCTTTACGATATAACTCATGGTGCAGGGATGGCTATAGTTTTCCCAGCATGGATGAAATATGTTAAGAATGAAAATATAGATAGATTTGTACAGTTAGCTACAAGAGTCTTTGGAGTTAAATGTGAAAACGATAAACAATTAGTAGCTAATAAAGGAATAGCTTGTTTAGAAGATTTTTTCAAGTCATTAGGATTAAATACTACTTTAACTGAAGCTGGGGTTCCTGTGGATAAATTTGAAGAAATGGCACAAAAAGCTGTAGGTGATTCAGAATATGTAGGTAGATTTAAAAGAATAGGAAAAAATGATATAGTTGAGATTTTAAAATTATCAGTTTAGAAGATAAAAATAAGTAAGATTTATTATATAACTAATTGGACACTAAAAGTGCACGTAATGAAAGGAGGTGGACTTTAGTGAGAGTTTTGTAATAGATACAAAATCTCACTAGAGACAATATATGAATTCAAAAGAATTAAAAGAAGCATTATTAGAAACGGCAAAAGAAAGTTATAAATTAGGACTTGTAGCTGGGACAAGTGGAAATGTAAGTGTTTATGATGATGAGAGGGACGCTATGATTATAACTCCATCAAGCATACCTTATGAAACAATGACTTTAGAAGATTTAGTTGTATTAAAACTTGATGGAACAATTGTTGAAGGGCACAATCAACCTTCTTCGGAGTGGAGGATGCATGCACAGATTTTTAAAGAAAGACAAGATATTAAGTGTGTTTTGCATACACATTCTCCATATGCAACAGGTTTTGCTGTATGTAGAGAATCTATACCAGTAATTCTAATTGAGATGGTACCATTTATTGGAGGAGATGTTCCCGTTGCAAAATTTGGAATGCCAGGAACAGATAGTGTCGGAATTGAAGCATTAAAAGTTTTAAAAGATAGAAAGGCATGTTTATTGAGCAATCATGGAACTTTAGCAATTGGAGAAACTATTGATAAAGCTTTTATATCATCAATTTATCTTGAAGATGCTGCAAAAATATATCACATTGCTAAAAATGCTGGAGATGTAAAAGTTCTTTCTGAAAAAGAAATAGATGCTATGAGAAATTCTTAATATAATTATACGAAACTTTATAAAATAACAAGGGTTGAGTTGCAGTAATATTAAAAAAAGAGGTGTAGTAAATGTTTAGAGCTGATAAAGGATTAGCATTTATATTACAATATGAAAATGTAGCATGGTATGAAAATGGAAAAGTTCGTATTTTGGATAGGAGGATATATCCTTTAGAAACAAAATTTGTAGAGTGTCAAACTCATGTTGAAGTTTCTAAGGCTTTAGCTGATATGGTAACTCAAAGTGGAGGACCTTATATTGCAGTAAATATGGGAATGGTTTTAGCTGTTCATGAGGCAAAGGATTTACCAAATGATCAGTATATAGATTTTATTAACAAAGCCGCGCATACACTATGTCATTCTAGACCAACTACAGTTGCAAATATGATAAAAGCTGTAGAAAGGTGTTATAAGACCGCTCTTGAGGTTGTTGATAATCGCAAAAATGCGGTTCAAACTGTATTTGAAGTTGCAATTGATGAGGCCAATAAAAAATATCAAAGATATGAGAAGGTAGCTAAATATTTATATGAAAAAGTACCTAAAGATGGAACAATCATGACACAATGTTTTGGGGAAACAGTTATTGGTATGTTAATGAGACTTTGCAAGGAAAATAATAATAATATCAAAGTCATTTGTGCAGAGACTAGACCATATTTTCAAGGGGCTCGTTTAACAGCTAGTGTAGTAAGAGATATGGGGATTGATGTTACTGTAATAACTGATAATATGCCAGGTTATGTAATGAAGTTAAAGAATGTGGATTTGTTTACTTCGGCAGCAGATGCTATAACAATGGATGGGCATGTTGTGAATAAAATAGGTACATTCCAAATGGCTTTAGCAGCTCATTATTGGGGAATACCTTATTTTACTACAGGTATACCTAACAAAGAACATGAAGACATTGATTCTGTTAAGATCGAGGAAAGAGATGGAGATTTTGTAACACAAGCTATGGGAGTGAAAACTACTATGGAGGGAGTTAAAGGATTCTATCCTTCATTTGATATAACTCCACCTAAATTAATTTCAGGAATTGTTACAGATAAAGGAATTTATTCTCCATATAATTTAAAGAAGTATTATGAATAAACAGGGTTCTTAGATTCAGAGAGAATTTTTCATCTGAAGATTTAGAATCGTTATCCAGTGACGTAGCCGCTCTTTACTCCCACTTTTAAGAAGATAGGAGTATTAGAGTAGGTAGTCATCGGATGAATGTAAGAAGGAGTAGCTAAGGTTGCTAATTCAAGGGTGAGCTGTATTCATGAAAAGATATTAGTAGGGGATGTAAAAGGGTTTAAATAACTAATAATTTTCAAATGGAGGGAAAAATTATGAATGAGGAAAAAAGTTATAAAAAGAATACTTTAGATTCTAAGGAAGGATCAAGTCGTTTTGATGAGTACTTTTTAATGGAAGAGAAAGATGTGCTTGAATATGTAAAAGAAAAGCTAGATTTCTTTGACGATACAACAAGCTTAAAGTGCAAAGAAATAGGTGATGGAAATTTAAATTACGTATTTAAAATTGTTGACACAAAATCTAGTAAGTCATTAATTTTAAAACATTCTTCTGAAGATACTAGAGCAAAATCAGGAAGAAAGTTAAATATTGATAGAAACATTCTTGAATGCAAGATATTGCAACTTTACAATAAATATTGTCCTGGATTTGCCCCAAAAATATATATGTATGATGAAATTATGAATTGTTATGCTATGGAAGACCTTTCTCAATATACAATTATGCGTACCGCTTTGTTAGAAAATAAAACGTTTTCTCATTTTGCAGATAATATAACAACATTTATGGTAAATACGTTATTGCCAACAACTGATGTTATTTTAAATCATAAGGAGAAAAAGAAATTGGTAAAAAGACATATAAATCCAGATTTATGTGATATAAGTGAGCAACTAGTTTTTACAGATCCATTTGGCAATTTTTCAGGAGAAAATGTTGTTCTTAATTCAATGGAGGACTTTGTACAAAAGAATCTTTATGATGATAAGAAGTTAAGACTTGAAGTTGGAAAGTTAAAATTTAATTTTATGAACAATGCACAAGCACTATTGCACGGAGACCTTCATACTGGTTCTATATTCATTAATGAAAGCGATATAAAAGTTATTGACCCGGAATTCGCATTTTATGGACCTATAGGATATGATGTTGGAAATGTAATAGCTAATCTATTTTTGGCATGGGGACATGGATATGCTACTATTCAAAACGAAGATGAAAGAGCAAGTTATTTGTCAAGTATAGAGCAAAGCATTATTGACATTGTAGATATGTTCAAAGATAAATTTATTAAAAAGTTTAGAAAAGAAGTTACGGATTTGTTAGCTAAAAGTGAAGGATTTGACAGCTGGTACCTTAGAGGTGTGCTAGAAGATACCGCTGGAAGTGTAGGATTAGAGATGATAAGGCGTATTGTTGGAGATGCTAAAGTTCAAGATATCACTAGTATTGAGGATGAAGAAAAAAGAGTTGAAATAGAAAAAATATTAATTTTATCAGGTAAAGAATTTATTTTAAATAGGAATAAATATATATCAGGAAAAGATTTTATAGAAACACTACAAAAGTATAGTAAATGTAACTAATAACAAGAATTAATTGGATGACTAAAAACAAAAAATTATAAGTTGTTATAAATATGTGGAGATTATTATTCATAAAAGTATAGGGTATTTCAAATAGTACTGTAAACGTAAACAGATTCAATGATTAAACAAGTATTGCTTTTAGTAGGGTAATAAATTTCTATCAAAATATTTTTAATTAATAAAAATAATTTTAACTTTAGGAGGAATTGTTTATGAAAAAACAACACAAAGATGAAGAGTACAAGAGTTTTTTAGGGCTAACTCCATTGATTGTATTTTTAGTTATATTTATGTCAACAGGTGCAATTACTAAAAGTTTTACTAATATGCCTATACTTGTTGGATTTATGTTTGTACTAGCATATTCTTTATGTCTCAATAGAAAAGGAGAAAAACTATCTTTAGATGAAAAAATAGAAATTTTCTCTCGTGGTGGAGGGGAATCTACTATTATACTCATGGTAGTAATATTTATATTGGCTGGTGCATTCTATTCTGTAGCAAACGCAATGGGTTCGGTTGAATCCACTGTAAATTTAGGTTTAAGTATTTTGCCAACTAAGGCAATTTTACCTGGAGTATTTATTATTGGTTGTATAATTTCTTTTGCTATGGGAACTTCAATGGGAACGATTACAGCTCTTACACCAATAGCAGTTGGAATGTCTCAACAAACAGGTATTGCATTACCATTGATCGTTGGAACAGTAGTAGGTGGTGCAATGTTTGGAGATAATCTTTCATTTGTATCTGATACTACAATAGCAGCTACAAGAACTCAAGGAGTAGAACTTAAAGATAAGTTTAAAATGAATGGTTTAATTGTTTTACCAGCGGTTATTGTTACTTTAATAATATTGGCTTGTATTCCAATAGGTAATGCTAGTATTAAAGTTGGAGCATATTCTTTATTAAAAGTATTACCATATGTATCAATAATTATATGTGCTTTAATTGGATTTAATGTAATGGTAGTATTAGCAGTAGGTATTTTGACTGGTTCAGTTTTAGGATTAGCACTTGGTTCATTTAATGTTGTACAATTATTTGGTTTTATTCAACGTGGTTTTGGATGGATGCAAGATTTAAGTTTAATAGCTATTGTTATTGGCGGTATAATAGAATTAATGAAATATTATGGTGGAATAGGATTCTTACTTGATAAAGTAACTTCTAGAGTTAAAAGTAAAAAAGGTGCGGAAGCAGGAATTGCAGCACTTGCTAGTTTGATAGATTTAGCAACAGCAAACAACACTATTTCAATAGTAACTGCTGGTCCTTTAGCTAAGGACATATCAGAGGAGTATGATATTGACCCAAGGAGAACGGCAAGTATACTTGATATATTCTCATCTGCATTTCAAGGTTTAGTTCCTTACGGGGGACAACTACTTGTTGCAGCCGGGTTAGCTAAAATATCTCCAGTTCAATTGATGCCTTATAGTATATATTCTATTTTGATGATTGTATTTGGAGCATTATCAATAATTCTTGGAATACCAAGGTTTAAAAGACAATCTAATTAGATAGTATAAAAACCAGCAAAGACATTGCTGGTTTTTTGTTATGATTTATTTTCATTTTTAATTGTTCCATCTTCACTAAATAATTCACGAAGATGACCTTTAGTACCAAAAAAGAAGAATGAGTAAGTTAATAGCATATTTATCAAAGCAATTTCAGGATATATATATAGATATTAAAAATCCAACTATTGAAAATTAAATAAAATACTATTCACCTATGAAACACGCTGTACATAATATAGAGTATAAACAATTAAGATGGAGTGTATCTGGGTGATATATGCACTAATATTAGCCGGTGGAAAAGGGACAAGATTATTCCCTTTATCGCGTGATAAAAATCCAAAGCAGTTTCTAAAGGTTATAAATGATAAGAGCTTTTTAAGAAATACTGTAGATAGAATAATGCCTTTAGTTAATAAAGAAAATATATGTGTAGTTACAAATAGAGATTATATAGATAAAATTTCAGAGGAGTTGCCAGAAATAAGCAGAGATAATATATTTATGGAACCTGCCAATAAAGAGACCCCGTTGTAGACGATATAGGTTTTTTGTAATAAAGTAGAGAGAGTTTATTGTTAAGATTTTTGTACAAAAATTATCCCATGTATTTGACAAAGTAACAATTTATATGATAAATTAAGGTTGTTATTAGATACAACTTTATTGAATTATTAAGGTTGTTGGAACGGCTCTTAATTTTAAGTGCTAAGGAAGAAAATGCAGTTTGTGGAGGTAAGTATGGCAGAAATAGAAATAAATAATTTGTATAAAATTTTTGGACGAAATCCAAAAAAAATTATTCCCATTTTGGAAAAAGGAATGACTAAAGATGAAATATACAAAAAAACAGGTAACTCTGTGGGAGTCAACAATGTTAGTTTTAAAGTAAATGAGGGAGAATTTTTTGTAGTTATGGGTTTGTCCGGAAGTGGAAAATCCACATTAATAAGGTGTTTAAACAGGCTTATTAATCCCACTAGTGGAGAAATATTAATTGATGGAGAAGATATATTAAAGAGTGATGAACAAAAGCTTCGTGAAATCAGACGAAAAAAAATAGCTATGGTATTTCAAAATTTTGCATTGTTTCCCCATAGAACTATTTGCAGCAATGTAGAGTATGGATTAGAAATTCAGGGAATAGACAGTAAGGTAAGAAAGGAGAAAGCATATAAAGCTTTAGAATTAGTAGGACTTAAAGGATATGAGGAAAGCATGCCTAGTGAATTAAGTGGAGGAATGAAACAAAGGGTTGGACTAGCTAGGGCATTAGCTACAGATCCTGAAGTATTACTGATGGATGAAGCTTTTAGTGCATTAGATCCTTTAATTCGTAAAGAGATGCAAGAAGAAATGCTTCAACTTCAATCAAAAATGAGAAAAACAATTATATTTATAACTCACGATTTAGATGAAGCTTTAAGACTTGGAGATAGAATAGCAATAATGAAAGATGGAGTAGTAGAACAGATAGGAACTCCTGAGGACATATTAACTAATCCATCTGGTGAATACGTAAGAAAATTTGTACAAGATGTAGATAGAACAAAGGTTATTACAGCATCAACTATTATGGAAAATGCAAAAGCTATAATTCTTGAGAAAGATGGACCTAAAACAGCTGTAAGATTAATGAAAGAAGAAGGAATTTCTAGTATTTATGTAACAGATAAGGATAGAAAATTAAAAGGAATTATAACAATTGATGATGCAATAAAACTTTCTAAAAAAGATGTTAGAAATATAAATGATATTATTATAAAAGAAGTTCCTAATACATCAGAGGATGTACCGATTGGAGAATTATTATCCATAGCTGTGGATACAAAATATCCAATTGTAGTTACAGATAAAGAAAATACAATTCTTGGCATTATAAAGAGATCTACAATAATTGCTGGGATTGCTGGATAGGAGGATGAGTATGACTACACTACATATAGGACCCTATATTGAATTTATAATCGATTGGCTAAAAGATAATATTTCTCCTTTCTTTGATTTTATAAAGTTAATTAATAAAACTCTTATAAACGGCTTAGAAACAGGACTTTTAGCGGTACCCAGCATAGTGATAATAATAGCATTTGCTTTAATTGCGCTTAAACTTGCTGGTAAGAAAACGGCTATTTTTACTCTAATAGGATTATTATTTATTGATTCTATGGAATTATGGCCTCAAACTATGAAGACATTATCACTTATTTTAATTTCTGCACTTATTTCTTTAATTATAGGAATACCACTTGGAATTTGGGCAGCTAGAAGTGATAAAGTTAATAAGATTTTAAGACCAATACTTGATTTTATGCAAACAATGCCAGCCTTTGTATATTTAATTCCTGCTGTATTGTTTTTTGGAATGGGTAAAGTTCCTGGAGCTATAGCTACAGTAATTTTCTCAATGCCACCGGCAGTTAGACTTACTAACTTAGGTATTAGACAAGTTCCAGAAGATGTTATAGAAGCTGCCAAATCATTTGGTTCTACAAAGAATCAAATGTTATATAAGGTACAGCTACCAATTGCGTTACCAACTATATTAGCAGGAGTTAACCAAACTATAATGCTTTCACTTTCAATGGTTGTTATCTCAGCTATGATAGGTGCAGGTGGTTTAGGTAGAGAAGTATACAATGGAATAACACAAATGCAGGTAGGTTCAGGATTTGAAAGTGGACTTGCTGTTGTAATATTGGCAATGGTTTTAGACCGAATTACACAACAATTAGGTAAGGCTAAGTATTAATAAGGAGGGAAAATAATGAATAAAAAGTTAAGGCAAGTTATGTCACTAGTATTTGCTGGTGTGTTGGCAGTAGGAATATTAGCTGGATGTGGAAATAAAGCAGCGCAGACGAATTCAGATAAAAAGGAAAGCAAAGGGAAAGTAAATTTAGGGTATGTTAACTGGGCAGAAGGAATAGCCATGACTAACTTAGTGGAAGCAGTATTAGAAGAAAAAATGGGATATGATGTTGAAAAGAAACAAGGAGAAGCTGGAATGGTATTTACTTCACTAGCTAATGGTGATATGGATGTATTCCTAGATGGATGGCTTCCTGTAACGCATAAAGACTATATGGAAAAATATAAAGATAAACTAGAGAATTTAGGACCAAATTTTGAAAATGCAAAAATAGGATTAGTAGTTCCTAAATATATGAATATAAAGAGTATAGAGGATTTAAATGGAATTAAAGATGAGTTATCTGGAAAGATAATAGGAATAGATCCAGGTGCTGGAATAATGAAGGCCGCAAATAAGGCTGTAAAAGAGTATGGATTAAAATTAGAAATTCTTGAGGGTAGTGGAGCTACAATGACTACAATGCTTAAGAAAGCAGAGGATGCTAAAAAACCTATTGTTGTAACAGGATGGAAACCACATTGGAAATTTGCTCGTTGGGATCTTAAGTTTTTAGAAGATCCGAAAGGTGTTTTTGGAGAAGCTGAACATATTGATACAATTGCTAGAAAAGGTTTTGAAAAAGAAATGCCTGAAGTTGCTCAGTTTTTAAAGAACTTTAAAATGGATGATAAGCAATTAGGAAGTCTTATGGGAGATATAAAAGATAACAGCGATAAAGACGCTTTAGATGTTGCAAAAGAGTGGATGAAAAAGAATGAGAAACTAGTAAATAGTTGGATTCCTAAAAAATAATATATACTGTAATACTACATTATAATTAAGCCTCCAGCATATTAATATTGTATAACAATATTCTGGAGGCTTTTTTGTGTCTAAAGAAAATATTAAAGTGAAATTTTATTATGGAGATGAATCCTTTGATAAACTTATAAAGAAAATTATTTTAAAAAAGCTTTCTGCCTATTTTTTTGAAGAAAATATGAATAAAATCTGTTACGGAAAAGATAATTCTACAACGATCATTTACCAAGAAAAAAATAAGAGGTGAATGGTTTGAGAGAAATATGGAATGTAGCTATATATGCTAGAGTTTCTACAGATAAAAAAGATCAGCAAGAATCAATCCCTGTTCAGGTACAAAGTTTGAAAAAATGGATATTGGAAAAGAGTAAAAATGATAAAGGTTCGATTTATAATCTTATTGAAATTTATAAAGATCAAGGATTTTCAGGTTCAAATTTTCAAAGAGATAGTTTTATAAGAATGAAAGAGGATATTGAAAAAGGTAAAATCAATATGATTTTAACTAGAGATTTATCTAGATTTGCAAGAAATTATGTGGTTGCAGGATATTATATTGAAGACTATTTTAAAGTTAATAATGTAAGATTTATATCTGTACTGGATAATGTAGATACTCTAGAAGAAGTAAATGATATTGTACCTTTTAAAAATATTCTAAACGAAATGTATATAAAAGATTGTTCAAGAAGAACAAGAGATGGGCTTAAGCAGAGAATGATAAGAGGTTCAAGTATTGCAAGTAAGCCACCTTATGGTTATAAAATTGTAGATGATTTTGAAGGAAATATTAAAACTAAAAAATTAGTTCCTTCTAATGATGAAACAACAGAAGTTGTAAAACTAATATATGATTTGTATCTACAAGGCTGGGGGTTTGGGAGGATTGCAACATATCTTAATAAGAAAAACATACTCCCACCATCAGCAAAATTAAATAATTTTCCTAAAGCTAAGTTTGGAAGATGGACTAATAATACTATTCAATCCATACTTATGAATCCTAAATATGGGGGAATAATGGTTCAGGGGCAATATAAGAGAGTAAGTTATAAATTAAAAAAAATAGTTAAAGTATCTAAAGAAGAATGGATATATGGTGGAGAATTTAAAGGAATAATAAGTAAAGATAAGTTTTATGAAGTACAGAAAGAAATAAAAAGACGTTCTAAGGGATATAGATACAAGGGAAATGCAAAACATATATTTTCCACTGTTCTTAAATGTAATGAATGTGATGGTTCTATGTCCTACAATAAAAGATATAAGGGATATAAATGTAGTAATAGTCAGAGGGGAGGGGGAAGGTGTACTTCTCATTCAATTAAAGAAGACTATCTTAAAGAAATACTTATTGAAGATTTAAAAAAAATTGTTCAGCATGAAGTAAATAAAGATGAATTATATGAAGAGGCAAAAAACATAGTATCTAAAAAGAATAATTGTAAAAAGGAATTTAAGCAAATTGAGACAGAACTTAGAAAACTAGATATTCAATTTGAAAATATATATGCAGATAGAGTAAATGGAGTTATTAATGATAGAAACTTTGAAAATATAACGAAAAGAATTCAGCGAAAACAGAATTCGCTTCTAAGACGTAAAGAAGAATTATTAAAACTAGAACAAAGACAGGATAATAAGGATAACTTATACAAAATATATAAGAGCAAGATTGATAAAATATTAAGTCTTCAAGAGATTGATAGATACATGGTTGAAAGTTTAATAGATAAGATAATTGTGCATGAAGATAAAATAACTAAGGAAAAAAGTATAGAAATATGCTATAAATTTCATAGATAATTGTAAAATAAGTTTAATAAGTAACTTAGCTTTAATATTTAAAAGAGATGATATAGAGTTGGTTATTTTAAATTGTGAAAATGCAGCATTAAAAGTTACCTATATCGTCTATAAAGAGACCGCTACTTGTATAGGTCTTTCAGCAGTTAAACTTTTAAAAAAAGATAAAGATGCTGTTATGCTGGTACTCCCCTCAGATCATTATATACAAAATAACAAAAAATTTATAGATACTATATCTCAGGCAATTCAAATAGCTGAAAGAAGAAGAGGTCTTGTAACTATTGGTGTAAATCCTACAAGACCAGAAACAGGTTATGGGTACATTCAAATAGGGGATAGAGTAGGGGGGGATATTCCAACATATAAAGTTGAGAGGTTTACAGAAAAACCTAATTTAGAAGTTGCAAAAGACTTTTTAGTCGATGGAAATTACCTTTGGAACAGTGGAATGTTTGTATGGAGAGCAGATGTATTCTTAAGAGAGATGGAGAAATATCTTCCTAAAATGTATAAAAACCTAATGGAAATATATAAAGATGTAGGGAGTGAAAATGAGGAAGAAACAATAAAGGAACAATATAACTTGATAGAAGGTATATCTGTTGATTTTGGAATAATGCAAAAGACAAGAAAAGCATATACTATAAAATGTGAATTTATATGGGATGATATAGGAAGCTTTTCATCTATGACTAGATTTTTAAATGAATTTAGAGGAAATAATATTTTAGGAAAAACTTTTCTAGAGGAAAGCGAAGATTGCTTTGTTTTTAGTAAAGATAAGTTAATAATAGGGTTTGGAATAAAGGATTTAATAATAGTTGATGCAGGAGATGTGCTTCTAGTAATGGACAAAAATAAGGACCAAGAATTAAAACATTTAGTAAATCAGATAAAAGAAGAGAAAGAATACGAAGAATATTTGTAAAAGGATAATAGGGCTGTCTCAAGGTTATTTTAAAAATTTTGAGACAGCTTCTTATATTGTAAGAATGGAATGTAGCATAATAAAAATTCAAGATTACATTGACGGTGGATATATTTATATACCAAGAAAAGAATGTAATAAAAAAGCATGGGGAGAAAAAACAGAGTGTAAAAAAGAAATATATGAAAGAAATTTAAGCATATATAGAGAGTATAAAAATGGATTATCTATTAAAGAACTTTCGGAAAAGTATTTTTTATCCCCTAAATGGATTCAAAAGATTATCGCAAGTTTAAGATTAAAACAATAACAAAAGCACCACAATTTACAAGTAATAGATGGTATAATAACTTTGATATATGGGAGGAGTAGAATATGAAAAAATTACTAGAAACAAACAGATTAATCATTAGACGTTTTCAAGAGAGTGATTGGAAAGATTTGTATGAATATTTAAGCGATGAAGAGGTTGTATTTTGGGAACCTTATGGAGTATACACAGAAGAAGAAAGTAAAAAGGAAGCAGTAGCAAGAGCTAATTCTGATATCTTTTGGGCAGTTTGTTTAAAAGATTCTAATAAGGTTATAGGAAATTTATCTTTTCAAAAACAAGATTTCGATACGTATGAAATTGGATATGTATTTAATAAGAAGTATCAAAAACAAGGTTTTGCAACAGAAAGTGCAAAAGCAATAATTAACTATGCCATAAAAGAACTTAATGCAAGACGTATTATTGCAATGTGTAGTCCTAAAAATGATTCATCATGGAAGTTACTTGAAAGACTAAAAATGAGAAGAGAAGGCCACTTATTACAAAATGTATATTTTAAAACAGATGAACATAATAAACCTATTTGGTTAGATACTTATGAATATGCAATTCTTTCATCAGAAATGTAATTTCAAAGAATAATGTGAATATAGTAAAAGTGTTATCATTTACTACTTAGTAAGGCACACAAGATGTTCGCCAAGAACTCCTTGAATTATTAACAAATGTTTATAATTTGTTTCGCTAAGAGAAATAGAGACAATAAAACTAAAATTAAATTATAGTTTAGTAGACTATCTAAGTAAAGAAGAATAGTCATATGTAGAGGGTACTCCTTCTTCTTTTGCAGTAAAAAAATTTTTAGTGGTATTGATAATAATATTATTTAATAAAACCTCACTTGCTACCGATACGGAGAACCGTACCATAAGTAAATGAGGTTTATAGTATTAGCCATTGATAGTAATTGGTTAAGGCTATTTTTTAAGTGAAAATACTGTGTCAAAGTAAGATTGTAAATATTTTTATTAGGAAAGTTAAATTAACTAATAGTTAATTTTTATGAATAAAAGATGAAAATGCTTCAATTGTTTAAATTTTATAGCTTTGATATCATTTAATTAACAAAGGCCTAAGTTAATTAAATGCACAAATAAATGGAGGAGTCAAATTTATGAGAATAAGTGAGGTCATTAGAAATTATAGAAAAAAGGAAAATCTTACTCAAGAGCAAGTTGCTAACTATTTAAATATAAGTGCACCAGCAGTAAATAAGTGGGAAAACGGAATATCATATCCAGATATAACACTGCTAGCACCTCTTGCACGTATTCTAAAAATTGATGTTAATACCTTATTGGCGTTTAATGAGGAATTAACAGATGCAGAAGTAAAAAATCTTACAAAAGATGTAGGTGAAATGGCATCAAAAGAGGGATTCCAAAAGGCTTTTGAAAAGGCTAGTGATTTGATTAAACAATATCCAAGTTGCGATGAGTTGATATATTGGATATCAACAGTATTAAGAATACATTTATTGCAGCCTCAAATTGAGGAAAAAGATAAATATAAAATAAAAATCATTACTTGGCTTGAACTTGTAGCGGCAAGCAATAAAGAAAAGACAGCTTCTATGGCAAAATTAGATTTATCTGCAATGTACAGGGAGAAAAGAGAGTATAAAAAAGCTCAAGAAGTATTAGATAAAATTCCAGAAATAGAGGTGGATAAGAAAATTCAACAGGCATTATTATTTGAAAATATCGGGAAAATTGATGAGGCTTATGGCATTTATGAAGAAAAATTAAGGATTAATGCTCATGAAGCATTTGCTACTTTATCTTTAATAATAAATCTGTTGTACAAAGAAAAGAAACTTATTGAAGCAGAAGAATACATAGAGTGTGCTAAAAAGGTTACTGAAGTATTTGATCTTGGAGCATACCATAAATATCAATTAGATTTATCTTTAGCAAGAGAAAAACAGGATAAAGAAAAAGCTATAGAAATGATTATAAATATGGTAAATGAAGCAAGTAGCATGAATGACTCCCTGAAGTCAAAACTATATAAGCATATGAAATTTAATGTGACCAACAGTTGGGACAAAGATAAATATGAGCGATTAGTAAAAGGGGCAATTAAAAAAGATAAAACTCTTGATTTTGTCAAAAATGATTCTAGGATAAAATTTCTGTTGGAATAATACTAAAGTTTGTACATAGTAGATAAGCTCAAATTTGTAGTTTGATGAAATTAGAGTTTTTAAATAAAAAATATAGGTGTTTATTTTTTATAAAAATTTGATATAGTATAAATAGGAAATTCACTCAGGTGAGCTGAGGAGTACAGAATTCTAAAGAAACAAGTTTCTAAGAATTCTAGTAAGAAAAGCTTAGTGCGTCAACACTAAGCTTTTCTTAGAACATTTATTTTGTTTTAGGGCTATTGGATGAAATTAATAACGTTAATTAAGAAAAGGTGCTAATCTTGTGAGAGAGTGTAAAATAATAATACTTTTACCTAGTTATTCTTAAACAATTTAATTTTAAAATTTTTATGGAAGTTTACACAAAATTCTTGACAGACTCATTATTTTTCATCTATATCACTGTTTCTGCTTTAACTTTTTCTAATTTAGTTTCACTTTTTTTATTAAAAGGTACTGCTATTAATCCTAAGAGTGCAATAATTGCTGTGAAAAGAAAGCATTTATTATAAACCTTATTGATTTCATCATTTTTTATTAAAGTTGCTTCATCTAATATAGTATATATCTCTTTTGCTTGTACATTAAACTTTTCTTTTACAGATGGTCTCATACTATCAGGAACATTTGCTAATACTGCTTTCTCCTCAGCTTGAATTAATTTATCAACCATATCTTTTGAAAAGGAAGTATTTTGGCTAGTATTTGAAGTTTTTATTTTATCGCATATGGTAGATTTAACTTGATCTTCAAGTACTGTATTCTTATTGACTGTATCTATGATTTTGATTTTGGTATTGTCTATAGCTTGATTAGTGTAATAACTGCTTAAGGTTGAAACTAAAGCTATAGCTAAGCATGCAGTCAATTGTCTAAAGCTATTTAGTATACCTGAAGCAATGCCATTTTTATCCTTTGAAATTTCTTCAAAAGCGCTTTGATACAATGGGGAGGTTGCGCCAATTCCAAGTCCTACTATAATAAAAGAACTATAGAGTATTTTTACATTATTTGAACTATTCATAAATACAAACATAAAATCACCCAGCGATACAAAAATTACTGCTAATAGAGAAGTAACTCTAGCACCATATTTTTTAGATATAATCCCAAAAATTGGAGACATAATAAAAGAGATGCAGCTTACTATACCTAATATAGTTCCAGATTTTAATATTGTATAGCCTAATTGATTTTGTAGATAGAAATTCATTAAATAAGAGATAGGCATATAGGCAAAGAATATTACTCCAATTATAGTTATAGAAGAAGTAAAGCTTTTTATTTTGAATAGCTTAAATTCTACCATCGGATTTTTTGATTTAGCTTCATATACTAGAAAAGTGACAATTGATATTGCTGAAGTTATCATTAAAACAACTATTTTTGTACTTACCCAACCATAGTAATTTCCTTTAACAAGTAGAAAAGTTAGTGCCCCAATTCCATAGGCTAATAATATAGAACCAATAAAATCTATTTTCTTTTCTATTGTTCTGTCATAACATTCTCTAACATATTTTACTCCTAAGAAGAGAGAAATAATAATAAAAGGAACATTTACATAAAATATTGCCTTAAAGTTAAAGGCCTCATTTAAGATGCCACCTATAACGGGTCCAGAAGCTGCAGCTATAGAAATTGTCATACCAATTATAATAGCAAGTTTTGACATGGCATTTTTGCCGAATAATTCTATGCCTAAAGGGATAGATAATGGAGCAAGAATTGCAGCTCCTATACCTTGTATAATTCTAAAAATTATAATCATATAAAGAGAAGTAGAAAGTCCACAAAGTATTGATGAAGAACCAAAGACTATAAGACCGATTAAAAATAGTTTCTTTCTTCCATAAATATCTGCAATTTTTGAGAAATTTATTAAAAGAGCAGAGAAAGGGATTAAGTAAGCTGTACTTACCCAAGATATTCCTGTTATATCAGTTTTAAAGTAATCAGCCATAGATGGTAAAGATACATTAACTATAGTTGAATCTAATACTGTTAAGAAGCAAGCTATTGCTAGAGATATAAATGCTAATATTTTTTGTTTTTTATTCATGATACCCTCCCGAATTATTATCAATATATGAAATTGAATTCATGTTCATATAATATACCGATAAAATTCAAATGTCAATATATGAAATCAATTTCATGTTTTGTTGACTTTTATTTTTTTATCTTTTATTATTAAAGTAGGTGATGAAAATGGAGAGAAAAACAAGGATACCAACTCAAAAAAGAGCTTTAGAAAAATATAATAGAATATTAGAAGCAGCTTATAAGTTATTC
The DNA here is from genome assembly GCF_026738875.1 of Clostridium brassicae. Classification (GTDB taxonomy): domain Bacteria; phylum Bacillota; class Clostridia; order Clostridiales; family Clostridiaceae; genus Clostridium_H; species Clostridium_H brassicae. The sequence goes on from NZ_JAPQFJ010000011.1 coordinate 121,212, forward strand.
AATGAAAAAGGTTATTACAATACCACTACAGCAGATATAGCTAAAGAAGCAGATGTTGCTACTGGTTCTGTATATGCCTATTTTGAAGATAAGAAGGATATCTATATTAGGGTAATTGAAAGACTTAACGAAAAATTTATATATCCAACCCATAATTTTTGGGTAGAGAATGTTGATAAACAACTTAATAATGAAGAAGAGGCAAAAGAGCTTTTTAGGCTATTTATAAAAATGATGATAAAAAGACATGATTTTTCTAAGACCTTTCACCATGAAATGGAGGCGTTAACACTTTTAGATGAGGATATAGCTATGATAAGAAAGAAACAAGAAATACGTAGAAATGAAAATATAACAGATATCTTTAGATTTTTATCTATACCTTTTAAAGGTATAGAGGAAGAAAAGATATTTTTTAATTATTCATTTTTCCTAATTGATGATTTATGTCATAAGATTATATATGATGATGAAATAAAAGATATGAATTTATATATTGAAAAATGTGTAAATATGCTATATTTCTTGTTTGAAGATTGTACAGATTATATTAATAAATAAATATAAAAGGTATTCATCCTAATCCTCCATAGATATCTTTCTACAGAGTTTTTATATTACAACCCGGATATTACATCATAATTATGTATGATAAATATAGAGAGATATTAAATGGAAAAGCATAACTTAAAATAGTTACAAAGAATAGTACTATAAGTGGTTAAGTGTGGCTTGCTTCCACTACTAAAGTCAACGAATATATATGACCGTATTGGAGAAATTCAGTACGGCTTTTTGATGTTTATAAAAGATGATTTTAAATATCCTTTAAGTGATTATGAATATTAATATATGAAAATAATTAACCATTGGGTAATTTCCCAATATAAGATCACAAATTTTATCAAAATATTTCAAAAAAAGTATATTTTTCATGTAAATTATACCAAAACCATACACTATTTGGTATAATATTGTTTGTTGAGGAAATATTTAATTAAATAATTATATTATGGTAAATTAATTAAATATAGGATCAACACTAAATTAGGTTTCAATTACGAAAGGAGTTAGGGGGAATAACTTTGAAGCTCAAAGGATACGAAATCGATAAGTTGATTTATGAAGGAAAGGATACACTTACTTATCGTGCTTATAGCAAAGCAAAAAAACAAAATGTAATTCTTAAGACGATTCCTTCAGAGAGAGTAACATTAAGAAATATAGAAAGAGTAAACAATGAGTACAAGCTTTCTCAAAAAGTTAATTATGTTAAGGGGCTACAGAATACATATGCTTTAGAGGATTGGGAAGGCAGGCCAGTTTTAGTTAAGGAATATTTTAAAGGGAATTCACTTAAAAAATTAATTAAGAATAATGATGTTGACTTAAATCAATTTTTCAAAATAGCTATTCAAATTGTTGATATTTTAGGTGAAATTCATAAAAATGGGATTGTTCATTTAGATATTAATCCTAACAATATTTTGATTAATGATGATGGAGAAATAAAAATTATTGATTTTAGCACTTCTATATTTATGATAGAAAACAATGAAAAGAAAACAGATCCTGGGAAGTTAGAAGGTACATTTCAATATATATCACCAGAACAAACAGGAAGAATAGGTAGAGATATAGATTATCGTTCAGATTACTATTCTTTAGGTGTGTGCTTTTATCAATTACTAACAGGAGAAGTTCCTTTTAATAATGATGATAAATTAGAGTTAATTTATGCACATATTGCAAAAGAGGCTGTACCTCCAGTTGAAGTGAATGAGAATATTCCTAAAGTAATATCAGATATTGTAATGAAGTTAATAGCTAAAATGCCAGAAGACAGATACCAAACCTTAATTGGGTTAAAGAAGGATTTAGAAATATGTCAAAATAGTTTAAAAACCAAAAGAGTAATTCAAGAATTTCAAATTGCCAAACAAGATATTACAGATGAGCTGCAAATCCCCGAAAAGTTGTATGGCAGGGAGAAAGAACTCCAACAATTACTAAATTCTGTTAAAAAAGTTAGTTCTGGTGGAAAAGAATTATTATTAGTTAAAGGTTACTCAGGGGTAGGTAAGACTGCCTTAGTAAATGAGATACAAAATTATATTATAAAGAAATCTGCTTATTTTGTATCAGGTAAGTTTGAACAGATACAATCAGAAGTACCTTACAATGCTATTGTACAAGCTCTTAGTAAATTTATAAACAAATTGCTTATGGAGTCTTCTAACCAACTATTAATGTGGCGTGAAAAAATATTACATGCAGTAGGAAATAACGGGAAAGTAATTACAGATGTTATCCCTTCTCTAGAACTTATTATAGGAAAGCAAAAACCTGTTCCACGCTTAGGACCAAGTGAAACTCAAAACAGATTTAATTTAGTTTTTGAAAATTTTATAAGAGTGATTGCTCAAAAAGAACACATATTTATTATGTTTATTGACGATTTACAATGGGCAGATGCTGCAAGTTTAAACTTCATAAAAATGTTGATGAACAATGAAGCAATTGGAAACCTATTAATTATTGGAGCTTATAGAGACAATGAAGTTGGTGAAGATCATCCTGTTAAAATTATAGAAGATGAACTTATTAAAGATAAAGCGAGTATTAATATTCTACAACTAAAGCCATTAAAAGAAGATGATGTAAAAGAATTGCTTGAAGAAGCTTTAACAAGTCTAAGAGAAGATACTATATTGTTTAATGAGTTGTCACAATATATATACAACAAAACTCAAGGAAACTGCTTTTTCATGAGAGAGTTTTTAAAAGTGTTATATGATAAAAAGTATGTTTGGTTCGACTATAATTTAATGCATTGGTGTTGGAATACAGAACAAATAAAGAAAATGGATATAACCCAAAATGTAGTAGATTTGCTAATACAGAAGATAAAAACACTAGATACTTCCACATTAGAAGAACTAAAAAATGCTGCTTGCATAGGAAATAAGTTTGATTTAAAAACAATTGCGTTAATTAATGATAAGCCGTTAGATATTGTACAGCAAGAACTACAGATAGCTGTTAAAAAAGGTTTGATAGCTATTAATAAAGATGATAGTAAGGAATTATCAGAAGATAATATTAGATTTAGATTTCTTCATGATCGTATACAACAAGCTGTTTATACTTTAATACCTGAAGAATTTAAACCATCAGCCCATTTAAAAATAGGAAAATTGTTATTAAAAAGATACTTAGAATCTGAGAAAACGGAAAGTTTATTTGAAGTAGTAGAACAACTTAACTTGGGAAAATCTATAATTATTGATGAAGAAAAACGTATAAAGCTTGCCGACTTAAATTTAAAAGTAGGGATAGCATCAAAAAATTCTTCAGCTTATAAAACAGCATTTAATTATTTAAAAATAGGTATAGAAATGCTAGATAGTAATGCTTGGGAGAAACATTATGAATTAACACTACAATTATATTCTGAAGCAACAGAAATGGCTTATTTAACTGGTGATTTTGAAAAGATGGATCAGTATGCACAGATAGTTTTAGATAATGCAAAAACTATAGTTGATAAAGTTAATGTATACAACGTGAAATTACAAGCTTATCAAGCACAGTTCAAAATACAAGAAGCTTTAAATATGAGTATATCAGTATTAAAGGAAATGGGAATAGATGTCCCAAGGAAGCCAAGTGAAGAAGATGTAAATAATGCTTTTGCTAAAGTAAAAATTGCTATGGAAGGTATGAAAGTGGAAGATCTAGCAAAACTTCCTCCAATGAAGGATGAAATAATGCTTGCAGCAATGCAGATTTTATCAGGAAGTGTATCTGTAACATATAAAACTGCACCTATGTTAGCTCCAATAGTTGTATGCAAAATGATGGAGCTTTCCATAAAGCATGGAAATGCACCTTTTACACCAGCAGCTTATGCATCTTATGGTATGATACTTTGTGGAATGGGAATTCAGATAGACTTTGCATATGAGTTGGGCAATATTAGTTGCAGATTAGTAGAAAATGAAAATCTAAAGCAGTATAAGCCAATGGTTTTATCTATATATGCTACTGCTATACAACAATGGAAAGAACATGTAAGTGCAACATTAAAATATAATGAAGAAGCATATTGGTTAGGAATAGAAAATGGAGATTTTGAATATGCTGCATATGGAGCTATGTTTTATGTTAAACATGCTTTTTATGGGGGAAAGCCACTTGAGATTTTAGAAAAAGATGTAAAAACAAATCTAGTAAGAGTACAAAGAATAAAACAAAGTTTATGTGAAAGCTGGATAAGAGTTTTTGGGCAGTTTGTTTTAAATATGCAAGGTAAATCAAATGAGCCTTCAAAATTAGTGGGAGAGCTATGTGATGAAAATGAAATTATCGCTTCTACTATAGAAAGTGGCGATATAGCACGAATGGTCGTTACTTTTATTAGTAAAATGACGTTAAGTTATTATTTTCAGAGATATGATGATGCTATTGAATTTAGTAGAAAAGCAGAAGAAGTTTTGATTGGAATTGCTGGTGGGATAGATGTAGCTATTTATTACTACTTTGATTCTCTTGTAAAACTTGCTATATATAATGATGTTTCAGATGAAGAGAAAGAAGAGATTTTAACAAGAGTTTCGGAAAATCAAGTAAAAATGAAAAAATGGGCTGAAGACGCTCCAATGAATTTTCTCCATAAGTTCTATTTAGTGGAAGCAGAAAGATTAAGAGTAATAGGCAAAACTGAAGAAGCTATAGGATACTATAACAAAGCAATTTCACTAGCTAAAGAAAATAAATATATAAATGATGAGGCTTTAGCTAATGAATTAGCTACAAAATTTTGGCTTAACAAAGGCGAGTATAGATATGCTAAATTACATTTTAAAGAAGCATATTTTGCTTATAAACGTTGGGGTGCAGAAGCTAAAGTTAAAGATTTACAGAATAAATATTTAGAAATTTTTCATGAAAAATTTGAAGGAAATGTAGGTGAAAAACAAACCACAATAACTACATTGGAATTAGTAGATATTGCAGCAATTGTTAAAGCAAGTCAGGCTATTTCACAAGAAATTGTTTTAGATGATTTAATAAAGACATTAATTAAAATAGTGGTACAGAATGTAGGAGCTGAAAAAATAGTTTTTATTCTTAAAGAATTAGACAAACTTATAATTAAAGGTGAGAAGGAAAATCAACAAGAGAAGATAATTGTTGGTTTAGAAAAAAGTGTTGAAGGATATGAGCAGCTCCCCAAAAGTATTATAAATTATGTAAGTAGAACAAGTAGAAGTGTTATTTTAGAAAACTCGGTTGATTCAGCAGAATTTGCCCAAGATGAGTATATTATTAAAAACAAACCTAAGTCTATTTTATGCTATCCTTTAATTAATCAGAGAGAATTTAAGGGAATGATTTATCTAGAAAATAATCTTATAAAGGGAGCCTTTACTAAAGATAGATTGAAGATTTTAGAGATACTTTCTGCTCAAATAGTTATTGCTCTTGAAAATGCTAAGTTATATGAGGAATTAGAACATAGTAATGAAGTATTAGATACTAAAGTAAAGGAACGTACATTAGAATTAAAAGAGGAAAGAGATAAATTACAAAAGTATTTGGATATAGCAGAAGTGTCAATATGGGTTTTAGATGAAAATGGCATAGTTACATTAGTTAATAGAAAAGGTTGTGAGATTTTAGGTTATACTGAAGAAGAAATGGCTGGAAGGCAATGGAGCGATTTTATTGTTCAAAACACTGACAAAGAAGAAGTAAAAGACTTTCAAACTATAATAAGTGGGGAATTAGTAAGATATTCGGACAAAGTTGTTTTGACTAAAACAGGTGAAAAAAGAATGATGTCTTGCTACCATGTTATATTGAAAGATAAGGATGGAAATGTAGAAGGAATACTAGGCTGTGGAGTAGATGTTACTGAATATAACTTGATGAGAGAACAGTTAGAGTATAATAAATTAAAGCTAGAGTTTTTGGCTAATTTATCCCATGAATTAAAAACCCCATTAAATTTATCCTTCTGTGCATTGCAAATGCTAAATTTATATTTAAAAAATAGCTTAACTTCAGAAGCTAATGAAAAATTTGAAAAATATTCAAGTATTATCAAACAGAATAATTATAGACTTCTTAAGTTAGTTAACAACATAGTTGACATAACTAAGATAAATTGTGATTCTTTTGAGATTAATTTACACAATAATGACATAGTAGAACTAATTAGAGATATAACATATTCTGTTTTAGAGTATGTAAAAAATAAGAACAGAGTACTAGAATTTAAATCAGATATAGAAAGTAAAGTGATGGCATGTGATGCTTTTAATATTGAGAGAATAATGTTAAATTTACTTTCTAATGCTATAAAATTCACAGATGATGGAGATAAAATATCTGTAAATGTATATGATAGAGGAGATTCTGTGGATATAGTAGTAAGAGATGAGGGGGTTGGAATACCAAAAGATAAACAAAAATTTATTTTTGAACGTTTTAGACAGGTAGATAAATCTTTCACTAGAAATAGTGAGGGAAGTGGTATTGGGCTAACTATTGTTAAGTTATTAGTGGAATTGCATAATGGTGATATCAAAGTAGAGAGTCAAGAAGGCGAATTCACTGAATTTATTATAAATCTACCAGCTAAAAAATTAGACTCTAAGTCTGCTGCTGTAAGCAATTATCATAATTCTGGAGTGGACTTAATAGATAGAATAGACATAGAATTCTCTGATATTTATGGATTATAGGTGTTTCAGAATCAGAGAACATGGTTTTGAAGATTATGTTTATAGGTAGAGAAAACCTATAGAGTTTAGACTAGGTTCTAAGATTAGTGTAAGAAGGAATTTAAAGTGCTATTTACAATACATATTTTATTATCAAAGTAATAATAAAATATGTAAAAATACTATAAAGAATAAGTAATAAAGAGAGTCTTAAGGGGATTATTAATATGATAATTAATTATCATATTAATAATCCCCTTTCTTATTTTAAATATGTGAAAAGTGTAAAGGTAAGTTAATAAGTATTTAAACATAAATTGGGGGTTTTTATTATGTTCATATGAAAACTATATAATAAGATAAACTATCATAACCTAAAAAAGAAGTATCATAATGATAATTCTTCTTTAGGTATAAATAGAAGAAATATAACAATTATTAGTTAATTTGGCATAAATAATGCTTTATATTATAAGTTAAATAATCAGAATGTTTGAAAATATAAAGATGATGGGTATAAGTATTATATGTATACCTAATTAAGTCTTAGGAGGAAGTCATATGAGTAAATTTCAATTAGATAATAAAGACTTAGTTGATTTAACATCTGAAAGAGTAGCTGGAATCGGGAAATATAAAAACGTTTACATGATTAAGACATGGATTATTTTAAGCTTATTAATTTATACTTTAAGATTGAATATTAAGATGAGAGTTGTTAAGTTTTCTTTTGAAAGTTAAAAATAGATTAATAAAATAAAAAGTTAAAAATGGGGGATATTATGTCGTCAATTATAAAAAATGGGTTAATTGTAACAGCCAGTGATACATACAAAGGAGATATCTATATAGAAGATGGAATTATTAAAGAAATAGGAATAGATTTACAAAGACAATGTGATGAAGTAATTGATGCAAAAGGAAAGTATGTAATTCCAGGAGGAGTAGATGTTCATACCCATCTTAATTTAGATGTAGGGATTGCTGTAGCAAATGATGATTTTTATACTGGAACAGTAGCAGCTGCTTGTGGGGGAACAACATGTATTGTTGATCATATGGGGTTTGGTCCTAAAGGATGCAATTTACATCACCAAGTAAATGTGTATCATGGATATGCAGATGACAAAGCCGTAATAGACTATAGTTTTCATGGGGTAGTTCAACATGTAGATGATAGGATTTTAAAAGAGATGAGTGAAATTGTGAATGATGAGGGTATCCCAAGTTTTAAAATATATTTAACTTATGATTATAAAGTCAGTGATGAAGAGGCATTAAAGATTCTTATGAGGTTAAAGGAGTTAGGAGGGATTACTACAGTTCATCCAGAAAATAATGATTCTATTAATTATTTTAGAAGATTATTTGTTGAACAAGGTAAAACTTCACCCATATATCATCCTATGAGTAGGCCAGTTGAATGTGAAGCAGAAGCTATAAGTAGAATGATAAATTTAGCATCTTTAGCGGGAAATGCTCCATTATATATTGTTCATTTATCAAATGAACTTGGACTTAAATATATAAAAATAGCGCAAGATAGTGGGCAAAAGGTATATGTTGAAACATGTCCCCAATATCTATTTTTAGATGAAGAAAAGTACAAAGAACCTAATAATGAAGGATTAAAATATATTATGAGTCCGCCCCTTAGAAAAAAAGATAACCAAGCAGCTCTATGGAAAGGTATTAAAGATGGAAATATTCATGTTGTAGCTACTGATCATTGTCCATTTGCATTTAATAAGGACAAACAAATGGGAAAAGATGATTTTACTAAGTGTCCCAATGGAGTACCAGGTATTGAAGAAAGAATTCCTCTTATGTTCTCAGAGGGAGTTATGAAAAGCAAAATAAGCATTAATCGTTTTGTAGATGTTTGCTGTACTAGTCCTGCTAAGATGTTTGGATTGTACCCTAAGAAAGGAGCCATACAAGTAGGATCAGATGCTGATATTGTTTTAATTGATCCAAATAAAGATGTTATATTAACTAGGGATATATTACATGAAAATGTTGATTATACGGCGTATGAAGGTATGAAATTAAAAGGTTATCCTGTATTAACTATGGTTAGAGGAAAAGTTATTGTCAAAAACAATCATTTTATAGGTGAAAAGGGTTATGGAAAATTTATAAAAAGGCAAAAACGTAATTATTAAATTTATGTGTAAAGAAAACTTTGAACAATAATTAGCTATTTCTCCTAGGTTAATAATTAGGCTGTTTTAAAATAAAAGTGTATTAAAAATATTTTAAACAGCTTGTTATATAAAAATATATAAGGGGTGATTTTAGTGAATAAAAACACTGAAACTATCAATGCTAATGACAGTTTTCTAGAGAGGACTTTTAAGCTGAAAGAAAATAATACAACAGTTAGAACCGAGATTATTGCAGGAATTACTACATTTTTAACAATGGCTTATATTATTGCAGTAAATCCAGATTTCTTAGCTACTACAGGGATGGACAAAGGAGCAATTTTAACATCTACATGTATAGCAGCAGGTCTTACTACAATTCTTATGGGAATTTATGCGAATCTACCTTTTGTATTAGCATCAGGTATGGGACTTAATGCATTTTTTGCTTTTTCAGTCTGTGGAAATATGAAAGTACCATGGCAAGTTGCTTTAGTAGCAGTATTTTTAGAAGGTATCATATTTATTCTTCTTTCTTTAACAAATGTAAGAGAAATTGTTGTAAATTCTATTCCAACTTCACTAAAAATAGCGGTAAGTGGTGGTATTGGATTATTCATAGCTTTTATAGGGTTTCAAAATGCTGGTATAGTTACAAATGATGATGCAACATTAGTTGCGTTAGGGAAGATCAGCGATCCTAGAGCTGTTATTGCTATTATTGGAATTGTAATTATTGGAGTATTAGTGCACAAAAAGGTAAAAGGTGCAATGCTTTGGGGGATTTTAGCTTGCACAGTTATATCATGGTGTTATGCTCTTGCAATAGGACCTGCAAAAGCTGCTGAAGCATATAAGATCTTTTTGCCAACAGGATTATTTGGTATACACAGTATGGCACCTATAGCAGGGAAATTAAATTTTGCTATACTTTCAACCCCTAAAGGTATTGCAACAATTATATCTGTTTTATTAACTTTTTTATTTGTTGATTTTTTTGATACAGTAGGAACTTTAGTTGGAGTTGCATCAAAGGCAAATATGTTAGATGAGAAAGGTAATGTATTAAGAGCTAAACAAGCGTTATTAACAGATGCTATAGGGACAACTATGGGAGCAGTTATGGGTGTTTCCACTGTTACAACTTATGTTGAAAGTTCAGCAGGCGTTGCAGAAGGTGGAAGAACAGGACTTACAGCTATAGCAGCAGGAATTTTATTTATAATATCAGCATTTTTTGCACCTATTTTTATGGCAATTCCTAGTTGTGCAACTGCACCAGCCCTTATAATAGTTGGATTATTTATGATGCAGAATATAACTCAAATTGATTTTTATGACTACACTGAAGCAATACCAGCTTTTTTAACAATAATATTAATGCCTTTAACATATAGTATAGCTACAGGGCTAATGTTTGGGGTTATATCTTATGTAATATTTAATTTATTTGCAGGTAAAAAAGAAAAAATATCACTTACGTTAATTATATTAGCTGTAATCTTTATAGCAAGATTTATAAGTTTGTAACATATATTATAAATAATATTAAAGTAAAGAATAAAGAGAGGGTAATATATTATGGAGAAGTTAAGAAGTAATATTGATGCAGCATTGGGAAACAAAAAAGCAGATATAGTATTAAAAAATGCTTCTATTGTAAATGTATTTACTCAAACGATAGACAAAGATGATATAGCTATAAATGGAGATACAATTGTTGGAATAGGTAGTTATAGTGGAGAAAAAGAGATAGATTGTACAGGCTATTTTGTATCCCCAGGATTTATAGACTCCCACGTTCATGTGGAATCTTCAAAAGTAACTCCAGAAATATTCTCTCACATTTTGATAAAAAAAGGAGTAACTACATGTATAGCTGATCCTCATGAAATAGCTAACGTATTAGGTGAAGATGGAATAAAATTTATGATAGATAATAGTAAGGATAGTCCAGTAGATATATTTTTTATGATGCCGTCTTGTGTACCGGCGTTGGATATAGAGGATAACGGAGCTACATTAAATTCAGAAAATTTAGCGAAGTTTATTAAAGAAACTAGAGTCTTAGGACTTGGAGAAGTTATGGATGTACCATCAGTTGTGAATTTAGAAAAAGATATGACAAGTAAATTAAATTTATTTAGAAATAAGGTTATAGATGGACATTGCCCTAGAATTGGTGATCATTGGTTAAATGCATATGTAAATCAAGGTATAAAAACAGATCATGAATGTACAACACCTGATGAAGCTATTAAAAAGATTAAAAAAGGTATGTATATAATGCTTCGTGAAGGTTCAGCAGCTAAAAATTTAAGAGAATTATTACCGGCAGTAAATAATGATAATTTTCATAGGTTTTTATTTTGCACTGATGATAAGGATATAGTTGATTTGATTGAGAAGGGTTCTATAGATGATAGTATAAGGATTGCCATTGAAGAAGGATTAAACCCAATAAAAGCAATTACTTTAGCAACACTAAATGCAGCAGAATGTTATGGACTAAGAAAAGTAGGAGCAATTGCTCCAGGTTATAAAGCTGATTTAGTAATTTTTCAAGATTTAAATAAAGTTAAGATTAAAGATGTCATAAAAAATGGAGTTGTATATGTAGCAAATACTATTAAATATGGTAATGGATTTGTAAAACCGTCTATGAACATAGAATTTGTTAAGGAAGATTGTTTTAAAATCAAGGCGAAAACGGATAAGGTGAATGTAATAAGAGTTATTTCGGATTCTATTGAAACTAAAAAAGTGATAAGAGAGGTTTCAGTAAAAAATGGGTATGTGGATAAGCCTCTTTCAGAGGATATGCTAAAAATAGCTGTTTTTGAAAGACATAAGAGAACGGGAAAATACTCAGTTGGTTTTGTAGAAGGACTTGGTATAAAAGACTGCACTATAGCTCAAACTATAGCACATGATTCTCATAATATTATAGTAGTGGGTAGTAATGATAGAGATATGAAAGTAGCTGTTAATAGTATTATAAGTATAGGAGGAGGAGTAGCTATAGTATCTGGTGGCAAACTTATAGAGCAGTTAAGTCTACCTATAGCTGGACTCATGACTTCTAAGGAGCCAAAATGTGTAGTTGATAAAATAAAAAAATTAAATATAATATGTAGGCAATATGGTATGGAGGAGGATAAGGACATATTTTTGACTTTGGGATTTATGGCTTTACCTGTTATACCAGAAATAAGGATTACTGCTAGAGGAATATTCGATTTTAATAAAAATGAGTTTATAGATTTATTTTCTATATGATAATAGTGAGATGGAACTCGAAATGTAGTTAAGACTGCATTTCGAGTTTTTTTACTGATAAATGAAAATAGTGTATAATATACACACAATATTAATTATGTAATATATTTACTATATATTTAAAATATGATAATAAATTTTAGTAGGTTAAAACATAAGGAGATGAGAAATATGAAAACGATTTTGGAGGATATCCAACAGGCAGTAATGAGGTATGCCAAAATAATATCAAAAGTATTAAAAGTTGAGGTAGAAATAGCTGATGAAAATTTAGTGAGGGTAGCAGGGACCGGTGTATTTAAGAACAGAATTAACAAGAGTATGTTAGGAGAAGGATATGTATATAGAACAGCATTAAGAACTGGAATTCCCCAAATTATTAAGAAACCAGGAGATGAAAAACTATGTTTACCTTGTCCTAAATGTGGCAATTGTGAAGAGAAATTTGAAATGTGTACCCCTATAAAGCTAGGAGATGATGTTATAGGGGTTATAGGTCTTGTTTGTTTTACTGATGAACAACGAGAGTATCTAATGAAAGATTTTGATGCTTACATGGAGTTTTTACAACAAATATCTGAATTTATAAGTATAACTGCTTATGAAAGAAAAGAAAAATTGAGAGAACAAACATTATTAAAATCACTAAATTTGGTTATAGATAAGATGGATAGAGGAGTAATTATTTTAAATAAAAAAAATAAGATAACTCATATAAATAAAAAAGCTATGGAGATATTAAATTTTATAGATAACCATTTTATACATGAGATTCAAATAGAGGAAATAGGGGAATGTATTGTTGATATGCATGAGTACAAATTAAACATAAATAATCAAAAATTTTATGTTGTGGGAAATATTCATGAGATGGGTTTAAATGAAAATCAATTTGATAAAATTATTATTTTTCAAGACAACAAAAGATTTAAAGACATAGTTACAGGAGTAAGCAATATAAGTAAAAATATAGTATGTGATGATATATTAGGGGAATGTGAAAGAATGTTAATTCTCAAAAAAAACCTAAAAAAAATAGCTCTATCTAGCTCGACTGTTTTAATAACTGGAGCAAGTGGTACAGGTAAAGAACTGTTTGCAAGAGCTATGCATAATGAAGGAAGTAGAAAAAAAGAACCATTTATAGCAATTAACTGTGCAGCTATACCAGATGCATTATTGGAAAGTGAATTATTTGGGTATGTAAAAGGTGCATTTACAGGAGCATCTTCTTCAGGCAAAATTGGTAAATTTGAATTAGCTAATAGAGGAACTATTTTTTTGGATGAAGTTGGGGACATGCCTCTATATTTGCAAACAAAACTTTTAAGAGTTCTTCAGGATAGGAGAATAATAAAGGTTGGGTCTAATAAACCTGTGGATATAGACGTTAGAGTTATTGCAGCTACAAATAAAAATTTAGTAAAGCTTATAGAAGAAAATAAATTTAGAGAGGATTTATACTACAGACTTAATGTTATACCTTTTAATATTCCACCTTTAAGAGAGAGGATACAAGATATAAAAATCTTAGTGAATAGTTTTGTGGACAAATATACTAAGCTATTAGATAAACAGTTTTCATCAATACATATAGATAATGAGGTTTGGGAGGTTTTTTATAATTATTCTTGGCCTGGTAATATTCGTGAACTTGAAAATACAATAGAGTTTATGATAAATATGTTAGGAACTGATGGAAAATTAACATTAGATACTGTGCCTAATAGCGTTTTATCTAATGAAAGAAAGGTTAAAGAAAGCATAAGAGAAATATGTAACTTAAAAGAATTAGAGAAAAATGAAATAAATAAAGCTTTAGATATTTATGGCTATTCAACTCAAGGTAAAAAAGCTGCAGCAAAAAAACTTGGAATAGGTATAGCTACTTTGTATAGGAAAATAGAGGAATATAATTTATCAAAATGATAAAAAAAACCATAAACAACTTTACAAAAGCTGTATACAAGAGGAGACAAGGGGTGCTTATCAATGTGATAATTTTTATCAGAATGATAAGGGCAATTTAAAGATACTATGTTAAAAAATGTCTGAAATAAAGGGAAGAAGAAATTGGCATAAATAATGCTAAATATATTTTTACTACTGGATGGAGGAATAGTAGATTATAAATAAAGAGGTGAATAAATAGTGAAAGCATTAATAAATGCCAACATATTTGATTTTCATAAGTTTAAGAAAAATTCCTATATACTTTTCCATGATGGTGAGATTAAAGAAGTAGGAGATATGATTGAATTTCCAGGCGCTGATGAAGTATTTGATTGCAGTGGCACAATTGTAATGCCAGGATTAATAAATTGTCATACACATGTCTACTCTACTTTTTCAAGAGGAATGAATGTGGAGTTTAATCCTAAAAAATTTCAAGATATATTGGATCAACTTTGGTGGAAATTAGATGGACAACTTGATAAAGAATCTGTTTATTATAGTGGACTAATATATGGGTGTGAATGTATAAGAAATGGAGTTACTTCAATAATAGATCATCATGCAAGCGGATTAGATATTAAAGGATCATTAGATCAATTAAAAAAGGGTATTTGTGATGAGCTAGGTATGAGAGGAATATTCTGTTTTGAAACTAGTGATAGATTTGATATTAAGGAATGTATAGAGGAAAATATTGAGTTTGCCAAAAATAAGAGCCAACAATGTACAGGGTTATTTGGAATGCATGCTTCAATGAGTTTAAGTGACAACACTTTAAAAGAAATATCTTCAATCATAGAAGCCATTCCTATACATATTCATGTTGCAGAAAGTGAAGAAGATGTAGAAGATTGTCATAAAAAATATAATAAAAGCATAATAAAAAGATTGAGTGATTTTGGTTTGTTAAATCAAAATTCCATTTTGGCTCATTGCGTTCATATGAATGAGGAAGAAGTAGAACTTATAGCTAAAAGCGGATGTAGTATTGCCATGAACCCTACATCTAATATGAATAATGCTGTAGGACTTGCTAATTATGATATATTTAGAAAATTTAAGGTTCCTTGTATGATAGGAAATGATGGACTTGGAGTTAATATAACAAGAGATTTTTTAAATATAGTTTTTGGAATGAAAAATAGACTGAATAGTCCGACAAAATTCGACTTAGATGATTTAGTAAAAGTGATAAATAATGGTTATGAGTATGTTAGTAACATATTAGGTATTAAAGTAGGTAAGATAGAGAAAGGTTATAAAGCTGATTTGATAACGATTCCATACAATCCCCCAACACCATTGAATAAAGATAATATATTAGGGCATTTATTCTTTGGCGTTTTTGATAACTTTCATCCAAGAGATACTTGGTGTTCTGGAAAGTGTATGATGAGTGATTATAAATTAAACATAGATACAGACTCTATTTATTCAAAAGCAAGATGTGAATCAGAAAAGGTTTGGAAAAGAATTAATATTGATTAAATAAAAGGCTATGTTTTAATAAATTGTTGAGTTCGTATAATTTCAAAAACAATTCTAAACTTAGTTTAATTAATATCACTAAAATTTCATAACTGGCATAGCTCAAACAATGAAATTTCTTAACGTTCAATTAATTAAACTAAATAAGAATTGTAAACTTTCATTATAATGAACTCAACAATTTAAAACATAGCATTAGGAATACTAAAGGAAGTTTTAAAAGAGTGTAGAAAACAACACTTTTTTAAAACAGAACCAAATAATACTATGTTAGGGGTGTAAATAATGAATTTAAGTACAAAAATAGCAGGAATTGAATTAAAAAATCCTTTATTGCCTGCATCAGGTCCACTAGTAGGAGATTATGAAAAAATGATGACACTTGCAGGGTTTGGATTAGGGGGTATGGTTACTAAAACTATATCAATTAAAGGAGCCGATGTTCCAAGACCATGTATCATAGCTAATAAAGACAGTATCATGAATGCAGAACTTTGGTCAGAATATCCTTTAGAACAGTGGTTAGAAGAAATTTTACCTAAATTAAAAAAAGATTTAGATATTCCTCTTATAATTAGTGTTGGTTATACAAAAGAGGATATGGAGAAATTAATTCCAGTTTTAGATCCATATGCAGATGCATTCGAAGTATCTACTCACTATGTTGGAAAGGATCTAAGTGTAATAGGAGAAACTGTTAAGACTATAAGAAAAAATACTAAAAAACCTTTCTTTATGAAAGTAAGTCCTCATATGCCAGATCATGTAGCCTTTGCTGAAGTGGCTAGAAAAAATGGAGCAAGTGGTATAGCAGCTGTTAACTCTCTTGGGCCTAGTATGAAGATTGATCTTGCTAACCGTAAAGTATTAGTAGGAAATGATAAAGGAGAAGTTTGGACATCAGGACCTGCAATTAAACCAGTTGCTTTAGCAATAGTAAATAAAATAAAGAGTGCAATGCCAGATTTTACAGTAATTGGGGTTGGCGGAGTAGCTACAGCAGAAGACGTAGTTGAATTTTTATTAGCTGGTGCAGACGCAGTACAAATGCTTTCAGCAGCAATGCTTCATGGAAAAGATTTATATGAAAAAATCATAAAAGATTTACCACAAGTACTTGAAAAATATGATTTTTCAAGTGTAGAAGAAGTTAGAAATACTAAATTAGAAAAAGGAAATATAAAATTTGAACCAGATAATCCAATAATAGATGAAGATAAATGTATAAAATGTAGTGTTTGTATAAAAGTCTGTCCATATTTTGCTTTAAATATGGATGAAAAAGTTAAAGTAAATATTGAAAAATGTTTTGGATGTGGACTTTGTGAATCAAAGTGTCCTACAAAAGCTATAAGTGGTGTTTTAAAAAAGTAATATGAGAGAGGAGTGAGTTGTTTGAGAATAAAAGAATATTTCAAGCCTAGTACTTTAGAACAAGCATATAATGTTTTGCAAGATAAAAATGCAACTATAATTGGAGGAGGAACATTTTTAAGATTAGGTGCTAAGAAAATAGATTCAGCGCTAGATTTAAGCGATTTAGGATTAGATATTATTGAAGATAAGGAAGATAAAGTTGAAATAGGTGCTATGGCAACTTTAAGACAAGTAGAAATAGATGAAGCATTAAAAAATAATTTTGGTGGAGCTATTTCAAAGTCAGCAGCAGTTATTATGGGCGTTCAATTTAGAAATGTAGCTACAGCTGGAGGAAGTGTTGCTGGAAGATACGGATTTTCTGATTTTATAACTTCATTACTAGCGCTTGATACTTATGTAGAATTATATAAAGGCGGAAAAATAACGTTAAAAGAATTTTTAGAAACTAAAGGCAAAATTAAAGATATAGTAACTAAGATAATAATAATGAAAGATAATAGAAAAGCTTCTTTTCAAAATATTAGAAATACAAGTACAGACTTTGCTATCTTAAATGCAGCAGCTTCTCGTGTAGAAAATAAAGTAAAAATATCAGTAGGAGCAAGACCTGGTGTAGCTAAATTAGCAGAAAAAGCTATGGAATTTTTAGAAGGTTCAGAATTAAATGAAGAAACTGCTATAAAAGCTGGAGAAATTGCTTCAGAAGAACTAAGTGTTGGAAGCGATATAAGGGGATCTTTAGAATACAGAAAAGAATTATGCAAAGCTTTAGTAAAGAGAGCTATTATGGAGGTGATATAATGAAAATCCAATTAAAAGTTAATGAAATTGATAAAGTATTTGATGTAGAACCAGGTGAAATGTTAGCGGATGTATTAAACAGATATAAATATACAGTAAGAAGAGGTTGTGACACAGGTTCTTGTGGACTTTGTACAATACTTTTGAATGGAAAGCCTATTACATCATGTTCTTATCTTGCTGTTAGAGCAGGAGGACATAGTATAACAACTATAGACGGTGTACAAGAAAAGGCAAAAGAAATAGGAGAATTTTTAGTAGCTGAAGGTGTAGATCAATGTGGGTATTGTAGTCCTGGATTTGTAATGAACGTAATAGCTATGGAAAAAGAACTTAAAAACCCTACAGAAGAAGAAATTAATCATTATTTAGTAGGGAATTTGTGTAGATGTTCAGGTTATGTAGGACATTTACGTGCTCTAAAAAAATATTTGGGGGTGTCTGAATGAAAGAAATTATAAAATCTGTTCCAAAGATAGATGGAATAGGATTAATCCAAGGTAAACCAGCATATACAAAAGATTTAATTCCTGATAATGCATTAGTGGTTAAGGTATTAAGAAGCCCTCATCCATTTGCAAAAATTAAGAGTATAAATACAGAAAAAGCGGAAGCATTACAAGGAGTTGAATGTGTATTAACTCATAAAAATGTTCCAAGAAATATAGTTACTAGGGCAGGGCAAGGATATCCTGAGCCATCACCGCATGATAAGTTTATTTTAGATGAATATGTAAGATATGTAGGAGATGAAGTGGCAGCAGTAGCTGCAATAAATGAAACTATAGCTGAAGATGCTTTAGAGTTAATAGAGGTAGAATATGAACAATTAGAGCCAGTATTAGATTTTGAAAAGGCAGTTGGTCATTTATCTGTAATACATCCAGAACCAGAAGCACATGAAATGTTTCCAATAGGATATGACCCAAAACGTAATATTGCAGCAGAATATCATATGAGCTTTGGAAATTTAGATGCAACTTTTGAAAAATGTGACTGTGTTTTAAAAGATACTTTTTATACACAAGCACAAGCGCATATGGCAACAGAAACTCATACAAGCTTTGCTTACGTAGATTTTTATGGAAGATTAACTGTAGTAAGTTCTACTCAAACCCCCTTCCATATGAGACGTATAATAGGAGCTGCTCTTGGAATACCAGTTTCAGAGATTCGTGTAATAAAACCAAGAGTAGGCGGAGGATATGGTGGAAAGCAGCAAATACATGGAGAATTTTTAGTATCTTTAGCTGCTCTTAGAACAGGAAAACCAGCAAGGCTTATTTATACAAGAAAAGAGGTATTTGAATCAACTTTCTGTAGACATGCTATGAAATTTAATATGACAGTTGGTGCAGATAAAGAAGGAAATCTTAAAGCTGTAAATATGGAGCTATTATCTGATACAGGTGCTTATGGAGAACATGCATTAACAGTGTTTATGCTTGCAGCTGCAAAAACACTTCCACTATACAACAAAATCGAAGCGGTAAAATTTGGTGGAAAAGTTGTTTATACAAATCACACACCTGCAGGTGCATATAGAGGATATGGAGCACTACAAGGTAATTTTGCAGTAGAATCAATGATAGATCAAATAGCCGAAAAACTTAATATGGATCCATTAGAAATTAGAAAGAAGAACATGATTAAAGAAGGAGAAACTTCTCCAATATTTAAAATTATGGGAGAAGGTACTGAGGGAGTAGATATGATAATTGAAAGCTGTAAGCTTGATTATTGTGTAAAGAGAGGAGCAGAACTTTCTAAGTGGAAAGAAAAATTCCCAAGACAACAAATTAGCAAGAATAAGGTTAGAGGCATAGGTTGCGCATTGGCTATGCAAGGTTCTGGTATAGCATATATTGATATGGCATCAGCTGTATTAAAATTAAATGATAGTGGGTTCTTTAACTTAATAATAGGAGCTACAGATCTAGGTACTGGTAGTGATACTATACTTGCCCAAATTGCAGCTGAAACTTTGGGCGTTTCAACAGATAAAATTAAAGTATATTCATCAGATACAGATGTTACTCCATTTGATTGTGGTGCTTATGCATCGAAGACAACATATGTTTCTGGTAATGCTGTTTTAAATACTGCTAAAGCTATGAAAAAACGTATAGAAGAAGAAGGAGCTAGAAAATTCAAGGTTCCAGCAGAACAAGTTGAATTTGATGGAGAATATGTAAAAACATTAGATGGAAAAGAAAGTATTTCATTAGCGGAGTTTTCAAATGAACTTTACTATAATTCTGAACAAAAACAATTATTAGTTTGTGAATCCTTCTATCCAAAAGTTGCTCCACCACCATATATGCTTGGAGTAGCGGAAGTAGAAGTTGATCTTGAAACAGGTAAATATGATTTAGTAGATTATGTAGCAGTAGTAGATTGTGGAACAGTTATAAATCCAAACCTATGTCGTATACAAGTTGAAGGTGGTTTAGCACAAGGTATAGGCATGGCTATGTTTGAAGATGTTAGATATACAAGTAAAGGTAGTATGATTACAAATAATCTTATGCAATATAAGGTACCAACAAGAAAAGAGATTCGTAAGCTAACAGTTGAATTTGCTGACAGTTATGAACCAACAGGTCCTTATGGTGCTAAGTCAGTTGGAGAAATGGGAATAGATACACCACTTGCAGCTATAGCTAATGCTGTTTATAATGCTACAGGAGTAAGGATTAAGACTTTACCAATAAGCCCAGAAAAAGTTCTTATGGGGCTAAAGAATCTAAATAAATAATATAAATTTTCAAAATAGTTTTTGAAAATATAATTTTAAAGTTATTTATCTGATTTCTAACTTCCAGATAGAATAAAAGTTCAATATGAAACCAAGAATACTATTTATATAAATAATTTTAAAGTATTAGGAGGGTATTACATGGCAGTAGAAGGAATAATTTTAGCAGCGGGATTATCCTCAAGAGCTAAAACATATAAAATGACATTGGAAATCGAAAACAAGACTGTTATTGAAAGAGTAATAGATAATATGTTAAGTGTATGCTCAAAGGTCATAGTTGTAGGAGGCTATAAAATAGAAAAATTAGAGCCTATTATACAAAAATATGAAAACGTAGAATTAGTTTTTAATGAAAATTTTATGGAGGGCATGTTTAGTTCGGTTAAGAAAGGATTTTCATGTATAAAAGGAGAACAATTTTTTTTTACTCCAGGTGATTACCCTCTTATCGATGAAAATGTTTATAAAAATTTACTTAATGTAAATGGAGAAATAGGTATTCCTACTTATAAAGGCAGAAAAGGTCATCCCATACTAATAAAAAGTTATTTGATTAAGGAAGTTTTAGAAGGAGATAAATACTCTAATTTAAGAGAATTTATAGGAAGTAAAGATCCAGTTTTACTTCCAGTACATAATCAGGGAATTTTATTAGATATAGACACTATAAATGATTATAATCACATATTAGAGATTAATTCCCAAAAATTTAGGGAGGTGTAAGTTAGACTTATGAATAACAATATAAGTAAGCCAATTAAAAGGTTCGATACAGCTGACAAAATAGCAGGAACTGCAAAGTATGTAGCAGATTTTCAATTTGATGATATGGTTTATGCAAAAACTTTTAGATCAACTGAAGCAAGAGCTAAAATTAAATCAATACAGTACCCTGAATTACCAGAAGGATATTTTATAGTAGATAAGAACGATGTACCAGGAGAAAACATAGTACATGTGGTTTTTGATGATCAGCCATGTTTTGCTGATAAGGTAGTAAATTATATAGGGGAGCCTGTACTTTTGGTGATAGGCCCGGATAAAGAAAAAATATTAGATATAATGTCTCAAATAAAAATTGAATATGAAAAAATAGATGCAATTTTAAGTATAGAAGATGGAATAAATCCTAAACAACCTATATTTGGAGAAAAAAATTGTTTTGCAGATTACAAATACAACAAAGGAAGTCTTGAGGATTTAGAAGCAAAAAGTGAGTATATAATTGAAGGTGAATATGAAACTGGATATCAGGAACATATTTACTTAGAACCACAAGGAGCAGTGGGGTTATACAAAGATGGTAAAGTGACAGTGTATGCTACAATGCAATGTCCTTACTTTGTTAAAGGTGCTGTCCAACAATGTTTAGGTTTGTCAGAAGATAAAGTACAAATTATTCAAACTGTTACAGGTGGAGGATTCGGAGGAAAGGAAGATTTCCCATCATTGCTTGGATGCCATGTAGCTTGTGCTGCTTTAAAAGTTAAAAAACCTGTACAACTTGTATTAGATAGAAATGAAGATGTAGCTGTAACACCAAAAAGACATCCTTCTAAAATTAAACTAAAAAGTTATATAGATAAAAATCATAAAATTTTAGGTATGGATGTGGATATAAAAATAGATTGTGGACCATATGCGGGATTATCTAATATAGTCCTTCAAAGAACTATGTTTGCTGCAATAGGTGTATACAATGTTGAAAATGTTTTCGTAAAGGGTAGATCAGTAGCTACTAACAATATTATGTGTGGTGGATTTAGAGGATTTGGGGCTCCACAAGCATTTGTAGCATTAGAATTGCATATGGAACATATAGCAAATAAATTAGGTGTAGATTCTTTAGACTTAAAAATGAAGAATATGGTTAAAAAAGGAGATAAATCTTCTACTGGGGGTATATTTAGAGAGAATATTTTATTGCCACAAATTATAGATAGAGTTATGGAGATGTCTTCATATAGGGATAGACAAGAGAGGTTAGAAGAAGAAAGAAAGCAAGGTAAATTAAAAGGAATGGGTATGTCTATATTCTTCCATGGTGGTGGATTTACTGGTAGTGGGGAAAGAGATCATATAAAGGCTAAAGTGAAACTTGTTAAGCATCCAGATGAAAGAGTAGAAATATTAATTGCTAATGTTGAAATGGGACAAGGAGTTCAAACTGCTTTAAGAAAGATAGTTGCACAGGCTCTTGAGATACCAGTAGAGAAAACTATCCATGAAAATCCCGATACAGATAGAGTTCCGGATTCAGGACCAACTGTTGCATCTAGAACTACTATGGTTGTAGGAAAATTATTATATGATGCAGCTATTAAGTTAAAAGAAAGATGGAATGAAAGTGATAGAGTAGAAGTGATGACTCAATATAAACATCCAGAAGGGTTTTCTTGGGATGATGCTAATTTTGTGGGTGATGCTTACAACTCTTATTCATGGGGAGCCAATGTGGTTGAACTTGAAGTAGACCCCATAACTTATGAAACAACTTTATCAAATGTTTGGTCAGTATTTGATATTGGAACTCCAATTGATGAGAGAATAGTTAAAGGTCAAATAGACGGAGGAATATTACAAGGATTAGGATATGCAGGAATAGAGGTTATGACTAGTGAAAATGGACTTTTAAATCAAAGAACAAGTACAGATTATACTATCCCTACATCAAAAGACACTCCAAATATGGAAAGTGACTTAGTTTGTGAACCTTATTATAATGGTCCTTTTGGAGCTAAAGCTTTAGGTGAACTTACTTTTATAGGAGCAGGGCCAGCTTATGCTTTAGCTGTAGAAAATGCAATTGGTAAGGAAATTAACAGAATACCTTTGACACCAGAATACCTAATGGAGGTAATGAGCCATGATAAATAAAATAAAATTTACATTGAATTTTGAAGAAGTAGAAATTGAAACAAGTGCTGTAAGAAGGTTACTTGATGTTTTAAGAGATGACTTTAAATTACAAGGGGTAAAAGAAGGTTGCGGAGAAGGTGAATGTGGGGCTTGTGCTGTATTAATGAATGGTGATATTGTACATTCTTGTATGGTACCAATAGGTCAAGTAGAAGGTAAAGAAATAATTACTATAGAAGGAATGCAAAGAACACAAAAATATAGTGTTTTAAAAGAAAGTTTTGAAGATGCAGGTGCTGTTCAATGTGGATTTTGTACTCCGGGTATGATAATTGCAACAGAAGCATTATTAAGAAAGTATCCTAAACCAACAGATGAACAAATCAGAGAAGGTATATCAGGAAATCTATGTAGATGTACAGGCTATAACATGATTATAGATGCTGTAAGAATTGCATCTCAAAGAGGTGATGGATTATGGTAAAAGGATATAGACCAAGTAATTTAAAAGAAGCTTTAGAATTAATAAGTAAAGAAGAAGTTATATTATTATCTGGTGGAACTGATTTAATGGTAAAAAGAAAAAGATGTTCTGGGGTAGAGCCATTATTTGATAAACCAGTAGTGTTTATTAAAGATTTACTAGAATTAAAAAACATTACTTTTAAAAATGATATTTTAACTATTGGTGCTGCATGTACTTGTAGTGAAATTGCAAATAATGATTTGGTTCCTGAATACATGAAAGAGGTAGTTTTGTGTATGGCATCTCCAGGAATAAGAAATATGGCAACCATAGGTGGTAATATATGTAATTCATCACCAGTAGGAGATACTTTACCAGCGTTATATGCATTAGAGTCTGTACTTGTCTTAGAAAGTTTAAGTGGAAAAAGGGAAATTCCTATAAATGAATTTATTGTTGGCCCTGGAAAAAATATAATCAGAAAAGATGAAATACTAAAAGAAATCAGAATTAATATAAAAGAATTTAATAAAGTTCTTCATAGAAAAGTAGGTACTAGAAAGTCTATAGCCTTAGCTAAATTGTCATTTATGGGTCTTGCTAAAGTAGAAAATGGAAAGATAGAAGATATAAGACTTGCTTTTGGAGCAGTAGGCCCAACTATAATAAATAGTAAAAAAATAGAGAATGAAATTATTAAAAAGGGAACTATAAGTAAAGAAGATATAGAAGAAATAAAGACTAAATATGGAGAAATAATAAAGCCGATAGATGACCAAAGATCAAAAGCTAACTACAGAAAAGGGATTTGTTTGAATTTACTTGGATATTATTTAGAAGATTTAATGTAGAAAAAATAAATATTTATATTGAAGTGATGAATAATTTATTTTCCATTGTGAAGAATTCATCACACTAATATTATTAATTTAATTGATTAAGCTGCAAAATAAATAAATTTAACATATTTTGTAGTTTAATCATTATTTAGTTTTAGATTAAATACAAAAAATACAAAAATTTCAATAAGGAGGAATTAAGATGATAGACATATATGAAGAAATTTATAGAATGAAAGAAAGGGGACAAGAAGGTGTAGTTGTAACTGTAGTACAAAGAAAAGGACATGGACCAGCAAATGTAGGTAAAAAATTATTAGTTTATTCTAACGGAGATAAAAAAGGAACTGTTGGTGGAGGAGAGTTAGAATATTTAGCTATAGAAAAGGCTAAAGAAATCATGAGCACAAAAAAACATTGTATGCAAAGTTATGATTTTACAGGTAAGGTACCTACTAAGGATGTTATAAGTGTAGATATGATTTGTGGAGGTCTTGTTACATTGTATTTTGAATATATACCCGTTAATCCAAGAATATATATATTAGGAGCTGGACATGTAGGAAAATGTCTAGCAGATGCGTTAGTTAATTTAGATTATAAAACTATAGTTATAGATGACAGAGAGGAAATAGCTGAAGCAATAAACAAAGGTCATGAAATAGTAGTTGGAGATTATGAAGAGCAAATCAATAATTTAGATATTCCAGATGGAAGTTATATTGTTATTACAGGGTATACCCATGAAATAGATTATAAAATTTTAAAGGCAGTATGTAGTAAAGAGTGTAAACCTAAATATATCGGAATGCTATCTTCAAAGAACAAGGCTAGCTTTATGATTGATAAATTAAAAGGTGAATTAAATAGAGAATTAGATTTAAGTATGCTTCATGCACCTATAGGATTAGATCTTGGAGGAGATACTCCAGAAGAAATAGCTATATCTATACTATCTGAGATACAAGCCATAAGATACAACAAAGAAGGTAATAAACATATGACAGAAAAATGGATTTAAAATTTTCTTTATCTGATGCTGATTAAAGCTTATACTCACGCTTATATGGGCGGCAAGTTAAGCGTTGTTACGACCATGGATAAGGGTTTCTAATCTTCAGATGGAACGAAAATCCCACCTAAAGATTAGAAATCTCTTTATCAAAATGATAATAAAATCAATAATCAAATATAGAAAGCTTGTTATTAAAAGGATTTAGCAAAACTGTTATCAGTGTGATAAAATTTATCAAATTGATAACATATTTTTTTGAAAAACATCTTAAAGCTAACATTTTCCAAGGTTTATAAGTTTGGCATGAATAATGCTATTTAATATATGCAGATAGGAAGGGAGGAATAAACATGAAAGAAAATATTAAATGGATAAAAAATGAAAAGGCTAGACAAGATATTGAAAAAGCTTCAGCAGATTGTCTAAGTATTGAAGAACTTCAAAAAGTAAGAAAGTTTCATGAAAGCTTTAATGTTTATTCAAAAACACCACTTGCAAAATTAGATAATTTGGCAAAATATTTGGGAGTTTCAGGGGTTTTTGTAAAAGATGAATCATATAGATTCGGACTAAACGCTTTCAAAGTTTTAGGAGGTTCTTATGCTATAGGAAAATTTATAGCAAAAGAGCTAAATACAGATATTTCAGAAATGAACTTTGAAAAATTAAGAAGTGAGGAAACAAGAAAAAAAATAGGACAAATAACTTTTACTACTGCTACGGATGGAAATCATGGTAGAGGAGTTGCTTGGGCAGCACAGCAATTAGGACAAAAAGCTGTAGTTTATATGCCTAAAGGTTCATCAGAAACAAGACTTAATAATATCAAAGCAACGGGAGCAGAAGCGTATATAACTGACATGAATTATGATGATGCTGTTAGATTATCTTTGGAAAATGCAAATAAATATGGATGGAAAATAATCCAAGATACTGCTTGGGAAGGATATCAAGATGTACCTCTATGGATTATGCAAGGATATGCAACAATGATGATTGAAGCTGCTGAACAAATGAAAGAAATGGGAGTTGAAAGACCAACTCATGTATTTGTTCAAGCTGGGGTAGGTTCTCTTGCAGGAGCTGTGCAAGGATTCTTAGCTTCTTATTATAAAGAAAACAGACCTATTACAGCAGTTGTTGAGCCAAATGAAGCTGATTGCATGTATAGATCAGCAGTGAACGGCAAGATAACAAATGTTGGAGGGGATATGCCTACAATAATGGCTGGACTTGCTTGCGGAGAACCAAATCCTATAGGATGGGGAATTTTAGATTCTTATAGTGATATGTTTGTATCATGTCCAGATAATATTGCAGCTCAAGGTATGAGGGTATTAGGTAACCCACTTCAAGGAGACGACAAAGTAATATCAGGAGAATCAGGAGCTGTGCCAGCTGGATTCCTATATACTATCTTAACTGATGAAAGATATAAAGATATAAAAGAAGCATTAAAAATTGATGAAAATTCTAAAATACTTTTAATAAGTACAGAAGGAGATACTGACCCAGAGAATTACAGAAAAATAGTGTGGGATGGAGACCACCCTTATAAATAATTATCGACGTTAAAATTCCTAGTGCATCTTTGTGTTGCTATGAAGGAAGAAAGGGGAATTAAATGAGCAGCTTTCAGAGATCAAGTAATGAATTAGTAGAAATTACTTACCAGGGAATAGACGAAATTAAAAATCACGATAATATTTTTACAGAAGACACAAAACCTGTAGATTCACATAAAAGAGATTGGTCAGGTTGGAATTTAGGATCTATATGGGTCTCTATATTATTTTCAATACCAGGGTATATGCTAGTTAGTGGTTTTATAGCTTCGGGAATGAGCTGGAAGCAAGCATTGTTTATAGTTATGTTAGGGCATGGGTTAGTAATAGGAATAACAGTTATGTTGGGGCATTTTGGAACTAAATATGGATTGAGTTATACTTTAGTTTCCAAGGTGACCTTTGGACCTAAAGGAAATGTACTTCCAACAATGATAAGAGCATCACTTGGAAGTTTATGGTTCGCACTTCAATGTTGGATTGGAGGAACAGCATTAAGCTGTCTTATAGGAGGAATATTACCAGCTTGGAATAATATACAAGCAAGGTATATTATATGTTTCTTTATATTTTTAATTATTAATATAGCTATAGCTCAAAAAGGATTAAAAGCTATAAAAGTCTTATCTAGTTATGCAATGCCTTTGTTGATTTGTATTGGTATTGCAACAGTCCTTTGGGCATATAAAATAGCTGGTGGATTTGGAGCGATTTTTACACATCAAGCAGCTATGGGAAACAATATTAATTTTGGAAAACTGTTCATACCATCTTTAACAGCAGCTATGGCAGTAGATGGAACAGTATCACTTAATATGTGTGATTTTACAAGTCATGTTAAATCACAAAAAGAGCAAGCATTTGGTCAACTTTTACAAATACCTATTGCAGCTTTTTGCATAGTTGTAATTAGTGTATGTGGAACAGTTGCTTCTACAATTGCATTTGGAAGTCCAATATGGAGTCCATCAGATATAGTTGCAAAATTCAATAATCCAGCAGTTGTTATACTATGTTCTTTAGTAATATTATTTGCAACTACTACTGTAAATGTAACGGCTAATTTAGCTCCTTCAGGTATAATTATATCTAATTTATGGCCTAAGAAAATTAGCTATACAAAAGCATTGTTTGCTATTGCTATCTTTGCAGTCATACTTCAACCATGGAAAATGCTTGCAAGTCCTGATAGATATATATTTGAAGTGAATGGGACATTAGCAACATTTTTTGGACCAATGCAAGGAATATATTTTGCATCTTACTGGGTTGAGCATAAAACAAATATCAGTTTAGTTGATATATATAGAAATGATGGTGGCATGTATTATTATTCTAATGGTTGGAATAAATCAGCTATAGCTGTTTTAATTATAACAACTATATTGATTTTAGCAGGAAAATTTATACCAAGTTTTAGGGTGCTATTTGATAGTTCATACTTATCTGGGTTTGTATTAGGTATGTTAGCTTATAGTGTAATTAGTAGCAAAATAAATGAAGAGGTTTACAAAGAGACAAAAGTAGGGTGAATCTGTATAGAGGTAATTGTAAAAATGAAATTATACTAACGACTGACTATATTAATAGGTTATGTAGTATTAAGTATAAATGACAGAAAAGTTTGTATAACAACAATTTTACATAAATTTTAAATAATCAAAATTAAATAATTAAATTTTAGGAGGATTGAAAAATGGCAAAGGATTATAAAGTACAAGAAATTTTAAAGTTAGCAGAAAAGTATAAACCGGAAATGAGCAAATTCTTGAGAGATATGATATCTATTCCAAGTGAAAGTTGTGATGAAGAAAAGGTAGTATTAAGAATAAAAGAAGAAATGGAAAAAGTAGGTTTTGATAAAGTTGAAATAGATCCTATGGGAAATGTTTTAGGATATATTGGACATGGAAAACACGTAATTGCTATGGATGCCCATATAGATACAGTTGGTATTGGCGATGCGAATTTATGGAATTATAACCCATATGAAGGATATGAAGATGAAGAAATTATCTTAGGAAGAGGAGCTAGTGACCAAGAAGGTGGAATGGCTTCAATGGTTTATGCTGGAAAAATCATAAAAGATCTTGGACTTGAAGATGAATATACATTAGTAGTAGTAGGATCAGTTCAAGAAGAAGACTGTGATGGATTATGCTGGCAATACATTATTAATGAGGACAAGTTAAAACCAGAATTTGTTGTTTCAACTGAGCCAACTTCTTGCAATATATACAGAGGACAAAGAGGAAGAATGGAGATTAAGGTAACGACTCATGGCGTAAGTTGTCACGGTTCCGCTCCAGAAAGAGGAGATAATGCTATATTTAAGATGGCTCCAATTCTAAATGAATTAAAAGCTTTAAATGAAAATTTAATGGATAATGATTTCTTAGGAAAAGGTACTCTAACAGTGTCTGAAATATTTTTCTCATCCCCATCAAGATGTGCTGTTGCTGATGGATGTACAATATCTATAGATAGAAGATTAACTGACGGAGAAACTTGGGAGTATGCTCTTCAACAAATAAGAAATCTTCCATCTGTAAAAGAAGCTAAAGCAGATGTTGAAATGTATACTTATGAAAGACCAGCTTATACAGGATTAGTATACCCTACAGAATGCTACTTCCCAACGTGGGTGTTACCAGAGGAGCACAAAGTATGTGACACTTTAGTTGATGGTTATAAAAAATTATTTAATGAAGAGCCATTAGTTGATAAATGGACATTTTCAACTAACGGAGTATCAATAATGGGTAGATATGGAATACCAGTTATAGGTTTTGGACCAGGACATGAAGATCAAGCACATGCACCTAATGAAAAAACATGGAAGAGTGAACTTGTAAGATGTGCAGCAATGTACGCACTTGTTCCAATTTTATATGTAAATGATCATTTAGAAAAATAATAGAATTAAGTGATTAAAAATTAAAATTTATTTAAAATACAGGTAAATTAATAAATAGTAAAATTAAAATAAATTTCAAGGGGGAAAAAACAATGCAAACAGTATTTAGAGGAAGACATTTTATAACTTTGGAGGATTATACAAAAGAAGAAATTGAAACAATGTTAGAGGTATCATCTGATCTTAAAAAGAAAATGGCTATGGGAATAAAAACACCATATTTAGAATATCAAACAATGTTCTTAATGTTTTTTGAAC
>NZ_JAPQFJ010000012.1:0-56209 GCF_026738875.1 Clostridium brassicae
AAGAGCAAATAAATCATATGGATTCATCTTTGACTCTACACCATCTCTTATTAAAACTCCTGTAACAGGATCTACCTGCACATTTGAACTTCCTGGCACTTGTTTAATACATACTATCATTTCCATAATAATTCATCCTCCTAATTTTACATTTTACTTTTCTAATTTTTACAGTGGTCATACCAGTAATCTATTTTTTGAGAAGGACTTTCGTCCTTCTTAAAGTCATTGTAACATTTTAGCAAATCTTAATTCTACTAATTATTACGTTAATTCACAAATTTTTAATTTTTTCTAGTGTTCTCTTTACATTTTAATAATTAAACTTCCTATATAAACTACAACTCCTAAGAGAACAACATATCCTATACAGAATTTTATTGTTTTATTTAGTATCTTTCCTTCTGCTCCTGCAAGTCCTGTAGCAGCTGTAGCTACTGCAATACTTTGAGGTGATATCATTTTTCCAGCTGTAGCTCCTGTTGCACTTCCTGCAGCAAGCCATGTAGCATTTACTCCTATTGAATTAGCTACATCCACTTGTAACTTTCCGAAAAGTACATTAGATGATGTATCACTTCCAGTTACAAATGTTCCAAGTGCTCCTATTATTGGCGCTATGAATGGGTAGAAAGAACCTGTAACAATTGCTAATACTGTAGCTATAGAATTTATCATTCCACTGTACCCCATAACTTTTGCTAAAGCCACTATTGATATAACTGTTATTGCTGATTTAGTCATTTGCTTTATAGTCTTGAAAAGAATATTTACAATTTCACCAAATTTAGCCCCTTGAACCATTCCCCCTATAAATGCTGCAATAATTATAAGCGTACCCGGTGTTGCTATCCATTTAAACACATAAGGTTCTGCACCTTCACCAGTATATATTTTAAAACTTGTTTTTATTGTTGAAAGTGCATGATTTATACTAGGGAACAATTTACTACTAAAAATCATAAATATAAATATTAATATATATGGTAGCCATGCTTTAAAAGCTTGGCTTGAACTAACTATACCTTCTGATTTTCCCGCTGTATCTTTATAAAAAATCTTAGTTACTATTATTGTTGCAGCCATACTACAGACACTACCAATTAAAGATGGAAGTTCTGCTCCCATGTATTTTGCTGATAGCAATTCTGGTACAGCGAAAGCAACACCTGATATTAAAGTTACTCCAAATACCCCTTTTATTCCTTTTACACTTCTAGTTGTTAAAACTACTAATATAAATGTTATAAGTATTATAAAAGGGAACAACTGTACTCCTGCATAATAGCTCAATACGTTTACATCTAATCCAGTAAGCTTTGCCATAGTAGATATTGGTATTCCTATAGCTCCAAAGGCTGTTGGAACTGTATTTGCAATCAAACAAATAATTGCTGCAAATAATGGTTCAAATCCCATAGCTGCTAATATACTTGCTGGTATTGCCACTGCTGTACCATACCCGGCAACCGCCTCTAAGAATCCTCCAAAACCCCAAGCTATTATTAATACCAAAATTCTTTTATCTGTAGTTATATTTGATAACATCTTTTTTATTATGTCCATGCTCTTGGTGTGTAGTGATAAATTATAAGTAAAAACTGCTGCAATGATTACTATCATTATTGGCCACAGTGCTAAAGCAACTCCCTCTAATGCTGCTGACACTGCATGAAGTACTGGCATTTTCCATACCATAATTGCTAATATTATTGTCAATACCAAAGTTGCTGAACAAGTCTTATGTGCTGGCATTTTTAAAACCCCAAGAGATACTATAAGCCACACGATAGGAATAAGTGCAATAAAGAAAAGTGCATACATGTTCATCATCTTCCCTCCCCAAACTCTTCGAAAATATTTCAAGATTGGTATTATGGCCTGGTGGTACGACCAATTTCTTTTCTTGCATACATATTATCATAATTTTAAGACTATTTCTACAATTGTTTATTAATTAACAAAATTACCTTAACTATGTAATATACTACTTTCCTTTGTTGTAACCGTTTACTAAGGTATTATACCATAAAATTTTTTTCTATATTTTTAAATTGCTCTTTTATTTTAAACAATTCTGTTAAAAACTTAACCAAACTTTTTTCCACATCACCTAAACCCTAACATCTAGTTCCTATATCAAGTACCACATAATTATTTTCTGGCCATAAATCATTGATATAAATGCCCCTATAGCTATATATGGACCAAATGGAATATAATCTTTT
Source organism: Clostridium brassicae (assembly GCF_026738875.1). Lineage (GTDB taxonomy): Bacteria > Bacillota > Clostridia > Clostridiales > Clostridiaceae > Clostridium_H > Clostridium_H brassicae. The sequence continues at coordinate 2,229 of NZ_JAPQFJ010000012.1, forward strand.
CTGCTTTTTTTCTTAGTAATTATAAGTAAAATACCAATTATAGCTCCTAATACTACAGCTAAAAATATCATCAAAATTGTCTTTTGCCATCCTAAATACAAACCACATAGTAGGCATATTTCAGCGTCTCCCCACCCCATACCTTTAGTTATAAGTATAATTAGAGCTATAAATCCTCCTCCAATTAATCCACCTATAATATATGTACTTACATAATATCCTCTAATATAATTTATTAAAATAAAAATTATTCCTACTATTATTCCACTTATTGTTGTTTTAAAATATATGTCTGTAGTATCCATGTCTATTATAGCTACTACTATTAAAAAACATGAAAATAGTAAAAACTTCACAAATTCTAATGTAAATCCATAAAAACTATATAATATTACAAAAATAAATCCCGTAAAAATCTCCATTATTGGATATCTAATGCTTATTTTCTCCCCACAATAACCGCACTTTCCTTTTAAAAATATATAACTTATTACAGGAATCAAATGATAAAATTTTAATCTATTGCCACAGCTTGTACAATGAGATGGTGGATATGCTATAGATTCTTCTCTCGGTATTCTATATATACATACATTTAAAAAACTTCCTATAACAATCCCTAGTATAAATATAAAAATATAGTCCATTATAACTACTCCCTTTATTATATTAAAAGTTAGGAGAACTTTGATATATTTTCAAAATTCTCCTTATGATTTAATTTACTACTTTTTTTATAACATAAAATCCTATTTATTGTGAATCGGAATTAAAAATTCAATCTAATTTCGGCATTGCCTTCACATTTATTCTTAATATTTCTACAACTTTATTATCTATTTTCATAGAATTATTTATAATTGTATCTTTATTTTTAGGAAGAATTGTATATGTTATTATAAAATTTTCTTCCTTATCATCAATAAAATTTTGTATATTATCATTTATTTCTTCTAAGGTACAATTCAAACTAAATGTATTTTTCTTATCTATTATGCCATCCTTTAATACTTTATATATTATCAATCTAGTGGTCTGTTTTTTGTATTCTGAACTTATATCAATAGCCATCTTTGATCTACTTCTATTGGCATTAATCAATACCCCTATAGTTTGTCTCATGTTCTCTACAGCATCAATATCATTATAGGTAATATTATCTGATCCTATAATTTTTTTTCCTTCCTTTATACACTTTGAAACATCATTATTAGGAATAAACACACCTATTTTTGTTATAATAGGAGCTAAGCTATCTATTGTAAATTTATTTGAGTCAATTTTAACTGTTTGAATCTTATCATTAACTTTATATTTAACAGTTCCTTCTTTTAACTCATATTGCTTAGGTTTAACTCCAAATAAACTTATAGAAAAATCAATTGGTGAGGCTATATACTCTCCTTTTTCATTTTTAGTATAGCTTACTTTTAAAACTCCACTTAGTTTTCTAGAATTTTTATCGTAGTTTATCCACTGAGGAAGGTCATCTAATACAACTTCCACACCTTCTGGAATAGACTCCTCAAAATATACTTCTCCAGTAATATCTGATTGTACTATATTTCCAATATGCTTATAAATTTCTTCTACTGTATTCATATTTTTAGCATAATACCTAGAAGCACCTGTATTTCTTGCTATCTCCGTAAGATTATAAGGATTCACTTCTTGACTTAGCCCAACAATAAAACTTTGAATATTCTTATCTTTATTAATAACTCTCCCTATCAAATTTGCATAACCAAGACTTAATCCACTTCTATCATTTTCTCCATAGTTTATTACATAAGTCACCTCACCATTATTATCCTCTTCATACCTACATCTAAGTATATTTCTAAACCCTATTTTACGCCAATTAATTATAGGTTCGTTTTGTTTTCCATATAATACATAGCCATTATTCCCTTCAGTAAAACTCACCGATTCTTTTTGTGCTGTAAAAGCAGTAGGATTTCCATCTGTCATTAAAATTATATATTTATCTTTATCTGCTTTACTCAATGAATAATAAGCTTTTCTAAGTCCATCTCCTATATTGGTTCCTCCTTCTGAAAGAATCAAATCATATATAGTTTTTACTGGTCTATATCCATACCAATGCCCTTCAGAATAATTAAAATACTCTCTTAAATTTTTATCTCTTATGTAAAACTGTTTTTTATCTTTATTTCTATAGTATTCACTTTCTCCACATAATTGTACATCATATATCTTACCTGTAGACATATTTTTATAAGCATGCCTATACCTATCCCATAAAAAAAATTCATTTTCATAATAATAACTACTGTATATTTCATTTCTATCAATATTTAATAAATTACAAGCTTCTTTTATATTTTTCTCATTAATAGTTAAATATTTGTTCAATTCCTTAACATCACACTGGAAATTTACATAACTACTATATCCTATAAGTTTTATCTTTACCTTACCACTTTCTATATCTTCTTTATTAAATTTTGAGATAAATTGTTTTAGCGTACTTTTCATTTTATCTAATCTGGTTTCATTAGAATTTTGAGAAATTTTATTATTCATACTACCAGAAGTATCTAAGACTAAAACTATTTCTTTATCTTTGTTTTCATGATTTTCATCAATAATAGGCTTAGGACTTATTTTATAATTCACATTGAATTTTTCTCCTGAATCAAATCTATCTCCACTCAAATTTCTTTTAACTTCTATCAAATTTTCTTGTGATTTATATAAATTTTTAATTGTTACCTTATTATTTAATGCAAATACTTTAGTTGTTCCAATTTCAGCTATAATAAAAATAGCCATAATAAAAAACACTAATAGTCTTTTTTTCCTCATAACAATCCCCTCAGATTTCAAACCTTTCTTTGTAATTTTACATAAATTAAAGCTATTACAGTAAAACTTTAGACCTTTTACTCTTTATCCCATGTCTAACCATCCTAATACTTTCAGATGTATCAAAAACCATATCCAAAGTCAAAAATCTTATTTATTTCTAAAATAAACCTTGCTCTCCACAACAGATTTTACATCTTTGTAACTAAGATTTATTACTAAATAAATCCCCTCTGCTTCTTTTAAATTTTTAGTTTCCTCTACATTTATAGAAGATATATTCTCTCCTATGACCTTTCCCATTTTAGTAGCATCTAAATCTTTTTCCCCTCTTACATACCAAAGTTTATTATCTATAAGTTGAAAAACATCATAATCTTCCTCTTCAGAAGATGCACTGCTATTTTTTAATACAATTCTATCAATACTAGTACATTTTTTTTGTAAATTCAATTCTTCATTGTTTCTTTTTATAGATTGAATTCCTGATGACATCATACTTATTTTCACAAATTTCTCAAGAGCTTTTTCTCCTTGAGATTGTAACTCTATTTCTTTATCAACTTTATGTAAGTTACTATAGCTCGTTAAAAAAAAGTTAGAAATAGGTATTAAAATAATACCTATTAAAGCTATTACTATAATTAATTCTATTAGTGTAATTCCTTTTTTTGTGTCCTTCATTTTTTGAACACCTTTTCTAATTTTATTTTTTATTTTAATATTTTCCATGACTTCCTTTTTATTAATTTTTCCCTTACAACATCTGTTTTTGTATTTTCATCTAAGTTTACAGTAATATCTGTTTCTACTTCAAAAAACTTATCTCTTATATTATCATTAAACACTTTCTGAAAATCTGAGTAATTATATGCTATTAATCTTTTCACATAATCCTCATCATAATTTATTTCTTTAAAACTGTTTCCTAGAAATTTTATATCTCCTCCACAAATTATGCTGCCTTTAAACTTTAAATTTCCACAAAAACAAACATCTCCATTAGTTAAAATAATTCCTCCAAATTCTCCATTACCTTTGTTTTTATTAATTTTTATTAATTCTTTGTCCCCACCTATAGGAATATCCTTATCTCCTTCACAATAAAAAACATAAGATTTATTAGGATTATTATTTAATAATATAAAATTAGAATTACAATCCACACTACCATCTGCATTTCTTCCTTTAATTGTATTAGTCATTTTATTAAAATCTACTTTGTCACTTACCATCTTTACAACTCTAGTAGTGTTATTAACATATTCTTTCTCTATAGGTAAATCTCCCATATAAAATATATTTCTTTTTAAATCATTAGCTTTATCTAAAAGCTCACTATATTTTCCTAAGCTATAATTACTACCTTCTACTTTGTTTCCTAAACTATTTGATAGCACATCACCTATATTAAAATTTATTTTATTTATTTTTACCCCTTCACCTCCAAGACTTAATTTATAGTCTTCATCATTATTATATGCCTCGTCTTCAAAGTAAGCTTTGAAATAGTCACTTTTATCAAAAACATTCATATCTACCCCATCAGCAAACTTAGTAACTAGGGTAAGCGGGGCCTTATATTCAAACTCTACATTATCTTCTATTAAACTTTTCCCACCCTTATGAGTTACAGGTTTACCACTTATAAGTGGCATAGTATACGCTTTATAATTTCCTTTAATAGAAACCGATTCTCCTGTTTGATATTCTTCATTATAAAGCTTTATATATGAAGAACCAGCAATTAAAACCTCATCCTTTTTCCCTTTAGATTGTATGTTTATTGCCGAGCCCTTTCCTATATCTTCAGAATTAATTACTATAGAACTAGATTGATTACTTTCCTTTGAATCTTTTCCATCACTAACACCGTAAAAACCACCTTCTATATTTATATGAGATTTTTCTCCATTTAGTTCTAAGTCATCCATAGTATAAAGGCTTCCTGTAAAATTACTTTCTTTATTCACATTCATTTGACATTGTTCTGATTGTGAATCTATAATTGCATTTTTAACATAAGCATCTCCATTAATATTAAATTTATTGTTTTCTCCGCTCAAAAGTATATTCTGAGCTGAAGATACGTTACCTAAAATAGATACTTTTGAATTATTTCCTTTTACTATAATTCCACTTTCAGTATTTTTTTTATCAATAACTTGTCCATCTTCTCCTACATTTTTTCCTTTTACGAATACATCACCTTTTACTTTAACATCAGTAGAATCCGCTATCATGTCACCATCCACAGCTAACCCTTTTAGGAAAATTAGGTTTTCTGGAAGTTTCATAACTTTATTTTCTATGTAATAAACAGATTTGTAATCTGGAACACTTATCTGATACTGACATGCTACCTTTCTTTCTAATTTTTTATGTAAAAATGTAGATGTAATTCCAACCTTCAATTTATTATCCTGTGAAAATTTCCACCCTATATCATCATTATCCTCTGTAGAAAAACTTATTTTTGGTTTTGTTCCTTCACTATTAAATTTTTCTTTATCACCATTTTCATCAAATTCATAGTTGTCATTATTGGTAAGTTCTTTACAAATATTATCTTCTATATACTTTTTATAAGAAGTTCCAAAAATATTGTTTTCAAACCTCTTTATTTCTTCTTCATTTATAGAACCATCCCTATTAAAATAAGGGCTCTCATAGTTCTTATCAGAGATACGTTTTAGTCTCTCCTTTTCTATAATTTTTTGAAGCTTTTCTTGAGCTTTTTTCACTTCTTCATTACCAGTATTTATAGCTTCATCTACCACTTTTCCCATAATTCCATAAGCTTTATCTACCCCCGCTTCTGAAGCATAAAGATTAGTATTTAGATTTCCATTCATTGTTCTCATCTTATAGCTAGACATTGTTAAAGAAAGAATTGCACATCCTAAAATACTTAATATGCTTAAAACTCCTAGTACCATAACAAGTGAAAAACCTTTTTTAACTTTAAATTTATTTTTCATATTATCCTTCCTTATTTCAAAAACGTTTTATAACCTTTATATACAATTAAAGATTCACCTGTTTTTTTGTTTTGTACTTCTACGGTAATTTTATAAATTCTATTATTTGTAGCGTTTTCACTACTTGAATCATCTTCAACTTTTAAAATCTCCTTATACTGCCTTGTTACTCCACTATGACTTATAACTTTAACTTCTGGATCTTTTTCTATAGTACTAAACTTAACAAAGTACAATTCTAATATGCTTCCAGTTTCATTACTCGTATCAATTATAACTTTTTCTTTAAGCTCTCTATAAATATTAAACCTTATCTTTATTTTGTTTTCTTTTTCATCAATATTTTTACTTACTGTTACACTTTGTTTTTCTTCATCTCCATCTTTTAATGTAAAATCTATATTATACTTTTCTACGTTACTATTTTGGATATTAATACCTATATATGGTTTGGTAATATTCTGTGGTGAAAATATTATCCTATTATCTAATCTATTAAGTGAATTGATAATTAGACTGTTCTTCGGAAATGTAAATTCATAATCACAAATTATACTGTCACTTCCATTTGATCCATTAATTAATGATTGTTTAAATTCGTACCCTTTTACAGGTTTTACAGAACAATTAACCCAAAACCTTCCTTCATCATACTTAGCTTCTTCATCTTTTATTACTGTTACATCTCCGCCTTTTATTTGCTCTATATACTTTTGTGCCAAATTAGTAGCTTTTTGTTTATCTTCTGAAGCTTTTGCAGTTTTAACTGAAGTAAAAACTAAATTTGATATGGGAGCAATTATTATTCCTAATATAGCAAGAGTTATAACAATTTCAAGAAGAGTAAAACCTTTTTTCTTTTTCATTTTCTCCTCCATTTACTACTTCCTGTTTACTGTAACTTTTCCACTTTCCTTAAAAACACTTATTCTATTTTTTTTATTATCATCATACTTTATGTCTACTACAACCTCTTTATCTGTTTCATTGTATATTTTTAAATTAGCTCCTGTATTATCTTCAGTAGAGTTTCTATTACATGAAAGAACAGATATATTTATTGTATCTCCTATTGTGACAAATTCTTCCCCTGTTCCATTAAAATTTCCTGGGTAATATTCTCTGCTATTTTTATATTTATAATAATATTTTTCATCTTTTTTAGTAAAATAAATCTCTATATTTTCAATACCTGGTGAATCTGAAATTATATAAGATTTTTTAGAACCGTCCCCCATTTTCCCCATAATTGTTGTAGGTAAATCAGAACTTATAGGTACTACATTAACTCCAAAATCGTACTCTTTTTTAGATAAACTTTGTTTTGACGTTTTCTCATTGCTATCTGTATTATTTTTTGTTTTTAAAATACCATTATCAAAGAAAGGATTTGTTTTTCCATATTGATTTTTAAAATCCCAATTTAAATATTCACCGTCACCTTCTACAGAAAATTTAGGTACAGAATAGAATTGAAGAGTTAAATTTCCAGCAAGCTTATCTCCATCAGCAGCAATACCTACGTTTTTTATTATTATTCTTTTATCGTATTCTGTTATATTGTCAATAAAATCCATGACATTTGTAAATGTGCCTTTGTAATTAATATTAATAACCATTTTTTCAGCTTGTATATCTATCTTTTTAGTTTTATCATTTTTGTCTTTTTCATTGACTTTACTATCTTTTTTATTATTTAAAGGGGTATCTTTACTTTCTTTATTTGTATCTATCTTAGAATATTCATCTACAATATCTTTTAATATAAATTTAGTACTATTATTCTTCTTAGATTCTTGTTTCAATTTTACAACTTCTGGTTTAGCCATTGTAATAGAATTACACTCTATACCAGCTTTTTCTATCATATCATTCAATATAACTATAATTTTTTCTTCTTTTATTGAAGGAAATAACTCTACAACACTTCCATATATCTTAGCATTTATAATTGCTATATCTTTATTAATTTTCTTTTCATTCACTGCATTACTTTTTAATTTTTCTATTTCCTCATAATTCTTATTTACACTTTTCTTTAATTCACTTATTTTATGGTATCTAGGACTTAATAAAAATTTATAAATTCCAAGAAGCAGTATAACAACAAGAAAAATTATGATTAAAATCTTTTCTCTATTACTTAGTTTCATTATTGTTCTCCTCCTTAAAGGAACATATTATGTTAAAAGTATAACCCGCTCCTTCTTCTTTAGCTATTATGTTAGCTATATGTACTTCTTTAAACATGTCAGTCTTTTTAAGATTAAACTCAAATTCACCAATAGAATCTCTATCCTGAGATGACCCTTGTATATTAACAGTATCGCTTATATTCATAACTTGAAAAGTAACTTTCTGTGGAACTTCATTAGATATATTTTTTATAAAATTAGTATCTATTTTATCCTCTTTTTGGACAGACTTGTCCACTTTTTCAACTACATTATAATAATTATTCAATAAATTCAGTCTTTTCTGTTTAATACTTAATTTTTGTGAAGCTTCTTTAAGTTCCTTAGAAGCTAACACATCTTTTTGTCTTGCAAGGTTATTATCTAAAGAATTTATCTTAAAGACAGTGTATAAATAAGCTGCTGATATTAATAATACAATAAATGATATAGAAATAATCACATAAGTAAATTTAAGGTTTAACTTCTTTTTTTCTTCAAAAAAAGGCTCAAAAAAATTAAAATCATTCATATTCTCACCTACTATAATCTAATAATAGTTCCAATAGCATTTAAAATCATTTTTATATCTATATCATCATTATCCATGGCAATACTGTTTATTTGATTTATGACTTCTACAGGTATATGTAAAATATTCTCTAAAAATCTATCTATTCCTTTTATATTGCTACTCCCTCCATAAATATATATTTTACTTATAGTCTTATCTTTATTTTTATTTTTAAAATAATCTAGCATCCTTTCTATATCTCTTACCCATCTTTCTACTACTATCTTGGCACAGTATCTTATCATTTCAGCCTCTGGATAATTTAAGTTACTCTCCTCATTTAAATCACATAATTGTATTTTTTTTTCTTCGGCATCATTTTCTTCTATAAAAAGTTGACTTGCTATATTAGCATCAAGATAGCCTCCCCCTCCCTGGAGAATTTTTGTAAAGAGAAGTTTGCCTCCTGAAATTATGCTTAATTCAATAAAATCATGTCCTAAATCTATAACTGCAGCAGTTTCTTCTAATCTATAATTCTTCTTATTTATTACTGTATCTGGACTATATGTTAAAAGCTTTGCAATACAGTTAAAACTAACATCTAAGGCCATAGGATCTAATTTTAATTCCTTCATAAGATTCCAATACCCTTTTGCAGTATTCTTCGGGTATACTGTAACGCTAATACTACACATTTTTTCATCTAATGCTTCAAAATCTTCTATTTTTTTATATTTAACAATATATTCATCTAAATTTATAGGAAGATATTGTTCTATTTCATATTTTGCTAATTCTTCTAACTCTTTATCCTTTGCTAGGGGAAGCGTAATAATTCTATTAATAACAGCTGTACTCTTAGAAACACAAAATGCCTTTTTAGCTTTAATATCATCTTTTCTCAAAGTAGAATCAATAACCTCTTTTATAGTATCAATATCACTTATTTTTCCATCTTTAAAAGAATTTTCAGGAGTATCAATAAGCACAGCTTTATCAACTATAATCTTCTTACTCTTCCCCATTAATCTTGCTTCAATTATTTTTATATTTTTAGTACCAATATCAAAAGACACAAACTTATTATCAAACATATTGTGCACCTCGTTTTTCTATAAGTAAATCTTACACAGTAGTAATATAAAAATCACTACTGTGCTTATATAGGATACTTTATTTTATACTGCCCTTATTTCCATCTTGTACTTTCATATAAATTTAAAGCAGCCATACTTATTTATATACAAATAGTAAATAAAAAACTCATGTTAAATTTTATTATTAGAAATTTAGGGGTTGGTCTCCTGTTTGGGATATACTTGCTTATACTCTAAGCTCCCTTTTTTTTCATTTACAGATACAATTATTTTACCATTTTCATCTATTTTTATATAAAAATCTCCATCACTTGTATTAGCTTTAGGCACTGAATCCAGTTGTTCTGTTATTTCAGTAGCCTCAGCTACTTTTGGTCCTGGTCCGTTTTTTTCTTCTGGGGTATACTGTATGTTTTCTCCCTTAGTTCCAACATACTTTTTGTCTTTAAATTCAATTGTATCTTTTGTAATTGCCATTGCAGCGGCATCTGCTATTATCTTACCATTTGTTTGATCCGCAGAATCTTTAGCATCATCCTTATGTCCCTTAAAATTAGGGACTACAATAAATGCCAATATCCCCAAAATAGCTATTACAATAATAAGCTCAATAAGAGTAAACCCTTTTTTCTTTTTAGAAATTCTTCTTGATTCTCTCATAAAATTGATCCTCCCTTTTGATAAATAATATTTAAACAAAAGTTAAAACTTTATTTTAACATTTTATTTTAAATCAATTTTTAAAATTTTCTAACATTTAATTTTATTAAATGGCTCACTTGTTTAATTACATGTTAATTATTCCACTTTTCCTCAACTACTTGTACTTTATATATTAATATGTCAACAAACCCATTTACTTAAATAAATTGTATAATAATGAAATTTGCATGTAACTGTTATGTAAATTCCTTAACTATATAGCATTATACATATCAAACATAGGCATAACCATTGCTATTACTATGAAACCTATTATTAATCCCATGATTAAAATTAAAATTGGCTCTATTATGGCTGTCATTTTGGTTAGAGCTTGCTCAACTTCTTCTTCATAAAAATCAGCTGTTTTATCTAAAACCTCATCTAAAGCACCAGATTCTTCTCCTATTTTTATCATAGCATTTACCATTGGTGGCAAACTTTCTATATTTCCTATAGCCTCTCCTAAAGTTATGCCTTTAACCACCTTTTCCCTAGAATTCATAAGCTGTTTCTCAACTAAAGAATTCCCTAATATTTTAGAGACTATTTCAATAGCACTTATCATTGTAATACCACTACTTAAAACAGTAGCAAGTCCTCTTGTAAACCTAGCTGAAATAATTTTAATAAATGTATTTCCTATAAGAGGCATTTTTAACTTTATACTATCAAACTTAATCTTTCCATTCTCTCTTTTTAATAAAGATCTAATGATTAAAATAATAATTATTATAAATAATAATATTAGATACCAATATAATTTTATTCCATTACTCATAGCTATTATTACTTTTGTAGGGCCAGGAAGTTCTACATTGTTTCCCTCAAACATACTTATAAAGGTTGGCATTACATAGGTTAATAAAAAAGTAACTACAGTTATGCTAGCAATTATTAATATTATTGGATAAACTAATGCTATTTTTAGCTTATTATTTATCTTATTTTCTCTTTCATAGTGCTTGGACATTCTTTCTATAATAACATCTAGTCTTCCTGTTTCCTCTCCCGCCTCTATCATATTAATAAGAAGAGGTGGATATACATCTTCAAACTTCTTTAATGACTGGGATAATGAAACCCCTTTTTGAATCTCTTCATATACAACTTGAAGACTTTTTCTCATTTTACTGTTTTCTGTTTGTTTCTTTAGTACATTTATAGAATTTAATATATCCATTCCTGCTTGTAAAAGTGTACAAAGCTGCCTACAAAATATAGCTAGATCTTTTGCTTTTACTTTTTTTAATTTAAGAGAAAATTCGATTTCTTTTTTAGAACTTTTTTCTTGAACTAAAATAGGATAATAATTGTTTTCTCTTATCATTGCCAAAACTTCACTTTTATTATTAGCTATAAACTCTCCATGTATTTTTTCCCCTTTTTTATTCATTGCTTCATATTTAAATAAAGGCATTTTATCACCTCTTTGTAGTTAACAAAATATTAGCTAATTAAACAATCCATCAAATAAGAATTACTCTTTCAAAAACGCTACTTTTGCCAATTCCTCCATAGTTGTTTCCCCTGCAAGTACTAGCCTTACACAAGCATCTTTTAAATTTTTAATACCTAACTCCTGGTTAATTTCTCTAATTTCATCTCCACTTTTTTTGTTTTGAATTAATTCTCTATGTTTTCTTGTAATCTCCATTATTTCATATACTCCAATTCTCCCTAAATATCCTGTATTATTGCAATAAACACATCCTTTACCTTTATATAATTTTATGTTTTCTTCATCTTTTACCCCTAAAGCAATTCTTTCATAATTTAAAGGAATATATTCTTCTTTACATTTAGGGCATATTTTTTTAACTAATCTTTGAGCAATAATACCAGATAATGACGTAGCTATAAGATAAGGTTCTATTCCCATATCTTCTAACCTCATAACCGCAGAAGCAGCATCATTTGTATGTATAGTACTTAAAACTAAATGTCCTGTTATAGCTGCACTTACAGCTATTTCTGCCGTTTCATTATCTCTTATCTCTCCTACCATTATTATGTCAGGATCTTGCCTTAATATAGCCCTTAGTCCTGAAGCAAAAGTAAGTCCTGCTTTAGGATTTATATTTATCTGATTAACTCCTTCCATCATATACTCAACAGGATCTTCTATAGTAATTATGTTTGTACTTGTATTGTTAAGCTCTTTTAAAAGAGTATATAATGTAGTAGATTTACCACTTCCTGTTGGCCCTGTAACAAGAACAATTCCGTAAGGACTTTTTATTATTTTTGAAGATTTTTCAATATCTTCCTTAGTCATTCCTAGTTGTTCCTTGCTAAGCAAGAAATTATCTCTATGAAGAAGTCTTATAACTACTTTTTCCCCATGTATTGTAGGCATAATAGATACTCTCATATCCACCACTTTATTATCCACATTAGTTATAATTCTTCCATCCTGAGGAAGCCTTTTTTCGGATATATCTAAATTAGAAAGTATTTTTATTCTTGTTACAAGCGAACTTAAATTCTCTTTAGATATTCTTAAAACTTCCCTGAGCATTCCATCTATTCTATATCTTATCTTTACATACCTCTCAAAAGGCTCTATATGTATATCACTTGCTTTTGCTTTTACAGCATTATTTATAATAGAATCTATTAGCTTTACTACTGGAGCATTTTTAATATCATATAAATCCTCAATTTCTTTTTCCTTAATTTGAGGAATTTGAGATTTTGAAAGTTCTTCTGCTGCCTTTTCAACATATTCTGAAGAATAGTACTTATCTATAGCTTGTTCGATATTTTTTTTAGCAGACATTACAGGTATTACTTCTTTTCCTGTTGCTATGCTAACATCATCTACTGCAAATACATTTAAAGGATCTGCCATAGCAACTTTGATTTTATTATCCTCATATTCAACAGCTATAAGTATATATTTTAAAGCTAGACTTTCAGGTATAGATCTTACTGCATTCTTATCTAATTCCATCATATCAAGATATACTCTTTCTATTCCCAACTGCATTTCAAGCACATCTAGTATATCATCCTCAGTTAATATTTTATCTTGAACTATTAGTTCTCCCAATTTTATACCTGTACTTCTCTGTTTCGCCAATTCGTTTTTTAGCTGTTCTTTTGTGATTTTACCTGCTTGTACCAGCAGATCCCCTAATCTTTTTTTATTATTATTTATCATTATGTTTTCTCCTTAAAAGCTTAGTATTAGAAAACACCTACTCCAATATATTTCATTATTTGAATTTTTTTCTATTGAAATGTAAAAAAAAACCGACCACTTCTCGGAAATGGTGGGTTGGACTACTAGGTTCTATATGCAAACGTCCAAATAAAGCATATAGTTTATCGTCTTCCCATCCTAAAACCCCAATTTTTAATTTGGAAATTAAGGACGACTACATCTCTAAATAACGTATTATTATTTACTCTTTAATTATACAAGATTTTAATTTCATATTAAAGCTTAATTTGAAATTAATTGTAAAATTGTGCAAAATCTTTCTTGTTATTTATCTATATTTACTACTTCTTCATCTTTATTTAAAAATTTACTCCAATTTACATATATTTGAAATAAACTTGCTACATCTTGTTCATTATATAAAAGTATCCTTTGTTTTTTCTCCTCAGGCATTCTATTCATATAATCAAAATCCTTCATAACCTTGCAGAAAGTCTTAGATAAGTTAGAACCACTTATAAGTTCACTTTCCCTTTGTATGTCAAATTTCTTTTCAAGGTTTTTAAGCCCTATATTTTCTCCTATTAATTTTTCATATTCTCTTTGCAAATCTATCTTTTCATAGCAATCATCTATGTTAAATCCTATCTTATTTTTATCAAATAAATAATCTATTACACCATAATCATTATTGCCAGAAAAAGTAACAATATATTTTTTATTATATTTTTCATGCATTTCAATAAAATATTCTTTAGCTAAATTCAAAATTGGAATTGCATCCTTCTTTCCTTCTATCATGTACTGAGTTACTATTAACTCTTCAGAATTACTATCATAATAACAACATCCAAAAACTCCTATACAAATAGGCTTTTTATATAAATAATGCTCTAAATCAAAAAATAGTGCTTCCTTAAATAGGTCTTTCTTTCCATTAATGTCTAAGGCAAAATCCTCACAAAGCTCTTTTACCTTTATTCTGTTTTCTCTTTTAATCACCTTATCACTCTTTTCTAGATAAATACAATCGTTATTTTTATTATCTCATATTTTATTCTATTTGTGAACCATAAACACAATTGACTTTTTGCTCTTTTAATGATATATTTTAATTGAGAATGATTTTCACACTTACAAAGGAGGATTGCACATATGAGTATAGTAGATTTAACACCTGGTGAAAATGGATATATATACAATATAAAATGTGATGATAAACTTTCTAAACGACTATTAGCATTAGGATGCATAGAGGGAACTAAAGTTACATTTAAAGCCTCAGCTCCTCTAGGTGACCCTGTTATTATAAATATAAGAGGATTTGATTTAGCCATAAGAAAAAAAGACGCTAAAAACATCCACATCAAGGAGGCTTAATGTATGTTAACAGCAGCACTGGTGGGAAACCCCAATGTGGGAAAGACTACTCTGTTTAATTATCTTACAGGCTCAAATCAATATGTTGGAAACTGGGCTGGAGTTACTGTTGAAAAAAAAGAAGGCTATACACCAGAAAAAATTAAAATCGTTGACCTTCCTGGGATATATGCCATGGATACTTTCTCCAATGAAGAAAAAGTAGCAAAAGATTTTTTATTACAAGAGGAAACAGATGTAATAATAAATATTGTAGATGCCTCAAACTTAGATAGAAATTTATATCTAACAACACAACTTAAACAATTTAAAAAGCCAATAATTCTTGTATTAAATATGATTGACGTAGCAGAAGCTAAAGGTATGAAAATTAATTTTCATAAACTTTCAAAAGAACTAGGAGTTACAGTTATTCCTATCATAGCTTCAAAAGGAAAAGGACTTGACGAAATCAAAACTGTAATTTTACAAGAAACTTTTTCTAATGACTTTGTTAATTTAGCTTTAAATTTTAAAAATGAAAAAGAAACTTACACATACATTGAAAACATGTTAAACAAATGTGTATTTTACAGTGAACAAAAGGGAATAAGTATTACTGAAAAAATAGACAAGATACTCTTAAATAAATTAGCAGCTTACCCTATATTTTTAGGAATATTATTTTTGATTTTTCAATTTACTTTTAGTTGGGTAGGACAACCTTTAGCTGATTTTTTAGAATATCTACTGAACAATAATTTTATACCTTATGTAGAAAGCTCAATGTCTGGAAGCAGTGCCTGGTTCCAGTCCATGATGATTGAAGGAATAATAGGAGGGGTTGGCTCAGTTATTGTTTTCTTACCTGTCATCCTTACTCTATTTTTAGGAATATCTTTTCTTGAGGATAGTGGATATATGGCAAGAGCTGCATTTATCATGGACAAACTCATGAGGAAGATGGGGCTTTCTGGTAAAGCTTTTATACCTTTAATAGTTGGTTTTGGCTGTTCTGTTCCTGGGATAATGTCTGCTAGAACCCTTGAAAGCGAAAAAGACAGAAAGCTTACAGCTTTACTTGTACCACTTATGTCTTGTAATGCTAGACTTCCTGTATATGCTTTATTTGCATCTATATTCTTTGAAAAGAATAAATCTTTAATTGTTTTCTCACTTTATTTAATTGGAATACTGGTAGCTTTTATTATGGGACTATTTTTTAAAAATACTATATTTAAAAATGAAGAAGAACCTTTTATAATTGAGCTTCCTCAATATAAATTACCTGAACCTAAAAATTTATTAATTCACACTTGGGATAAAGGTAAAGGCTTCTTGAAAAAAGCAGGAACTATAATTTTTGCTATATCTATAGTTACATGGTTCTTAACTAAGTTTAACTTTTCTGGAATGACAGATATAAATAATAGTTTTCTTGCATATATAGGAAAATTTCTTGCCCCTTTGTTTAAGCCTTTAGGCTTTGGTTCTTGGAAACCATCAGTAGCTCTTCTTACTGGACTTATGGCAAAAGAAGTTATCGTTGGCACTTTAGGAGTTATATTTGGTGGAAACCTATCAGCTGTACTTCCACAATATTTCACCCCATTATCAGCTTTTAGTTTTTTAGTTTTCGTGCTTTTATATACTCCTTGTATATCAACTGTTATAGTAATGAAAAAAGAATATGGAACTAAACTTATGATTTTCTCAATAATATATCAAATACTACTAGCATGGACTTTTTCACTTATTGTGTATAATGTGGGTATATTATTGATAAGATAAATCTTATACGATGCTTATTAACAATAAGTTTTAACCAGCTTATGTTACAAAAGCTAAATTACTTAAATTAGAGGTGATTTTATTGGTAAAAGAATTTATTATAGCTAGTCTACTTGGAATAGCAGCTTTATTCATAATAATAAAAAACTTAAAAAATAGTGCACAAGGAAAATGTAATTGTGGAAGTTGTTCTTCTAATTGTCCTATGAATAATAAAAATAAAGAAAACCAGAAAAACAGTAAGTAACTATAAATATTATTTCATAGTATTAAAACCTCAGCTTATTTGATTGTATATTATAGTATAAATTGTTAACAAAAATAAAAAAAGTATTAAGACATTGACTTCTTAATACTTTTTATTTTTTAACTAATAGCTATTTTTAATTATATGTTGAAACTTTGATTCATTTATTTCTCCTTTAAGTATAGAATATATAATCCTAGAAGCTGCTTTCTTAGATATTCTATCTAAATCTCCTTCTATGTTTATCTGATTCTTTCTCAGCAAACTCTTTAAATATTTTAACTGTTTCTCAGTTATACAATCTTCTCTTCTTAATTCTTCATTATGATCTATGTTATAAACAACTCTAAAAATTTTAGGTAAATTTAATACATCTTCATAATTATGTAACATTATAGCCTCTGTAAGATCATAGTCTTCACTTTGAAGAAATTCATTATAAAGTTCTACGCTTATTCCTCCATCTATAGTATCTTCTCTTCCAATACCAAGAAACTTCTCTACGCCCTTTAAGCTACATCTTTCCATACCTAATTGTTTATGATAAGGCCTTATTATTCTATATAGATCTATATGTTTAGAAGGCAATGTAAAATCAACGTTATTTATCTCCATTCTTCTTTTAATAAAAGGCTCATCAAAAGCAATGCCATTATAAGAACACCAAACTTTATAATCAGTTAATGCTTTTCCAAAATTACACAATATTTTTTTCTCTTCACCTAGATTTTCTCCAAAATATTGTCTTATTATAAATTTGTTTTTTTCACTAAAATGACCACAAGAAATCAAAATAACATTATTCTTTATCTTATCAAATCCTGTTGTTTCTATATCAAAAAAAAGTATTTTATCTAATGCATAATGTCTAAATATTTTTTCGGGAACTTCTATATCTATTAAATGCTGTTTTAATAACATCTTTACCTCCAAAACAAAATCATAGTTATAAACAGATTTCTTATCTTATTAACAAATTCTTAGGAATTTTACTCCTTAGAAGTCGTTATTCTTTAGTAAAATCGTTATCCAGGAACATAGCCGCTCTTTATTCACACTTTGAAGAATATATGGGTACTAGAGTGGATAGTTATAGTTATTAGATAAAAAATTATTACCTAAAGTATATTTTAATACAAAATCATTAGATTAACAAATTTAATAACTTTATAAATAGCTAATAAACCCACATTTTTCTTGTGGGTTTATTTTTATTTAATCATATATTTTATTTAATAAGTTTACATTAGAATTTAAAAGGCCGATAAATTCCTTCTATTAAAACTTAATAATAAAATAAAAAACATAAAAAATAAAAACGCTAGTAAAAATTTCCGTTTTTACTAGCGTTTTTAATTATATCAAGAAACTATATTTTTATATTTTTCTTTAGTTTAAGAGAACTTTGGAAGATAGTAGATTTAGTCTAAGCCAGTGCCGTCGCCATTCGGCTATTCTCAACTCATGAACCTAAGTCGCCCTCCTTTACGGAGGGCAGTAGGTTTAAGCTGAGCGAGTGCCATCGCCGTTAGCTATTCTCAACTTATGAACCTAAGTCGCCCTCCTTCTCGGA
This sequence comes from Clostridium brassicae, assembly GCF_026738875.1. Classification (GTDB taxonomy): domain Bacteria; phylum Bacillota; class Clostridia; order Clostridiales; family Clostridiaceae; genus Clostridium_H; species Clostridium_H brassicae. The sequence continues at coordinate 20,668 of NZ_JAPQFJ010000012.1, forward strand.
GGGCAGTAGGTTTAAGCTAAGCGAGTGCCATCGCCGTTAGCTATTCTCAACTTATGAACCTAAGTCGCCCTCCTTCTCGGAGGGCAGTAGGTTTAGGCTGAGCGAGTGCCGTCGCCGTTGGCTATTCTCAACTTATGAACCTAAGTCGCCCTCCTTTACGGAGGGCAGTAGGTTTAGGCTGAGCCAGTGCCGTCGCCGTTGGCTATTCTCAACTCATGAACCTAAGTCGCCCTCCTTCTCGGAGGGCAGTAGGTTTAGGCTGAGCGAGTGCCGTCGCCGTTGGCTATTCTCAACTCATGAACCTAAGTCGCCCTCCTTTATGGAGGACAGTAGGTTTAATGTTTACATTTTTTCTACTACTTCTATTGATAATAGGGATAGAGCATTTTTTATTACTTGGCAAGTTGCTTCTACCATTTTTAATCTTGCATTTTTAACTGATTGTTCTTCTGTAGCCATTATATTGTGAGCATTGTAGAATTTATTAAATGCTTTAGCTACATCTATTACATATCTTGTAACTATTGAAGGTTCTAGCTTATCTATACCATCTAAAATTTCTTCATTAAAGTTTCCAAGAACCTTTATAAGTTCAAATTCTTCTGTAGAAGATAGTTTGCTGAAATCAGCTTCTCCAGTTGATTCTCCTGCACGTCTTAATATACTCTTACCTCTTGCATAAGTATATTGAACATATGGCCCTGTTTCCCCTTCAAAGTTTAACATTTCATCCCATTTAAATACTATGTCTTTCTCTCTTCTATTTTTTAAATAAGTAAATATAACTGCTCCTATACCTACTTTTTGAGCAACTTCTTCTTTATTTTCAAGTTGAGGATTTTTTTCTTCTATTACTTCTTTAGTTTTAGCTACTGCTTCATTTAATAATTCCTCAAGGAAAATAACTTGACCTTTCCTTGTTGATAATTTTCTATCTGCAAATCTTACAAGTCCAAATGCAACATGTTTGCAGTCATTAGCCCAATCATATCCCATTTTTTCTATAACTTTAAAAACTTGCTTAAAGTGAAGTGATTGATCTGAACCAACTACATATATACTCTTATAGAAGTCATAATTATTTTTTCTATAAAAAGCTGCTGCTAAATCACGAGTTGCATAGATAGTTGCTCCATCTGCTTTTTTTATTATGCATGGAGGCATATTTTCTTCTTCCATCATTACAACTTGTGCACCATTGCTTTCTACAAGTAAATTTTTACTTTTAATTTCTTCAATTACAGCATCCATCTTATCATTATAGAAACTTTCTCCAGCATAAGAATCAAATTTAACTCCCAAAACCTCATAAACTTTTTCAAATTCTTTTAAGCTTAAATCCTTAAATCTCTTCCAAAGTTCTACTTCTTCTTGGCATCCATCTTCTAATTTTTTAAAGTACATCCTTCCTTCGTCTTCTAAAGAAGGATCTTTTTCAGCTTCATCATGAAATTTAACATATATTCTTAAAAGTTCTTTTATTGGTTCTTTTTCAAGAGCATCTTCATCTACCCATCTCTTATAAGCAGATATTAATTTACCAAATTGTGTTCCCCAATCTCCAAGATGATTTATACCTATACAATTATATCCTTCAAAGCTTAACATTTTGTATAATGAATTGCCTATAGATGTACTAAATAAATGTCCTACATGGAAAGGCTTTGCTATATTAGGTGATGAAAAATCTATAGTTACACTCTTTCCTTTCCCTACTTCTGAAGAACCATATTTATCTTTTTCATTTAATATTTTTTCTATAGTATTTTGAGCAAATACACCTTTATCCATAAAGAAATTTACATATGGTCCTGCAGTTTCAATTTTTTCAAAACCTTCTTTATTTAGTTTGGTCACTAGTTCCTCTGCAATCATATTTGGAGCTTTTCTAAAAGTTTTAGCTAATTGGAAACAAGGGAATGCATAGTCCCCCATTTCTGGTTTAGGTGGATTTTCTATAAATTTTTCTATAACTTCTAATTCTAGTTCTATATGTTCTTTTAATCTTTCTGCAATAATTTTTTTGTAATCCAAAGTTAATTCCTCCCTTAGTAATTTTTATTACCTTTATATGTTAATTTAAATTATATTCTATTTAAAAAATTTTAATCATAATGATTTGTTTTAAAAAAATATCGATTTTTAAACACTTTTTTAAATTTCATTTAGTGTCTCTAATGCTATATTCAAATTATTTAATTTATTATAATAAAAAAACCGTCTCTGAAATAACAGAGACGGAAATATCCGCGGTACCACTCTTGTTGACTTAAACAAGTCCCCTCAAAACTTTAACGCAGTTAACGGCTTACCTAATTATATATGCGAAGCAAATATAATTTTAGTAGCTTCTCTAAGGTTCTCTTCTTCTAATAAAATCTTACAGAGCTTCCACCTTCCTCTGCTCGCTTAAAGTTTTTATAAGAATACTCTCCTCTTCATAGAATATCTATTTTAAATCATATACATTTAATTATATATTCTACATTTTTCATTTGTCAACACTCAGGAGAATATTTTTAAGTTAGTACAGGCTCTTTTTCCTTAATTGCATCTAAAGCTTTACTCATATCTGTAATTGGTTCCTTACATGAGAAATTCTTACAAATATATACTGTATTTTTTTCATTTACTTTTTTGTTATCTTTAAGATATGGCATTATCTCTAATAAATCTTTTTCCTCGTTATTTAAAACTAATGTTGAAAAAGGCATAAACTGAGAATTTCTTTCTTTTATTAAGTTTTTAACTTCAGAATCTTCTTTAGAGGCACAAATTATTACTTCTTTTCCTCCAGCACCTCCATACATTACAGAAATCATAAAATGAGCATAAGCAGCAGGCATATTTTGAACCTTTCCTCCAAAGGCCGTAAATATCCTACTTGCCATTTTTTCTAATTCCATATCCCTAGTTAACTTTGCTAGCCTTAAAGTGTTTAAAGTTGCCACAGAGTTTCCTGATGGAATTGCTCCATCATAAATTTCTTTAGGTCTCCATATAAGCTCTTCTCCATCTTTTCCGTATAAGAAAAGCCCACCTTCTTCTTCATCCCAAAAATATTTTTTCATATCTTTAGTTAAATCTATAGCTTTTTTCAGATATTCCACATCAAAAGTAGCTTCATATAATTCAATAAGTCCCCAGCATAAAAAAGCATAGTCATCCAGGTATGCTAGATGTTTAACTTCTCCTTTTCTATATCTAGCCATAAGCCTTCCATCACTATTAAACAGTTTATTATAAATAAACTGTACTGATTTTTTAGCATTTTCTATATAATCATTATTTTCAAGTATTCTTCCACAATAAGAAAGTGCTGCTATCATAAGTCCATTCCATGAAGTAAGTACTTTATCATCTTTATGTGGATGAACTCTTTTTTCTCTTACCACAAAAAGTTTTTCAGTCATTTCTTTTATTCTATCTTTTATTTCTTTATCTTCGTATAAATTTTCTATATTGGTTTCAATTAAATTAGGAATATTATTACCCTCAAAGTTTCCATTTTTAGTTATCCCATAATATTTACAAAATAACTCACTATCCTTTTCTCCTAGTATATCTACTATTTCATCATAGTTCCATACATAAAATTTTCCCTCTTCTCCTTCTGAATCCGCATCCTCTGCACTATAAAATCCACCTTCATTATGCATCATATCTCTAAGTATGTATGCAAATATTTTTTCTGTAACTTCCTTATACAGTTTTTTACCTGTAACTAAATAAGCCTCTGAATAAGCAATAGCTAAAAGTGCATTATCATAAAGCATTTTTTCAAAGTGAGGTACAAGCCATTTATTATCTGTGGAATATCTTGAAAATCCATATCCAATATGATCAAAAATTCCACCCTTATACATAGAATCCAAAGTTTTAGTTACCATAGTTAATGCATTTTGTGAATTTGCAAGTTTATAATATCTTAAAAGAAAAAATAAATTAGATGGTGAAGGAAATTTAGGCCTTTCACTAAAACCTCCATAATATGATTCATAGCTATAACTTAATTCTTTAAAGGCTCTATCTACACTTCTCCTATCTACAATTTCAGGACTATTTACATTCATACTTTTTATATGATTTATTATTTCCTCACTATGTTTGTCAATCTCATCTCTATTGTCTTTCCAAACTCTAATTATATGATTTAGTATATCTTTAAACCCGCTAATTCCATAATTGCTTTCTTTAGGAAAGTAAGTTCCAGCAAAAAATGGCTTTTTATCTCCAGTCATAAATATAGTAAGAGGCCACCCTCCTGAGCCCGTTAATGCCTGGCATACATTCATATAAACACTGTCTACATCTGGTCTTTCCTCCCTGTCTACCTTTATGGCAATAAAATTATTATTTAATATATTTGCTATTTCTTCATCTTCAAAAGACTCTCTTTCCATAACATGACACCAATGGCATGTAGAATAACCTATACTTAAAAATATAGGTTTATTTTCAGATCCTGCTTTTTGAAATGCTTCTTCACCCCAAGGATACCAATCTACCGGATTATGTGCATGTTGAAGTAAATATGGAGATTTTTCATTTATAAGTTTATTAGTTTTTTTATTAGCTATATCACTCTCGTGCATAAAATCACCATCTTTCGTATTTTGATAAAATTAGGTTTTACTTTAACGCCTAACCTTATACATAAATATAATAAAACAAGATATTTATATGTTTTTAAATTCACTCATTATATTTCTTAAATTTAAAGCTTTCGTTTGGTAAAAATTCAAAATTATATTTGTCATTTCTTCTGGAGTTTTTTCCGTACCATCTTCGATCCACCTCTTTAATGCAAACCATAGTCCCCCAGCTGAAAAATTATTAAAATACTTATTATTTGATATAAAAGTTAATTTTTCAAATTTTTTATTTGTTGCCATAGAATTTATATATTTTAAATGTAAGTCGAGTAATGTTAAATATACATTATTATCTATCAATTTTTTCACAAATTCTCTATTTTTGTACCAATATTCAAAATATGTAATAAGCAAATCATATAATGTTATATTACTTTTAGCTGAAATTATTTTTATAAAATCATTGTAAAATCCATCTACATAATATTCTAAAATGGCTTCCTTTGTAGAAAAATTTCTATAGAGCGTCTGCCTAGTTAAATCTGCATTTTCTGAAATTTCTTTTAATGTAATCTTACTATAAGGTTTTTTATCCATTAATTGAATTAATGATTTTGCAATCCAACTTTTCGACCTTAAAGTTATGGGATTAACTTTTTTTTCGCTTTGACTCATTTGTAACTTTTCTCCTTATTTGTATCATTTATTTTATTTCATTGACTTCATACTTTACAGTATTATATGATAAACATATAAATGTTACAAGTGTATCATTTATAACATAAACAAGGTTCTTTGTTTCAGGTGGAGTTTTTATTCCATCTAAAAGTTAGAGACCGTTATCCAAGGTTGTACCATTCTTTATTTCCACCAAAAAAGATGGGAATATTAGAAGGGTTAGACATTGGACAAATTACATTTTACGAGGTGAACTAGATGGATAAAATAGCTGTTGTTGTTGATAGTACTGCTGTAATTGACACCAAATCATTTGAAAATAATACCAATTTATATTCTCTACCACTACATCTAATAATCGATGGAAAATCTTTTAGAGATGGATTAGATATAACTCCAAGTGAATTTTGTTTTAAAATGAATGAATCTTTGCATCTTCCAACTACTTCTCAACCACCTGTTGGAGATGTTCTTAAACTTTTTGAAGAACTATTAAAGCAATATGATTACATTATATATATTACAATCAGCTCTGGATTAAGTGGTACATTTCAAACAGGAATGTTAGTTAGAAATGAACTTTCAAAAGATAGAATAATTGTGTTTGATTCCACTTTTACATCTACTATTCAAAAACAGATGGCAATTAAAAGTTTGGAATTAATAAAAATTGGAAGTTCTATTGAAAATATTATTAAAAATCTTGAATATATAAGATCAAATTCAAAAATATATTTAGTTGTAGATGATTTAAAGCACCTACACCGTACAGGAAGAATATCCTTATGTGCCTCATCTTTTGGAAATTTAATGAATATAAAACCAATTTTATCTTTTGAAAAAGGTAAAATATTAGCCAAAAATAAAGTAAGAACTATGAATAAAATATATAATAATTTAGTTGAACTGATTACAAATGAAAAGCTATCTAAAGATTCCAAAATCATTATAGCGCATGCAAATGCTTACGATTATGCTTTAAAATTAAAAGAAAGGGTATTAGAAGTTTATCCTGAACATATAATCAACATTGAAGAACTATCTCCTGTAATAAGTGTACATACTGGCGAAAAAAGTTTTGGAATATCATGGATATATTAAAAACTTATATCAATATTTTATATATTGTATTTTAAATATAGGCTATTAATATATTGTTTGTAAATTCATTTTTAGGAAAAGTTATTGAAAGAACCATATTTAAAGTATACCCTTATGGATTATACTATATGTAAACAAAATTTTAATCATTATATTAAAATAGGCCTATAAATATTTATTATACTATAAAAGTATGGATGTGATAATTTGATTCATAATAAAGGAAAAAATGTATTAATAACAGGAGCATCTTCTGGAATAGGATATGAACTTGCTAAAGTATTTGCTAAAAACAACTATAATCTAATACTTGTAGCTAGGAGACTAAGTAGATTAGAAAAGTTAAAAGAAATTTTATGCAAAAAACATGCTATAAAGGTAAATATAATAGGGTTAGATTTAACAAAACCTAATGCAGTAGAAGAAGTATTTGAGCAAATTAAAAATTGGAATATTAATATAGACATTTTAGTCAATAATGCAGGTGTTGGAACTTGTGGTTTTTTTAATGAAACTGATTTAAAAAAAGATCTAGATACAATAGAACTCAACATAAGCACATTAACTAAATGTACAAAATATGTAGTAAATAATATGTTTAAAAAAAGAAATGGTAAAATATTAAATGTAGCTTCTACAGGAGCTTATCAGCCAGGCCCTTTAATTTCAGTGTATTATGCAACAAAAGCATATGTAGTTTCTTTTTCTGAAGCACTTTATAATGAGCTTAAGCCACATAATATAACTGTATCAGTACTTTGTCCTGGAACTACAAGTACTGAGTTCTCACAAAATGCTGGTAAAGGAACCTTAAAAAATGCTATGAGTGCTAAAAAAGTTGCAGAAATAGCTTATGAAGGTCTTATGAAGAATAAAAGAATCATTATACCTGGAACTTTAAATAAATTCTTAGTATTTATGTCTAAAATAATTCCAAGAAGTTTATTAGCAAATATAGTAAGAAAAATTCAATCTAAAGCCATGAAAGAAATAGCCTAATTTTCTTAACTCCTAAAATATTTGGACAATTAATTTTTAATTAAGTATAATAAAAAAGCCCCTCATGAGTACAAATAATTACCTATACTTATACAAAATTTAAGCTAGTATATAAATTGTAAAAATTCAAAAATAACCTTGAATAAATAATATATTTTTTGAATGATTAATCCCCCTATACCTTATATTGATTCAACATATAATATAATGTAATTATCATATAACACATTATTAATTAGATATTTTTGATAATAAAGGGATTAATCTAGATTTATCATTTACATATCATCTTCTTAAAATTTATACTTTATTTTTGTAAATTACTTAAGAATTTTCCATAATCAATATACCAATCTTTAACATTGCCAAATGTACCTATTACATCCATATGATCTGTATTGATTATTATAGGCATCACATTCCATTGTCCAATCTTAGCTTGTCCATTGTATTGTTCTATAATATCATTTGAACCTAATTTAGGTCCATTTTGACTATAAGAATTTACAACGCCATCATTTGGGAACCATTTTTTATCAATAATAGGAAGGTTTTTATCATTACGTGTATATTTACCCATTTTCCTTGCTGTTCCATAGAATAAAGGATTCATTGGACCAATTTGTGGTAAAGAATGATCACTAATTAAGGATTCCCTAGTTGCTTGAGTTATCCAAGAAAAATAATAAACATCCGGTTGAGCTTTTACCCATTGATTGAGTTCCTTGGCACCTTGTGTTGACAAGTCATAACTTGATATGTCTTTTGTTCTATTCCAAATATTACTTTGTAAAACTCTTTTATTATATTGGAATTGAGATTCTCCTTTTTCCTTTTTAAGTCCCCATTGATCTAATTTAAAATCATAAAATGAACTTAAAAGTCCACTTTGACCTGTTATTTTTCCTACTAATCCAAATGCTGAACTCAAAAATTCTCCTGCTGGAATAGAGTCTGATAAAGTTGTACCATTATTAGGTGTTGATATTGTAGTCACACTATGTATCCAGTGCTTTCCACCTTCAAATAATGGTGATAAATTTTTTTGTTTACAATTTTTTTCATCTTCACTACCTTCACTTAACAATTGTGTAAGTGTACGTATAGTTTGTCCACCCATACTGTGACCTATTAAATGTATTTTATTTTTATCACTTACCTTTTTGTATAATCCTGGATATGTTCTACCATATCTATTATGTCCAAACTTTTTAGCATGAGCTTCACCATAATCTACTGTTCCACCTACTATATAAGCATAAAGTTCACACGCTCTGTCCCAATTACTAGATACTGGTCCTACTGTTGCTGTATACGTTTTATACCCTAATTTATTTAATGTTTCTTGAACATCTACTAAACCACCCCAATATTTATATCCTAATAACTCATCTCTTCCAAATCCCATAAAGCCATGCACTAGGACAATTGGATAATCATTATTTTTTATTATACTCCTAGTATTAAGTTGTGGAAATTTTAAGTCAACTTTTTCGTTAACATTATCCTCTTCTGTAATTTCATTCTCACCTAAGTATATTTTACTATTAATTTTTCCTGTCTCTACAGTTTTAGGTGTTTGTGTTCCTCGGTCAATTGCTTTAACGCTTGTTGGAAAACTTGCTAAAGATATAAAAACAGCTAGTGCTACAGAACTTACTATTTTCTTTAAAGACTTGTTCATATTTATCCCCCTTACATTATGTAATTAAATATTCAACAAAAATATATCTATTTCTTAATAACTATTGATGTTTGTCATTGAGAAAAACGTTTACATTTTAGTGAGCTACCTCTTTGGTATTAAATATTTTTTGTATTAATCACCTCTTTTCCATTAAATTAATCACTATTTATGTCTTATTCTCTATAAAACACCTCCTATTACATTATTCAAATAGTAATTATATACAATTATAGCTTGATTTGTATTAATATTCAATATTTTCTCCATATTAATTTTACTTTTTTGTATTTTTATTACTAAAATATATAAATTTATAAAAACCTTTCTAATTATTTATTGCATTTTAAATTACTTAATTTAATAACTTAATAATCCTAAACTATAAATTTCCTATAAGTATTATTAAATAAAAAATTCTAAGCCCTAATTGGATTTTAATTCCTTCTTAGACTTAGAATCATGTGATATTTATTTTATTTATGATTACCAACTAACAATAAAGTATATTTTGTAACCATTTATAATTAAAAGAATAACATATTAATAGTTAAATTTATATATGACGATGTTTTAAAAAATTGTTTGTACACTATATTTTTAAAAACAATTCTAAATCTAGTTTAAATAATACAGGTGAAATTTCACACCTCATATGCTACAAACAATTATAAATAAGTGTATTACATTTCTATATTAGATATTACCTAGGTAAGGAGTGGTATAATGTTAGAATCCTTATTATTAGTATCAGTATTGTCCTTGGATGCATTTGTAGCTAGTGTTGCTTATGGGACAAACAAAATAAAAATTCCTTTTATTTCTGCAACCATAATTAATATTATTTCTTCATCTTTTCTTGCCCTATCTCTTGCTTTAGGTTCTGTAATTAAAAAAGTGGTTCCTCTTAATATTACTTCAATAATAAGCTTTATAGTATTACTTTTATTTGGGATATACTACTTAGCTGAAAGTATTATTAAAACTTACGTAAGCAAACATTCTAATTCAAAGAAAGTAAAACTTAAATTTTGTGATTTGAATTTTATAATAGACATATATATTGATGAAACCAAAGCAGATATCGATCATTCGAAAAATCTTAATCCCAAAGAAGCTCTGTATCTTGCAATTGCTCTTTCTTTGGACTCTTTGGCAGTAGGCTTTGGAAGTAGTTTAGGTAATATAAATTATATACAAATAATATTATTATCTTTAGTTATGAATATGGTTGCCATATATGGTGGAATGCTGATAGGTAAAAAATTCGTTGAAAAATCAAAACTTAATTTGTCTTGGCTCTCAGGAGTAATTTTAATTGTTTTAGCTACTATGAGGATATTGTAAAATTATGCTATATTTTAGTGTTAAGCCACCATGACAGTTTTATAATATAAATTAAAGTACCATCAAAAATGATAGGTACTTTTTATTTTGATTGTGCTTAAAATAAATATTAATCTTCATTACTTAATTCCTTTTTCTAAATACTGTTTAATCCTAAAATTCCACAATTTATAGTTCTCAGGAGACTCTTCTTTTACTACAGCCAAAAATTGCTCCAATACTCCTAGTTTATTTAATCCTTTCATTAAATGTCTAGGATATAAAACTTCTTTAGAATAGTTATTTTTAGGATCTATTACCATTAAAGAATTCTTCTTCCCAACATAGATATCTTTACATCTTATATCTAATTTTTTAAAGCGGAGTTTTTTAAATTCTTTGATAAGTTTGATAAGATTATGACATATTGCCTTATTCAATTTTTTATTTTTTATATATTCATCTAGTCGTTCTCCTCTTACATAATCCCTAATAATATAATATTCTCCTCTATTATATGTTCTAGGGAAATATCTACTTTTATTTGTTCTCTTTAAAATATTATATTCTTTTTCACACACATTTTTATCTTTAAAAATTTTAATTGCTTTATTGTTAGGAAGTAAATATACCACTCCATTATGACCACTTCCTAAAAGTTCAGATTTCCAAAGAAGTTTTTCAACTTTTCTATCTAATTGAATGTAAGAATTAATATCTGTATTCATAATACCCTCTTTTTTATAATAATATTAATACATTATATTATTAAAGTTTTAAAAGTATGAATTTCTATAATTGAAACTATAAAATTTTAGAGAAATATTATGTACCGTCCTATTTTTTATAATTTTTATTTACTCATTTAAGTAATCACTTATAAATTAAGCTATTTTTTTATTAACTCCTTCTTGTGAACTATCTTTATCCTTAATTTGAATTACGGCTACTGAAATTAATACAACTAACATACCTATAAGCTGTGGAACCTCTAAAGACTCTTTATAAATAATGTAGCCTAAAAATGCTGCAACTATTGGCTCTACACTACATACTATACTTGCCTTACTAGATTCAACATGTTCTAAAGCTTTTACAAAAAATCCATCTAAATATAAAAATCCCTTAGATAAATTTAATTTTTATCTAAGGGACGAATTTGGCTTCGTGTTATCACCCATTAATATAGAAACATTAGTATACAAAATTTCAACCAATACTACACTATATTGTTTTTATTACGTTGTATTTTTCAGTAACTAATATATAACTTTTTTTTCACTTTGTCAAATTAGTTATAAATTAAGGGGTAACTTTTAGGAACAGTTCTAACTTTACTTAAAGTTTTTATTGGATTCAGTCCTTGCTCTTAACTTAATCTTACTACTTTACTCTCAATACTCTCATAGAATTCATAACTGCAAGCAAAGCAACTCCAACATCTGCAAATACAGCTAACCACATTGAAGCTATACCTAAAACAGCAAGAATTAATATAATGAATTTAGTTCCTAAAGCAAATATTATATTTAAATCTACTATTTTTTTAGTTGCTTTAGCTATTTTTATAGCATGAGCTAGCTTGGATGGTTCATCATTCATTATAACTACATCTGCCGCTTCTATTGCAGCATCTGAACCTACCCCCCCCATAGCTACTCCTACATCTGCTCTTGCAAGTACAGGTGCATCATTTATACCATCTCCAACAAATACTAAACCTTTGCCATTATCTTTATTATTATACATTTCTTCAACTTTTTCTACTTTTTCATGAGGAAGTAACTCTGAATAAACATTATCTATATTTAATTCCTTTCCTACAGATTCTGCTGTAATTTTTCTATCTCCTGTAAGCATAACTACTTCACTTATACCAAACCCTTTTAACTTTTTAATAGCTTCTTTAGAATCTTGTTTTATCTGGTCTTTTATTACAATACATCCAGCATATTTATTATTTATAGCAACATAAACCACAGTGCCAGCATAAGGTACAGTTCTAAATTTTATACTTTTGTCTTCCATAATATTTTTATTTCCAACACATATATTTTTTTCATCAATCAATGCCTCAGCACCTTTACCTGCTATCTCTCTAAATTCCTTTATATCCGCCTTATTAACTTCAAAGCTATATTCATTTACTATTGACAGTGCTATCGGATGATTAGAAAAACTTTCTACATAAGCTGCATATTTTAAAAGTTCCTCTTTGCTTATCCCATTTTCTGCTTCTATTAAATCAACTTTAAATTCACCTTTTGTGAGTGTTCCTGTTTTATCAAAAACAACCTTGTCTATATTAGTTAAAGCTTCTAGATAATTTCCCCCCTTAATTAATATACCATTTCTTGATGAAGCTCCAAGCCCTGCAAAATATGCCATTGGAACTGATATTACTAAAGCACATGGGCAAGAAATAACTAAAAATGAAGCTGCTCTATATATCCAAGTATGAAAACTTTGATTTTCCATAAATATAGGAGGCAGCAGAGCAGTCAATAATGCTAATAAAACTACTGTTGGCGTATAGTATCTAGCGAATTTAGTTATTCTCATCTCTGCCTTTGCCTTTTTTGAACTAGCATTTTGAACTAAATCAAGAATTTTTGAAACTGCAGAGTCTTTAAATGACTTAGAAACCCTAATTGTTAATAATCCAGTTATATTAATAAAACCACTTGTTATATCTTGCCCTTCTCCTACATCTCGTGGTACAGATTCTCCAGTAAGAGCAGAAGTATCAACAGAAGAATTCCCCTCAATTACTACTCCATCTAAAGGCACTTTTTCTCCTGGTTTTACTACAATTACATCTCCAACTTTAATTTGCTTTGGTGATACTCTTTTTATATCTTTTCCATCTTTTATATTTGCATAATCAGGTCTAATATCCATTAAATCAGAAATAGATTTTCTAGAAGCTTCTACAGCTTTCCCTTGAAAATATTCTCCTATTTCGTATAAAAGAACTACCATAACAGCTTCAGGATACTCCCCCACTAACAATGCTGCCACAGTTGCTAGTGTCATCAAAAAATTCTCATCAAAAATTTCTCTTCTCAATATATTTCTTATAGATTTTAAAATTATATCTGTACCTATAACTATATAACTTGCTATAAATAATGGGGTGCTGTAAACTTGTCCTTTTAACGATGATTTGCATATAAATGCTACAATAAATAAAAGAACTCCAATTCCCATTTTAAATACTTTTTTCACATCTATTTTTTCAGAACCGTGATTATGATTCCCATGACTTACATGATTACTTTCTATTACTTCATCGCAATCTTCCATTGTATCTTTATCTATAACTCTAACATCAGGTTCTAAAGCTGTTACTATATAATTTATCTTCTCAAACAACTCATCTTCTATATTACCAGATAAAGGTTTCACCTTTAAAGTGCTTGTTGCAAAAGCAAGATCAGCATTTTCTACTTCAGATAGTTTTCTTACTCTATCTTCTATCTTTGCTGCACACCCTGCACATCCAAGCCCTTTCAGAAAATATTCCTTAACAGTATCATCATCTTTTTCATACCTGTTTCTAATTTCTTGTACATGCTCTTCATCTTTTGTATATTTTTCTTCCTCATCAACACAACAACAGCATTCTGCATCATGTTTATGAAGATGGGTATGCTCTACTTCGTCATCATTATCTTCCCCGCATTCTTTATGGCCTTGGCAATTACCTTCCTCATGTTCATGACAATTACATTCTGTGTTTTCAACATAATTATTATTGTTATCAAATTGCTTGTCTTCTTGACAAGTACATATAGTGTTTTTTTCGTGATGATCATGACAACCGCAACTACAATGATTATCACTGTTCACATGAATATGATTGTGTCCATCCCTTTTAAAGTTATTTATTTTAAACTTGTTTATCATTTTTTTACTCATAAACATCCCTCCCCTAATTAATATATGTTATATATGAATATTTGTTCATATGTTTATTTAAGTATATCTCCTTTTTCTGATATTGTCAATAAAAGTTCATGTATCTATAAATACATTTTTGTTTATCTCTAACTAATAATTTATTGTATGTTTTTTGAATATAATCTATATTATACTAGTGTCATAATATTATTAAATAATATTTTATAAGGAGTGTATTTAATGGCTGGATTGATTTTAAAAAATATCGAAAAAGTATATCCAAATGGCTTCCATGCTGTTCATGATTTCACCCTTACTATTGAAGATAAAGAATTTATAGTATTTGTTGGTCCTTCTGGATGTGGGAAGTCTACTACTTTAAGAATGATAGCTGGACTTGAAGAAATATCTTCTGGTGAATTATATATAGGAGAAAATCTTGTAAATGACGTAGCACCTAAAGATAGAGATATAGCTATGGTATTTCAAAACTATGCTTTATATCCTCATATGACTGTATACGATAATATGGCTTTTGGTCTAAAACTTAGAAAGCTTCCAAAAGAAGAAATTAAAAAAAAGGTTACTGAAGCTGCTAAAATACTTGGTATAGAAGACTTGCTTAATAGAAAACCAAAGCAGCTTTCAGGAGGGCAAAGACAAAGAGTTGCTCTTGGACGTTCTATTGTAAGAAATCCTAAAGTATTTTTAATGGACGAACCTTTATCAAACTTAGATGCCAAACTAAGAGTTCAAATGAGAGCTGAGATAAGTAAACTACATCAGCAACTAAAAACAACTTTTATTTATGTCACTCATGATCAAACAGAAGCTATGACAATGGGTACAAGAATTGTAGTAATGAAAGATGGCATTATCCAACAAGTATCAGATCCTCAAAGTATATATAAGCATCCTAATAACATATTCGTTGCTTCCTTTATAGGTTCCCCTCAAATGAATTTTATTGAATGTACTATAAAAGAAAATGAGAATGATTTATATGCTGAATTCAAAGGAAATTTAGTAAAATTTTCGGACAAACATTCAAAAATTCTAAGAGATCTGGAATATATTAATGAAGAGGTTATATTAGGTATAAGACCTGAAAATATATTTGTCCAGCCTGAAATTCCTGAAAGTAAAGAAAATGTTATTGAAACAATGGTTCAAGTGAAAGAAATGCTTGGCTCAGAAACATATTTATATTTAGAAATGTATGATAAAAATTTAATAGCTAGAGTTGATCCTAATATTGAAACTGAAATAGGCAAAAGTATAAATATTGGTTTTAAAACAGATAAAATACACATATTTAACAAAGAGACAGAAGAAGCTATATTTTAAATAAACATAGCTTTTCTAAATCTTAAAGGTATATATACTATTAATCTCAAAAAATTTAGGGACGGTTCTCCAATTTTTATAAAATAAAAATTGGAGAACCGTCCCTTATGCTTTATGCTTTTGGTTCTGGTTTTTTACGGAAATTTAATATAGCTTTAGTTGGACATTTTTGAGCACAAAGTCCACAATTCACACATTTACTATAGTCAATTACTGATAAATTGTTTACCATTGTGATAGCATCTTTAGGACATGCTTTTGCACAAAGTCCGCATCCGATACATCCAACAGAGCAAGCATTTTTAACGTCTAATCCTCTGTCTTTTGAATTACATGAAACAAAAACTAATTGTTTTTGTGGTACTAATTCTATTATATCTTTAGGACAAGCTTTTACACATGCTCCACAAGCTACACAATTATCCTTGTTTACTTTTGCTACTCCATCTTCTATAGATAAAGCATCAAACGCACATGCCTTTACACAGCTTCCTAATCCTAAACATCCAAAGTCACAAGCTTTAGATCCAGCTCCTGGAACATTTACAGCTTCTTGACAATCTTTTAATCCATAATATTGATACTTTTCTTTAGCCACACCACAAGTACCTTGACATTTTACATAAGCTATTTGTGGTTCGGAATCTCCTGCTTCTAATCCCATTATTCCTGCTATTTTTTGAGATGCTGCGGCTCCTCCAATAGGACAAGCATTTGGAGCAGCACCAGAAGTAACAACTGCTTCTGCATAAGCGTCACATCCTGCAAATCCACATCCACCACAATTTGCTCCTGGAAGACATTCTCTAACTTGTGGTATCTTTGGATCAACTTCTACAGCAAATTTCTTAGATGAATATCCTAAAACTAATCCAAATAATAATGCTAATCCACCTAAGGCAAGTACAGGAAATAATAATTCATTCATGCTTTCCCCTCCCTTACACTAAACCAGTGAATCCAAGGAATGCTATAGCCATTAATCCAGCTGTGATTAAGGCAATTGGAGTTCCTTGCAATGCTTCTGGCATTTTATCGCATGCTTCCATTCTTTCTCTCAAACCTGCAAGTAACATTATACTTAACATAAATCCAAGACCTGAAGCAACACTAAATATTAATGTTTCTAATAAATTAAATTTTTCGTTCATGTTTATTATAACTGCACCAAGAATTGCACAGTTAGTTGTAATAAGTGGTAAATATATACCCAATGCTTTATATAGCTCTGGCATAGTCTTCTTCATAACTGTTTCAACAAATTGAACTAATGATGCAATAACTAGTATGAATGCTATTGTATATAAATACTCTATTCCTAATGGTACAAGTATAAATTGATAAACCATATATGAAATAACTGCTGCTAGTCCCATAACGAAAGTAACTGCTGCACCCATTCCTTTTGCAGTCTCTATTTTCTTTGAAACTCCAAGGAAAGGACAGATACCTAAAAATCTAGATAGTATCATGTTATTAACTAACAATGCAGAAATTATCAAAACAAATATCTTCATCATTCACCCAACCTTCCTTATAGGTATTGTTAGTTTGCATTTCTTGCTTTCTTTAATTTTCTATTATTGATTATACCCATTAATATACCAAGAGTTATAAATGCTCCTGGTGCAAGTATAAATATTAGAGCTGGGAACTCTTTAGGTAATACTTGCCATTGTATAAATTTACCAGTTCCTAACACTTCTCTTATCATTCCTATAACTGACAATGATAATGTAAATCCTAATCCTTGTCCTATAGCATCAAAAATAGAACTTATTGGACCATTTTTTGAAGCATATGATTCTGCACGTCCAAGGATTAAACAGTTAACAACTATAAGTGGTATAAATATACCTAATGATTTATTTAATGCTGGTACATATGCTGCCAATAAAAATTGAAGCAATGTAACCATTGATGCAATAACAACTATAAACGCTGGAATACGAACTTTGTCTGGTATAAAATTTCTTAATAAAGATACTACAAAGTTAGCACCTATAAGAACTACTGTAGTGGAGAGTCCCATACCAAAACCATTTTGGGCACTTGAAGTTACTGCCAAAGTAGGACACATTGCTAAAACTTGTACGAATGTTACATTTTCGTTAAATATACCATTTTTTATTCTTTCCCAAGCAACACCCATTATTTTTGTCCTCCTTTCAATTCCTTATTATAAAAATCTATTGCTGCATTAACTCCTGTAGTTACAGCTTTTGATGTAATAGTAGCTCCTGTTATAGCTTTTATTTCATTATCCTTTGATGGTTCAGCTTTAACTACATCAAGTGGTTTATCAGTTGGTTTTCCTTTGTATTGGCCTGAAAATTCTGGCTCTGGTGCTTTAGCTCCAAGGCCTGGTGTTTCAGCATGAGTAAGTATCTTTATTCCTTCAACTTTACCTTCATTTGAAATACCAACCATCATTTCAATTAATCCACCATAACCTTTTGGTGCAACTTTTATAGCATATCCTGATACATCACTACCTGTTTTTCCTGAATTAACTTCTTTAACAGGATTTGTTTCCTCAAGTTTAACATCCTGCTTTTCAAAAGACTCAGCCTTTGGTAAAACTTCCTTCATAGCTGCATCATTTTCTTTCTTTTGTTGTATAGCGATAGGTTCTGCAGTAATTTTATGTGCTCCACCTAATATAAGTCCTGCAACGGCTGTAATTATGAATAATATTATACCTAAGCTTATTATCTCTTTTGTACTTTTATCCATTTTACTTCACCTCCCCAGTTCCAAATACTCTTGGTTTCACGTATTTATCTATAAGAGGTACAAATAAGTTCATTATAAGAATTGAATAAGAACATCCTTCTGGATATCCACCAAATCTACGAATAATCATAGCTAAAAATCCTGCTAAAACTGCATAAATAATTTGTCCCTTTTTAGTCATTGGAGATGTAGTATAATCAGTAGCCATAAAAATACCACCTAGCATTACACCACCAACCATGATTTCATAAATACCAGCACTCGCTCCTAAATTTCCTCTTCCGAAAATTGTACCAAGTACTGCTATTGTTCCAAGATAAAATACTGGAATATGCCATGTTATTACTCTTCTGTATAGAAGATAAGCAAACCCTATAAGCAACGCAAGAGCTGAAGTTTCTCCTATACATCCTCCAACTTGTCCTATGAAAGCTTGAGCCAAGCTAGGTAATTGTCCGCCACCAGCTTCCACTCCTTTTAAAATTGCAAGTGGAGTTGCACCTGTTGCTCCATCTACAGGGTTTGTCCAGGTTGTCATAGCAACTGGATAAGAAGCAAGTAAAAATGCACGTCCTGCAAGTGCTGGGTTAACTATATTTTGTCCAATTCCACCAAATAAACATTTAACAATTATAACAGTAAATATTGAACCAATAACAACCATCCATATTGGAAGTGATGGTGGAACGTTAAATGCAAGTAACAGACCTGTTACAACCGCACTTAAATCTTTTGATGTATCTTGTTGTTTTGTAAGCTTACACCATACCATTTCTGAAAGAACACATGATATAACTGCTGCTAATATTACTAATACTGCTTTTAATTTAAAAAAGTATATTCCTGCTATTGTAGCTGGAAGTAATGCAATAATAACATCTCTCATAATAGATTGCACTGAACTATTATCACGAATATGAGGAGATGAAGACACTGTAAACATTGTCTCAGCCATTATGATTCCTCCTTACCTATTTTTTTCTCTTATTTGCTAATACTGTTCTTTTTGAAGTACGGATTGATTGAATTAAGTGACGTTTTGCTGGACATACGAATGTACAAGAACCACATTCTATACAATCTAATCCATTGCCTTCTTCAAAAGCTTCGTAGTCTTTTCTTCTTCCTACTGAATCAAGTGCTGAAGGTATTAAGAACATTGGACATGCTTGAACACATCTTCCACATCTAATACAACTTGACTCTTGTGGTAATACAGCTTGTTTTGAAGTTAAGCAAAGAATTCCTGACGATCCTTTCATAACTGGTACATCTAAAGAAGATATAGCCATACCCATCATTGGGCCTCCTGAAATTACTTTAATAGGATCTTCTTTAAATCCTCCACAAGCTTCTACTAATTCTTTAAATGACATACCATTTCTAACCCTTAAATTCTTTGGATCATTAACAGCTTCACCAGTAATTGTAACAACTCTTGTCATAGATGGTCTTCCAAGTACCACTGCCTGATAAATTTCATGAAGAGTTGTAATGTTTTGAACTATACATCCTGCATCTGCTGGAAGTTTTCCTGATGGAACTTCTCTGTTAGTTATAGCATAAATTAATTGTTTTTCAGCTCCTTGTGGATATTTAGTTTTAAGAGCTTTAACTGATATATTAGGAATATCTTTAACTGCCTTTTCCATTGCTTGTATAGCATCTGGTTTGTTATCTTCTATTCCTATATATCCTTTTGCTTGTGGGTGCATGTGAAGTATAATTTTAAGACCTTCAACGATCTTTTCAGTTTCTTCTAGCATTAATCTGTGGTCACATGTTAAATAAGGTTCACACTCTGCACCATTAATAACAATAGAATCAATGTTCTTATCTGGTGGTGGAATAAGTTTTACATTAGTTGGGAAACATGCTCCCCCCATACCAACTACTCCAGCCTCTTTGATAATTTCTGCAATTTCTTCTTTTGACATTTCATTGTAATTTTTTGGCTTAGTAAATTCAATTTCTTCATATTGCCCATCATTTTCAACTATTACTGCTAATGACTTTGTTCCACCGGCTGTTAATACTGGTTTAACATCTTTAACAGTACCTGAAACACTACTGTGGATATTTGCAGAAATGAACCCACTAGCTTGACCTATTTTTTGTCCAACTAATACCCTGTCGCCTTTTTTTACAAGACACTCAGCAGGGGCTCCTATATGTTGGGACATAGGAAATACTAAAAGATCTTTTGGCTGTAAATCCTCTATTGGCTTCTTTTCAGTAAGGTATTTGCCATGAGGTGGATGTACGCCTCTTTTAAATGTTAAAGTTTCCATGTTTATCCTCCTATCCTTAAATGTTAAATATGCGCGCAACTATAATTACGCACAGAAAATAAAATGCGTAGGAAATTGTACATTATAAATTTTATAGTAAAATATATAATATGCAAGATTTATATTGTGTAAAGTTACATGTTTTAATATAAAAATGTAAAATATTTCCTCTGTTTGATACACTTAAATGATACATTCCCTCTACCTTATCATTATAATACTTTTGTATACAATTACAATACCATACAATTGAAAGTTTATATTAAATATCAATACTATAATATCACAAGAAGTTACATTTGTGTGTAATTATTTAGCGATTAAATGATATTTTTGAACATTTTTTTAAATTATTTTACATATATCGCTATTATTTTTCTATAAAGTCTTTATTTATTGTACTACATCATATCAATAAATATACCTATATTGTATGTTTTTGTTCAATAGCATATTCTTTAAATTGTATTAAAACATTTCACCTATTGTATAATAACATATTCCTTTATGAAATCATAAATTAACACAATTTTAAAATTTATCAGAATTATCGCATATATACAAAACATATAGGGGATAGTCCTAGTATATAATTGGTTAAGTATTAAAAATATAATTTATTGCATTTAGACTTTAGCTATAATTTAATCATTAAATTAATTTATTTTAAGGGACGGTTCTTAGGATTGTTCACAAACACTTTAATTTTTTATTAGTTGTAGCTTATATCAAGGCTTTTTATTTCCGAATTGTCTTTAAAATGAATTTATTCTTACATTACATTTCAAGCATGCATAATTAACGAGCATTTCAAATGAATATATCCTTATTTAACACTAACCTTATCTGTTGACTACTACCGCCTTAAAACTTAACTAAACATAGAAAATCCAACTTTGAGTGTTCATATTATTTATGATACTATAAAGGCAAATTCAGTATATTTTAAATTTAGTATTCTAATATGTTTCAATGAGGAGAATATCATGAAAAAATCAATTAAAGAAATTTTATTTTTATCGATAGGTTGTTTACTTTTTTCTCTTTATATTTGTATGTTCTTAATTCCGAATAATATTGGCACGGGAGGCTTAACAGGAATTGCATTAGGCTTAAACTATTTGTTTAAAATCCCAGTAGGTTTTTCTACCATAATATTAAATATACCTCTTTTTATTTTTGGATATAATCTTCTAGGAAAAAAATTTGCATTTAAAAGTGGTTTAATAGTCATTATATCATCTTTTATTATAGATTTTTTAAATTCACATCTCTCTTTTACTCCTTTAGGCGATGTATTAACGGCTACTATATTTTGTGGAGTACTTTCTGGTATAGCTATGGCTTTATTGTTTATGGCTGGAGCATCAACTGGCGGTCTAGACATATCAGGAAAAATCATCAAAAATAAAAATCCTAATTTATCACTCTCCAAAATTTTACTTGTTCAAGATTTTGTTGTCTACCTTTTTTTATCTTTAACTTTAGGTCCTCGTTCGGTTATGTATGCTCTTATTATGAGTTTCATTAGATCTAAAACCATAGATGCTGTTCAAGAAGGATTTGCATCTTCAAGGCAATGTATAATAATATGTCAAAATCCTGATCTTATAATTAACGCTATAAAACTACAACTTGGCAGAGGCGTAACTTTATTAAATGCAGAAGGCTGTTATTCTCACACTAATAAAAAATTTATATATGTAGTAATTCAAAAATTTCAATTAACTACTTTAAAAAATATAATTAATGATATTGATCCAACTGCGTTTGTTGCCGTATCTTCTGTTAATGATATTCAAGGCAATTTTAAACAAAAATCTTTTTCGATATAAAAACAAAACTAGGGATGGTTTTGGGTTTATGCTTTAGTACCATCCCTATTGATTTTATAGCAATTGATTTAAAATACAGGAATTAATTACTGCAAAATATTCTCTTACATAATAATTTGGAATTAAAATAAAATTCATTTTTGCTGGAACTGCATAACTTTCAATTCCTGCCTTTTTAGCTAAAAATTGAGCTCTATACATATGAAAATTCGTGGTAACCATAGATATATTTAAATTAGATTGATCACTAAACTTATTAAACATTTCTTTGGTATATTTTAAGTTCTCATATGTATTTGTAGATTTATCTTCTTTTATAATATTTTTTTCATCAACACCATTAACTACTAAAAATCTTTTCATAGCCTCAGCTTCGCTAATACTTTCCCCATTCCCTTTTCCTCCAGAAACTATAATTTTTACATTTGGATATTTTCTTATATATTCTAAACTTTTATACATTCTATCTCTCAAGGTTTGAGACATTCTTTCCCCTTTTACACCAGCTCCTAAAACTAGTAGATATTTAGTTTCCCTCATTTCCTGATTAATTCCATGTTTTATAATTAATCCTTCTATAACCATAAAAGATATCAACCACATAAAAGCAATTACATATAAAATACCTTTCATTAAATTGTTTAATTTTGGCATTTTATAATTATATTTAGACTTAACTAAGCCATAAAAAATTAAACTTCCTCCAATAAGCAACCAAAACTTAGAAAAACTAACTTGTCCACCATATAAAATTAAAGAAATATAATATATAACACATAATACTCCTAGCATTTGTAAACTTTTATTCTTAAACAATTTCATAAACAGTTCCTCCTATAAATATACAATTTATATTTTATTATTAATTCAAAAAAGAAATGTATCAATTTGGTAACATTCTTTATCAATGATTTGCTATTATATCAAATTTTATAGAACTATACCTTATATTTTTATATTTTTCTCCATTTTTTAATTTTATATCTTCACTGGCAATTAATTTAAAATAATATAGATAGGACAAATATCTACAATAAAAACTACAATTACTCTAGTTTGGGAATTTACATTTACATAAGAAAGTAAAAAGTGATATGCTCTTATATATAAAAATAGTACATACAACAATATTTTAAACTTAAGATGTGCTAAATACTAACTTTAATCATATGCTTTGCTAACTCTTACAAAAGCGTTAAATATACTCAAATTAATGGTTTTTATAAATATTTCATAGGATAATAAGTAAGTTATTACAAGAATGTATAAAGTCCACTATAATTAAACACTATTAAGTGGATTTTTTTATATAGTGTTTAATTATAGTGTTTTTTAACCATCAGGTCCTACAGCTGTCGGAAATACTGCCATTATAACCGTTTCTAATATACCTAATATAAAAGTTTAAAGCCAGAAATTTTTATAGATTCATTGACTTTACCTTCTTCAATTTTTTTAATTATGGATTTAATGTTTTCTAAATTATCTTTAATTACCTTTTTTGTATATTCACTAGTATTTGAATTAACACCTGCTAGTGCTTGTTTTAAATCATAGTATCCCTTATTAAAATCATTCGTGTACATAATATAATAACAAGCAGTATTATTTAAATTTAAAATATCATCTTTATCTAATTTAGAAGCTTTTCCCATTTCAATTATAGCTTCATTTTGTTTCCCCGACGATAAATAAACAGCTCCTAATGTTCTATGATACTTAACTGAATTACCATCTAATTCAATACATTCTTTTAGTATATTTTCTGCTTCCTTACTTTTTTCTGAATTAAAATAAATTAATGCCATATTATATTTTATTTCAGAATCTAAAGGTTTAATTATGGATGATATCTTTAAAAATTTCAAAGCATCTTTAGGCTTTGAAGCAATATTCAAATAATAATTTGACATGTTGTTTATAATACTAATATTATATGATTCTTTCGAAAGAGCTTTTCTATAATATGCAGGTAATCCAATAGTTTTATCTTTTTTCTTTAAAATTTCAGGCATTAGAAATGCGTAGTTATCAACATATTTTTTATTTTTATTTATAGAACTTATACAATATCTTTCAGCTTCATCTAATTGATTTTTGTATAAATAAAACCATCCTGCAGTGTGTAAAACTCTATAATCATTCTCATTATTTCTTACCATTTCATTAATAATATATTCAGCTTCATTTTGATTATTTAGCTTTTGGAGAGTCATGGCTTGTATTAAATTCAATTGTATGTTACCAACATCTTCATTTTTTAATTTCCTAATTAATTCTTCAGCTTTTTTACAACTTTCTTCATTTAAAGAATATATTTTAGCCATCCACATCATAGGTGCTATATTAGTGAGATTGTTTTTTTGAAATTTTTTTATACTATTTATAATAACTTCATTATCATATATTGAAGCTTGAGCCAAAACATCATAAATTTTATATTCATCTTTATCTAAATCCCATGCTTCCCCAAGATACGACATAGCTTCATCTATTTTTCCTATAGTTATAAGCATACCCGCATATTGAGCCATATCATATGAAGATGATTTATCTACTTTATATAGCCCTATAATTTTTATAGCTTCATCTTTCTTGTTATTAGCCATATAAATAATTATCATATTTTTTATTAATTCTTTATTATATTTACTATCTTTTAAAGCTGTCTCCCCAAAAGTTAATGCTTCTTCGAATTTTCCATTCATAAATTGATTAAATATTATAGCATTTAAAACTTCTATATCTCTATTTTTAGTATCCTTGGCATACTCTATATATTTTTGTGAATTTTCAACATCCCCTTTTAAAGAATAACTTTCTGCTAACTTTAAATTTTTAAGTGCTAATGCTTTATTATCATCTCTCAAATTGCTTGTTCTTATTTTTTTATACTCCTCTATTGCTTTATCATATTCGCCTAAATAAAGATAAGATTGTCCCTTAGCATCTATTTTTAAATTCTTATTTAAAATAATTTTTTTACTATTTAAAAGGAACAAAAAAATAACAACTCCACAAAGAAAAATTAAAACCGTCCCCATAACTTTATTATCAATTTTCATACTTATTCACTCCACCTTTAAATAAGTTTTATTTACTATTTTACCAAATTTTTCATATTAACGCTACTAGCTTATAAATTTAACCTTCTTGTTAACATTTTTTATATTACATATATTATAATTTAATAAATAGGATATTCATCTTAACTTAGGATATTTATCCACTATTTTATAAATAAATTTTCAATGGCTTATCATTGTCAAAATTAATTATATAGAAAACTAAAAAGGGTGAGGAAAATTTGAGTAGTAAACATAAAAAGAAAAAAATAAAAATCAAAGACAAACATCGCTTTATCTCTATACTTTCTTTAATTTTAATAGTAATTATATGTTTATTAGGTATAAACAATTTCAACTTCAAAAATAAAGAATATCCTTCTAGCACAAAGATAACTAAGTCTGAAAATGTAAAGTCCCCTATTTCTAACACTCCACCTTCTTCTAAAGCAAGTTCAGAAAAACTAGAAAATAAGTCTGCACAAAGCACCAATACTTCTATTTTATTAACTTCCGTTGGTGACTGTACTTTAGGTAGAGATGATAAATACTCTTACGAAGGTTCTCTTCCACATATACTAAAGAAAAATAATAATGATTATTCTTATTTCTTTAAAAACGTATATAATATATTTAAAAATGATGACATAACTACTGCTAACTTAGAGGGTACTTTTACAAATTCAAATCAAAAAGCTACTAAGTCATTTACTTTTAAAGCCCCTAAAGAATATACTAATATATTGACTAAAGGAAGCATTGAAGGTGTAAATATATCAAATAATCACATATACGATTACCTTGAAAAAGGTTTTGAAGATACTAAAAAAGCTTTAAACGATGCTAATATACCTTTCTTTGGAGAAGGTACTGTATGGAAAACAGAAAAGAAAGGTATCAAGTTAGCCTTTTTGGGATACAGAGGATTCTATAGTAATGCTGCTTTTTTAAATAAAGTCTCTGAAGACATAAAGAATTTAAAAAAAGATAACTATACTATAATTATCAATTTTCATTGGGGTCAAGAAGGCTCATACTATCCAGTAGAGTCTCAAAAAAAGATAGCTCATCATGCAATTGATAATGGTGCAGATTTGATTATAGGACATCATCCTCATGTTGTTCAAGGTATTGAGAAATATAAAAATAAAATTATTTGCTACAGTTTAGGCAATTTTTCATTTGGTGGAAATAAAAATCCCTCTGACAAAAATACTATGATAGTACAAACTAAATTTAATTTTTCTAACGCTCAACTATTATCTTATGATTTTAAAATAATACCTTGCAGCATTTCTTCTGTAGATTACACTAATGATTACTGTCCAACTCCCTTAAGAGGTGACAAAAAAAATTCTTTACTAAGAAAACTTAATAAAATATCTTATAACTTAGATTTCAAAATAGATGGTGAATTTCAAAACATAAATTTTAAAATGTAATAGTTGCTTATAATTTGTTATAAGCAACTATTACATCAATTTAAAAATCTCGAGTAATTAAATAAAATAAATTATTATATTCATATTAATTTATTTTATTCAAAAAACTTAACGTCAAATAAATATATAAAAAGTCAAGATTCTAATCATTGTTTAAGGAACTTTTTAAAGAATCTATGGCTTTTTTGTTTTTTTTAAATAAATAATGATAAAAAATAAGTAAAAATGTACAATATTAATTTATAGTAAAATATTTCCATTTAAGTGGATGCATGATAAAATCATATTATGCCATTAGTATAAATTTCGTAAAATTAGTACATAATTACTTTATAGGATGGAGGTGCTTAAAGATTAATATAAAATCCTTATTAGGCATATTTATCTCAAAACTTATAATTTATATATCAAAAATAACATTTAAAGGTGGAACAAATTTCCCTGGAAAAGTAGCTTTAAAATTTGATAAAAATATTTTAAATAAGATAGCTAAAAATTATGATGTTATATTAGTTACTGGAACAAATGGTAAAACAACAACTACTAATATGATATATAGTATACTAAATAACAATGGTAATGATGTAATAACTAATGAAACTGGTGCTAATATGTTTACAGGTGTAGTATCATGTTTTGTTAAATACTATAAGTTTAAATTAAAACACCCAAAGAAATATGCAGTAATTGAAGTTGACGAAGCTAATGTAAAATATGTTACAGAATATATAAAACCTAAGATAATTATAATAACTAACTTATTTAGAGATCAATTAGACAGATTTGGTGAAGTTTACTCTACACTTGATAAAATTTTAGAAGGTATCGAAAAATCACCTGATTCTACTTTAATTTTAAATGGAGACGAATCTCTATTGGGAAATCTCAATCTAAAAAACAATATAATTTATTATGGTTTTAGCGTTCCTATTAATGAAAATACTAAACTTTCTACAAATGCAGATGCAAAATTTTGCAAATTATGTAAACATCCCTATGATTATAATTTTATAACATATAATCATCTTGGTGATTACTATTGTAAAAATTGTGGATATAAAAGACCTAAGCTTAAATTTTTTATAAATAAAATAATTAATCTAAATTCTAATTATTCTGTTGTAGAAATAAACAATAAAGTCTACAACATAAATCAAGCTGGTACTTATAATATATATAATGCTTTATGTGCATACAGCACAGCAATGACTTTAAATATTTGTGAATCTATAGTATATGATTGTCTAAAAAATATTAACTGTAGCTTTGGACGTCAAGAAGTAGTAAAAATAAGAGATAAAAATTTAAAAATAATTTTAGTGAAAAATCCTGCTGGGTTTGATGAAGCTTTAAATTCTATAAATTTAGATGATAAAAATAAAAGTATAGCATTACTATTAAATGATAACTATGCAGATGGAAAAGATGTCTCTTGGATATGGGACGTAAACTTTGAAACTCTAAACCAAATGCAAATAGATAGCATTATTGTATCAGGGATTCGTCTTTATGATATGGGAATACGTCTAAAAGTAGCTGGGATAAATGAAAATCTATTTTCACTGTGTGAAAATTATGAAACTCTTTTAAGACAAATAGAGAATTCTCATGACTCTATGATATACCTTCTGGCCACATATACAGCCATGACAGGCTTTAGAAAATTTTTAAACAATAAGGGCTATATAAAAAAATTGTGGTAACTCATACTACAATTTATATTAACTATTATTAATATAGGGGTGATACTATGGAGCTTAATATATGTCACATGTATCCTGATCTTTTGAATGTTTATGGAGATATAGGCAATATTTTAATATTAAAATATAGGGCTGAACAACGTGGTATTAAAACTAATGTATTTAATGTGTCTATAGATGATACTTTTGATTCTTCAAAATATGATATTGTATTCTTTGGTGGTGGTCAAGATTATGAACAATCTATTGTATCAAAGGATTTAAAACAAAATAAGAAAAATGAGATAATAAAATATATTGAAAGCAACAAAGTATTTTTATCAATTTGTGGAGGATATCAGCTTCTTGGGAAATACTACGTAACTCCTTCTGGAGAAGAGCTCGAGGGACTAAGTGCTCTAAATATATATACAGAGCCTGGCAATAAAAGGTTTATCGGAAATACTGTAATTTTTAATAAAGATTATAATGAAATCTATGTAGGTTTTGAAAACCATTCAGGTAAAACATATATAGGGGATTTAAATCCTTTAGGCACTGTTTTAACAGGTTACGGAAACAATGGAGAGGATGGATATGAAGGATGTATTTATAAAAATACATATTGTACATATTTTCATGGTTCCTTATTATCCAAAAATCCCGAATTAGCAGATAGATTACTTTTATCCGCACTTGAAAATAAATATGGTGACTTTATACTTCCGAATTTAGATGATACCTATGAATTAAAAGCAAAACAATTCATAATTAAAAGGGAAATGGTACAATAGTATAATACACCGTAATTAGAGTTATTTTTCTTATTCTAATTACTTGGTTGTTTTTCATTACATTTTAGAATAAGTTGGTTTCATATAGTTTAGGTCAAATTTATAGGAACGGTTCTAAATTTTAAAATCTAGAACCGTTCCCATTCTATTTTACTTCTAATTTTAAGTCTCCATCCTCTAAAATCACATCAACCATTGACCCATCATGAACCTCACCTTTAATTATACACTTAGCTATCTTTGTTTCTAACGTTCTAGCTATATACCTTTTTAAAGGTCTTGCTCCATAGATTGGATCATATCCTTCCTTAGCCAAAACTTCTTTAGCTTCTTTACTAATTTTTAATCCTATATTCTTATCACTTAATCTTTCTCTAATTTCTTCTACAAATATATCTATTATTTTTTCTATCTCATCCTCTGTAAGTGGTTTAAACATTATAATATCATCTAGTCTATTCAAAAATTCTGGTTTAAACCTTCTTTTTAATGATTCCATAACCTTTTTTCTAATACTTTCATCTATATATGAAGACTTATTATTATCCAAAAGATAACTACTTCCTATATTAGAAGTCATGATTATTATACAATTTTTAAAATCTACAGTCTTTCCTTTATTATCTGTTAATCTTCCATCATCTAAAATTTGAAGAAAAATATTAAACACATCATCATGAGCTTTTTCTATTTCATCAAATAAAATAACACTATACGGATTTCTTCTAACAGCTTCAGTTAATTGTCCCCCTTCATCATATCCTATATATCCTGGAGGAGCGCCTATCAATCTAGATACGGAATATTTCTCCATATACTCTGACATATCAATTCTTATTATATTTTCTTCGCTATCAAATAAAACTCTAGCAAGAGTTTTTGCCAGTTCTGTTTTACCCACCCCTGTTGGTCCTAAGAATATAAATGAACCAATAGGCCTATTAATAGCTTTCAAACCCGCTCTTGCCCTTATAACTGCATCTGCAGTAGCTGTAACAGCTTCTTCTTGACCAATTACTCTTTTGTGTAACTCATCTTCAAGTCTTAAAAGTTTTTCTCTCTCAGCTTCTACAAGCCTTGAAACTGGTATTCCTGTCCATTTTGAAACTATTTCAGATATTTCATCTTCTGTAACTTCTTCTTTTAATAAAGCTCCATCTCCATTTTCCCTTAGCTTATTTTCATTCTCCTTAATTTTTTTCTCTATTTCGGGAATAATTCCATACTTTAATTCTGCAACCTTATTTAAATCATATTCTCTTTCTGCCTTTTCTAATTTTCCTCTTGCATTATCAAGCCTTTCTTTTAAATCTCTCACTCCAGTAATCTCTGACTTTTCCCGCTCATATTTAGCTGTCATTTCTTTTTCATTCTCTTTTAAATTTCCTAACTCCTTTTCTAAGTTAAGTAATCTTTCTTTAGAAGCCTTGTCCTTTTCCTTTGACAATGCCTCTTTCTCTATCTCTAATTGAAAAACTCTTCTTTTAACTTCATCTAATTCAAATGGTAAGCTATCTATCTCCGTTCTTATCATTGAGCCAGCCTCATCAATTAGGTCTATAGCCTTATCAGGAAGAAATCTATCAGTTATATATCTATCTGATAGTTTAGCAGCAGCCACTATAGCTGAATCGTGAATTCTAACACCATGATGTATTTCAAACCTTTCCTTTAATCCCCTTAATATAGAGATGCTATCTTCTACTGTAGGCTCATTTACAATAACAGGTTGAAATCGTCTTTCAAGTGCCTTATCTTTTTCAATATACTTTCTATATTCATCAAAAGTCGTGGCACCTATGCAATGAAGTTCTCCTCTTGCTAGCATAGGCTTTATTATATTACCTGCATCCATAGCTCCCTCTGTCTTTCCTGCTCCCACAATAGTGTGTATTTCATCAATGAATAATACAATCTTCCCCTCACTTTTTTCTACTTCTTTTAATACTGCCTTTAACCTTTCTTCAAATTCCCCTCTATATTTAGCTCCTGCAATTAAAGATCCCATATCTAAAGAAAAAATCACTTTATCCTTAATACCATCTGGTACATCTCCTCTAACTATTCTCTCAGCAAGTCCCTCTACAATAGCAGTTTTACCAACACCAGGTTCTCCTATTAACACAGGATTATTTTTAGTTCTTCTTGAAAGTATTCTAACAACTCTTCTTATCTCTTCATCTCTTCCTATTACTGGATCTAACTTATGCCTTTGAGCTTCCTCGACTAAATTTCGTCCATATCTTTTTAAAGCATCATAAGTTCCTTCCGGATCTTGGGTCTCAACTCTTTGATTACCCCTTACTTGAGAAAGAACAGATAAAAAACTATTCTTATCTATGTTAAATGTTCTTAATATCTTTCCTACAACACCCTTGGACTCCACATCCATAATTGAAAGCATAATATGTTCAACACTTATATATAAATCTTTAAATTTTTCAGCATACTTTTCTCCTTGTAAAAAAACTTCTTCAAGCCTTCTTACTGCATATATCCCAGCACTTTGTGCCCCCTCACCTAATACCTTTGGCATTTTATCTAGCTCAGTATGAACTGAATCTTTAAGTTTCTTTATATCAACTCCCATTTTGCCAAATATATTAGGAATCAATCCATCCTCTTGAGATATTAATGCCATAAATAAATGTATAACGTCTATTTGTTGATGATTATATTTGACAGCTATTAATTGAGAATCATTCAACGCTTGTTGAACTTTCGTAGTCATTTTTTCTATATTCACAGCTATCACCCTTTCTTTATACTGTAATGTTATCTATTAATATTATTAACATTATTATAACCTTCCATTATATAATAATAAATATCTGGGATGTAATTTATAGAACTATCCCCCATTTTATTAAATATAAATCATATTTAGTTTTTAAATTTAACAACCGCTCCTATTATTTTTTATGAAATTTCTTTAATTCATAACTAATTTGATTAATTTTTATTTTTTAGTCACAAAAATAGAACCGTCCCCAAAAATCCTTAAAATTGGATTTTCGAGAACCGTCCCTATTAAAGTTTCTTTTGCATTGCCATAGCTAGTGAAAAATATCTTATTGAATCACTAGTATACTTCATATCATAATACATTTTTCCCATTTCCATATATCTTTCACAAATTTGTTTTTTGGTTCCAAATTTATTGAGCGCATCAAGAGAAAGACTCATATACATTTCTGCTGTTATTAAACTATTTTGCTCTATTAACACCTTTGCTTTTAAATAATAAGCTTTTTCAACAAATCTCACATTATCTATTTTAATAGAAAGATTTAAAGCTTCATCACTAAGTTCAGAAACAAAGTCCATATCTTTGTTATTCACTAATTCTTCGGTACATTTAAGTATAAAATCTACTAGCTTCTCATCGTTTTCTCTTGGATATAGATCTATAGCTTTTTTTATATATTCTTGAGCCATGTCTCTTAAATCCGCTTCAAACATAACTGATGCAAAACTATACATAGCCATAGCTTTATTTTCTATATCATCTCCATACATTTCATATGCCTTAGTTTCATACTTTTTAAATTGGCTTTTATCTAATTTTAAGTATATAATAGCCATCATATGATAAACATTTGCTTTTTTTAAGCTTTCGTCTATATGATTAAGCAATTCATTTAATTTTAATGAAATTTGATAAGCCTCTTCATACTTACCTATCTTTAAATAAGCTGATGCTTCAAAATACATAGCATCCAGTATAAAGTTATGATCTTCACTTTTATTACACGTTACATTTTTTGTAACGTTCTTGAAATAATTAATAGATTGATAATATTCTTTATTTTTATAAAAGTACTTTCCTACATCCATATAATACATATTTTTTCTATACTTAAAAGAAGCTTTATTACTCAAATCATAATATCTTCCTATAAGTCTTTGTGCCTCTTTTAACTTATGCTTTTCCAAATTATGCTCAAATATCATATGCATAATTTCTAACCCGATATCATAATAACCATATCTTTCGGCTAAGTCTAAATTATATTGAAGATCGTCATTATAGCTTCCTTTGTTCATACTTTCCAATATTTTTTTTATATTAATATTTATTTGTTCGTCTACACTCTGCTTTAAATACTCAAAATCCATTTCCAGCTTTTGTGCTATATATTCCAAAATCCAACACTCTGCTTCTACTTTTCCGTTTTCGATACAGCTTAGCTTAGATACAGAAATTTCTTCTCCGCAGACATCTTTGAGTGTATACCCCTTATATATTCTTGCTCTTTTTATCTTTTCACCAACAGATAATACTTCCATTCCAATCACCTATCCATCATTACCCTATTTCAAAACTCCTAATTTTTTAAAGGCTTCCACACCTTCACTTAAATATTTTGCCGCTTCTTTATCTTTTCCATTATCTATGTAAAATTTACCAATTAATACTGCAATTTCTGCATATTCATCTGTAAGTTCCATAGTTTTAGCATATTCTAGGGCAAGAACTAAAGTATTCTCAGCTTCTATTAAATTTCCTTCGATTATGTCTATCCTATGTTTCAATAAATAATAATTTAAAAGTGCTTGTCTTCCTCCACATTCAATATTGTCCATTATGTCTGACAAAATTTTTCTAGAATTCTGTATATCTTTCAACTTAATATAATTTTCACAGATATTTATTAATGTTTCAACATACTTTGAATCCTTATATTTTTCCCTCATTTTTTTAGCTTTATTGTAATGTACAAAAGATTCTTCTAAATTATCGAATTCATAAAATAATTTTCCTAAATTATTCTCAATTTGAGCAATATATTTAGAATCATTTATTTGCTTGTACAACTCTAATGTCTTATTTGAATATTTTATTGCATTATCAACATCACCTTTTTTGCTATACTGTTCTGAAAGTAATAAAAGGGACTTTGCATATTCTTCTTTATTATCAATTTTTTTGAAGGTTTCATTAGCTAAATATGAATAACTTATAGCTTTTTCAATATCATCCAATTTAAAATAAGTATTTGCTATATAATAGTAAATTTGCCCTATTAGTAATTCATTTTGCAAATCATTATCAATATATACTTTTTCTGCTTGTTGAAAATAACTACACGCAGCATGATAAGCCTGAGTATCTAGTGTTATAATTCCAAGTTTTAAAAAGGTATTAATTATATCCTCAAATTTATTCTTTTTTATAAATATTACATTGGCTGACAAATAGTACTGCTGAGCGAGTCCAATATTTCCCCTTAATGAACACATATCTCCCCTTAAATACAGTATCTTAGCTTTTCTATGTTCTAAATTATATTTTTCTGCATAGTATAAAGCACTTTCTATATACTGTTCTCCCAAATTTAACTCATCATTTAAAATATGAGACTGAGCGATATTTTCAAAATAAATGGCTATCTTCTCAGCTTGAGTTTCCTCTGATTCCATTAAATATTCTACAGAAATATTAAGGGCATTTGCCAAATATTCTAATAGATCCATACTAGGATTAGACTTACCTGATTCAACAAGACTTATTTGTCCCGGAGTTATTCTATCACCAGCTAGATCCTTCAATGTCATATTTAATTCTTTTCTTCTTCTCTTAATTTTTTCTCCTAAAGACAATATTTCCATAAATACATCTTCCTTTGCCTGAATCTAGTTAATACTAGTTAATACTATTTAATACCATTTAATAATTTAGTAAATCTTATTTTATTATATCATAATACAGTTATATTCTGCAAAAAAATCGCCATATTTTCCATAATAATTTTAAAAAAAGAAAGAAATTCAAGATATTCAACAATCTTGAATTTCTTTTTGTACTATCTTGCCCAATCCATAATAGTGTCGTACATTCCTTCAACTGTATGAATCATATTTCTTCCATTTCTTCTTAATCTCTTCCTTGTACCTCTATTCATCTGAGGTACCAATAACATACCTGCAGTCACACCAAGAACTGCTCCAGCGGTCATACCTCTTACAAATTTTGCACGCATAATTTACACCCCTTATAATAAGTTTGCAGCCTAGCTTTAAGTATTTATCCGATGTCTACTTCTTCTAATATTCTCATTTT
>NZ_JAPQFJ010000012.1:56308-147448 GCF_026738875.1 Clostridium brassicae
TTAATGACAATAAAGAATAACTACGCCCCTGGATAACGGCTTCTAATTTTCAGTTGTAACAAAAACATCTGAAATCAAGAATCCTGTTTATCCGATGTCTACTTCTTCTAATATTCTCATTTTTAATGACAATAAAGAATAACTACGCCCCTGGATAACGGCTTCTAATTTTCAGTTGTAACAAAAACATCTGAAATCAAGAATCCTGTTTATCCGATGTCTACTTCTTCTAATATTCTCATTTTTAATGGCAATAAAGAATAATTACGACCCTGGATAACGGCTTCTAATCTTCAGTTGTAACAAAAACACCTGAAACTAAGAATTTTGTTTATTAGCTGCTTTATATATAATAGGTTGTGCAAATTTTAAAATATTAAACATTCTTTACTATTATATTTGAAGCTAAATCTTCTCCTATTAATTCTATAATCATATTTTTTAGTTCATCAGTTTTTACTTTTAAATTTCTATTCTTTAATAATTTTTTAGTAGAACCATTTAAAGGTATACTAACTGCTTTTTTTGCAAATTCATCTACAATCTCATTATATAAATCTCCAGTATGGCTATCTACTTTAACAAAAGTAACATTTATATTTTTTGACTTAGTTAACCAATTAAACTCTTCATAATATTTTTTAGATGACTCTTCTTTTCTCTGCCAAAAACCTGTGGCATGATAACAAACACCTACATAATCGTGAAATATAACTAAATCTTTAATATCATTAGATCCTGCGTATTCTAAAGCCTTAATAGAACCTTTTAATTCTCCTGCAATCTGCCTTATCGATTTATTAGAGTCGTCCTTGCCACAACCATTTTCAATATGAAGTATTACATCATCTTTTACTACAACTAAACCGTAAGAATATTTTCCACTGGTTTGGTTGAAACTTCCATCTACATATGCATGAACCTTATCCTTTGGATAATTGTCCTCATCTTTTTTCAAAAAAGAACTTCCCATATCTAAATAGTTTTCAGCTTCTTCTAAAGAAGTAAAGCTCTTATATTTTGCGCCTTTAACACCCTTAACATATTTCAGACATTTATCCCATGAATCTACTATTTTATCTTCTATTTTAATATTGTCTTCAAAATCAAACCCCTCTTTTATAGCATATAATTTCTTTTTTGCCATCTTTCCACTCCTAAACTTACTAAATTCATTTATTTTGTTTTATTTTTATTTTTTCTTCTATGTATAATTTTTTTAGAAAAAACAAACACTCCACTTAAAATGCTTATTGTTTTCTGCCTTCCTATAATATTGAAAGATGCTTTTTTAATTTCTTTAGCTTTTATTATGATATCATCCTTTCCTTGCCAATGTTCTAAAATAATATTTTCTGGTATATCATCTATGATTTTATCCAAAGCCAAAAATACTATTCCAATATCATCTATCTTCCCTATAACAGGTATAAAGTCGGGTATAATATCTACAGGAAGAGCTAAATATGTTATTGCAGCTCCAATAACTACTTTCGTCTTAGTTTTGACTCTTTCATCTATCATAATTCTATACAGCAAAGCTACTATATCTGGAATCAACAATATATAATCTTTATATTTTTCACACCCTTCTGGTAGCTTGTCCTTAGCTTTATCTCTTACTTTAGAATATTCATCCTTAGTTTTATTTATATTATAAATTTCATCTTCACAAGTCTTTTTTTCATTAAATATAGATTTATTATTATCAATATCACTCTTTATATCATTCTTTATTTCATTTTTTATTTCTTCTAAAGATAATGCCTTCTTACCTTCTATATAAACCAAGTTTTCAACTTCAACTTCCATATATTCTTTAAATAAAACTATATCTTTCAATATAAATTCTACAGCAGGTATATACTTTAAAAGCTTATAGAAATCTAAACATACAACCTCATCCTTTAAACTTATACCCATAAACTGAAATTTTTTCAAAACCTTTCTTAAAGCAAAATTAACAAGCTTTGACCATATAGGTATTTTCCCTAGTTTTATATTTGCAAGTCCTAACTTCAATATATTATTCTCTATACCTTTTAAATAAAGAGAAGCTAAAAAATTTATTTTTAAGCCTTTGTTATAATGTCCTCTTATCTGTAGAAAATTTTTTATATTAATTTCATCAATTTTGAAACCATCTATTTTTAAATTTTCATCTATCATTCCTATTAAATCTTTTTCTGTTAGTTTAACCTTTATATTAGAAATATTCATTTTTGCCCCCTTGTCCAATTAAAAATACATTTAAGTAGTAATTAATTATTATATTGAATTATTTAACAATATATCTAAAGTATACACAATAAATTGCCCTAAAACAACATTTATCAAAGCTTTCCACTTAATCACTCTTAATGACTTACAAATAAAACATTCGCAACTTCCTAAATAATGTAAATCCCTTATTAATGTAGTAAGTATTTTAACAAGAAGCACCTCTAGCTCCCCCCAAATTCACCTTAATTATTAAGCCTATTTTTAAGAATCGTCCCTTATTTTATAATTTTATAAGCTTATCTAATCATTAGAAACTAATTACTGGCTATTGGTTACTAATAAGAACCGTTCCTACTTTTACATAAATTACATTAGAAAAATTTATGATTTTCATTGGACATAAACTCATAAATTTATTATAATTTGAATCAAGTTGACATAATAATTATGCTTAGAAATGGAAATTATTATTACTAGTGATCTTATTAAGTTACTTGTAGGGTAGCTGTGGTATAAATCTAGAAAGGGTGATAACGTGAATAAAATAAAAAACAAATACCTTTTACTTCCAATATTGACTACTTTACTATCCATTATATTAATAATTACAACAGGCATAGCTTATCAACCAAAGGGTTCAAAAGAGTATAAAGATTTTTTAAACGATGTAAATTCAAACAAGATATCTGTAGTTTATTATACAGATTCCCCAAAACTTAAGGTGAAAACCAAAGATGGAAAAATATACGAAACTGATAATCCTAGAAGTGATAAATTCAAAGAAACTATGCTTCAAAAAGGAGTAAAGGTTGCAGAACAATCTTATGCAAGCCCTTTTGAAGTGCTTCCTTTTGTTTTATTGGTTGCTTCTATTGGATCTTTTATCTTTCTTGCTGTAAAAAATTCTAAAGTGACTTCTAAAAGCATGAGATCAGTAGATTCTCTTGATGCAAGTGCCGTAGAAGATATAGGATATAACTTTCAAAATGTTGCAGGAAATGAAGAAGCAAAGGAAAGTGTAAAAGATATTGTAGACTTTCTAAAAAACCCTGAGAAATATGCTTCTTATGGTGCTCGTATGCCTAAAGGTATAATTCTTTATGGTGAACCTGGGACAGGTAAAACACTTCTTGCAAAAGCTGTTGCTGGTGAGGCAGGTGTCCCTTTTTATGCTATGTCCGGTTCAGACTTTATTCAAGTATATGTGGGAGTTGGGGCTAGTAGAATAAGACAATTATTTAAAAAAGCTAAAGCTCATGGCAAAGCTGTAATATTTATAGATGAAATTGATGCTATAGGGAAAAAAAGGGACAGTTCTAAAACCACAGGGGGTTCTGATGAAAGAGATCAAACTTTAAATGCTCTTTTAACAGAAATGTCAGGTTTTAATGAAAAAGAAGGTATTGTTGTTATGGCTGCTACTAATAGATTAGACATGCTTGATACCGCTTTATTAAGACCTGGAAGATTTGATAGACATATAGAAATTTCCCTTCCAGATGTATCAGCAAGAGAAAAAATACTATCCTTGCATTTAAAAAATAAACCTGCTAAAAATATAGATGTAAAAGAATTGGCACAAAAAACATCTTTATTTTCCGGAGCAAAACTAGAACATTTAGTTAATGAAGCTGCAATACTTGCTTGTAAAGAAAATAGTGAAAATATAAAAAATATACATTTTGACAAAGCTTATTCTATTGTTTTAGCTGGATATGAAAAATTAAATAGAGAGCACATAAAAGAATCTGATAAAAAAATCACTGCTTATCATGAAGCTGGACATGCTCTTATATCTGCAAAAGTACTTCCTGAAGAAAAAGTTTCAAAGGTTACTATTATTCCTAGCACTAATGGAGCTGGTGGATATACCTTAAGTATTCCTCAAGACCAAATGTATCAAAATAAAGACTACTTGAAAAAAAGAATAATGGTTCTTTTAGGTGGAAGAGCTGCCGAGGAAATAATTTTTGGAAAAGACAAAATTACTACTGGTGCTTATAGTGACTTAAAAAACTCTACAAATATAATAAGAAGTATGGTAACTGCCTATGGAATGGGACATTCCTTAGGTCTGCTAACTCTATCAGAAATGGGCGAAGTATCTAAGTCCAATAAAATTGATATTGTAAATGAATGCAAAACTACAATTGATGAACTTTATAAGGAAGTAAAAAATCTACTATATGAGAATAAATTCTATTTAGATCAACTTTCTCAAGAATTGATAGAAAAAGAAACCATATATGACTCAGATATAAATAGATTATTAAATTAATGATTTGCATAATAGAAAAATGTTGCGATGTAATGAATAACGGCATATAAATAGATTTTTTATAGTTAATATAGTCTAACATTCATATTTAGGAGAAGAGGAATACTAAAGTATGATTTTTCCTCCTGAAGTCATAAAATCTTTAAACTAAACCGTTTTTCAGACTTTCAGTGGTAGTATGTATGTTTATTCAGTATTTTATAGCAACTATCTTTTAATCTTAAGTTAAGAGGTGACTCCCATAAGCTACCGCTTTTAAGAGCTTACTAGCTCTTTTATTTAGATTAACAACAAAGCTCATAATGAAAATTTAATTTTTCATTATGAGCTTATTCTTTTACTTAATTCAAAGATTTTCTGACACTAGGAGGAAATCCCTCCTTTACTATTCGCTAATCTCTACAATAATATTGCACTGCAATATTATTGTAGTAAGTCTTATTTAATAAGTCCTATATGAGGTCCTAACTTTCCAAGCTGATCATAAGATTCTCTATATCTATCCATAATTGTAGCAAAAATGTCTCCTGTCGTTTGTGGAGTATATGTAATAGCATTTGCTCCTGCTTCTATAGTTTCTCTAATACTTTCATCAGTTGGTCCACCAGTAGCTATTATAGGTATTCTTGGAAGCTGTTCTCTTATCATTCTTACTATTTTAGCAGTATCTTTTCCACCAGAAACATTTAAAATATCAGCTCCCGCATCTATCCTTGCTTGAATATCTTCTTTCTCAGATACTATTGTAATTATAACAGGAATGTCTATAGTTTTTCTAACCCTTGCAACAACTTGATTTGATGTTGGATTATTCAGTACTATTCCAAAACACCCTTTAAATTCAGCATCAAGAGCCAAGTTTACAACTCTCTTACCTGTAGTTATTCCACCGCCAACGCCACAAAAAACAGGCTTATCTGAACCGATCATAAGTGCCTGCGTTATAACTGGTTGGGGAGTAAAAGGGTATACCGCCATTATTGCATCTGCATTAGTATTTCTTATGACAGCTACATCCGTACTAAAAACTAAAGATTTAATTCTTTTTCCTAAAACTATTATTCCACTTGCTTCTCTTATAGCTTCAGGTACTTTAATCATATTACTTCTTAAAATTCCATTTATTTCGGGTATGTTCTTCTTCATGCTATCCTCCTACAATGAAAGAATAATAATATAATTATATATTCATGTCTCTCTTAATACAATATATTATTTATCCTTAATATATTAATTTCTTTTAAAATTTGCGAAAAGATAGATTTTTAATTTAGTAAATGATAAAATTCATGTGCTTATTTAATATGTCTCCGTATAACTTAATCTATAAGTCAACTTATTTAAAATCACTTATTTTTTATTAATTAAACATATTGTCTTTCCATAATATAAATGATATTATAATTCCTCCAATCAGTCCTCCCATATGTCCAAAGTTATCTATATTAGGCATAGCTACTCCAATAAATACATTTATTCCAATAACATAAATTATATTTCTAACCATTCCTTTTCCAACCTTATCCCTCATCTTAACTCCAAAGATTAAAGAAGCTCCAAGAAGTCCAAAAATAGCTCCTGATGCCCCTATAGAAACTCCACTTGAAAATAGGTAACTAAAAACAGAAGAAATCATCCCAGCTATGAAATATATAATCAAATATTTTATTTTTCCATATACCTTTTCAACCAATGGTCCTAAAGCATATAAAGCATACATATTTAATACAAGGTGCATGAGTCCTCCATGAAGAAACATAGCTGTAAACAATCTATAGTATTCACCTTGGCTTATAAGCTCATTAACCTTAGCTCCCAAAAACACTAGTACCCTTATATCGCTATCGAAAATATTCTTAGAAAGAACAGCCGTTATTATATATAAAACTATATTTATTCCTATTAATAAATTAGTTATAAAAGACTTATCCTTTTTCCTTTTCTCTATTTCTAATCTATAATTAAGTATGCTATATATTTGTCCCCCTATTTCACTTAATTCCTGTGGACAATAAACAATACTATTTTTCTCTTTATCAAGTATTATTACATTATTTATCTCTTCATTTCTTACTGTAAGCGGAGTTCTTACATCTACATCTTCCAGAATAAGTATTTTTATAAATCCATCGTATTTTTGTTCTTCCACATTATTAATATTATCTTTATTCAAGAAAACTAAACATATATTTCTTTCATTTATCCTTTTTTCTAGCCCCCAAAAACTTTCTGTATTATCTTTTGAATAAATCTCTGTAATATGATACATGTAATTATCTGAAAGCTTTTTTATAAGAAACTTTTGAAAATCCTCTCTTTTCATAACATCCTCCGACTTTTAAAAATAAGAGGCTACGTTTTTAATCTATGTTGATTTTAAAACTTTTATTCAGACTCTACTCAGCACTCTTCTTCTTTTTTTGATATTATATTATTTTTAAATCTAATTTAATAGACTTATACAAACGATTAATTCTTAGAAGCCCTAAATTTTAACTAGGTTATTAAATGCTTTTTAATTATAAATCATTTAATAACCTATCAATTTAATATAAACTATGTAAAATAAAACTGTCTTGAAACATATCCTATACTATGCCTTCAATTACTATGTCTAAGTGTTTTAACAAATCAATTTCATAAAAAGATATAGGCTCTCTAGTCATACTATTATAAAGAACTCTTATGACGGGTCTATCTGGAAATCCTTTATTTTGCTTTATTACATATCCTTCTATATTATTTGAAAGTTTCACACAACACCCTAAAGGATATATAGCAAAAATGTTCTTAAAGTTTTTTACAATCTCCTCATCAAATAAAGTACCACTTCCACCTAAAATAAGTTCATAAGCTTCATTAGGTGGCATCTTTTTTCTATAAACTCTATTATTACTTACAGCATCATAAACATCACATATAGATACTATTCTCGCAAATCTAGAAATTTCATATCCTTTTAACCCATTTGGATATCCACTTCCATCAACTCTTTCATGATGTTGTTCTACAGCTTTAATTATATCCATAGAAATCTGCATATTCTTTTCCAATATTTCTTTTCCATAAATAGGATGATTTCTTATCTCTTGCATTTCTTCTTTTGTAAGAGGTTCTCTTTTATTTATAATTTTATAAGGAACCTTAGTTTTTCCTATATCATGAAGAACTGCACCAATAGCTAATTCCTTAAGTTCGCTTTCACTATAATTCATCGAAATTCCAAGAAAAGTTGCCATTATGCAAGTATCTATACAATGTACATAAGTATAATTATCATAAGTTTTTATATCAGTTAAACTTTTATCAACATCTCCACAATCAATTATATACTCAACTAAGTTCTCTACAACTCTAAGGGAATCTCTTGTTTCTACCCTATGTTCCATATTTAAACTTTTGACTATATTTGACATGCTTTTCATATATATTTGCTTTATCTTTAGAAGTCTTTCATCCTCTACCATAACATCGTTTAACCTTTCATCTTCTACGTATACATAGAGTACTCCAAGTTCTCGTAGCTTTGATATATATTTATTAGTCAACTTAATGCCAGCTCTTA
Source organism: Clostridium brassicae (assembly GCF_026738875.1). Classification (GTDB taxonomy): domain Bacteria; phylum Bacillota; class Clostridia; order Clostridiales; family Clostridiaceae; genus Clostridium_H; species Clostridium_H brassicae. The sequence goes on from NZ_JAPQFJ010000012.1 coordinate 64,375, forward strand.
AGAGTATATTTCCATCGTTGGTGAGGATGTTTTTTCCAAGAATATCATTTTCTTTAACTCTATTTATGAATTCAAGCCTCATGTCATACCCCCCCTTACTCTTTATAATCTAATTTTAAAGAGTATTTTCCAACATATCCAAAAGTTCATTAAATCTATCTATAGTGTCCTCTATTGGTTTAGAAGTTGCCATATCAACCCCAGCATTTTTTAAAATATTTATAGGATAATCAGAGCCACCACTTTTTAAGAAACCTTTATATTTTTCTACAGATTTATCTCCTAAAGCTAAAATACTCTTAACAAAAGAATTAGCAGCAGAATACCCTGTAGCATACTGATACACATAAAAATCACTATAAAAATGTGGAATTCTAGACCATTCCATATCTATTTCTTTATCTATGATCATATCTTTACCAAAGTATCTTATATTAAGTTCATGATATATACTGCATAAATCTTTTGATGTTAATGGTTCACCCTTGTCAATTTTCTCATGAGTAATTTTTTCAAATTCAGCAAACATAATTTGTCTAAAAACAGTAGTTCTTATTTGTTCTAATTGAGTATTTATAAGATAAAGTCTTTTTCGTTCATCCTTTTCATTTTCTATTAAGTAATTTATAAGAAGACATTCATTAACAGTTGATGCTACCTCCGCACAAAACAAAGTATACTGTGCATAAATATAAGGTTGCTCTCTTCTTGAATAATATGAATGTATAGAATGACCCATTTCGTGAGCAAGAGTAGATACATCATTAAGTTCATTGTTATAATTTAAAAGCACATAAGGCATAGTATCATAACACCCCCAAGAATAGGCTCCACTTCTTTTTCCTTTATTTTGATAAATATCTATCCATTTGTTATCTATTCCTTCACTGAAAATCTCAAGGTATTCTTCTCCAAGGGGTTTTAACGCATTTTTTACTATTTTAACTCCTTCTTCAAATTCTATATTAGTTTTAGGAGTATCTATCACTGGAACATAAAGATCATACATATGAATTTCATTTAATCCCAATAACTTTTTCTTTATCCTAACATATCTATGGAGACTTTCTATATTTTTATTTATGGTTTCTATAGCACTATCGTACACTGATTCGGGAATGTCATTTGGCTCTAAAGAACTTTTCAGTGAATTGTTGTATTTACGAGTTTTTGCTACAAAAGAAAAATTCTTAATGGATGATGTCAATGATGTTGCTAAAGTATTTTTGTACTTTTCATAAGTCCCAAATAAAGCTTTAAAAGCATCTTCTCTGACTTTTCTATCTTTTGATTTTATATATTTAGAATAACTTCCTTCTGTAAGTACAACTTCTTTTCCTTCTTCATCTCTTATATTAGGGAATGTTAAATCTGCATTAGTAAGCATTCCAAAAATATTTCCTGGTGCATTTAAACAATCTGAAACTGAAGCTAAAAGCTCCTCCATTTCACTACTCAAAGTGTGAGGTTTCTTTTTTAATATTTTTTCAAGCATAAATTTGTACATATTAAGTTCTGGCACTTCTTGAATAGCTTTTTCAATAGTTCCTTCATCATAAGATAGAATTTCTGGGACAAAAAATGAACTTACAGCCATAAGTTCTGCTAAATAAGACTCTATCTTATTTTTTAAAGCTTGAAAAATAGTATTAGTAGTATCTTCATCTGATCTTAAAAAAGCATATACTGCAAGTTTATCTGCTAATCTTGAAATTTCTTCATCCAGCTTTAAAAATGCAAGAAGCTCTTTTCCTTCATTTAATTTTCCTTTATATTCTTTAAGTTTTAAGGCTTCTTTTTTTAGCAATTCAAAGTCAGCTTCCCATTGTTCTATACTAGTATATACTTTACTTATATCCCATTTATATTGCTTTGATATCTCCTCTCTGTTTTTAAGATCTTTAACTGCATTCACACTATCCTCTCCAATCTTCAATATAATAAAATTCTACTATCCTTATTTTGCCATGAATCTCCTTATTTGAAACAATGAAGCTTTTCTTGTGAAAAGCTTCATTTAAACATAATCCTCTTTCTTATTTTCGGACTCTTCAAAGGATTTCTTTACCTCTAAATGTATAATATTACATATTTCTCTTAATTTTTCTACCATTTCCATATGTTCTTCAATATAGTCAAATTCTACAATCCATGTTGGATTATATTCATCATCCTTTTCTTCGATTTTATATCCTTTTTCTTCAAACGTTTTTAAATCAAATAAATCATATATAGCGCTATATTCCCACTCTTCTACATCTTTTCCTGTATCAAAATATAAGTTTATCTTTCCTTCCTTACAAAAAAATTTTGTAATATATTCTGCTCCCTCACTTACTTCATAGCTTCCAATCTCTCTTATAAATTTATTATCTTTATCTACTTCCATTAACACTAATGATGAAAACTCCATCTTAATACCCTCTTTCTCATAATTTTGCAATACTATTTTTTCATGTTTTACTGATTTTTAATAACACATAGTGTTTAATCTATAACTTTTGCAACCAAATTTTTCATCTTTTGTCTAATAATTTATTTTATCAGCTAATCTTTAATAATTAAATAAAATTTTATGATTATTTTGTAAACTAATAAATCATAATTAATTACTAGTATTTGCTCACTAATTCATTTAATTGTACCTACCTAATTAATAGTAACTACTCTGACTTTAATATTTCCCATTCTTCTTTACTATTTACATTATCTAAAGTTTCATTTTCTCTACATTCTTCACAAATGCATTTAAGTTTTATCTCTTTTTCTACAAAGGTAAATCCTGTTTTACTTTTTATTATTTCTTCAACTTGAAATAAGGGACAGTCTATTTGTATTTTTTTATGACATAGGTGACAACATATAGTATGCTTATGACACTTATTTTTTAAAATATAATTATACCTTCCTTCGCCTATATCAAATTTATTTAAAATATCTTTTTCATATAAAATTTCTAAAGTCCTGTATATAGTAGATAGATCTATTTTTTCTTTTTTTTCTCTAACTTCTTTAAAAATATACTCTGCTGTAACACCTGTATCACTTTCATCTAAAATTTTCAAAATAGATATTCTATTCTTAGTAACTCTCATTTTATTTTCTTTTAAAGTTTTTTCTACATCCATAATATCACCTATGACAATCTCTATTTAATTAAATGCTGATTTTTTCATATTTATTCAAATCTCTTCTTAATTACCTTATTTATATTTATTAAATTATGCTAAATCAGTAGTTTATCAAAACATGCCTAATTTAATAATGAGTTATATTTGTATATTAACACCAATATTATTTCCAAATATAACTCATCACAATTATAACATAGTTTTCTCTGTTGTGATAAAATTTAAAACAAAAATATGGTACAGCTTAACACTGTACCAATTGAATTCTATATACATATGTAACTATAACTTAAATTGCTTCTTTTTCTTTATTTTCTTCTTTATTTTCTTCTTTATTTTCCTCTTTTTTATCGTCTTTTCTCCATTGTAAAAACTGTACTTCCTGAGCAACCACTTGACTTAGATATTTTCTTACTCCATCCTTACCTTCAAAAGAAGTCATTTGAAGCCTTCCTATTACACTTATCAAGCTTCCCTTCTTAGTATATTTAGCAATATTTTCTGCATTTTTATCCCAAGCTACTATAGGTATAAAGTCTACTATTCTATCCCCTTTTAAATTGGTAAAGGGTCTTTCTACAGCTATAGTAAAATTAGTGACATATTTATCATTTTCCTTTATATGTTTTAGTTCAACATCCTTTGTTATTCTACCAATAAACATAACCTTATTCATACATATTCCTCCAATAAACTATATGTTTATTTAGGAGTATATCCACATTGAATCTTCTTAATCACAACAACTAGAAAAATATCATTTTTAATCCAAATAGTATTAGAATCGCTCCACCAACATAATCAGCATACTTTGCTATAACTTTGATTTTTCTAAGATATTTGGCAATGAAAAAAGCTACTCCAGACATGATAAATGATACAATTCCTATAAAAATAGTATTTAGCGATAATATTAAATTGTTAGCTATATTGTTTAAAATAGTAAATCCTATAACAGCTGCATCTATACTAACAGACATGCCTAGTATAAAATACATTTTCTTTTCTAATAGAATATTTTCCTCTTTCTCATCCATACCTTCTTTAAGCATAAATATTCCAACAATAGCTATTATAACTCCTCCAATTATATTAGGAAAGGTAAATATATATTTATTAAATAGAACTCCTGCATAAGCTCCTATAAAAGAGAAAAAAAATTGAAAAAATCCAAATGATATAGAAAAATATAGCTTATTCTTAAATCTTATTCCCTTATTTATCCCTATACTCAAAGCAACTCCAAATGCATCTAATGCGAGGGCTAAAGCTATAAAAAAAAGTGAATACATGGTCATATAACATTCCCCTTATAATGTATAAATTTATACATTATAATATGAAAATTCCCCTCACATTATTCATATAGTAAACAGTTACTTATTTAATAGTATATTTTTCAAAGTAACCCTATAACTTAAGTAGAAAACAATTCCTAATGAGGCTGCAATTAGTACCCCCCATAAATATCTATTATTCTTCATAAGAACACTGAATTTTTGAAATAAATCCTTGGTTTTATCCTTCCATGAATTCATTTATATTTATACCCCTCACTTTTAAAATTAATTATTAATATCCTATTGTTTGATTTGTTCTTCTTATAACTTACCCTTCTTCTCAAATACCTAACTTTAACCCATATTTATAATTTTAATTTTTACTTGTCTTGTTCTCACTATTATCCTTCACTACTATCATATATGGTTTTTTTGTAAATTATAACATTTAATTGATTTTTACATACAAATTATATTATTTAATTTGTGCATTTTATAAACTAATTTCACTATTTTCTAATTATTTAAGAATATAAAAGAGCCAGTAACACTAAATTACTGACTCATCTATGACTTCCTAATATATTATTGGAATTACTTTAATCACTAATAGTTAATTACTGATTAACTACTATTTTAACTACTTCTCCTGCAGTTAAGCTTCTCCCATCTTTGCTTTTTATCTTATCATTTACAAGAAGATAATAGTTTTTTCCATTTTCAAAATCTTTACTTGATGTAACAACTATATTAGATTTATCTACTTTAAGGTTAATTGGAATATTTTCTCCTACTCCTTGTGCTACTAATTCTATATTTTGCTCTTTAACAGTATTTACATCTAACTCTTTATTGAATTTTACTTTTATAATTTTCTCCCCTGATTTCTTAATTATTTCATTAAGTTTTTTACTCTTAATCTTCGATATTTTTTCTCCATTACTATCATCTAAAAGAAGTCTTGCTGTGTCCAACACATCTTCTTCATTATCAACTTCAAAGTCTGGGGTAATCCCTTTATGATGAATTTTATTTCCCTTTGGTGAGAAAAATTCATGTGTTGTAAATTTTAAAACACCTCCGCTACTTAAAGGAATCATACTTTGAGCAACGCCTTTTCCAAAAGTAGTTTTTCCCATAAAAAATGCTTTTCCGTAGTCTTTTACTGCTGCAGATAATATTTCTGAAGCACTAGCACTGTATTCATTAATAAGGAATATTACAGGTTTCTGCACAATTTTATCTTGTTTATATCCATTATGAGAATCTACAACTCCTTGTTTATTTTCCATTAATACTACAGGATTTTCTCCTACAAAATATCCTCCTATATCAAGAGCAGATGTTATATATCCTCCTCCATTAAACCTTAAATCCACAATATAGCTTTCTACATCCTTACTTTCTAAATCATTTAAAACATTCTTAAATTCTTTTCCTGTGTTTTCACCAAAAGAAGAAATTCTTACATATCCTATCTTTCCCTTTAAGACATTTCCTAAAACAGTTGGTGTTGATATAGCTTTTCTTGTCACTTCTAAATTCAAAATTTGATTTTCTCTTTTTACTTCCAAGTTTACCGTAGTACCTGCTTCTCCTCTTAAAGAATTTGAAATTTCTTCTTGTGTCTTTCCTTTTACTATTAAATCTCCTATTTTAACTATTATATCTCCTGCTTTAAGACCTACCTCTTGTGCTGGTGAATTTTCTACGGTTGATACAACTTTTAATCCTTCTTCTACCATATCCATATATATACCTATTCCATAGAATTTATTATCTATTCCATTTACAAAGTCATCATACTCTTGTTTAGTAAAGTAAGATGTATAAGGATCTTGTAAAGATTTTATTAATTCATCTATAGAATTAGCGTTCTGAACTTTGTCAGATACATCATGTAAATAATAATTACTTAGTATATACTTTACTTCTTCTAAGGCATAAATATCATTATTTAAAGATGTATTTTCTTCTCCCACTAACTTAATATTAGAACTCTCTCCATCAACAATATTAGGTCCCTTTACTCTTTCTAACTTATGAATTTGTTTATATGTCTGCTGTATGATAGCTCCTTCATTAAGTTCTCCTGCAGAAACACTTACAAATGAAAAATTAAAAATAAGTAAAAATGCAGTTACAAAAGTTGTGGTGACCTGTCCCCATTTTCCCATAAGTTTTTTTATTAAATTCTTCTCTTGTTTCATATCTTCCTCCTAAAAATTGTTATTTCCCTTTATTACTAAAGCTTCATTAGTAAATTTTAAGATTTTATTCTCCTTAAATAGTTTGTTTTATCTATAACTATATTCGAATCTTTAATCAAAATCTTGTTACTTAAATGTCCTCTTAAATAATTAAAGCTGCTTAATCTGAAATTTTTATAATAGCAATCCTAAAATAATCTGGTTTATTATTATATTGTCCTTATCTTATAAAGCCCTTTCTTACACACTTTTATACATTTATTTTACTTTTTACTAATATAAATTACAAGTAAACAATATATTTACAATATAACCACATCTAGCTTTGTTGAAATTAGAAATATACTTATAAAATTTCATAAATCCTTATAAATATATTGTTATAATTTTACATACCAACACATTATTTAATTAATGAAAAAGCTCTTTATTACTACAATTATATTTTCACATAGTTTATGTGTATTTTATTATAATTTAATTTTAAAAATTATTTTTTCCATTTAATATAATCTACTGTTATCTTTTGTCGTTTTTTTTATTTTTTACCTGAATTTAAAAATTAGTGAATAAGTGAGCATTATTTGTGAAAAAATATAGTTAATGCAGAAAAAATAGGTATGTTATGTTTTGACATTTAAAAGAAATCTTGATATTATAATGGCACAAAACCATAACTTTACATAATAACGAAATAAACTTAATTATATAATTGTTGAAAGAAAGGAGCAATAAAATTGCTGCTTAAAGAAGCTATGGAAAAATTTATTCATTACCTTGTAATGACAGATAAAAGTAAAGAAACAATAAGATCTTATTCTATAGATCTTGCTAATTTCGATGAGTTTCTTGAAAAAAAATACAATTGCCCCTTATATTTAAATGAGGTACAAGTAACGGATATAGAAGATTATCTTTATCATTTAAAAGAGAGAAATCTTCAAACTTCCACAAGAAGTAGAAACCTCTACACTCTTCGTTCTTTTTGGAACTATACATATAAAAATAAAATGTGTAAGTTCAACTTAGCTGTAGCAGTAGAACCAATTAAAATCCAAAAAAAAGAACGTACTTACCTATCAACAGAAGAGGCCTTTCAATTAATGGACGCAGTAGAACATCCTTTAATAAAATTGGTCATAAAAACCCTCTACTACACAGGCCTTAGAATAAGTGAATGTTTAAATTTAAAATTAGATGATCTAGATATAAAAAATAAGGTTATACACGTTATAGGAGGAAAAGGTAATAAAAATAGAGATATACCTATAAATCAAAATCTTCTTCCTATTCTCGAAACCTATATAAACCATGAAAGAGAAGATATAGACAGTGATTATTTATTTGCAACTAAAAAAACTGGGCACCTAAGTTCAACTTATGTAAACTCTGTTTTGAGAGATACAGTAAAAAACTTAGGATGGAAAAAACATGTTACAGCCCATATACTTCGACATAGTTTTGCATCTAATCTCATAAAAAACGGAGTTAATTTAGTTTATGTTCAAAAACTATTAGGTCACTCTAATTTAAAAGTAACTTCCATATACACTCATGCTAATATGGAAGACCTTGATAGATCAATAAACCTTTTGTGATTATTGGGATTTTCACATTTATTAAAACAGACCTTTAAATGGCAACTAAAGAAAAGGAGTGAAATTTGTGTCTCATTATATAGAAGATGCTTCAAGAGACGAAATAGCCGCAAACATAAAAGCTGTATACGATGATAAATATATAATAAAAAGTTTGTTTTGTGGCAAAACCAGAGACGATTTAGCAAAAGAATTTAATCATAAAAACTATAGAACATTAGATATGTTTATGAGAAGACGCGGATATTTATGGAATCCTCATAAACAAAATTATGTTTCTAAACCAGAAAATGATTTTAAAGATGATATATCTTCTTCTCCCTTTAAAGTAGAAAAGATAATTTCTTTATTCGAAGCTGGATATGAACCTATGGAAGTTGCAAAAAAAGTAGGTATGAAAGACCATAGAGCTATGGCCCTTTATATGAAAAATAAAGGTTATGTATGGTCTAGCGAAAAACAAAACTATTCTTTACTAAAAGGAGAATGTTCAAAGCCAGAATTTGTAGAGAATGAAATAGAATTTGAAGATAAAATGGAACCTGAAATATTTAATTCATATATGCCATCGCAAAATCATAAACTAGATACCCTTTCCACTGCAGAAAAATTAGAAAGACTTACACCTATGTTTGAAATGATTGAGAGAAACAAAGACAAAATAGCAGAAATTCTCTCTATTAACAATGGAGGAACCATTCCTCGTTATGTAGTCGGAGGGATAACTATTACTAAATCACTATGTATGTCTCACAATCTAGCAGAACTTATAAAAGAATTTAGTAATGAAAAAAATATAAGCCAAAGAGAAATATTTGAAGTAGCCATAATAGAGTTTCTAAAAAAATATGGTTACGAAAATGAAGTAAATGCCTTGTTTTCATCATAAAACAAGGCATTTTTGTTTTTATATTTAGCTATATTTTAATAAATTGTTGATTTCACATAGTTTAAAATATACATTAGCACTACTAATAGTACAAAATGTGTCTTTTTACATTATTAAATTTAATAGGAAAACAAACTTATATTATATTGAAAATACTATCTAATCTTGTTAATTTGAACACTCTCATAACATCTGGATTAATATTTTTAAGTATTAATTCCCCGTTTAGTTCCTTACATTTTTTATATGCAGAAACTAAGACTCCAAGGCCTGTACTATCCACAAAAAAACATTCTGAAAAATCTAGAACAAAATGTTTTTTCCCTTCTTGAATTGAAAAATATATTTTTTCTCTAAAATCTCCTGCTTCTTCTACTGCAAAATGTTTAGGTATATTTATACACATTTCTTCCATGATTTCTCATCCCCTCAAAATATAATACATTTTTATATTAGAAAATTTAATATTCAATATAAATTTAAATATTTTATTCAATTATATAATTTGTCTTAATACTAAAAAAATTCTCTATTTTAAAGATCGATTTCCTTAATGTAATGGTTTAAATAAATGTTTTTAAAATAAGCATACTTAAAGATATATTCTTTATATTTTTTAAGAAACCTTAAACTTTTCTACAAGTTTTCCTAAACCGAAAGCCATAGCGTTAGATTCCTCCGCAATTGATGCTAAAGTTTCTGTTGCTTTACCTTGTTCCTCAGCAGCTACTGCAACTTGATTACTATTGGAAGCTGTAGTTTCTGATATAGTTGCAACAGAATCTATAAGTTCTATTATTTGTTCAGAACTTGCAACTTCATCTCTAGTTATTTCTACTATTTTATTTATATCCTTAGATATCTTATCTACAGCGTCTATAATTTTCAAGAAAGTTTCATCAGTTTCATTTACAACCTGTACTCCCTTTTCCACTACTTTTTTACTACTCTCCATAGAATTTACTGCTTTACTTATTTCATTAACCATTTCTTTGATTAAGGTTCCGATTTCTGCGGCTCCCTTACCTGACTCTTCTGATAATTTTCTAACTTCATCTGCAACAACAGCAAAACCTTTTCCATGCTCTCCTGCCCTTGCTGCTTCTATAGCTGCATTTAAAGCTAAAAGATTCGTTTGCTCTGTTATTGCATTTATAGTTTCAGTTATCCCTTCTACCTTCTTTGATAATTCTTCTACAATTTTAAGTATATCAGCTGTTTTTGATGTAGATAAAGTTATATCCTCCATAGATTTTACTGTTAAATTAACCTTATTTCTTCCTACATCCGCTGCACTTTTAGCATTTTCAGAGTTAGATTCACTTCCTAAAGCTTTATTCTGAGCAAGCTGTACCAAACTAGATAGTTGCACTAATACTTCTGAAGTTTCTACTATAATTTTATTTTGTTTGCTAGCATCCATAGACACTTCCTCTATACTAGCTGTAATTTCTTCAGTAGATGAACTTATTTCTTCACTTGAAGCTGCTATTTCTTCAGAAGCTTTCATCAACTCCTCAGAACCCTTTATTATGCTGTTCACAATTTCATTTTGATTCTCTATCATACTGTTAAAAGAAACACCTAGTTCCTCTATTTCATCTCCTGTCTTAATTTCAGCTTTAACGGTTAAATCGCCTTCTCCCGCTTCTTTCATTAATTTTTCTAATTGAATTATAGGATTAATTATATTTCTCTTAGCTAATAAATAAGCTATAATAGAAGCTATAATTAAAAATAAAGTTGCAAGAATAATAGTCAAAGTTCTTATTTGCAATGCTGGAGCCATATACTCATTGTAATTAGCAGTTATCCCCAATATCATTCCGTCTGCTTTTTCAAAGTGACCAAATTTCTTAGTTCCGTCATAATTGTAACTACCACTTATTTCTTTTGAAGAACCTAATTTATTAAAAATTTCTCCTATTTCCCCGGACGTTTGGATACTGTCCTTAAGAATCTTATCTTTATTAGGATGATATAAGAATTTACCATATTGGTCTAATATGTACATATATCCCCCTTCTCCAACTTTTATATTCTTTACATATTCAGAAATATCAGCAAAATCTATGCTTCCTACTAATGCACCAACAATTTTATGATTTAACTTCATAGGTACAGCAATTGATATTACTGGCTTGCCCGTTTTCATATTAAGAACAACTCCACCATTAGTAATTTTACCTTGGAGTGCCTCTTTTACATAGTTTCTACTACTTAAATCTACATTTTCATTTACATTCTCATTACTTAATATAATTCTACAATTTAAATCTACCAAATATAAATTCAATATATTTTTATTTTGTTTCCCTACAGATTTTAAAAACTCATGTGCTTCTTGTTTTAAAGCTAAATTATTAGCACTTAAACATCCTTCAGCTAATTTAGGATTTACACTAATAATCTTAATAAAATCCCTGGCTGAATAAGTTTTTTCATTTATGACATCAGCTGTTTTTGAAGATACTTCTTTTAAATTATCTTCTGTAACTTTTTGAATAGAATTTGAAGTTTTTAAATAGGAGATTCCACCTAATAAAATTAAAGGGATAGATATAAGGGTAAATAATAATACTATAATTTTAGTTTTTAAGCTCTTCATATCTTGTTTATGCCTCCTTTATCGCAAGTTTATTTGTTTAAAATACCTACTTAATCATTTTGTATTTTTTTCCATATGGTTAGTGTACTATTCTCAAATTCTACTTTATCAGCTAAAGAGTTTATTATAAAAAGACCTCTTCCTGTTGCTTCTAAAATACTCTCTTCTGAAATAGTATCTGGTATTTCTATAAAGTCTTGATTTTGTCCACTATCTTCAACTTGTATTTTAAGACACTTGTCTAAATAAATATATTTTAAGCATATTGGTTTTGAAGAATCACCTCCATTCCCATGTTTAAAAGCATTAGTCAAAGCTTCAGTAAGGATTAACTTTATGTCAAATTCCTCTTTCCATAAATCCAATTCTTCAATTAGACTAGTTATAGCTTCTGTATATTCTTTTAATCCATATAAAACTACTTCTCTCATCCTCATCCCCTTCATTCCTATTATTTATCCATGTCTGAAACACTAATAATTCCACAAATGTAGACTATTAGTTAAGTGGCACTACCACTTTGGATAGTATTTTTTAAGCTTCAGATAAAATAAAAACTCCATCTAAAATGACTAATCTTATTTATTTAAAATAAATGTAGCCTATTAAACATTTATTTAAACCCTATTTATTCCTAATTAAATTGCCTTAAATCTATTCAATTTCTATTGAAATTAATGTACTGTCATCTTTAGGTACTTTAAAATCATCTAGATATCCATCTAAAACCTCTCTAAATTCTTTTAAATTAGAAGTAGAAATAAGCTTGTCTACAGCATCTAAGTTCATAAAAACAGGATCCATTCCATCAGTAAATAAAAATATTTTATCTCCTTTTGAAAACTTTAACGTTTTTTCATCAAACATATTTTCTTCAAACATTCCTAAAAAAGGTCCTTTCACAATTAATTCTCTTATTTTTTTACTTTCTTTATTTAAATATGCAAAATTACTTATTCCTCCACCTACTATCTTCATTTCCATATTTTTAAAATCCAAACTAAAACATGAAGCTGCTACATAGTTGTCACCTAAGTAATTTGTGACCTTTTTATTTAAATAATCCATTATCTTACTAGGATCTTCTAAATTCATTGCTGCTTCATTAAAAAGAACTTTAAATGCTGAAACATTGAGAGCAGCTGAAAATCCTTTACCACTAACATCAAACAATATACCTACAACAAATTCTTTATTTATTTGCTGAAAATCAAAAAAATCGCCACTTACGGTTTTTGCAGGTATATATATATAATCTACAGACATTTTGTCCTCTAACGGAAACTTTTTCATCAAAGAATCTTTTTGTATATCTGCAGCTCTATTCAAATCTCTTTTCATTTTTGTAATATCTCTTACCACTGACAAAATTGCGTTTTCTCCTTTATATGTTATACAAGAAGATATTACCTCTACATAAGTAGTTTCATTTTCTTCATTGATAAATTTATAATCAAAAGAGATTTTAGATATTTTCCTGTTTAACATATTTTTTATGTTTCTCTTTATTCTGCATAATTCATCTTGTAAAATAATATCGTCAATATGCTTATCTATTATTTCACTTAAGTCTTTTCCTAATATATTAGCAATTTTCGAATTGGCAAAAACTATTTTAGTCCCTTTTGTTATAGCTATTCCATCTAAAGATAACTCAACTATTTTCTTATATTTTTCTTCGCTCTCTTTTAAATTCATTTGAAGAATTTTTTCTTCTGTAATATCTCTTAACTGCTCTATTACAAAAATAACTTCCCCGTTATCATCTAATACAGGATTATATATACAATCTATATATTTATTCATTTTACTTACAAATCTTTCATACCTTATAAGCTTTTTTTCTCTTATAACATCTGATAATCTGCAATTTGCGCACACATTATCTTCTTGAAAAACTTCATAACACTTTATTCCTTTTAACTCATTCTCACATTTTCCAAAAAAATCATACCCTGCTTTGTTATACATCAAAACAGTTCTATCTCTTTTATAAACTCCAATTATATCTGGAATACCATATAAAACACCTTCCAAAAGTTTGGAATATTCTAAAAATTTATTTCTGCTATTTTTTACCTCATTTTGCAAATTAATTTCTTCAGTAATATCTCTTGAAAAAAAATAAACATATTTATAATTTTCAATCTCTAAAGGACCTGATACATTTCTTATAAATTTAACCTCACCCTTTGAATTTTTCTTTTTTAAAACAGATGGATAGCAATGGATTTTTTTGGATTTTTTTAATATGTTCATTAGTATATATTCCGGTTCTTCATAAAAATACTTTATACTTAAATTATCCATATCCCCCAAATTAATCCCATAAAAATTTCTTGCCCCTTTATTTGCCATTAATATAAAGCCATCTTTAGGATCAACAATAAACATATACACATTTTCTGTAGATAATAAATTTGTATATTGTCTGTTTAAATTAAATAGATTATATATCTTTTTTAAATCAACTTTTTTATTAGACGTATTACAGATTTGTTTATCTGTATGTGACATAAAAAACACCTCTTTGACAAAATTCTCCTTTAATAATACCATTTTTTTCTTTATTATAGAATATATTATTAAAAAATAAACTATTTTTTAATAAATCGTTAAGTTATTAAATATGTAGCATAACTTAAAAATACAACACGCAAAAAAACTACCAAGTTCTTTTGAAATCTGGTAGTTTATATGTAAAAAATATAACAAATTTCCTATAAATGTTTATTTTTTATTCATAAGTCAATAATTAATATATATATTTTTCTAAAAATAAAATATTTTGGGTTTACTTTATTATAAAAATATTTTTTCTTGTAAACAATATTTTTATAATATTAAATATTCAATATGTTTTTGCAAAACATTATAAATTACATTAATTTAATAATATTTATTTTACACTTGTAATTTTTTGTAACACTCTTTTGGACAAGCTATATAGCCATTTCTTCGTTACCTTTTAATGGGATATTTTTTGGAAATATAAGTGCTATTAACAGTGCACAAATTAGAGTAACATTCAGTAACAAATTAACAGGTGATGTTAAAGATAACGTAACAGATTTAAGTAACTATACTTTAAACAACAGTAAAGGTAACGAAATTGAAGACGTTTTTGCAGCAGTTAATGTAGACGAAGGTTCAAATGAAGCTATATTAACAGTTGACCATTCAAAAGTTGGTACTGAAGAAGACGATTATCAAAACCAAGCTAGTTATGAATTAGTTTTAGATAAAGATATTACAGGCGAAGAAGTAAAGAAAGAATTCACTGTATCTGATTTTGAAATTCCAGAAGTTAAATCAGCAGAAATTGCTGGTATAAGAACAATAAAAGTAAAATTAAGTGAACCAGTAGTTGCTAAAAGTGGTTCTGACTTAAAAGATGCATTTGAAGTTAACGATGGAAATTACTCAATCGATAAAGTAGTTTCTATAAACAATGGAACAGAATTAAACATCGTTCTTTACAGTGATTTAAAAGATGGAGAAAAAGTAATAGTTGATGCTAAACCAGAAGCAGAAGACTTTGCTGGATATTCATTAAAGAAGAGTACTCATGAAGTAAATGTAAATATTAACTCAGAAGCTTTAGCTATAGTTGGATATAAAGATGCTAAAGATAGCGAAATAACTTTAATATTCAATAAAGATGTTGAAGCTAACGAAACTCCAATAGATAAAACTAAATTCTACCACACTTCAAGCAAAAATACAGCTGAAAGCGTTACAATAGACGGAAATGAAGTTACTATAAAATTCTCATCAGACAATTTACTACCAGAAACTGCATATATATACGTAGATGCTGATGCATTAGAAGATTTATGGGACAAAACTAATGATGATTTAAATGTAAAAGCTACTATAACTAAAGACCTAGTTAGACCAGAAGTTAAAGAAGTTAAACAAGACGATGATTCTAACAGAAAAATCATTATAAACTTCTCAGAAGATATGGATGAAACATCAGCTGAAGACAAAGATAACTATACTGTTACAGACAAAGATGGAAATAACGTACGTATATCTAGTGCTGACTTAACAGATAAAGACGAAGTTACATTAACTTTATCAAAAGATTTAGAAGATGGAGATTCATATAAAGTAGCTATTGAAGATGTTGAAGATAAAGCTGGAAACAAAGTTGCTGATGTTAGCAAAACGTTCCAAGCTAAAGAAACTAATTCAGTTTCAGATGTAAAAGCAACATACTACGATGCAGGTAGCAGCAGCCAAAAATTAATCATTGATTTTGATAGAAAAATGCTAGCTGATGGAAGCAGATACGCTATTAATAACCTTGAAAACTACGATTTAACAGATGGGACAACTACTATCAACTTATCTGACTATGATGATGTTGACATAAAAGTAGTAGAAGATGCTCACAAAGTAGAAATCAAACTTCCAGGAAGTGATGCAGCAACTAATGATGATAGATTTGATTTTTCAAATGGAACTTTTAATTTAACAATAAACAAAGTAAAAGATACTAATGAAAATATAAGTGATATCTTAACAAAAACAATTGTAGCAAATGCTAATAATATAGGATTAGATTCAGACAACGATAAACCAATGGCGGTAGATCAAGAAACTATAAAACTAGTATTTGATGAAGAACTTACTTTTGATAAAAACGATATCCAAATAAAATATGGTACTTTTGCAGGAGATGTTTTCACACCAGATAGTGCTGACGCTATTATAACACCAGCTTCTACAAATATTACTAGAGAAAATGGAAAAACAATAGTAACTTATACTTTAAAAGAAGAAGATCAATTATCATATAATGGACAATATAAAGGACATGATGTTGCAGTTACAACAAAAGCAACTGTTGAATCTAAGAACACTTATGGAGACACTATAACTCCAAATCAAACATGGAAACTTAAAGATGAAATAGCTCCTGCATTAGCTAAATTAGAAGAAACAGCTGGTGGAGATCCAACATCAACAGTTAAATATGATGTACCAATGGATGACAGAAGTGACTTTGAAGATGCAGTAAAAATAGTTGCATTTGATTCAACTACTAAAACAGCAACTATCCAATTAGTATTCCAAGAAAACTTAACTAATGCTAACATCAATGAATATACATTCAAAACTGATGATAGTGATGTAGATGTAGTAAGCGCTACTCTTATAGCTCCTAATACAATCCAAGTAGTAGTTGATACAGATGATAATTCAACTGACTATTCTTCAGTAGATGACTTTATAGGATTAGGAATCACAACAGGTTCTAATGAAGTATTCGATACTGCTGCTGATGCTAATAAAGCTGTAGTTAATGCAGAAGTAGAAATAAAAGATCAAACTGCTATAGATGCAGCACAACAAGCTGTAGCAGATGCACAAAAGGTAGCAGCAGCTAAAACAGCAATAGCAGGTGGAACTTATACTAACTTAGAAGTAGCAGATACAAATGATGCAGCACAAAAATTAGCAGCAGTACAAGCTGTAGTTGACGGACTTAAAGGGGATACAACTGCAACAGTAACTGCAGATGGAGCAAACTTCTCTGTAGCTATAAGCTTAAATGCAGCTAACGATACAGCAAGTATCACAACAGCAACATTTGTACAAAGTGATGCTGGTAAAGTAGCAGAAGCTAAAGCAACAATTCAAGGATTAGGTATTGCATGGAATACTGATTTAGCAACAACAATAACTGATGCAACTACAGCAATAGGTGGAGCTACATTACCAGCTGGTGTAACAGCAACAGCTGCAGAAGGAACAGATGCAAATGCAGGTAAAGTTGTTATTACAATCACAAGTGGTGCTGTAACAGATTCAACAATTGTAATTGCTCAACCATAATAAGTATAACAATAATCTAGAAGTATAGTTCAAAGATTATCCTTCTATGAATTAAATAAACGAGCGGACTTTAAACAAATTTAAGTTGCAAATTAAAACATTTCAAAAAGGCATATAAAAATATCATATAAAACTAATCATATCAATAAATGACATTTAAAAATTATAGGAGTAACCGACTAGTCGGTTACTCCTATGTCTTTTAATAAAAAACCATGTCCAATTAAATTAGAAAATATAAATGAAAATTCAGCAACAGTATATTATGTTAAAGCTATAAACAAAACAGATAAATATAAAGCTCTTATGCAGTGGAAGTAGAAAAAAGATGGTAAATAGCTTCTTAAGCAACGCCTCCATCAGTTTTTAAACTAAGTAAATAATTAGTTCTATCTATAGCCGTTTCAATACTATTGCAGAAATTTTTCTTGCCAAGTTTCTTTGTGTAACCGTACTTCTCTAGCACTTTAAACATAGGGTTTTTAAGCTTTAATATAATAAGTTCAGTATTTTGATTTTTACATATCTCATATAAATTCTCAAGCTCATGATACCCTGTTGCATCTATAGTTGAAACTTTACTCATCTTTAAAATAAGAACATTATGCTTTTCCTTCAATCCCTTAGTTACACCTACAAATTTACTTGCTGCTGCAAAAAAGAAAGGGCCTTTAATTTCATAAAAAGATATTTCATCAGGTTTTTCTATCTTATTTATAAGCTGCATATAGTCCTCATCATCTTCCTCATTAACAAGACATTTTACTTCAGCGTAATCTGCCATTCTCTTCATAAATAAAAATGAAGCTACAACCACACCAATTCCTATAGCAACAACCAAATCCAATAAAACAGTTAGGAAAAATGATATTAAAAATACTACAGCATCACTCTTTGGTGCTCTTTTAAGCCTTTTAAATACCTTCCAATCTCCCATATTGTACGATACAACGATAAGTATAGCTGCTAGCGAGGTCATAGGTACTAGCTTTACGCAAGGCATAAATAACATCATTATAAGCAATAAAAATACAGCATGAAAAATACCTGTTATAGGAGTTCTTCCTCCATTTTTTACGTTAGCAGCTGTTCTTGCTATAGCTCCAGTAACAGGAATCCCTCCAAACAGCCCAGAGAATAAATTAGCTAATCCTTCAGCAACAAGCTCCATATTAGAACGATGATTTCCGCCAATCATTCCATCTGCCACTACTGCTGACAGGAGAGACTCTATAGCTGCTAGTATAGCAATAGTAATAGCAGGAAGCATTAATTCATTTATCATAGACATATTAATATTATGAACTGCTATTGTTGGAAGCTTTGATGATATATTTCCAAATCGGCTTCCTATAGTTTCTATGTTTAATTTAAAGAATATAGTAATCAAGGTTGTTACAATTAAAGCTATAAGTGTTCCTGGAACTTTTTTATTAATTTTAGGCCATAATAATATAATTGCAATAGATAAAATTCCTATAAATGTAGCTTGCAAATTTATTGTATTTGCATGGCTTATATAAGAAGCCCACTTAGGAATAAATTGAGCTGTAACAGTTTGTATACTTAATCCAAACAAGTCTTTAATTTGAGTTGAAAATATACACACAGCAATACCACTAGTAAATCCTGTAGTAATAGGGTAGGGTATATACTTTATTGCATGACCAAACTTAAATATTCCCATAATAATTAAAAATACACCTGCCATCATAGTAGCAACTGTAAGACCTGTTATCCCATATTTTTGTACAATACCATAAACTATTATTATAAAGGCCCCTGTTGGACCACCAATTTGAACTCTACTTCCACCGAAAAAAGATACTATAAACCCACCTATGATTGCTGTATACAATCCTTTTTCAGGTGACACTCCTGATGCTATTGCAAGTGCAATAGAAAGTGGTAATGCTATTACAGCTACAATAAACCCAGCTATAATTTCTTTTATAAATTGTTCTTTTGTATATCCTTTCATACAAGTAAATAACTTAGGTACTAGCAACTATTTCATCTCCTCTTTTATTATGTTATAAAATGTTTTCTTAAGTAAAAACAATTCCTTTAATTGAGACAACCTTATTGATTATATTCCTATTCTAAGTTTATTACAAGGACATTTAACATTTTAAGAAGTAGTTTTTAACCGTTTATAAGTTAAATTCTATTAGTTATCCTTATTACATTGGATTTCTTAAGCTAAAAATAAAAATAATTAAATAAAACACTAAAACTTCTCATAAAAACTACGAGAATTAATATAAGATTGCTCTTTGATCTTTCCCAATGAGAAACCTATCAGATTCTTAGTTGAGTCTGATAGGTTTTGCTTAATTATAAACTTAAATAAACCATGCCTTGTTTAAACTGTAGATTTAATCTAAAATTAAGATAAAGTAATGTTTTTTTTATTCGAAATATTCAATAATAATGTTTTGCATTAGACATGCGAAAGGAGATAATTATGAACAATCATAGTATATTATTAGAATCTGGTACAGGTGAATTAGAGATACTTGAATTTATAGTAAATAATAAGCATTATGCTATTAACGTAATAAAAGTCAAGGAAGTAGTAGACGTAGATAATTTAACTAAACTTCCACAAACTCATCCTGCTATAGCTGGCTTAATACTCTGTAGGCAAGAAATTATAACATTAGTAGATTTACACTATATTTTAGATGGTAAAAAACATGACTTTAAAAAATCCAAAGTAATTATATGTGAATTTAATAACCTAAAAGTAGCTTTTAACATTGACAATATAACTGGGGTTCGTCGTATTAAATGGGATGAAATAATGAAACCGGATGATTTATCAGAAAATTCACTAGTTACAGGAAATATTATTTTTAAAGATAGAATAGTATTATTATTAGATTTTGAAAAAATAGTTACAGACATTAGTCCAACTACAGGTATTAATGAAGATAGACTTCAAGAAGTCAATTATAAGGATAGATCTAATGTTAAAATAATATTAGCAGATGATTCTGCTTTGATAAGAAAACTATTAAAAGATACTTTAACTAAGGCTGGGTTTAAGGACTTCACAATTTTTAATGATGGTAAACAAGTTTTAGACTATCTTCTTGATTTAGTTGATAAAAAGCAAGAAAACTTCCTTGAAGATGTTCAAACTCTTATCACAGATATTGAAATGCCTCAAATGGATGGACATACTCTTACAAGAAAAATAAAAGAACATCCTATTTTAAAGAATCTTCCTGTTATAATATTCTCTTCATTAATTACAGGTGATTTAAAACATAAAGGAGAATCTGTAGGAGCAGATGCTCAATTGAGCAAACCTGAAGTTGGAGGTTTAGTAGATTTAATAGACGAGTATGTAGCGGATGTGAAGTCTAGAATGTAAGATAAAGAAAAGAGGTTGCGGTAAAGGATACTTTGCTATAAGCCTAGAACTTTGCAAAGTAATTCTAAGTTTTGAAAATTTGTCATTACTAAAAAATTCAAACTCGCTAAGGCTCAAACAAGAATTTTTCTTAACCTAATGACAAATTTTCAAAACAAGAATCACTAGCTGCTTGCTCTAATAGCTTTGACGCAATATATCCTTTACATTCGCCTCATAATTTTTATATTTATAGTTATTTATTATTCAGTTTTAATAAATAAGAATCGTAATTTCTTATTTATAATGAAATCAACAATTTAAAAACACAATCTAAAATAAATTTGCCATTAAAACTAAAATTCTAAGTGAAATCAACTTTTAATAATTCTATATAAACAGTTTTATCTACATAAAGATAATTTTTTTCTCTTAAAACTTCAAAATTAGAAATCACATAGGGTATTCTTTTCATAATTATATTCACACTCCTAACTTTACTCTATTTATTTAATTTTACGATTTAACAGATAAATAATATACATATAGATAATATAGGATTTATTAACTTCAAACAGTAAAATATAGGTTTTTTTAATGAAGATTTATTCATTAACTACAGGAGCTACTACTGCCTTCTTGCCTTTTATAATTATATTAGCTATTCCAACTCCTTTATTATTAATTGCACTCTTAGTTTCAAATTTAACTTTAACTTTATCTCCAGTATATTTAGTTAAATCTATAATTTGATTATTCATATTCTTATCTGCTGGGCTAACTTTTTTAACTTCTTCCCAAGTAGCTCCATCATCTAAAGATATTGACATTGTTATTTCATTACTAGTTTGCTCAACTCCTCCGAAGGTTCTAGCGTCAAAAGTCAAAGTTTTATTATCATAAGCAGTAAAATCCATTGTAGGAGTTATTAAGCAGGATGTACTTTGAATTAATTTTAAATATTTATCTTTGCTAAGGTCTGGAGTAGGTATATCTGCTGCTTGCCAACCTTCTGGAATTCCAATGTCTAATTTAACTAACTCTTTTTCTACATTAACTTCTTCTTTTTGTTTCTCTAAAACAGTTAATTTAAATTCTTGAGATTTTGTAACTTTGCCTTTACTTACAGTAGCAGTTAAGGTAACATCTGTATTTCCTTGTCCATTTTCTGGTCTTATAACAACCCCTTCATTTGAAACAACTTCTGGTTTGTTAGATTCCCATTGTATAGTAGTTTCATATATACCTTTTGTAGGTAAAGTTAAATTTTCTGTAACCTTACTAGTATCACCTAGTTTAATATTTTTAATTGCTGCATCTACTGCTTCTTCGTCAGTCAATTGTTGTTGTTTTCCTAATTCAATTTGAACCAATATAGGATCGTGGTCACTTAATTTTTCAAAGGTTGATTGAGAATTTATATGAACCATATCAACTTCAGTTTTATCATAAATATTATTAGAGACCAACAAGTTATCTAAAACTTGAGAATTTCCGTTATAAACATAGGAATATCTCTCATTTAAGCTAAGCTTATCTACTGCATTTTGCATTTCATTTCCTTTTATAATATCAATAGTCTCTGAAAATTCATAGTCATTCATGTCACCTAGAGCAATAACATTTGCATCTGGTTGTTTATTTAAGATTTCTTTTACAAAATCATTTATTAATTTTGCTTGTTTGTGTCTTTGAGGCTCACTACCTCTAACTGGTGGTTGAATCATTCCAAATAAAGAACCATCTCCACGTTTTGAGTTTAAGTGATTTCCTATTACAAACACATCTTGTCCATTATATTTAAACTGAGCTACAAGAGGTTTTCTACTGCTTCTAAATGCAGAATCATTTGGACAGATTCTTCCAGGGTTCACTGATAAGCCATCCTCTGTCATTTTAACTGATGTTGTAGCATCCCCTTTAGATTTATCTACAAGAGTTATCTTATCTTTAACATATATAAACCCAACTCTTATATTTCCTCCTGGTACACCTCCATCTTGACCATTAATAGGTGCTATATCTGTATAAACATATTCTGGACCTCCAGCCTTACGTATTGCATTAATTAAAGCTTCATAAGTCTGTGACGCATCTACTACATCTGATTTAGTTTCTCCATCATTATCTAATATTTCGGATAATCCTACTATATCAGGAGACTTAAGATTAGCTACTATAGACTCAGCTATTTTTTGTAACCTATCTCCAGAGTATTTACTTAGATTTTCTACATTAAAACTAGCTACAGTTAATTTACTTTCATCTTTTTTTATAGAAGTTATTTCTTTTTCATAATTTCCATGAGTTATTTCTGGCAACTTATCTATATTAAACACTTTATATTTTCCAAAGCCTGAGCTCATAACACCAACTACACTAGTATTAAATTTATCTCCAACACTTACTTTGAAGTTTGGATCATAGAATTTTTTAGTTTTATTATCTACTATTGGTTTTAATACATCATCGATTGTTATTATTTCAGGATTAAAATCATCTTTATAAGCTTTTATTCCACCGTATTTTGTTCTTTGATGAGATGAAAATTCACCATCGTTTGCTAAAACACAAATCTCCCCATATCTCTCATCTGCACCAACAATAACTGGTTTTTCTATTTCAACTAACATTCCTTCAAGGCTCTCATAATAATCAATGGCATCTTCATCAATATCAAAAGAAGTCATATTATCATTATCGATATTCTTAGCTAGCATTTCATTAAAACTAATTTTAATAGGTTCTGGTAATTTATTACCATTAGAGTTAGTTTTAACATTAGAAGCCTGTATTACTGTTTCAGGTACACAATCCTCTTGAAGACCATTTACAATCTCCTTAACAATACCATCTACAGCAACTTCATCTCCTACCTTAACCTTTGTATCCTTATCTGCTACAAAGATACCTTCTGATGTAGCAGGATCATTATCTGGATTAGGATTTTGCATAAAGAATCCATTTTGATACCTATCCTTAGATATTGCTGTAACTATACCTTTTACCTTTGAAACATTCTGTCCTTCTAAAGGTGACTTATGAGATTTACCTTGTATTTTATTTATTGCAACGCCATCTTGTGAAGGTATTTCACCAGTTCCCTCTGATATAATTTTCATTTCATTTATGTTACTAATCATTAATTGAAGATCTGTTTTAAATCTACTTAAACAAGAAGTTACGTCTATAATAGAACCAACTTTAAATTCAGAAGCAGGTATTTTAGGATTTAAATTATTATCAACTCTAATAGAGATACTTCCTGTTTCATCTTTTACTACAACATTGTAAGAGCCATTTTTTTCTGGATTACTTACAGATAATACAGTTAAGTTTTTAATATTTACACGAGTTCCTTGATATTCTTCTTTTATACCACTTATAGTAGTAGTTTTTGCATCAGGCAACTTGTTATTATTACTTTCCAAAGTTATATTAACTGCTGTTGGATTGTCCTTTGGATTTGATATTTGTTTTAAATTATTGTAAGTGTTAAGAGGACCTGTTACTTTAACTTCATTTCCAGAAACCAAATTAGGATTAGCTGTAGGACCTAAATAAATATAAATTCCACCAGTTTCATCTTGAACAAAAGCATTGTTACCTATAACTGAAGTCACTGTACCTTTAATAGTGACAATTTCTCCATCATTCTTTTGTCTTGCTTCTAAAATTGGTGTAGAATCATCTTTTTTATTATCTGGAGGTACTACCTCTTCAGAGCTTATACTTCCATCCTTATGTAGCTCTTTAACTTTTTCTGGTAGTGTATATTTTTTACTATTCTCTTTATCTGAATAATCATCTACGTTTTCAACATTATTACTTTTGTATTCGTTTACATAACCATTAAAGTCAATAACATGATGACCTTTTGGAGTTTTCACACTTATAGCTGATATATTATATTTTTTCATTGTTTCTAAAAAGTTTTTATTTCTACTAGCATAACCTTTTATATAATCTTTATAGTTTATATAAATAGTTTCTTCACTAGATTGTGATTTTAAATATACATATTTAGGCTGCGCTAAAACTGGAATAGAACTTCCTAAAATTAATGCAGCTGTAATTATAGCTGTAAGTTTCTTTTTAAACATAAAAAATCCTCCGTTCTAATATAAGTATAAAATAATAAAAAACATAAAATCTCAATATAAGCTAGTTCAGATGGAATTATTATAAGTTCCATCTGAACTTATAACTAGTAAACATGCTGTTTTTAATAATTTAAAGAATATTCCAACTATTTAAAAATCAAAAGTTCATTTGTGTTTTATAAAATTACTTTATTTAAAATAACTTCTTGAGTTTTTCCACTTGATTTTTCAATTATAACAATAGTTACACTTGATGGTGATGTTTTATAGTCATCATAAAAGAATTTTTTAACACTATCGTCATACACTAATTCTGTTGATGTGTTCTTAATTTTTGCAGTGTAATTGTTATAATCTAGTCCATCATTTAACTTAACAGCTATATAGTAAGCTCCTGGTATCTTTGGTTCAACAAGCTCAGAATTAAGCTTGTCCACTACATTAAGTTCTTGATTTTCACCATTCCGTGTCTAACCTCATATAAATTTCACAAGGTTTTCGACCGGTCTACACCGTACGTGCGACTTTCACCGCATACGGCGTTCCATCGATAATAGGAAGTTTTGGGAAGTTAAAATAGTGTAAAATATTTATTTGTAAAATATTTACAAATAAAGTATAGCATAATGAAAACGTTTTTACAATATATGTAAATTAATTTTAAAATAATTTTTAGCGCAAAAAAAGAACTAACCATAATAAAATGATTAGTTCTTTTAGAAATGAATTATTAAGTTTTTCAACCAGTGATATGATCTGGTTATTTTATGAAGTTTGATTTGATTAGTTTTAAAATGAATTTTTGAAATGATTTAAAATATATATATCAGTTCTCAAATGTCTATTGTTTAATTCCGTTCATTTATTTAAATTAGGGAAGGATAACAGTACTTGCTATCCTATCCTCATTTATTATTACATTTACATCCGATGTCTAACCATTCTAATACTCCCGTCTTCTTTAAAGTGGGAGTAAAGAATGGCATGACCCTGGATAACGGTTTCTAATTTTCAGATGGAATAAAAATTCCACCTGAAACAAAGAACCCTGTTTATAACTTCCAATTTAACTTCATATTACCGACTAGGTTCCTTCGCTAACTCAGTTTTGTCCTTCCCTTATGTTACCATAAAGGTGTTTTAGAGCCTTCCCAAACTCTAATCTTCGGCTGAGTGTCATTGCTACTATGAACCCGCTGAGCCCGTATATAAGTCACTGGTGCTACTACACCTCTTTATATACAGCATCAAACGTTCCACTACATCTATCCCTATTTTTGACTACTTTAGGTGTCCACTGACGATAAATACTCAAGAAGTTTAACAGCCAATTATTCTTCTTGCAGTAGTGTATTTCACCACTACTGTCCTATACCAAGCTAACGGTTTATTTTATTTAACAGCATAGACATATTATTTACCGCTTTATGATGGATTAGTGGTTCTCACCATGATAGCCTTTTAAAGAACTCCGCATACGACTCTCACGTATTACGACTTCACCTGGCTTCAACAATGAATATTAGCAGAATCCATTATTGCAGGAGGATTAAGCACAAGGAGTAGCTGTTTCCTTGAATAGGAATTTCACCTATCTATTCAATGTAACAGTTAGAAAGTTTATATCACACGGAGAAAGGATTGTTAATCCTCTCTCCTGTAATTATTCTTTCCGACCTTTTCACATATTGCTTATAGGTCAACGTTTCGCACTTTTATTAGTTAGCTGCGTTTGTTCCATTTACAGCATCTAATGTTGTAAATCCAAGTAATGTTGCTCCTGTTGTTACATCTGATCCAGTTAAATCAACTTTTTCTGTTGCACCAGTATCTACTGAACTAATAACTAATTTATCTCCATTCAATGTTACTGTGAATTTACCACTTAAACTTGGTACTGCATTGATATCTTCTAAAAGTGTTGCTGCAAGAGTATCTTTTTTAGCTTTTGCATCATAAGCTGTTCCTAATGCTTTAACTTTAGTTAATGCAACATCTTCACCATTAAGAACTATTTTAGTAGCTGTGTCAAATGCAACATTTGATTTTAAATCAGCATCTGCTGTCTTAACTGCTTTTGTTGCTACTGTATAGTCAACTGTTACTGCTGTAGCATCGCTAAATTGTACTGCTTTCTTGCTTGCATCCACTTCTGCTACACCTATGTGTTTTCCGTTAGCAGCTGTAATTTCAGCTCCATTTGCTACTGCTGTCCATGTACTTAAATCATCTCCAACATTCGGTGTTGGCACTGCATTAGCATCATCTGAGATTTTGTATACAAATGTGTTTCCTGCTACACTTGGTGCTCCTAGTGTAATTACTGTATTGCCATCTTTTCCACTTCCAATTGCATCTGCAAAACTTACTCCATTTGCTAATATTGGTGCTGCTGTTACTGGTGCAGCAATTACTATTGATTTATCTTCTTGTGTACCATATGTGATTTTAATAACAGCATTACCTGCATTAGCATCTATTCCTGCTTCAGCTACTGCTGTTACATCTTTTGCTAATTTATTTTCTTCTTTAGCTTTAGTTATTGCTTCATTAGCTTTAGTTATTGTTGTATTTAGGTCAGTATCCCAAGTAAGACTTAATGCTGTAATTGCCTTTTTAGCATCAGCTATTTTTTGATTAGATTCATCTTTCTCTTCATTTTTCATATCTTCAGTTGCATCTGAACCAAGTATATTAGTCATCTCAGTTCCTGTTAACTTATCAAAATCTCCAACTTGAAGTTTCATATCTTCTGCTTTATTTTCATGTATATCTTCAAATGGAGCTTTTTGAAGTATTTCAAATCCGTCTCCTATATTAACTGAATCATTACCATCTTTAACTTCACTTAACATGATAACAACTTTGTTATTATAAGCTTTAATAGAATCTATCTTAGCATCACAGAAATCATCATCATTTAATTCAAATGTTGATCTTGATAAAGTTGTTCCATCAATCTCTTCTTCAAATGTTAATACTATAGCAGCATTTGTTCCTTTTTGCCAGTATTGTACTAATTCATCGTCATTTGTAGCTCTCTTACCATCTTTAAGACCTTGCTTAGCTGTATCAATAAGTATATTATTATCTACTATAGCAGGAGCTAATTTATCTTCTACATAAACTAATCCTTTTGCACCTATTTGTAAAGTCTCATCATAGTCATTCTTAGTAGATGTAACAGGTGTATTTCCAACTGTCTTATTAGGAACTGCAAAAATGTAAACTTTTTGTCCGTTTCCTGAGAATGTTCCATTATAGTTAAATATGTGATCAAAATCATCATCATCATATTTAGCATTGGCATGTTTCTTATCCATAGTTAATTTAACAGTTGTATTACCATCGTTTGTACCTTTTTTATGAGAAGCTATAGACAATTGTGTTACCTTACTTTCAGCATCTTTGTCATCTTTTACACCAGCGAATGAATCGGCAGCTTTTTGTGCAGTGTCTAAATCAGGAGCAGTTATAACTCTCATATCTTTAACATCAAAATCAACCTTATCTTCAAATCCAAAGAATATGTCTTCTGGTGATTGTATTTGTGGTTTAAAATCATCATCATCATCAAAGGCTATAGAACCCTCTTCACCTTTGCCTAAGAAATCAGTTTTATTAATTTTTATTGAGTAATTTCTTTCAGTTACATTCTTATTAGCATCTTCAACTCTATCAACTTGAAGATATAAAACTACATCATCATTATTAATCTTATCTGTTGATAAATCACCTAAATGATATTGTTTATCTTTTAATTCGTTTTTCTCTTTTTTACTTGGAAGAGTTATTTCTACAGCTTTATCATTTTTAGCTGATTTGATATCTGCTTTATACATATCTGACATATTTATAGATGATTTTCCATCAAATACGTCAGCTAGAACTTCTGTAATTATGTCATTACCATCTTTATCTTTTCCTGTTACTACTTTTTGTTTAGCAACTAATGTATATTTGCTTAGATCTTTAGCAGAATATCTACTACCATCCATTAGCATCTTGTTATCAAAGTCAACAACTACTTTTTGGCTACTACTTCCAGCTGAATATACTTTAACTTTTATATCTCCTTCAGCTACACCATCATTGTCTTTAACATCAAGATCTTTTGTAACTTTCTTAATAGCATTTCCTGCTTTATCTTCTATATTTTCTACAGTTAATTTATATTTTAAATCAGCATCTAAATCTTTAATTGTAGTTATGATGAATTCTTTTTCGCTAGTGCCATCTCTTTCAACTTTATCTATCTTCCATTCTTTACCGTCTGAATCCTTCAATGTATAATTTTTCTTCTTTGTAGCAGAACCATCATCTGTGTCTTTAGAACATTTAACTTTTTCAGAGAATTTTATTTTTATTTTGTTATTATAGTCTTCATGTTGTTCAACTTTTCTAACTTCTGGAGCTGTATTATCTACTTCTTTTTCAATTCTAGTAGAAATTTTTTCATTTTCTACTTCCCATCTACTTTCAATAGCTCCTGATTTTATATAAATATTAGTTGTTCCATTAGTAAAACTATCATCTTCAAAGTAAAGAGTTAATTCTTTACCATCAACTTTAACTAATTTAGCTCTGTTAGATGTTTTATCACTAGTATGATAGTAATTTTCTAAATCTTTAGCATTATCTATTTTGCTATTGTCCATATTCTTGAATTTAATATCTTTATCAAATATTAAAGTAACTTTTTCATAAGTAACTGAATTAATGTCTTCAGTATCAACATCTTTAAATCCTACTACTTGTGGAATTTTTTTATCTTCTTTAACTGTTGTTTCTTTATTTGGAGACATTGTTGCAAGACCTGCATAATCTGTTACTGAAGATTTAACTCTTACTTTTAATTTATCTCCATCTTTAAAATCAGTTCCAACTATGATATTAGCTTCTTTATTATTGTTAACAAGTTCAACCCTGCTTATTGATAAATCTCCATCATTGATTTCAAAGTCATCATCATCTAATATTGGTGCAATAGTGCTATCATCAGATATTTTATCAATATTGTTTGGTCTAATTGGTTCTGAGAATGTAACTTTGATTGTATCAACACCAACAGCTTCAACTTTTTCTACTTCAGGTAAATCTTTGTCTTCAAACACTAACTCTTTCCTATATTCTTCTCCAGTTACATCTTCATCTATTACTAAACTATATTTTTCACGGTTTTCTATTAAATACTTACCTTTACTATCTACTTTATCTGCGAATGTAAGAGTAGCTGATTTTTTGTTATCATCAAGTTTAATTTCTTTAATCATATCTGAATCTACTTCATCGCCATCTTTATCTTCTAAAGTATAGTTATCTACATCTTCTATATCTTTTTTAAGATCTGAATCAGTTACTGGGCTAGCAAATTCTATTTTTAATTGTTTAAGGTTAATAGCACTTACTGATGTAACTTTAACTTTGTCATCTTCTCCAGTGTTGTTGTTTTGATCTTCGTATTTGATTTCTCCGTCTTTAACAACAGCCTTTTTAACTGTAGGAACTTCTACAACTTTAGCTTCCTTAGATTCTGTGAATTCATCTAAGTTAAAGCCTTTTTCGTTTTCTAAATATTTATCGAAAACTGATTGAGCTGTAACATATCCATTTTTATCATCATGGTAAGCATATACAGATTTTGCTTCTGTTAATTTAGCTTGGAAATCTTCGAATAATGGTGCTTTAGTTCCTTCTGTAGAATCTAAGTAAGACTCCATTAATTCTGTTTTACTATATTGGTATACATCTCCACCAACTTTTACTGTGTATGCATCTACTGCTGCAAACGCTTGAGATGTCATTAATGCTGATGCAACTAATCCTGATATTGCTGATGTTGAAAGAACACTAACAACTTTTTTTTGTTTAGTCATAACTATTTTTACCTCCCTAATATTTGAGTTTAAGTTTTTATTTTATATTGCCTTTTATTTTAACTATTTAACTTCTACAGTGTAGTTTTCAGCTTTTCCAGCTTCTTCAGCTAATGTGCTTGCTACTACTTCTTTAAATGTTTTAGAAGTTTCATAGTATTTTAATTCTTTTCCTGATACTTTACTTACTACTTTAAAGTTTTCAGGTTTATCAGTATCTAAAGTAACTGCTACAGTTTTATTGAATTGATCAAATGCATCTGTAACTTTAACATCTTTTACTGCTGGAACATCAACTTTAGTGTTTACTATAGTGTAGTTTTCAGCTTTTGCAGCTTCTTCAGCTAATGTGCTTGCTACTACTTCTTTGAATGTTTTAGAAGTTTCATAGTATTTTAATTCTTTTCCTGATACTTTACTTACTACTTTGTAGTTTTCAGGATGATCTGTTCCTTCTAAAGTAACTACTACTGTTTTGTTGAATTGGTCAAATGCATCTTTGATTTCAACTTTAGCTGTTACTTCTTCTGTAGTCTTATCTTCAACTGTAACAACTTTTAACATCCATCCATCATAACCTTGTGTTTTAATAGCTTCTGATGGATTTGAAGTCATTCCCCAAACATCTACTAAATATTTTCCTGGTTTTGTGAATGTATAAGAAGTATCTGTAGCTGTTTCATAAGTTTTATCTATTGTCCAACCTTCTCTTCTTACTGGTGCTGATGGATCATAAATGTGTAATTTATATTGATATCCTTCTTTTCCAGATATAGTAACTTTTTCTCCTACTTTATAAGTATCTTTTATTCCTAAACCACTTAAGTCAGCTCTTTCTTTTAATGACTCTGCAGTTCCTATTGAGAAGTTTTTAACGTAATAAGTATCGTAAGATCCTGTTACATTCTTATTAGCGCCTTCTTTAACTTCTGCTCTTTTTACCCATATAGAAGCTTTATATTTTCCTGCTTCTAAGTTTTTAGCTACAGATGGTATATAAGGAACTTTAGCATTTACTGCTTCAGTATATCCATTAGTTAACTCTGTCCAAGCTCCTCCATCTTTTTGAACGAATATTCTGTATTGAACATCCCCTTCATAATTTGCTGCCTCTAATGCAAAAGTAAATGGTACATTATCAGTTGCAAGAGTGTGTTGTGGTGCTATATAAGTTATAGCAGGTAATGTTGTTTTAGCTTGATCAGCAAATGCTGGTTTCGCCATTCCTACTCCTGTTGCAACTATTGCAGCTGCTAGAAGTAAACTCATTTTTCTTTTAATCACTTTTGTTCCCTCCCATTTTGATATTTTATTTTTATAATTTTTAATTATTAACTTAATAAGTGAATAATTTATGTAAAATGGGGAAACATATAAATAGTGATACATGTTTCCTTCATGTTACAATTCAATAATTAATTTATATTGATATAATTTTTTATTAAGTAAACTAAAATTTATCATTATAACAAATTTATGATGTATTACCATGTTTACTATAATTATCATTATATAGGTTTTTGTCCTATTTATCAACAAAAAATCAATAATTCATCCATGGTAAATGTTAGAATAGGTTTCATTTTAATTGTCCAAGCATACACATAAGTAAAAATATTTTATATATATAACTATATAAAATTACCTTTTCATAAATTTTTCCTTATCGAATTGATTTTAAACTATTTCATTATAAAATGCAATAGACTATGGTATATTTTTTATATTTCCAGTATAATTTCCATATGTAGTTATATATAACTACATATCTATACTTGTCCATTTTATTATATATCATTTCCTTATGCTTTATTTCCTTATATTCTATTTTCGTAACTTTTAAAATATTCTTATGCCCTTTAGTGAATTTTTTTATAATTTATAAGAAAATATGTTTGGAATTTATTAAAAATTATTGTTTTAAATCAAATTTTTTCTTATTTTAAATGAATTTTTTTGTTATTAATACTATTTTTACTAGATATCTTTTGACTCAAAGCAGAATTTTACTCTAATCAATTTTATAGTTTACTCTATATGCAGGATATTCAAGCTTGTACCATTTTTCAACAGCAGTCTTATTTCCTAAATATTTTAATTTTGATGGGACATCATCTTTAGCTACATCTAAATTGTTTAATGTATTAAATAAAAATACTCCATCCGCTCCATTTTTATATGCTTCATATGCTCTATACAAATACTCTTCTTGAGATAAGTATCTGTTCATTATAAATTTTCCATTCTCTATATCATCTTCTGTTTCTGGAGTAGGATCTCCTCCTGATAAATTAGCAGAAATTCCTATATATAACTCTACATTTGTTCCTTTTACCATATCTACATATTTGTCTAAATTATAAAACTCTTCATAACTTATAACTGAAGGTACTATCCTGTCTACTAATCCTTCTTTAAACCAATTTTCCACATCAAGACCATAAGATTTATGATTTAAATATGGGATTCTTACAGTTATTTTTTTATTCGGAATTTCTTCTCTAACTTTTCTCATAAAATAATTCATTATACTTACTTTTTCTTCATATGTAGCTTCGCTTCCCATAACTTGTGGGTATCTACAAAAATCTAAAGTAATTCCACTCACATTACTTGGCTTAGAAGCTTCTTTTAGTACATTTAAAATATAATTTCTATATTTAGGATAATAATAACTTAGATTGGCTCCCTCATTTTGAAGACAATCTTCATATTCTTTATACATCGCTCCATTTAAAAATTTAGTAAATCCTTCACTATAAAAAGCATTCATTCTTAAACATGCATTAACTTTAAGGTTTAAATTTTTACTTTTATTTGCGATTATCTCTAAAGGAGATTTTCCAGAATCAAGTATATTTAGTATTTGATCTCTTGCCTTTTTATCTCCTTCTCTTACATCATACTCATATTTTTGAAAATCCTCAAAAGCCTTACCTGCATATAAGCTATTGTAATTCAATAAGCCTGTAGTTCCTAATGTCCAATTTAACTCTCCTACATTTGCTTTTGAAACTAAATTTACAGGAAATTCTGACAAACTAGATACATTTGGAAATCTTTCTAGAAAAAAATCTGTATATCCATCATCATCATACACAACTCTTGGATATTGTTTATTTTCATCTTTTTCATTATATATTTTAATTTGCTCTTCATTTAATGATACGATTTTTATATATGTTATATTAGCCTTTTTACCTTTAATGGGACTAATTGTTACAACTCCATCTTTAAAATCATCTGCAAACATAAAAGTTTCATTAATATTTGTTGCTCTATCTGTTTTACTATAATTTTTAAATACCCCTTCTTTGTTATTACAGCTTACTTTAAATTCTTCTGTATCACTAAGATATCCAATATAAACTCCTAACCACCCATCTAGTTTTGCTGGAAGTTTTAATTCTTTTGCTTCTTCCTTATTTTCTATAGCTACTCTTACATCTTTTAATTTATTATATTTAAAAATCTTTAAATTCCATCCACTATCATTTGCTGTTTTTTCCTCTGAACTTAAAAGTTTATCTATTCTATTGAATACATATTGTTTATCTTTTTCTGCTTTTATTTCATCTCCAGATTTTATGGTAATCATATCTTGAAAAGGATTCTTAGCTTTTATTGAGAATTTAAATTTTTTATTTGTCCCTAAATGTTTATTGCCTTCTTTTGAGTATATCTCTTTTCCTACATTTAAAGTATAACTTTCTCCTTCAACATATCCTCTTACTGGTGGCTTAACTAAAATAGTTTTTTTATCTTTTCCAAATTCAATTCTCACATCCACTTTTTCTGATTTTTCATTTAAAACTTTTATTGAGTTTACTGTTCTTTCATCATACCGTATTTCACTACTAAAAACTATTTTCCAGATTTTATCTTTATCTACTATAGGGTTATCTGCAGCTTTTGCTTCTACACCTAAAAGTAATAGTAACATAAACATAATCTTTGGAAGTCCCCGCTTCATAAATTTTTTCACTTTGTCATCCCCCACTACATTATTATATGAATTTTTTCAATATATGTAATTATATCAAATTTTTCTACTATTATATATATTATTCTACTTTTTTTGATAACCGCCCTAGATTTCTTGTTTTTAATCCTAATCACTATAAAAAAGCAGCTAATGAAAATTTAAATTTTCATTAGCTGCTTTTTTAGGTATCTAATCTATAACTAATACCTAACTAAACAATAGCTACTCTATGCTTATTACTTCTAAATCCTCTGATTCCTCTGGAGTAGATGATCCATCAGTTTTCATATCTTCATATACTGCTTTACCATCTGTTACTTTAAGATTTTTTACAGTTTCTGGTATACCAGTCATAGCTTTTGCTTCAGATGATTCTGTATAATCTCCAAGTGAAAAACCTTTTCCTTGTTCTTGAGCATTTAAAAATGCCTCACTTACAGTTTCAAAACTTACATATTTTTTTGTACTATCATGATAAGCATAAGTTCCACCAAATGATTGGATTTTACCTATAAATTCTTCATAGAAAGGTGCTTTTCCATACTCTGTGTAATCTAAAAAGCTATTTTTTAAGGTTTCTAAATCATATTGATATAAAACACCAGATTTAGAATCCTTTATTAGATAAGCATCTGTCTTTGCATATGTATTAACTGTTGAACCCATAGTAATAAGTCCAGCAACAGCTAAACAAGTTAATATTTTTTTCTTCATTAATATACCACCCTTTCATTCATATATTTATTTGTTTATTTCATTTATTACTTATAAACCTTACATTTACAATTTTAAAATAAATTTTAAACAGCAAATATTTTAAAGCACATTCTATTTATTTAAAACAACTTGAATACCTTTTTTAATAGCAGCTTCATCTGTTGTAGTTACTACTGTATGGAAAAACCCTTTAGTCTTAGCATATCTACACGCCTTTCCTAAAACTTTTACTGTATATTTTTCTGGAGTTTTAGTATTAAGAGTTACAACAACATGCCTGTCCATATTTGTAATAGCTGGTTCTATTCTTAAAGACATTGTTGGTAAAGTTGCATCACTTGGTTGTTTTATATTATCGTACACATTAGAGGTTGTAACATTTTTTCCTTTACTTATTACATTAATTTGTATATCTTTTCCTTTGTATTTTTCTTTAATACTTTTTAAATACTCTTCTACTACTTTATCAGCTTGTATTTTATTTACATCTTCATTTACCTTAATATTACTTATAACCTTATTCTTATCAACTTTAACTTCAGCACTTGCCATAGCCTTTTTTAGTCCATCTGTTATTTGTGAGTTTGCTTTATTATCAGCTGCTGCTTTAGATTTATCATTATTAGCTGGTTGAGATTTATTATTGTTTTTATCGTTTTTTAAACTTTCTTCTGTAACTTGTTTAGTGTTATCTTTTTTACCACCTTTGCCTGCAAAGAAAGTTGCAAAAGTACTTATTATCATAGTTAACGCAACTATAAAAATTATAATCTTAGCTGCTTTATTCTTTTTATTTGTGTTATTATTTTTCATGTCCCACTTCATCTCCTGCAGAAATATTTTTGTTTAATCTAAAATCTACTCTCCACTCATTTAATCTTATGTCTTCTCTTATTAATTCATCTTTTGAAAAAGTAAATGAGTATATTCTAGCTTTAAAAGGACTAACCTTTACATCTTTTAAATAAAATATACCTGAGGCAACTAAATTTTCTTTTGAATCATAAATTGATAGAGGTATTCTCTCCACATCTATACCATTAGCTCTGCCATTTCTTATTACTACCTCAACAGCAATCCCATCATCTTTTGTTTTTTCTACCTTATATGCAGTCATAGAAACTTGCCCTAACCTTAGTAAAGGAAGACTTTGAAGGAATTTTTCGTACTTTCTTCTATGTTCTCCCTTAATTCCTAGTGGAAGATTTTCAAAAGTAACATTAATTGTTCTTTCTGCTTTTAATCTAGTATCGAAAATAATTCTTAAATCTTTAAGATCATTTTCTCCAAGTTTAATATCTTCCTTATCAAAATATACTTTCCATGGTCTTACTGTCCTTGGAGGAATTTGTCCCATTTCTCTTAAATCAAATATTTTACTTCCTAGAACTTCTTCTTTTTTATTTACCACCTTAAAAGGAATTTTCTCTAAGTTCACTGGTTTTGGTAATCCGTTTCTTATAAAAACACTTACCTCATACTTGTCTCCTAAATCAAATATAAAATCTGTATTTACATCAACCTCGCCCTCTTTTATAGGTGGAAGTGCTTCTGCTTCTTCAACTAAACATTCTTTTTGAAATTTGGAAATTCTATCTTCCATAGATGGATGAATTGAGATTTCTGTATCTACTATTTTGCCTTGTTTTGAATTATCCTTCATGATATTTTCCCTCCGCATTTATTAAGTTAGCCAATTTCTAATAATGTACATCATAAGTATATCATATTTGATATACATTTAATAATACTTTTTCTGTAATCCACTTCCTATTTTTACAACCTATATGTGAAATCTTAAATATTTATTATATCAATAATTACTTAATAATACGTTTGTTTCCATATAAATTCCCAATAAATCAAATATAAAAAGCTAAGGACAATTTAAAATATCCATTAGCTTTTTATATTTATCAGTTTTACTTGAAGATTATTTTAACAAAATGTTAATTTTTACATTCTACCAAAACTTCATATTAGCTTTACTTTATTGTAACTTCTTTTCCATCAGATAAGGAGTATATATCATTGCCTTCTATATTCTTACCTTCTGCTAATATAAATACCTTATAAACTTGGTCTACTACTAATGATTCACCATTAACATCTTTGGTAGTAGCATCAGCTATGTTTATTTCTTGAGAATATAATCCCGCCCCTGTCTTATTAACATCTATGCCTTGTTTTGCATTAGCTTCTTCTGGAGTAATTCCTTTATAATTTTCATCTTTCTTTACAAAAACTATTTTGTACTTAGTTGCTCTTTCTTCTTCTTCAGAACCATTAAAGTCTATAAATATCTTTCCATCTGCTCCATCTGCTTTTCTTAAATAAGGTTTCAACTTTATTCCTTTAACTAATACTCTAAATTGTTTTTGTTTAGATACCCCTTCCTTAGTAACTTTGGCCGTTAAAGTAACTACAGAATCTTTGTCAACCATTCTATTAACCTTGCCAACTTCACCCGAAATATTTATAACACTAGAATCAGAAGTTTGCCATTCAATTCTAACTAGTCTATCAAATCTTCCTTGAGATACAAGTTTTAAATTTTCTATAATATTTTCTTTATCTACTACTTCTTTTCCATCCATATCCATTAAATATAAGCCATTCGTTTCTGCTTCAACTATTTCTCCTACTGAAGAAGATGGTGGTACAATACCAACTTGTAATAGAGTTTTTCTAAGCTCTGCTGTCATCATATCAATACTTCTTTGTGTTAAATTCTCATAATCATCTAAAGTATCTTTAGCTTTTCTTAATGTTACCTCTAATTGAGCCTGTTGCGTTTCAGTTAAATCATGTTGTCTAATATGGTTGTCTGCAGTTTCAACTAAAGCATTTAAATTATCTATATTTACATATATAGTTAAGTCAATAGGTTCAGCTATGTTTCCAGCTTCATCCACAGCAACTATTCTATAGTTAGGTACTACATTATTCTTTCCAGCTTTTAATCCAGAAAAATCAAGATAATTGTAGTTACCTCCTACAAACTTCTTAACTTTACCTGTTTTTAATTTAACAGCATTTTCCAAATTCTCTTTACTACCATAATCATCTTCATGTCTTACTATATATAAATCAGCATTTTCTTTGACTTTTATTCCTAACCTATCTTCTGGATGAAGTATAGTAACTAATCTTTCTTTATCTACAATTACTGGCGGTTGATTATCAACTGTAACCATATTAGCTGATATAGGTGATGCTCCTACATTATTAACTGCAATTAATCTGTAAGTTTTATCTTGATAACTTGGATTTCTTGGATCGTCTCCTCTTGGAGTTGTGATTATTTTACTAGTACCATCTCCTGTTAAGAAAGTAGCCTCTCCATCTGCAAAACTAGGCCATGGTCTTGAAGCCTTGTCTTCTTCTGTATACCCTACAACTCTGTCCACTTTATCTGATGGTATTAACCAAACAGTCTCTCCTGGAGCTGGTGCTTTATCTAAAGTGATTACTCCCATACTATTAACTTTTTGCGCTTTTATACTTGGTTGATTTGGTAATACTTCTTCCTTTACATCTATTGTAGCTGGTTTACTAGATACATATCCTATAACATCTGGACGTTTTCCTCTAGCATCTTCTCCACCAGTTGTAGTATACTCCCCTGCTACAAAAATATCATATTTTCCACCTTTAAGCTGGTTTTGCTTACTATCGTTATCTTGTCCTCTTGAACCTTGCCAAGTGGACCTTCCTGAAGATATACTATCAAAATTTTTAATACCATTTGTAGTATTTTTAGTGCTTAAGTCAAGTTTATTTCTTGATGGAAGTATAAATATATCATAATCTCTAGAATTTAAATCAGATACTGACTCCCAATCACAAATCTTAAAGTCCCTTCCATCAACTCCATATTGCTTTCCACTTATCTTCTTACCAAGCCCAATGTCATCAACATCTTTTACTTCTCTTATCAAAGGAATAGTTGTAAGCTTAACCTTCGTACGTCTACTTTCAGACTTGTCTTTTCTTATAACACTAATCCATACATTTTTGTCTGGGAAAGTATCTAAGTCAAGCCTTTGTAAAACAGCTTTATTATATTTCCCATCATTTACAACTGTAGCTTTTGATAATGATCTAGTAGAATCTTCACTGTCATATACATTAACTATATCCCCTACGATTAACTTTTTAGGAACAGATAATCTATCGTTACTAGCTATATTCTTAATTTCAATTATGTCATTTGACTTATCTGGGTTGTTGTATATTGTTATGGTATTAGTTTCATTAAGCATTTCAGATGGAATTTCAAGTTCTAATTTAACTTTTCTATTGTATCCAATTATGTCTCCTGTATAAACTCTAATTCCATTTTTTACAGTTACTTTATCTCTATCCCAAGTAACAGAAAATTGATTCATAGTATTATCATCTTTAATTCCAGGAACTTTTTTAGGAAGATATTTATTTTCTATATCTGAAAGTTTCATATCTACATCATAATATGGAACAGTTACTTTTAAATCATCCATTTGAATTATTTTGTTATCACCGGACCCTTTAGTAACTAATTCGCCTTTTATTTTCCCATCAGCATCAATAGGAAGTCTATATAATTTTCCACTTGATGTGTAATAAATATAATCTGCTACAATATTAATATATCCTACAGTTTCATTGGTAAGTTTTAATTTTTCTCCACTTCCATCAGTTCTTACTCTATACAACTTTCCACCATCAAGATAGTTACTATAGTATATCCAACTTCCTACTACATTTAAGTGAAATCCCTTATCAAACTCTCTTGTTTGTCCTTGAATAGGAATTATCTCTCCACTTCCATCTTTTTTAACTTTACTTAAAACCCCTGTGCTTGATGTATAGTATATCCAATCTCCAACAACTTGTATTGAATCTGCCCATTGTTCACTTAATTTAGAAACATAACTACCTTCTAAATTAGTAACATAAGGTGTATGTTTATCAGTTTTATCTGTATAATAAATCCAACTTCCTAATACATTTATATAAGCAACTTCGTGGTTAAGAGCAGAATTTACTTGACGTCTATCCTTACCATTAGGCCTAATCTTATATAATTTTCCTCCATCTGAATGATTAGAATAGTATATCCAATCTCCTGAAACTGTAGTATAAGCTGCCATATCATCAGCTAGTTTTTGTTTCCCTGTGCCATCTGTTTTTATTCTATATAATTTTCCTTTATCAGAGTAATTTGAGTAATAAACCCACTCATCAAGTACATTTATATACTGAGCATTATCATAAGCAATAGCATTATTAAACATACCATTAGTATCTAATTTATATAGACTGTTTTTGTCTCCTGTATTATTGTAGAATAAATATCCATCATTATCTTCTGCAGCATATCCATTATTATTTATATTACCTGTTGTATTTCCTTTATTGCTATCTGTAATTATCTTAAGAGTTTTATATCCACTATTACTAAAGGATACAAGTAATCTTCCTGTAGCTACTATGTTTTTGTTAGAATTTAAAATATATATTTTTTCACTCATATTCGCAGATGTAAATACAAAAGTTTCCCCTATTTTTTTCATATCGTTACTAGAACTTAATTTAAAGTATGTAGCATCATCAACGCCTCTAACCTTGTTTACTTTAACAGTTACAACTTTCGCATTTGAATTTGCGGTTATATTAACATCTACTCCTGGAGTAAGTAGTTCATATTCTGAGTTCTTATAACTCCATTCATATATAGCCTTATCTCCATTTTCATTAATATATGTCATTGTATCATAACGCCTATTTACATCCTTACTTTTCAACTCTTCGTCTTTAAATATATCTTTAATTTTTTGTTCTGTTGGGCTATAACAATAATAAATATAATACTCTTCATTTATTATTTCATTTCTAAGTTTTGCATTTTGAGCTAAATAGTCTATAGAATAAGCAATATCCCCTACAATAATTAACCCTTCTTCACAAGGTAATCCTGCAAACACATTCTTTGTATTGAAATAGACTTTTACAGGCTTTCTTATCTTTCTACCATTTTTAGATTTAACATCACCTTTTATTATCATATGGTATTTTTCACCTTGTTTAAGGCTTGAATAAGGCTTAACCAGTACAGTCTTTTTTTGCTTATCATCCTTGTCCAAAGAAATATCTGCACTTACACTATTTCCTTTTTCATCTTCAATTATTATATTTGTGCTATTTATACTTCCTGAGTCTAACTCTTTATTGAATTTTATCTTCCATGATTTCCTCTCTTCTACAGGAATTTTGCTATATCTAACCTCATACTTACTGTCATCATCTTTATCTTTAGTAACTCCTAAACTAACATTAGGAATCCACATAAGGGTGGCTAAAACAGCTAACGCCGCAGCTCCCTTCCTATAACTCTCTTTCAAAACTCTTCCCCCCATTTGATTTTTCATCACCTTAATTATTAATCTTGGTTTGTCAATGTCTAACCATTCTAATACTATCTTCGTAATAATATAAAAAAATGTTATACTTAAATTTGTTATTTATACTATTTTATTTATATTCAGTTCATTTTTTCTATTGAATACATTCATTATAATTTATATCATATTGTATGTCCACCACTACAAAACCTGCTAACAATTCAAGACAAACCTTAATATTTTCAAAATCATGTGTACTCAATAATTTATTAAACTGTATCTTAAAAAGCTTATAAAGCCATTTAACCATTGAATATTTTTTTCACAGCTGAAGTTTTTATGTGCATTCCATCATAAAAATCATCTTCAGTACACCCTATAGTAACAGGATCATAAGAACCATATACTTTAATTTTCTTGCTTTCTGCAAATTGTATAAAATATTTTTCTACTTTATCTACAATTCTATATTCAGAAGAATTCATTAATTGTTTATAAACATAGGGATGATATGGTGATAAGAAAAATTCTATTTCAACCCCATCTCTCTGGATTAAATTTATAAATTTTTCAAATTGTTTTTTATAAGAATCATCTATTTTATCAAAATTTCCAAGGCAATATATTGGTTTTTCAGATACATAATTTATTGAAAGCTTTTTGGCTTCTTGTACTGTTCTATTTCTAATTTCTTCATTATACACTAAACTTCCATCTGATCTTTTCATGTTTGTCTTAGAATAATTTTTATCCGTTGAACTATATGTCACATTACTAGCTTTAGTAATACTATCTAGTGCGCTTTGAAAATAGGATAATGATACTAATTCTAAATATTTTTCATCTAATTTTTTGTTAGTTTTATCCTGAATTCCTATTTCATTTTGAATATAAAAGTAGCTATTATTTATAGATTTCCACCTGTTTTGATTGTTATTTTTGTTTAATATCCATGGATCAAGACCTATTATAATTCTTTTAGGTATATGATTCTTCTCTCTATATATTCCGTATACAGCCATTATATCTTCGAGGGCAGCTCCCGATACACTACTATTAAACATATTTTTTTCTTTTAAAATATCTGAATCTATTTGCATACTTCTACTCGAACCCAGAACTACTAAATTTTTAGAATCACTGATTTTATCTACATAAAATTTTTGAAGTAATCTTTCATCATAATTAGTTAAATTCTCAACATTCTTATTTTTGATTAATAATTCAGCAATCCCTTTTTCATAAACACCATGTTTATAAAATATATTGCCAGGATCAATAAAATAATTTGTACAAATTAATATTACTAGTATAGGCAATAAGAAAAATAGTTTTTTTATAAATTTCCTCATAAATACACCTCGTTTTCCAATTGAAGAAATTGCACAATTTAAAATTAAAAATAAAAGCCCAGTATTGAATTATGTA
Source organism: Clostridium brassicae (assembly GCF_026738875.1). GTDB lineage: Bacteria > Bacillota > Clostridia > Clostridiales > Clostridiaceae > Clostridium_H > Clostridium_H brassicae. Next base: position 107,794 of record NZ_JAPQFJ010000012.1, read on the forward strand.
ATCATACAATTGGATCAAACCTAAAATATTGTTTTTTAGAATTGGAAATAGATAAATTGTGATTGTTCAAAAACTCCGAAAATCATTATAGTTAGTATCAATGCGTAGTAGAAAGTCCATCTAATTAACGCCGGTTTTTCTCTAATAAACTTTATAAGACTTTGCCTTTCTTCAATTAAATGAGCTATTTCCATAACTACTATAGCAATTACTCCAACAATAAATGAAACTTTATCTAACCCTAGATTTAAAAGAATGTTTTTTAGCCCTTGTACATCACCTAAACCATTAAATAAATTCTTAATAATATATAAAGCATCTGAGATTGAATTCGCTCTAAAGAAAATCCATGCAAAATCTACTAATATAAATGTAATTAAAACTTTAATTAATTTATAAATTTTAGGAATTTTTTCAAGACCTATGCCTTCTGCAAGTTTTTCTCTAGTGCTTTTAGTAATAGAACCTATTATTAAATATACTCCATGAAGTCCTCCCCAAACTACAAATGTCCAGCTAGCTCCATGCCATAATCCACTAACTAAAAAAGTAATTAAGTTATTTAAAAAATATCTTCCTTTACTAACCCTATTTCCTCCTAGTGGTATATATAAATAGTCTCTAAACCAAGTGGATAAAGATATATGCCATCTTCTCCAAAACTCACTTATAGATTTTGAAAAATACGGTCTTTTGAAATTTTCCATAAGTTCAAACCCTATAACTTTAGCTGAACCTACTGCAATATCAGAGTATCCTGAAAAATCACAATAAATTTGGAAAGCAAAAAATATAGAAGCAACTATTAAAGGTACTCCTTTATATGAACTTGGGTTATTATAAACAGTATTTACTAAAATAGCTAATCTATCAGCTATTACTACTTTTTTAAAATATCCCATTCCCATAAGTTTTAGGCCATCTGTAACTCTCTTATAATCGAATTTATGTTTTTCATAAAATTGAGGTAATAATCTATCCGACCTTTCTATAGGTCCTGCTACTAATTGAGGAAAGAATGAAACATAAAGAGCAAAAATCCCAAAATGTTTTTCTGCTTTTTTAGTTCCTCTATATACATCTATAGAATAACTTAAACTTTGAAATGTATAAAACGATATTCCAACAGGAAGTAGCAACTTAAAACTAGGCACTGTATAGTTTAAATTAAAATGAGTAAACACTTGTCTAAAAGAATCATTAAAGAAGTTAAAATACTTAAATAAAAACAAAATTGCAATATTCGATAAGATACTAAAATTTAAATATATTTTCTTCTTTTTTGTATTCTGAGTGCCTTCTATCCATATACCTGATAGATAAGATATTAAAGTAGTAGTAAGTATTAGAACTATATATTTAGGATTCCAACACATATAAAAATAGTAACTAGCCCCAAGCAAAAGTATCCATCTATATCTATGTGAAATAATAAAATATATAAATACTACTATTGGAAAAAATATAATAAATTTAAAAGAATTAAATAACATAACTGCACCACCTTGTAACTTAAATCCATAAATATAATACCATTTAATTTTAATAGTTTCAATTAATCTCATATTCCCCCATATTTCTACCATACACAGGTGAATTATAGGGGAATCATTATAGGATGTGTCACAATTCTTATTAATTTTTAACAATTACTTGTTTTTCTTTTTTTATAATTTTATTTTTTAAATCTTCAAAAATAGTATAAAGAACAGGTATATATATAAGTGTTAGTATTGTTGAGAAAAGAAGTCCTCCTATAACAACAGTAGCCATAGGAGCTTGAATTTCGGCTCCATCACCTATTCCAAACGCCATAGGTGCAAGACCTAAAATAGTGGTAGATGCAGTCATAAGTATAGGTCTTAATCTTATAGGTCCTGCTGCTAATACCGCTTCTCTCCTATCCTCTCCTCTTTTTCTTCTAATATTTATGTAATCTATTAAAACTATAGCATTATTAACTACTATACCAGCAAGTATTATTACTCCTATAAAAGCTGGTACACATAAGCTTCTTTCTGTAAAAAATAGTCCTAATGCACCTCCAGCTAAAGCTAACGGAACTGAAAACATAATTACAAAAGGATTTAATAAAGATTCAAACTGTCCAGCAAGCACCATATATACTAGTATTATTGCTGCAACTAAAGCCTTTGATAAATCTATAAACGCTTCTTGCATATCTTCATTTTCCCCGCCTATATTATAAGTATAACCTGATGGCATCTTAATTTTTTGTAATTTACTTTCTACATCTTTAGCAACACTTTTTAAATCTCTGCCTAAAATTTGACTTGTAACACTTACAACTCTAACTTGATCATTTCTATTTATAGCTGCTGGTCCTCTTTTAATTTCTACATCTGCTACTAGATTTAAAGGTATATTTGCTCCTGTGGGTGATTGAATCATAATATTTTTAAGATTAGTTACGCTTTGCTTATATATTTCATCACCTTTTACCACTACATCTATATCTTCATCTTTATATTTATATGTTGTAGCAGTTTTACCTGATATAGTTCCATGTATCTGTGATGAAATCTGTGAGGCTGTAAGATTATATTGAGATGCAATTTTTCTATTTAGTTTAATCCTAAGTTCTGGTTTACCATCACCTAAACTACTCTCGACTTCTCTTGTTCCTGCTACAGACTCTATAGTGTTTTTAAATTTATTTGATATCTCTTTTAATGTATCTAAATTCTCACCCTTTATTTCTATAGAAATAGGTGCTGAACCACTTACACTCATGCCACTACTGTTTTTAAAACTTATTTTTGCTCCTGCAATATCTTTACTTTCCTTTCTTAGTTTGTCCATTATTTGCTTAACATCTAATTCTCTTTCTTTTAATGGTTTTAATTTTACAATTACTTGTGCTGTATTCTTTTTGTTTCCACTACCAGAAGACATATCTCCTTCGCCTATATTAACAAAAAAAGTGTCTATTTCTTTAATCTTCTCAGATTTCTTTTCTATTCTATTAACTATATCTCTAGTATCATTAATACTAGCCCCATCCGGTAGTTCTACATTTATAGTAAACATACCTTGATCTGATTCCGGGAAAAATTCAGCTCCAACTTTACTTAAACATACCATACTTATAATGAATATAACCATACCCACAAAAATTGTTTTCTTTCTGTTAGATAGGCTCCAATCTAAAATCTTTCTATATCTAGACTCTACTCTATGAAAAATTCCATTTATTTTAACTTTCTTATTTTCATCAGACATAATATCATTTTCATGTATTATTTTACTTTCATTTAATAAAATAGAAGCTAACATAGGGATAAAAGTAAGAGATACAACTAATGAAGCTACAAGAGAAAATACAACAGTCAATGCTAAATCCTTAAAAAGTTCCCCTGTAATTCCTGAAGTAAATGCTATTGGAAGAAAAACAGCTACTGTAGTCAATGTAGATGCTATTACCGAAGCTCCTACTTCACTTGCACCATTAACTGCCGCTTCTTTTCTTGTACGTCCCTCTTGAATAAATCTATAAATGTTTTCTAAAACAACTATAGCATTATCCACAAGCATACCTACACCAAGAGCAAGTCCTCCTAATGTCATTAAATTTAATGTAATATCTGCAAAATATAAAAGTACAAAAGTTGCTATTATTGAAATTGGTATAGCTGTACCGATTATAAGAGTACTTTTTATATTTCTCAAAAATACAAATAAAATTAAAACGGCAAGTATTCCACCTAATACAGCAGTATTTTCAACATTTTTTATAGAACTATTTATATAATCTGCTTGATCAAACAAAACTTTTATCTTTGTATCAGGGTATTTTCCCTGTAAAATTTCAATTTGTTTTTTTACTTTTTTAGAAACTTGAACTGTATTTGAATCTGATTGTTTTTGAATATTTATACTAATACAATTTTTCCCATTATCTATAGCTATTAAATTTTGTTCTTTATTTCCTAATTGAACTGTTGCAATATCCTTTAGTAAAACTACTCCTCCTGTTTTTAAAGGTATCGATATATCTTCTATATCTTGTATTGATTTGAATTCACCCATAGTTCTAACTAATAAATCTTGACTTCCTTTATTTACTTTTCCCCCAGGTAAATTTAAGTTTTCTGCTGTTAAAATATCAGATATATAATCTATACTTAATTTATACCCTTCTAACTTTTCTTGGTTTAATGATACTGTTATCTCATTCTGAAGTCCTCCACTAACTTTGGCAGAAGCTACTCCAGCTACTCTTTCAATTTCTGGCTGTATATTATTTTCTACAAAACTTTGAAGTTGTGATAAATTTTTACCTCCAGTTATACTTATCATCATAACCGCTTGAGCATTAGGATCTATTTTTAAAACCATAGGTTCCTCTGACCCTTTAGGTAAAAGTCTTTTAGCCATATCAATTTTTTCTCTCATATCTAAAGTTGCAAAGTCCATGTCTGTACCTGAATTAAATTCAGCTATAACTACAGAAGATCCTTCAGAATTTATTGATTTTACATTTTTAATATTGGGTGTAGTTTCAATAGATTGTTCTATAGGCTTAGTGACTAGTTTTTCTACTTCTTCTGGTCCAACATTAGGATATCCTGTTGATACAACTGCTATAGGTATATTTATATCTGGAAGTAAGTCTACAGATAAATTTGTAAGTGACACCACCCCAAGTAATATAACTACAAGTACAGCCATAAATATAGTCACTGGTCTTTTAACAGATATTTTAGCTAAATTCATTTCTTATTACCTCCAACAACCTTTACTACTGTACCATTTTTAACGTAATTTTGACCTTTTTCGATTATTCTTTCATTAATATTTAATCCTTTTTTAATTTCAACATACTGTCCGTTATCTAATCCTAACTCTACCTTTTTCTCAATAGCTTTTCCATTACTTTCAACATACACAATAGGATCACCATCATTTGCAATAATGGCTTCACTCTTCACTACCAACACATCTTTTTTATAATCTGTATTAAATTCAACCTTAGCAAACATACCTGGCTTAATTTTATGATTTTTATTGTTAATCTCTATTTCTATAGAATATAAATTAGTTTGAGGGTTAGCAACTGGATTTATAAAAGAAATCTTACCAGTGATTTTTTTATCAGCTACTGCTGGTACTGTTAATTCTATTGAACTTCCACTTTTAAACTTATTTATAAGCTTCTCTGTTACATCAGCTTTTACATAAACCTTATCCAAAGAAATTATAGTTATAGCTGGCTGAGCATTAGATGCCATTTCCCCTTTTTCTACATTTATATTATAAATTACTCCACTTGCAGGTGATGTAACAATCATATCTTGTACACCTTTTAAAGCTTGTTCATATGCTGCCTTAGCTTGATTATATCCTGACTCTGATTGTTTAATGGCAATATTAGCTTGATTAATACTATTTTCTGATTGCTTATAAGCTTTTTCTGCTTGGTATAGCTGAGCTTCAAGTGTTTTTATAGACTTATCTGATGCCGCAAGTTCAGCTTGTTCATATTCAGCCTTTGATATAATTCCAAGTTCATATAATTTTTTACTTCTTTCCAAGTTAACCTTTGCATTCTGAATTTTTTCATAATTTAAATCATAATTTGCTTTTGCCAAATCATAATTAGCTTTTGCTGAAGTTACCACGTCATTTGCTTGATTTACCCCAAATTTTGCTTGTTCAACACCAGTTTCTGCACCTTCTAAACTTGCTTTTGCTTGTTTAACTCTTTCATTTGCATCACTTTGATCTAATACCATTAGAACCTGCCCTTCACTAACTACATCTCCAACCTTTATAGGCATATCTATAATTTTACCTGCAAATTTAGGTGATACAGCTATATCATTTTTTCCAGCTATTTTTCCTGTAACTATAGTTGAATTAAAAATAACGTCTTTTTTAGCCACCCCTATTTCTACAGGTATGTACTCTTTTTGACTTTGTAAAGTATCAGTAGCATCTTTTTTAGTTCCACAAGAAGTAAAAAATATTGCTGCCAACACTAGATAAATTAACACTTTAAATGTTTTTTTTCTCATATAAGTTCCTCCTTAGATTAGAGTATTTAATAAGTTATTATACCATATTTTTTATTATGATCTATCAATTTCATGGGGACAGATCACAATTTTTCCTAATAATTCATTTAATTACTTTATAATAATCTCTTAAGATTATGTCACGATCATTATCTGGATATTTTTCTGCAAATTCTTCTTTTACTCAAAAAAATAAAAATTACTATAAGACCTTCCCTATAGTAATTTTCATTTAACATTAATCCCATCTATATGATTTTATATACTTCAATTGTTCATAATCAAAATAAATATACCATATTAACTTCCATTTAGCATTTTAGTTTCCATAGTGAATTTATTTTAGTATATATTTTAAAATTATTAAGTTAATTATAATAAGAAATTACAATTCTTGTTTAGTATAGCTTTTGTAGCGTTTAGGACTTTCATATGTTTGAGCCTTAGCGAGTTTATGAAAGTTTAGCTACATAAGATATACTAAATTTAGAATCGTTTTCGAAATTATACAAACTCAATAATTTATTAAATATATACTAAAATAGGTAAGCCTTTCAAAACTTAATTCTAAATGCTGAATTATTTAAGTGCTTTTTTAGTAAAATTCTTAAATTGTTCTACTGCCACATAATAATTAAGTTTTGCTTTATTATATTCACATGAAGCACTTAAAACTTTTTCTTCTGCTGCCTTTACTTCTAATTCCGTACCTGTACCTGCTTCAAATTTAGTTTTTTCTGTTTTCAACATAGTTTCAGCTTTTTCACAATCCAATTTCTTAACTTTAATATCATTATCTAGATTTATTATATTATTGTAATCCATTCTTACTTTTGCTTCTACATTTTTCTTTTCATCATCGAGTTTATATTTTGTTTCTATAATATCATCTTCTAATTGGTTTTCTCTTTCTTTATAGTCTCCTTTTGGATTCACAGCATTTTCAAGCTCACTTTTATCATCTTTTACATAGGTATGGACAATAGCCTTTTCTCTTGAATCAATATCTTCTTTGGCTATTAGTGAAGTTATTGTGTAATATTTCTTTAGCATGGTTTCAATAACATTTTCTAAATTTTTAACTTCATATACTTTATAAGGAATCTCTGCTTTTTTTAAGTTTAATTTTTTATCTACAGGAGTTCCTATTTTCATATTCAGTTCCATTCTAATCTTCTCTTCATCATTTTTTAGTTGCTGAAGCTTTACCTCTGCATCCTTTAAATTTGCCTCATCATCAATTAGTGATACTGGTGATTCTGTCCCTGCATCGATCTTTGCTTTTTTGTATTCTAAAAGTTTTTTCATTCTTTCAATGGTTTTTTGTTGAAGTTGTATCAACTGATCTTGAAGCATTATTTCATAATATCCTTTGGTAGATTCAACTATAGCCTTATCTTGCGCCTGGTCTCTTTCCCATTCAATATCTTTTATTTCTTGCTGTATTCTTAACGGAGTAATATATTCTTTCATATCTTCATCGAAATTTGAATCTTTATCATCTTTTTTTGTAGCTTCATCATACCATTTTTCTTTTACTTGAATCTTTTTCTTAAAAAAATTTAGCTCGTTGTTGTTACTTGTAGTAAGTTCAATTATATCATTTAAATTCAATTCTGAGCCTTTATCCGCAGCTCCTAGTGCAGATATAACTGCTATACCTAATACTGATACTAATGTTATAGCTGCAGTTAATAATTTCACTTTTTTCTTCATATTAACTTACTACTCCTTTCCCTTAATATTTAGGTCCTACTTTACTAGCTTTTTCAAGCTTGTAAAGTGCTATATTATAATTTCTCAAAGCAGTATTGTGATCCATTTGTGCTTTATTTAATCCAAGTTCTGCATCCCAAATCAATGATATAGGTTTAGTTTCAGCTTCATAAGCTTTCTTAGCTGATTCTAATTGCTGCTTTGCCTTGTCCATGTTTTTAACTGCTAAATCTATTTGTCTTTTTTTCTGTATAACATCTAAATAAGCATTCTGTATATTTTCTTTTACATTCTTTTTATTATCATCTAATGCTACATCAGCTTCATCTAATTCTTTTTCAGCATTAAGCCATTCATAGTCATCATCATCAAAATAATCTTTTATTATATCAAAGGTTCTTTTCTTTTCTTCTAAATCTACTTTACAATCATGTATCTCACTTCTATTATTTAAAGCACTACTTAAATAACTTTCATATTTTTGAGGTTCTTTTATAGAATTATTTAAATTATCACTTAATTGAACTTCCTCTTTAAGATCTATACCTAATGTCTTTTTAAATTGAATTTGTCCATTTTCTATATTTCTTTTTAGATTATCAAGGTCTAGCTTAGTTTTATCAAGTTCAATTTTAGTAAGATTTTTTTGAAGCTCTGATGACATTCCCACTTCATAAGATTTAACTAAATCATTATATCCTTTAAGCATCCTATCATATAGTTGTTTTTTTAGATTGTAACCTTCTTCAGCATATAAAAGATTATCATAGGCTTCTTTTATTTTAAAATCTACAGTTTCATTAGCTAACTCCCTCTTTTTTACTGTTTTTTGTATCATACATTGAACCGTATACCATGGTATGTCTCTAGGTTTGATAAATATATTATATTCTTCTTTAGAAGTTAATTGTTTTGGTGCTCCTGTTTCTTTATCTGCAAGTCCCATAGCTATAAGTTTTGCCTTACCTGCCTCAAACTTTGCAAGTTCTGCTTGAAGCTCAGCATACTTTTTATTCATCGTATCTATATCTGTTCCCTTTTCAGCAAGGCTCTGATTTATTTTATCTATAATTGCCTTAGCTTTTTCAATTCCAGCCTTTATAGCCGCTATTTTATCTTTATTTTCCTCTGTATTGGGAATTGTTTTTAACTGTTCTTCTAGTTGGGTAAGATTCTTTTGAGCTTCAGCATATCCTTGCACAGTACTCTCTAGTTGCTTTTTTAAATTTTTAAATTCCTCACTATTTATTTTTTTGTAAGCAGCTTTATATTCTTCAAATGCGTCTTTAGCATCCTCAGCATCTTTACTTAAATCCTTATACTTTTTAAACTTTCTGTCTAGAGTATTAAGTCCAGTCTCAAGCCTTTTTAAATCATTATTATTTTTCATTGCTAGCTTAACAGCCTCTTCTTTTGACAACTTAAATGTATTTTTAGAAGTAGCAGCACTCGTTGAAAGTACTGCCCCTCCTAAAAATATAGATGTAATACTTAGGATTAATATCTTCAATATAGATTTTTTATTCTTCATATTTCATCATCCCTTTAAAGAGCTTCCATTGTCCATTCTAATTTTAACTCTTTGTTTAATTTTTGTAGAATGTGTATCAATTATATTGTATAAAACTGGTATAATAATTAATGTCAATAATGTAGATACAATCAAGCCACACATTAATGCAACTCCCATAGGCGTAAACATAGGATCACCAGACATTACTACTGGTACAAGTCCCATAACTGTTGTAAATGCACTTAGTATTATAGGACTAAATCTCCTTTGCATAGCACCTCTACATGCCTCATCTATCTCACAGCCATCTTCTTTTGCTTTATTTATATATTCGATTAAAAGTATACCATTCTTAACAACTACTCCAACCAAACTTACAATTCCCATAAAAGCCATTAATGAAAGAGGTTGTCTAAATAAGAATAATCCAAAAATAGATCCTATTAATGATAATGGTATTGTTAAGAAAATTATAAATGGTTGAATAAATGAGTTGAATTGTATAAGAAGAATTATATAAATGAAGAATATAGCAATTATTGCAGATGTTCCAAGTTTACCAAAATATTTTACTATATCTTCTTTTTCCCCACGGAACTCAACTTCAGCACCTTTTAAATCCATTGTTTTTAATTTTTCTTCTATAAGTTTTTGAGTATCAACTGCGTTTCCGCCTGGCTCTACGTCTACATATACTGTTATACAATCCGCCCTATCAAACCTTTTTATAGTATCTATTTGAGTTTTAAGGTTAACTTTAGCAATTTCCTTTAGAAGAACCTTATGTCCTGCTACTGTTGATTTTATTTCTAAATTCTCTAGTTTTTCTTTTGTATCTATACTACTACTTACAATAACACTAAATTCTTTACCATTTATTCTATAAACAGATGCCTCTGATCCTCTTAATGCTATGTTTATCTGTCTTTCTATGTCAAATTTCATAATTCCAAGTTGTGATGCCATATCAGGGTCAATATCTACTTTATATTGATAAGTTCTCTCTGCAGCATCATCACGAACATTTGTAGCCCCTTCAATCTGACTCGCCATATTTTGGATTTTAGTAGAAATAGGATATAAATCTTTTATGTCATTTCCCTTAACATGCATTACTATAGGTGCTTGTCTTGGTGCAGCATACTGTAATGGAAAAATTCTTGACTTAGAACCTAAGAGTTTAGAATCCAATTCTTTTTGAAGAAATCCTGAAAACTCTTCAACATTTTTAAATCTTCCCCCCGCTTTAAGGTCAAAATCAATCTTAGTTTGTGCAAAGTCTTTAGAAGGTACTGCTGGTGGCATAGCAACCCAGAATTTAGGTAATCCATCTCCTATTCCTGTAGTACAACTTTTGACTTCTGGCTGAGCCTTTAATATCTTCTCTAGCTCACGAGACATTTTTTCTGTTGCCTGTATATCTCCTTTTTTCTCTATAGTTGTATCTATATAAAGCATATTTTTATTAGAATAAGGGAAAAATTGAAGTCCTAATTTTGTAAGTACAAATAACGCTATTGCTAAAATTCCAATTGTTATTCCTATTGTCACCTTTTTATTTGCAAGTCCGAAATCTAATAATTTTGCAAAGGTCTTACGAACTTTTCCGTCTCCCTTCTTCTTTTTCTTCTCATTAGTTTTCTTAAAGAACATGGTAGCTAGTGCAGGAGTTATAAACATAGCACAAATGTATGAAGCTATTAGTGATATTATAACAACCTGTGGAATATTTTCAACATAATTTCCTGCTACTCCAGGTAAAGTAAGTAATGGAGCAAATGCTGCTACTGTTGTTAAAGTTGATGTAAATATAGGTATGGAAGACTCCTTACTTCCTTCTATAGCTGCCGTTACATTATCAAATCCCTCATCTATTTTAACTTGAACCGCATCATTTATTACAATAGCATTATCCACTAGAATCCCCAGGGCTATAATAAGTGCCATAGTTGAAATTTGATGCACCTTTATTCCCAAGAACTGCATAGCTATGAAACTTAGCATTATAGAAATAGGTAATGCTGTCGATACAACTATTGAGTTTCTTATTCCTACTCCAGCAAATATTACAATAACAACCAAAATGATACCTTCTACTAAGTTAGTCATAAAATTCGTAACTGAGTCATCTACATCAGTTGGTTGATATAAAACCTCATAGAAATTTAAATCTGATGGTAAGTCTTTTTTAATATTTTCTATCTCTTTTCTAACATCCTTACCTATAAGAACTATATTTTTGTTTTCCTCAAAGTGTCCCGTTAATAAAATAGCGTTCTTACTTTCTTGTTTATACCTAGAAGAATCATCTTCATATGCCATATGAATATTAGCAATATCTTTAAGTCTTACTATTGCTCCAGTATCAGTGGAAACATATACAACTACATTTTCAATATCTTTTATAGAATCATACCCATTACTTGTAACAACATCTATTCTTGAGCTCTTACTTTCTATAGCTCCAGGTGGTATTTTTACATTTTGAGCCTTAACTACTTTTAAAACATCTTCTAGTGAAATAGGATAGTTGTTTAATTTATTAACATCTACATCTATTCTTACTTCTTTTTCAAGTTTACCATTTATATCAAACTTACTAACACCATCTATTTTTGATAACTTGTCTCTTATTTCTTCTGCATATGTGTTTAATTGATCATAAGAATAATTATCTCCTGATAAACTTATTATCATTCCCGCTGTTGAAATTAAATCTGTATTAATTGTACTTGCAAAACATTCGCTTGGAAGTTCAGATTTTTTATCATTTACTTTATCTCTTAATTCTCTCCACGCCTTGTCCTCATCTGCATTATCTTTTAAGAAAACAAGAACAACTGAAACACTGTTTTTAGAATAAGATTCAGTAAAATCATATCCATCTATCTCCGATGATGCATCCTCTATCTTCTTAGTAACTAAGTTTTTAACATCTTCAGGAGTTCCTCCAGGATATACAGTTATTACCATAGCTACTCCAACTGACGCATCGGGATTTTCTTGTTTTGGTATAATTCTATATACACCTATTCCAAATATAAGTGCTAATATTGTTAAAAACACCGTTATCTTTCGATGTTTAACAGCACTTTTAATCAACCCTGTCATATCTTCACCCTCTTCTATTTAACAATATTCACCTGATTACCTGGTTTAACATTTTTCAATCCTTGAGTTACTATTTTATCTCCCAATTTTACACCTTTTACTAAAATTTTATCTCCATATATACTTTCAATTGTTATATTTTTTCTTGATACTCTACCTTTTTCTACAACATATACATAATCTTCTCCATCATTTAAAACAACCGTTATAGGGAGCCATATTCCTGTTTTATCTCCTAATTTAATATCTACTTTTGCTACAGAACCAACATAAAATTTTTCTTTTTCAATTTCCTTATCCATTTTAATTTTTGCTTTATATGTTCTACTTTTAGCATCTGGTACTTGTTCTATTTCAGTAATAGTCCCTGTAGTTTTTATCTCTTCAAGAGATAAATTTGCTTTTGTTCCTTCCTTAACTTTACCTACATCATTTTGGGCTATTTGTATATCTATAACTTGATCATCGCTTCGAACTGCTATAACAGGGTATCCTGCAGCTGTATTTTCACCTGACTTATTTAGAACCTTTGCTACATACCCTGATACCTCTGATTTAAGAACTGTATCATCAAGCATACTCTGCTTTGACTCATATTGAGTGTTCGCCGCATTGCATTGACCTTGTGCTGCATTATATTGACCTTGTGCTGCATTATATTGACCTTGTGCTGCAGAGTATTTAGATTTTGCTGCATCTCTTTGTGCCTTTGCTGCATTATGTTGAGCAAGTGCAGCTTCTTTATCTTCAACTCTAGCACCATTTTCAGCCTTTGATAAAACCTCTTTGGCATTATCTAAAGCAACTTTTGAAGAATCAAGTTTTATTTTGATATCATCTAATTGTTGCTTTGAGACAATTCCTTCATCATACAACTTTTTTATTCTCTCATAACTTTGTTGTACATACTTATAAGTATCTTCAGCGTTTTTTACAGCTAACCTAGCACTATTAATATCCTCTTTTTGAGCTCCATTCATAGCTTTATTATATAATGCCTTTGTTGCGGCTACTTGGGCATCTGCCATAGCTATTTGACCTTTTGCAGCTTCCATTTGACCTTTTGCAGCTTCCATTTGACCTCTTGCTGCCTCTGTCTGACCTCTTGCTGCCTCTGCCTGTCCTCTTGCTGCATCAACTGCAAAATTGTAATCATGACTATCTAATACCGCAATTACTTGTCCTGCCTTTACATAATCGCCTTCTTTAACATTTATCTCAGCAATTTTGCCTGGTATCTTAAAACTATACTTTATAATATCTTTTGAATTTGTATTACCCAAATATTCTAATAATATAGGATGCTTTTCTTCTTTAACATCCATGACTTTTACAGGTAATACCTTTTTCTCTTCTCCTGCTTGAACTTTTTTACCACACCCTGTCATAGAAAACATGACCGCTGATGTTACCAAAAGCGAAATTAATCTTTTCATGAAACTCCCCCCAGAAGTATTATTTTTTGTTGGCGACCACCCTGTCGCATAATATAGAACAATATTACCACAGCAAGAAAATCATGTCAATATTTCCATGATTAACTTAGTGTTAATTTTACACATCTTATTTATATATGCATTTTAACCTACAATTTCCATTGACAAATTTAACCATAGGTTTTATACTATTCAAGTGACTGGGCGGTCTCTTTCAGGAGGTGATATTTTGCCAAAAAAAACTTTCTTAAATTTATCTTTAGAAAGACAAAATCAAATTATTGATGTGGCTTTAAACGAATTTTCCCTTCACAACTTTGAAACAGCCTCAATAAATAAAGTAATAAATGAGCTTGGTATAGCGAAAGGAAGCTTTTATAGATATTTTCAGAATAAAGAAGATCTATATTCCTATTTACTTGACTACGCACTGAATAAAAAGATAGATTACTTAGAAAAGAATATCAATGTAACGTCAGGTGATTTTTTTCAAATCTATAGAGACACTGTATTTAACTATATGAAATTTGACTTAACATTCCCTATTATAAGCGAATTTTTAAGAATGGCTGTAGAAAATAAATATATAGAAAAAACAAAAGTATTAAATTCTCTTCATGGAAAAACATTTATAAGAGATTTAGTTTTAAAAGGCCAGGAAGATGGTGAAGTAAAAAAATCTCTAGATATAGATTTTATTATACTCTGTATAATGAATCTATCTGAAACTATGTTAAATTATATAAATCTTAAACAAGGGATAAGCTATAAAGAACTTCTTAAAATAATGGAAGGCAAGGCTAGTTTGCATAAAAATGAATTAGAAACTGCCTTTGAACAACTTATAAGCGTTTTGACTACAGGATTAAAGCCAGTAAAAGCTTAACTAGCTTTACTGGCTCTTTATTATTTATCAATTAATATATTAGCTACATTTTTACCACTTTGTACAGCTTGCACATTTATTTTCATACCCTTATACTCTTCTTGTAAGTTTTTATATTGCTTTTTCAACTCTTGAGCATATTGATTTGCTACCTTTGTTATTTCTTCTTTCTTTGCTTCTTTTTTTATAACCATAGTTGCTATAATCATATTATCTTTAATATATACCTTACTTCCACTAACTATCTTTTCTTTTGCAATCTTCTTTGTCATTCCTTTATCTTCTACAGTCTGCTTAGGATCCTTAGGACGCTCAACAGGCTTTGGCTTTCCACAAGCTACAAGAGAAGCAGAAATAGTTAATATTGATATTAGTGTTATTATTTTTCTTAGTAATTTTTTTTTCATTTAAGTACCCCCTGAATAGATAATAGTTAACGGTTAACATTTTACAGTTAACAATTAACTATTAGTTAATAACTAGTTTTTTTAATTTAACATTTACATTATAGCATAAAATTCAGTTAACAGTGAAGAGTTAGCATAATATATGTATATAAATTCCAAATTTATAAATGTAAAAATAAAAATTCAATAAAAACATAAATTTTCTCGAATCTAATTAATTATTAATATGTACTTATAAAAGAATCCCTAACTCCGCTATCACAAGCAATTTTCCTAAGCTCTTTTACTTGACTTTCCATTCCTAAAACCATAATAACATCATCTATATTAAGAATTTCATCAGCACTTGGATTAAATATTATATTTTCTGACCCAGATCTTTTAATAGCTAAAATAATTAATCCTGTTCTTTCATTTATCTTTGATTCTTTTAGAGATTTACCTATCACATCAGAATTTTTACAAATAACTACGTCTTCTAAATCAAGTATAACATCTCCTGCACGAGTGATAATTTCTAAAAAAGAAATAATAGAAGGCCTAATCATTAAAGCAGCCATTCTACTTCCACCAATTTCATTAGGGGATACAGTATTATTTGCTCCTGCTTTTTTTAATTTTTCATGGGAATTTTTTTCTATAGCTCTAGAAATAATATAAAGATTTTTATTCATTTGTCTTGCTGTTAATACTGTAAAAACATTATCTGCATCACTTGATAAGCTACTTATAAAACCCTTTGCATATTTTATTCTTGATTTTTCTAAAATATCTTCGTTAGTAGCATCTCCATGTATAGTTAAAATACCTTCTTCTAATAGCTCATGAACTCTTTCCTCATTTTTTTCTATAACAACAAAAGATACATTACTTTTTTTAAATTGTTTAATAACACTTTGACCTGTTTCTCCTCCTCCACACAATATGTAATGTTCTGTTAATTGAGATATTCTATTTTCCATTTTTCTTCTCCTCCAAGCCTCTTTAAAATCATTTTCTAAAAATAAAGAAACAGTGCTAGTAAAAACATATCCTGCAACACCTAATCCTGAAAAAATAACCCCTATAGAAAATAATTTTGCTTCTGGTGTCATTTTGCCTACTTCAGTGTATCCTACTGTAGAAATAGTTATTACCGTCATATATAATGCATCAATGAAATTAACTTTTAACAAATGACTATATCCTATTGTACCTATAATAATTAATGTAATAAGAGCGCCAAAAATAATTACAATATTTCTTCTTTCTTTCATTTTACCACCCAAGTTTACGACAATTAATGCTATTGCATATTAATGTCTATATTTTGTATAATTTACACTTATACTTTAATATTATCGTAATAATACTATTTTTTTTTACTACTATTGTATCCTTGTTTTATTTGATCACTATTTTCTATTTGAAAAATTTATTATTAGATATAAATTAATAATACATGGAATATAAAAGTAAGATTTAACTAAATATAATTAAAGAGATTTAATGATTTTCTTTGATGACAAGTATAAACTGATTAATCGTTATTACTTATTAGTTATTGATTCTTATACTAAATACAAATATATTTGTAATAGTTGTTATACATAATTACCACTATTGGTTATTAAATCCTAGATATTAGGTTACTAGCCTATTACTTATCAAAAGGGGGTATATTATTTGGAAAATGGAAATGTAAAACATAATTTAAAAATGCTTTTATATAAAATGAGGGAAGATGATATTTTTGCTCTCTCTTCTCAACTAGCTTATAGTCTACTTTTATCTTTTTTTCCTTTTATGATATTTCTTATGACTATTATTGGGCTCAGTTCAGTAAGTAGTAGTGATGTTCTTTTAAATCTTAGAACTATACTTCCCGAAGCCACTTATGAACTCATTTATACTACTGTTATTGAAGTTTTTGATACTCAAAAAAAAGATCTTCTTTCTTTCAGTTTAATTATTACTATTTGGGTATCTTCTAATGGATTTTATGCTGTTATAAAAGGTCTTAACAAAGCTTACGATGATCACGAAGAACGTCCTTTTTGGAAAATAAGAATAACAGCAATTTTATGTACTTTCGTCCTCATTTTTATGATTATTTTTTCTTTATTTTTATTAGTTCTAGGAAATTTAATTGGCTATGCTGCTATAAAATATCTTCGTATTCCTTTTACATTTAACACTATCTGGATGATTTTAAGATATTCTATAACCTTTGTATCATTAATATTTATTTTCTCATTTATATATAGGGTTACTCCTAGTAGAAATTTAGCCTTTAAAAATGTTCTTTCTGGCTCTATTTTTGCAGCTGCTGGTTGGATAATCTCTTCAATGTGCTTTGCTTTTTATGTAGATAATTTTAATAATTATTCCAAAACCTATGGAAGTATTGGGGCTGTAATAGTTCTTTTAATATGGCTTTTCTTAACTTCTGTAATTATTCTTGTTGGTGGAGAAATTAATGCTCTATCTAAATAAATGTCTTTTTATTTAATTAGCCTATAATTTAGTAATAAATAAAAACCTGTTTGAAAATAAAAAACAATACACTATATTGATTAATTTTAAGATTAATCAATATAGTGTATCTAAAATTGATTTTTAAGATAGCCTTTATCTATACATATGAACTTAGTTCTTAAAAACCTAAATAACTTCCTTTAGTTTAAACAACTATTATTAAATTATAACTGTAGCTTTTTAAGCCTAAATATATTAATCTCTCTTATAAACAGCAACTCCTACAAGTCCTGGTCCGCTATGCATTCCTGCAACAGGACTTATTTGTCCTCCTAAAAACGATGATATTACATTTTCAAGATTGGATATTTGTTCAAAAATCTCTTTCGCTTCTTTGTATCCATTACCATGCATCATATATATACTATATTTTCCTTCTGCTATTTTTTCCTTTACTATATTTATAAGCTTGCTTATAGCTTGCTTACTTCCTCTAACCTTTTCATAAGTAAAATATTTTCCATCTTCTCCTATACTAATTATAGGCTTTATGTTAAGTATTTCTCCTATTGTTCCTGCTACTTTTCCTATTCTTCCACCTCTTTTTAAATATTCAAGGGTTTTTACTATAAAAAAGACATTAGTTCTTTTTATTAAAGAAGGTAGCCTATTTACTATTTCCTCAAAACTTTTACCCTGTTCTATCATTTTTGCACATTCTTCTACTAGAAGTCCTTCACCTAAAGATATGGACTTAGAATCACATACATAAGTAGTTATCTTTTCATGGTTTTCACTAACTAATTTTAATGCATTAGAAATTCCTGATAATCCTGAAGATAGTGTTACAGCAATGGCATGAGTGTAACCTTCTTCTTCTAGTTCGGTAAACACTTCCTCCATATCCTTCATTGATGGTAAAGAGGAACTTGGAGTTTCATCTTTAAGCCTATCATATACTTCTTCTGGTGAGATATCTATTTTATCTTTATATTCTTTTCCATCAAAAATTATTCTAAAAGGTAACACCTTTATATTATATTTTCTTATCTGATCATCTGTTAAATCACAAGCTGTATCTGTTATCAAAGCTATCTTATTCACTCTTTTAATTCCTCCTTGTTTAACTTCATTCACTTTATAAATAGATTTCTTGGCTTCAGATAGAGTTTTAAACTCTATCTGAAGCGTATTAACAGAATTCTTAGGAGTTTTACTTCTTAGAAGTCGTTATTCTTTAGAAGAAAACATTATCCAGAGTCGTGCCATTCTAATACTTCCACTTTAAAGAAAAGCAAAGAGTCCAAATCTTGGATTTGGTGCGAATCGCTTTCACAGAGTGCGATGGAAGTATTAGAATGGTCATACATCGGATAAAATAAAACTTGCTAAAAATTCTAATTTATACTTTTTATCACTACATACATAACATATTTTGATTTTACGTGATTTTTTTACTAAATATGATAATATTATATAGGAAATAAATTAATAACTATTTTTATGTTCGTTTTATAAAATTAATCATTGAAACGTTTATATAATTATGGCTTTAGTAAATGCTTTAAAGTAGTACAATAAATTAATTAAACAAATTATACATATTTGCTCTTTAATTAAATGATTATACGTTGTACACTAAACATGAGTTAAATTGCACGTTTCAAAATATAAATATATTATAAATTATGAATTATAATCATATTTAAACATTTTATCTAAATAAAACCTTATCTTAACATTATTTTTATTTTATAATTTAATTTTGTGTTTGTAAAGAAAATATTTCTTTGCATTCCCCATGTTGCAACATATTGTATTAAATTTTGTAACTTAAGTACTTGTTATATGAAAGGATGAACTATATGATAAAAAAAATAAGTAGTTTATGTCTAATATTAAGTAGTTTTCTTTTATTAACCTCATGTTCTCTTGGAACTAATAGCAAACCTTCTTCTTTAAAAGAAGGAATTTCTAAAACTGATTTAAAAAATAACAAATCTATCTCAGATGAAGTTTCTAAAGATTCATCTAGTTTAATCACTAATAATAAACAAGATAATTCTAATAAGAATAAAACTTCTTTTACAAAAATAAAGGGAAGCATTCCTGTTCTTATGTACCATTCCATAGGGTTTGAAAAAGATAATCCTGTTAGAATTCCTGCTGACAAATTTGACGAACAGATGAAATATTTAAAGGATAATGGATTCTATACTTTATCCATGGATGAAACTTATGATTATTTTTCTAAAGGAAAACCTATTCCTGAAAAGTCTATTGTTTTGACTTTTGATGATGGTTATCTTGATAATTACACTAAATTATATCCTATTTTAAAAAAGTATAAATTTAAAGGAACTATTTTTGTCATAACAGGAGCTATTGATAAAGAGAAGGATTTTTTAACTTCAGCTCAATTAAAAGAGCTTGATAAAAACTGCTTAGACATACAAAGTCATACCTTTGCTCATGAAAAATTATCAGAAATACCTTATGATAAACAAGTTAAAACCTTAAAAACTTCTAAAGATTTTCTTGAAAAGCAATTAAATAAAAAGGTAAGTTACTTGGCTTATCCTTATGGAAAATATACTAAAAACACCATAAAAGCTGCTAAAGAAGCTGGTTATTCAATGGCATTTACTACTGATGGAAAATGGTCAGATAAATCTAATGGTATTTTTACATTAAATAGAGTATATATAAGTGGCTTTTCCGATATGGATACCTTTATAAAAAGGGTAAACAACCCTAACTATTAGATAAAAATTATAAATCTATATTAAATCTCAAAATATTGTTTACACCTTTATTTATTACTTATTATTACTTAATAGTAGTAACAAAGTTTCAGTTACTATTCCATACTAATGAAAGGATGAACTTATTATGATAAAAAAGTTTGGTATCTTATGTTTAATTTTAAGCAGTTTTCTTTTTTTAATAGCATGTTCTACTAATAATAAGTCTTACTCTTTAAAAAAAGAATCTTCCAATAGTATTTCCAAAACTACTAAAGGCTATAGTAAGACTGTTCAAAGTGGACTTTCTAATGATAAATCTTTAAATAATACTACTAATAACAGTACTACTACCTTTAATAATAATGGTATAGATACAAGTGATAATATCCCTGTTCTTATGTATCACTCTATAAGATTAAAAAAAGATAATCCATTAATGGTTTCACCAAAGAAACTAGATGAGCAAATGAAATATTTAAAAGATAATGGTTATTATACCCTATCTTTAGATGAGCTTTATGACTATTTTTCTAAAGGAAAAGCCATTCCTAAAAAGTGTGTAGTTTTAACTTTTGATGATGGTTACGTTGATAACTATACTAATTTATACCCTATATTAAAGAAATATAGATTTAAAGGGACTATTTTTGTTATAACAGGTACTATTGATAATGAAAAGCCCTTTTTAACTTCTAGTCAATTGAAAGAATTAGATAGTACTTGTTTAGATATCCAGAGTCATACAGTTGCTCATGAAAATTTGCCTAAACTTTCTTATAGAAATCAAGTTAAAACCCTTAAAAACTCTAAAAATTTTCTTGAAAAAAAATTAAATAAAAAAGTTCGTTATTTAGCTTATCCTTACGGTAAATTTAATAAAAGTACTATAAAGGCTGCTGAAGAAGCTGGCTATTTAATGGCTTTTACTACTACAGGAAAATGGTCAAATAAATCTAATAATCTCTTTCGCTTAAATAGAGTATATATAAATGGTTTTTTTGACCTAAATACTTTTATAGAAAGAGTAACTAATCCAGACTACTCTGATAGAAATAATATATTTAAAGTTTTTTGGGGTCAATTCACAAACTTCATTATCTAACCCCTAAAAAATAATGTTACAATTTTTTCATAACTCTGTCATAAAACTGTCACAAAAAAAGCCTATCATGTAATAGTACTTAAACTTTAAAACATATATTTTATTAATTACAAATACTGCACATTATAATTATACATGCTATTAGGCAAACTATACTTTATAAAACTGGCAGAATATCAATTTTATTAGGAGGTATATATATGGGTTTATTTAACAAACACAATAAAAACAATGACAATAGTTTTTCAGAAAATGAAATTATAGATGTAGAACCATTAAACAATGAATCTATAACTCCAACCAATCCAACATACAAAAAAAGCTATAATAAAAATGGAACTGGCAAAAGAGTTTTATCTTATGTTCTTATTGGTTTAATTTGTGCATCGCTTGGTGGTTTTTTATCTGCTGCCGCCACTATAAAATATTACAATAAAACAGCTGAACAACAGAGTATACAGCAAAAAAGTACTAGTGAGCAAAACGCAAGTAAATTATCATCTAGTTCAGCTCCTCTTTCTGTAGCTAATATAGTTAAAAAAGTAGGACCTGCAGTAGTTGGTGTATCTACTAAAAGCATAAAATCATCAGACATGTTTGGTTTTCCTGAACAACAAGAAGGTATGGGCTCTGGAATAATTTTTAATGATGAAGGATATATTCTTACAAATTATCATGTTGTTGCAGGTGCAAGACAGATAAATGTAATTTTCAATACAGGAAATGGCGGAAAAGAAATCCCTGCAAAACTAATTAATTATGATTCTAACATGGATGTTGCTGTTATAAAAATAACTGAAAATGTTAAAGTTCCTGGAGTTGCAGAGTTTGGTGACTCTGACAGTATTCAAATTGGAGAACCTGCCATTGCTATAGGTAATCCTCTTGGAAAAGAATTTTTAGGTACTGTAACAACTGGAGTTATTAGTGCTGTAAATAGAGAAATTGCTATTGAAGGTACAAAGCATAAATATATTCAAACCGATGCTGCTATAAATCCTGGTAATAGCGGTGGTGCTTTAGTAAACACTTATGGTCAAGTTATAGGTATTAATAGTGCTAAAATTGGTGGTAGCCAAGTTGAAGGTATTGGATTCGCTATTCCTATTAACAATGTTAAGCCTAATATAAAGAATTTAATAAAACCACTTTTGAAAATTGGAATTATGGCAAAAGATATTGATACTAGTCTCTCTAATCGTTATAAAATCCCTGTAGGGATATATGTACAAGAAATTGAGGAATTCAGCCCTGCCGAAAAAGCTGGTTTAAAACCTGGTGATGTTATAACTAAATTTGATGGTAAAAAAGTATCAACTACCAAAGAGATGAATGCTCTTAAACAGAAACATAACATTAACGATACTGTAGAACTATCAATAGTGCGAGATGGTAAAGACAAAACTCTTAGTTTGAAATTAATAGAGTACTAAAATATACAACTAGACTTTAGAAATTTTAAATTTCGTTTACACTTTTAAATTACATTATATTTCATATTTTTAAGTTTTATGTTTTAAATATTGGGATGTTTTATCTCAACATTTAACCTCAGAAATGATTTAGACTACAGTTATCCCCCTAATACTGTAGTCTAAATCATTTTTTATGTTTTATAACATATATAATCAATTTATTTTAATTGATTATAATATAATTATTTATTATACTAAGACATAGACTAGAGCGAGGTTAAATCATAGTCTTTATAATACCTAGTAAACTTAAATTATAACCTAACTCCAAAATAACAAGTTAAACTAAAACTGTAATCTTATCTGTATATGTGTTACATTATATTGAATTATGTTATATACTTTTTCTAGAAATATATTGTATAATGTATTAATACATGCATAAATTTATGATATAATATTCTTGTTATATATTGAATTTCATATTTATTAATATATAAAACAATACTATGATGTTTAGTAAAAATAATTAATTACTTAATTTAACAATAAAAATGTAAATAAACAATTAAATCATTACATTATCATAATTAAACAATAAATTTTCAATAAAAATAGCTATGGTTTAAATAATTTCAAAATATGAAAAATATCCCATAATATTAAAGGAGGATAATCCATGACCTTCTGTGACGAAAATGATATAGAAATAATAAAGAAGGATTTACGTTATCTTGAATTACTAGGGAAACAGTACCCTAGCATTGCATCTGCAAGTACGGAAATAATCAATCTACAAGCTATCTTAAATTTACCAAAGAGTACAGAACATTTTATTAGTGATATTCATGGAGAATATGAATCTTTTACTCATATGCTGAAAAATGCTTCTGGTGTTATAAAACGAAAAATTGATGACATATTCGGGAATTCCTTAAGAGAAAGTGAAAAATGTAACTTAGCAACTTTAGTTTATTATCCTGCTGAAAAACTAGATCTTATAAAAGCTACAGAAGAGGATTTAGCCGATTGGTACAAAATAACTCTTTATAGGTTAATTGAGTTATGTAGGATGGTTTCTTCAAAATATACTCGATCAAAAGTTAGAAAAACTCTTCCTTCTGATTTTGCATACATTATAGAAGAACTTCTACATGAGCAAGAAGGTATAAACAATAAGCATGAATATTATCAAGGAATAATTAATGCAATTATCGATTTAGACAGAGCTCCAGAATTTATAATAGCTATTTCAAATGTTATTCAAAAACTTGTTGTAGATAGACTCCATATTATAGGAGACATTTATGATAGAGGCCCTGGTGCTGAAATAATAATGGAAGAACTTATAAAACATCATTCTGTTGATATACAATGGGGAAATCATGATATTCTATGGATGGGAGCCGCAGCAGGTTCTGAAGCATGTATGTGTAATGTGCTAAGAATTTCTTTAAGATATGCAAATTTAAATACAATTGAAGATGGTTATGGAATAAATCTTCTTCCATTAGCTACTTTTGCTATGGAATTTTATGAAAATGATCCTTGTAAAAGTTTTACTCCTAGGAATATTTATAAAAAAATAAGTGCTAGAGATTCTGCTCTTCTTGCAAAAATGCATAAAGCTATAGCGGTTATTCAATTTAAATTAGAAGGACAAATCATAAAAAAACATGCTGAATTTGGAATGGACGATAGACTTCTTTTAGAAAAGATAGATTACGAAAAGGGTATTGTAGAGGTCTATGGAAAAACTTATACATTAAACGATAAGAACTTTCCAACTATTGATCCTAAAAATCCTTATAAACTTACTCCTCAAGAAGAAGATCTTGTTGCAAAACTAAAGCGCTCTTTTTTAAAAAGTGAAAAGCTTCAAAGACATATTCGTTTTATGTATAGTAAGGGAAATATGTACCTTATTTATAACTCAAATTTACTTTATCACAGCTGCATACCACTTAACGAAGATGGAAGCTTTAAGGAATTGGCTATTGGAAATAAAAAATATAAAGGTAAAGAATTATTAGATAGATTTGACTCTATTGCTAGAGAAGCTTATTTTTATAAGGATAATCCTAAAAAGAAACGTTTTGCTCTAGACATGATGTGGTATCTATGGTGTGGTCCTAATTCTCCTGAATTCGGTAAGTTAAAAATGACTACTTTCGAAAGATATTTTATAGATGATAATTTAACTCATAAGGAAACTAGAAATCATTATTACAAATATAGGGATAATGAAACTATTTTTAAAAACATATTAAGAGAATTTAATTTAAATCCAGATACTTCACACATAATAAACGGACATATCCCTGTTAAAACAAAAGAGGGTGAAAGTCCTATTAAAGCAAACGGTAGACTTCTTGTTATAGATGGTGGCTTCTGCAAAGCCTACCAACCTGAAACGGGTATAGCTGGATATACTTTAATATATAATTCTTATGGACTTCTTCTTACTTCTCATGAACCTTTTGAATCCATAAGAAAAGCTATAGAAGAGGAAAAAGACATTTTATCATCGACTGTTATACTTGAACACGTAGTTTCAAGAAAACGTGTGGAAGATACTGATATAGGTCAAGAAATTAAAAAGCAAGTTAAAGATTTAGAAATGCTTCTTATAGCCTATAGAAAAGGTCTATTGAAAGAAAACAATTAATTAACTAGTACTAATAGACATATCCCTTACTCTCTAAAAGCTTTGATTAATGTAGTTGCTTAAATAACATCTTACATCAATCAAAGCTTTGTTTTAGTAATTATACTTATATTTTACTTTTAATAATATGTCAAAATAAATTTTATACACAATTTATTAAAGCTTTATATCATAAACTGAATTTTCTTATTGCTCTACTCCCACAATAGTTACATTTCTATAATTCCAATCCTGTAGTAAATCATAAACCCCCTTGTTTTCATCTGGTTCTAAATCTTTGGATTCTTTACCTTTTAGATTTTTAGATTGCTTATTTTGCTTATTTTGTTTATATTCTTTTGTATTATGAAGATTTCTATGTTTATTTTGCCCTTTATTTTCTTCGTCTTCATCAGGTATTAGTTTTATTATTGGCCTAGTAGAACACTCCTCATTATTTTTTACAACTATACCTTTTTTTCCATTGCTCAGTATAACTATTGTTCCAAGAGGATATGGTGCAACTTTTTTCAAAAATATTTTTACTAGCTTTGGATCAAAAATAGTTCCATTATAAGCCATAATATACTCTATAGCATCTGATGGAAGATATGCCTTTTTAGTTGGAGTTTCTGTTATAAGATTGTCATAAGCATCACAAATTCTAATAATTCTTCCAAATATAGAAATTGCCTCTGCTTTTTTACCATCTGGATACCCTTTTCCATCATATCGTTCATGGTGTTGTAAAATACCTACATAAGAAGTTATAGGAACATTGTAATGCTGTTTTATATATCTATACCCCTTCTCCGAATGAGACTGAATAATTTTTTTCTCTTCATTTGTTAAATTTTCTTTCTTGTCTATAACTTCTTTAGGTATAAAAACTTTCCCTATGTCATGAAGAAGAGCTGATGTTATTAATTTTTGAATCTTTGTTTCTTCTAAATTTAGACCTATCCCCATTACAGCACATAGAACCCCTACATTTACTGAGTGGCTATACATATAATCATCATATGTTTTTATATCAATCATGTTTATCATTATACTCTTACTGTTTAATATTTCATGCATCATATTTTTAGCAATATGTTCTACAGAATCTAATGTTTTTCCTATATTTTTAGGATTATTATATATTTTCTTTATAGATTTAACTGCATTTATTCTAAGGCCTTCTGATATAATATTTTCTATTCTTATATTCTCAGATAAAGCATCTTCAATATATACACCATTTATTACAAGCTTATGTATATCTTTAATATATTTCTCAGTTAATATAACATCTTTAGCTAATAACACTACATTATCATTAGAATATACATTTCTGCCTAATTTCATTCCTTCTCTTAAACAATTTGCAGGAACAAATCTCATAAAAACACCTACTTTATTTTTTATTAATTCATTTTATTAACTCTCCTTAATTTATTATCGTAAATAATATAGATAAATACAGTGATTTTTAACAAGTAAAAGTAGGTAATAATCCGTCATTTTTATTTAATAAGCATATAGAGATAAACTTTAATCCTTAATATAATTAGAAAGCAGGGGACAATTTACTATTTGGTACAAGATATTAGTAAAGAAAAATTGTAACTTGACCCCGATTAAAATAAAAATTATAAAATTCATTAAAACTTAGTTAAATTACTTTTTTAGTATCATATAAAGACTTTTGAACAAGCCAAGCTTGAGGGAAATACTTCATTATTGTCCAATAACTTACTCCTCCTAGTTTGTATTTATTTATAAGTTCTAATTTAGCTTTTACGCTTCTTGCATCTTCAAACCACACAATGTGTTCTTTTCCTTTATCATCATAATATCTAAAGAAAGGTGACTGTGCTTTCCAATCATACTGTATTATAGCGCCCTCTCTTCTTGCAAGGTCTACAGCTTCTGTATTTGATACTGAATCTGCTGCTGTACCTTTTACATACGGCAAAGTCCAATCATATCCATAATTAGGTATACTCATAAGTATTTTTTGTCTAGGTATAACTGTAGTAGCATACTGTATTACTCTCTCAACCTGATTTAAAGGTGCTACAGGCTGTGGTTCGCTATAGGTATATCCCCATTCATAAGTCATTAAAATCACATGATCAACTATTACCCCATGCGCAGGATAATCATGTGCTTCATATAACAAACCTTTTTGATCTCCAGACGTCTTTGGTGCTAATGCAGTTGTAACTATATACCCTAAAGGTTTAAGAGTATTTACTATTTTTCTTAAAAAATCATTGTAAGCCTCTCTATTTTCTGGATAAATATATTCAAAATCTATATCTAACCCATAATAATTTTTTTCTCTCAAAGTTCTAACAATATTATCTATTAAATTTTGCTGAGCTGTTTCATTGGTAAGAACAGATTTGGCAATATCACTATTAAATCCTTTTCCCTCTTGTATATTTGTAATTACCATTAACGGAGCAACTCTAAACTCTTTAGCAGCCTCTATAAGAGGAGTATCGTTTATGCTTCTTAAACTTCCATCTGGTAAAACCTCGTAACTAAATATACTAAGGTAAGTTAAATACGGCAACGTTTTTCTAAGTGTATTCATATTTATGTTAGGAAAAGCATATCCATTCACTTCTATAGTTCCATACTTTCTAGTTCTTTCTGGAATAGATATAACTTGCCCTATATAAATGTTTCTAGGATTTATTATTTGTGGATTTGAATCTAATAATCTCTCTGTAGTTATTCCATATTTTCTAGCTATACTATAAATAGATTCTCCTGCAACCACAACATGTCTTCTTTCACCTTCCATTATTACAATGCTTTGTCCTATTACCAATTGGTTAGGATATAAAATTTCATTATCTCTAGCTATTTTTTCAGGAGAAACTCCATACATCCTTCCTATAGAATAAAGACTTTCTCCAGGCTTTACTACATGTATAATCAAAACACTTCCCCCTTTTTCTTTTTATTTTCCACTCTTTTTATTACTTCTTATACTGTTTTACTACTACTTTACTATATGCATATGTTTTAATTTTGTTGAGAATAATCGATATACAGTACACTATTTTTCATCATGATTTTATTATAAATTTACACTTACTCATATTAATGAAAACACTGTCCTATAAGCCTATTACTTTATATTTTCTAATTGTTACATAAAAAAATAATATATTAACTTTCTCATACATATAATTGCTATATAGTAATTATAAAAATAAGGTGATAAATATATTTATTGTAATGAAAAAATCAAAATTAATTTATATTATTTTGTCTGCTATGGTCTTAATTTCCCTGATAATTTGGTTTTTCTTTGCCTCTCCAACTACTTCTTTTTCAATACAAGAGACATGTGATAAAACACAAGTAGAAGAAGAAGTAAAACAATTATTTAACATAAGAAATAAAGCTATCCTTACGAAAGATTTAGAAGCTATTGATTACATATATGATAAAAATAGTAAATATGGCAATTGGGCTTATGAACACGAATTAAAGAAAATGAAATACCTATACAATTGGTCTGAAAAACAAGGTGTGAAATTTATAGATATAGCACCAATGGTACTAGTTCGTAAAATAAAAGGAAGTGATGAGCACTGTTCAGTAAACCTTATTTGTTCTACAGAATATAAATATGTATATGAAAATAATTCTGATAATATAAATATGTTTAGAATAGGTACTGCTCATTCACTAAATCTTATTAAAAAAAATGGAATATGGATTATTTCAAAAGAATGGTACACAGATCCCTTTGCTGATTCTCTAAACTTAGAAAACATAAAAGCTAGTGATATAAAAAATCATATCATTACACAAAGTTCTAGGGACTTTTCAACATTAAATGAACGGAGAAATTCTGCTTTATCATATGCAGATAAATATTGTGGCATTGCTGCTGATGAAGAAAACGGGTTCAAATATAATAGGAAATATGGAGATTATAATCCTTTAGGTGGAGACTGTGCAAATTTTGCATCTCAAATTTTACATGAAGGTGGAAAATTCAAGAAAACTTCTTCCTGGAATTTTGATAGTAAAGGTGGAAGTAGGGCTTGGTTAAATGCTAATGCATTTAAAGACTATATGATTGGTAGTGGAAGAGCTTCTTTAATAGCTTATGGAAACTATGACAAAGTATATAAAGCTTCATATAAACTTCTTCCTGGAGATTTTGTAGCTTATGAAAAAAAAGGTAAAGTAGTTCATGTCTCTGTGGTTACTGGAGCAGATTCTAAAGGTTATTCCTTAGTTAATTGCCATAACACAGATAGATACAGAGTCCCTTGGGACCTTGGGTGGAGTGATAAAAAGATAAAATTTTGGCTAGTTAGAGTACACTATTAAATAATATTGCGACGTAATGAGTAACGGCATAGAAATAGGTTTTTCTATGCCTTGATTTTTCATGAATAATACAGTTTAAAATGTATACTGGGGAGGGATAGGAAGACTAAAGGATGATTTTCTTCCTTATGTCAGAAAATCTTAAAACTAAATAGAAAGTATTTTAAAACAAACCATCAGTATTTAAAATTAAAAGGTTTATAATATATAATACTGTACTGATATAAATAGTATTTTAAAGTACACAAATCTATCTATATTCTCAATATCAATAATATTACTTTAATATTAAAGCTTATTACAGCCTACGGCTTAACATTTATTTTATTATGTTCAGAATATACTATAAATAAAAATGCTTAATCTAAAATTTAGTAATGTTTCCATCAGCTACCGCTCTTAAAAGCTTATCAGCTCTTTTATTTAGACTAACGACAAAGAGCATAATGAAAAATTAATTTTTCATTATGCTCTTCTTTTTTTACTTAGTTTAAAGATTTTCTGACACGACACTAGGATGAAAATCCTCCTTTACTATTCACTATTCTCTGTTCACTAATCACTACTATAATGTTGCGTCGCAACATTTTTCTTTACCATCCTCCGGAAGAACCTCCTCCTCCAGTGTCTCCACCTCCAAAACCGCCAAAGCCACCACCTGAAGAACCTCCTCCACCCCAAGGACCTCCACCTCTTCCGCCTGGTCCTCCTCCAAAGAAAGAGTTCCAAAATAACAATTCCAAAATAAATCTTATAACTCTTGCTTTATTAAAAATTATATCTATAAAAATAAGCCCCACTACTATATACAAAGGTATTGAATTTCCTCTCTTAGATGTTTCCTTTTCATAATTAAAATTTATTTTTTCACTTTTTTCAAGTGATACTCCATATTCTTTGCCTATATAATCGCTAAAAACAGAATAAGCATTTTTTATTCCTTTTGAAAAATCATTCTTTTTAAACTCCGGAATAGCTACTTCTTCCATAACTCTATTTGTTAATACATCTGGTAGCGCTCCTTCAAGTCCTCTTCCTACTTCGACAGACCAACGTTTTTCTTTCATAGAAAGCAAAATCAGCAAGCCATTATCTTTACCCTTCTGTCCTATTCCCCAGCTTCTAAAAAGTCCTGCCCCATAATTTCTTATCTCCTCTTCTTTAAGAGAATTTATTATCACAACTACTGCTTGAGCTCCTGTTTTATCTTCCAATTCTTTTCCTACCGAAATTATATATTGTTTACTTATATCGTCTAGAATTCCAACATAATCATTTACATATTTAAAATTAGTAGGCTGTGGAAATTTAGACTGTGCCTTTACTTCTTGGAAAGGAACTAAACATACAAAAATTAAAACTAAAAAAAACAAAGAGCTCCTATATCTATCTAAAATTTTTTTCACTTATGAGCCCCCTTTTAAATTTTTTTATATTTTCAAATTATTTATCTTGTAAAATCTACTTTCGGAACATCTTTTGCCCCTTCTGCTGCTTTATAATACTCTTTACTCTCAAATCTAAATATACTTGCTACTATTGAATTAGGAAATCTTTTTATAGTAGTATTGTAATTGTCCACTGTCTTGTTATAATCCTGTCTGGCTAAATTTATCCTATTTTCTGTTCCTTCTAAAGCTACGGTTAAATCTTTAAAGTTAGTACTAGATTTTAAATCTGGATATCTCTCTACAATTACTAATAATCTAGATAAAGCTGAAGTCAACTCATTATCAGCATTTGCTTTTTCTTTTACACTACCAGCCCCATTTAATTTTGTTCTAGCATTTGCTATTTCTGTAAATATTTCTTTTTCTTGAGATGCATAGCCTTTTACTGTACTTACCAAATTAGGAATAAGGTCGTTTCTCCTTTGAAGTTGCGTATCTATATTTGATTCTGACCTTTTTACGGTTTGCTCTAAAGTCACCATTTTATTGTAGCCACCTATTATAGGAAAAGCTATTAAAATTAGTATCCCTAAAACTATGAGCAATGTTTTTAATGATTTCTTCATTTTATTCCTCCATATAAATATTTAATTATATTAATAATATGCCTTTAAGTTGCCTCATAATTCATACTTAAAATAAATATAGACTCTATTTTAAGAGTTCCATTATAAAAACAACTTTGTTCCAATTCTTCTGTCGTACTGAGACCAAGTATTAACCTCTGTGCCTTCTTTTATCTGGCTTATTTTATTCATTACTGCATCTATACTATCTGCAAAATTCACAATAAATGATTCCTCCATATTTGCCCCTTTAGGTGACCCATATTCAACTTTTCCATGATGTTGAACCATACATCCTTTTATTCTACTTTTAAAATCTTCACTATATATATCTTTTTTTGCATTAAATGCTTCTTCTAACATGGTAACTCCAATAACTATATGCCCTTCCATATCTCCTCTTATTGTTACATCAAAAGGTCCATCAGTATAATACTCTTCAATTTTGCCTATATCATGAAGCTTTGCACCCAATATAGCAATTTCTTTATATCTAGAATCGTATCTATAAGCTAAAGTTCTAGCAAGATACATAACATTTAATGTATGTTCTGCAAGTCCGCCTATATAATTATGATGTTGTCTAAGTCCTCCTATGCCTTTTTTAAATCTATTTATAAATTTCTCATTACCAAAAAAATACTCATCTAATGTCCTAGCTTCAATACTTTTAAATTCTAAATCCGATAAATCTTTTATTTCGTTCATAATTTCATCTATGTCTTTATCTATAGTTGGAAGAAAATCTTGTATATTGTATTCTTCAATTTTTTGAAAGGTCTCAACTCTCATAATTCCATTTTCAATTATAGCTGTTACTTTAATTACATCTCCTACATTTAAAATATTATTATCATAACTAATGATACTTTTTATATCTCCACTTCTATCACCAATAAAAGCTATTAATTCATCTTCACTTGTTTTTAGTTTTTTCATAATCATAAAAGTTTCTTCTATTATCTTATTTTCTTGTAAATTTTTTATAAACTTCTCTTTCATAATGCCTCACCTCTCTTAATTTCATTAATACAAATACATACTTATTTTCTACTTATTAAACTTTTTTATCCATATTATAAAAATCACATTCAATTAATTATCTGAATTTTTTTAATCTTAATGACATTATGTTTTATATATGCTATAATGTTTTAAAAAACAATAATTGTTTTAAAATAATTATTATTCATATTGTTAAGGAGGAATGAATAATGAAAAATGTTGATGAAATAATTAAAAGTATCCAAGAGGGAAATGCCAAATTAGAATTAATTAATGATAGTAGTATACTAGATTCTTCTCAAACTTTGATAAATAAAGATGAATATACAAAAGTTGCAATAATAGAAGATGATAAAGCCTTTAAAGCTATTTATAAGAAAAATGATGAATATTTTTATGGTGAAAGAATATATTGTGCAGATGAAGCTCAAACTGGTTCTTGTAATATAGAATATGAAAAACTTTATAAAATAATCTAATTATCTGTCATTCATAATAAAAATAACGATTGTTTTTCAACACTTTTACTTAATCAACACAAACTTATAGAACATATTTATTTATGTTATCTAACCTTAAAAATGAAAGCTGCCAAGTAAGGTAGAAAATTCTACTTTACTTGGCACTTTTAATTAACTTCTTATTGATTAGTTACTAATTTTCTACTTCTTGTTACTGTAAACAAGCTTCCTACTGCTATACATGAATAATAAGTTATTATTCTCCATAAGAGCAATGCTGCCATTATAGTTTCTTTAGTAAAAAACAAACTAAATAAAAGGTAAAATCCACCTTCTGAACCTCCTGCTGCGCCTGGTAGCGGTATAACAGATACTATCATATTTAAAAAAGTTTCAGCAGATACCATATTCCATAAACTTGCAGAATTAAAATTAAACCCTCTATATATAAAATAAGGTATTATAAAGTAAACAGTTAGCTGAACAAAAGTTAAAACTGTACATTTTATAAGAAGGCTTATATTCTTACTCATCTCTACTGCATTATTATGAAAACTATAAATTTCCTCATCTAATTTTTTTAAAGTTTTATCTACATTTTTAACTAAATGTATTTTATGTAAAAATTTTAGAATTCCTTTTAAAATCTTTTCTGCCAACTCTCTTTTTGTGGAGGCAAGAAGCAAAAATAGTATAATTAACGTATTTATCAAAAACCCTATAATAGATATAGAGAAAAAATTAGACAAATTCTTTTTAAAAAATCTATATTTTAATATAATAGATATTAAAGAATAGATAGTTAATACTGATTGATATACAATTAGCTTCATCATTAATATAGAAGTAGCACTTCCCCCATTTATATCCTTCTTTGTCATAAAATAAAGTTGAGCAGGCTGTCCTCCTGAAGCAAAAGGAGTAACAGAATTAAAAAACTGTCCTACCATACTTATTTTAAAAGAATCTTTCATTTTCTGATTGAATCCTAAAAATTTTGTAAAGGTGTTTAATACAAAACTTTCAATTATCCAATATGTAATCATAGCTAAAATAGATAATAAAATCCAAAAATGATTTAAATTTTTCAGTTGGTATTTTAAATTATTAACTCCTTTTGAAAATACTGCAAAATATAAAAGCATTACAGTTGATAATATTATTACTCCTATATTAAAAATTTTATTTTTCATTTAAAACCCCTCTATTTAATATTTCTTTTGTTATTTTTATTAATATCCTCCCTTTTTCTTGTTATTTCATCATAGAATTTTTTCCACATTTTTAAAACATGTTCTTTTGAATAAAATTTATGACATTCTTGAGATTTATAACAACTTTCTCTATAAAATTGTCCCTTATCCTTTAGTCTATCAATTATATTTTCAAAATCTTTAACGTTCCTTCCCTTTAAGTAGTAATTAAATAATATATCTTGGTACAAGTCACAATCCCTCAATAAAATAGGCAAAGAAACCGCTATAGCTTCTAATACTGCCATAGGAAATAATTCTTGATAAGACGGTAAAAATAGCATATCTGCTACATTATAAACATCATTCATTTTTTTTCTTTCAATAATCCCCAAAAATCTTACGTTACTTGGTGGATTATCAACAATTTTTTTTAGTTTATTATATCCATCAGTTATTGGACCAAAAGAAAATCCTCCAGCCCACAAAAATTGTATATTAGGAAATTTTTTTGCAACCTCTATAAAATCAAGTACACCCTTTCTATTCTGTACTTGACCCACACCTAAAACTACAAATTTATTTTCTTGTATATTCATCTTATTTCTAATTGTCTTTTTTTTCTCTTGTGTATATCTATAAAAATTGTTTTCTGATACAAAATTTGGTATATAATATATTTTACTTTCACTTATTTTATACCTTTTCTGAAGAATTGCTTTAAAATAAGGATTTACAACAACTAAGTAATCCATATGTTTATAAAAACTTATAATATATCTATAAAAAATTTTTCTAAAAACCCATGGAAGTTTTAAGCTATCTTCTATAGTTTCCGGAATAAAGTGTACATAAGCAACGGTTGTTCCTTTTAATTTAGCAAAAGGCATACTTAAAAAAAATTTTAAATCTATAGTATGGTAATGCATTATATCACTTAACCTAGTCTTATTAATCATTACATCATAATAACCTGCTAAACCATGTTTAACAAGGTCAACTTGTTCTATGTAAGCTGATAAAACTCCATGACCTTTAACTCTATCAGCTGAAGAAAGCATATTTATAGTTGGCATATTTAAGGCTCCTTTTCATAGTAAAAATCATGCTTAACTATATTCTTCCTTTCATTCATAAATATTATAACAATATAACCTTAATTATTCATTAAATTCACCTTAAATTCACAATAAAGCTGTATATATTTTCATATTGAAGAAATAATAAGTTCAGGTGATGTATTTTGAGTAATGATAGTTTGGTTAAAACTAATATAGAAGAGAATATAAATTTTATTTTTTCTAAGGCAGGCTATAAAATGCCCTTAGTAATAAAAAAATTTTATATAGGGAAAGTGAATCCTTTACTTGCATGTGTCATATATATAGACAATTTAAGTGATAAAGGTTTAATTGATAAAGATATACTCGCACCTCTTATGCTTAAAATAAATGAAGACTTTCCTACTATAACTGACGGTGAATACATATGCAGAAAATATATTCCTATGTGTAACACTATAACTAAAAACGATCTTAATTGTGCTGTAGACTCATTGAAATTGGGTAAAACTATAATTTTTATTGATACACTAGAAGATTTTATAATAGCTGATACCGCAGGATGGGCTCAAAGAAGCATCTCAGACCCAATAAACGAGTCTGCAATAAGAGGTTCTAGAGAGGGATTTGTTGAAAACCTTCAAACTAATATAAGTATTCTTCGTAGAAAAATAAAAGACAAGAATTTATCTATAGAAAATTATAAAGTAGGCAGACGATCTCAAACAGATTTAGCTTTAATATACATTGATGATATAGTTGATAAAAATATTCTAGATGAATTAAGAAGAAGAATTGAAATTATAGATATAGATTCTATAATCGATACAGGAATGCTTGAACAATACATAGAGGATCATCCTTTTTCTCCTTTTCCTCAAGTTTTTGGTAGTGAGAGACCTGATAGAATAAAAACTAACATTATGGAAGGGAAAATTGCTATTTTATTAAATGGAACTCCTTACGTTTTAACAGTCCCAGCTTTATTTTTTGATTTTTTTCAAGCTGTAGAAGATTATAACGAAAGAACATTGGTATCATCATTTTCTAGAATTTTAAGAATTTTATCAGTACTTTTAGTAATAACTCTATCCCCCACTTATTTAACACTTATAAGTTATAATGTAGAGCTTATTCCTATTAATTTTATAACTCCTGTAATTGAATTTAGAAAGGGAGTAGCTCTTCCCCCTTTTCTTGAAGTACTCTCTATGGAAATAATAGTAGAATTTTTAAGAGAGGGTGGATTAAGATTACCTCCTAAAATCACAGGAACATTAAGTATAGTAGGAGGTATAATTATAGGGAACACTGCCATAGAATCAAAAATTGTAAGCCCAACTACTCTTCTTGTGGTAGGCGTTTCTGTTATAGCTACTTTTCTAATTCCTAATTATGAAATGTCTTTAAGTATCAGATTCTTAAGATTTCCTATGCTATTTCTTGCAAATGCTATGGGTTTTTTTGGTATAAGTGTTGGTTTGTTTTTTATATTAATCATTTTGTCTTCTATGAAAAGCTTTGGAGTATCCTACTTTGCATTTTATGGTGGCGATTTAAAAGACATATTTATAAGAGTACCTTTATGGATGATGAATCAAAATCCTAAGTCAATACCAAACAATAATCCTAAGCGACAAACAGATTTCAGGAAAAAAATATGGAGGAAAAATAAAAGTACATGAATAATAGAGATAAAAAGTATTTAACCTCTTCACAAATAATTGGACTCCTTATAGGATTTGCTGTTGGTCCTGGGCTTTTACGTTCTCCTAATTCACTAATTAAATTTGCTGAACAAGACGCTTGGATTTCTTCTATTATAGGTTTAACTTATCCTCTTTACATTATAATTATAGCTAACTATATAATAAGAAAATATCCTGATGACAATATTTTAAGCCTAAGTAGAAAATGTTTTGGTAAAACTTTAGGAAATATTTTAAATTCCATTTATGGTCTACAATGGATTATCTTTATAATCACTATATCTACTGATTTGATAAAAATTTCAAGAATATATTTTGTAGCTTTTTTAACTCCTGTAAAAGTAGTCATAGTATTACTAGCTATAAGTATTTATGCTGCTTATAGAGGCCTTGAGTCTTTAGCAACATTAGCTCAAATAAATTTATATTTATTAGTGTCAATAATGATTTTTTCAATAGCCGCTCTAAAATACGGAAAATTACTTAATATACAGCCTATATTTGGATCAGGTATAAAAAATATAATTCATTCAAGTTTTCTTACCTGCTACTATTATTTAGGCTTTGAAAATCTACTTTTAATACATCCTTTTGCTAAAGATACTACCAATGTAAAAAAATCAAGTTTCACTGCTTTATTAATCAGTGGTTTAATGTGGGTATGGACGATTTTTGTAACAATATATTATTTGGGTATAGATATAATTCCTAAAAGCTTTTGGTCCTTTATTTTAGTTTTTGAGAGTATAAATATACCTATAGTTAATAACTTCCGATATATATTTATGTTTGTTTGGACTTTTGCAGTATTTATTGTTATTTCTGGTCACTCTTTTACTGCATCTTTAATAATGAATGACATAACAAATATAAATAGAACATTTATTTTAATGTTTTTATACTTTCTATGTACATTAAGTTCCTTATGGTTAATGAGTTTAGATTCTTACAAAAATGCCCTAGATGCTATATCTATGTTTTTTACCTTATATAACATTGTGTTTATCTCTATAATATCCATTATAATTTATATAAAAAACAAGACTTTTTCTAAAAGAAAGGCGACTATAAACTAAGGTGATTTAGATGAGTAATAAAAAATTTTTTGTTGGTTTTATTGTATGTATAGTACTATATATTTTCTATATTAAAGGTAAAACCTTTGTTCCTGCTGAACAACTTACAATTCCTTCTGCTGTTGGACATGATATTGTATATAAAAATGGAGGTGCACCTGAATATAGTATTTCTATTGCTGTATATAATTTTTCAGGAAAAAAACCAACTCCTACTACAATTGAAACAGGTATTGGAAAAACTATAGGACAAACAAGACAAAATCGTCAACTTAAATTAGACCTTAAATTTATGCTAGGACTTGAAAAACTACTTATATTTTCGGAAGAAATAGCTGATTTTGGATTAGAAAATATAATCAATATATTATTTTCTAACCCCAACATAAATGACACAGCTCTCTCTGCTGTGTGCAAAGGAAAATCAGAAGATATTCTAAAATTAAATATGAAAGGTTATCCTAATCCAGGAGATTATCTATACGATGTTATAAAAAATAATAGGGAATTCAATTTTTTTTCAGACAATTATAAATTAATGGACATATATGTAAGAATGGATGCAGAGGGAAGAACTCTAGTGCTTCCTTATGTGGAAATAAAAAATCAAAAGCCTGAAATTACTGGTGTTGCAATATTTAAAAAAGGTAAAATGGTAAAAAAAGTTGGTATAGATGAAGCAAAAGTATTAAATATGTTAAAAGAAAATGATGTAAAAGGAATAATTTCTATAAAAACAAGTTTTAAAGAATATATAGATTTTTATGCCACAACTAAAAGACATATTACATGTAAAAAAGAAGGTGATAAATATACATTTTATATTGATTTATTGCTTAAAGGAGATATAACAAGCAACACTTTATACAAAAATCTTGCCAATAATCCTGTATTAATGCAAAAATTTAAAGATGATATAAATAAAGAAGTAACAACCATGTGCTATAATTTTATTAATAAAATGCAAAAAGAATATAAAATCGATTGTCTTTCACTAGGCATTGTAGGTGCTGCAAAGACTGGAAGGCACAAAGGAACAGACTGGGATAAAGTAGTTTCTGAAGCTAATATAATAGTAAATGTAAATACACAAATAGACAGAATGGGAAGAGGAGATTATTAAATAAAACTGTAGTTATGACTTTTATTCAAGTTGCTATCAAAACCTCCTTCCCCCATTCGAGAGTGTAAAATAATCTGTGTAAACTCCATAAGAATTGATATAATATTCTTATAAAAATGGAGGGTGCACAGATTATGTCTTTTTCAAGAAAAGAACTTATTAAACAATTAATTAAAGAGACAAAA
>NZ_JAPQFJ010000013.1 GCF_026738875.1 Clostridium brassicae
ATACCGCCTTTCTTAATTTTTCTGTAGCAAGAAAATTATACTTCAAGGCTTGGTATTATCCACTATTTATTTTTTGGAAACTATAATATGGAAACTAATAAAGTTTTGTTTGTACAAAACTTAGGTAATTACAATTGTTTATCTTTTTTTTCTTTTTTTTCTTACTGAAAAACCAAAACTTCCAATAGGATTTTTAGAAATACCAAAGTACTCTCCATGGGAATAACAAAGCAAATTAGCTTTCTCATAATGAATTTTACCTTTGTCATCTATCAAAGTTTCTTCCACATGTACAGATAAAACTTCTGCTAAAAATAAATGGTGAGTTCCTAAAGGGATAATTTGTTTTAGTTTACATTCTAAAGCGATGGGACAATCTTCTATATATGGAGTAGCTACATTTTCACTAGAGGCCAAGTTTAACTTACAATCTTTTATTTTATCAATAGTTTTACCTGAACGTACTCCACAAAAATCAACAGTTTTAACCATATCTTTATTTGGAAGATTAATTACAAACTCTTTTGTTTGTTTTATATATTCATAAGAAAGCCTTTCTGGTCTAACTGCTATAGTAATCATAGGAGGCTTTGTACATGCAGTTCCTACCCAAGCTACAGTAAACACATTAACTTTTCCTTCATTGTTTTGGGATGTAACAAGTACACAAGGAACTGGATTTAACATAGCACTTCCTTTAAAAGTTTTTTTAGTCATATTATATCTCTCCTAAATTAATTTGGTTTATATTTTAATAAAGCGTTGATTAAAGCTTAAAGTGATTCATAATATTTCTTTAAAAGTAGTGCGTCATTTTCTAAAATAGGACTTTCGCAAATTATACATCCTTTAATATTAAATTTCATAAAGGATTCCATA
The DNA here is from genome assembly GCF_026738875.1 of Clostridium brassicae. Lineage (GTDB taxonomy): Bacteria > Bacillota > Clostridia > Clostridiales > Clostridiaceae > Clostridium_H > Clostridium_H brassicae. The sequence continues at coordinate 880 of NZ_JAPQFJ010000013.1, forward strand.
CAAGCTTTGTAGTTAAAGTCGCTTTCTTCAAATGGAAGGTGATTTCTTTCACCTTTTGCAGTATAATTTATTCCTGAAAGATGTATATGCATATCCTCTAAAGCGGAGTCTCCCAGATTGCAAGCTACATAATCAAGTATTCTAGCAAAGTCATCATATGTTTTTAATGAACCATTGTATCTTGCATGAATATGTGAAAAGTCTATACATAATTTACAGGTAGGAACTTCCATGCAGAGTCTAACGTTTTCTTCCAAAGAACCAAATTGAGTTCCTTTTCCTGTAGTTTCTAATCTATAGTCTATTCCAAAGTTGGGAAGCTCTAGAAGGTTATTTTTTATTGTTTCAAAAGTTTCTTCTTTTGAGTCTTTTAAGTAGAATCCAGGATGAAATATTAAACTTCTTCCTTTAACTTTTTTTAGTGCTTCTGCTCCTTTAATAATTCTTTCTAAAGACTTTTGTTGTTTTTCTTCTTCATCTGCGTTAAGATTTATAAAATAGGAGCCATGAGCAGATAGATAAAAGTTATTATGTAGTTTTGTATCCAAGACTTCTTTACAATTTTTTTCTGTTATATTTACAGAACGAACGAAGGGCAGTTCCATAGCATCTAATCCAATTAATTTTAAATATTCAATTCCTAATTTATAATTAAATTTCATATTATCTTTTCCAATAGGAAGACCTGATATTCCAAATAATAGTTTGTTCATTTGTAATCACCTCGCAAAATATTATATCACAATTTTTAAAAATAAAGTTTATTATTATGATATAATGTCATGGGAGAAGGTGATAAATATGAAGACAGAATGGAGACTTAAAGTTACCAATTGTGATCTTGATAAAATATCTAAGGAAGCAAATATAAGCAAAAGTATTGCAAAGATTTTAGTTAATAGAGGGATTAAGGATATAGAAGAAATAAAAAAATTTATGAGTTGTAGTTTACAGGATATGTATGATCCTTTTTTAATGAAAGATATGGATGAAGGTACAGATATTATTATAGATGCTATAGAAGAAGGAAAAAAGATAGTTATATATGGAGATTATGACGCAGATGGGGTTACTAGTACATTCATTTTATATAAAGCTTTATTAGAATTAGAAGCAAATGTAGAATACTATATACCGGATAGAGAAGCAGAAGGCTATGGCATGTGTATTGATAGAATTCAAATTTTAAAAGAAGAAGGAGCAGAGGTTATTTTAACCTGTGACAATGGTATAAGTGCTATTGAGGAAGTAAGTTTTGCAAAAAGTCTTGGTATGAAGGTAGTTGTTACAGATCACCATGAACTTCCTTTTTTTGAAAATGAAGAAAAAAGAGAATATACTATTCCTGAAGCTGATGCCGTAATTAATCCAAAACAAGGGGAGTGTAAATATCCTTTTAAATTATTATGTGGAGCTGGAATAGCTTTTAAATTTGTACAAGCATTACATATGAAGTTGGGAATTGAAGAAGAAAAGGTATATGAACTTATAGAAATAGCAGGGATAGGTACAATTTGCGATGTGGTTGATTTGGTTGGAGAAAATAGGATTATTGCAAAAAATGCTCTGAATATGATGTCAAAAAGCAAAAACATAGGATTGAACGCTTTAATGAAGGTATTAGGAATAAAAGATAAAAAAATAAAATCTTATCATATTGGATTTATGATAGGTCCATGTATTAATGCTACAGGAAGATTAGATACAGCAGCATTATCTGTTAAATTATTAGCTTGTAATGATGAAAATGAAGCTTTAAGTTTAGCTAAAACCTTAGAACATTTAAATAAGACTAGGCAGGATATGACACTAAAAAATGTAGAAGAGATCATTGATTATGTAGAAAACTCTGATTTGAAAAAAGATAAAGTTTTAGTTGTTTATAAAGAAGATGTACATGAAAGTATTGCTGGAATAGTTGCGGGAAAGGTAAGAGAAAAATTTAATGTGCCAACAATAATACTTACAAAAGGAAAAGATATGCCAAAGGGGTCAGGGCGTTCTATAGAAGAATATAATTTATTTGAAGAATTAATAAAATGCAAAGATTTATTAGGTAAATTTGGAGGACATCCTATGGCAGCTGGGTTGTCTATAGAAGAAGAAAATATTGATAAGCTAAGACGAAGATTAAATGAAAATTGTACTCTTACAGATAAAGATTTAATACCAAAGATAAAAATAGATAAAAGAATACATTTAAGTGAAGTTAATTTTAATTTAATAGAGCAAATAGAAGAACTTGAACCTTTTGGAAAAGGTAATTCAAGTCCATTTTTTGCAGAGAAAAACGTAAAAATAATTGATGTAAAGGTACTTGGAAAAAATCAGAATACTTTAAAATTGATTTGTTCAGTAAACAATAATAGAAATATAGATGCTATATGTTTTAATAGGGTTGAGGAGTTTAAAGAAATTTTAAAGATTAAATATGGTAAACAGTACCAAAAAATAATAATGAATCCTAATGGAATAAAGATGGACCTAATTTTCTCTCCAATGATAAATGAATTTAATGGAAATAAAAAAGAACAATTGAGAATTAAAGATTTTAGACTTTCTAATTAACTAAAGAAACTATGATGAAATGCATTAGAGTGTTTTTGTCATAGTTTTTATTTATTATCATACAGAAATAAGCTTGAGTATATTGTGGAAAAAGGAGGAAAAATAGGATTAACATAGAATATATTTATAATGTATGTTAATTCGGAGGTGATAAGTGTGTATGATATATATGAAGATTTGCCTTTTGGTGTAATGATTTTAGATGAAACAAATCTTAATATAGAATACCTAAATAAAAAATTTATTCATGATTTTAATTTGGATAAAGATAATTTTTATAAGAATATTAGTGATATTGAATGCCTTGGAGTTATTAATAATGTTTTATTGAAATGTTGTACTCATAAATTATGTAAAAATTTAAAAAAGATAAATATAAACAATAAGTATTTTGATTTTATTATAAATTATAAAAAAGATATATTAGAAGTATTTATATATGAGATTACTGATTATGTTAATAAAGAAATTAAAGTAAGGGAAGACAGTGAAAAGTTCCTTGGTATTTCAACAGAAATAAAAGCTAAATATGACATAATAAAAAATATTAGGGATATTGAAAAACAGTATCTTATAAATCTAAAAGATATAATAAATAATATATCAGAAGGAATAGTTGTATTAGATAAAAATAAAAAATTTAGTTTTTGTAATAAGTCAAGTTTAAATATTACTGGACTAACATTACAAGAATTTAAGAGTATAAAGGAAATAATAAAGTATGTAGAGGTAGTAAATTATAAAGAATATGGAAATGATTTTGAGGAAGTGCTTAACTATTTTTTGAAAAATTCAATTGAATTAAGAAATGCGATTGTTAAAACAAGAGATTGTAAAAATGAATCCCAATACAAATACATAATGGTTAATTGTAATTACATTAGGAATGACAAAAACAGATTAGTATACATAGTAATATCCATAAAAGATATTACAGAAATAAAGCTTAATGAAATTATGATAAAAAAACAAAATTTAGAATTAGAAAGAGTCACTAAAATGAAAGATGAATTTTTGAACATGATATCTCATGAACTTAGAACTCCACTTACAGTAATTTACTCATCTCTTCAATTAGCTAATGATATTTATAATAAAGAAATAACTCCTAACATAAAGAAAGTATTGTTACGAGTAAATCAAAATTGTAGTAGGCTATTAAAATTAATAAACAATACACTTGATATATCAAAAGCAGAAGCTGGTTTTTTAGAATTAAATTATTCTGATTTTGATATAGTGTATGTTACTGAAAATATTGTATCGTCTGTTAATCTGTACGCTAAAAGCAAAGGAATAATGTTAATTTTTGATACTAATATAGAAGAATGTTGTGTAAGTTTGGACAAAGACAAGTATGAGAAAATCGTATTAAATTTACTTTCAAATGCAATAAAGTTCACACCGCATGGAAAAAACATTTGGATAATAATTAATATTCATAAAGATAAAATATCAATAAGTATTAAAGATGAAGGTGTAGGTATTGAGGAAAGTAAAATAGATAAAGTTTTTGATAGATTTTCTCAAATAAATAATTCATTATGTAGAGGGGTCCAAGGAACAGGATTAGGTTTAGCTTTAGTAAAAAAATTTGTTGATGTAATGGATGGAAAAATATTAGTAAAAAGTGAGGAAGGAAAAGGCACAGAGTTTAATGTGATGTTTAAAGGTGAAATTTTAAAAAATCATTTACAAATTGATTGCTTTGAGTATGAAGATAATATAGATGATAAAGTTGACATAGAATTTTCAGACATAATAGAACAAGACACATGAGGCTAAGCCAAATGTGTCTTGTTGTATTTAATAACTATAATTAAGGTAAATCATAGTTATTTTTTAGTAATTATAAACTTTTTTCATATTGTTCTACCATTCTTTTAACCATTTCTCCACCAACACTACCGCATTGTTTTGAAGAAAGGTTTCCGTTATAGTCTGTAAATGGAACGTTTAATTCATTAGCTATTTCCATTTTAAATCTATTTAATCCTTGTTTAGCTTCAGGTACTAATTTTTGTGCCATTATCTTTCACCTCCTTATTTGTTTGTAATAATAGCTTATCCAATATAATCGCATATATTATAGAAAACTAGAGGTAAAAATTCATAGTTTTAGTATATAGTACATTAAATTCATTTAACTACATATTTTTCAATAACTTCTTATACACATAAATTATAGTGCCCTAAGTAAGTTTAAATATACTCTATTAGTATAAATTCTAATAATGTCATTTGTTGCTTTAATTATATTAAATTACATGTAATATAATTAAAAATAAGTTGCAAACTAGTATTGTAACATAAATTAAATAAAGTTTTATAGAGGAGGAACTATTTATGACAAATAATAATAATACAGGTAGAAACAGAACTTTAATTCCAGAAGCAAGACAAGGTTTAAATAGATTTAAGGCAGAAGTTGCATCAGAATTAGGAATGTCAAACTATGAAGAAATGGATAAAGGAAACCTACCTTCAAGACAAAATGGATATGTAGGCGGAACAATGGTTAAAAAGATGGTTGAATCATACGAACAAGGTTTGAAATAATATATAAAATGTACAAAAGACTAACCTAATGATTTTATTGGGTTAGTCTTTTTGTGTAGTAATAGTAAAAATATTAATTAATAAATTTAAAGTGTTAAACCAACCATTGCTTGGATTACATGAAATTGCATGTAATAATATTAAAAATAAGTTGCAAACTATTACTGTAGTACAAACCTAATAAAAGATTTTTATGAAGGAGGAAGTATTTATGGCAAATTATAATAATAATACAGGCAGAAATAGAACATTAATTCCAGAGGCTAAACAAGGATTAAACAAGTTTAAAATGGAAGTTGCATCAGAATTGGGAATGTCAAACTATGATCAAATGGATAAAGGAAACTTACCTTCAAGACAAAATGGATATGTAGGCGGAACAATGGTTAAAAAGATGGTTGAATCTTATGAAAAAGGTTTAGGTAGCAAATAATAAATAGATGTTAAAAGAAACTAACTTTACAAAAGGGTAAAGTTAGTTTTTTTTTGAGAAAATTAAAGAATTCAAAATAACATATCTAAAGTAGAGGTTTAATCCTTAACTACTGAGTTTATTTTTCTAAAGATTATCATTATAAAATCTAAATTGAATCAAATAAGAACAATTAAGCAGTTACTTTAGTAAAATAAATAGTAAGTATAATTTTTTATTTGAATTTTTTGTTTTACAATTGACAAGGAATAATGAATAATAGACAATAAGTATGGAATAAAACTAAAATATGAAAGTAATAGTAGTTGGGAGATGGTGATTTGAAAAAACTAAAGATCATTATGACAGGAGGAGGATCTGCCGGACATGTTACTCCTAATCTTGCACTTGTTCCTAGGTTAGAGGAGTTAGGATATGAAATACAGTATATAGGTACTAAAGATGGAATCGAAAGGAAAATTATTGAAGAGGAAAAAATTAAATATCATATTATTTCTAGTGGTAAATTAAGAAGATATTTTGATATAAAAAATTTTTCAGATCCATTTAAAGTTCTCAAGGGAGTAATAGAGGCTAAAAACATTATAAAAAGAGAAAAACCAACTGTAGTATTCTCTAAAGGGGGATTTGTATCTGTACCTGTAGTAATTGGAGCATATTTAAATAAAGTTCCAGTAATTGTTCATGAATCAGATATGACACCAGGGCTTGCTAACAAAATTTCGGCTCCATTTTGTACTAAGGTATGTGTTACATTTCCAGAATCATTAAAGTTTATTAAAGGAAATAAAGGAATTCTCACAGGGACACCTATTAGAAAAGAATTATTAGAGGGAAGTAAAATTAAAGGAAAAAATATTTGTAAGTTTAATGATGAAAAACCTATTGTTATGGTAATAGGTGGAAGTTTAGGCTCGAAAGTTATAAATGATGCTGTAAGAGAAGCATTAGATGAACTCCAGATTAAATTTAATATTATACATATATGTGGAAAAGGAAATTTGGATGAAAAATTAAAAAATAAAAAAGGGTATATTCAATATGAATATGTAAAAGAAGAGTTGCCACATTTAATGGCTTCAGCGGATATATTTATTTCTAGGGCAGGGGCAAACGTTATATTTGAACTCTTAGCTTTAAATAAGCCTAATTTATTAATACCACTATCTGCAAAAGCTAGCAGAGGAGATCAGATATTAAATGCAAATTCTTTTGAAAAAAGTGGGTATAGTATGCTTATTCAGGAAGAAGAACTAAATAAAGAAAAGCTTATTAATAAGCTAGAAGATTTATATAATAATAGACAACAATATAAAAAGAATATGGAAAAAAGTAAAGTTAAAGATGCGGTAAGTGAGATAATTAACTTAATAAAAAAATATAGTAACTAGAAAAAAAGAGGGGAATTCCTCTTTTTTATTTATAAAAATGTCAAAACATTTTGAAAACAATCAAAAAATGTAATATAATACTTATTATAAAACTAAAAGGAAGAAGGGACGAATATGAAAATTGAATTCTATGGAGCAGCAAAATGTGTAACTGGATCTTGTCATATTTTGAAGATAAATAATAAAATAGTTCTTTTAGATTGTGGGCTTTATCAAGGAAAAGATGCAAGAGAAAAAGGAAATGAAGAATTTAATTTTGATCCTAAAGCTGTTGATTATGTAATATTGTCTCATGCACATATAGATCATAGTGGGAGAATTCCTTTATTATATAAAAAAGGATTTAGAGGAAAAGTTTTATGTACAAATGGTACAAGAGACCTTTGTAATATAATGCTTCCTGATAGTGGATATATACAAGAAAGTGAAGCTGAATGGAAAAATAGAAAAAGAATAAGACAAGGATTAGAGGCTATAGAACCATTATATACATCAAAAATTGCTGAAGAATCTATGAACCTTTTTAGAGGAGTTAACTATGGGGAACTTATAGACGTATTTGATGGACTGAAAGTAAGATTTAAAGATGCAGGACATTTATTAGGTTCAGCTATATTGGAATTATACGTTAAAGAGGGACAAGAAGAAGAAGTTAAAATTGTTTATACGGGAGATCTTGGAAATGTCAATAAACCCATAATAAGAGATCCAGAGTATATAAATTATGCGGATTATTTAATAATGGAAACAACTTATGGAGATAGAGTTCATGGAGATATTGATTGGGCTTTTAAAGAACTTATAAATATTATAAAAATAACTTTTGAGAGAGGAGGTAATGTAGTTATACCATCTTTTTCAGTAGGAAGAACTCAAGAAGTTTTATATGCATTGAATAAATATGTAGAAAATAATGAATTAAAAGATATAACCGTATTTGTAGATAGTCCTCTTGCTGCAAATGCTACCGAGGTATTTGAAAAATGGACTGAATATTTTGATGAAGAAACTAAAAAGCTTTTATATAAAGGAATAGATCCTTTAAAGTTTAAAGGAGTTAAGTTTACTACTTCTATACAAGATTCAATAGAAATAAATAAGACTCAAAAAGGGGCTATTATTATTTCAGCGAGTGGGATGTGTGAAGCTGGTAGAATAAAGCATCATTTGAAGCATAATTTATGGAGAAGAGAGTCTTCAATTGTATTTGTAGGATACCAAGCAGAAGGAACATTAGGAAGAGCTATATTAGATGGGGAGAAAAAAGTTAGGATATTTGGAGAAACTATAGCAGTTAATGCAAAAATATATTCTTTGGAAGGATTGTCAGGGCATGCCGATAGAGATGGACTTATTAATTGGTTAGATAAACTAATGGAAAAGCCAAAAGAGATATTATTAGTCCATGGTGATGAAAAATCCCAAAATAGCTTTAATGAGCTTTTAAAATCTAAAGAATATAAGTCAAGAATAATGGATATTGGAGAGACTTATTATATAAACGAAGATTTTAATCGTAGTGATCAAAATGTTAAGCATAGAATAATAAAGTTATTAAATTCTATAGATAATATTGAGGGTATGAATAAAGAGGATTTAATAAAAGAAATAGGTAAGGTTATAAATAGAAATGATAATAAGAAATAAATTTGAAAGAAGCTGTTGATAAATTTAAACAGCTTCTTTTAAATTTATCGACAGTTTAGTTTTTCCATTTAATAACTTAAATTATTTTATATAATAAAAAGTCTTATTTTGCAGAAAATAGTTTTGATGAGATAAAGAAAAAATATTTTAGAGAGAGGTTATACTATGAAAAATAAAAAATTTAAGAAATTTCTGTTTTCAACTATATTTTTATTTTTAACTGGAAGTGTAAATGTTTTAGCACAAGAAACATTTAATTATGTAGTCAAAAGTGGAGATAGTCTTTGGAAAATATGTGTGAAATACGAGGTTGGCATTTCAGAAGTATTATCACTGAACCCTAATATTACAAATCCAAATATGATTTATCCTAATACAACAATTAAAATACCTAATTTAAGTGAAGTCAAAAAATTAGAAAATGAGGTAATAAGACTTGTTAATGTAGAAAGAAGTAAGGCAGGTCTTGGACAATTAAAAGCCAATTGGCAACTTTCAAGAGTAGCAAGGTATAAATCACAGGATATGGTAAATAAAAGATATTTTTCTCATACTTCTCCTACTTACGGATCTCCTTTTGATATGATACGTAATTTTGGAATAAATTATAGAAGTGCAGGGGAAAACATTGCTTATGGTCAAAATAGCCCAAGTGAAGTTATGAAATCATGGATGAATTCTCCTGGTCATAGACAAAATATATTAAATTCAACATATACAGAAATAGGTGTAGGAGTAGCTAAGGCATCTAATGGACAATTATATTGGACACAAATGTTTATTGGACGTTAATAATCATTACAATTTATAAAAAATATTAATAGTATTTAGTGCTAAAATAAGATGACAATAAAAAATAAAGTCATCTTATTTTGTTATTTAAGGATTTTTTTATGGTTATATATAGTATATAATACAAAGTATACTATTTAATGCGTAGGAGGAGAGGTAATATGGTCACTTATATTTTTATTTTTTTTGCAAAAATATTAGAGGTATCTTTGACTACTATTAGAACAGTCTTTATAACAAGAGGTGAAAAACTCTTAGCTGCAGTAATAGGTTTTTTTGAGGTTTCAATATGGTTATATGTAATAGGAAGAGTATTAAATGGTATACAAGAGGATCCAAAAAAGATGATTATATATGCACTGGGATTTGCTTGTGGAAATTATATAGGATGCATTATAGAAGATAAGCTTGCTATAGGTATACTAACTATGAATGTGATAGTTAGTGAAAAAGATAGTATAGAGTTATCTCGTGTGCTAAGAGAAGAAAGCGTAGGAGTTACTATAGTTGAAGGAGAAGGAATTCATTCTAAGAGAAAAATTTTAATTATTCATGCTAAGCGTAAAAGGAAGAATGATATAATAAAGATTATAGAAAATACTAACATATCAGCAGTAATTTCTATTAATGATACAAAGACTGTTTATGGTGGATATGGTATAAAAAAGTAGTATTAATTAATGATAATAGTTTTTAGAATATAGACTTTTATAGAATAAATAATTTAAGTTTTTAATATGGAGTTTATTTTATAGAAGTCTTATAATTTAGGAGTTGTACATATGAAAAAAACTGGTGTTATAGAAGGTATAAAAAATCTTATTCAAGATAATAAACTGGTATTATTATATATTTCTTCAACACAATGCAGTGTTTGCCATGCATTATTACCAAAAATTAAATTCATTCTTAAAAAGTATCCTGAAATAAAGTTAAAAGCTATAAGCATTGATGATTATACTGAAGTTGCAGGAGAATTTTCAGTTTTTACAATACCAGCGGTAATACTATATATAAATGGTAAAGAGTATATTCGAAAAGCTAGGTTTATAAGTATTGAAGAATTAGATAGAAGTATAGGAAGATATTATGAAATAATGTTTGGATAGAAAAATGGATTATTTAAATAATTGATTAGTAGGTGTTGATATGAAAAGTAGATTATTTAATTACCTAAAAAGAGAATAAATAAATCATCTGTACAGAACATATATTATGAATTCTGTATTTGGATGGTGATAATATGAATGGCTTTGAAAAACCAATAATATTAATTAGTAGATGCATAGGGTTTGAAGCGTGTAGATATAATGGTGGAATAGTTAAAGATAGTTTTATAGAAAATATGAGCAAATATGTTAATTTTATATCAGTATGTCCTGAAATAGAAATAGGCATGAGTACACCTAGAGATCCCATAAGACTAGTTAAAAAAGAGAATCAAATTAGACTTGTACAGCCTAAGACAGGGAAAGATTACACTAAAAGTATGGAGAAGTTTTCTAAAGAATTTTTAGATAATGTTGGTGAGATTGATGGATGTATTTTAAAAAGCAGATCTCCCTCTTGTGGTATAAAGGATGTAAAAATATATAACAGCATAGATAAAGGAAGTTCTAGTTCTAAGGGAAAGGGTATATTTGGAGCAATATTAATAGATAAGATTATGGGAATAGCCATTGAAGATGATGGAAGGCTTAAGGATTTCGATATAAGAGAGCATTTTTTAACTAAGGTTTTTATTATGCATGAATTTAGAAAAGTAAAACAAAAAAGAAAGATAAACGAATTGATGGAGTTTCATAAGAAAAATAATTTATTATTTTTAATGTATAATAAAAGTAGGTTGAATATTCTAAATAATATAATTAGCAAGGGCAAAGTTGAGTGTATAGATGAAATTTTAAATGATTATGAAAATACTTTGAAACTTATTTTTATAAGAAATGCAAGAAATACATCAAGGAACAACTTACTTTTAAGTGTATTTAAACGGTTTTCTTATAAAGTTTCAGAGGAAGAAAGAAGGTTTGTTTTAAAAACTATTGAAAAATATAAAGAAGGGCATATTCCATATAGTGTGCCTTTATATTTAATTAAATCTTATGCTTTTAGATTTAATGATATAGAAATAATTGATCAAAGTTTGTTTAATCCTTACCCTGAAGAATTAGTAGAGATGAGGGATTCGGGAAAAGCTTTGACATGATAGAATAATGTTGCGACTTAATGAATAACGGCATAGAAATAGATTTTTCTAAATATATGTAGTTATCCATTAAACCTTCAGTACGCAAAGAAGTACTAAAGGCGTAGCCTTCTAAAAACCCTACCCTCACTATGCGTCGTCCATGACGCAGTTCGGCTGCAGGAGTCCATTCCTGCAATTACGGATTTTTAGAATTCTACACTTTAAGTACTTCTAATTGCTACTTCAAAGTTTAATTGGCTAACTACATATATAAGAAAATCTTATTCCTATGCCTTGATTTTTTTATAATTAATACAGCTTAACATGCACATTGGGGAGAAGAGGAAGACTAAAGGATGATTTTCCTCCTAACGTCAGAAAATCCTCCTTTACTATTCACTATTCTCTGTTCACTAATCGCTACTGTAATGTTGCCTCGCAACATTATTCTATTCTGCATTTATAAGCTTATCTTTTCCTAATATGTGATTTACAATCCAATCTACAATAAATTCTAGTATGTCCATTAAATACTTATCTTGATTTTCATCAAGATCCTTAAGATTAACTTCATCAAGTTTCTTTATAAAAGCGTCATGTTCCATCTTTTGAGAGAAAAATTTTTTATAGTTAATACTCATCATATATTCTTCTTCTGATTTAAAATGATATTTTGTATAACTTTTCAATTCTTCTAATATTTCTAAAATTCTATCATATTTATCAGTAAAAAAGTCGCTTTTTAATAATTTGTAAGCTCTATTTGCTATTTCAAATAGTTTTTTATGTTGATTATCTATAAGTTCTATACCTGTAAGAAATTCATCTTTCCATTTTATCACTTAGTGTACCTCCTTATGATTATAAAGCACATTCAAATAAATAACCAGCATCTGTGACTTGTTATTTATTCTCATATGCTTAAATTATGTTTTTGAAATTAACAATATATTAAAAATATATGAGTTATTATATATTTTTAATACAAAACACTAGTTAAAAATAGTCCATGGGATGGTGCAGTATCAGGTGCTAAAGAACGATCTTTGGCATCAAGTATTTCTTTTACTTCCCTTGGAGATATCTTTCCTAGCCCTGCTTGTATTAATGTTCCTGATAATATTCTAAGCATTTTGTACAAGAATCCATTTCCAGAGAAGATTATATCAATCCCATTTTCAGAGGGCTTAAATTGAATATAGAATATTTCTCTTATAGTGGATTTCTTTTTTGACTTTAAAGCAGTAAAACTTTTAAAGTCATGTGTGCCAATAAAGAGAGAGGCTACTTCCTTCATTTTTTCTATGTCTAATTTTTCTGTAACATGATAAGAGTATTTTCTAGTAAAAACATCAGGAAAAGTAGAATTACATATTCTATAAGTATAAATTTTTTGTGATACATTAAATCTTGAATGAAAAGATTCTTCTACATCCTCTGCTTTTTTTACCACAATATCGTAAGGCAAGTATTTATAGCAATGATTTAATATAGTATTAGTGGATATATTGGATTTAGTATGGAAATTAGCTATTTGATTTTCAGCATGAACACCTGCATCTGTTCTTCCAGAGGCGGTTAATTCTATATTCTCATTTAATAAAGTACTAAGAACTTTTTCTATTTTACATTGAATTGTATTTTCTGTATTCCCAAGTCTTTGCCATCCTTTATATCTAGAGCCGTCATATTGAATGGTTAATTTTATGTTTCTCATTTAAATGTCTCCTTTACTATAATAGCAAAGTATATTTTAAAATAATAGCTATTACATTCACTTAATATAATAACAGAAATTTAAGATTATATGCAATTCCATTATTATAATTCTTTAGGAATATAGCATGGTATTAAAATTATTGAGGAATAGCTAGCATAAAGGGAAGAGAGTTTAGTTTAATTTGTAAAAAAAAATTTTTTATGATAAAATTTATGGAAACGGTTTTAGGTTAACTTATACCATATTTAATAAGGAGGAAATACTTTGAAAAGACAATATAGAGTTAGATTTAGTTTATTATTTTTAATATTCAGTATGCTTTTTAGTTTTCAAGGATTTGCCTATGGACAAGATAAATTTCAAGGAAATACAAACGGTAATATTTCTAATTTAGGGTATATTTCTAAGGAAGGGGACTATATATATTATTCTAATATAGCGGCAGGAAGTAAATTATATAAAGCTAAATCTGATGGTAAAGAAGAAAAATTAATAACTGAAGATATACCAAATTATATAAATGTAGTTGGAGATTATATTTACTATTCTAGTGTAAAAGAAGGATTTAGAATTTATAAAGTAAAGAAAGATGGAAGCGAGAGAACAGCATTAAATAAAGCAAGTTCTCATTGGATTAAAGTAATAGGAGATTGGGTTTATTATGCAAAAAGAGATAATAAAGGACAAAAATTATATAAAATAAAAACAGATGGTAGTGAAGAAACAAAAGTTATAGGGGATAGGATATTCGGGTTTACAATAAAAGATGATTGGATTTTTTATTCAAATGAATCAGATAAAAATAAGTTATATAAGATTAAATTAGATGGAAGTGAAAAAACAAAATTAAATGACGAAGAATCTATTTTGATTGATATTGTAGATAACGTTATTTATTACCAAAACCATGCTCAGCAAGATAAAATATATAGAATAAATACAAATGGACAAAACAATTTAAAAATAAGTGATGATAATACATCTTTTGCAAATATATCAGATAATTATATATATTATTCTAATGTAAAAGACAATATGAAACTATATAAGATTAAACTAGATGGAAAAGATAAGGTCAAATTAACTGACGAAGGTGTCGGAGAAATGAATGTAATCGGTGATTATATTTATTATTGGAATACAACGCCAGACCCTTCTAAAGGATTAAGTTTTGATTCTACAAAACTTAATCGAGTGAAAAAAGATGGATCATCTAAAGAAGTATTTAAAATAGGAAAAGATGAAAAATCTGAGGATGATAAAATGAGTACCTCTTCTATTGTTATTGTTTTATTAATAGTTGGTACTGCTACTTTTATGGAATTTTGGAAGTTAATATCAACACATAAGATAACTAAATATGTAAATGGCATTAAAGGGGAAATGACTAATGAGGATGCTAGAAAATATATTTCTTTAATAAAGAAGTCAAGAATAGTTAAAAGATCAGATATATATATATTGTTAAGAAAAGGCGTACAAGCAGTTAATTCTTCTTATAAGGTTGATGATGAACTTAAGAAAGAATTAGATAATACGTTATTAAAAAGAGGTATAAATTTAAATAATGGTTCAAAAAAACAGAATAAGGAGTAGTATATGAAAGTTGATAGGATTGGTTCAAGAGGGTTTGTATTTACTTTCGATGAACTATTAAACACAGAGTTCAACTGTACTACTAATATATATGTTATAGATGGAAAAAGTCATATATTTATATGTGATACTTTTTTGGGACCAAAATCAATGTTGTTAATAAAAAAATTTATTGATAAATATTTAAAAAAGAAGGAGATTATTATTTTTAATTCTCATTCAGATTGGGACCATATTTGGGGAAATTGTTTTTTTAAAGAGCAATTAATTATAGCACATGAAAATACAATAAAGAATATAGAGAAAAATGCTCAAGTTGAACTAAATAAATATAGGAATTATTGCCAAGGTAAGGTGAGTATATGTCTACCTAATATTATATTTACAGATAAAATTCATTTTTATGAAGAGGGTATAGAGTTTATCTATTCTCCTGGGCATACTAATGATTCAGCATCTTGCATTGATAGAGTGGACAATATATTATTTGCTGGAGACAATGTAGAGAGCCCTAATCCTTATTTAAATAGCAATAATTTTGATGAGTATGAAAGAACATTAACTAATTATATATTTATGGAAGTGAAACGTATTATTCCGGGTCATGGAGAAATTACTGATTATGATTTAGTAATAAAGAACTTAAATTATATAAAAAAACTTAAATCAATGTAAAAAATATTATGATACAATATTTTCTTAAATGGTGGTTACCCCATTAAGTATGGTTTACTTCTAAATATCAGATAATACTTAAATTAGGATAAAAGAGAAGCTAATAAAAACTGAGTTTTTATTAGCTTCTCTTTTATTATGAGTACCAATTACTACAATTTGATTATTGATAAAAAGTGTATTACATTCTTTTAGAGATTATTTTCAGCCTCAGTCACTAATTCATTAATAAGTTTTTTTACTGTCGTAATTTTATCTAGTTTTTCAGCATTTGTTCCTGCAAAAATTAACCCATTATCTACATCACCATTTACTGCATTTATCAAAGCATTCGAAATGCAATAAGGAGTTGTAACAGGATTACAGTGTTTTATACAGGAATAACATTTTTTTACTTTATGATCTTCTTTATTTTCATTTAGTGATTTAATAAATTTATTATTAATAGCTCTACCAGGCATACCCACTGGACTTTTTATTATTATGATATCATCTTTATTTGAGTTAATGTATGCTTCTTTGAAGTTTATATGGGCATCACATTCCTCTGTGGTAACAAATCTAGTGGCCATTTGAACTCCATCAGCACCTAATTTAATAACTTCAGCAATATCTTTTCCAGTAAATATTCCCCCAGCAGCTACTACGGGTATGTGTTTATTATATTTATCTTCTAATGATTTTGTAACTTCTAAAACTTCTTTTAATATAGTATTTAAATCTTTCAGATTTGATGACTCTAAATCTTCGTTAGAAAATCCTAGATGTCCACCTGCATTATGACCTTCTACTACTATTAAATCGGGAAGATAATCGAATTTTTTTTTCCATAGCTTTGTTATAACTGAAGCGGCTTTACCAGATGAGACAATTGGAGCGATTTTAGTTTTAGTACCTTTTATGAATTTAGGTAAAGTTGAAGGGAGGCCAGCACCGCAAATTATCAAATCTATTTTTTCTTTTACAGCAGTGGAAACGAGCTCTGCATAATGAGTTGCTGCTACAAGAATATTAACTCCTAATATTCCTTTGGGACTTAATTCTCTAGCTTTTCTGATTTCTTTTTTTAAAGCTCTTATATTTGCTTGAAGAGTATTTTCTTCAAAGTCTTTTTCTCTATAACCAATCTGAACACCAGAAATAATTCCTATACCTCCTTCATTTGCAACAGCGGAAGCTAAAGAAGAAAGGGAAACTCCGACACCCATACCTCCTTGGATTATAGGAATTTTAGCGGTCAATTCGCCTATTTTTAAAGATGGCAAATTCATGTTATCTACTCCTTCTATGTTTAATGTGAATACTTTGACTGACAAAATATTTGATAATGAAAGTATATTGGAAAATGTATAGTATGTCAATAAAATTATTTTTATTGAAACCTGTAGTGAAAATAAGTATTATATATATAAACAAAACTGAAATTTATATCTTGAAAATGTAGTATAATATACTTATTATATACATAATTTTAAATTTTAATATAAAGGGGTGTTTTCAAAGAGGTCATATTGTATGTTCTTTTAAAACTTCTTTTTATTAAAATATGACCTAATATAATTTATTATATAATACACGAGGAAGGCGGAATATATGATGGATAATATAGATATTAAAGATATAATAAAAAATAGAAATTTAAAAATTATTTTTGAACCTGTAGTATCAGTAATAAAACACTCAGTTATTGGTTTTCAAGTAACCAGTATAGGAGCAGAAAATAATGATCAAATAATAACTATGGAAACACTTGTAGATTTAGCTGAAAAAGAAGCATGTACCATTGAATTAGATAGACTCTACAGAGAGAAAGCAATAGAAGCTTTTAAAAAAATCTATGAAAAAAACAAAGAATTTCTATTGTTCATTAATATAAATGCATCTATAATTTCAAATTATGTAGGGTCTGGAATTATTAAAGATTTGATAAATGAATTTGGAATAAATCATGGTAATGTAGTTTTAGAAATTGTAGAAGATAATGTAAAAGATATAGAAAGCTTAAAGACATTTATTAATAACTATAGAAGTTTAGGATTTTTGGTATGCCTAAGTGATATGGGACACGGGTTTTCTAACTTAGATAAGATTTCTTATGTAGAACCGGATATAATTAAAATTAGTGGAGCTATAAGTAAAAATGTGGAGTGTGACTATTACAAACAGGAAATTTTTAAAGCTTTAGTAAACTTATCAAAGAATATAGGGGCCCTTGTTATTGTGGACGGTATAGAAAGTTATGAACAGGCTTTAACTATAATTGAGCTAGGCTCTGATATGTTAGAAGGAATTTACTTTGGAAATTCTGAAGAAATAGGAAAAGAGCTTATTGAAAAAGCTAAAATTAAAGTTCAAGATGTAGCTAAACAGTATGAAGATTACATGAAGGATAAGATAAAATTAGAGAAAACAAAGCATAAAAGCTATGAAGAAATGATGGAAAATGTATTAGGTGAATTATCCAAAAGAACAGAAAGAGAGTTCGATGAAATTCTTAATAATGTGATTTGCATAAATCAAGAATTTGAATGCATTTATTTATTAAATGACAAAGGCGTTCAGGTGAGTAAGACATTTACTTACTACAAAAATATGCTTCAACAAAAAGCTTTAATATTTCAGCCTGCAAAGGAAGGAACAAATCATTCTTTAAAGAAGTACTATTATTTTCTTAAAAACATGGGACTTACAAAATATATTACTGAACCATATATATCATTAGCTACAGGAAATTTATGTACCACAATATCTTCTGTATTTGAGAGCAAAGATAATAAAAGATATATCTTATGTATAGATTTTAATCCCAATGATATAAATATTTAAATAAAAAATATTGAAGTCAGCAGTTATTGCTGACTTTAATGTTGCAATTAAATATTAGATTGATTTATGTTTGTTTTAAATTACAAATTAATGGAAAATCTAAATATAGTAACGCTATGACTTTAAAGATATAAAGGATTGTTAAAATATAGCTTACTATGGATAGGAGCGATATAAATGGATTTATTTGATTTAGCCATGAGTAAAAGTAATAATATGAAAAAGCCTTTAGCAGAAAAAATGAGGCCTAGAAATTTAGATGAATTTATAGGGCAAAAACATATAATAGGTAAAGGAAAGTTACTAAGGAGATTAATAGAAAATGATAGTTTAACATCTATAATTTTATTTGGACCTCCAGGAGTAGGGAAGACAACACTTGCTTATATAATTTCTTTAGAAACTAAATGTGAATTTATAAAGTTAAATGCTACAACTTTAGGAGTTAAAGAGATAAGAGAGTACATAAAAAAATCAGAAGAATTAATAAAATTTTATGGTAAGAGAACAATGTTTTTCATAGACGAAATACATTCATTAAAGAAAGGTGCTCAACAAGATGCTCTTTTAGATGCAGTAGAAAAAGGAGTTATTACTTTAATAGGTGCTACTACCGAAAATCCCTATTTTCAAATTAATAGAGCTCTTCTTAGTAGATCAAAAATATTTCAATTAGATTTGTTGACAGAAAATGATTTAAGTGAAGTTATAGTTCAAACTTTAAAAGATAAAGAAAGAGGATATGGGAATTTAAAAATAGATATGAACAAAGAAAGCATTAACCTTATAGCAAATATGTCTGCAGGGGATGCAAGAAGTGCTCTTAATACTTTAGAACTTGCGGTTTTATCAACTCCCAAAAATGAAAATGGAGTTAATGTTATAAATACAAATACTGTAAAGGAATGTATTCAAAAACCTGTAGTAAATTACGATTCTAGCGGAGATAACCATTATGATATAACATCAGCTTTTATAAAGAGTATTAGAGGTTCAGATGTAGATGCTGCTTTATATTGGTTTGGTAGGATGATTGTTGGAGGAGAAGATCCTAGGTTCATAGTAAGAAGATTGATAGTACACGCTTCAGAAGATATAGGAATGAAGGATCCACAAGCAATGCTTATTGCTCATGCGGCTTGGAATGCATTAGAAACTGTAGGAATGCCAGAGGCTAGAATTCCTATTGCTCAGGCTATTATATATCTTGCAAAAGCTAACAAATCTAATGCCGTAATTAAAGCTGTAGATAGTGCGCTAGGAGATGCTGAAAAATATCAATATAGGGTTCCTGTACATTTAAGAGATGCACATTATTCTGGTGCGAAAGAACTTGGAAATATGGGGTATAAATATCCTCATGATTATGAGGGAAACTATGTTGAGCAGGAGTACTTACCGAAAGAAATGAAGAGAAGAAGTTATTATGAAGAAAAATAAAAAATAAAGTTGACAAAATTAGTCGGGTTTGATAATATAAAAACATAAAACCAAGCAAAACACTCGGGATTAAAAGGAGTGATTTAATGAAGTTATCAACTAGAGGAAGATATGGTGTAAGAGCTATGGTTGACTTGGCTATTCATTATGGTGAAATGCCAGTATCAATTAAGTCTATTGCTGAAAGGCAAGGAATATCTGAGAGCTACTTAGAACAATTATTTTCACCTTTGAGAAAAGCTAAGCTGATTAAAAGTATTAGAGGAGCTCAAGGAGGCTATGTATTAAATAAACAGCCTAAAGAAATTACTGCGGCAGATGTTATGGAAGTATTAGAAGGACCTATTGAAATTTCTACTTGTGTTGATGAAGGAGTATGCAGTAATAGTAACTATGAGTGTTGCTCAACAAGACTTTTATGGGAAAAGGTAAAAACCAGTATGGAAGATATAATGAAGTCAGTTACATTGCAAGATATGGCTGATGATTATAGAAGGATGATTAAAGATAAGGAGTGATAAAACATGACAAAAAAAGTATATATGGATTATTCTGCAACTACATATACAAAACCTGAAGTTCTTGAGGAAATGATTCCTTTTTTTACACAAAATTTTGCAAATCCATCATCATTTTATAGTTTATCAAATACAAATAGAAAAGCTGTAGACGAATCAAGAGAAAAAGTAGCTAAGGCTATAAATGCTGAGAAAGATGAGATATATTTTACTGCAGGTGGTTCTGAAGCAGATAACTGGGCATTAAAAGGAGTTGCGTTTGCTCGTAGAAATAAAGGCAATCATATAATTACTACAAAAATAGAACATCATGCTATTTTAAGTACTTGTGAGTTTTTAAAAGACAATGGATTTGAAATTACTTATTTGTCAGTTGATGAATATGGTCTTATAAATATTGAAGATTTAGAAAAAGCTATAACCGATAAAACAATATTAGTTTCAATAATGTTTGCTAATAACGAAATCGGTTCTATACAACCAATAAAGAAAATAGGAGAAATATGTAGAGAAAGAAGAGTATTGTTTCATACAGATGCTGTTCAAGCGATTGGACATGTGCCTATAGATGTAAAAGATATGAATATTGATCTATTATCTATGGCAGGTCATAAATTCTATGGACCTAAGGGAGTAGGAGCGCTTTATATAAAAAGAGGATTAAGAATAGAAAATCTTATTCATGGTGGAGGACAAGAAAAAGGAAAGAGAGCTAGTACAGAAAACGTTCCAGGAATAGTAGGGCTGGGTAAAGCAATTGAGTTAGCTATTTCTCATATGGATGAAGAGAATAGTAAGCTAATAAGGCTTAGAGATAAACTTATCAAAGAACTTTCAGCAAGAATACCTTATGCAAAATTAAACGGACCTATTGGAAAAGACAGATTGCCTGGAAATGTAAATATGAGCTTCGTAGGGGTTGAAGGTGAAACTTTATTATTAGATTTAGATGATAAGGGAATATATGCATCTACAGGAAGTGCTTGTGCTTCAGGTGACTTAGCAGCCTCACACGTTTTATTATCTATAGGATTATCACATGGAGTTGCTCATGGTTCTTTAAGGTTAACATTAGGAGATGGAACTACAGAAGAAGACGTAGATTATGCAATAGAAGTAATACCAGATATAGTAAAAAGAAGAAGAGAGATGTCTCCATATTGGGAGCAATTTATGAAAGAGAAAGGGGAGAAATAATTTATGTATAGTGAAAAAGTAATGGATCATTTTAGAAATCCAAGAAATGTAGGAGAAATTGAGAATGCTAGTGGAATAGGAGAAGTTGGAAATCCACAGTGTGGAGATATTATGAAAATATATTTAAAAGTTGAAGATAATATTATCAAAGATGTTAAATTTAAGACTTTTGGATGCGGTTCAGCTATAGCTTCTTCTAGTATGGCTACAGAATTGATAAAAGGAAAAACAGTAGATGAAGCCTGGACTTTAAGCAATAAAGCGGTTGCTGAAGCACTAGACGGACTTCCACCAATAAAAATGCATTGTTCTGTTTTAGCAGAAGAAGCAATTCATAAAGCTATAAATGATTATAGAGTAAAAAGTGGTTTTGAACCAATAGAAATGAAAAATCATTCAGAACATATTCATGATGATGTTCATGGGCACGAATAAATAAATAGGATTTGTAAGATAGGATTTTAAGCTTGAGATGGATTAAAGACTCTATTTCAAGCTTAAAAACTGTTATGTAATGTTTAACCATTAGCAATTTGAAAATTTTATAGTACATAATGCGTTAGACAGATTAAACTTAATGAAAAATAGGTGATTATATGAAGAAAAAAGTAGCAGTAGGGTTAAGTGGAGGAGTAGATAGTTCTGTTACAGCGTATCTTTTAAAAGAGAAAGGGTATGATGTAATAGGGCTAACAATGCGTTTGTGCTCAGAAGTAGATGTTTCTGGAGACGCGAAAAAGGTAGCTGAAAAACTTAACATTCCTCATTATACTATTGATTTAAGGGAACCGTTTAAAAATTATGTAATAGATAATTTTATTAGTGAGTATTTAGGTGGAAGAACACCAAATCCTTGTGCTGTATGTAATAAATATATTAAATTTGGAGTTTTGTTAGATAAGGCTAAGGAATTAGGGGCAGACTACATAGCTACTGGACATTATGCTAGAATAGAAGAGCATAATGGAAGATATGTTATTGTTACCGCAGAAGATGAAAAAAAAGATCAAACATATATGCTCTATAGTTTAAGTCAAGATGTTTTAAAGCATGTGTTGATGCCTTGTGGTGAATACTCAAAAGATGAAATAAGACAAATAGCAAGGAAAATAGGACTTGAAGTTCATAATAAAAAAGATAGTATGGAAATTTGCTTCATACCTAATAATAACCATGGAGAATATATTAATAAGGCAAGTGATAGAAAATGTAAAGAGGGAACTTTTGTTGATAAAGAAGGAAATGTATTAGGTAAACATAAGGGTATAATAAACTATACTATAGGTCAAAGAAAAGGACTAGGACTGTCATTGGGCAAGCCTGCGTTTGTAATAGATATTCGTCCAAGTACAAATGAGGTAGTAATTGGAGAAGAAGAAGAAATACTTAAGACTACGTTAATTGCTAAGGATGTAAATTTTATACCTTTTGACAAACTTGAATTTCCTATGGAAGTACAGGCTAAAATAAGGTATTCTATGAAAAAGAGCAAAGCGACTATAGTACCTATTGAAAATAATAAAGTTAAGGTTGAGTTTGAAAATAAGCAAAGAGCCATTACAAAAGGTCAATGTGTAGTGTTTTATTCAAAAGATTTACTTATAGGTGGCGGAACTATAGAAGAAATTTGTTAATAATAGAATAATATTGTGACGTAATGAGTAACGGCAGAGAAATAGGATTTTCTAGAATATATGTAGTTATCCATTAAACCTTCAGCACACAAAGAAGTGCTATTTGTTCAGAGAATAAGGAATAGTGAATAGTGAATAGTATAGGTTGAAATTTATTTCATCAATAAATTTCTATAATATAAGTTAAAGATTTTGTCCAAAACAAAATCATCATCTACTATTCTCTATTATCTGTTCGCTAATCTCTACTCTAATATTACGTTGTAATATTAGAATTCTCCACCTTAAGTACTTCTAATTGCTACTTCAAAGTTTAATCGGCTAACTACATATATAAGAAAATCTTATCCCTATGCCTTATTTTTTTATAGGTAATATAGTTTAACATTTATATAGAGTATAGGAGATACTAAATACTAAAGGTTAATCTCTTATGCTTTAAAATAATTTTTACCTAATATATCTATATCTCCTTTCTTTTTTGCTTTTTCAACAACAACTAATTTATCTTTTATTTTTGAAATATCTGTATTGGCGTTAGTGTATTGTTCAAAATTATATTTTTTGTAATAATCATTATATATATTATAATTTATTCCCGCTGGTGCATTTTCTAACTTATCGCCTATTGAACTATCTCTACAATCACCTTTACTATGTAAATCAGTTTGATGGCTCTCAACATATTGAGATACTTTAGGGTCAGCAGTTCCTTCATCTGTTGGCCTTACCATTCTATTTTCAAGTTTTGCTGACCTTTTAAAGTCATTTAAATTAAATGTAGAACTCTCACCATAATCTGTTTTTAAAAATTCTTCTATAACTTCTTTTGAAGCATAAAACATTATATCATCTGTGAAACTGCCTCCTGTTTGAAAAACATATTCAAGTCCATTTTTGTCTTTGGTCTGAAATTCATTATTTAAAAAATCTTTACCACTACTAGTATTTTTCTGACCTTGAGTTATTTCCACTCTAAGACTTAAATCTTTATCAGCATTATAATTACCACCTTTAGATTCATACCCATCCCAAACTTTATAACCACTTTGAAATCCATATCCATTATCATGATAATTCCAATAATTTGTTTGTTTTCCTTTACTAAGATGTCCTTTTGAGCCATCTTTGTTATCATAATTCCAAAGAAGATAATAATTTGTAATGAGTTCTCTATGATGGCTAAATCTTATTTCAGGAAAAAACTGCTTTTTTTCCTCTACAAGACTTATTCTCTTCCATGTTACACCATCTATAACTAAGGTTTCTTTAAGTTCATCTTTTGTTGCACGAACAAATGGTCTTGTGATTTTAGTTTTTTTAGTTTCCTCTGCTTTTGCTATTTTTGGATTTATACCAGTAAACAATGAAGTTACCAAAGAAACCATTATAGTAAATGCTGTTAATGATTTCGAAACACTTTTGCCATTAATAACAATCCCCTCCTTAAATTGTATTTGTTTTGTATACATAAATAGGTAACTGCATTGCAGTTACCTAATAAACTTATTTACTTGTTACTATAAACACTCCTAAGCTACCATTAAATTCTATTTCAGAAATAGGTGGTTCATGAACACATCCTATACCTATTGTTTTCATATTAGGATTATATATATTTTCCTCTAACTTAATAGGCATATCAAATCTTTCTTTAGAGATACCATAAGGTACATCTTTTACTCTATCATCATAATAGTTTAAAGAACTCCATTCATCTGAAAATATATTTCCCTTCATTTCCCAAGCATTAAGAATTTCTTTACCATTTGTATATATGGCAGTTGCTTCACTTATGGCTTTAACTTCTTTGTTATATCCAAACATTCTTTTAGCATTATCTTCAAAATTTACTACGTCTATATAACTGTCCTTATCAGAAGTATTCTTATAAGCATAAGGTACACTTCCTCTTGCCCAAAGTTTGTTTGTTCCACCTGTAAGTGGTAATGGTTTTACAAACATACTATTATGAGAAAAACCTAATTGAGATAATTTTGCTGAATGTTTTGCCATTGCAATTAAATCATTGTCTAATTTAAGAGGATTCATACCCTTTTCTTTTCTTCTTTTATTTATTTCATCAAGCATTTCTTTTTCTACATCTGTTCTCCAAACAAATACTCCTTCTCTATGTTTTGTTTTATAATCTCTTAAAAAACTTACTGTAGCATACCATATATCTGTACCTCTCATATTTGAAGGTGCTACAGTAACTGCTTGATAATTAATATCATCAAAATCTCTAAATGATTTTCCAAAATAATGTGTTAATGTAGAATCATAACTATAACTAACACTATACTCATTACTGTTATTAACATTGTCAAAGTTTATAGTTAAGTTAGGAAGTTTCTTATAATAATCTAAATCTGTTATATCTCTATATTTAGAGTTTTTATACTTATTTAGAAAAGTTACTATAGAATTTTCATAATCATAATAGTTTTTAACATTAAACATTTCTTGCATTTGTTCCGTAGTTCTACTACTATTCCAAGCAGAAAGTTTCTTGTAATCATTTCCGCTACTCATATCATAAGAACGCTTTCCTTTTAGTGTCCCTATAATAACATCCATACTATCTCTATTTGTTGGTATTTCTGTTTCTGAGCCACTATCATTAGACTTCACAGTAAATTTCATTGTTACAGTATGTCCTAAACCTTTACCTTTTTTAGTTTTTATTCCTTCATATATATTTAAGGTATAGTTTTCTCCACTTTTATATCCACCTTTTGGAGCTTCTACAAGAAGTATTTTGCTATTACCTTCCTTTAATTTTAAAGTTACTGGAACAGTACTGCCTGTTTTATCAGTTACTTTTACATTATTTCTACTTACTGTTGAGAAATCTATTTCTGTATTGAATTGTATTGCAAAAGTTTTATTGCTGTCTATGTTCTGTTTTGAAGGTAAATCTTTATGTCCTTTTACAGCTTGTACTTTTATAGCTGTTACATACTCTTTTGTAGTATTTGATGGTGTTTGAGTTTGAGCATTTGCTGGTATTGTTCCTGCTCCTGCTGCTAGAATTGCTGCTCCAATAATTAATGCTGATATTTTTTTGTTTTTCACTTTTCCTTCGCTCCTTTGTTTTCCTTAAGTCAAAATAATAAATAAGTTTTCCATCTCCAAATAAAGTTTTTAATTTTGAGGAAATTGCATAATTAAAAAGTTCCAATACGTAATGCAAGTTCTAAACTTCGTGTGAAGTTTAGAACTATTTATATAAAATCGTAGTGTTTTATTTAATCATCACCATAAAGAATTCCACACAAAATTATTGAAATACTTTTAATTATCGTCTATTGTAGTAAATTCTTGAAATAAGCCATTGATTCAAAACTGTACAATTAAAATTTTAAAGCAATTAACAGTTAAACTTGCATGGAGTTATATATTTTTCAATTATGCAATTTCCTTAACTATGTAATTTTCTCAATTAATAAGATACTCTGTAAATTATTTTATAATAAATACGATATAACACTATAACTTATATTAATAGATAGGTTTCTTGCCTTTAAATGAGTAGTAATATATAGGCAAACATTAACCTTAAAACATCGATTGTAAGGAGAGAATGTAATGATTAATAATATAACTAAAACAAATTATGGATTAGAAGGTACTATTGAGTTTAAATTATTTAATACAGCTATTAATGTTCTTATGGACAAAGATATTGATTTAGAATATGCTAACTTATGTGCTAAAAGTTTAAATAACTTAGATGATATAACTATAAATAAATTATGTGAATTTTCTATACTTTATTGCAATGACTTTTGTGATGACATAGGTGAAGAGCCGCCTAAATTCAATACAGTAAAAGATGTATTGAACTATATACAACCAAATTGTTTAATAATTGATACTCCAAAAGATAATAGTAAGCCAGTAATTCATTTAGAATTAAATTGTGACTGGGAAATAGAACATGGATTAGAATGGACAATTAATGATGGAAAAATACTTTATGTTGGCTCATTTAATGCCGAAGATGGTTGGTCAGACCCTTCATATTACGAAAAAATTAGTTGGAACTATGCTTTTAGCAAATAAGAAACTTATTACTCTTTATCAATATAAATAATAGCAAATGTAGCGTCACAACATTTTTTAATAACCAGATACCAGTAACCAATTAAAAAGGATTTTTTTCTGGTGTTAAAAAATTCTTAAATTTTAAAAGCAGTTAATAAAAAATTTAATTTTTCATTAACTGCTTTTCTTGTTATTCTCAAAAGAACTGTAAGCTCTCAGAGCGATAGCTCAATGGGATTAGTGCTTTATCTTAAGGTTAATCTCTTATTCCTTAAAATAACTTTGAAATAATCTTTTGTCCGTTAGGACTTAGATGCTTTCTTTAAAAGTTTTGTTTCACATCTAAATTCTATATGACAATTCAAATCATAAATAAAGCATTTAAGTTCAAAGGTTTTCTGACATGAGGATGATTTTGTCTAAAACAAAATCCTCATCTACTATTCACTATTCTATAGAAAAATGTTGCCACGCAACATTTTTCCATTGAATACTTTCATAAAGTTTGGAAATACTAATCATATTAAACTCTTAGAACGGATGATTTTATGTATAGAAGTAAGGATTTTTTATTAATGGAGGTATTAAATACAAAAGGAAAAAAGATAGGGTTTATTAATGATATTTTAATTGATTTTAGTAAGGGGTATATAGAAGGTTTTAGTGTGTGCTGTAGTAATTTATTAAATAAGAATATGTCTATATTAAAAGAAGATATTATATCTTTTAATGAAAATATTATAGTTGCAAAAAGTGTTAAAGAAGAAAAATTAAGGTTTTTTAAATTAAAAGGTATGGAAGTTATAGATAGGCATGGAAATGATATGGGAGTGATGGAGGATATTATTTTTGATGACTACTCTTTTAAAATTTATGGCTTAATAATATCGAGAGGTTTAATAAATAACTTTATAAAGGGAAAAAAGATTTTTCTTATTAAACAGCTATTATTGGGAGATAAAGATATTTTGTATTATGGAGATGAAACTAAAATAAAGTTTAAAACTATGCCGCATAATATTACAGGTGTAAATAAATGAATATAAGAGAAGATAAGAAAAAAAAATTTGTAAAAAGCTTGTTGTGGATAGTTATTTTTTTAGTTTCTATCTTTTTTATTTTAAAAGTGTCTATAATAACAGAAATAGGGTCACTACTACTATTGTCCTTTATTTTAGCATATTCTTTAAAGCCTATTCAAAATGCATTTCTTAAAAGAGGGATTACAAGAAGAGTTTCATCTTTGATATTAGTTTTAGCACTAATATTAGGTATAATAATTATGTTTACGATTTTGATACCAGCAATAATAAGAGAAAGTTCTAACATCAAAAGTACTTTAGAAGATATGGGTAGGTATTTTCAAAACTTATATTATAAGTTAAAGCCAGAAGGAAACAATAAGATTATTTATACTATTTTTAATACTATAAATAATAAAATAAGTGCTGCATTTTTACATATGTTCAATAACATAATTGAATTTGGTGCTCAAGTTAGTGAAAGTATATTATCTTACTTTGTAATTCCTATAATTACGTACTATTTTTTGTGTGATAGTAAATATTTAAAAGGTAAGGTGTTGACTTTATTTCCGTTAAGTAGTAGGTGTATAATTAAGGAGATAAACAAAGATGTAGATAGAATTTTAGGTAGATATATAATAACCCAGTTTATGCTTTCTATATTTATCAGTATACTTACTTTTATAGTATTATTTTTTTTAAAAGTAAAGTTTCCACTTATACTGGCGATTTTAAATGGAATACTAAATATAATACCATATTTCGGACCTATATTTGGTGCATTACCTTGTGTAATAGTAGCATTTTTAACTTCAAACAAAGTTGCATTATATACTGCACTATGGTTATATTTAATCCAATTAATTGAGGGGAATATAATTTCTCCAAAAATTATAGGAGAAAGTGTAAGTATACATCCTGTGGGTGTTATAGTAATTTTACTTATAGGAGAAAAGGTTGGAGGATTCTTAGGAATGATTTTAGCAGTTCCTGTGAGTGTTATAATTAAAGTAATATACGAAGATTTGAATTACTATTTATTTTAATGCTAATTATTTATGTTATAGTTTGTTAAATTTATTTTAGTTTATTTAAATTATTATTTCTGCTAATATGAATTTAAATTATGGATTCATAATATTATTGACATAAAGAATAATTTTACTTATAATCAAAATGTATTTATTTACAACTGTATAGTATTGAGTGATGACAAGAATGAGTAGATATTGATCTTTATTTAGAGAGGAAGTGTTGGGTGAAAACTTCTTAAAGTAGATATTGAAGCTATCTTTGAGCTTGTGTAATGGAGTGATATAATAAACATATGTTTTTTGAATATATGTTTTATATAACTAGGGTGGTACCGCGGAATAAACTTTCGTCCCTTATTTAAGGAGATGAGAGTTTTTTGTTTTGTCCGGTTTCTAGATTTTAGATGGGATAAAAATTCCACCTAAAACCAAGAACCCTGTTTATAAAAAATAATTTATATATGGAGGAATTACAAATGGAGAAAATGGGATTAAACCAGGTTAGAGAAGCTTACTTAAAGTTTTTTGAAAGTAAAAAACACTTAAGATTAGATAGTTTTTCATTAGTTCCTAAAAATGACAAAAGCTTATTGTTAATAAATGCAGGTATGGCGCCATTAAAACCGTATTTTACTGGATTGCAAGTTCCACCAAGTAAAAGGGTTACTACATGCCAAAAATGTATTAGAACAGGGGATATAGAAAATGTAGGGAAAACTTCAAGGCATGCTACTTTCTTTGAGATGCTTGGAAACTTTTCTTTTGGAGATTATTTTAAAAATGAAATTATTCCTTGGGCTTGGGAATTTGTAACAGAAATTTTGAAGCTTCCAAAAGAAAAATTATATGTAACTATATATTTAGATGATGATGAAGCTTATAAATTATGGACTACTAAAACAGATGTAGATCCAAAACATATTTTTAGATTAGGAAAAGAAGATAATTTCTGGGAACATGGTATAGGACCTTGTGGACCTTGCTCAGAAATACACTTTTATAAAGATAGTGGAGAAATAAAGTCAGCAGAAGAATTTGTGGAAAAATCAGAAGCAGATAGAGCAGTTGAATTTTGGAATCTTGTTTTCACTCAATTTGATAAAGATGAAGAAGGAAATTATAATAAATTGCAATTTCCTAATATAGATACAGGTATGGGACTTGAAAGAATGGCAACAATAATGCAAGGAGTAGATACTATTTTTGAGGTAGATACTATAAAAAGCATACTTGCTAAAGCTTCTGAGTTAATCGGAGTGAAATATGGAGAAGACAAAAAAGCTGATGTATCTTTAAGAATAATAACAGACCACGTTAGAAGCGTTTCATTTATGATAAGTGATGGGATACTTCCATCTAATGAGGGAAGAGGATATGTTTTAAGAAGACTTTTAAGAAGAGCTGCAAGACATGGAAGATTACTTGGACTTCAAGATGCATTTTTAAATAAATTAGTAGATACAGTTGTAGAAAATTCAGGAGAAGCTTATCCTGAAATTAAAGAAAAACAAGAATATATTAAGAAAGTTATTTCTATAGAAGAAGAAAGATTTGAAGAAACTATAGATGCTGGTATAGAAATATTAAAACAGTATATTGAGGACATGGAAAAAGAGGGAGTAAAAATACTTTCAGGAGAGAAAATATTTAAATTATATGATACTTATGGATTCCCAGTTGAATTAACACAAGAAATACTTGAAGAAAAAGAAATTGCTATTGACTTAGATGGATTTAATGAGGAAATGAAAATTCAAAGAGAAAGAGCAAGGGCTGCAAGAGAAGAAAGTACTTACATGGGAACAGATGTTAAAGTTCTTGATACAATACCATCTGAAATAGAAACTGAATTCGATGGATATAATAAAATAGAATTAGATTCTAAAGTTAGCTTTATAATTAAAAATGATGAGTTTGCATCTTCTATAGAAAAAGGTGAGAAAGGGATTATAGTTACGGAAGTTACTCCTTTTTATCCAGAAATGGGTGGTCAAGTAGGAGATAAAGGAATCATATGTAATAATAATTTCAAAGCAAAGGTTCAAGATTGTAAAAAGAATATCGGAGGTAAAATAGTTCAATTTGTAGAGGTTGAAGAAGGTTCAATTAGCTTAGAAGATATTGCGACTCTTAGAGTTGATAAGAACAGGAGAGAGAATATAGCAAAAAACCATACAGCTACACATATGCTTCATGAGGCATTACGTGAAGTCCTTGGAGAGCATGTTCATCAATCAGGATCATATGTAGATGATGAAAGATTAAGATTTGATTTTACTCACTTTACTTCTGTAAGTGAAGAAGAATTAATAAAAGTTGAAGAAATTGTAAATACTAATATAATGAAGACTTACAATGTAGAAACTCAATTGATGACTCTAGAAGAAGCTAGAGAATCTGGTGCTATGGCATTATTTGATGAGAAATATGGAGATAAAGTCAGAGTTGTAAGTGTAGGAGATTTTAGTACAGAACTTTGTGGTGGAACTCATATAAATAATTCAGGTAAAATTGGATTATTCAAAATTTTATCTGAAAGTGGAATTGCTGCAGGAATAAGAAGAATAGAAGCAGTTACAGGAGAAAATGCACTAAAATATGTTGAAGATAAAAATGAGCTTTTAAATGAAATAAGTAATGTTCTTAAGTGCTCACAAAAAGATATATTAAGTAGAATTCAACAACAATTAAATGATTTAAAGGAAAAGGAAAAAGAAATATCTGCCCTTAAAGCAAAACTTGCTAGTGGATCAGAGGATGAAATTATAAAAGATATTAAAGAAGCAAATGGAATTAAATATGCTACTGGAGTATTAAAAGATATAGATGGAGAGGCTTTAAGAAACTTAGCTGATAAAATAAAAGATAAAATAGGTAGTGGGTTAGTTGTTCTTGGAAGTACAGATGGAAAAAAAGTTCAACTAATTGCTATGGCTACTAAGGATGCTGTTTCAAAAGGTGTCCATTGTGGTAATATAATAAAAGAAGTTGCTAAAATCGCTGGTGGTGGCGGTGGAGGAAGACCTGACATGGCTCAAGCTGGAGGTAAAAATCCAGAAAAAATTAATGAGGCAATAAGTAAGGTTCAATATATAGTGGAAAATCTATCAAAATAGTGTACTTTTTATTTGATTTAGTTTATAATAAGTTTAAAGATAAATAATTTAGGCTGCATATCTCAAAAGGAAGGTGAAGCAGTTATGGGTAATGATCAAAATACTATGCAATTTGATATTCCTAAAAACAAAAAGGATTTAACAAGAACTATTTTGACACAAGTAAATGACTCTTTAAAAGAAAAAGGATATAATCCTATTAACCAATTGGTCGGATATTTAATTTCAGGTGATCCTACTTACATTACTAACTATAATGGAGCAAGAGCTTTAGTTAGAAAATTGGAGAGAGACGAAATTCTTGAAGAAGTTCTAAAAGCTTATTTGTCAATTAAATAAAATGCCCTTTTGGGCATTTTTATTTTAACATTAGGCATAATATATCTGTGAGGAGAAACTATATGAGAGTACTAGGATTAGATGTTGGAGATAGAACAATAGGAATTGCTATAAGTGATCCTTTGGGACTAACTGCACAGGGTATAACTACAATTAGAAGAAAAAATATAAAAAATGATATAGAAGAACTACAAAAAATATGTAAAGAATATGAAGTGGAAAATATACTTTGTGGATTTCCTAAAAATATGAATGGTACAGTAGGAGAACAAGGAGAGAAGGTTTTGAAATTTTGTGAATTATTAAAACAAAATATACCTCTGCCAATAAAAATGTGGGATGAGAGACTTTCAACTTCTGCTGCACATAGAGCTATGCTTGAAGCAGATTTATCAAGATCAAAACGAAAAAAAATAGTTGACAAAGTAGCTGCAGTATATATATTACAGGGGTATTTAGATAGTTTATAAAAGGAGTGATAGTAATGAATGAAGATTTTAATACTATAGTATTAAAAGAGGAAGATGGTAGTGAGGTTGAATTTGAGTTATTAATGAAATTTGATATAGAAGATAAAGAATATGTAATAGTGATACCAGTGGATATTGAAGAAGATGAAGCTATAGCTTTTAGAATAGATAAAGATGCGAATGGTGAAGATGTATTTGTAACTATTGAAGATGATGAGGAATTTAGAATGGTTACTGAAGCTTATGAAACATTAAGTATGGAGAGTGACAATCTTAACTAGGTACAAAAAAATAATAATGATTATCAATTGACAAAATGATAAAATAATATTAAACTAAGTTTAAATTATAAAAATATTATATTATTATGTTTTTCAAAGTGAGGTATTAAAATGTCAAAGGTGTCTCCAACGCAAATTGAAAAATTAAAAGATAAATTAAAATTAAAAGGATATAAACTAACACCCCAAAGAAGAGCTATTGTTAATATAATTATTGATAATAAAGGAAAACATCTTACCGCAGAAGAATTATATGATCTTGTAAAGGTAGAATGTCCTGAAATAGGATTAGCTACAGTATATAGAACTATACAATTATTAGAAGAAATT
This sequence comes from Clostridium brassicae, assembly GCF_026738875.1. Taxonomy (GTDB): domain Bacteria; phylum Bacillota; class Clostridia; order Clostridiales; family Clostridiaceae; genus Clostridium_H; species Clostridium_H brassicae. The sequence continues at coordinate 34,712 of NZ_JAPQFJ010000013.1, forward strand.
AATGTTATTTGTAAATTGAATTTAGATGATGGTTGTAATAGATATGAGTTAGTAAATGAGGATGAGATACATCAACATCATCATTTGATATGTACAAGGTGCGGCAATGTTATAGAAGTAGAAGGAGATTTACTTGATTCAATAGAAAGAAAAGTTGAAAAAGAGTATGAATTTAAAATAGAAAATCATAGTGTTAAATTTTATGGAGTTTGTAGTAAATGTTTGAAAAAATAAACAAGATTAATAAAAATAATTTAAATAAAAATATAAAGAAGGAGGGTAGGTTATTGAGAAAAGAAAAAGATAAAATAAAGATTATTCCTTTAGGTGGATTAAATGAAGTAGGCAAAAATCTAACAGCTATTGAATACAAAAATGAAATAATTGTTATAGATTGCGGACTTAGTTTTCCAGATGATGAGATGTTAGGTATAGACGTAGTTATACCTGACGTAGGCTACCTAGTTAAAAATAGAGATAAAGTCAAAGGTATATTTTTAACTCATGGTCATGAAGACCATATTGGAGCTTTACCATATGTTCTAAAGGAATTGAATGTGCCTGTATATGGTACCAAATTGACTTTGGGTATTGTAGAAAACAGGCTAAAAGAAAATGGACTTCTAAGTTCTTGTAAATTATATAGAGTACAACATAAAGATATAATAAAGTTAGAAAATGTATCTTTAGAATTTATAAGGACTAGTCATAGTATTGCAGATTCAGTTGCAATAGCTATTCATACACCCGTAGGTATTATTTTACATACTGGAGATTTTAAAATAGACTATACACCTATCGATGGTCAAGTAGCTGACTTAGCAAGGTTTGCTGAGCTTGGAAAAGAAGGGGTTATAGTAATGATGGCGGATAGTACTAATGTTGAAAGACCGGGCTATACAATGTCAGAAAGAACAGTAGGTGAAACTTTCGAAAATATTTTCTCAAAGGCAGATGGAAGAATAATAGTAGCAACTTTTGCATCTAATATTCACAGGATTCAACAAATAATTACTGCATCGGCTAAGTTTGGAAGAAAAGTCGCGGTTTCAGGTAGGAGTATGGAAAATATTGTTGGAGTGGCATCTGAATTAGGATATTTAAAATATGAAGAAGGTACTTTAATAGGCATAGATGATATAAAAAAATACCCTAATAACAAAATAACCATTATTACTACGGGAAGTCAGGGGGAACCGATGTCTGCTCTCTCTAGGATGGCATCTTCTGATCATAAAAAAGTTAATATTATACCAGGAGATATGGTTATTATTTCAGCAACACCTATTCCAGGAAATGAAAAGTTAGTATCTAAGGTTATTAATCAATTATTTAAACAGGGAGCTAATGTAATATATGAAGCCCTTGCAGATGTGCACGTTTCAGGGCATGCTTGTCAAGAAGAATTGAAATTAATGCATACTTTAGTAAAACCAAAATTTTTCATACCTGTTCATGGTGAGTATAGAATGTTAAAACAGCATGGAGATTTAGCAGTTAAATTAGGATTGCAAGATAAAAATGTTGTTATAGCTGATAATGGAGATGTTATTGAGGTAACTAGGGATTATATTAAGAAAACTGGAACTGTATCATCTGGTCAAGTGTTTGTTGATGGGCTTGGCGTTGGAGATGTTGGAAATATTGTTTTAAGAGATCGAAGACATCTATCTCAAGATGGTATATTAACGGTAGTTGTAACTATAGCTAAGGAAGATGGCAAAGTTATAGCTGGTCCAGATATAATTTCTAGAGGATTTGTATATGTTAGAGAATCAGAAGATTTAATGGAAGAAGCAAGATTAATAGTTAGAGATGCCTTAAGAGAATGTGAAGATAAACATATTACGGAATGGGCAGTAATAAAATCGAAAGTGAAAGAAGTGCTAAGAATGTTCTTATATGAAAGAACAAAGAGAAAACCGATGATACTTCCAATAATTATGGAAATATAATTAGGAGGTATCGGTCATCTAAGTATGTATGATAAAATATATGAATTTGCATCATATTTAAAATAATAGGATGTAGTTAAGCAAAAACTAGGTTAAAGTTTTATGGATAAATATAATTAAAATGTTAAATGAAACCATAAATATAGACCCTGATTTTGATACTAAAAAGTAACTTTTTTTTGCAAATGTTGACTTTTTAATTTTATAATATTATCATAGATATGATAAGTATGAATTGGATACATTAAGTATCCAATTTTTATTTGTGTATACAATTAATGTTAAATAATAGATAAACGATGGAGGAAGTAAAATGGAGTTATTTGAAAGAAATGACATAAGGAATATTGCAATTATTGCACACGTTGACCATGGTAAAACAACTTTGGTAGATGCTATGTTAAAACAAAGTCATGTTTTTAGAGAAAATGAAAAAATGGATGAGAGAGTAATGGATTCTAATGATTTAGAGAAAGAAAGAGGAATAACAATACTTTCTAAAAATACTTCTGTTTCTTATAATGGAGTTAAGATAAATATAATTGATACTCCAGGTCACGCTGATTTTGGAGGAGAAGTTGAACGTGTATTAAAAATGGTAGATAGTGTTCTTTTAGTTGTAGATGCTTATGAGGGGGCAATGCCACAAACTAAATTTGTATTGAAAAAAGCTTTAGAATTACATTTAAAACCTATAGTTGTAATAAATAAAATAGATAAACCAAATGCAAGACCAGAAGAGGTTATAGATGAAATTTTTGATTTGTTTGTTGAATTAGGTGCGGATGATGAGCAATTAGATTTTCCAATAGTATATGCATCTGCAAAAGCAGGCCATGCTAAAAAAGAATTAGGGGATCCTGATGTTGATATGGAACCTTTATTTGATACTATTATAAAAAATGTTAAAGCTCCAACAGGGTACATAGACAAACCTCTTCAATTATTAGTTACTACTATTGATTATAATGAGTATGTTGGAAGAATTGGAATAGGTAAATTAGAAAGAGGATCTATACAAAAAAATCAACAAGTAACTGTAATAGGAAGAGATGGAACTAAAAGAAATGTTAAAGTGGCAAATTTATATGTTTATAATGGATTAAAGAGAGAAGAAGTAGATAAGGCTCAACTAGGAGAAATAGTGGCTGTTTCTGGTATATCAGATATAAATATAGGAGAAACTATAGCAGATACATCTTGTCCAGAGCCAGTTGAATTTGTAGATATAGATGAACCTACTCTTAGTATGTATTTTATGGTTAATAATTCTCCTTTTGCAGGTAAAGAAGGAGACTATGTTACTTCAAGACAATTAAGAGATAGATTCTTTAAAGAATTAGAAACAAATGTAAGTTTGAGAGTGGAAGAAACTGATTCACCAGATCGTTTCAAAATTAGTGGAAGAGGAGAATTACATCTTTCTATATTAATTGAAACTATGAGAAGAGAGGGTTATGAATTCCAAGTTTCAAAACCATCTGTTATATACCATGAAGAAAATGGAGTTAAGTTAGAGCCAATAGAAATGTTAACTATTGATGTACCAGAAGAATTTATGGGGGTAGTCATGGAAAAACTTGGGCCAAGAAAGGCTGAGATGATAAATATGACATCAGCTGTTAATGGATACACTAGATTAGAATTCAAAATACCTGCAAGAGGGTTAATAGGCTTCAGAAATGAGTTTATGACCGATACAAAGGGAAATGGTATAATGAACCATGTATTTGAATCTTATGAGCCATATAAAGGTGATATTCCAGAAAGAACTAGAGGATCTCTTGTAGTTTTTGAAACAGGGGAAGCTGTAACTTATGGATTATTTAATGCTCAAGAAAGAGGAAGATTATTTATAGAGCCAGGAACACCAGTTTATGCAGGAATGATAGCAGGCGAGTGTTCAAGAGCTGATGATATAGACGTTAATGTATGTAAGAAAAAACATCTTACTAATACAAGATCATCTGGTTCAGATGACGCTTTAAAACTTGTACCAATACCAGAAATGAGTCTTGAACAATGTATAGAATTTATAGCTTCAGATGAGTATGTTGAAGTTACCCCTAAGAGTATTAGAATGAGAAAAAGCCTACTTGACAGTACAGAAAGAAAAAGAGCCTCAAGGAACAAATAAATTTATTTATGAGGTGAATTTATGAATACGAAGAGGATAGTCAGTGCAGTTATAATTATTATAGTAGCTTTGATTTTAGGAATACTGTTAAAGTTTAAAAGCGATATTAGCCATCCGTTTATTACCGAAAAAGATAAAGTTGAATTTGTTGTAAATAAAGGAGAGTCTCTTTTTTATGTTATTGATAAATTAAATAAAGATGGTTTAATGAAAAATAAACAGTTAATGAAAATGTATATTAAAAATAATAAGTTAAATACTACTATAAAATCAGGAGAATATGAAATCCCTAGCAATATCTCAATTGAAGAATTTGTGAGTATATTAAATAAAGGCATGAAGATAAATGTTACTATTCCTGAAGGGTATGATATAGAACGTATAGGAGAGTTGTTAGAAAAAAAGGGATTAGTTTCAAAAAAAGATTTTATTAAGAGTTGTCAGGAGTATAAGGTACCAGAGAACATCAAAACTAATGTTAAAGGTAAATATAATTTAGAAGGTTATCTGTTTCCTGATACTTATGAATTTGAGAAAGGCTATTCAGCTAATAAAATAATTTCTACTATGTTAAATAGATTTCAAGAAGTTATAAAAGAAATAGAAAAAGACGAAAATAAAAAGATTATTAATCTAAAAAATACGATTATAATTGCATCAATAGTAGAAAAAGAGGCTAGAATAGACGAAGATAGAGCTGAAATTGCATCTGTGATTTTTAACAGATTGAAAAAAAATATGATGCTTCAAATAGATGCTACAGTTTTATATGCTCTAGGACAGCATAAAGATAGACTGTACTTGAAAGACTTAAAAGTTAATTCACCCTATAATACCTATAAGATAAAAGGACTTCCAGTTGGCCCGATATGTTCACCTGGAAGACCGTCTATTGAAGCTGCACTAAATCCTACAAGTACACAATATATATATTATGTACTACAAGATGATAAAAAACATTATTTTACTAGTAACTATAAAGATTTTTTGAAAGCTAAAGAAAGATATAAAAAACAATTTAAGTAATTTATCTGATGACTATCCGCTCTAATACTCCCATTTTCTTCAAAGTGAGAATAAAGATCGGTTATGTCCTGGATAACGATTTTCCATAAAGGATAACGACTTCTAAGGAGTAAAAGAACTCTTTAGAAGTCTGTTAATAAGCTTTAGTGAGAGTAAAAAAATTTATCTAAAGCTTAGAAATCTGTTTATACCATGTCTATTGTCACTAATGAACTAATCTCAAGAAATTAGAAGTAAGTGGTGATATGGCTATTAATAATGGATTCCAAGTTCTAGATAAAGTTAAAACTTCATCTAGAACTTGAAACCTTGTTTAAGATAATTTTTTTGGCTACTTAAATGGAGGAATTTTAATGAGCGGGATAGCGCATGAGTATATGGTTGAATATATAAGGAGTTTAATTCCGAGAGAAGACGGAATTTTAAAAGAATTAGAAGAGTATGCAAAGGATAATAGAGTACCTATTGTTCAGAAAGAAGTTGCGAATTTCTTAAAATTAATGGTTACTATGAAGAAGCCTAAACGAATATTGGAATTAGGTACTGCAATAGCCTATTCATCAATTCTGATGTCTTTGTCTTCAAAAGAAGTAGGGGAAATTACAACTATTGAACGTGATATAGAAATGATAAAGTTGGCTAAAGAAAATATAAAAAAATATGGATTTGAAGATAATATCGAAATACTAGAAGGTGACTGTTTAGAAGTATTAGAAGAGCTAGATGATAAATATGATATGATTTTTATGGATGCTGGTAAGGGACATTATAATCATTTTTTACCTCATTGTTTAAGGTTATTAAACCAAGATGGCATTATTGTAGCAGACAATGTGTTATTCAGAGGAATGGTAGCTTCTGATGAATTAGTTAAGAGAAGAAAAATAACAATTGTTAAAAGGATGAGAACTTATCTAGAATTAGTATCTAGTGATGAGAAACTTATCACGTCTGTTATACCTATGGGCGATGGTATTGCAGTTACTACAAGGAGGAATAATCATGAATAAACCTGAAATATTGGCTCCTGCAGGAAACTTAGAAAAATTAAAAACTGCTATTGATTTTGGAGCAGATGCTGTATATTTAGGAGGAAGTAAATTAAACTTAAGGGCATTAGCAGATAACTTTGATAATGAAACATTAATAGAAGGGTTAAAATATGCTCATGATAGAGATAGAAAAGTTTATGTAACGCTAAATGTTTTCCCTCATAATGAAGATTTAGATGGACTTGAGGATTATTTAAGAGAATTGTATGAAATGGGAGTAGATGCTTTAATAGTTTCTGATCCAGGAATTATAAGTGCTGCAAGAGAAGTAGTTCCAGATTTAGAATTACACTTAAGCACACAAGCTAATAATGTAAATTGGAAGTCTGGTTTATTTTGGCATAAAATAGGAGTTAAAAGAATTGTTTTAGCTAGAGAATTATCTTTAGAAGAAATAAAAGAAATTAGACAAAAGCTTCCACAAACTTGTGAAATAGAAGCATTTGTACATGGTGCTATGTGTATGTCATATTCTGGAAGATGTTTGTTATCAAATTATATGACAGGAAGAGATTCAAATAGAGGGCTTTGTGCTCAACCATGCAGATATAAATATTACATAGTAGAAGAAAAAAGACCAGGAGAATATTTCCCAGTAAATGAGGATGAAAGAGGAACTTATATATTAAATTCAAAAGACATGTGTATGATTGAACATATACCTGAATTAGTTGAGGCTGGAATTCAATCATTTAAGATAGAAGGAAGAATGAAGAGTTCATATTATGTTGCATCAGTAGTTAAAGCTTACAGAGAAGCTTTAGATTCATATTTAGAAAATCCTAAAGAATATAAGTTTAAACAGGAGTGGCTAGAATATTTGATGAAACCTAGTCACAGGGAGTATTCAACAGGATTTTATTTTGGAGACAAAAATATACAAAATTATGAGTCTTCAGCATATGTAAGAGATTACGATATAGTTGGTATTGTAAAAAAATATGATAAAGATACTTTTACAGCTTTAATAGAACAAAGGAATAGGGTTTTTGAAGGAGAAAAAGTAGAAATATTAAGAGCATCATCTGATAGTTTTGAGGTAACTCTAAAGGATATGAAAGATAAGAATGGAAATAAGATTGATGCTGCTCGTTCAGCACAAATGATATTTACTGCAGTAACAGACATTGAATTAAAAGAAAAGGATATTTTAATAAAGGCTAAGGAGAAATAATTATGAACAAACCAATACTAATAGGGATTACAGGTGGTACAGGTTCTGGTAAAAGTACAGTTGCAAGTAAAATCTATGATAGCTTTAATGAGGATTGTATTGTAATGATAGAACAAGATTCATATTATAAAGATCAAGGTCATTTAAGCTTTAAAGATAGAATTAAAACTAATTATGATCATCCTGATGCTTTTGATACTCAGCTTCTTATGAACCATCTAAAACAGTTATTAGACGGACAAACTATTTATAAGCCTATGTATGATTTTAAAGAACACACAAGAAAAATAGAAACAATAAAGGTAGAACCAAGAAATATAATCATCGTTGAAGGTATACTTGTTCTTCAAGAATCAGCCATTAGGGAACTTTTAAATATAAAAATATATGTAGATACTGATGATGATGTAAGAATTATAAGAAGAATAATGAGAGATATAAACGAAAGAGGTAGAACGGTGGAATCTGTTATTGAACAATATTTAACTGTAGTAAAACCTATGCATATGCAATTTACTGAGCCAACCAAGAGATATGCAGATATAATAATACCAGAAGGTGGCGAAAATGAAGTTGCTGTAGACTTATTAGTATCAAAGATAAAACAAATTTTATCAGAAAATAAATAGTTTGGAATAAATTACCCTCTTTTAGGTTATAATTTTGCCTGAAAGGGGTGTTTTTTTTGGATAGTAAAATTTTTAAAAAAAGAATTTGTATTATAAGAGTAGTGTTTATTTTAATATTTGTTTTGCTAACTTTAAGAATATTTATATATCAATATATTAATGCTAAAGATTTAAAAACAATAGCAGAGAATCAATATCAATACAAAGAAAAGGTAAGTGAATTAAATTATTTACTTCTAGATTGCAATGGAAAAGATTTACTAACATATTCTAATGAATACTATGCGGTTATAGACCCTTATAGTTTTAAATTTAATAATTATTACACAAAAAAGGATGAGCTATATGCATTGAATGTAACTTTGAAGAATTATAATAAAGAATACAATTTAGATAATATAGATTTTCAGAAGAAAAGTGAAAAAATAAAATGGATAATTGATGAGACTACTTATAATAAGTTAACAAAGATAAAAGGAATAAAAGGTTTTTATATATATAGATATGTAAAAGTAGATAGAGAAAATAAATGGTGGAGTGTAGAGAATATTTTAACTAATTCATATAAAATTGATCCTAAAGGTCAGAAAATAGATAAAGATAAAGATTCTTTAGAGTATATGTTGAAAGATAAGACAGCTAATAACAAATATGTTTATAGCATGTTAAAAAAAGATGTAAATGGGAATGTGTACAAAGAACACGTAACTAGTAGTAAAGACAACATTCATATTCGAACCACTTTAGACAAGTACCTTCAAGACAAAATAAAAGAGATCTTAAATAATGAGCCACACAATTCTTATGAGCAAATAGGGGTTGTTTTAATGGAAAGTGATACTGGAAAAATTAGAGCTATGGTTCAAAAAGATGATATGAATCCTAATGTTAACCTAGGCATATCTACAAATCATGGGTTTTTTCCAGGGTCTATTTTTAAGGTAATTGTAGAAGAAGCTGGATTAGAAACAGGAAAGATATCTTTAAATAAAAAATATAGACTCAATACTAATTTAAGTTTAAGGTATAAGGGGCATGAAAGAGAAGAGGTTATGGATTGTGGGGAAGCCTTAATTCAGTCTTCAAATGATATATATGCTCAAATTGGAATAGACGTAGGAATAAAAGACATTAAAAATTTTTCTGAAAAACAGGGTTTTACAAATAAAGTATTGAATTTGGATGAAGAAACTCATGGTTTTTTCGAAGGAAATGATAAAGAAGCTGGAGATGTAGAATTAACTTCTTTTGGACAAAAGCAGAGAATAACTCCTATTGAAGCGATAAGTATACCTAATACTGTAATAAATAAGGGTGTTTATGTTAAACCGTATATTATAGATTCATATGTTAATCAGGATAATGTTACTATTGAAGAATGTAATACTGTTAAGTCTAAAGTTTTTAGCGAAACTACAGCCAATATATTAAAAAATCAAATGCTAGAAGTGGTAAAATCATCTAGAGGAACAGGAAAACAAGCATACCTTAATGATATTATTGTTGGGGGAAAAACTGGTACGGCAGAAAGAGAAGAAGGCAAAAATAAGTTTTATGATGGATGGTTTGCTGGATTTTTTACTATAGATAAAAAAAATTATTCTATGGTGGTTTTTGTTAAAAACATAGGTTCTGATAAGGGCGGCGGTAGCACAGCAGCTCCAATTTTTAAAGAAATAGTACAAGAAACAAAAGAATACTTAAATAATTTTTAGGTGTACATGCAAATTTATTATAATAAATCATATTATAGTAATAAGCACTAATGGGAGGATATCCTTGTGTTTATTATTAATTACCTTTTTACAATAATAGATAATATAACTTTTCTGATAGCTTATGTGAGTAATGGAACATCTTTTCCTCAACCTTTAAACGAAGAAGAAGAAAAATATTATTTAAAAAAATTTAAAGATGGGGATCTGTTTTCTAAGAGTGTACTTATAGAAAGAAACCTTAGATTAGTTGCTCACATTGTTAAGAAGTACTCGTATCCACATAAAGACGTAGATGACTTAATATCTATAGGAACAGTAGGGCTAATAAAGGCTATAGACTCTTTTGATAGCGCTAAAGGAACAAGACTTGCAACTTATGCTGCAAGATGTATTGAAAATGAAATATTAATGCTTATTAGAAATACAAAAAAAATTAAAAACGAAGTTTACCTTCAAGATCCAATAGGTGTAGATAAAGAAGGAAATGAAATTTCACTTATGGATGTTTTAAGTAGCAGAGAAGATTCTGTTATTGAAGTTGTAGAAAATAGAATACAAATAAAAAAACTGTATGATAATATTAATTCTTGCTTAACTGAAAGAGAAAAAATAATAATAAAGATGAGATATGGTCTTGTTGACGGTAAGCCAAGGACTCAAAGAGAAATAGCAAAGTTTTTAAAGATATCAAGATCATATGTATCTAGAATAGAGAAAAGAGCGTTAAGAAAATTATATAAAGAGTTTAACGGGGGAGATAAAAAATAAAATCTAAGGATATTTTAAATAAAAAATAAGCTTTTTGTCAAATATTTAGATTATTTATAAAAATACATTTAATAAAGTATTAAAACTTGGTAGATATCTTACGAAAATAAGAGTAATAATAAAGTTAAAAAGGTATTTATGCATTTTTTAACTAAAATGGAGGAAATTATTTTGATTACATTAAGCGAATTACTGGAGATAACTGTTAAGGAAAATGCTTCTGATCTACATTTAACAGTAGGCATTTATCCTACTATAAGAGTTAATGGAGAACTTAAGAAATTAGGAGATAAAAAGCTAACAGCGAATAATACTGAAAATTATGTGAAGGAAATTTTGGGGGATAAATACCATTTATACGAAAAAACTGGTGAAATAGATACTTCATTATCATTGCCAGGAGTGGGAAGATTTAGGGTAAATGCATATAAACAAAGAGGAAGTCATGCAGTTGCAATAAGAGTTGTTGCATTAAAGGTACCTACTTTAAGTGAATTAAAGATGCCTTCTGTGGTTAAGGAACTGACCAAAAGAAAAAGGGGCCTTGTACTTGTTACTGGACCAACTGGAAGTGGCAAAAGTACAACTCTTGCTGCCATGATTAATGAAATTAACTCAACTAGAGCTTCCCATATTATTACTCTTGAAGATCCTATTGAGTATTTACATAAACATAATAAATCAATAATAAACCAAAGAGAAATTGGAAAAGACACTTTATCCTATAAAGCGGCTCTAAGATCTGCTTTAAGAGAAGATCCAGATGTTATACTTATTGGAGAAATGCGTGATTTGGAAACTATATCTATAGCTGTTACTGCCGCAGAAACAGGGCATTTGGTCTTATCTACTTTGCATACCATAGGAGCAGCTAAAACTATAGATAGGATTATAGATGTTTTTCCTCCTCATCAACAAGAACAAATAAAAATACAATTATCAGCTGTGTTACAAGGTATCATTTCTCAACAATTAATACCTAGAGCTGATGGTAAAGGTAGGATTGCAGCTATGGAAATAATGGTCATGAATTCAGCAATCCAAAATTTAATAAGAGAAGGAAAAACTCATCAAATACAATCTTCTATTCAGACCGGAATGAAATATGGTATGAAGACTATGGACATGAATTTAGTGGAATTATATAAGCAAGGATTAGTTTCTTATGAAGATATAATAACGGCCTCAATAGACAAAGATATAATAAACAGAATGATTCAAATATAAACTTAGAATTAACATAATTATATATTTTTTTATAAAACATTATGTAAAAAATATGGTATACAGAATGTTCTATAGAAAATATTGTATATAAATATTTTCTATAGAAGATATGGTATATGAATTTTATTTGTGATAAAATTATAATTAATACTGCAATATATTCATGGGAAAAGATTACATAATAACATTTTGTTTATAATATATTTCTGCAAAATGTATATTAAATACAAAATCTCATTAAATTTTAAAGGGAAAATGATTCTCTTGTTGAATATATAGTTAGTGGATTGCTATAAGGGAGGGAAACCAAATGCACGAATATATAGTAGGATTAGATATTGGATCTTCTAATGTATATGGTGCTGTTGGAAAAGTAGATAATGAGGGAGAAATCCGAATAATTGGAATTACTAGTGTGAAATGCAATGGGCTAAAGAAGTCTGTTGTTGTGGACATAGATAGTACCTCTCAATCAATTAGGGAATGTATTAATAATTTGGAGAGAATGGTAGATATAAGTATTTCTGATGTTTATATAACTTTGCCAGCAGGAATCAGTGAGATATTTTGGAATAAGGGAATTGTGGCAGTGTCATCAGATGATAAAGAGATTAGAGAAAAAGATTTATTTAGAGTTCTTGATGCTGCAAAATTAATATCTGTGCCTCAAGATAAGGAGATTATAGGAGTTGTTCCTTATCAATACATAGTAGATGGATATGACAATATAATGGAGCCTATAGGAATGAGCGGTACTAGACTTGAAGTAGATGCTCAAGTAGTTTTAGCAAAGAGCAATGTGGTAAACAATCTTAGAAAAAGTGTTACTAGAGCAGGAATAAATATTGCGGGGGAAGTACTACAACAACAAGCTGTTGCACAGGTTGTATCAAATAAAGAAGAAATAAATATGGGAATAGCTTTTGTTGATGTAGGAGCTCAAACTACAGATATTTCTATTTATAAGAAAGGAAATCTTTGCTATACTAGTATGGTTCCACTAGGAGGCGACAATATTACAAATGACATATCAATCTGCTTGAAGATTCCTTTTATAGAAGCAGAAAAGTTAAAAATCCAATATGGCACTTTAAGTAATAAAGAGCTTGATAAAGATAGAAAAATAAATATTGATACAGGATATAATAATTCTTCTGAAGTGGATGTTGAGTTTTTAAAGGATGTAATTGAAGCAAGAGTAGAGGAATTATTGTATTATGTAAGGGACAAGCTAAAAGAGAGCAAATATATAGACGAGATTTCAGGTGTCATAATTGTTGGAGGTGGATTAGCTTTATTTAAAGGGATTAGTAGTTGTGCTTCAAGGGTGTTAGAAAAGTCAGTGAAAATAGGGTGTCCAAGCTATATAGGGGCAGTAAGTCCAGTATACTCCACATCAGTTGGAATTATAGAGGATATTGTTAAAAGTTTAAAAATAAACAAAAATTCAAATGATTTAAAGAAGGAAATTGCTTCTTCAAAAGAAAAAACTAGTGTTACAGAAAATGATGATAATGGTGGCTTTTTTTCAAGGCTAAAAGATTTTTTTGCAGAATTTTTTTAGTAAGGAGGTATTAATGTGCTAGATTTCGATGTAGATGTTCAACAATTTGCACAAATAAAGGTAATAGGTTGCGGCGGAGGAGGAAACAATGCCGTTAACAGAATGATTAAAGAAGGTCTTAAAAATGTTGAATTTATCGGTATAAATACAGATAAACAAGCATTAGCGGTTTCTCAAGCTTCTCTTAAAATCCAAGTTGGAGATAAATTAACAAAAGGTTTAGGAGCAGGAGCTAATCCTGAGATAGGAAGAAAAGCTGCAGAAGAAAGTAAAGATGAGATTTCACAATCCATAAAAGGGGCTGATATGGTCTTTATTACAGCAGGAATGGGTGGTGGAACAGGTACAGGTGCAGCACCAGTTGTTGCTGAAATAGCTAAATCCATGGGGATTTTAACTGTTGGAGTTGTAACTAAACCATTTCCTTTTGAAGGAAGAAAAAGAATGCTTCATGCTGAAATGGGTATAAAAAATTTAAAAGAGACAGTAGATACTTTAGTTACTATTCCTAATGAAAGATTATTAGCTATGGTTGATAAGAAAACTTCATTAATGGAAGCTTTTAAATTAGCTGATGAAGTATTAAAACAAGGTGTGCAAGGTATTTCAGATTTGATAACTATTCCTGGACTTGTAAACCTAGACTTTGCAGACGTGAGAACTATCATGCTAGATAAAGGATTAGCTCATATGGGAGTTGGTAATGGAACTGGTGATAATAGAGCTCAAGAAGCAGCTAAACAAGCAATATCAAGCCCATTATTAGAAACGTCTATTATAGGGGCAACAGGTGTATTATTAAATGTTACTGGAGGAGCAGATTTAGGACTACTTGAAATAAATGAAGCTGCTGAAATAGTTCAAGAAGCGGCAGATCCTGATGCTAATATCATTTTTGGTGCTGTAATTGATGAAAACTTAAAAGATGAAATAAGGATTACAGTTATTGCTACAGGATTTGAAGAAAAGGCAGAGAGTGAAAGACCAACTATGTCTTGTGAGCCTGAAAACAAGGAAAAAACATTTAATAATAAAGAGGAATTTAAGCCAGCATTTGAAGAAACAGCTGCCTCTAGAGAATCAAGATATGAAGAAATGGATTTAGAGGTCCCAGCTTTTTTAAGAAGACATCACAGATAAAGATTATTTACATAAATTTTAATCTAAAGGTAAAACCTGTGTATTTTTACACAGGTTTTATTATTTTTTTGATACACTATGGAAAAATATGGAATTAAATGTAAAGCATAAAAACACATCTCATTATATGAAATGACAAAATTTTGAAAAAAATAGTTATATAATTATTTCAAAGGGGGAAGGTAGTTGATAGTTTATATAGATATATTTTTTATTCAAAATTTTATTGTAAATTTGTTTTTACTATATATTACATCTCAAACTTTGAAAATTAATATTAAAATTAAAAATAATATTCTTGCAGCTATCTTTGGAGCTTTATATGCAGTTCTTACAATATGCACCAATTTAAAGTTTTTATTTTATATTCCTATAAAACTACTTATAGCTATAAGTATGGTTTTAATATCTTTTAATAAAAAAGATTTTTTATTTAATATAAAAGCAGCCATCACGTTTATTTTGTATTCAATTCTTTTAGGAGGGATGTGCGTATTTATTGAATTTAATAAAAGTTCAAGTATTGACCTAAGTTTTAAATACTTTTCTTACAAATCATTAATTTGTTCTTTAATGGTAATATATATAGCAATACATAGAATGGTTATTTATATAAGGGATAGAAAAAAAATAGATCAATTGATATATGATGTTGAGATTATTGACGATAATTTTCAAGAAAAAGTTAAAGCGTTTTTTGACACAGGTAATGAACTGAGAGAGCCAGCTACAAATTTGCCAGTTATGATTGTAGAGAAAAGCTTTTTTCGCAATCTAAATATTGAAGATAAGGATAAATTTATTATTCCTTATAGGGTTGTTAATGGATTTTCAGCTAGGTTGGAGGGCTTTAAACCTAAAATGATAAAGATTTATAAGGATGATAAAATTCAAAGTTATCAGGTCATAATTGCATTATGTGAAAATAAATTAAGTCAATTAAATGACTATAATGCTTTATTATCAAGGGGAATTTTTTAAAAAAAGTAGAGGAGGGATGAAATTTTGCAAAAGATATTGTTAGTTTTAAACAGATTTCTTACAAGATTTAAAATTTTTATTAAGGGTGTTTATTTTATAGGTGGAAATGATGCTCTTCCACCTCCACTTTCAAAAGAAGAAGAGGAAAATCTAGTTGGAAGAATAAAAGATGAAGGTGAAAATATTAGAAGTATATTAATAGAAAGGAACTTGAGACTAGTTGTATATATAGCGAGAAAGTTTGAAAATTCAGGTATTTTAGTTGAGGATTTAATATCAGTTGGTACTATAGGGTTAATTAAAGCAGTAAATACTTTTGATCCTGAAAAGAAGATTAAATTAGCTACTTATGCTTCAAGGTGTATAGAAAATGAAATATTAATGTACTTAAGGAGAAATAATAAAGTGAAGGCTGAAATTTCTTTCTATGAGCCTTTGAATACAGATTGGGATGGAAATAAACTTCTTCTATCAGATATATTAGGAACTGAAAATGATACCGTATATAATTTGATTGAAGATGAAGTAGATAAGCAACTTTTATTTATAGCTATGAGAAAGTTAAGTGAAAGAGAGAAAGAGATAATAAAACTAAGGTTTGGTTTAAGTGGTACTGGAGAAAGAACTCAGAAGCAAGTTGCGGACATTTTAGGAATATCTCAGTCTTACATTTCTAGGTTAGAAAAACGTATTATAAAAAGATTAAAAAAAGAAATTAATAAAATGGTATAGGATTGTCTCAAGTATAAAAATCGGTTTCTAAGGAGATAATTAAAATGCGACTAATCTGAGGGAGCTGATTTTTATGATGATAAATAAAGTAGAAATTTGTGGGGTAAATACTGCAAAATTACCTGTTTTAAAAGAAAAAGAGATGAAAGAATTGTTACTAAAGATGAAGGATGGTGACTCTGTTTCAAGAGAGAAATTTATAAGAGGAAATTTGAGGCTTGTATTAAGTGTAATTCAGAGGTTCAATAATAGGGGAGAAAATGTGGATGATTTATTTCAAGTAGGATGTATCGGACTTATAAAAGCAATTGATAACTTTGATTTAAGCCAAAATGTTAAGTTTTCTACCTATGCAGTTCCTATGATTATTGGAGAGATAAGAAGATATCTAAGAGACAATAACTCAATAAGAGTAAGCAGATCACTTAGAGATATTGCCTACAAAGCTTTACAGGTAAGAGATAGACTTGTGGGTAAAGAAAACAAAGAGCCTACTATTTCTCAAATTGCTAAAGAATTAAACCTTCCTAGAGAAGAAGTAGTTTTTGCATTGGATGCCATTCAAGATCCTGTATCTTTGTTTGAACCTATATATCATGATGGAGGAGACGCTTTATATGTAATGGATCAAATTAGTGACAGCAAAAGTATTGATGAAAGTTGGCTAGAAAACATATCTATAAAAGAAGCTATGAAAAAATTAAATGATAGAGAAAAGTTAATATTAAATATGAGGTTTTTTCAAGGAAGAACTCAAATGGAAGTAGCTGACGAGATAGGAATTTCTCAAGCCCAAGTATCACGTCTTGAAAAAACCGCATTAAAACATATGAGAAAATATGTATAGAGCCTTCGGGGCTCTATATTTTTTGTATATAAAAACTAGTAATAATATGAAAATTCAATATATATTATATATTAATAAGAATTTATATGTAGGTTATATTTTAATAAATTATTGATGACCTATAATTTCAAAAACAATTCTAAATTTAATTTAAGTAATACGGCTAAAATTTCATAACTAGCATAACACAAAAAATGAAATTTCTTAACGCTCGATTATCTAAACTAAATAAGACTTGTAACTTCTCATTATAATGAGCTTAACAATTTAAAAATATAGCATTAGGAATACTAAAGGAAGTTTTAAAAGAGTATTAAAAAACAGAATCTATAGTTAAAATATGTATCTGAAAAATATACCATACTGTTAAAGTGTGTAGGAGGTAAATATGGAATTATATTCGATAGGTAATTTAAAATTGATGGAAGTTATAGACATAAATACTGGATCAAAAATTGGATATATTAGGGATTTAAAAATAGATTGTAATGATCATAAAGTAATATCAATGATAATACCAACAGAAAGAATTTCTTGGTTTGGCAAAAATGATTATATTGAAATAGATTGGGATAAAATTGTGAAGATAGGTGTTGATGTTATATTGGTAAATGAAAATAATAATTTACAAAATGAGAAATAGTAGCAATTTTTATAAAAAAAATGTATAATATAGTTGAAAAATACTATTTAAAGGACGTGATAGATTGAAGTGTCCCTACTGTGGCTTTGAAGAGAGTAAGGTTGTTGACTCAAGATCTACAGAGGATCATAGAGCAATTAGAAGAAGAAGAGAATGTTTAAAGTGTAATAAAAGATACACTACATATGAAAAGGTAGATGACATACCTGTATTAGTTATAAAAAGAGATTGTAATAGAGAATATTTTGATAAGTCTAAGATAATTAGTGGACTTGTGAAAGCTTGTCAAAAGAGACCTGTATCTAGGGTTCAAATAGATGGTATTGCAGATGAGGTTGAAAAAAAGTTATCTAATGATATGATTACTGAAATAAAATCAGAAATTATAGGCGAAATGATAATGGAGAGATTAAAAGAGATAGATGAAGTTTCTTATGTGAGATTTGCTTCTGTTTATAGACAATTTAAAGATGTTAATACTTTTGTTGAAGAAATAAAACACTTGTTATCAAATAAAAAATGCTCCAAATAAAATTGGAGTATTTTTATTTTAGTAAAGGCTATGTTTTAAAAATTGTTTATTAAATAGAACAACTTAAAACATAGCCTTGTTAAAATCTAGTTAAAAATATTAAATTATATCTATAAAATATTAAAATATTTTATAGATATGCTAAAATATATTTATATGAGGAGTGTATATTTTGAATATGGGAATAGTTAATATAGAAAGTTATAAATTTTTACAGTGTATAGAGAGTGGTGCTGAAATATTTTTTTCAACAGCAGAAAGTGGATTGGACTTTAATAAGAGTACAAAAGAAGGCCTTCAAAATATTGAGAATATAAAAAAATGGTTTCAGGTGTCAGAAGTAGGATATTTAAATCAGGTTCATAGTGATTTAGTACATATTTATAGTAGACAAATACAAGATGGAGATGCACTTATAACCAGCAAAAAGGGAGTTGCTATAGGGGTTTTTAGTGCAGATTGTGTACCGATAATTATATTTGATAAAAAAAATAAAGTTGCTGCTGCTGTTCATAGTGGTTGGAGGGGAACGATAAAGTGTATATGTATAAATGCTATAAATAGAATGATAGGAGAATTTAATACTTCTGTGGAGGATTTGTCTATATATATAGGACCACATAATCAAAGCTGTTGTTATGAAGTTAGTGAAGAACTAATAAATGAGTTTAAATCTTTAAGTTTATATAAAAATTTTAATATAGCAGAAGGAAGAAATTTAAATTTACAGAAATGTATTTTAATTCAGCTAAATAGTTTGGGAGTAAAAGATGACCAAGTAAAAACTTTAGACATATGTACTTTTTGTAATAAAGATTATAGTATGTATTCTTATAGAAAAAATAGAGAAAAGAGTGGAAGGATGTTTTCTTTTATTTTCCTGAAATGATATAAGGAGATGGAATAATGGGCAGAGATAAAATTTTGATTGTAGACGACGAGATACATATACAAGAACTTATAAAATTCAATTTAGAAAACAACGGATATGAAGTTTTATGTGCTAGCGATGGAATAGAAGCTTTAAAAACTGCTAAAAAATATATGCCACAGCTGATTCTATTAGATGTGATGCTTCCAGGAATGGATGGATATGATGTATGTAAAGAAATTAGGAAAGATAATACTATATCTAATATACCTATAATAATGATTACTGCTAAGGGAGAGGAATTGGATAAAATTCTAGGATTAGAATTAGGAGCAGATGATTATATAATTAAGCCTTTTTCTATAAGAGAATTAGTAGCTAGAGTTAAAGCAGTCTTAAGAAGAACTAGGATACAATACATTGATAATGTGTATTGCTTTGGAAATGTAAGTATAGATTTCCAAAAACACGAAATATTAAAAGATGATGTGAAAATAGATTTAACTTTAAAAGAATTTGAATTACTTGAAGTTTTAATAAAAAATAAAGGAAGAGTTATGACTAGAGATTTTTTATTAGATAAAATATGGGGATATGAATATATTGGAGAGACAAGAACGGTTGATGTCCACATAAGACACTTAAGAAAAAAAGTAGAAGATGATGATAAGAATCCTAGATATATAGAAACTATAAGAGGTATTGGATATAGATTCAATTTAGGTGAATAGAATGAATATGAAAAAGAAGCTTATGACATCTATATTAGCTACAATAATTGTAAGTTTATCTTTAGTAACGACATTATACATGACTATAGTTAATTATCAAAGAGAAGAGAATATTAAAAAGAGTTTAAAAGAAAATAACAAATTAGTTATAGGTTTGTTAAGTTCAAATCTTATTAAGGATAAAGATATCTATTTTAAAAATTTTAAAAAATCTAACTTTAGAGTAACATTAATAGATGTAGATGGAAATGTGCTTTATGATTCAGAGGAACCAACAGAAGTAATGGATAATCATAATACAAGAGAAGAGGTAGTAGGAGCTAGAAATCATGGGAACGCCTATAGTACAAGGTTTAGTGAATCAACTAAAAAAGTAATGATTTATTATGCTTCTAAGTTTGGAGATGGAAGTGTAATTAGAAGTTCTATGCCTATAGAAGTTGTAACGGGATTTGAAGGGAAATATTTAAAGTATTATATATTTGTTTTAATATTAGTATTTTTTATATCTATTATAATTTCTTCTAAATTATCTTATGTAATTGTAAAACCTATAAAAGATCTAGAATTTATAACATCTAGAATTGCAAAGGGAGAATTGGACAGAAGGGTTGCTATTAGTTCCAAGGACGAGATAGGTCAGCTTGCTAAGACATTTAATGACATGGCAGATAAGCTTCAGTATACCATAGGAGATTCAGTTGAGAAGCAAACAAAATTAGAATCTATTTTAAAGAGTATGGATAGTGGCGTTATAGCTGTGGATAGAGAAAATAAAGTTATTATAATAAATCCATATGCTGAAAAAATATTTGGGATTGAAAAAGAGATAATAGGTCATAACCTAATGGATTGTATAAGAGACTATGAACTTGAAGAGATATTTAATAATAATATTGAACAAAAAGAAATTAAAATTTTATGGCCAGAAAAAAGAACTTTAAAAGTTAAAACAGCAGATATTATTAGTTCTAATCAACGAATAGGGACGGTTGCTGTTGTTCAAGATATAACAGATATTCGGAGACTAGAGAATATGAGAACACAGTTTGTAACTAATGTTTCACATGAATTAAAAACTCCTTTAACATCTATAAAAGGGTTTGCTGAAACTTTAAGATATGTTGAAGACAAAGCTACAAGAGATAAATTTTTAGGCATAATCGATGATGAAACAGATAGACTTACAAGATTAATAAGTGATATATTAATCCTATCTGATATTGAGCAGCATAGGGAATTAAAGATTAATGACATTATTGACGTGAATTCTACAATAAAAGATGTATATAATCTTATGAAAAATACAGCAAATTTAAAGAATATATCTATAGAACTTGTAAATAACTATTCTCCTAAAATTTGTGGAGACAAGGACAAATTTAAGCAGATGCTCATAAATCTTGTAGACAATGCAATAAAGTATTCAGAAAAGGGAGATAAAGTTTATATTGGCAGTGAAATAGAAAATGAAAAATGTACTATTTGGGTAAAAGATACAGGACCAGGAATTCCAAAAGAACATATACCTAGACTTTTTGAAAGGTTTTATAAGGTAGATAAAGCAAGAGCCAGAGCAAGAGGCGGAACAGGATTAGGTTTGGCTATTGTAAAACATATAGTTATTAATTTTGAAGGTGAAATATATGTTGAAAGTGAACTAGGTAAGGGAACTAAGTTCATAGTAAAAATACCTTTGTTTAGGGAAGTATAAAAAACTACATTTTAAACATTTGTTTATTACAATAATATAATAGGAAAATTGATTTTAAATAAAGTGATAAAAACTAACTTTTATGCAAGTTTAGTATTAATTAAAAGTATAGGCTTACAGTATTTATGAAAGAATAAATACTGTAAGCCTTTTTAGATTGTTATGTTAATTTAACTTAACATGGACATAATATTATTTTAACTTTATAGGTATAAGATATTAATTGTGAAATGAATGAGGTTATTAACTTGAATGGAGGATTGTTATATGAAAAAAAGAGTTTTAAACTTAGTGGGAGTTGTTTTAGCTATAAGTATAATAGGAGGCACTTTTATAGGATGCGGTAAATCTTCAGAAAGTGATGAAAAAAAGGATTCTGCAAAAATAGAAGAAGTAAGTGGTTCTATAACAGCATCAGGTTCATCAGCTCTTCAACCACTGGCTAAAGTAGTAGCAGATAAATTCATGGAAAAAAATTCTAACGTTCAGATAAATATACAGGGCGGTGGAAGTGGAACAGGGTTATCTCAAGTGGCACAAGGAGCAGTGCAAATTGGAAACTCAGATGTGTTAGCTGAAGAAAAACTAACAGGAGATAAAGCACAAATAGCTAAACAATTAGTTGACCATAAAGTGTGTGCTATAGGATTTGCTATAGTAACAAATAAAGATGTAAAAGTCGACTCTTTAACAAAACAACAAATTCAAGATATATTTCAAGGTAAAATTACTAATTGGAAACAAGTTGGCGGGGATGATATGAAGATAGAAATTGTTAATAGGGGTAAATCTTCTGGTACAAGAGCCACATTCAAAAAAACTATAATGGATAATAAAGAAGAGGCAGAAGGAATAGGAACAACTCAGGATTCAAGCGGAGCGGTACAAAAGTCAATAGAGGCTACTAAAGGATCCATTTCATATTTAGCACTATCTTATTTTGTAAGTGAAGAATCAAAAAAAGGAATGAACTTAATAAAAATTGATGGAGTAGAGGCAAATAAAGAAAATATAGTAAGTGGTAAGTATCCATTTTGGTCATATGAACACATGTATACAAAGGGAGAGCCAAAAGGAGCTACTAAAGCTTTCTTAGATTATATGGTTTCAGATGAAGTTAAAACTATAATTGAAAGCAAAGGATATATTCCAGTATCAGATATGAAAACTAAACAATAAATTATACTTAAAAATAAGAACTGAGGCTAGTTGTTCTATAACTGGTCTCGATTTTTGAAAAATTTAGTTTGGAGTAGGATATTATGAATAAAAAATCATTTTGGAAAAAATTTAAAAATGAATATTTAGGTAGGAGTTTTTCAATCATTTGCGGATATATTATTGTAATATGTACATTAGCTATTATAGGTTTTGTGGCCTCAAAGGGCCTTAGTATTTTTTTGGAGAATAGTTATTCTATAAAAGAATTTTTATTTTCAACTCATTGGAAGCCAGAAGGAGAAACTCCTCAATTCGGAGCACTAACATTTGTTGTTGGGTCAACTCTTGTGTCTATTGGATCTGTATTAATCAGCGCACCTATAGGTATAGCTTTAGCTATATTCATGAATTTAATTTCACCTAAGTTAGGAAAAAAAGTTATTCAGCCAGCTATGGAATTATTTGTAGGTATACCTTCGGTAGTATATGGTTGGATAGGAATTACTGTATTAATTCCTATGCTCAAAAATAGTTTTGGAGGAGTTGGATTTAGTTTATTTGCAGGTATTTTAGTATTAAGCATAATGATATTACCTACAATAACCAGTATATCTTCAGATGCTATAAAAGCTATACCAATGGAGTATATAGAAGGTTCTTATGGACTAGGGGCAACGCGATGGCAAACAATTGTAAAAGTAATTATACCAGCATGTAAAAGTGGTATATTAACTGGGGTTGTATTAGGATTGGCCAGAGCATTTGGAGAAGCTTTGGCTGTGCAGATGGTAATAGGTAATTCAATTAAAATTCCTGGTGGGTTATTAGATACTACAACCACTATTACAAGTATTCTTACTATGGATATGGCTAATACTATATTTGGAACACAGTCCAATAATGCACTTTGGTCTTTATCACTATTGCTTTTGGTTATATCCTTTATATTTATATTAATCATAAGAGCTATAGGTAGAAGGGGGAAAGTTTAGTGAATGCAAAGAAAATAGACAAAATTGCTACCGGGATTTTATATATGATTGCTGTTTTAATAGTGGCGCTTTTAATAGGCCTTATTGGATATATAATTTATAATGGCAGGCATTGTTTCAATCCTGAATTCCTATTTGGCAAGCCATCAATGGAAGCTGGAGGAGGCATCGGACTCCATTTATTTAATTCGTTTTATATGCTAGTAATATCATTAATTATTACTGTACCTTTAGGAATAGGAGCAGGCATATATTTGGCTGAATATGCAAAAGAGGGTAAAGTGCTAAATATTATAAGATTATGTATTGATACTATGGCATCATTACCTTCTATAGTTGTAGGGTTATTTGGATTGTTAGTTTTTGTAAATATGACAGGTTGGGGCTATTCCATTTTTGCAGGAGCTATGGCTATAACTATCCTAAATATACCCGCTATGACAAGAGTAAGTGAGAGTGCTATATTAGATGCTTCTAAAAAAGTAAAAGAGGCTAGTTTAGGATTAGGAGCAACTCAATGGCAAACAATGATAAAAGTTATCCTACCATCGGCTATACCACAAATATTAACAGGAATAATTTTGGCCGCAGGAAGGATATTTGGAGAAGCTGCTGCACTTTTATACACAGCAGGAATGAGTGCTCCGATTGTTAGGATTAGTAATGGATCTGCTTTTAATTTATTTAGACCAGCAGAAACTTTATCGGTATATATATGGCAATTAAATTCTGAAGGGATGGTACCTGATGCTAGTAAAATAGCTAATGGGGCATCAGCTGTACTTATTATAATGGTTCTTCTATTTAATGTATTAGCCAGAATAATAGGAAAAAAGATATATGAAAGGCATACGGGGAGCAAATAGGGAGGGAATAGAATGAACATAATAGATATTAAAAATTTAAATTTATTTTATGGAAATAAGCAAGCCTTAAATGATATAAATATGTCCATAAAGAAAAATTGTGTTACAGCATTAATTGGTCCTTCTGGTTGTGGTAAATCAACTTTCTTAAGGTGTTTAAATAGAATGAATGATTTAATTGAAGGGGTAAGAATAGAGGGAAAAATAATATACGAAGGGGAAAATATATTTGAATCTAATTATGATATTATTGAGTTAAGGAAAAAAATAGGTATGGTGTTTCAAAGACCTAACCCTTTCCCAATGAGTATATATGATAATATTGCATATGGACCTAAAATTCATGGAATTAACAATAAAAATGCATTAGATGAAATTGTAGAAAAAAGCTTAAAAGGTGCAGCTTTGTGGGATGAAGTAAAAGATAGGCTTAAAAAGAGTGCATTAGGTCTTTCAGGAGGGCAACAGCAAAGGATTTGTATTGCAAGAACTTTAGCAGTTGAACCAGAAGTTATATTAATGGATGAACCTACATCAGCACTAGATCCAATATCTACTTCAAAAATAGAAGAACTTATGGATACTTTAAAAAAAGATTATACTGTAGTAATAGTTACTCATAATATGCAGCAGGCAGGAAGAATTTCAGATGATACAGCTTTTTTCTATAATGGGGTTATTATAGAGTATAATAAAACAGAAAATATTTTTTATAAGCCTAGAGATAAGAGAACAGAAGATTATATTACTGGAAGATTTGGATGATATTTTTATTTAAGAAAATATATAATATATAGGAAGGTGAAGATTGTGGCTCCAAGAAAAGTATTCGAAACGGAATTGAAGGAATTACACAATGATTTACTAAGAATGGGGAGTATTGTTGAAAAACAAATACATCAGTCTATAAAAGCTTTAAAAGAACAAGATATTAATATAGCTGAAGAAGTCATAAAAAATGATGACATAGTAGATAAGTTAATGCGAGAAATTGAAGATAAAAGTATAAAGTTAATTGCAATGCAACAGCCTATAGCGACAGATTTAAGGTTTATATTTACTTGCATAAATATAGTTACTGATTTAGAAAGAATAGCAGATCATGCTGTAGATATTTCTAAAATAGCTATTAGACTAAAAGGTCAAAAATACGTGAAACAGCTTATCGATATACCTAAGATGGCAGATATAGTAACTTGTATGATTAAAGATGGTTTAGATGCATATGTAGAAAGAGATTTGGATAAAGCGTATGAAATCTCTAAAAGAGATGATTTAATAGATGATATATTTGAAAATGTATTTAGTGAGATGTTTTCGGTAATGAGTAAAGATCCTAGTAAAATAGAACAAGGAACTCAATTTTTGTTTATATGCAAATTTTTAGAGAGAGTTGCGGATCATGTTACTAATATATGCGAATGGACTATTTACATAGTAACAGGAGAGCAAGTAGATTTAAATGAATAATAAATATATAGCAGCCTAATAAGGTTGCTTTTATTTTGAATTATATTTTGGGGTATACTAGTACTTGAAGTAGCAAAGAGATTTTGATTAGTAATATATTGTATTAGAAGATAAAAATTCTCCATTTTGTATTATAAAATAAATCTCATTGGTACTGAAAATTCTATATCCAGTAATTGCAAGAATTTAAGATATAGCTTGTAAAATCTTGACTATGCTATTAAGTAAGTGATAATATAGTTAAATGAACTTATACAAGGAACAGTAAACCTAAGGAGGAATAGAAATGGGTAAACCGATAGTTGCTATAGTTGGAAGACCAAATGTAGGAAAATCTACTTTGTTTAATAAATTAGCAGGAAAAAGAATTGCAATAGTTGATGATACACCAGGAGTTACTAGGGATAGGATTTATGCTGAGTCTGAATGGCTGAATCACAAATTTACAATAATAGATACTGGTGGTATTGAGCCTGAAAGTAGCGATATAATAATAGCTCAAATGAGAAGACAGGCACAAATTGCTATTGATATGGCAGATGTTATATTATTTGTTGTTGATGGTAAACAAGGATTAACTGATACAGATAACGAAGTAGCACAAATGCTCCGTAAATCTAACAAACCAGTTGTATTAGCAGTAAACAAGATAGACAGAAATGCTTTAGATGAAAATATATACGAGTTTTATAATTTAGGAATAGGAGATCCAGTAGCAATATCTGCTTCTCAAGCGCTAGGTCTTGGTGATATGTTAGATGAAGTTATTGCAAAATTCCCAAGTCATGAATATGAAGAGGAAGAAGAAGAATACGTAAAGATAGCAATAGTAGGAAGACCAAATGTAGGTAAATCTTCATTGATAAATAAAATTTTAGGGGAAGAGAAACACATAGTTAGTGATATACCTGGAACTACTAGAGATTCAGTAGACAGTTATGTGGAAAAAGAAGAAGGAAAATTTATTTTAGTTGATACTGCCGGGCTTAGAAGAAAAAGTAAAATAAAGGAACAAATTGAAAGGTATAGTGCAGTAAGAACAATAGCATCTATAGAAAATGCAGATGTATGTATTCTTATGGTAGATGCAACTGAAGGAGTAGCAGAACAGGATGAAAGAATTATAGGATATGCTCATGAACTTAATAAGGCTATAATGGTAGTAGTAAATAAGTGGGATTTAATAGAAAAAGATGATAAAACTATGAAGAGATTTAAAGATGAAATAAGCCAAAAATTATCATTTTTAAGCTATGTACCATTCTTATTTATTTCAGCTAAAACTGGTCAAAGAGTACATAAGATTTTAAGTGAAGCTAAAGAATGCTATAATAATTATACAAAGAGAATAAAAACTGGAGTATTAAATGAAGTCATAGGTAAAGCTGTGATGATGCAAGAACCTCCAATTGTAGGACTAAGTAGATTAAAAATTTATTATGTAACTCAAGTTGGAGTTAAGCCACCAACTTTTGTATTCTTTGTTAATGACCCATCTCTTTTACATTTTTCATACAAGAGATATCTTGAAAATCAATTAAGAAACAGTTTTGATTTTAATGGAACTGGAATAAAATTTGAATTTAGAGAAAGGAAGGAATAGCATGGCAGACGTTACGTTTATAGGTGGGGGAAGTTTTGGTACAGCCTTAAGTGTTATGCTAGCTAAGAAAGGATACGATGTTAGTATTTGGGATAGAAATCCGTTAGTGATAAAAGACATTAATGAAAAAAGAGAAAATATAAAATATATGCATAATGTAGTAATACCATCTAATGTTACAGCTTTCACTAATTTAGATGATGCTTTGGAAGATAGTAGAGCAGTAGTTTTAGCTGTACCATCTCATGCAATTAGAGAAGTAAGTTCTCAAATAAAAAATAAAATTGATAAAAATGCTATAATCATTAATATATCTAAGGGGATTGAAGAGTCAACATCTAAAAGACTCTCAGTTGTTATAGAAGAAGAAATAAAAAACAATCCTATAGTTGTTCTTACGGGGCCTAGTCATGCTGAAGAAGTAGCAGTGGATATTCCAACTACGGTGGTAGTTTCATCTAAGAATATGGAGGCTGCAAGAAAAGTTCAAGATATTTTTATGACTAGCAAATTCAGAGTATATACAAATGATGATTTAATTGGTGTAGAAATTGGAGGAGCAGTTAAGAACATAATAGCTTTAGCAGCTGGAATATCAGATGGAGCAGGATATGGAGACAATACAAAAGCTGCTCTTATGACAAGAGGAATGAGCGAAATAACACGAATAGGAGTAAAATTAGGTGCAAAACAGGATACATTTTTTGGATTGACTGGCATGGGAGACTTAATTGTTACTTGTACTAGTATGCATAGTAGAAATAGAAGAGCAGGTATATTAATAGGAAAAGGATATTCTCTAGAAGAATCTTGTAAGGAAGTTGGTATGGTAGTTGAAGGTGTAAAAGCATGTAGAGCTTTTTATAAATTAAAAGAAGAGTTAAATATTGCTATGCCGATTACAGATATATTATATAAGGTTCTATTTGAAGGGATGGATCCTAAGTATGGGGTTTACGAATTGATGTCAAGAGATAAAAAACATGAAATTTATTAATATTTATGATAAATATTAATACAAATAAGCTAAGTAAAGTTTTATTATGAAACTTACTTAGCTTATTTTTTTATATCTTTTTTCATATAAGTATAAGTTATATGCTTGCTAAAATATATGATATGCACGTTTTATTAAAAGAAACTTTTATTTTTTAAAATTAAAAATAAAATGAATGTAGAAGTAGGCTAATATTGCCTTGACTAATTTGGAGACTGGTATATTTTTGTAATATTTTTTATATTTATTAATATATATATAATGTTAAAAAATAAGTATGTGCTAGGAGGGTAAAACTTTGGAGGACTTTAACATATACAAAGATATTGCGGATAGAACTCAAGGGGACATATATGTAGGAGTGGTGGGACCTGTACGAACTGGGAAATCTACTTTCATAAAAAGATTTATGGAACTTATGGTTATACCAAATATTGAAAATACTTATAAAAAACAGAGAGCCCAGGATGAGCTTCCACAAAGTGCTTCTGGTAAGTCTATTCATACAACAGAGCCAAAATTTGTTCCAAATGAAGCAGTAGAAATAGGCTTAAATGGAGAAACAAAGTTTAAAGTTAGAATGGTAGATTGTGTGGGCTATATAGTTAAATCTGCCCTTGGTTACGTAGAAGGAGAACAACCTAAAATGGTTAATACTCCATGGTATGATTATGAGATACCTTTTGAAGAAGCTGCTGAAATAGGAACAAAAAAAGTTATTAATGAGCATTCAACTATCGGACTAGTTATTACTACAGATGGATCCATTACTGGTCTTAATAGGAAAGATTATATTGAAGCAGAGCAAAGAGTAGTTAACGAATTGAAATCCATAAATAAGCCATTTATAATGGTTTTAAATTCAAAGGATCCTAATTCTGACGAGACACTAGAATTGAAAAGAGGATTAGAAGAGGAATATGACATTCCTGTGCAAGAAATGGATGTACTTAATATGAAAAAAGAGGATATCACTAATGTATTTGAAAGGGTACTAAAGGAGTTCCCTATTAAAGAAATTAACATAGATATGCCTGAATGGATTGAAAAATTGAATGTGAATCATTGGCTGAAAAAGGATTTTATAGCATTAATTAAAGATATGTGTGATAGTGTATATAAAGTAAGAGATATAAAAGGATTTGCAGAAAAATTTGGTGAAGTGGATTTCTTAGAACATTCAAAAATAAGTGAAATAAGTATGGGAGAAGGTACAGCTAGAGTAATTTTAAATCCTAAAAAAGAGTTATTTTATAAAGTATTAAGTGAAGTATGTGATAGAAGCATAAATACGGAAAATGAGCTTTTAGATATTATTAAGATTTTAAGTGAGGCGAAAACAGAGTATGATAAGGTAGCAGATGCTTTGAAGGATGTTAGAGAAAGAGGATATGGTCTTGTATCTCCTCAGTTGAGTGAAATGAGGCTTGAAGAACCTGAAATAGTTAAACAGGGAAGCAGGTATGGAGTTAAATTAAAAGCAAGTGCACCTTCATTACATTTAATAAGAGCTGATATAGAAACTGAGATATCCCCTATAATGGGAACAGAAAGAGAAAGTGAAGAATTAGTTAAATCTCTGTTAGAACAATTTGAAAGTGATCCAGGTAAAATATGGGAAAGCAATATGTTTGGTAAATCATTAGAGGTTTTAGTTAAAGATGGTTTGCGTAATAAGCTGTATAAAATGCCAGAAGATGTTCAAGTTAAAATACAAAAAACTTTAGAGAAGATTATCAATGAAGGTAACGGAGGACTGATTTGTATTATCTTATAACATAAAAATGAGGCTGTATCAAAATGTGGTTTGTTAATCATTTTTGATATAGCCTCATTTTTATATTATATCATAAAATAAATATAAAGTTGTTCTATACTTAGGGTTGAGTTTTCGAACTTAAAAATATTTTTAATTAAGGAACCTATTGATGTATATTTAAAATGTATTGTAAAATATTAAAGTAGTGAGTAGTTGAAAAAACTTAAAAAATTTTTCATATAAATTAATTTATATTTATATAGGATACGATAGTGGATTCTAAGCTTTTGGATGGAATTTAAAATCCTCTTAAAGCTTAGAATTCTATTTGTGAAAAATAGGGAGGAAATAAAGTAATGAAGAAAGTTGCAGTTATTTTTAATGGGGGAACCATATCAATGAAAGTAGATCATAGAATAAAAGCAGCAGTACCAAAACTAACTGGAGAAGAAATAATGTCTATGGTAACTGGTATTGAAAAACATGCAGAAATTGAATGTTTTACATTTTCAAATTTACCTGGTCCTCATATAACACCAAAAAAGATGATGGAGTTGTCAAAATATATTCAGAATATCTTGAAGAGAGAGGATATTGCTGGTGTAGTAGTAACACATGGTACTGATACTCTAGAAGAAACAGCATATTTGTTAGATTTAACAATTGAAAGTGATAAACCAGTAATTGTAACGGGATCTATGAGAAATAGTTCAGAATTAGGATATGATGGACCAGCAAATTTAGCAGCTTCCATATGTACTGCTATTTCTGAAAAATCTAAAAATAAGGGAGTTATGGTCTGTTTAAATGATGAGTTAAATTGTGCTAGTGAGGTTACAAAAGTTCATTCTATGAAATTAAATACTTTCCAAAGTCCAGAATTTGGACCTATTGGAATAATAGATAATAACGAAGTTATTTTTCATAGAAGCTCTTTACCAAAGGTTAAAATCTGTACTGATAAAATAGAGGAAAATGTTTATTTAATAAAATGTGTTACTGGTATGGACTCTAGCTTTATTGACTTCTGTATAAATAAAGAAGCTAAGGGGATAGTAATAGAAGGTTTTGGAAGAGGAAATATACCACCTGAAATGATTGAAGGAGTAAAAAGGGCTATAGATAAAAATATTGTGGTTGTTATTGTTTCTAGGTGTTTCCAAGGAAGAGTGTTAGATACCTATGGGTATGCAGGAGGGGGAAGACAACTTAGAAATATGGGTGTAATATTTGGTGATACACTGCCAGGACAAAAAGCTAGAATAAAGCTTATGCTTGCTTTAGGAAAATGTAGAGATTTGAGTATGATAAAAAATTTATTTGAGGCGTAAAAAATATTACGAATTATAAAACGTAAATTTACTTAAAATATTCGATACGGGTTGACAAATAAAAATATATTTGATATTATAGTTTTGTAAATTTGATAAAAAATAAACTCATATAATCCTAGTAATACGGTCTAGGAGTTTCTACCTGATACCTTAAATTGAAGACTATGAGTGTTCAAAGTGATATTTTATATAAATTTGAAATCAATAAGCTTATTTATATGAGATTTACAGCCACTTAGAATACTCAATTATTCTAGGTGGCTGTTTTTTTAGGACAAACAACAAATATAGCATTTGGAGGTTATACGATGGAAAACTTTTTCAAATTAAGAGAAAATGGAACAGATGTAAAAAAAGAAATCATAGCTGGAATTACAACCTTTTTAGCTATGGCTTATATCATTGCTGTAAATCCTGATTTTTTAGGAGTAGCAGGAATGCCAAAAGGAGCTGTTTTAACAGTTACATGTCTTACTGCAGGATTAACAACTATATTTATGGGGCTTTATGCTAATTTACCTTTTGCATTAGCTTCAGGTATGGGATTAAATGCTTTCTTTGCATTTAGTGTGTGTAAAGGTATGGGAGTGGATTACAGAATAGCTTTA
Source organism: Clostridium brassicae (assembly GCF_026738875.1). Classification (GTDB taxonomy): domain Bacteria; phylum Bacillota; class Clostridia; order Clostridiales; family Clostridiaceae; genus Clostridium_H; species Clostridium_H brassicae. Next base: position 66,943 of record NZ_JAPQFJ010000013.1, read on the forward strand.
ACTGCAGTATTTGTAGAAGGAATTATATTTATAATATTATCTTTAACAAATGTAAGAGAAGCTGTTGTTAATTCTATACCAACAACTTTAAAATTAGCTGTAACTGCTGGTATTGGGTTATTTATAGCATTTATAGGATTTGTTAATTCAGGAATTGTAATAAAAGATGAAGCTACATTAGTTAAAATGGGTAATTTCACTAGGCCGCCTGTTATAATAGCAGTTATAGGAATTATTGTTATAGTTATTCTTTCAAAGAAGAATATTAAAGGGGCTCTTTTGTGGGGTATTGTAGCTAGTACAGCTTTAGCTTGGATATATGCGGCTTTAAATCCTAAGATGGCTGCTGAGGTTTATCACATATATTTACCTGATGGTATTTTTAGATATGAGTCTATTAAACCAATTGCTTTTAAGTTAGATTTCTCATATATAAGAGATACTCAGAAAATATGGTCTTTTTTAACTATAGTAATGACATTCCTTTTTGTTGATTTCTTTGATACTATAGGAACTTTAGTTGGCGTTGCTTCCAAGGTTGGTATGATAGATGAAGAAGGAAGAGTTAAGAATGCAGGGAAAGCGCTTCTTGTTGATGCTATAGGAACAACATGTGGAGCTGTTTTAGGTACTTCTACGGTTACAACATATGTTGAAAGTTCAGCTGGAGTTGCTGAAGGAGGAAGAACTGGATTAACATCTGTTGTTACAGGAATATTATTTTTAATTGCTATGTTTTTTTCACCTTTATTTATTGCTATTCCAGGTTGTGCTACAGCACCGGCTCTTATAGTGGTAGGGTTTTTCATGATGGAAAACATAGTTAAAGTAGATTTTACTGATTTTACAGAAGGTATACCAGCTTTTTTAACTATAGCATTAATGCCTCTAACTTATAGTATAGGTGATGGATTAACTATGGGTGTACTATCTTATGCAGTTCTTAATTTTTTAAATAATTTATTTACTAAAAAAGAGGATGAAAAGAAGAAAATTTCTCCTATAATATATGTATTAGCAATATTATTTATAATTAAGTTGATTGCTACAGGAATTAAAATGTAGATATTATATTTATAAAGTTCAGACTTTGGTTCTGGGCTTTATTTTTATGTTTAGTTTCAAAAGAGAGTTATTTTTAAAAACTTCATTTATGTTTCTAAGTTTATTTTTATACTACAAAGTAACAAGAAAATTTGTATGTGAATAAAATAAATTAGTAAACTATTTTTAAATGGAGGAAGTTTTATGCAAATTAATAATGATAGACTTATAAAAATAAATGAATATCATTTTAAGCAAATTGATGATATAAAGCTTAAATTAATAAATGAAGGAAAAAATATTATTGATTTAGGGATAGGTGACCCAGATATAAAAACAAATTGTAAGATAATAAACGCTTTAATTGCAGGCTTAGAATACAAAGATTTTAATAAATATCCCTCTTATGAAGGAATAAAAGAATTAAAAACAAAAATAGCTAAATACTATTATGATGTGTATTCTGTAAAGTTGGATTTAGATGAGATTTTAATACTTATTGGTTCAAAAGAGGGGCTGAGTAATATAATACCTGCTGTTTGCAATTTTGGAGATTATGTTATAGTTCCTAATCCAGCTTATCCTGTTTATGAAAAATGCTCATATTTATGGGGAGCTAAACCATACAGTGTACCTTTAAAAGAAGAAAATAAATATCTTTTAAATGTAAAAGATATACCAGATCACATATCCGAAAAAAGCAAGCTTATGATAATAAATTATCCAAATAATCCTACAGGAGCTGTTGCTAATAAAAAATTTTATTTAGAGTTAATACAATATTGTAAAGAAAAAAACATAGTTTTATGTAACGATGGTGCCTATAATGAAATAATTGGAGCTGATGAAAAAAATATTAGCATTTTGCAATATGATAAGAATATTTGTATTGAATTTGGGACATTATCAAAAACATATAATATGACTGGTTTTAGAATAGGATATGCTGTAGGAAATAAAAAAATCCTAAATAATCTATTAAAAGTAAAATCTAATATAGATTCAGGTCAATTTAAGCCTATTCAATATGCAGCTATAGAAGCTTTGAGTTTACCACGAGAGTATGTAATTGATATAAGAAAAATATATGATGAAAGAAGAAGCTTAGCTAAAAAAATTTTAAAAAAGAAAAACATACAATTTTATGATTCAAAAGGTACTTTTTATATATGGTGTAAGACTCCAAAAAATTATATTACTGAGGAGTTTTGTAAAGACATATTATTTAAATGTGGTATAATTGTTACGCCAGGAGATACTTTTGGAGTTTGTGGTAAAGGATATTTTAGAATAGCTTTAACTGTTAATAAAAGTAATTTAATAGGAGCTTTAAATAGTTTTAAAGTGTATGATAAGTAGTCTATTTTAATATTGGTTAAAATATGATATTATAATTAATGTGCAGCTAAAACAAAATGTTCTTGAATTTTCAAGTAGTATTTATGTATAATTAAAATAAATTCACAATGTACTGCGAAAGGATGATAATAATGGTAAAGAGCATGACAGGCTTTGGCAGGGCTATCTCAGAAGAAGGTACCAGTCGCAGTTTTACTATTGAAATTAAAACGGTCAATCATAGATACTTTGATTTAAATGTGAGGATGCCTAGAACGTTAGTATCCTTAGAAAATAAAGTTAGAGAGACGATTAATAGTAAAATTAGTAGAGGAAAAGTAGATGTATTTATTTCTCAAAATTCATATGATGAACAGGACAGAGAAATCTGTTTTAATGAAGAAATAAGTGATAATTATTTTAGATGTCTAGAAAAAATTAAAGGTAAATATGATATTATTAACGATATATCTATTTCTTTGATTGCTAAGTTCCCAGAAGTTATTACTATGGAAAAAAAGGAAGAAGATTTGGAACAAGTATGGGAATCTCTAAGAACTCCTCTTATTGAGGCTTTAGATGGTCTTGTTGATATGAGAAAAAAAGAAGGGGAAAAGTTGCATGAGGATATATTAGTAAAGTGCAATAACATTAAACAATTAGTAGATGAAATTGAAGAAAAGTCTCCAATTGTTGTAAAAGAGTATAAATTAAAACTTGAAGGTAGATTAAGTGAACTTTTAGAGAGTACAGTCATTGATGAAAATAGAATAGCGACAGAAGTTGCCATATTTGCAGATAAAGCCTCAATAGATGAAGAAATTGTAAGGCTTAATAGTCATGTAGTCCAATTGAAGGAAAATTTATTAAAAGAAGAATCAGTTGGAAGAAAGCTTGATTTCATTGTTCAAGAAATGAATAGAGAAGCAAATACAATTGCTTCTAAAGCTAATGATTTGGAAATTGTTAATTCAGTTATAAATATTAAAAATTATATAGAAAAAATAAGAGAACAAGTACAAAATATTGAATAGTAGTAGGAGGGCCATCATGGGCATAAAATTAATAAACATTGGATTTGGAAATATTGTTTCAGCAAATAGATTGGTAGCGATTGTAAGTCCTGAATCTGCGCCAATTAAAAGAATAATTCAAGAGGCTAGAGATAGAGGAATGCTTATTGATGCTACTTATGGTAGAAGAACGAGAGCAGTAATTATTACTGATAGTGACCATGTAATATTATCAGCTGTTCAACCAGAAACAGTGGCTCATAGGTTATCATCAAAAGGCGAAGTGAGCATTGATGAGGCTGATGAATAATGGAGTTAAATAAAAAAGGATTATTAATTGTAATATCAGGGCCATCTGGTGCAGGCAAAGGTACTATTTGCAAAGAGATTCTTAAAAAAAATGATTTGTGGATTTCAGTTTCAGCAACTACAAGATCTCCGAGGGATGGAGAAGTTGAAGGTGAAAACTACTATTTTCTTACTAAAGATGAATTTATAAAAAAAATTAATGAGGATGACTTCCTTGAATATGCAGAAGTTTATGGAAATTATTATGGAACTCCTAAATCTAAGGTTATAGAAAAACTCAATGATGGGAAAGATGTAATATTAGAAATAGATATTCAAGGTGCTCTAAAAGTAAAAGAAAATTATGCTGAAGGGTTATTTATTTTTATTTTACCTCCAAGCATGGAGGAATTAAAAAATAGAATAATTAAAAGAGGCAGTGAAACGCAAGAATCTTTAATGACAAGATTCAAATCTGCATATAAAGAGATAAATTATGTATCTAAGTATAATTATGCAGTAGTTAATGATGATTTAAATACAGCTGTTGAAAAGATTAAAAGTATAATAACAGCAGAAAAATGTAGTGTTGAAAGAATAAAAAATAATATTTTTTCTAAGGAGAGACTAATCCATGAACAACTCAATGATTAATCCATCAATTGTTGATCTACTAAATAAAGTTGATAACAGATATTCTTTAGTAACTGTAACTTCTAAAAGAGCAAGGCAGTTAATTGATGGAGATTCAGTATTAGTAAATATTGATGAAAATGTAAAGCCGCTTACTATGGCAATAAATGAAGTTAATGAAGGAAAGGTTTTATATAAATCTTTAGTGGAAGGAATAAAGTAAAATGGACAGTAAGAAAACAGTAGTGCTAGGGGTAACTGGAGGAATAGCAGTTTATAAAGCCCTAGATGTTGTTAGTAGGTTAAAAAAAGAAGATATAGATGTACATGTTATAATGACTGAACATGCAGCAAAGTTTGTTAACCCTATATCGTTTCAATCTCTAAGCCAAAATATGGTCATAGTTGATATGTTTGCCGAACCTAAAGCTTGGGAGATACAACATATATCATTAGCTAAAAAAGCAGATTTGATGGTTATTGTTCCTGCTACAGCAAATATATTAGGTAAGGTTGCTTGTGGGATCGCAGATGATATGCTTTCTACTACAATAATGGCAACTAAGGCGCCTGTAGTTTTTGCACCAGCAGCCAATACTAACATGTTTTTAAATCCTATAGTTCAAGATAATATTACAAAATTAAAACAATATGGATATAAATTTATCGAACCAGAAAGTGGAAGACTTGCCTGTGGAGATGTTGGTGCTGGTAAACTTGCAGATACTAAACTGATTTCAGATACTATAATAAGTATGTTATATGATATAAAAGACTTAAGAGGTAAGAAGGTATTAGTAACAGCGGGACCTACTATTGCGCCATTAGATCCTGTAAGATATATAACTAATAGGTCTAGTGGTAAGATGGGATATGCTATTGCAGAAGAAGCAAGAGATAGAGGTGCTGAAGTAATACTAATTTCAGGCCCTAGTAGTATTGAAAAACCTTTTGGAATGAAGAATATAAATATCTCAACTAATGAGGAAATGTTAAAAGTTGTTGAGGATAACTTTGATTGGGCAGATATTGTAATAAAAGCTGCAGCTGTAGCTGATTATAAACCTAAAGAGTATTCTGATAGAAAAATCAAGAAGAATGAAGATGAGTTTAATCTTTTATTAGAAAAAGATACAGACATACTAAAAAGACTTGGTTCAAAGAAAAAGGATCAAATTTTAGTTGGTTTTGCAGCAGAAAGCCATGATTTGCTTGAAAATGCAAAAGGCAAACTTCAGAAAAAGAATTTGGATTACATAGTTGCTAATGATATTACTTGTAGTGACACAGGTTTTGCATCTAATGATAATAGAGTTAATGTGCTGTGTAGGGATGGCAAAATCATACCATTAGAAAAAATGAGTAAGAAAAAAATAGCACGTGAGTTATTTAATATAATTAATGAAAAGCGCTAACGCGCTTTTTTCTTGTAGTTGTAAGGGTTTAATTTTCATATGATGTTTAACAATTCTAATGCCCCTATCTTCTTTAAAATAGAAGTGAAGAATGGTTAGATTTTGGAAAATGGTTTCTAAGATTCAGTATGAGGCTTAGAAAACTATTTATTGAATAATGCTATGTTTTAATAAATTGTTGATTATATAATTTTAAAAACAATTCTAAACTTTTATTAATAATAAACTCAACAATTTAAAACATATCCGTAGGAATACTAAAGGTGGTTTTAAAAAGTGTAAAAAACAATACTGTTTTAAAACAGAACCTTAGATTTAGATAAAGGGTGAAGTAAATGTATCTATATGCGGGAGTAGTAGTTAATAATGAGTCATTTCAAGTAGATAAGATTTTTACATACAAGATACCAGAAAATTTATTACCAAAAATAAAAATAGGACATAGAGTTAAGGTTCCATTTGGAAAAGGAAATAGAAGAATAGATGGCTTTGTATTAGAATTTTATGAGGAATGTTCTAATTCCGTATCGCTAAAGTATATAAGTGATATTTGTGATGATTTTACTGTAATTAGGGAAAATGATATTAAGCTTATAAAAGAAATGAGAAGAAGATATTTATGCACTTACCTAGATTGTATAAAGGTATTTTTGCCCACAGGCATAATTAAAGGAGTTAAAAACAAGGTAAAAGAAACAATACTTTTAGGAAAAAATCTAGAAGGAAAATTTCTTAAAGATTCTTATAAGGCAATATATAAAATCGTAGAAGAGAATAATGGAGTTTATTCAAAAACTGAAATAAGTAAAAAATTTCAAGTTTCATTATCATCTATAAATACGTTAATAAAACATAATTTTTTATTAACTAATAAAACTATTGTTAATAGATATAATTCAAGGGAATACTCTGATTATAATGAAAAAATTCTGAATTTAGAACAGCAAAATGCTGTGAATACAATAATGGGATCTGATGATAAAGTATTTTTTATCTACGGAGTAACGGGTAGTGGTAAAACTGAGATCTATATGAATTTAGTAAAAAATATGATAGAAGAAAACAAAGAGTGTGTAATGTTAGTACCAGAGATTTCTTTAACGCCACAGATGGTAGAAAGGTTTAAAGGTAGATTTGGAAAGGACATTGCAGTATTTCATAGTAGATTATCTGATGGAGAAAGATATGATGAATGGCTTAGAGTTAAGAATAAACAAGTTAAAGTTGCTATAGGAGCAAGATCAGCTATATTTTTACCTTTTGACAATTTGGGAATGATTATAATAGATGAAGAGCATGAAGGAAGTTATAAATCTGATAGTAATCCTAAATATAATGCAAAAGAAATAGCTGAGCTTAAATCTAATATAGAAGGATGTAAAGTAATCTTAGGGTCTGCAACTCCATCAATAGAAACTTACTATAGGTGTTTGAATAAAGAGATACAACTTATAAAACTAACCCAAAGAGCAGATGGAGCTTTGATGCCTGATATTAGTATTGTTGATATGAGAGAAGAATTAATGAAAAATAACAAGTCTATTTTTAGTGAGGAATTATATAATGGTATAAACAACTCTTTGGTAAACAAAGAACAAATAATTTTATTTTTAAATAGACGGGGGTTTTCCACATTTGTTTCTTGTAGAAAGTGTGGATATGTATTCAAGTGTGAAAACTGTGACATCTCTTTAACTTATCATCATAATAATTATTTAAGCTGTCATTATTGTGGAAAAAGTTATCCAGTGAGTAAAATATGTCCTAAGTGTGGAAGTAAGTATGTTAAATATTTTGGAGTAGGAACAGAAAAAATTGAAAAAGAAGTAAAGAAAAAATTTCCTCAAGCTAGAGTTTTAAGAATGGATTTTGATACTACAAGAAAGAAAAATTCTTATGAAGATATTTATAATGCCTTTAAAAATGAAGAGGCAGATATATTAATAGGAACTCAAATGGTGACAAAAGGATTAGATTTTAAAAATGTAACTTTAGTAGGTATTATTGCAGCGGATATATCTCTTAATTTACCTGATTTTAGGTCTGGTGAGAGAACATTCCAATTAATAACTCAGGTTGCTGGAAGAGCAGGAAGAGGAAAGAAAGAGGGTAAAGTAGTTCTTCAAACCTATACTCCAGATAGCCATAGTATAAAGTGTGCTTCAAAAAATGATTTTGATAGTTTTTATGAAGAAGATATAAGAATAAGATATAGTATGAATTATCCACCGTTCACTAAAATTTTACTTATAAATTTTAGTAGCAAAAATGAAGATTTGTTAATAAAAAATATACAAAATATTGGTATAATATTAAAAAATATATTAAAAAATAATGATAAAATAGAAATATTAGGACCTTGTCCTTGTGTTTTGTCTAAAATAAAGGAACACTATAGATGGCAAATATTGATTAAAGGAAGTTTTGATACTGAACTAGCTCTTAATATAAAAGATGTAGTGTATAAAAATTTAAAAGATGTTTATAGAGATGTAAAAGTAAGTATTGATATAAACCCAGGCAATTTATTATAAATGTGTTTAATCCTTATAAATTGTAAATTAATTTATAGTAAAAATAAAAGTAGAATTAATATATTGGAGGTTTTAATATGGCAATAAGAAATATAAGAACTGAAGGTGACGAAATACTAAGAAAGAAATCAAGAGAAGTCAAAGAACTTGATGATAGAACCTTAGTTTTAATAAATGATATGATAGAGACTATGTATGCTGCGGATGGAGTAGGTTTAGCAGCTCCACAAGTAGGTATACTTAAGAGAGTAGTAGTGATAGATGTTGGAAATGGTCCTATAGTTTTAATAAATCCAGAAATAGTGAAGTGTGAAGGAAGTCAAATCGATTTTGAGGGATGTTTAAGTGTTCCTGGAGAACAAGGAAAAGTAGAGAGACCATTTAAAGTTACTGTAAAAGCATTAAATGAAAAAGGTGAAAAGATTGAAATGGAAGGGGAGGAACTTCTTGCGAGAGCATTTTGTCATGAAATAGATCATTTAAATGGAGTTCTTTTCATTGATAAGGTGTTACAAGAAAGTGAGGAGAATTAAAATGAATATTGTATTTATGGGTACTCCTGAATTTGCAGTCCCTTCTCTCCAAGCTTTAATTGATGAGTTTGGAGTTAAAGCTGTTTTTACTCAACCAGATAAACCTAAAGGAAGAGGGAAAAAACTAGGAATGTCTTCTATAAAAGAACTTGCATTGAAATACGATATTCCTGTGTATCAGCCAGTTAGATTAAGAAAAGATACTGAATTTATACAAAAACTTAAAGATATGGAACCAGATTTTATAATTGTTGTTGCATATGGTCAGATATTATCTAAGGAAGTTTTAGATATTCCTAAATACGGATGTATAAATTTGCATGCTTCATTACTTCCTAAATATAGAGGGGCGGCACCGATAAACTGGGCTATCATTAAGGGCGAAATGAAAAGTGGAAACACTACTATGATGATGGATGAAGGCTTAGATACTGGTGATATGCTTTTAAGGCAGGAAGTTGAAATTACAAAAGATATGACAGCAGGAGATTTACATGATATTTTGATGGAAGAGGGAGGAAAACTTCTTGTTGATACTGTAAAAGGTATCTTAGAAGGCAATGTTTCCAGAATAAAGCAAGGAGATACAACTACAGATTATGCTTCTATGCTAGATAAAAAAACAGGATTAATAAATTGGAATTTAAGTTCCAAAGAAGTTAATAACCTTATAAGGGGTTTAAATCCGTGGCCAGTAGCTTATACCCACTATAATGAAAATGCTATGAAAATATATAAAGCAGAAGTTTTAGATGAGGAATGCAAAAATGAGCCTGGAACTATACTAGATGTTTCAAAGCAAGGAATAAAAATAGCTTGTGGAAAAGGGTGCTTACTTGTAAAAGAAATCCAATTTCCAGGTAAAAAGGTTTTAAAAGTGGAAGAGTATATTCGTGGTAATAGTATAGAAGAAGGATTTATTTTAAACTAAGGATATGTTTTAATAAATCATTGATTTGATATAATTTAAAACAATTCCATACAAAATTATAAATTTAAGTGATCTTTAATTAAAGGAGGAAGACATATGCCAATATTTGATTCAACTTTTATTATTTTAATACCTGCTATGTTAATCTCTTTATGGGCACAAATGAAAGTTAAATCTGCTTTCTATAAATATTCAAAAGTTAGAAGTATCAATGGCTATACAGGAGCTCAAGTTGCCAGGATGATTTTAGATGCAGAGGGCTTATATGATGTTCCTGTACAGCATATAGGTGGAAATTTAACGGATCATTATGATCCTAGAGCAAGAGTTATGAGATTGTCAGAAGATGTCTATGGAAGTACGTCTATTGCCGCTATTGGAGTTGCAGCTCATGAAACTGGTCACGCTATTCAACATCAAAAGGAATATGCTCCACTTCAGATAAGAGGGGCTATTGTACCTTTAGTTAATTTTAGTTCTAATGCTTCATGGGTTATTTTTTTCTTAGGTTTTATATTAGGAATACCGTCTTTGGTTAATATAGGGGTATATCTATTTAGTGCAGTGGTTATATTTCAATTAATTACTCTTCCTGTAGAGTTTGATGCTTCTAATAGAGCTCTTAAAATATTATCTCAAAGAGGTATATTATATGGTGATGAAATAAAAGGAGCTAAATCAGTTCTTACTGCTGCTGCAATGACTTATGTCGCTGCTGCTTTAATGGCTATATCACAACTCATAAGACTTTTAGCGTTAAGTAGTAGAGATGAATAAACAGGATTCTTGGTTTCAGGTGGAGTTTTTACTTCATCTGAAAGTTATTAACAGAATTCTTAGGGGGCCTACTCCTTAGAAGCTGTTATCCTTTAGGGGAAACCGTTATCCAGGGTCTCGTACAATTATTTACTCCCACTTAAAAAAATGAGAGTATTAGAATAGTTAGATATCGGATAAATAATATAAGATTGGAGAATTTTAATGAAAAACAGTAGAGAAATATGTGCTGACATACTCTATAAAGTGTTTAACCAAAATTCATATTCAAACATTGTATTGAAAAATGAGTTAAACAAGTGTGATTTAAATAGTAATGATAAAGGGTTAATTACAGAAATCGTATATGGCACTATAAAATATAAATATACAATTGATATAATATTGAATAGCTTTATTAAGAACGGAATAAATAAAATTGATGAATATATTTTAAATATTTTAAGAATGTCTGTATATCAAATCAAATATTTAGATAAAATTCCTAATTTTGCTGTCGTAAATGAAGCTGTTGAACTAACTAAAAAGAAAAAATCTATTGGGGCCTCTAAGTTAGTTAATGGAGTTTTGAGGAATTATTTGAGAAATTTAGATAAAAAATATTATAATGATAAGAATTTAGTTGAAGCTTTATGCTTCAACTATTCATTTGATAAATGGCTTGTAAAATTATTTATAAATCAATATGGACAGGAGATTGCTGAGAGGATTTTATCTGGATTAAATAAAAGGCCTGCTGTAACTGTAAGAGTAAATGCTCTTAAGGTTAGTTATGACGAAGCTTATAATAAGTTAGTTGAAGATGGATACAATGTAGAAGAAGGATATGTTTGTCCTGAAGCTATTGTTATAAATAAAGGAAAGAGTATTGAATTAAATCCATTATTTAAGGAAGGGCTAGTAACTGTTCAAGATGAAAGCGCTATGCTAGTTGCTCCTTCCATGGATTTAAAAGATAATATGAATGTTTTAGATTTATGTAGCGCCCCTGGTGGAAAAACTACTCATATTTCAGAAGTTATGAATAATACAGGAAAAGTTAGAGCTTTTGATATATATGATAATAAACTTAAGTTAGTGAAGTCTAATGCTAGAAGGTTAGGAATAAAAAATTTAGCGTGTGAGAAAATGGATGCAAGTATATTAAATGAAAACTTAAAAGAATCAGCAGATGCTGTTCTTATAGATGTTCCATGTTCAGGTATAGGAATTATAAGAAAAAAACCTGAAATAAAATATACTAAAAATTTAAAAGGGTTAAATGAATTGGTAGAAATACAAAGAAAGATACTTATCAATGCATCTACTTATGTTAAGCCCAATGGAACACTTCTTTATTCTACATGCACATTAAATAAAAAAGAAAATGAAGATAATATAAGATGGTTTTTAAAGAATAACCCTCAATATTCTATAGAACCGTTGTACTATGGTAAATTAGATAATTTTATATATACAGAAGAAGGATGTGTTACTATTTTACCAAATGAATATATGGATGGATTTTTTATAACAAAACTAAAGAGGCAATGGTAGGTGTTTAGATGATAAATATTTTAGATTTGGATTTAAAAGAACTAAAAAAGTGGATGGAAGACAATGGAGAAAGTAAGTTTAGAGCTAAGCAAATTTTTGATTGGATATATAAAAAGGAAGTTTTTCAATTTGAAAAAATGACTAATATATCAAAACAAACTATAGAAAGATTGAAAGAGGCTTTTTATATAGGTATACCTGAAGTATTAGAGGTATTTACTTCTAATATAGATAATACTAAAAAATTTCTTTTTAAATATGAAGATGGTAACATAATAGAATCTGTTGTTATGAGATATAGTTATGGAAATTCTATATGTGTATCAACGCAAGTTGGATGTAGAATGGGATGTAAATTTTGTGCTTCAACTATAGAAGGAATGGTAAGAAATTTAACTTCAGGTGAAATAATAGCACAAATTTTAAAGGCTCAATCAGAAATAGGAGAAAGAATTTCTAATATTGTTTTAATGGGGAGCGGAGAACCTTTAGACAACTATGAAAATGTTTTAAAATTTATTAACTTAGTTAATTCAGAAGATACTGTAAATATTGGTCAAAGACATATTACTTTATCAACTTGTGGTATAGTTCCTAAAATTAAAGAGCTTGCTGATGAAAATTTTCAAATAACATTAGCTATTTCTTTACATGCTCCTAATGATAAGATAAGAAGAAACACTATGCCTATAGCTAATAGATATACAATTGAAGAAATAATGGAAGCTTGTAAATACTATTTTAATAAAACTAAAAGAAGAATTACTTTTGAATATGCTTTAATAAAGGGATTTAATGATAAAGAAGAAAACGCTAGAGAATTAAGTTTTATATTAAAAAAAATCAACTGCCATGTGAATTTAATACCTATAAATGAAATAAAAGAGAATAGGTATAAAAAATCAGAAGCTCATGAGATAAATAAATTCAAAAGTATTTTGACAAATGAAGGAATAGAAACTACAATAAGGAGGGAAATGGGTTCAGACATCAATGCAGCTTGTGGTCAACTTAGAAGGAAATACATGAAACAGTAAACTTTATTTAATATAATAATTGGAAGGTATTATGGAGGTAAATTTTTTATGAATATTTACAGGCAAAATAATGGGAAAGGCACTGTGGGTTATTTGTCGGATAAAGGTAATGTAAGGGAGATAAATGAAGATTACCTTGATTTTTATGGCAATGAGGCTTTTCAATTATGTGTTGTTGCAGATGGAATGGGTGGACATAATGCTGGAGAAATCGCAAGTAAGATGGCAGTAGAGTCTTGTATAAATTACATAAAAGGCTTATATGAGATTGATGATGCTGTTGAAACTTTGAGAAACTCAATTATATATGCTAATGAAGTTGTTTATAGTGAATCGAAGAAAAATGATAAACTGAATGGTATGGGAACAACTATTACAGCTTGTTTATTGAAAGGTGATCATATTGTAATTGCTAATGTAGGAGATAGTAGTTGCTTTATAGTTGATGAAAGAGGTGTTGAAAAAATAACAAAAGACCATTCTTTAGTGCAACAACTAATTGATGATGGAAGTATTACTGAAGAAGAAGCTAATAATCATCCAAATAAGAATATAATCACAAGAGCTCTAGGTACAAAGAAAAGTGTAGAAATTGATATTTTTATTAGAAAAAGGGACGAAATTACAAAGGTTATTTTATGTACAGATGGACTTACAAATGAAGTTAATAAAGATGAAATGTATGATATAATATTAAAGAATAAAAATAGAGAAGCTTGTGAATTACTGGTAGAATTAGCCAAAAACAAAGGTGGACGAGACAATATCTCAGTTTTGATATTTGGAGGAGAGTGCTAAGATGATAGGAGCTAGGCTAGGAAATAGGTATGAATTACTAGAAAAAATTGGAGAAGGTGGTATGGCTGAAGTATATAAAGCTAAGTGCCACCTGTTAAACAGATTTGTTGCAGTTAAAATTCTAAAAAACCAATATTCCGATAATGAAGAATTTGTAAAAAAATTTAAATATGAAGCATCAGCTGCAGCAAGCTTGTCTCATAATAATATTGTGGGTATATATGATATAGGCTCTGAAAATGGAATTAATTATATAGTAATGGAATATGTAGATGGGAAAACTTTAAAGCAAATTATAAATGAAAAGAAAGTGTTAAAAACTGATGAAGCTATTGTTATTGCTATGCAGATAGCAAAAGCATTAGAGTGTGCCCACAATAATAATATAATACATAGGGATGTAAAGCCACATAACATACTAGTTACTAAAGATGGTATAATTAAGGTTACTGATTTTGGTATAGCTAAAGCTACTTCTTCTGTAACAATAACCAATTCTGATAGAGTTATAGGGTCTGCCCATTATTTTTCTCCAGAGCAAGCAAAAGGAAGTTTTGTAGATTGCAAAACTGATATATATTCTTTAGGAATAGTAATGTATGAAATGGTTACAGGAAAGGTTCCGTATGATGCAGAAAGTCCTGTTTCAGTAGCATTAAAACATATACAAGAACCAGTTGTACCACCTAAGGAGATAAATCCGGATATCCCAGATAGTTTAAATAATGTTATATTGAAAGCTATTGAGAAAGAGCCATACAAAAGATATCATACGTCTAATGAATTATTTGTAGATCTTCAAAAAATTAAAAATAACCCAGATTCTAAGATAACTCTTGAAAATAAAGAAAATGAATATACAAGAGTTATGAAACCTATAACAGATGCTACAACTGTTATAGATAAAGCTACTTATGGTAAAAATGTGAATGATGAAGATGAAGAATACGAAGAAGATGAAGACAATAACTATAAACATAAGTCACTAAAAAACAAACCGAAAATAAGCGGTAAGACAAAAAAGATTATAATTAGTAGTTTGGCTATATTTTCCATATTCATAATAGGTATGACAGCTTATTTTTATTCACAAAGCAAATTAGGTAGTAAAAAAGGTAAAAACGTTACGGTACCTAAAATAATCGGAATTAGTCAAGATGAGGCTAGAAAGAAAGTAGAGGATTTAGGACTTAAATTTACTCCATCTACAGAAAGTAGTGATAAACCTAAAGGTGTAGTTATTAAATGTTTTCCAGAGGAAGGAAAAGAAATTAATACAGGAGAAGTGGAAGAAATAAGAGTAATTGTTAGTTCTGGGCCTAGAGTAGCTGCCATACCAAATCTAATGGATGTAGAAATTGAAGCAGCTAAAGAATATCTTAGGACATACAACTTGAAATTAGGTAAGACAACTTATGAATATAGTAATATAGAAAAAAATCGTGTGTGTGATCAATCACCTGAACCTGGAACAGAAATCGGAGAAAATACAACTGTAGATTTAGTAGTTAGTAGAGGATTAGAAGTGAAAACTGTTAAAGTACCAAATGTAGTAAATAAAATATTTGACGAAGCTATGGAAATATTAGAATCATCAAAGTTAAAGCTTGGGACAATTACTAAAATACCAACATCCGATGAAAGTTTAGATGGTAAAGTTTCTGTGCAAAGCATTGAAGCAAATTCACAAGTAAAGGAAGGTACAGTAATTAACTTAAGTTATTATGCTTATGGGAATAAAGATTTAGTTGATGTACCTAAATTTACAGATAAAACGGTAAGTGAGGCTAAAAGTATAGCCGCACAGAATAACTTGAATATACAAGTAAGTGGTAAAGGAGATTTTATAATAACAGCTCAAAGTGTATCTCCAGGTAAAAAAGTTCCACAAGGAACTACCATAAGATTGAGGAGTGAACCAAATCCTTAAAATACATTTAGGAGGATATATGGAAGGAATAATAGTAAAAGGAATTGGGGGATTTTATTATGTTAAAATTAATAATGAAATCTTTGAATGTAAGGCTAGAGGGAAATTTAGAAAGGATGGTCTGTCCCCAATTGTTGGGGACAGAGTAAAAATAACTCTGGATAAAGGTAAAGGCGCTATTGAAAAAATCTATGAAAGAAAGAACGAATTAGTAAGACCGTTAGTGTCTAATATTACTCAAGCATTTGTTGTTTTTGCAATGAAAAATCCAGATATAAATTTAGACCTTTTAAATAAATTTTTGCTTCAATGTGAAATTAAAGATATAAAAGCAGTTGTTTGTTTTAATAAAATTGATTTGATTGATAGTTATGAAGAGCATGAAGCAGTAAAAATGATTAAAAAGGCTGGATATGAGTATATTTTCTTAAATGCTAAAAATAGTATAGGCTTAGAAGAGGTAAGAGGAAAATTAAAAGGAAATATAACGGTTTTTTGTGGACCATCAGGTGTAGGAAAATCAACTATATTAAACAATATAGTTGGAAAAGATGTAATGCAAACTGGAGAGATAAGTGAAAAACTAAAAAGAGGAAAGCATACTACAAGACATAGTGAATTAGTAGAAGTATGTGAAGGATTTGTAGTTGATACACCAGGTTTTTCAAGTATTAATTTAACTATTGAATCAAAAGAAGATTTAAAAGATTATTTTCCTGAATTTTGGGATTATGAACATCAATGTAAATTTAATGGATGTTTACATTATAAAGAACCAGGATGTATTGTAAAGAGAGCAGTAGAAGAAGAAAAAATTGATGAAAATAGATATAAATTTTATACTAGAACATTAGAGGAAGTTATAAACGGAGGTAAGAACAAATGGTAAAATTATCACCATCTATATTATCAGCAAATTTTGCAAAACTTGGAGAAGACACAATAAAATTAGAAAAATACGGTGCAGATTTAATTCACATAGATGTAATGGATGGAATGTTTGTTCCTAATATTTCATTTGGAATTCCAGTTATGAAAAGTTTGAGACCTATCACTAAATTACCTTTTGATGTACATTTAATGATAGAAGAGCCGTCAAGATATGTTGAGGATTTTGTTAAAGCAGGAGCTGATATAATAACTATTCATTATGAAGCAGAAAAGCATTTAGATAGAACTATAAATTACATAAAAAGTTTTGGAATAAAAGCAGGTATTTCATTAAATCCAGCTACTCCTGTAGAAGCAATAAAACATCTAATAGGAATTGTAGATATGGTCTTAATTATGTCTGTTAACCCTGGATTTGGAGGACAAAAATATATAAAATACTGTTCAGATAAAATAAGAGAAGTAAAGAAAATGGCAGAAAAATGTAACAAAGATTTATTAATAGAAGTAGATGGTGGGGTTGGAGTAGATAATATAAAAGAAGTTGTTGAGTGTGGAGCAAATGTCATTGTAGCTGGTTCTGCAGTATTTAAAAATGGAGAAATTGAAGAAAATATAAAAAATTTAAAAGAAGGATTCTAATATGAAAGGTATAATAGTATCAGGGGGAAATCCACCTTCTTATGAGTTAATTGAAGAAGAGTTAAAGGAAGCTTCATATTTGATTTGTGCAGATAGTGGTGCTAATTGTTTGTATGAATATAACATAAAGCCTGATATATTAATGGGAGATTTTGATTCTATTGATAAAGAGGTTCTTAGTTATTTTACTGATAGAGGATGTGAAATAATTAAGTATAATCCAGAAAAAGATTACACGGATACTGAGATTGCTGTAAATAAAGCTATTGAACTTGGATGTGATGAAATAATTTTCTTAGGATGTACTGGAACAAGAGTGGATCATCTTTTGGGAAATTTAGGTATGCTTTTAAAATGTTTACGGAAAAATATTACTTCATACATAAAAGATGATAATAATGTTATTACTATAATAGACAAACCGATAACTATATATGGAGAAAAAGGAAAAACATTTTCTTTAGCTGCCTATTATAATAATGTAAAGAATTTAACTATAATTGGAGCAAAATATCCTTTAAACAAATTTTATTTAGAAGTAGGAAATCCAGTTACTATTTCTAATGAGTTTTTAGAGGAAGAAGTGAAAATAAGTTTTGATAAAGGAGTTTTACTTGTTATTGACTCCATAGACTAAAATAATAAAGGACTTAATGGATTAATTAGTAACTTATTAGTTTTTAACTAAAGATTAAAAATATAGTGTTTATTTTCGCTAAAATAGTAATTGGAAAATTAGTGAAGGTATGGACCTTAATTAAGATTCATCCTTTCACTAGTTTTTTATAATTGGCTACAAATAAAATAATGATATTAAAAAATATTTGTAACCTAAATAATAATTATACATATAATGAATAGAAGAGTATAAACAGGGCTCTTGGTTTCGGGTGAAGTTTTTGCTTCATTCTAAACAAAGAACCGGTTATCCATTATCGTGCCATTCTAATACTCCCACTTAAAAAAAGATGGGAGTATTAGAATGGTTAGGTATGGGATAAATCTAAGTTGTAGTAATGGGAGGTTGGAGGTTATTATGAAAATTATAGCAATTAAACTTCCTAAGTTTTTATCTAAAATAATAAAAATTTTTACCAAAAAGTAAGGATTAAGAGGTGAGTGTTCAGATTCAATTCAATGCTTTGATTAGTATTAAAAGACAATTTTTGTTTAGAACATATCAAAAAATAAAAAAATGCAATTGCTTTTGTCAATTGCATTTTTTTTTGCTTATATAGCACGTTGTACTTTTCCTGAACGTAGGCATCTAGTACATACCTTTATTCTTTTAGGTGTTCCGTTAACTATAGCTTTAACACTTTTTATATTTGGAGCCCATCTTCTTTTTGATTGACGATGAGAGTGGCTGTATTGTACACCTGCTATAACGCCTTTTCCGCATACTTCGCATACTTTTGACATCTAAAAACACCTCCTATACTGAAGTTAAAAATTCCATACCATAGAACGTATTTTATTGTAGCACAGTTATTATGTTTTTGGCAAGTAAAATATAAAATAAATAGTAAGAATAAGTATTAATGTGATTAATTTTCTTGATAAAATTATGTATATAATATAAAATAAGTATTATGTACGCAGATTAAGGAGGAATAGATATGTTAGGTTTAACTAACGAAATGGGTTCTGTAAATTATACCCATGAAGTTTTGGCTAATATTGTTGGACTGTCAACTATGGAATGTTATGGAGTAGTTGGTATGGCTTCAAAGAATGCTAAGGATGGTCTTTGGGAGATATTAAAGAAAGAAAGTTTAAGTAAAGGTGTAAAAATTAATAGCAGAGATGATAAATTATCTATAGAACTATACATTATAGTAGAATATGGAACAAAGATATCTGTTATTGCTAATAATATAATACAAAAAATAAAATACAATGTTGAAAAATATACGGGTTTAAAGGTTTCAAGTATAACGGTCAATGTTCAAGGTGTAAGGGTCTAAGGAGGTACTAAAATTGGAACGTTTTAAGATAGATGGACATGATTTGCGTAATATGATAATAAATGCTTCAAACAACTTGGAAGAAAAGAAAGAGTTTGTAAACTCTTTGAATGTATTCCCAGTTCCGGATGGAGATACAGGAACAAATATGTCTATGACTTTTAGAAGTGCGGTAGAGGAAATAGAAGATGTAAATAGTGCCTCTATATCAGAAATAGCTAAAAAGGTTGCTAGAGGAGCATTAATGGGTGCCAGAGGTAATTCAGGAGTTATTCTTTCTCAAATATTTAGAGGAATAGCTAAGGGATTTGAGGGTAAAGATAGTGCTGATGCTATAGACTTTGCTAATAGTTTAGAAGAGGGAGCAAATCATGCATATAAGGCAGTTATGCGTCCAACAGAAGGGACCATTTTAACTATAGTAAGAGCAGCTGGAGAAAGTGCTGTTAGTTCAAATGAAACTGATATAGTAGAACTTTTAAATAAAGTATGCAAACACAGTGAAATTGTATTAAATAAAACACCTGAAATGCTTCCTGCATTAAAAGAAGCTAAAGTTGTAGATGCAGGAGGAATGGGATTATTAATTATCTTAAAAGGCATGTATAATGCATTAAAAGAAAACATTCAGGCTGAAAGAATCGAATATACTCAGTCTTTGGGTGAAACTAATAAACCAGCCCAAGCAACCATAAAATCAGAAGATATAAAATATGGTTATTGTACAGAATTCTTTATAAATACGCAAAGTGCAATGGAAAAATCTTTAGATTTTAAAAATTTCCTTGAACCTATAGGAGATTCTATAATTGTAGTTGGTGTAGATGATATAATAAAGGTTCATGTTCATACAAATAATCCTGGGGATGTACTTTCACAAGCATTAAAGTTAGGAGAATTATCAAAGATTAAAATTGATAATATGAGAGAAGAACATAGAAAGATTCTTGAATTAGAATATGCTACTACTAAAGAAGAAACAAGTAGTGAGAAAGATGTTCAAGAATGTGCTTTTATAGCTGTTACTATGGGAGAAGGACTTAGAAATATATTTAAAGATCTTGGTGTTGACTTTGTTATTGAAGGCGGTCAAACAATGAATCCTAGTACTCAGGACATATTAGAAGCTGTAAATAATATAAATGCAAAAAATATATTTATACTTCCTAATAATAAAAATATTATTATGGCAGCACAACAAGCAGCTGAAATTGCTGAAAAAAATGTGGTTGTAATTCCAACAAAGACAATACCACAAGGTATAACTGCAGTAACAGTATTCAATATTGATGGTACTATAGAAGATAACACCAATGCAATGAATTCAGCTATAAGTACTGTTAGTACAGGATCTGTAACTTATGCTGTAAGAGATACGGAAATGGATGGCAAGGTTATTAAAGAAGGTAATGTTTTAGGATTGGTTGAAGGAAAGATTAATGAAGTAGGAAAAGACATATACAATGTTTGTGAGAATATTATATCTAATATGGTAAGTGAAGATAGTGAACTTATCACAATTTTTTATGGAAAAGATTGTGATGAAGAAAAAGTTGAAGAATTTGCACAAGAATTAGAAGAAAAATATTCAGACATTGATATTCAATGTTATAGTGGAAAGCAACCTTTATATTATTTCATAGTATCTGTTGAATAAAAAGCCTAAGGGCTTTTTTTTCTTATTTTGATTATGATATATTTAAGGTCAGACTACTAATGAAAATAAATTAAGAATATATGATTTTTAAGATCTAAATTAGTTAAAAATTTTATTCATTAAGGTAGCTGAAGGTTGGCGTGATTGCTTCTCATAGCCTTTATTAGTATAATATATTAAACAGTAAGAAAATTTTTGCATAATCTAAATTATTTGATATAACAGGACTTATTTACATTATTCTTTAGGTTTATAGGAGGCGAATATTTGTCAATTTATCTTTTAATTACATCTATTATCATTGTTATATGTGTACTGTTCAATAAAATTTCAAGTAAACTTGGCGTTCCTACGCTCTTAGCATTTATTGTGCTCGGAATGATTTTTGGCTCTGATGGACTTTTTAAAATTTCTTTTGAAAACTATAGATTTGCGGAACAAATTTGTTCTGTGGCTCTGATTTTTATTATGTTTTATGGTGGGTTTGGAACGAGGTGGAGTGAAGCTAGACCTGTTGCTGTAAAATCTATTTTACTTTCTACGGTAGGAGTAGTTCTTACTGCAGGACTTACTGGGGTGTTCTGTTATTTTGTGTTAAAGATGAAATTTATGGAGAGTTTATTGATGGGGTCTGTAATTAGTTCAACCGATGCCGCTTCAGTATTCTCTATATTACGATCTAAAAAATTGAATCTCAAAGACAATACTGCCTCCATATTGGAATTGGAAAGTGGTAGTAATGATCCTTGTTCATATATGTTGACTACAATTATGTTGTCAATTATGAGTGGTAAAGCTAATCTAGGATTTGTGGCATATACGGTTTTTGCACAAATGGCATATGGTTCAGTTATTGGTATTATAGTAGCCTTGGGTGGAGTTTTTGTATTGAGGCATTTCAAATTTGCAACCGAGGGATTTAATGCTGCATTTGTTTTGGCAGTTGCTATTTTAGCTTATGCTATTCCAGATTTAATTGGAGGAAATGGATACCTGAGTGCTTATATCGTTGGAATTGTTTTGGGCAATGCTAATATAAAAAACAAGCAATCCCTAGTTCACTTTTTTGATGGAGTAACAGGACTTATGCAAATGTTGATATTTTTCCTACTTGGTCTTTTAGCATTTCCATCTCAATTTTCATCTGTTCTGCTGATATCTGTTGCAATAACATTGTTCTTGACATTTGTAGCGAGGCCAGTTGCTGTCTTTTTACTACTTACACCTACAAAATGCACAATACGTCAACAGATTTTAGTATCATTTGCAGGGCTTAGGGGCGCTGCTTCTATTGTATTTGCAATTATGGTTACAGTAAGTGAAGCATATACAAAGAATGACGTGTTTCATATTGTATTTTTTATTGTTCTTCTATCAATCTCGTTCCAGGGGACATTGATACCAATTATGGCAAATAAACTCAAAATGATTGATAATAATGTCAATGTTTTAAAAACTTTTAATGACTATACCGAGGAAACAGATGTACAATTTATAAAGTTAGCTATTACGGCATGCCATCCATGGAAAAATAAGGCGTTACGACAAA
The DNA here is from genome assembly GCF_026738875.1 of Clostridium brassicae. Lineage (GTDB taxonomy): Bacteria > Bacillota > Clostridia > Clostridiales > Clostridiaceae > Clostridium_H > Clostridium_H brassicae. Next base: position 89,456 of record NZ_JAPQFJ010000013.1, read on the forward strand.
TTACATTTCCACCAGATACATTAATTGTAATGCTTATAAGAAATAAAGAAATTATTATTCCAAGTGGTAGGACGACTTTACTGGAAAATGATATTGCTGTTTTAAGCGCTCCTGCATTTCAAGATGAGACTGCAGTACATCTTGTTGAATTAAAAATTACCTCAGACAGCAAATGGCGAGAAAAGAAAATTTCTGAGTTTTCACCTAATCCAGATCAAATTGTTGTTATGATAAAGCGTAATGAAAAAATTATTATACCTAGGGGAAAAACAGTAATAAAAGAAAATGATATTTTAGTAATGAATTCTTTAAATGTGAAAAAACAAACTATTTAAAAAAGTTTTTAATAAATTAGTGAGGGATAATTGTGAATATTTATGATGATATAAGTACTTTAAAGGGGATTGGACCTAAAACAAAAGAGGTATTAAATCAATGTGGTATTTTTAATATACTAGATTTTTTATTATATTTTCCAAGAGACTATGAACATAACGAATATTATAGCCAAATTGATGAGATAAGAGAATCTAAAAAAATTATTATAAAAGCAAAAGCTAAATTTATTAAAAGAGATATTTATGTAAGAAAAAATATGACTATTAGTACTATGGTGTTTAGTGATGGAAGAACAAATTTTGAGGCTAAATGGTTTAATCAGCCTTATATAAAAAAGAGTTTTAAAATAGGAGAGGATTATAATTTACAAGGTAAATTAGAAATACAGAGAGGCAAAAAAATATTATTAAATCCTAAAATTATAGATAAGAACAATGTAAAGGGCATTTCACCTAAATATTTATTAAAAAATAATTTGAATAATAATTTTTTTATTAAAACAAATACATGGATTTTTAATAATATAGAAATCAAAGAAAACTTGCCTTTGAAAATCATAGAAAAGTATAATTTATGTTCTCTAGATGAAGCTATAAAAAATATACATAATCCTCGTAATAAAGAAGAGTTAGAAATGGCTAAAAAAAGATTGAAATTTCAAGAGTTTTTTACTTATTCACTAAAATTATTTATGATGAAAAGTTTAAGAAACAATCAAGGAAATGCTTTTGCTATTGCAAAAGAATTAAAGAATTTGAAAGAAATGCTACCATTTAATTTAACTAATGCACAAAATAGGGTCATAAGAGAAATATTAAGAGATTCCAAAAAAGATATTTCTATGAATAGACTTGTACAAGGAGATGTAGGAAGTGGAAAAACAATAGTTTCTCTTATTGCTTTATTTAATGTGGTAAAGAATGGATATCAAACAGCATTAATGGCTCCTACAGAAATACTAGCTATACAACACTATGAAGAAGCAAAAAAACTTTTAAAAGAATTTGATGTAAATATAGAATTACTTTGTGGAAGTACTACCTTAAAAAATAAGAGAAGATTAAAAGAAGAATTAGAAAATGGAGAAATAGATATAATAATTGGAACTCATGCTTTGTTAGAAGAGGATGTTAAATTTAAAAAATTAGGAATGATTGTAACAGATGAACAACATAGATTTGGTGTGAATCAAAGAAGTAGGTTGTTTAATAAGGATAAAAATGTAGATGTTTTAGTTATGAGTGCGACGCCTATACCTAGAACTTTGGCTCTAACTTTATATGGGGATTTAGATGTATCTTCTATAGATGAACTCCCACCAGGAAGGAAAAAAATAGATACTTATTATGTAGAAAAAAATATGAGAAGAAGGGTATATAAGTTTGCACTAAATGAAATAAATAATGGAAGGCAAGTATACATCGTATGTCCTTTGGTAGAAGAAAATGACAATATGGACATAACTTCTGTAGATAAACTGTATCACGAGTTAAAAGAAGGAGTCTTTAGTAATGTAAATTTAGAGATTCTTCACGGAAAAATGGTACCTAAAGATAAAGAAAATATTATGAAAAAATTTAAAGATGGATATATACAAGTATTAATAGCTACTACAGTAATAGAAGTAGGTGTCAATGTTCCAAATGCTACTTTAATGATAATTGAAAATGCGGAAAGATTTGGACTTTCTCAATTGCATCAATTAAGAGGAAGGGTCGGAAGAGGACATAAAAAGTCCTATTGCATTTTAATTGCGGAAGCCAATAATAATGTTACTAAAAAAAGAATGGAAATAATGGCTAAAAGCAATGATGGATTTTATATTGCAGAAGAAGATTTAAAACTTAGGGGAAGTGGAGAAATATTTGGATTAAATCAGCATGGAGAAAATGAATTTGTTTTAGGAAACATAGTGGAAGATATAAACGTATTTAAAGCAGCTAGCAACGAAGCTAAATACATGATTAATAGTGATTCAATAGAAGATTCTCATATAAAAAATGAAATACTAAATAAATTAGATAAAACTTCTAAATACATTTGTTTTAATTAAAAGCTCTGTTTTAAAGTAGTGTTGTTTTTTACACTATTTAAAAATAGAGCAAATTATAATTGATTTTGTATAATGAAATAATATGTGTTAAAATATGAACTAAGTAAAGTAAGTTATAACAAAGGAGGATAAATATGAGGATAATAGCAGGAAAGGCAAAAGGGAGAACAATATTGCCACCTGATGGAATGCAAACTAGACCTACATTAGATAGAGTTAAGGAAAATATTTTTAATATAATTCAAAATAGGACTTTAGATGCTGTTATTATAGACGTATTTGCAGGTACAGGAAGCTTAGGTTTAGAAGCTGCTAGTAGAGGAGCTAAAGAATGCTATTTAGTTGATAAACATCCTACTACATTTCAGAGATTAAAAAAGAATGTTGAAAGTTTAAAATTTGAAGATTTTTGTTCATGTTTAAATATGGATTCTTATGATGCGTTAAGAGAGGTATCAAGAAGAGGAAAAGTATTTGATTTAATATTTATTGATCCGCCTTATGCTAAAGAGATGATTCCACCAGCTATGGAGATAGTCTTTGAAAAGAAATTATTAAGAAAAGATGGTCTTATAGTTACAAAAATTGACTCTTCTGAAAATATATATGAAGGATATAAAGATATAGTTCTTATAAACAAAAGGAAGTATGGCAATACAACAGTATGTTTATATGCTTATGAGGAGGAATAAGGATTAGATGAAAAGATCAGCAGTTTATCCAGGGAGCTTTGACCCTATTACTAAAGGACATTTAGATATAATTAAAAGAGCTTCACAAATATTTGATGAAGTAATTGTAGCTGTTTTAATAAATCCTGATAAGAAAGGTCTTTTTAACATAGAAGAAAGAGTGGAATTAATAAAGAGAGTCACAAGAGATATTGAAAATGTAAAAACAGAAAGCTTTCATGGGCTTTTAGTTGATTATATGAATGAAAAAGGTTCAAATGTAATTATAAAAGGGTTAAGAGCGGTTTCTGATTTTGAATATGAACTTCAGATGTCTCATATGAATAAAAAATTAGATGCAACAATAGAAACAGTTTTTCTTATGACAAGTGCTAAATATTCTTATTTAAGCTCATCTTCAATTAAACAAGTTGTTATGTTTGGAGGATGTATTGATGATTTAGTTCCAAATGAAATAATACCAGATATAATGCTTAAAATTGATAAGAAATAGGGTGATAGATAGATGGAAGTTATGAAATTACTTGAATATCTTCAAGAAATAGTGGAGACATCTCATAAAGTACCTCTTTTAGGTAAAACAATGGTAAAGAAAAAAGAATTAATAGATGTAATAGAACAAATAATAAATTATCTTCCAGATGAATTCAAAAAGGCTCAATGGATATGTGATGAAAAAGAAAGAATTTTAAGAGACGCCCATAAACAAGCAGATGAGATAAAAAAAGAGAGTTATGTAATGTTAAAAAAACAAATAGAAAATCATGATATTACAAGAGAAGCAAAAGTAAAAGCTGAAGAAATTGTTACTTCAGCTAAGAGGGATGCAAAAGTGATTAGGGTTGGAGCACGGGAATATGCAGATGAAATTTTATGTGGTGTAGAAAAAGAAATTTCTGATTTAAGTAATAAAATGATTTTAGATGTTAAAAATAAAACAGAGGAGCATCTAAAATCTATTGAGGAAAGTATTAGTGGAACAAGCAATATTATTAAACAAAATATTGATGAATTAAGAAACACTATTAAATAGTTTACTTAATTTTGCCAAGACAAATGGTATTATTAGAATTATAATAGAAATAATACATATACCATTTGAGGTAAAGGAGTAAGCATTTGTAATATTAACTTTAAATACGGAATTTGTTATATGAGGTAAATTTATCTTATAAAGAATTAATGATAATATACTACACAATATTCCTTGAACAAATTTAATGTTTATATATTTTTTTATAGAAAAATTATATTTAAATATAATTGAGTATACTTGGCTTATTATAGATAGTCCACTAAATCCTAAAAAAAAGCTTATAAATATAATTTTATATACCATGTTTATGTTATTCAAGGATATTAAATTACATCCATTTGTCATTTCTAAAAATCCTAATATTAAATTTTTTAATAAGTTTGAAGGTAAATCTAAATATATAGACAAATTTCCTAAAACAATATCAAATAAGATATTGTTTTTTATTATTGAAGAAATAACTGAAAAGAATACAATAAAGCCCCCAATGGATATAGAAGTTTTTAGTGCATTATCAATACTTTCTTTTAGTACATCTCCAAGATTTCTTTCTGAAACATTATTATTTAAATCTCTATATTTATTAAGTCTAGGATGAATTTCAGGGGGAATAATTAATCCTATGATAAAGCAAGATAGATAACAAGATATTAACAAAATAAAACCAATATAATTATTATGTAGCATTGAATTCCCTACAGAACCTATTATAAATAAAGGGCTTGGATTAGAAGCTATACTTATAAGACGCTCACAGGTTTCAAAATCTATAAAATTATCATTGTATAAATCACAAGCATATTTTGCTCCCAAAGGATAACCACACAATATGCTTACAATCAAAACAATAGAACAGTTTTTAGGGAGTTTTAAAGGTTTACATAATATATTGCCTAAAAATTTTGAGTAAATATGTACACCATTAAAAGATATCATTATATTAATTAATACAAGAAAAGGAAATAAGTATACAAATACCGAGTTTACAAATAATTTTAAACCTATTAATGAAGAATTAAGACATATGTTAGGGTTGAAAATTATATGAGTAATTATAATAGTGGATATAACAGTAAAAAATATGCTTTTTTTTATTTTAGGTATTAAGAGTTTAAATAATATAAAAGTCAATAAAGATATTATTATAATTAATATAAAAATTATAAATTTCATAAAAAAATCCCCTTAAAGTATATTTTTATAGCAAATGATTTTGAAATTTATACTTAATAAGAAATTTCCGAAATCATAGCTTATAATAAATATATTTTAAGAGGGACAAATAATATTACCAGTAAATCAAAATAACATTACTGGATTTAACAAGTAGTCTGAAAAAGGTGAAATATTATTATTTATTAAGCTATAAGCTTTAGTTGCCTGAATATCTAGTGATAAGTATGGATTTAAGATTTTAGGCAGTTTAGTATATATGGGTATAGAAGATGTAGTTTTTAATATCTTTAATATTTGCTTTCCTTTTTCGTTGAAACCTAATACTCTTGCATGAGTACCATTAGATTTCCTTAAGGTTTTTGTATCGTAGTTTTCGAAACCTATAAAATATTGGCATAATATCCTATTTATTCTGGTTTCTGTATATCTTTTACTTTTTATATTATTTATAAGTTCTTTATATGAATTTGATTTATAAATAGATTTTATAATTTTATTGTGAAGTCCTTCTGATACATCAGGCAAATTTTCTATATTATAAGGACATGTGAAAATTTTGAATTTGAGAAAATTAAACATTTCTTCAGCAAAGCTTAAAGAGTTTTTATTTATAAGGTTTTTTAGTATCTCAGATGAACAAGAAGGAATATTGTCTTCTATGGAAGAAACTGAATTATTTTCTTTTAATGCTTTTCTTATAGCTGTTGCACTAGAAAAATTGTTTTCTAATGAAGTGCTATTATAGGTACCACCTTGTCTTTGTATGGTGTATGGAGTAATTGAACTTTTTAAGTTTAATAAGCTTTTACAGTATTCTATACCTAAAATATTATTTGATGAAGACAGTACTTCTGATGTTAAAGAAGTATTGTTAAAAAAATATTTAAGAGCTTTACTTCTTGCAGAAGGAAAGGACAAACCTTTATTTAAAAATTCTTTTAATTTAAGTTTAAATTCTAAAGGTTCCTCTGATAATATATGTGCTATTCTTTTTAGAATATCTACATCTCCACTTTCGCTTCCGAAACATAGATTTTTTACGATTCCTAAATTATTTAAGATACTAACAGCACCTTGAGCAAAAAATTCAGCAGAAGATAGACTGTAAATTACCGGGAGTTCTATCACTAAATCTACCCCGCTTTTTAGGGCCATTTCTGTTCTACTCCATTTATCTACTATGGCGGGTACACCCCTTTGAACAAAATTTCCGCTCATTATACATAAAACTCCGTCGCAATTAGTTAATTTTTTGCTTTCGTTTATATGATAAATATGACCTTTGTGTAGAGGGTTATATTCAGCGATTATAGCAGTAATATTCATATAAGCACCACCTAACAGAAATATGTAAATTTTAAATACAACAAAATAGTATATGAAAACAAGGTAAAAAATATACAATATAAATGTAATACAGAAAAAAAAAAAATATAATACAGTTAAAAAATCTTATTTTTGTTATTGAAAAATACCTAAGAAAAGGTGTATAGTATAATATGTAATGTGTTATACAGTATAATATATATTATTGTAGGATAAATTGAAAGGAGAAATTAACATGGGATTTATGGAAAAAATTTGGGAGATAGCTAAATCAGATGTAAAAACAATAGTTCTTCCAGAGGGTGAAGAAGAAAGAACTCTTATTGCTTCAGGGGAAATTTTAAAAAATTCATTAGCTAAGTTAGTTTTACTTGGTGATGAAGCTGTTATAAAGAGTAAAGCAAAGCAATTAGGATCAGATATTACAGGGGTAGAAATAATTAATCCTGAAACTTCTGATAAACTTGAAGTTTATGCGGATGAATTGTATAGAATAAGAAAAAATAAAGGTATGACTTTTGAAAAAGCTTTAAAAGTAGTGAGAGACCCTCTTTACTTTGGAACAATAATGCTTCAAAGAGAAGAAGTTGATGGATTAGTTTCAGGAGCAATACATACAACAGGTGACTTATTTAGACCAGGTTTACAAATAGTAAAAACAGCTCCAGGGGCATCAATGGTTTCTGGGTTCTTTGTAATGCAAGTTCCAGATTGTGAATATGGTGAAGATGGAACATTAGTTTTTGCTGACTGTGCAGTTAATCCTTGTCCTACAGCTGAACAATTAGCTTCAATTGCTGTAACAACAGGTGAAAGTGCTAAAAAATTATGTGGAATAGATGCAAAAGTTGCAATGTTATCATTCTCAACTATGGGTAGTGCTGATCATGAACTTGTTCAAAAGGTTAGAAAAGCTACAGAAATAGCTAAAAAGTTCAGACCAGACCTAAAAATTGATGGTGAGATGCAATTAGATGCTGCTATAGATCCAACTGTTGCTAAATTAAAAGCACCTAATAGTACTGTTGCAGGAAATGCAAATGTATTAGTTTTCCCAGACTTGCAAACAGGTAATATAGGATATAAATTAGTACAAAGATTTGCAAAAGCTGAAGCTATAGGACCTATATCTCAAGGATTTGCTAAACCTATAAATGACTTATCAAGAGGATGTAGCTCTACTGATATAGTAAATGTTGTAGCTATAACTGCAGTTCAAGCTCAAAGAGGAATATAATATTATAATTGTTGCAAACTAAAATATATTTAATTTAGGAGGATAACTCATGAAAATATTAGTAATAAACTGTGGGAGTTCATCTTTAAAATATCAACTTATTGATATGACAGATGAAAGTGTTTTAGCTAAAGGGTTAGTTGAAAGAATAGGAATAGAAGGTTCTATTTTAACACAAAAGGCTAATGGAAGAAAATATGTTATAGAAGAGCCTATGAATGATCATAGAAAGGCTATTGAACTTGTTTTAGGAGCTTTAGTTGATGAAAAAGAAGGCGTTATAAAAGATATGTCTGAAATTTCTGCTGTTGGTCATAGAGTAGCTCATGGTGGAGAAAAATATGCTACTTCTGTTTTAATAGATGATGTAGTTATGAAAGAATTAGAAGAATGTGCTAAGTTAGCACCACTTCATAACCCACCTAACATGATAGGTATTAATGCATGTAAAGAATTAATGCCAAAAACTCCTATGGTAAGTGTGTTTGATACTGCTTTCCATCAAACAATGCCAGAAAAAGCTTACTTATACTCTCTTCCATATGAGTTATATGAAAATCATGCAATAAGAAGATACGGATTCCACGGAACATCTCATAGATTTGTATCTGCAGCTGCAGCTGAAATGCTAGGAAAAAATATTGAAGATTTAAGAATAATTACTTGCCACTTAGGAAATGGAGCAAGTTTAGCAGCTATTAAAGGCGGAAAATGTGTTGACACAAGCATGGGATTCACTCCTCTTGCTGGATTAACTATGGGAACTAGATGTGGAGATATAGATCCTGCTATAGTTACATTCTTAATCAAGGAATTAAATTTATCAGAATCAGAAGTTAATGACATAATGAATAAAAAATCAGGAGTTTTAGGGGTTTCAGGAGTAAGTAGTGACTTTAGAGATATAGAAGATGCTGCTGCAAAAGGAAACAAAAGAGCTCAATTAGCTTTAGAAATATTCAAATATAAAGTAATTCAATACATAGGTTCTTATACTGCTGTAATGGGTGGAGTAGATTGCATTGTATTCACAGCAGGATTAGGTGAAAATGGAATTGATATTAGAGAAGAAATAGTTAATGAATTAGGCTTTATAGGAGCTAGAATAGATAAAGAAAGAAACAATGTAAGAGGCGAAGAAAGAGTAATAAGTGCTGATGATTCTAAAGTTAAAGTAGTTGTTATACCTACAAACGAAGAATTAATGATAGCAAGAGAAACTAGAGAAATTGTTGAGAAATAAAGTAGAATATAACAAACAGTATAAAAATACTTGACTTTTTCTAGGCATATTTATATAATAGGTTGTGGCTAATAAATTCTATGTTTAACATAGAATTTATTAGCCCATTTATAATAATAGAGGTGTAATTATGTTAGTCAATATTTCTGATTTAACAGGGAAAAAAGTCAATCAAAAAGAAATAAATATGTTTTTTGAAGGCGAAAATATTATATTTGACCAAGAAGAAATTGAGTTTGCTGAGCCGATTAACATAAAAGGCATTTTTTCCATGATAGGGGATATAATTAGTTTTGATGGTGTTATGGTTACAACATTAAAACTTGTATGTTCTAGGTGTCTTGAAGAATTTAATTACCCTGTAGAAATTGAGATTCATGAAAAATTTTCAAAAATCGGAAATGATGAAGAGAACGACATTATCACTATGAAGAGTGATGAGATAGATTTTTCACCAATTATTGAAAATAATGTGATTTTGTCGCTACCGATTAAAAAACTTTGTAGTGAAGAATGTTTAGGGTTATGTCCGGTATGCGGCACAAATTTAAATCATTCTAAGTGTAATTGCGAAAAGAATGATGTAGATCCAAGGCTCGCAAAGTTAAAAGATTTTTTTTCTAATTAGCTAAGGAGGTGAAAAAGAATGGCACATCCAAAGAGTAAAACATCAAAAGCTAGAAGAGACTCAAGAAGAGCTCAAGCATTTAAATTAAGTGCACCAGGAATAGTTGAATGCCCACAATGTCATGAAATGAAACTTGCTCACAGAGTATGTAAAAATTGTGGACATTACAATGGAAAAGAAATAATAGCTAAAGAAGCTTAGAAAAGAGAAAGTCGTATGACTTTCTTTTTTTAAATTATACTAATTTATATTTTAGTAAAGTTATATTATAATTTATATAAAAAGGTTTTTTGATTTTAGGTGGAGTTTTTTATTACATCTGAAGGGTAGAAACGGTTATCCAGAATCGTGACAATCTTTACTCTCATTAAAAAAATGGGGGCATTAGAATGACTAGACATCGGATAAACAGGATTCTCAGGAGTTTACTCCCTAGAAGCTGTTATCCAGGGTCGTGACAATCTTTACTCCCATTAAAAAAAGGGGAGTATTAGAATGACTAGACATCGGATAAACAGGATTCTCAGGAGTTTACTCCCTAGAAGCTGTTATCCAGGGTCGTGACAATCTTTACCCCATTAAAAAAAAGGGGAGTATTAGAATGACTAGACATCGGATAAACAGGATTCTCAGGAGTTTACTCCCTAGAAACCGTTATCCAGGGTCGTGACAATCTTTACTCCCATTAAAAAAAGGGGAGTATTAGAATGACTAGACATCGGATAAACAGGATTCTCAGGAGTTTACTCCCTAGAAACCGTTATCCAGGGTCGTGACAATCTTTACTCCCATTAAAAAAAAGGGGAGTATTAGAATGACTAGACATCGGATAAATAAAAGGAGGGATGGGTTATGAAGATAGTAATTGATGGAATGGGTGGCGATTATGCTCCTTCTGTGGTAGTAGAGGGTTGTATTGAAGCTATAAGAGAACTTAGCAATATTGAGATGATAATTACAGGACCAGAGGACATAATAAGTAAAGAATTAAATAAGCATGAATATAATACTGATAAAATATCTATACTAAATGCAAATGAAGTAATTACTAATAATGAGCATCCTGTAATGGCGGTTCGTAGAAAAAAGGATTCCAGTATTAGCAAAGCACTTAATCTTGTGAAAAATGGGAAAGCAGATGCTGTTATATCAGCAGGAAGTACTGGTGCTTTTTTAGCAGGAGCTACATTAATTATTGGAAGAATAAAAGGGGTTAATAGACCTGCACTTGCTCCAATTATGCCAGGTAAAGATGGACCTTTTATGATAATTGATTGTGGTGCTAATGCAGAATGTAAACCCATTAATTTAGTCCAATTTGCACAAATGGGAGAGGTTTATTTTGAAAACATTTTAAAAGTAAAAACACCTTCTGTAGGACTTATAAATATAGGTGCTGAAGAAGAAAAAGGAAATGAATTAACTAAGGAAGCACATAAGCTTTTACAAGAGTGTAATTTGAATTTTGTTGGCAATGTAGAACCTAGAGATATACCACAAGGTAAAGTAAATGTACTTGTATGTGATGGATTTATAGGTAATACGGTATTAAAAATGTATGAAGGTGTAGCACAAAGCATATTTTCTACACTAAAAAAAGAAATTATGTCTTCTTTTACAACAAAAATGGGAGGAGTTCTTTTAAAGCCTGTTTTTGAAAAATTTAAAAAAGATTATGATTATAGTGAATATGGTGGAGCAGCTTTTTTAGGTGTTAATGGGATATGTATAAAAGCTCATGGTAGTTCAGATAGTAAGGCTATTAAAAATGCAATAAGGCAAGCAATTAATTTTTATGAAAATGATGTGATTACTAAAATAAAAGTACATATTGAAGACAAAATGGTATAAAATATACTGTAAAAGATGTATTATATTATTGACGATGTATAAGTTATGTAATATTATCATATTGTAGAATTTTTATTGGAGGTGAATTAAATGATTTTTGATAAAGTAAAAAAAATAATAGCAGACCAACTTGGTCTTGATGAGGATACAATTACAATGGATTCATTGTTTGTAGACGACTTAGGTGCAGACTCGCTTGATGTAGTAGAACTAATAATGGCTTTAGAAGAAGAATTTGATGTTGAAATACCAGATGAGGATGCTGAAAAAGCAACAAAAGTTGGAGATGTTGTGGAATATATAAATTCACATGTTGAAGAGTAAGAAATTTAAAGTCCCGTATTTAACGGGACTTTAAATTTCTATTAGAATAGGGGAGCTGTTTTTATGAATTCAAATAGAAAGTGTGTTCTCAATAAGTTAGAAAATAAACTTAACGTGAAATTTGAGAATATTAATTTATTAGATACTGCGTTAACACATAGTTCTTGTGTAAATGAAAATAAGTTTACTGACTATAATGAAAGATTAGAATTTCTAGGAGATTCTATACTCCAACTATGTATTTCTGAATATCTATTTAATAAATATGAAAGTATGCCAGAAGGATTTTTAACTAAAAAGAGGGCTCTTATAGTATGTGGAAATTCCCTTTATAATGTTGCACAAAAATGGGATATAGGGGAATATATAAACATGAGTAAAGGTGAAGAAATGACGGGAGGAAGATCAAGAGTATCAATATTAGCTGATTGTGTAGAAGCTATAATAGCTGCTATATATTTAGACCAGGGTTATGATAAATCAAAAGACTTTATTATATATAATTTCCAAGATATTATTGAAAAAGCAGATAATGATGAGATAATAATAGATTACAAAACAAGACTACAGGAAATTATTCAAAAGTATGGAGAATATACTATCAGTTATAACTTGATAAGATACGAAGGTCCCCCACACAGAAGAAAATTCTTCACAGAGTTAATTATAAACTCTGAGGTAAAAGGTATTGGGGAAGGATACAGCAAGAAAGAATCTGAACAAAATGCAGCTAAAGAGGCCCTTGGAAACTTGGAGGAAAAATATGAGTAAGTCTCATTACATAATACCCATATTTGTACCACATGAAGGCTGTCCGCACAATTGCGTATTTTGTAATCAAAATAGTATTACAGGAGAAGTGAATAAGGTAAATTCAAGGTTCGTTAAAGATACTATTGAAGAATATCTAAAAACTATTAATAAAGAGAATGCTACTATAGAAGTTTCATTTTTTGGAGGAACTTTTACGGCTATTGATATTAATAAACAAAAAGAATTGCTGGCAGTTGCTAAAATGTACAAGGATCAGGGGAAAATTGATTATATACACTTATCTACTAGACCAGATTATATTAATCAGGATATATTAGAAAACTTAAAAGCATATTCTACAGATATAATAGAACTTGGGATTCAATCGCTAGATGATGAAGTTCTTTTAAAATCAGGGAGAGGTCACACTGTAGAGGATGTTATAAGAGCATCTCATATGATAAAGGAGTACGGGTTTATATTAGGCCATCAAATAATGCTGGGGCTTCCAGGCGATGATTTTAAAAAGGATATAGAGACCACAAAAAATATTATAAAATTAAACCCTGACATAGCGAGAATTTATCCTAGCTTGGTAATAAAAGACACTCCTATGGAAAAAATGTACAATTACGGGACTTATTGTCCTTATACTTTAGAAGAAGCAGTAGAAATTAGTAAAGAAGTGTATTCTATGTTTGTAGCTAATGATGTTAATGTCATAAGAATAGGACTTCAACCTACAGAGGAAATAAACTGGGGAAAAGACCTTATTGCAGGCCCTTTCCATCCAGCTTTTAGAGAATTGGTTGAAGGAAGTATATATAATGATATAATTCTTGAAGAAATTCAAAATGAAAATTGTGATGATTTTATAATTTACATAAATAATAAGGATCTATCTAAGGTATATGCTTACAAGAAAAAAATTTTTAAAGACATGGAATCTAAAATATCACCAAAAAAAGCTATTGTTCAACAAAAATCAGATATTGAACGAGGAGAAATGTTGTTATTTTATAACAATATGTGTAAAAATATATCAGTTAAAGATTATTTGAAAAATAAATACAAAGAAGGATAATTTAAATATATATAGAATATATTCCCTATAAGACATGCAAAAATATGTAATAACAAATTTTGTAGGGAGGATTTAAAATGGAAGTATTAAAGGTATCAGCTCAATCTCAACCAAAATCAGTAGCAGGGGCACTTGCAGCCGTATTAAGAGAATGTGGAATTGTTGAAGTTCAGGCAGTAGGAGCAGGCGCAGTAAATCAAGCAGTTAAAGCTTTAGCTATTACAAGAGGATTTGTAGCACCAAATGGAATAGACTTAGTTGTTATCCCGGCATTTTCTCAAATATCTATAGATGGAGAAGAAAGAACAGCCATAAAATTTATAGTGGAACCTAGATAAACAAGGCCGTGCTACGCACGGTTTTTTATTTTTATAAAAGAAAAGATTTTTAATGATTAAATTTTAGTATAGTAAATGAGTTGTTCTTTTAGTTATAATTGATATTTATCTATATATACTATAAAATTATATAAGTGTATATCTAAAATGCATTAAATTATTTAATTAAATTGATGCGATGTCTAACCATTCTAATACTTCTATTTTTAAGAGGTGATATTAGAATGGCACGACCCCGGATAATGTTTTCTACGCCTCAGGTAGAGTTTAAAACTCCATCTGAAGTCAAGAAATCTATTTATACTAAATATTATTATAATAGGAGAGATAAATATGTTTTTGAAGTCACTTGAAATAAGAGGCTTTAAATCCTTTGCAGATAAAACAGAGCTTTCTTTTAAGAAAGGAATTACTGCAGTAGTAGGGCCTAATGGCAGTGGCAAAAGTAATATTTCAGATGCTGTTAAGTGGGTTCTAGGGGAACAGAGCGTTAAAAATCTAAGAGGAGGTAAAATGCAAGATGTTATTTTTGCAGGTACTCAGTATAGAAAGCCAGTTGGACTTGCTCAAGTAACATTAGTATTAGATAATAGTGAGGGTGATCTTCCTATAGACTATAATGACGTGACTATAACTAGAAGGATTTTTAGGTCTGGAGAAAGTGAGTATTATTTAAATAATACTCGGTGTAGATTAAAAGATATTCAAGAACTCTTCATGGATACGGGTATTGGTAAAGAAGGATATTCTATTATAGGACAAGGTAAGATAGAAGCTGTTCTCAGTGGAAAGCCAGAAGAAAGAAGAAGTCTTTTAGAGGAAGCGGCAGGTATTGTAAAGTTTAAAACTAGAAAGGAAGAAGCGGAGAAGAAGCTTTCAAATACAGAACAAAATATTCAAAGGATAACGGATATTTTTAGTACTTATGAGGATAGATTAGAGCCTTTAAGGATAGAAAATAAAAAAGCAGAAAAATTTCTAGAACTATCAAATAGCTTAAAAGATAAGGAAGCAACATTAATTTTATACAATATAGATAATGTTGAAGAAAAAATAAATTCTTTAAAGAATGATATAGAAAAAAATGACATTACAATAAGAGATTTATGCAATGAAAAAGATAGGATTAAGCAGAAGTTATCTTCAACAAATGAAGAATTAGAGAAGTTTGAAATAGAAAATAGTGATGAACGTAAAAAATATTATGATAGTAAAGCGGAAAGTCAAAATCTGCTTTCTGAGATTGAACTTTTTAAAGAGAGAATTAAAAATATTGAAGAGTCTGTAAAGAAAACCTCTAAATCAATAGAACAATTACAAGTAAAACAGAAATTACTAAAAGACCAAAAGGAAAATGAAGAACTATCTTTAGAGGATTTAAAAAGTCAACATCTTGATATAAAAGAAAAGATAACTAGTTTAGAAAAAGAAATAAGTGAATACAATAAAACTATTGAGGAAGAGGATATCTTACTAAGAAAATCCAAAGATTATCAAGTGCAATTGATAAGTGATATAACAAGAAATAAGAATGAATTGGTAATTTTACAAAATGACATTAATTCTTTAAATAATAAATTAACAGAATGTAAAGATACAAGTAGTACATATGTAAATTCAATTAAGATAAATTATACAACGAAAGATATTTTAGAAAAAGAAATTTTTAATATTCAAAATAAAATAAATGAGTATGAAGAAACTATTAAGGAATATAAAAAAGCTATTGTACTTGAAAATAGGAGTTTGAATAGTAGTGAAGTTAAACGTAAGGAAGCTATAAACCAGTATAATAAATTAGAGGCTAATTGTAATGCATTAATAAACTTGGAAAAGCAGTATGAAGGATATAATAAAGCTGTTAAGAATTTAATGCAGCACATAGACAAAAATCAAATTCCTAAAGTTAAAGATAAAACATGTGTTCTTGGAGAAATTATAAAAGTTGAAAAAAGATTTGAAACTGCTATTGAGATAGCTTTAGGAGGAGCTATTTCAAATATTATTACTGATAATGAAGATATTGCCAAAGAACTTATTTTATACTTAAAGAAAAATCACTTAGGTAGGGCAACATTTCTACCATTAAACATAGTAAAAGGCAAGAAAAATTCCATATCAGAAAAGATAAAATCACTAAAAGGGTATATTGGTGTGGCTAGTGAGCTTATTCAATATGATTTTAAATACAAAAATGCTATAGAATATGCTCTAGGGAAAACTGTCATTGTAGAGAATATGGACAGTGCTCTAAAGATTGCTAAAGAAAGTGGATATAGTATTAGAATTGTTACATTAGAAGGGGAAGTTCTAAATGTAGGAGGAGCTCTGACTGGAGGAAGTATATATCATAAAGGTGCAAGTATAATAAGTAGAAAAAGAGAAATAGAAGAAAATTCTTTTAAGATAAAGGAAATTGATAAATTAATAAAAGAATTGACTATTAATATTAATGATAGAAGAGAAAACATAAAAAATATGGATGATACTTGCCTAAATTTAAAAGATGAGATACATTATGAAAATATCGAAAAAACTAAAATTAATGAAAAAATTAATGCTATTAATAATGAAACAGAAAAATTAAAGAGAGATTTAGAAGTAGCTAATAATGAAATAATATTAATTAAAGAAACAATTAATCAAAGCAATATAGATTTAGAAAGTAAGAATAAAAATTTTCAAGACTTAACAAAGAAAGAGGAAGACAATAACAAGAAAATAGTAGTTTTAGAAAAAAAATTAGAAAGTCAAAAAGAAAATATTAAAGATAAGGGCGAAGTTATAACTTCACTAAGAATAAAAAATGCGAAGTTTGATGAGAATATTTTAAATATAGATAATAATATTAAAAGGATAGAAGAAGAGATTGAAGGAATAATTGAAGAAATTAGTATTTTAAATAAAGAAAAAAGTGATTGGAATCAAACTTTAAATGATACAGAATCAAAAATTAAAAATAATAATACAAAAGTAGAAGAAATTAATGGCTTGATATATAATTTAGAAGAAAAGTTTAAAGAAAGTGAAATAATACTCATAAAAATAAAAGAAAGCATAAAAAAGCTTACAGAAGAATTAGAAGAAATTAGTGCAAAATATGATAAAAATGAGCGTATAAAAAATAATAGCCAAGTATTATTGGCTAGACATGAAGTTGAAAAAGAGAATTTGTATACTAAACTAAATGATGAAATGAAGTTAACTTATGCAGAAGCTTTAGAATTTAAAATACATGATATTAGTATTGATGAATGTAAGAGAGATATAGGATTTTATAAAGATGAGATTTCAAAATTAGGAGTAGTCAACTTAGGAGCAATTGAGGAATATAAGGATCTAGCTCAGAAATATGACTTTATGAAAACTCAAAAAGAAGATCTTATTAAGGCGAAAGAAGAACTTGAAAGTGTTGTTAGTGAAATGACTGACAAAATGAAAGAGGTATTCAGAGAAAATTTTGCAAAGCTTAGAAAGAATTTTAATGAAACATTTATAGAATTATTCAAAGGAGGAAATGCAGACTTAATACTAGGAGAAGGAGATGAATTAAGTGCAAATATAGATATAAATGTACAGCCTCCAGGTAAAAAACTTCAGAATATAAATTTAATGTCTGGAGGAGAAAAAGGATTGTCTGCTATTGCATTATTATTTGCTATATTAAAAATGAAACCAACACCTTTTTGTATACTTGATGAGATAGAAGCAGCCTTAGATGATTCTAATGTAACTAGGTATGCTGAATTTCTTAAAAAGTTCTCAGATAATACTCAGTTTATAACAATAACTCATAGAAAAGGAAGCATGGAAGCTAGTGATATTCTGTATGGAGTTACAATGGAGGAAAAAGGGGTATCTAAAATAGTTTCAGTAGATCTGAATAAATAGGGGTATTAGCTTCAGTGGAATTTTAAACTTCACTGAAGGTATTAATAGAATTCTTAGGAATTTTCTCCTTAGAAGTCGTTATCTTTTAGGAGAAACAATTATCCAGGGTCATAGCTCTACTTATCTTCAAAGCAGATAACCCAAATATTTGATTTGGCGTGAATTGCTTTTGCAGAGTGTCATTGAGGCATTGGTGGAGGTAGACTAGACATCGGATAAATAAGGTTAAAAATATACGTATTTTTATTAAGGAGATGAATGTATGTTAGGAAACTTATTTGAAAAATTAAAAAATGGTCTTTCGAAAACTAAAGACAATTTAACAGACAGAGTATCAGAAGTACTTAATTTGGCAGTTAAAATTGATGATGAACTTTATGAAGAATTAGAAGAGATTTTGATAACTGCAGATGTGGGAGTAGAGACTTCAATAGAAATTATTGATAGAGTAAAAGATAAGGTAAAGGAAAAAAAGATTCGAGATCCTAAGGAGGTATATTCTTGCTTAAAAGAAGTACTAGTAGAAGTTTTAAGTGAGGGAGTGGAAAAGGAGGGCATAAAGCCTGAAAATACTCCACATGTAATGTTAGTTATAGGGGTTAATGGAGCCGGTAAAACTACATCTATAGGTAAAATATCATCAAAATTAAAGCAAGATGGATACAAAGTTATAATGGCAGCAGCAGATACTTTTAGAGCGGCAGCTATAGAACAGCTAGAGGTTTGGAGTAATAGGGCAGCAGTAGATATAATAAGACATCAAGAAGGTTCAGATCCAGGGGCAGTAGTTTTTGATGCTATTCAGGCTTCAAAAGCAAGAAAAGCAGATGTTTTAATATGTGATACAGCAGGGAGACTTCATAACAAAAAAAATCTAATGAATGAGCTTGAAAAAATAAATAGGATAATAGACAGAGAGTATAGTGAAGCTAGTAAAGAAATTCTACTAGTCCTTGATGGCACTACAGGTCAAAATGCTCTTCAACAAGCTAAACAATTTACAGAAGTTTGTCCTATAGATGGTATTGTTTTGACTAAGTTAGATGGTACAGCTAAAGGTGGAGTAGTTATAGCAATAAAGCATCAGCTAGATATTCCAGTTAAACTTATAGGTGTAGGAGAAGGTATAGAAGATTTACAAGAATTTAAGGCAGAAGATTTTGTTGAAGCTCTTTTCTAAAAAAAAAAAATTAGGTGTTAAGTAAAAATACTTGACACCTTTTTAAAATTTTGTTATTATCATATTTGTGAGTTGGTGATTACATGGAAGATAGAATAAAATTATCTATTTTATTAGATTATTACAAAGAATTATTAACACAAAAGCAAAGAGATATTATGGAGCTTTATTTTAATGAAGATTTGTCTTTGGCTGAAATTTCAGAGCTTACGAAAACTAGTAGACAGGCGATATACGATATTATAAAGAGATGTACTAAAATACTTTTTGATTACGAAAATAAGCTGAAATTAGTGGAAAGAATTAATAATATAATAAAAGTAAAAAAACATGTAATGAAAGAAATAGATGTAATTAAAGATAAGGTTGAAGACAAAGATATAGAGGTAGCTTTAGAAAATTTAAGTAATTATATTAGTGATTCTATTTAGGAGGTTTAAGATGGCGTTTGAAGGATTAGCATCAAAGCTTCAGGAAACATTAAAAAAGTTAAAAGGTAAAGGAAAGCTATCTGAAAAAGACATAAAAGCTGCTATGAGAGAAGTAAAGTTAGCTTTACTTGAGGCAGATGTTAACTATAAAATAGTAAAAGACTTTGTTAAAAGTGCAGGAGAAAAGTGCCTTGGAAAAGAGGTTATGGAGAGTTTAACTCCTGGACAACAAGTTATAAAGATAGTTAATGAAGAGTTGAAAGAACTTATGGGAAATGAAGAAAGTAAGGTTGAATTTTCTCAGAAAGGAACTACTGTAATAATGTTAGCAGGTCTTCAAGGTGCTGGTAAAACTACTTTAGCTGGTAAATTAGCTCTTCACTTAAAAAAGAGGAATAAAAAACCTTTGCTGGTTGCTTGTGATGTTTATAGACCGGCAGCGATAAAACAACTTCAGGTTGTAGGAAAGCAAATAGATATACCTGTATTTTCTATGGGTGATAAGGTAAATCCTGTTGATATTGCTAAAGCAGCTATAGAACATGCTCAAAGCAATGACTTAAATGTAGTTATAATAGATACAGCAGGTAGACTTCATATAGATGAAAACTTAATGGATGAACTTCATGACATTAAAGAAAGTGTAGAACCAAATGAAATATTACTGGTTGTTGACTCGATGACAGGTCAAGATGCAGTAAATGTTGCTCAAAGCTTTAATGATAAATTAGATATAACAGGTGTTGTACTTACTAAATTAGATGGTGACACTAGAGGTGGTGCTGCCTTATCTATTAAAGCTGTAACTGGCAAGCCAATCAAGTTTGTTGGTCTTGGAGAGAAAATGAATGATCTTGAGGTTTTTTATCCAGATAGAATGGCTTCTAGAATATTAGGAATGGGCGATGTATTGTCATTAATAGAAAAAGCACAAGAAGCTATTGATGAGAAAAAAGCGCAAGAGCTTGGAAGCAAAATGATGAGTATGGAATTTAATTTAGAAGACTTTAAAGAGTCAATGGCTCAAATGAAAAAATTAGGGCCTATGTCTAAATTAGTTGAAATGATACCTGGTGTTAATACAAAGCAACTTGATAGAGTGGATCTTAGTCAGGGAGAAAAAGAAATGAAAAGAATAGAAGCTATTATTGACTCCATGACAGCAAAAGAAAGAAAAAATCCAGATTTAGTGAGTAGTTCTCCATCAAGGAAAAGAAGGATTGCTAAAGGATCAGGTACTAATGTCCAACAAGTTAATAAACTTCTAAAAGATTTTCAGATGATGAAAAAGATGATGAAGCAAATGAAAGGACAGCAGAAATCTCTCAAAAAGGGTATGTTTGGAAAATTTCCATTCATGTAATAGATATTTGGATTTAAGGAGGTGAAATACATGGCAGTAAAAATAAGATTAAGAAGAATGGGTGCTAAAAAAGCTCCATTTTACAGAGTTGTTGTTGCGGATTCAAGATCTCCAAGAGACGGAAGATTCATTGAAGAAATAGGTTACTATAATCCAGTTTCTGAACCAAAAACTATAAAAATAGATGAAGAAAAGGCTGTTAAATGGGTACAAAATGGTGCGCAACCAACAGATGTAGTTAAGAAGCTTTTTGATAAAGCAGGAATAAGCGAAAAACTTTCTAAATAGTAGGCTGGGGGTGTAGTAGATGAAAGATTTGCTAGAAGTAATAGCTAAGTCATTAGTTGATGACCCAGACATGGTTAGTGTTAATGAGATTGTTGGGGAACAGTCCATAATACTTGAATTAAAAGTATCCCCAGAAGACATGGGCAAAGTAATTGGAAAACAGGGAAGAATAGCAAAAGCTATAAGAACTGTTGTTAAAGCAGCAGCTGTAAAAGAAAATAAAAGAGTTGTTGTAGAAATAATTTAGTCCATTATATTTTAAACTATAAGAAGAGTTAGGGATTCCTAACTCTTTTAAATATATAATAAAAGGAGTATAGAATTTATGGAACAGTTTTTAACTGTAGGTAAAATAATAAATACTCATGGTGTTAGAGGAGAAGTTAAAGTAAAATCAACTACCGATGATGTTAAAAGATTTAAAAAACTTAAAGAAGCTTATATAGATGGGGAAGAAATAAAAGTAATTGGATGCAAATTTCAACCAGATAAGGTTATACTAAAAATTGAAGGCATAGATTCTATGGACGATGCGGAAAGATTAAAAAACAAACTTATTCAAGTGAAAAGGGAAAACGCAATAAAACTTCCTAAGGATACTTATTTTGCTGTAGATATTATTGACTGTGAAGTGTATGAAGAAACAGGAAAAAAATTAGGAAAAGTAGATGAGATTATATATACAGGAAGTAACGATGTGTATTGGGTAAAAGGAGAGAATGAAGTTTTAATTCCAGCACTTAAGGATATAATACTTAATATAGATATAAATAACAAAAAAATAATAATAAAACCTGTGGATGTATGGCAATGAAGATAGATATTTTAACGCTATTTCCTGAGATGTTTGAGATTTTTAATCACAGTATAATAGGAAAAGCAATAAACAATGATATTATAAAAATAACAGCCCATAATATAAGAGATTATTCATTGAATAAACACAAAAAAGTTGATGATTATCCTTATGGTGGGGGAGCTGGTATGGTTATGACACCTCAGCCCATAGTAGATTCTATAAAGAATTTGAAACAATATAATAAAGGTAAGGTTATTTTTTTAGGACCTAGAGGTAAAAAATTTAACCAGGATATAGCTAAAAAACTAGCTCAAGAGAATGAACTGATATTTTTATGTGGACATTATGAAGGCATTGATGAGAGGGTATATAAGTATATAGATATGGAAATATCTCTTGGGGATTTTGTATTAACTGGTGGAGAAATGGCATGTATACCTATTGTAGATAGTATTTGTAGATTAATTCCTGGAGTGCTATCTTCTGAAGAGAGCTATATGGAAGAATCTTTTTATAATGGGGTATTAGAATATCCTCAATATACAAGGCCTGAATCTTTTGAAGGAGAAAAAGTGCCAGAAATTTTGCTTTCAGGCCATCATGAGAATATAAGAAAATGGAGAAGAACACAATCTCTTTTAATTACAAAAAATAGAAGACCAGATTTATTTAACAAATTAAAGTTATCTAAGGAAGATAAAAAACTTTTACAAAAATAAAAATCATATAAATTTTAATATAGAATATAGTGATTGTTAGATTAAATCCATTGGGGATTGGGGTATTAGTGTTCGAGTGCAAGAGAAAGATAATAAGAGAATATAAATTAATTTTAGATTACTTTAGGTGTTTAAAATTAAATAATATAAAATATTATTGAAATACATATGTATTTATGGTAAAATAAGCTTCGTGCTAGTACGGGCGGTCCTCTATCTGTCGAATACATATTAGATACGAACGTCAAAAAAAATTATAAGGAGGGAAAGCACATGTTAGATATAATAAAAGAAATTGAAGCAGAACAAATTAAAAAAGATATGGTAGATTTTAAAGTTGGAGACACTGTAAGAGTGGATGTAAGAATTACTGAAGGAAACAAAGAAAGAATTCAAGCTTTCGAAGGAACAGTAATAAAAAGACAAAATGGTGGATCAAGAGAAACATTTACTGTAAGAAGAGTAGCTTATGGTACTGGTGTTGAAAGAACATTCCCTGTAAACTCTCCAATGCTTGATAAAATCACAGTAGTTAGAAGAGGTAAAGTAAGAAGAGCTAAATTATTCTACTTAAGAGATAGAGTAGGTAAGGCAGCAAAAGTAAAAGAATTAATCAAATAAAAAATAGGGACTTGAGAGTCCCTTTTTTTATTTATATACATTAAATATAATTAATTGGAATTAGAAGTATAATTAGTTTTAATTTCAATAAAAACTAATTATATATTATTTTATATGGAAATAATAATTATATATTTAGGAGGTTTTGTAGAATATGGCAATCAATTGGTTCCCAGGTCATATGGCGAAAACAAGAAGAGAGATTAAAGAAAACCTTAAATTTGTGGATGCAGTGATTGAAATTAGAGATTCAAGAATAGTTAAGTCAAGTAGTAATCCTGATATAGATGAAATATGTGCAGGTAAGCCAAGGATAATATTATTAAATAAAAGTGATTTAGCTGAGGAAGGCGTTACAAAACAGTGGATAAAAAATTTATCAAGAGATTCAGTGAAAGTTACAACTGTTAATAGTTTAACTGGTAAAGGCTTAAATAGTATAAAACCTTTATTAGAAGAGCTTTTAAAAGAAAAGCATGATAAATTAAAGAATAAAGGTATTGCTAATATAGTTACGAGAGTAATGGTTGTTGGTATACCTAATGTAGGAAAGTCCTCGTTTATTAATAGAATGGCTAAAAATAGTAGAGCAAAAGTTGGCGATAAACCAGGGGTTACAAGAAGCAAACAATGGATAAAAACAAGTATAGGTATAGAGCTTTTGGATACTCCAGGAGTTTTATGGCCTAAATTTGAAGATGATATAGTAGGATTGAATTTAGCTTTTACAGGAGCTATAAAAGATGAAATAATGGATATTGAAACTTTAGCTTTAAGATTAATTGAGAGGTTACAAGAACGTTATCCAGAAAGATTAATTGAAAGATATAAATTAAGTTCTATAAGCAGTGAAGCTTTAGAAAATATGGAAAACATAGCTAGAAAAAGAGGAGCGGTAGTATCTAAAGGAAATATTGACTACAATAGAGTTGCTGTTTTAATTTTAGATGAATTTAGGGGTGGTAAACTTGGAGCAATATCACTTGAAAGACCTTAACAATATTAACTTTAAAGATATGAAAGCAGGAGAAGTAAAGAAGTACGTATCTTTGTTGTTAAAGAAAAAAAATTGTGATTATAATCTAATTATGAATTTACTTAATAAGGATAGTAGAAAGACAGTTCAAAAGTTGAGTGAAAGCGTAGAAAAGACTATAAAGGCAAGAGAAAAAGAGATTAATAGAGTGAAGGGTATGTATGAAAAAGATAGAAATTTTCTTAAAGATGGCTACATTATAGGAGTAGATGAAGTAGGAAGAGGGCCTCTAGCAGGACCTATAGTAGCTGCTGCTGTTGTATTGGACTTAAATTACAAGAGTAGCGAAGAGTTAATCTTGCACATAAATGATTCTAAAAAAATATCTGCTCAGTTGAGAGAAGAACTTGATACCTTAATTAAAGAAAGAGCAATATCTTATTCTATTATTGAAATTGATAATAATAAAATAGATACTAAAGGAATAGCTTGGTGTAACAATGAAGTACTAAAAAGAGCCTGCGAAGGGAGTTCAGTAAAGCCTGATTTGGTACTATCAGATGGATATGCAATAAAGAATTGTATATACCCTAATGAATATATAATAAAGGGAGATGCCAAAAGTGCAAGCATTGCTTGTGCATCTATAATAGCAAAAGTCTATAGGGATAATATTATGAAAAAGTATGCTGAATTATATCCTAAGTATGCGTTTGAAAAAAATGTAGGGTATGGAACTAAAGAACATATAGAGGCAATTAAGAAGTATGGATGTACCCCAATACACAGAAAAAGTTTCTTGAAAAATATATTGAATATAATATGAGCTAATTTTGGTATGAAAAATATATTTTCATATAGCACATTATAAAAAATGCTTTTTAGTATAATTTATACTTAAAAAGCATTTTTTATATGTTGAAGATTATAGTTAGTGTCTATATTGTTAAACATAATTTCTATTATATCAAATCTAAAGTTATATTTCTCTAGCTTATTTTTAGAGATATAGAATTTAGCTGCACTGTTTAAATTAATAATTTTTTTGTATGTAACAGCTTCAGAGGGGGTTCCGTACTTATTTGAAAATCTACTTTTTACTTCAATAAAACAAATACAATTATTTTTAGGAAGATAAGCTATAATATCTATTTCCTTATGGTAACACATGAAATTTTTTTCTAATATTTGATATCCCATGTTTTTTAGATAAGATTCAGCTAGAGATTCTCCATATGATCCTATTTTTTTATTATAATGGCCCAATAAATTTCAACTCCTAAATCTCAATATATCTTAGATTATTGTCAATCAGATCTCCTTATATTCAAAAGAAGCGCAAAATCATATGAAAATATATAAATTAAATCATAATTCAAAGTTTAAAATATAAATAAAGTCATAGTTTAGTTTCAATTTTAATATATAAATCATAATATTATTATAGAAGACTATTATGTTAAATTAAGTAGTCATTTAGAGCAAAAAATTAAGTTTTGATTTTGAATGGAGTGACAGTTTTGCACAAAGTAGAATCAGACATAAGATTGGATAATATATATGTTGAATTTAGAAAAGGAATTAGGGCTAGTGAACCTACTATACCTAGGTATTATGTGTTGAGTAACAATGCTGAAGGGAAACCTTTCTTAACTATTGGACGGAAATATGCATCTGATAGGTTTACTTCAAGCAGAAATGAGATTTTATGTAAATGGAGATTTTTAAAAAAGAAGTATATTTTTTATGTGTATGTCCATGTAGACGGAAAAGGTGGACTAGCTATTTCAGAAGAAAGAAATAAAAATTTTATTGAAAAGCTTCCTATAGCATTAAGAACTATTATATATGAAGAAAAAATTTTTTTTAGAATCCATCGGGAATTAGATAATGCACCTGTTTTTGTATGCTTTAATTCTAAACATTCTCAATTAAGAAGGATTGAATATTGGGGAACTATAAAAGACTATAAGTGTTTGGAGCTGTCGCACTAATAATAAATTCTACAATATATTGTGTTCAATTTAAACTTTTAAAACAGTATATTGTATGTAAATTTCTTAATGCGACAGCCACACTATAACAAAATAAGTACAAAATAGTTTCGTATTTAAAATTAAGTTTTTAAGGACCTATTTATTTTAGACTATGTTTTAGTGAATTGTTGATTTTGTATAATTTAAAACATAGTTAAATAAATTAAATAGATTAAATAGATTTATATTAAGGTAACAAAAGAAATAGTAAAATAATAATAGATATCATATAGGTTAAATAGTTATTAAATCATAGTTATAAATCAGAGAAAATAGCTAGATGAGGAAATTGCATAATTAAAAATTTGAAATACGTAATGCAAGTTTTATTTTATGGAATTATGCAATTTTCTCAGATATTAAAATAGGAGGATTGTATGATATTCGAAAATTTCTTAACAATAGAGTATGTATCTACTTTTTTAGGAACGATAATTGTTACTATGCTTATAGTACAATTTTTTAAAGGTACACCTATAATAAAGAAAATTCCTACTAAATATTTTACCTTTATAGTAGCATTGGTAAATATGATAATATGTGGCTTATTAACTCATACTTTTTCTTTTAGTAATCTATATTTGATGATTATAAATGCCATGTTAATTACATTTACAGCAACTGGTGGATATGATTTTGCTATAAGAAATGTAAGAGTAGATAAAAAGGATATAGAAGAATATAGTGAAGAGATAGTACAAAAGGTAGAGAAAAAAGATGAATCATTTAAAAAATAATCCTTTTTAAAACAAATATAAATTTGATAATGTAAATAGTTTAAAAGTAAAAAATATAAATTAAGCTGTGTTTAAATAGGAGGTTGGTAATATAAGATTGAATAATTAATTTAGCAATTTTTATAGTATGTTAAGTGAAGTGTATCGGAAGTGAACAGGATAATAAGTGCTGTAATCTGAAATATCCAAACTATATAGAATTAAGGTAATTAGAGTATTTTAATTCTAATAATATAGAAGAAGTCATTTTTAGTTAATAGGATTAATAAAAGAGCTTTAATATAAACCCTGGGAGAAATCCTAGGGATATTTTTTATTTTTGTAAAATTTGTAAAATTTATAAAAATAATATAAAATATATTAAAAGATAGTCGCAATGCAAAACTAAGTAAGGTCTAAGGTATATTTTAGGTTAAGAAGGTATTATAAATAAACCAAATTTATAAGAATATTAAATATTATTACTTATTGGGGTGATACGATGAATAATTTAAAAACAAAAAAAATACTATCTGTGTTTGCTGCATTGATTTCCGCCGTTCTGCTAATCTCCTATTTTAGAGCTAATGATACTTATAAGCTAAATTCTCCAGCGGAGAATAAGCAGTCAACAGCTGATAAAAATTCTAATATTAAATATGAAAACTACAAACCTGTAAAAGAAGTAGAAAAAATAGAACAGAAATCAGAATTTCTTGAGGAGGATAATAGCAATGTCTCTAATGTTGATAAAAATATAAAAAAACAGGAGACATTATCAAAACGAGATTTGAATGCAGCAACAGTTAAAATACCTGTATTAATGTACCATTCAATAAATGTTAAAAGTAGAAATAATTTAATAATTACACCACAAGAGTTTGATAAGCAGATTAAATGGTTAAAGGATAATGGATTTACTCCTTTATTTTTAGATGAAATATATTCAATGATTACTACAGGTAAAAATATACCTTTTAAGTCTGTTGCATTAACTTTCGATGATGGTTACGTTGATAATTATACTGAGGCCTATCCGATATTAAAGAAATATAAATTTAAAGCTACTATATTTTTGATATCTGATACAATTGGTCAACCTTATGCCCTTAAGGAAAATCAAATTAGAGAGATGTATGATAATAATATAGACTTCCAGAGCCATACGGCTTCACATTACGAATTAAGTGGTCTTTCATATCAAAAGCAATTGAATGAATTAATACGGTCTAAAGAGGCTATAAGCAAATTATTGAATAAAAACGTAGATTTCATATGTTATCCTTCAGGAAAGTATAATGCGGATACTATAAAAGCATGTAAATCTGCAGGATATAAAATGGGTTTTACCACTAAACCTGGGTATGCTAAACAATCGGATGGATTATATACACTAACTAGAGTGAGGATGTTCCCTGGCATGTCAATGCAGGGATTAAATATTAGAAAGTAGGTTTGCCGAGCATAATCATCATAAAATTAGGATATTTTTGTAAATTTAAATCATTAAATTAAAATATATTCTAAAATTAGGAAAAAATTAATAAAAAATTTATGAATACAGAAAAAAACATCAAAAAATGAAGGAATTTTAATATTTTTATTGAATATTAACTAAGCAATTCATTTATTACTATAATCTTACATAATATTACATATTAAAACAAGAAATATGGAGGGGCAAATATGAAAAACATCAAAAAATTTAAATTAAATCTTATGGGAAAATTAACTGGTTATTTTCTTGCTTTAATCATTATACCCGTAATAGTTTTAGGTTATTTCTCTTACGATGGTGCAAAAAAATCTTTACAAACAGAAGCGGAAAGTAAAATAAAAATCACTTTAGATTCTGCTGTAAACGATTTGAATATGAAAACATCACAAATAAAAGAACAAGTAAATTTAATAGCCAATTTGTCACAAATAGAATCATTTTTAGAGAGTTACAATATTGGCAAAGTAGAGGCTACTGTAGAAGGAAATGTTAAAAAGTTAATATTAGATTATCAGAAATCCGCTTCAGATATGACTTCGGGAATTTTTCTTGCGGATAATAAAGGGAATATTATACTAGATTCAAATAATAGTAAGGGAATAAATATATTAGATAGAGATTATTTTAAAGAAAGTATTTCTGGCAATCCAACTTGGAGTGGAGTTCTCACATCTAAGGTGTCTAATAAACCAGAAATAAATTATAGTTGTCCTATAAAAAGTCAAGATGGCAAAGTAAAAGGGGTTATTGTTGCAAGTATAAAATTTGAGTCTATAACTAATTTATTGGCACAAGTAAAATCAGGCGAATCAGGGTATGCTTTTATGGTGGATGAAAACGGTTTAGTTTTATATCATCCTGATAAAGATAAGATATTAAAAGAAAATATGGTAGAGACTTATAAAGATAATTCAGGATTAACTAATATATTAAAATCAATGTTGGCAGATAAAGAGGGAGATGGAGTTTATGAGTATTCTGGAGTAGAAAAATATGTGGCATATAAGCCTTTCGAAAGTTGGTCTGTGGCTATAAATATTCCAGTTAAAGAATATATGGTAGGGGCCATAAATATTAGAAATAAAACTATAGCTATTTCAATAATTGCAATCATAATCGGTGCATTAGTTGCAATTGTAGTATCTAAAAAAATCACTAATCCAATTAAAAGTCTTATGGTATTAATGGGCAAAGCAAAAGAAGGAGACCTAACTGTTAGAAGTGAAATTAAATTAGATGATGAAATAGGACAGTTATCAAATAGTTTTAATGCTATGTTAGCAGGTCAACAAAATGCAGTAATAGAGGTGTTAAGTACTGCAAAAGATGTTGAGGCATCTTCAAAAATTGTTGGAGAATCAGCTTCAGAAATGGCAGCAGCAGCAGAAAATCAAAGCTCCTCATCAGAGGAATTAACTGCTACTATTAATGAGATGAGTACATCTATTGTTGAGGCTTCAGAAAGTATTTCTAGTATTTCTGAAAATGTTAATAATATTTCATGTTCTACTGGTGAAATGAGTAAAAGTTCTACTGAAATGTCTAAGAAGGTAGAAGAAACGGCGGCAATGATGATTGAAGTTACAAAGTCTTTACAGGAGATGGATGCTTCTATAGAGATGGTAGCAAGTAACTCTAGCAAAGCAAATGATGAAGCGTTAAAAACTGAGGACTTAGCTAAAGAAGGAAGAGTTAAGTTATTGTAAACAGTACTATTAAAGAAATGGATAATGTAATTTATGTAGTAGATAATTTGACAGAAGTGATAAAAGGCTTGGGAAATGTAGCAGTTCAAATTGGAGATATTATTGAAGTTATTGATGATATAGCTGAACAAACAAACCTTTTGGCGCTAAATGCATCTATTGAAGCTGCTAGAGCTGGAGAGCATGGGAAAGGATTTGCAGTGGTGGCTGGAGCTGTTGGTAGTTTGGCTGAAAAATCCGGAGAAGCTACAAAGGATATTACAAAATTGATTAAACAAATTCAGCAGGAAGTAAAATATGCTATTGCTACTACTGAAAATGGGGCTAATCAAGTAGGAAAGGGAGTTAATTTAGTAAAAGATACAGGTAATTCCTTGGATAACATATTTGAAGCTATTAAAAAGACTACTGAATCAATAAATGAAATTGCTAAAATTACATTGGAACAATCTAAATTTAGCAAATCTATAATGAATTCCATTGAAAAAGTAAATGAATTAAGCATACAAGCTTCAGCATTGGTGGAAGAACAATCTGCATCAGCAGGTGAGATGGCGTTAGAAGTTGAAAGAGTTAATGGTTTAATTCAACAATTAGCAAGTGTGTCAGAAGAACAATCATCAAGTAGTGAGGAAATATTAGCAACATCAGAAAATGTAAGCGATTCAGCAAGTGAAGTTGCTACAGGTGCGGAGGAATTGTCAACTACAGCAGATAATATGGCTAATAGAGCGAATAAATTAATTGAGACAGTATCTATCTTTAAGATTGAATAATTATGGAGGAAGTATTGATGGATGAAAAACAATATGTAGTTTTTAGTCTTAAGGATGAGGAATATGCTATAGATATAATGCAAATATATGAAGTTGATAGGTTAAAGGAAATAAAAATAACAGCTATTCCAAGAGTACCAAATTACATAGAAGGCATAATAAATTTGAGAGGGGAAGTTGTACCTATAATAAATTTAAGAAAACGATTAGGATTAGAGGAAAAGGCGATAGATAAGCAATCTAGGATAATTATTATAAGAATTGAGGGGAAGGCAATTGGTATTTTAGTGGATAGTATAGATAATGTTATATCTTTTGTAGAAGAGGAATTATATGATCCACCAGAAGAAGTTAAAAATAATTGTGAATACATAAAAAAGGTTGGAGACAAAGGTAATAGGTTAATATTTATTTTGGACGTGTACAGTATATTAACAAGTTAAATACCTTAAAGGTCATAAATTATTTTGACTAATAGGGAGGTAATTTTAATAATATGAATAATTTTGACGTAGATGACATTTGTATGAATATGTTTTTACAGGAAACAAAAGAGCAAATAGAAAAAATGGAAGAGGATTGCATTTACTTGGAGGGTTCTGATTATAGTGATGAAATTATTAATAGAATTTTCAGAATGGCACATTCTCTGAAAGGTTCCTCGGCTACTATAGGATTTGTAGAAATATCTAATTTAGCTCACAATGTTGAAAGTCTGTTAGACAAAATAAGATCAAAGGATGTATTGATAGATGATAGTGTAACTGATGTATTACTTCAGAGTATTGATGTTTTAAAAAATATGCATTGGTGTATAAGTCAGGGACAATCATGTGATGTAGATACAAAATCTTTGATAGATAACATGAAGAAAATTATAGACAACAATGTCCATAAGAATACTAATTCAACTAATGCTGAAGATGTGGTAAAAGAAGATGGAGGTTTTGAAGTTGATAATGAAAAGCTTCCTGTAAGCGAAGAAGAATACGTTTTATGCGATAAGGTGGATTCTAAGTTTGATGTATATAAAGTGAAGATAGCAATGGATAAAAATATTAAAATGAAATCTGTAAAAGGTTTTATGATAGAGAGTGCTTTATGCCGTATTAGTGACATTGTAAAGATTGAACCAGCAGATTTTGAAGAGGTCTCAGAAGAAACTTATGATGGAATACTAAGTGCAATTATTGCTACAACAAAGAGTTATGAGGAAATACATAAAAATATTATTGCTGTTTCTGAAATAGATAATGTTTATATTAAGAATATTAGATCAAAAGTGTGTAGTAATAGTGAGGTAAATGTTAAGAAAAATTCCCAGGTAGAGAATAAACATAAAAAGCATGAAGCTTCCACTATAAGAATGGATGTAAATAAAATAGATAAGTTGCTGAATTTAGTTGGAGAATTTATTATAGACAAGGAAGCATTAAGTCAGATAGCACAAGAATTAAAAAGAAAATATAAAAAAGAACCTTTAGCGGGCAAGTTGTGGAATTTAATTTCTCATATAAATTATATAAGTGAGGATTTGCAAGAAACAGTTATGTCCACTAGGATGCTTCCTTTAGAGAATATATTTAGTAGATTTCCAAGGATGGTTAGGGATTTGTCTAAAAAATGTAATAAAAAAATAGAGTTTATAGTTGAAGGGCAACATACGGAGATTGATAGAGGAATTATAGAAGAGCTCATTGATCCCATAACACATATAATAAGAAATGCTATAGATCATGGAATTGAATCTCCTGATGAAAGGAAGGAAAAAGGAAAAAAAGAATTGGCCACATTGAAATTGAGTGCAAGGCATTTAGAAAATAATGTGGTAATTGAAATTGAGGATGATGGTAGGGGAATTTCTGTAGATAAAATAAGAAAAAAAGTGATTCAGAAAAAATTAGCCACTGAAGAGGAGTTAAATACTTTACAAGACAAGGATGTAATAAAATATATATTTGAAGCAGGGTTTTCTACTGTAGATAATGTAAGCGATATTTCAGGTAGAGGTGTAGGACTTGATGTGGTAAAATCAAATATTGGAAATTTGAATGGGCTAATTGATATAAATACAAAAGAAGGTATAGGAACAAAATTTATTATTAAGCTTCCATTAACATTAGCAATAATACAAGCATTGCTTATTGAAGAGGATAAGTATATATTCGCAATACCAATTACATCGATAATAGAGACTGTTAGATTGAAAGGCAAGGAAATTGAAGAAAAGATACATAAAGTAAATAATATTGAGGTGTATAAGTGGAGAGATGAAATTATTCCAGTAATTAGAATTGGAAGGTATTTCAAGGTGTACAAAGACGAAATAGAGGATAAGATGTTTCTTGTTATAGTAGGGTATGCTGAAAAAAGGGTTGCTTTTGTGGTTAATAAATTATTAGGGGAGAGAGAGATTGTTATAAAATCTATAGGAGAATTTAGTGGAGAAAATAAATTGATGGGTTCCTTAAAAGGGATTTCAGGGGTAAGTATATTGGGTGATGGGAGTTTTGCTCAAGTAATTGATGTTTCTTCAATAATAAAAGGATGAAAAAGGTGTGCTTTTAAATAGGAAATGCTTTGTAGTGCAATTATGTCTTTGTGATAATATTTAATATTATTTAAAATAAAAAATGTAACACGAAAGGAGAACTTATTTATGCGTGTATTAATAGTAGATGATTCTGAATTTATGAGGCTTTCAATTAAAAAGGTATTAGATGAGAATAATATAGAGGTTATTGGAGAAGCTAAAGATGGTGTTGAAGCTGTTAATAAGTACAAGTTATTAAAGCCGTCTTTAGTGACAATGGATTTAACTATGCCCAAAATGGAAGGAGAAAATGCTATAAAAGAGATAATAAGCTATGATCCAGATGCAAAAATTATTGTGTGTTCAGCTATGGGTCAAGAAACAAGAGTTATGCGTGCAATTAAATCTGGTGCTAAGACATTTATAGTTAAACCATTAAATGCAGAAAGATTATTAGATGAAATACAGAGAATAAAAAGTGGAGAACTTTAAATTGGATTAAAATAGAAGGATAAGTTAAAACTCTCTGTAAAAATTTAAAGAAATTAAATGAATTTTTTATTAAAGGGTAGACAAACCTTATAAAATGAGATTTGTCTACCCTTGTTTATTTTTTAGATAATAAGAGTTAAACTATTTTTATTCTACAAGATTTAAACCATCTATGGATTTTAGTCTGTTAATTAAAATAGGATCTTCAGTAAGAAGATAACCCTCATATTCATGGGCAGTATTTATAAGCCAAGCTTCTCCATTTTTAATAAAAGATAAATCTTCTGGAAAATTAGGTTGAGTCCATTCATAAAGGGAATTTGATATAGATTTAATAATTTTTTTTGCATTATCATTAGTTTTATAATAGTATACATAGGCTGTTTGTCCCAATAGTTCAGTTCCTACCCATTCAGATTCTTCCTTCATTTCAATTAACGAATCTTGTAACATATTTATAATATTGAATACACTTTGATTACAATCCATGTCTTTACGTATAACTAGTATAAAAGTATCACAAACATCAAATGCTATGTCTAATAAATTATAATATGCTTTATTTTTAGGATTTGTTTGTATAAACATTAGTTTTATTCCTCTCTTCTTTGGGATAATCTTTTATATTAACTTCCAAGAAATTTTTGTGAATTATTTTTAATAAATCAGTTACGTTATTATTATCAAATCTTCTTACACATAAAATGCTCCATATCTTTATAGTTTCATTCAATTATATAGATATTATTGCATATTTTAAGTATTTATACAAAATTATATCTATTTATCATTTTTTTATAAATATTTAATTATTATTATTTTAATAATTAGGTTTTGACTTAGAGTAATATAATTGCTATAATGTAAAACACGGGCGTAAATGATATTGATTCTCAATTATTACCTGGCTGTTATAAACATAGTATGAACAGTTTTATATGTTGAATAAGATAACCTACAAAATATTTTATAAAAGAATTAATAAACATTACAAATAAAAGATTGGAAAGTTGGAATGAGCATGAATTATATTTGGATAAACCCAGTAGTTAAAGCTATGTATTTTGATAAATTAGAGGATTTGGTAAGAGAACTAGAAAATAAGGGATATAAAGTTGTAGAACCTCCAAGTCAAGTAGAAATAGTAAAAGATAAATTTAAACACACATGTATAAAAGAAGGAAAGATAGTACTTGATACAAGATGTCCAGCTGCTATTGAATATATAAAAGAAAATCTAAAAAACGATGATTTTTATATACCTAATATAGAACCTATATTAATTCACAGTGCCAGAGTGCTGTATAATATATACATAAGGGATAATAAAGAGAATGCACTTATTATAACTACTCCATGCAGTTCACTAAGAAACATGGGAAACTACATATTCAAAGAGGAGAAAAAATGTGGAGTTGCTTTTAAAACTTGGAATGATATATGCAAAAAATTAGATATAAAAAAAGAAGAGAAGTGCAGTATATCTCCTATACCTCTTGGGTTTTTTAGAGATTTAAATTTGAATGTTTTAGAAGTAAGTGGACAACAAAAAGTATTAAAAGCAGTAAAAAACGCAGTAGAGAGTAATGAGGATATCAATCTTGTAGAAATACTACTGTGTGAAGGAGGATGCAATGCGGGAGATGGCGTATAAGTTAAAAGGATATATAGTTGTTGTATTAATAATTATTATATGGTGTATTGGTAGTGTGAATAATTATTGGAGTGGATACATATTACCTTCACCAGAAACTGTTTTAGGGACTTTTATTAGTCTTGTAAGTTCAGGAACTTTATTTAAGCATATAGGACAAAGTTTAATAAGAATTTTATTAGGGTTCTTTATAACATTGATTTTAGGAATACCTTTGGGAATACTATTTGGAGTAAATAAAAAAATATATGTTTATTTTAAGCCAATATTAGAATTTATAAGACATACTCCTCCTTTAGCTTTAGTGCCAATGCTCATTTTATGGTTTGGTATAGGAGAAAAATCCAAAATAATAATAATAGTTTTAGCTTCATTCTTTCCTGTATTTTTAAATACCATAAAAGGGGTTGAAGGTTGTGATAAGAAGTTAATAGAAGTAGGAAAAGTTTTTAATTTAACTAAAAGACAGATATTTTTTAAGATAGTAATACCATCAGCTTTACCCAATATATTAGTTGGAATGAAGCTGGGTATAGGATATAGTTGGAGAGCTATAATAGGAGCAGAAATGGTAGCAGCATCTTCTGGATTGGGATATCTTATTTTAGATGGACAACAACTTTCTAGATCCGATGTTGTAGTTGTAGGTATTTTATCAATAGGGATATTAGGAAGCTTAATGGATTATATATTTTCAATTTTAGTGAAAAAGATTAATGTTTGGAGACTAGAGGTAGATGCTAATGAAGGGGTATAGAATAAATAACTTAAACAAAGCATATACGGTAAATGGAAAATTAAATACAGTATTGCAAAGTATAGATTTAGATATCAAAAGTGACATGATAACAATAATTCTTGGAAGAAGCGGTTGTGGAAAAACAACTCTTTTAAGATTATTAGGTGAATTAGAAAATGCTACTTCAGGAGACATAGTGTTTTATAAAGATGAAGTTGAATCTAAACCTAAAATAGGAATGGTATTTCAAGAAAGTAGACTTATGCCTTGGCTCACAGTAAGAGAAAACATAACTTTTTATTTGAATAAAAGAGATAGAGAAGTAGAAGATAAGTTTTTAAAGCTTATGAAATTAGAAGACTTTTCAGAAGCTTATCCAAGTCAGCTTTCAGGTGGAATGGCTCATAGGGTTTCAATAGGACGTGCTCTTGCATATGAACCAGATATAATGTTAATGGACGAGCCTTTTGCAGCATTGGATTACTTTACAAGAGATACTTTGCAAAAAGAGATTATAAGTTTATATGAAAAAACTAAAAAAGGAATAGTTTTTGTAACTCATAATGTAGATGAGGCAATTTTATTAGGGCATAGAATTATAATTTTAGATAAAGGAAAAGTAGAAAAAGATTATAGAATAGATGAAAATTACCCAAGAAATTTAACAGCAGATACATTAGTGAAAATAAAGAGTGACATTTTAAAAACTATTTGTAGAGATGAAATTTGATTTAATTAAATTAAATATATTATTTTATAAATTGGAGGGACTTAAATGATAAAAGTAAAAAAAATATTGGCTTTAGCATTAACGGGAGTTATAGCAGGAAGTATGTTAGTAGGATGCAGTAACAAGGAAAATAAAACTGAGGAGAAAAGTAGTAAAGCTATAAATGTGACTTATGTAAAATCTCCTTTGAATGTGCCATCTATAATTGAAAAGAATAATAAAAATTTTGACAAGGAATTTGAAAAAGATAATATGAGTGTAAAATGGCATGAAATAACTGCAGGGCCACAACAAACACAAGCTCTTGCTGCAGGAGAATTACAGTTTTTACATGCTCTTGGAGGAACTTCTGCTATTTTAGCTGCATCTAATGGAGTGGACTTAAAAATAATTAATGTGTATAGTAGAGCACCTAAAGCATTTATGATAATAACAAAAAATGACAATATAAAAACACCTAAAGATCTTAAAGGGAAAAAAGTAGCAGGACCTAAGGGAACTGTGCTTCATCAACTATTGATAGGATCTTTAGAGAAAAACGGATTAAAACAAGAGAATATAGAATTTGTAAACATGGGTATACCAGAGGCTTTAGCAGCACTTAATAATAAAAGCGTAGATGCAGCACTTTTAGCAGGACCAGCAGCGTTAAAGGCTGTAAAATCAGGAGCAAAGATTGTAACTAATGGAGAAGGTATAGTAGAAGGAACTATAGTAACTGCTGTAAGTGAAAAATTTTTAAAAGATAACCCAGAGATAGTAGAAAGATTTAAAAAGGTTCATAATGAAACTGTTGATTATATAAAGAATAATTTTGATCAAGCTATAGATATAGCATCTAAAGAAGTAGGATTAACTCCAGAGGAAACAAAGCAAATGTATTCTTGGTATGATTTTAATACTAATATAACTGATAAGGATATACAAGAACTTAAAAAGACTCAAGAGTTTATGATGAAAAATGGATTACAGCAAAAAGAAATTAAAATTGAAGATTTAATCCAAAAGTAATGTACCTAATGTTTTTTAGCTGAATTTTATATAAAGTGTAAATTTAGGTTACAATAGAAGTTCAATTTGTCAACTTACTCCTTTCGTTCTGTTCTTAAAAAGTATTAGTTTCCCATATAAAATTATAATATATGGTGTAATATTGTGGTACAATTATAAATGATTAATAGGGAAATGGAGGGAAAAACAAGTGGATTATACAACAAAATGTAATGCCTATTTTGGCTCTGTGCGAAGATTACACAGAATAAACACAATAAGAACTTGTGCAGGGCCTAATTTATTAGATTAATTTAGGTAATGTTGTTTTGTGTGATCTTTGCTTCATTATTTACGAATAACAGGGTAGATAGGAGTAAAAGATATGAAATATGAAAACGCACAAAATGTACTGCCAGAATATATTGTTCAACTGATTCAAGAATATATAGAAGGTGGATATTTATATATACCAATAAAATGTGAAAACAAAAAAGTTTGGGGTGAAAATACTTCTACAAAAGACATTCTAAAAAGAAGAAACAGAGAAATTTTTAATAAATATAATAAGGGAATATCTATTAAAAAACTTGCACAGAAGTATTATCTTACTGAACATAGTATAAGAAGAATAGTTAAACAGCAAAAAGATATATAAATAAAAAATCGGTATTCATTATCAATTTAGATAATTTAATACCGATTTTTTTGTTGGAATTTTATAGATAAATATGAACAGCTTTGATACAGAATTGTTTGTAAACTTGAGTAATTATAAAAAGTAGGGTTAGTATATTGTAGGTAGATTATATTATAAAAGTAAATTGTGGAGGATTAAACTAATGAATAAAGTAACGGTTTTAGAAATAAAATTTGATTTTGCTAGCGATACAAATGTTATTTTTCCGGTTATATTAAGTGATGAAAGTGAAGCTATTTTAATTGATTGTGGATACCCTAATTTTTTACCTTTAATAAAAAATGCTGCTAAAGAAAATGGAATTGATATTAGTAAATTAACAAAAATAATTATAACACATCATGATTTTGACCATATGAGGGCCTTAGCAGAGTTTAAAACAGAGTATCCACATATTAAGGTTCTTTCATCAATCGATGATGAAAAATATATTAGTGGGAAGGAAAAGTCTTTAAGATTGCAGCAAGCAGAGTCTATATATGATAAACTTCCTGAGGAGCAAAAGGAAAGTGCAAAGGAATTTCAGCGTTTTATTGAAACAGTAGAAAATGTTGATGTGGATATATGCTTAAAAGATAAAGAGTCATTTTCTTGGTGT
The DNA here is from genome assembly GCF_026738875.1 of Clostridium brassicae. GTDB lineage: Bacteria > Bacillota > Clostridia > Clostridiales > Clostridiaceae > Clostridium_H > Clostridium_H brassicae. The sequence continues at coordinate 128,972 of NZ_JAPQFJ010000013.1, forward strand.
GGAGGTGTAGAAATAATTGCTACTCCAGGTCATATGCCAGGTCATATTTCAATTTATTTAAAGGATAGTAAAACATTAATTACAGGAGATGCATTAGTAGTAGAAAATGATAAATTGATGATACCATATCCACAATATACTTTAGATGTGGTTGATGCAAAAAATTCTATAAAGAAGTTATTAAATTATGAAATGGACAGAATCATATGTTACCATGGTGGCGTATATACAAAAGATATTAAAGAATCATTAGAGAACATTGTTTCAGACTAATTATATATGATTTATAAAATAAAAAGGTTGTGAAAATATGATTAAAGAATTAGAAGAGTTTGAAATTGAAGCAATTATGGACATTTGGTTAAAAACTAATATTACTGCACATAGTTTTATACCAGAACAGTATTGGATAAAAAATTATAGTCTTGTTAAAGAAGAATACATTCCTATCTCTATAACTTTTATTTACAAAGAAGATAGTGTAATTAAAGGTTTTATAAGTATTATAGACAATTCATTTATTGGTGCATTATTTGTTTTAGAAAATTATCAAGGGCAAGGCATAGGAAAAAAATTACTAAATTATTGTAAATCTATATATTCAAGTTTAGAATTAGCGGTTTATATTGAAAACATATCTTCAGTCAATTTTTATAAACATTGTGGTTTTGTGATAAAAAAAGAGCAACAAAATGAAGATTCGGGTTTTATGGAATACATAATGTCATGGATAAAATTTGTTTAACAAGAAACAGTTAAAAAATTTAGTTGATTTTAAATAGCGTATAAAAATGCTGTTATTGACATAAGAGTATAGCATCTATATACTTATCGTATGATGAATATGAAATTTAATAACAAAACAAAAATCAGTTATACACTCTTAAGAATAGCAAATGAACTTCTTGAGATTGAAAAGAAAACTCGTAATTATGGTACTGATCAACAGCTTTTTGAGGCTGAGATTCACATGATTAAAGCAATTAAAGAAAATGAGGGTATACATGTGACTGGTCTTGCAGATATACTGGGGGTGACGAAAGGAGCAGTTTCTCAGATTATAATGAGATTAGAAAAAAAAGGAATGATTATTAAAGAAAAAGATATTAAAAATCAGTCAAGACTTGTACTTAAACTAACGCCTAAGGGTGAAATAGCGAACATCAATCATGAAAGATTTCATCTTGAGTTTGATGATTTTGTAAATGAGATTTTAGGAGATGCAACTGAGGATAAGATTATATTTCTTAAAAATTTTTTGACATCTATTGAAAGTAACATAGTTGATTTCGAAGGGGAAAAAGATAGGTGAGGATTATTTTTTTAGCGTATAGCAGCTATACTTAATGTGTGCAATGTACGTAAATAGTAGGGATAATGTACTATTTATCCCTACTAATAACAATAATAGGTGTAATAGAATTTAAGTGTATAGGTACTATACACGTTTATGGATTTTTAATAAATATGAGGAGGGATTTTATAAATGAATGTGAAAGAGAAAAAAATAAAAATGATGGGTGAGGGAAATATTATAAAAGTACTGTTCCAGCTAGGAGTACCTGTTATTATTGGCATGTTTGTTACTTCAGTATACAATATTGTTGATGCTATGTTTGTTGGAGGATTAGGAACAAGTCAAATGGGCGCTGTATCTATTGCCTATCCAATCTCCCAGATAATTATTGGATTAGGGCTGACCTTTGGAAGTGGATCTGCATCATATATATCAAGGCTTTTGGGTGAAAAAAATAATAATCAGGCCAACCGCACAGCTTCAACTGCATTGATTTTAAGCATAATAATCGGTCTGATTGTAATAGGTATAACAATATGTTTTCTTAAGAAAGTATTAGTTTTATTAGGTGCAACTCAAACAATTTTACCTTATGCTTTGGAATACGCTATTATCTATATTCCAGGATCAATTTTCAATGTAATTAATGTAACTATGAATAATATGTCAGCTTCTGAGGGAGCTACTAAAATAAGTATGATATCAATGCTTACGGGTGCAATACTCAATACTATTTTGGATCCGATTTTCATCTATACCTTAAATATGGGAATCAAAGGTGCAGCAATTGCAACTGTAGTTGCACAGATAATTACCACATTTCTTTATGTATGGTACATGTTCTCAGGGAAAAGTAATTTACATATTTCAATTAAACATTTTTCTCTAGACAAAACAATCTATTCTGAAATATTGAAAATAGGAATACCTACTTTACTGTTTCAGTTATTATCAAGTGCTTCAATGGGGTTAATCAATACATCAGCAAGTTCCTATGGGGATTCTGCTGTTGCAGCAATGGGTATTGTTACAAGGGTTCTGGCTCTTGGCTCTTACGTGGTCTTCGGATATGTAAAGGGATTTCAGCCAGTTGCTGGGTTTAACTTTGGTGCCAAAAATTATAAAAGATTGAGAGAAGCCATTATAGTTTCACTCAAATGGTCAACTATTTTTTGTGCAATTTTGGAAATTATATTTTTGATATTTTCAAAACAAATTATCAGTTTGTTTAGCAGAGACAGCTCTGTTATTGCAATAGGCGCTAAAGCTTTGAGAGGAAATAGCATTACTTTTATATTATTTGGTTTTCAATGTATATACACAACACTATTTTTAGCTCTTGGAAAAGCATTTAAAGGTATGATATTGAGCATTGCCCGCCAAGGTATTTTCTTTATACCTATAATACTTATTTTACCTCAAATGCTAGGCTTAAATGGTATCATATTTACACAGCCTATTGCAGATGTACTGACTACCATATTAACCGGTATATTAGCTGTCAAATTGCGAAGAAGAATAAATTATCTTAGTGAAGAATTAAATCAACAACCATCAATCTCTATGGATAATTCAGCAGCAGATCAAGGGGTAATTACAAAATGAAAAATAAGCTTTTAATAGCAACTTTTTATTAATGACTCCTACGAAAAATGGTTTTTATGGGATAAGGCAGATGTAATTGTGTTGTTATAAGAATAAAATATAGTAGTTTAATGGTAGTTTGATTTATTATAAGATGCAACAAAAAATTATAACTAAGAAGGACTTCAGCAATTTGCTGGAGTTTTTTTATGAAAAATATTTCTTGAGAGCTTATTAGATAAATTTAGTACTGATGAATTTAAGGCAAAAGATTTTAAAAAGAGCATTTAAAAAAATACGCAGTTAATATGGTATAATTAGGTATTATAAAATGTATAACAGTAAAACTATGAGTTTATAGGAAATTTTATTTTATATTAAGTCCCCAAAATTTACTTTTTATAGGATAGGCTATTATTACAGATGTGAAATAATAAAAAATATGTGCAATAAAAATAATATTAGGGAAGTATTAGGTTTTAAATTTGTATATATTAATAAATATATAAATAGTTATTTGGAAACTGCAATTGTATAAATAGTTCAATATTTTTAACTAACGGAGTAAATGATGTATATAGTGTATTTAAATTATTATTTTTAAACATTTAATTACCTAAGTTTTGTACAAACAAAACTTTATTGGTTTCCATATTATAGTTTCCAAAAAATAAATAGTGGATAATACCAAGCCTTGAAGTATAATTTTCTTGCTACAGAAAAATTAAGAAAGGCGGTATTATCCTATGAATAATTTTACCTTTACTCAAGA
>NZ_JAPQFJ010000014.1 GCF_026738875.1 Clostridium brassicae
TAAGGGTGGCAGGTAATAGTTAAATTGCGGCTGGCGAGATTTTTATACGTGCCTTAAGGCATAATGCTGGTAAAGTGCCCTTATAGGGCTTAAGAAAAACCACCAGCTAAGCTGGTGGATATTTATTTGAAAAATTTTCATAGAAATACTTTTATTATTTAGCATTTAAGGTTACAATAGAAATATTACTATATAATAATTTCTGTTCTATATAGAATATATAGAAATAAGATAATAAGTCCTATTCTATTTAGAAAGAATATACCAGGAGGTAAAGTATGGATAAAGAAAAGTTACATGAATGCGGATGTGGATGTGGATGCGAAAGCGAACACGAACATCACCACGAGCATGAACATGAATGTGGATGCGGATGTGGAGATCATGAACCACTAATTGTTGAACTAGAAGATGAAAATGGTAATGTTGTACCATGTGAAGTAGTAGATGGATTTGAATATAATGGTAATGAATATGCGCTTGTACAAAATTCAGAAGATGAATCTGTTTATTTATTTAAAGTAGTTGGCGAAGGCGAAGAAGGGGAATTAGTGGTTCCTGAAGATAAAGAATTTGAAGAAGCTACAGCTTATTACGAATCACTATTAGAAGAAGAGGAATAATAATAATAAAAGTCGTTGCATTTGCATCGGCTTTTTCCAATGTGGGAAGAGATTAGAGGTGATTTTGTGGAAAAATTGGCTATATTTGATGTAGATTACACTTTAACTAAAAGAGAAACGTTTATAGAGCTATACAGGTTTATGTTGAAAAAAGATATAAAATTATTATTTCATTTTCCAAACACTTTAAAAACAGCTTTTTTTTACTTATTTAAAATATATGATGCTGGAAAAGCAAAAGAGGCTTTTGGGAGATTTTTAAATGGAATCCATGAAGAAGATTTGAAAAATATAGTGAAAGAGTTTTATGAAAAAAGATTAAGCAAAATTCTATATAAAGATGCAATAGAAACAATAAAAAAGCTAAAAACAGAAGGATATAAAATTTATTTAATTTCAGCATCTCCAGAAATTTATTTAAAAGAATTATATAATATAAAAGAGGTTGATAAAATAATTGGGACTAAATTTAGATGTCAAAATGGTATATACCATAGTATAATAGAAGGAGAAAACTGTAAAGGTGAAGAAAAAGTAAAGAGATTAAAAGAAGTTTTAAAGAATGAAAATATGGAAGTAGATTTTAAAGAATCTTACATGTTTTCTGATTCTTTATCAGATTTACCTTTATTTAAACTTGTAGGAAAGCCATACCTTATAAATTATAGGGGTAATCCTAATAAAAATAAAGATAACATAGAGATGTTAAAATGGGAATAGAATTGGAGGGGTATTATGGAGGAATGTTTTAGAGAAAAATTTATTTATAACAATGATATAAAATCTTCAAAGGAATTTGATTTATTTAACCCTAATGGTGGTAAATCTTTGTATGAAGTTTTAAGAATTGTGGAAGGGGTTCCATTGTTTTTAGAGGATCACCTTGAAAGATTGGAAAATTCTGCAGAGGTTACTTCGTTAAAATTATGGATGAAAAAAGATGAAATTAAAAATAAAATTTATAAACTTTGTAAAGTAAACGATATATTTTTCGGAAATATAAAGCTTATATTTAACTACAAGGAAGATGAAAGTGAAAATTTTTTGGCTTATTTTATAAAACATAAGTATCCTTCAAAAGATATGTATGAAGAGGGAGTAGCTACAGCTTTATATCATGCAGAAAGAGAAAATCCAAATGCGAAGGTTATAAATTCAAAACTTAGAGAAGATACAAATAATTTTATAAGAGAGAAAAATATTTATGAAGCTATTTTAGTGGACAATGATGGTTATATAACTGAAGGAAGCAGATCTACTATTTTTGCTATTAAGGGGGATAAGGTATACACTTCTCCTATAAAAGATGTTCTTCCTGGGATAACTAGAAAATATGTTTTAAAGGTATGTAAACAGCTAGACATAGATGCTATAGAAGAGAGAATACATCATACTAATATAGATGACATAGACTCGTTTTTTATTTGCGGCACTTCTCCAAAGATTCTACCTATACATAAAGTAGATCATATTAAGTGTGATATAAACAATTGTATTCTTGAAAAAATAAAACTAGGTTATGACAATATTATAAAACAATATATAAATTTTAATAAATAGGATTCCTTTGTTTTAGATGAAAATTTTTATTTCATCTAAAACAAAGAAAATTCTATAAGTATTATAAATAATATCTGCTAATTTTAAGAAACTAGAGAATATGATCTTTCATTTATTATGGAAAGGAAAATATTATGTATGTGATTAAAAAAATTTTAAATAATAATGTTGTTGTAGCTCAAAGGGAAAAGGATGAAGTAATAGTTGTTGGAAAAGGAGTTGGATATGATTTAAAAAAAGATATGCCTATTCCGGAGGAGAGAATAGAGAATCTCTTTATAAAGGAAAAAGGGGAAAATGGAGGCAATTACAGTAAACTTTTTGAAAAAATTAATAATAAAGTAATTGCTATATCTGAAGAAATAATATCTTATTCTGAAAATGAACTAAATATAAAATTAAATGAATCTATACATTTGTCACTTGCAGACCATATAAATTTTGCTATTCAAAGAATAAAAAAAGGAATAAAAATAGAAAATCCTTTTTTAAATGAATTAAAAGTGTTATATCCTAAAGAATTTGAATTAGCACAAAAAGCTTTAGAAATTATAAATAAAGAATTTGACACAAAACTTCCAGAAGATGAGATAGGGTTTATATGCCTTCATATAAGAGCAGCTATAGAAAAACAAAATGTAGGTAGTTCTTTAAACTATACAAAAAAGATAAAGGATGTAATGGACTTCATATTAAAACTTATAGATAAAACAATAGATGAAAAATCTTTTGAATATGTCAGAACATTAACACATATTAAGTTTATGTTAGATAGGTTAAATAATAATAAACCTATAAAAAATGAACTTTTAGAAGGGATAAAAAAAGACTTATACATTGAATACAATATAGCAATAAAGGTAGCAATGAAAATAGAAACTGTTTTTAATGTAAAAGTCCCTGAAGATGAAATTGGTTACATTGCTTTTCACTTAAGAAGACTTATAGCTTGTTAAAATTTTCATAAATATATAATCTATAAAGTATGATGTATTAATAACGATAAATTTATTACTATAGTAGATGCATTGTTGGAATATTTTGTTATACCATAAAATGGTAGGGGGTTATTATGTGGCTGAAAAAATTTTCTGTGGTAAAGCCTTAGATGAATGTTTAGAATTAGCTAGTAGTGAATTGAATATTTCAAAAGAAAATATTCAATATGAAATTATAGAGAATAAACAAAGATTTTTTAAAAGAAAAGTTTCTATAAAAGTTAATGTTTATGAGGATGAACTTAGTTTTAATAAAGATGAATCAGATAAAAAAGAATCAAATGAGGAAGATTTAAAAATTCAAGATTTAGAACATAAAAAAACAAAAGTTCAAAATGGAAAAATAAAGGTTGAAAATGGAAAAATAATAGTTAAAGATCCTAAAGAAGATGGAAGACCAGCTATATTAAGAGTTCCTAAAGGAAATATGAAAGTTTTAGTAGATAATGTTGAAGTAGATTATCAAAAAGAGGTTTATGAGGAAAGCAATATAGAAGTTATTTTTGAAGAAAGTGTTGCACAAAGAATAATGAATATAAGTATATCTCCAGATAACATGAAGGTTTTTATAAATATCAGTTATGTTCCTAAAAAAACATATAAACTTAAGGATTCTAAGGAGGAAATTCAATTAACTTTGGAGAATGAAGTAGACAAAATAGAAAATCCTCCTCTTTATAATCAAGATGAAATTAAACAAGAATTGCTGGCAAAGGGTATTAAATTTGGTATAATAGAAGAAAACATAGAAAATTGTACTAAAATGGAAAATGTTGAAGAAATTTTAGTGGCAGAAGGTCTTTATCCAATAGATGGTGTGAATGATGAAATTCAAATAAAATTTAATACAAGAGAACAAATAAGTGATTTAGAGGAAGATAGTACTGGTAGAATAGATTATAAAAGTATTGGATATGTTAAAGAAGTAAAAAAAGGAGATATTTTAGCTGTAAACATAAAAGGTAAATCTGGGAAAGATGGACTAGATGTAAAAGGCAAAATTAAAAAACACATAGTTGGTAAGAAGCTCTTTCTTAAAGCGGGAGAGGGATGCGAACTTTTAGATGAAAATACTATAGTAGCTTCTATAGAAGGTAAGCCATATGCTAAAGGAAATTTATTTGTTGTACATCAACTTCATGAAGTTAACAGTGATGTAGATATAAAAACGGGTAATGTTAAGTTTAATGGCGATATAATGATTCGTGGTAATGTAAAGGAAGGGATGATAGTAGAAGCTGGGCATAACTTGTTTGTAGAAAAAAATGTAGAAAAAGGCAATATATGTGCTAAAGGTGATTTGGAAGTATTAGGAAATGTTATTAATTCCACAGTATGTTCTGGGGGAGAAGAAATAACAAAAATCAGTAAAGTAAATGCTTTGGAAAAATTACACAAAGGATTAGTGACTCTTATAGAAACAGTAGAAAATATAAGAAAACTTAATCTTATAGAACAAAAAGTGCGTGATGGAGAAATGATTAAATTGCTCATTGAAAACAAATTTAAATATATTCCCGAAATTTGTTTCAAATATGTAAAACTTGTTGAGAAGGAATCAGTAGAGGATGAAGTAACACTTTCAAAGCTTATGAGTCAAAAACTTATAGATTTTGGACCACTTAATATCAATACTTACAGAGAACTTAGTATTTTAGCTGAACTAGTAAACAAAAATATTAAAAAAATTCGTGATACTTTATCTATGCCTGTTAATATTAGAATAAGTTATTGTCAAGATTCGGATTTAAGAAGTTCGGGTAGAATAACAATTACAGGGAAGGGAGAATATGTTTCAAATATTAAGGCAAGTGAATCTGTAATATTTGAAGATCCTCGTAGTGTAGTGAGGGGTGGTGTGATAAAGGCTAGTAATGAAATAAGATGTAAAGAAGTTGGAAGTGAAGGAGGAGTATCTACCAAGCTTATTGTTAAAGATAAAGGTAATATATGGGTAGATAAAGCCTATCAAAATACATGTTTTATAGTTGGAGGAAAAGAATATGTATTGGATATTGCTAGTAAAGATATTCATGCATATTTGGATTCTAAAGGAGAACTGATTGTGGACAAGTTTATTCTATAGGGAGGTATACTTATGAATAATAGTGAAATAAAAGTATTGATTTTTAAAATAAATGATCAATATTATGCTACAGACATAATGGAAGTTGAAAGGATACTTGGTTATACTGAACCTACTAAGTTACCTGATTCACCAGAGTTTGTAGAAGGAGTAATAAATTATGAAGGCAACATACTTCCAATAATGAGTTTAGTGAAAAAATTCAATATAGATTGTAAAGAGTCAGAAGGAGATGCTAAAATTATTGTTGCGAAGCAAGAAGAAAATAAAATAGGAATAATTGTTGATATAGTATCAGAAGTTAGGGACGTTAAAATGGAAAATATTGAAGAGCCCCCAGAAATCGTAGCAGGAATATCAAAACGATATATAAAAGGATTAATTAAAACTAATGAACAAATAATAATCTTTTTAAATCTCTCTACTATATTAACGAGAGAAGAAAAAGAACAAATTTTGAGATAAGGTGTAGATTATGAACAACGATGAAGTGAGGGTTGGAATTGCAGATTTAAATACTGCGTTACCACCAAAAAAACTTATAACTGTCGGACTGGGTTCTTGTATAGGAATAGCTCTTTATGATAAACATAAGAAAATAGGCGGGCTTGCTCATATTATGCTTCCAGATAGCTCTCAATTTACTAAGGTTAATAATCCTATGAAATTTGCGGATCTTGCTATACCTTTATTAATTGAAGAAATGGAGAAAAAAGGAGCAGTCAAGAGAAGTATTGTAGCTAAAATTGCAGGTGGAGCATCTATGTTTAATTTTTCTGATAAAAGTATGATTATGGATATTGGAAATAGAAATGGTAATTCTGTTAAAAAAGTTTTGAAAGAATTATCTATTCCCTTATTAAGTGAGTCAATAGGGGGGAATAAAGGAAGAACAATGATATTCAATACTTTAGATGGAATGGTACAAATAAAAACCGTTGGTATGGAAATTAAAGAAATATAGATGGAGTGATTTTATTTTGGACAAGATTAAGGTTATTGTAGTTGATGATTCTGCATTAATGAGAAAAATTATTTCTGATATTATTAATTCTGATAATAGCATGGAAGTAATAGCTACTTGTAGAAATGGCGAAGACTTACTTATGAAATTACAGAAACTAAAACCAGATATAATAACTTTAGATGTAGAAATGCCAAAAATGGATGGCATAACAACTTTAAAAAATTTAAAATTGAATAGATACAATATACCTATAATAGTTTTAAGCAGCATATCTAAAAGGGGAACAGATTTAACCTTTGAATGTCTAGAAAATGGCGCCTTTGATTTTATACCTAAACCATCAGGGGCTATATCTTTAGATATAAACAAGATTGAAGACGCCCTTAAAAGTAAAATAAAGCTTGCTTATAATAAAAATTATGATTCAGATAAAAAATATGACTTGGACAATAGAATTGAGACAGAAGAACCAAAAAAGGAGTTTATAAAAATTAAAGAGGATATAAAAAAAGAAGATATAAAAAGGGAAGTCATTTTTACTTCAAATGTTAGAAGTAAAAAAATTAATGCTGTAGTTATTGGTGCATCAACAGGAGGACCAAAAGCATTATACAAAGTAGTAACAAAATTACCCAAAGATATAGGAATACCCGTATTTATAGTTCAGCATATGCCAGTTGGGTTTACTAAAGCTTTTGCTGATAGACTAAATGCAAATAGTGAAATTGAGGTAGTAGAAGCAACTGATGGAGAAAGCATTAGAAATAATGTGGTTTATGTGGCAAGAGGTGGAATTCATATGGAAGTAGGTGGAGATAAAAAGATTCATTTTAATACAGATCCTCCTATTTGGGGAGTTAGACCAGCTGTTGATAAATTATTTATATCAGCTTCTAAGATCTATAAAGAAAATTTATTAAGTGTAGTTTTAACAGGTATGGGTAAAGATGGCGCTGAAGGCACAATAGTAGTTAAAGATAATGGTGGAATTACTATTTCAGAGGATAAGTCTACATGTACTATTTATGGGATGCCTAAAGCTGCTTATGAAACAGGCAAAGTTGATAAAGTATTTCCTATAGACTATATTGCAGAAGCTATAATAAAAATTATAAAGAGCTAGGAGAGAAGGTATGGACTTAGAAAAATTTAAAGAATGGGTTTTAAAAGAATTTAATATAAATCTATTTGCATATAAATCTAATCAGCTTCATAGAAGAATTCTAAGCTTAATGTCTAGAGTGGGAGTTAATTCAGTAGATGAATATGTTGCTCTACTGAAAAAAGATAAAGAACAGAGACAAAAGTTTCTTGATTTTATAACGATAAATGTAACAGAGTTTTTTAGAAATCCTGAAATTTTTCAAGAATTAAAAGTTAAGATAGAAAAAGAATTACTGCTAAGAGAAAAGAACTTAAAAATATGGAGTGCAGCATGCTCTATAGGTGCAGAGCCTTATTCTATCGCTATGATTTTAGACAATCTAAAAGAAAAGGGAAGACATAGTATTTTAGCAACTGACTTAGATGAAAGTATTTTACAAAGAGCTAGAAAAGGTGAATATGTAAAATCTGAAATAAAAAATATTAGTAATGAGCATCTAAAAAAATATTTTACCGAAAATGGTGATAAATATTTGATTGATTCAAGAATAAAAAATATGGTAAACTTTAAAAAACACGATTTAATACTTGATTCTTATGAAAAGGGATTCGATTTAATAGTATGCAGAAATGTGGTAATATATTTTAACCAAGAAATTAAAGAAGAGATTTATAAAAAATTCAGTGCTTCTCTTAAACCAGGAGGATTACTTTTTGTAGGAGCTACTGAAAGTATATACAATTACAGAGATTATGGTTTTGAAAAGGCTTCTACCTTTATTTATAGGAAACAATAAGGAGGGAAAAATGTGGACACATCACAATATCTATCAATGTTTCTTGAAGAATCAATGGATAATCTTCAAACTTTAAATGAATCTTTATTAGAGTTAGAGCAAGAACCTGATGATATAGATAAATTAAATGAAATCTTCAGGGTAGCCCATACAATAAAAGGTATGGCAGCAACTATGGGATACAACAATATGGCTGAATTAACTCATAAAATGGAGGATGTTTTATCTGAATTTAGAGAAGGAAAGCTAAAAGTAACTCAAAATGTTGTAACAGTATTATTTAAGTGTCTAGACACGCTTGAACAAATGGTTAACAATATATCAGAAGGTATAGAGGACGATGTTCATATAGATGAAATTATAAGTGGTCTAGAAAAAATTGTTAAGGAAGAAGAAGATAACGGTGAAGTAGAAGAATCAAAAGAAGCTGCAGAAACTGTTAATGAAACTCATAATAATGAGTCAGGGGAAGATTCAAAAGAAAGCTTTATTGAAATGAATGAATATGATGTTAATATCATAAGACAAGCTTTAGATAAAGGATTCAATCCTTATCAAATTAAAGTTGTACTGGATGAAAATACTTTATTAAAATCAGCTAGAGCGTTCTTGATATTTAAGGATTTAGAAGAGTATGGAGAAATAATAAAATGCATACCTTCTGCAGATGATTTAGAAAATGAAAATTTTGATTTAGATATAAGTATGATTTATTTAACACATAAAACAGAAGAAGAAATTTACAATGTTTTATCAAATATCTCTGAAGTTGAAGAAGTTATAATCGATAATGTAAATGTAGAAGAAAAAATGGCATCTAAAGTTGAGGAAAAGTCAGAGGAAAAGCAGCAACCAGTTGTACAGAAAAAAGAAGAAAAGAAAATTGAACCTCAAGTTAAGGTCAAACCAAAAGAAGTAGAAAAGAAACCAGAGGAAAGAAGAACTCACAAAAAAGTTCATCAATCTGTAAGAGTAGATCTTGAAAGATTAGATAAATTTATGAATATGGTTTCAGAACTTGTAATTCATAGAACTAGATTAGAACAAATTAGTTCTAACTATAAATCTACTGAATTAAATGAGACTTTAGAGCAGGTCGCTAGAACTACTTCAGATTTGCAAGACTTAGTAATGAAAATAAGAATGTTACCATTAGAAACTGTATTTAATAGATTCCCTAGAATGGTTAGAGATCTTTCTGTAGAATTAGACAAGGAAATTGATTTTATAGTAAAAGGACAAGATACAGAGTTAGATAGAACTGTTATAGATGAAATAGGAGAACCTTTGATTCATCTTATTAGAAATGCAGCTGACCATGGAGTAGAAAGTAAAGAGGAAAGAATAGCTAAAGGGAAAAATTCAACTGGAACAATAAAGCTTATTGCTTATCAAGAAGGAACAAAAGCTATTATAAAAGTTGAAGATGATGGTGGCGGAATTCCTGTTGAAAAAGTTAGAGCTAAGGCTGAAAAAGTTGGTATAAGTACTGAAGGAATGAGTGAAGCAGATATCAGAAATCTTATTTTCGCACAAGGATTTAGTACAAATGAACAAGTTACGGACATATCAGGAAGAGGAGTTGGTATGGACGTAGTTAAAACTAAAATTAACTCTTTGGGTGGTACAGTAGACGTTGTAAGTGAGATTGACAAAGGTACTACATTTATTATAACATTACCTTTGACACTTCAAATAATACAAGCCTTATTAGTTAAAGTTGGAAATGAAACTATGGCTATATCACTAGGATATATTGATAGGGTTATTGATTATAAAGAAGAGAATGTTATGAAAACTAATAATAAAGAGGTTATTATCTATAATGATAATGTAATACCACTAATAAGAGTCTATGAAAAATTGGATATTGAAAAAGTGGACAATGGTAAGAAATACATTGTTATAGTAAAAGTTGGAGAAAGAACAGTAGGACTTTTAGTTGATGGTTTATTAGGCCAACAAGAAACAGTAATAAAATCTTTAGGAAAAACTTTAAAAGGACTAAAAGAGTATATTGGTGCTACTATATATGGAGATGGATTAGTAACGTTAATACTTGATGTAGCAGCTTTAATTTAATGTGAGGGGAGGGGATTAACATGATGTATATTGACATGACTCCCATGCAGTTAGATGCATTAAGAGAAGTTGGAAATATTGGTGTAGGTAATGCAGCAACAGCCTTATCTCAACTTTTAAATAAAAAAGTAGATATGACTGTTCCATCTGTAAATATAGTTCCTTTTGAAGATGTGTTTTCAGATAGTGGAACAGAAAGAGTTGTTGCTGCAATTCTTGTAAGGGTACTTGGAGATACCCCAGGAAATATTTTATTTATACTTGAAAGGGAAACAGCATTTAGTATGATAAAAGCATTGACTGGGGAGGAAAGCGAGGAAATATCTGAAATGGGCAGCTCAGTATTATGTGAGATTGGAAATATTATAGCTGCTTCTTACATGAATGCTATTTCAAAGTTCACAGGACTTTTTATAACACCATCTGTGCCAGCTCTTTGCTATGATATGTTGGGTGCTATATTATCCACAAGTTTTATAGAAGCTGGTCAGTTTGATGAACAAGTCCTTGACATTGAGACAAGATTTTTAGAAGATGATAATGATAAGGGAATAAGTGGGCATTTTTATTATATTCCAATGCCTGGATCTTTAGAAAGAATATTGAGTACATTAGGAGTAAATTAATGGAGGTTATGAAGACATGGCAAAAGTATTAATTGTTGATGATGCTGCTTTTATGAGAATGATGATAAAGGATATTTTAGAAAAGAATGGATTTGATATTGTAGGAGAAGCTAGTAATGGATTAAAAGCTGTAGAACTTTATAAGGCTGAAAAACCAGACGTAGTAACTATGGATATAACAATGCCTGATATGGATGGTATTGAGGCTGTGAAGGCTATAAAAGAATTTGATCCTAATGCTAAAATAATAATGTGTAGTGCAATGGGACAACAAACAATGGTAATGGATGCTATAAAATCTGGAGCTAAAGACTTCATTGTAAAACCATTTCAAGCAGATAGAGTACTTGAGGCTATTAGAAAAGTAATAGGTCAATAGCCTAAAAGGGGGAAATGAAAATGCAAGTTGTTATATTTAGACTTGGGGATGAACAGTTTGCAGTTGAAACTGCAAAAGTGCAAGGAATAAATGATATTATGGAAATAACAAGGGTCCCTAAAGCACCAGCTCATATAAAAGGATTGATTAATTTAAGAGGTAATGTTATTTCCCTCTTAAATATAAATCTTTTATTAGGTATACAAAAGTTAGATGATGTGGAGCAAAATAATATAATAATTTTAAATATGGAAGATGAACATGTTGGTATTACAGTAGATGAAGTTGATGAAGTACTTGAGATTGAAGAGAGTGTATTAGAAAAAGTTGAGGATAATAAGAAACCTTATGTAAAAGGAATTATAAATTTTAAGGATAGAGTAGTTAGTTTAATAGATATAGATAAACTACTTATAAATTAGTAAAAGAAATGAGGGACAAATATGGCAGACGTTTTATCGCAAAGCGAAATAGATGCCCTTTTATCTGCCTTGAACTCTGGTGAATTAAATCCCGATGAAATTGAAGCGGAAGAAGAAAAACAAAAAGTTAAGCCTTATGACTTTAGAAGTCCTCAGAAGTTTTCTAAAGATCACATAAGGACACTAGAGCTCATACATGATAATTTTGCTAGGATAATTTCAAATTATCTGTCAGCCCAATTAAGAACTAACGTTAAGGTAAAGGTAGAAACGGTTCAGCAGATAACTTATGATGAATTTATTCATTCAGTTCCTAATCCAACTATACTGACTATATTCAAGATGCCTCCTTTAAGTGGTTCAATACTTTTTGAAAGCAATCCTCAATTTGTGTATAAGGTTATTGATATTTTGCTTGGAGGAGCAGGGACTAGTCAATATAAGGATAGAGAGTTTACTGACATAGATAAAAACATTATAAAACAAGTAAATACAGGATTAATTGCAAATTTAAAACTTGCTTGGGAAGATGTTCTCGAAGTAGAGCCTGAAATAGAAGGGCTAGAGACAAACCCAGCTTTAAATCAAACATTAGCTCCAACAGAACCAGTAGCGTTGATAACTTTTTCTGTTGAGATGAATGGAAGTAGTACGTTTATAAATATTTGTATTCCTTATTTAAGTATAGAAAAGGTATTAGATAAGTTAGTAGTGCAATATTGGTTTAGAGAAAATGATACCTATATACTAGAAGAATCTAAACAAAAGTTGCGTAAGAGAGTGAATGTTATTGATTTAGGAGTAACTGCTCAATTAGGAGTTACTAATATAACAGTAGAACAGTTTTTAGGATTAACTGTTGGAGATGTAATAACTTTAGATACTACAACTAAGGAAGCAATAAAATTAAAAGTAGAGGATCAAGATTATATGTATGCTAAACCTGGGGTTATCGGGAAGTTTAAAGGTGTACAGGTATTAGATATTATTGATAAGGATGTGGGAAACTATGAGTAGCGATAACGGATTTCTTTCTCAGGAAGAAATAGATGCATTATTAAATGGGGGAAGTGATTCTACACCTAGTGATGAAGTTGGAAACGATAAACCTGAGGAAAGCAATATACAAGGAGATATATCTCCTGTAGAAGAGGAAGATGGAATTTCTGACTTGGAAAGGGATTTACTAGGTGAAATAGGTAATATCTCTATGGGGTCAGCGTCTACTGCTCTTTCTACTATAATAAATCAGCAGGTAAATATCACTACTCCACAAGTTGAAATTACTACTTTAAATAAATTAAAAGACAGTTTTGAAGTTCCTAATATAGCTCTTGAAGTTCAATATACAAGTGGTATATTAGGCGAAAACTTACTTGTAATGAAAATAGATGATGCAGCAGTTATCGCCAATTTGATGATGGGAGGAGATGGTAAGATAGAAAAAACCACTTCTCTTTCTGAAATAGAAGAAAGTGCTGTATCAGAAGCTATGAATCAGATGATAGGTTCAGCTGCTACATCAATGGCGACAATGTTTGCGAGAGAGGTTAATATTTCTCCGCCATTATCTAAAATATGGGAAGATACAACTGCTCCTTTAGCGGAAGGTATAACAGGTGATGAACCTATAGTGCAAGTATCTTTTAGATTAAATATAGGTGAATTAGTTGATAGCAAAATTATGCAAATACTCCCAATAAAAACTGCAAAAAAAATAGTTTCTATAATGATGGGAAAAGAAGATGGTGAAAATATTCAGCCTATAAAAGAAGGTTCTAAAGTAAATATGGAAAAGATTGAGGTTAAACCTAAACCAGTACAACACCATGAAGAAAAACAATACATACAAGAAACTAAGCCGCAACCACCACAACCACAGCCACAAGTTAATGTTCAAACAGCTAATTTCAAACCTCTTGGAGAGGCTGCAGTTAGCAATACTCCTCAAAATATAGATTTAATACTTGATGTTCCGCTTGAAATTTCAGTGGTTCTTGGAAGAACTAAAAAGAGTATAAAAGAAGTATTAAGTTTGGGCGCAGGTTCTCTTATAGAATTAGATAAATTAGCAGAAGAGCCTGTTGAAATTTTGGTTAATGGTAAAAAGGTAGCTTATGGAGAAGTAGTTGTTGTAGATGAAAACTTTGGTGTTAGAATAGTAAGTATTGTAAGTGGTGAAGAAAGAGTTAAATCCCTTAGAGGATAATATGATTTTAAAACAAAGTATTATAAAAAACACGACATATGAAATATAAAAATGCAATTTTGAAAAATCAAAATTGCATTTTTATTTCATATGCTTAATATTATGTGAAAGTATGTTGTTCACAAATTGTTTATATTTTCGGAAAAATATAAACGCTTTAAGTTGTATATAAATTTTAATGTAGTATAATTTAACATTAAAAATGAAATTACTATAGTAATTCCTTTTATTTTTTTATAAACTAATATAAACTTTATATATAGTAATTCGATAATATTAACAAGAAGATAAGAAATGGTTAAGGAGTGTCAGGAATGAAAATATCAAGAACTGATATAAGTAAAGCTGTAAATTTATACGATAAGAATAATAATCAAATAGAGAAACAAAAAATAGAAAAAATTAAAGAAAAAAAAGATTCTATAGAGATTTCTAAGGCAGGGAAAGAACTGAGTACTTTAGATATTACTGATAATAAAACTTCATCTGCTGAAAAATTGGAAAAAATAAGAAAAGAAATTAAAAATGGAACTTATAAAGTAGATGCAAAACTTGTTGCAAAAAAGATGATAGATATAATGAAAGGAAGAGAGGGGTAAATGAGTTTAGAGTTTACAGTTTGCAGTTCACAATTGAAGGAGAATATGAAAAAACAATCTGAGGCTTTAAAGGGTTTACTTAAAGGTCTAGAAGAGCAACATGAATACATTGTCAAAAATGATGTATTTAAGATGGAAAGCTGTGTAGAAAAAATTCAAAAACATAATCAAAATATTGCAAATCTAGAGCTTGAGAGAAGAAGTATACTTAAAGAAGAGTTGAAACAAAAAACTATGAGCGGCTTAATTGAAGAGATAGATGATAAGGATTTAGAAAAAACTTTTAGAGACATACAGAAATTGATCAATGAAGTTAAGCTTCAAAAAGATACGAATGAGCTTTTGATTAGACAAGGAATGGTTTTCACCAATAAAATGCTTATGATTCTAAATCCAGATAGACAAGCTAAAACTTACAATGGATACGGGAAGATTAGATAAAAGATTAGGTGCTAGGTACTAGGTACTAGGTACTAGGATTGAAAGACGGGTGTTAGGAACTAGATGCTATAGGTACTAGGATAGGAGGTAAAACTACATTTAAAGGAGCGGAGCTCCTTTACGCTCTTTGTAGTAAGCTACAAAGGCGGATTCAGTAATTGAGTGTTCTCAATTACTTCCTTTCCTAGTACCTAGCACCTAATACCTAGTACTTAAAAAAACGGGGAGTGATAAAATGTCAGGATTGTTTGGGACTTTTAACATAGGAAAAAGAGGATTGTTTGCTCAACAAAGAGCTATAGACGTAACTTCACATAATATAGGGAATGCTAATACAGAAGGGTATTCAAGACAAAGAGCTATTTTAGAAACTACAAGACCTTTTGGTATGCCTTCTATGGATAGTCAAATAGGACCAGGACAAATAGGAACTGGGGTTGATGTATCAACTATCCAAAGAGTTAGAGATGGGTTTATGGACTACCAAGTAAGAAGAGAGAAAAGTACATTAGGTCAATATCAAGCAAGAGATAAATATTTAAGTGAGATTGAGAGTATATTCAATGAGCCTTCAGAAAATGGTATTTCTAATTTAATAGGAAAGTTTTTTCAAAGTTGGGATGAACTTTCAAAACAAGCTGCAAATTCAAATGCTAGAACAGTAGTAGCCCAACAATCAGCAGCTTTAGCTAATGAGTTAAACCACACATACAGTCAACTTGAAAAAGTAAAAGAGAATGCTCATGATAGTATAAAGCAAACGGTTTTTGAGGTAAATGGAATACTTGAGAGATTAGATAAACTAAATCAGCAAATTATGAGTGTTAAGGTTTCTGGAATGGAACCCAATGACTTAATGGATCAAAGAGATTTGCTTTTAGACCAATTAAGTGAAAACTTTAACATAAAAGTAGAAAATGATAAATTTTATTCTGTCAATGTAACTCCAGGAGATGTAGATGGACTTGGAAGTGATGTAAACGGACTTCTTGTAAGGAAAAACCCTAATGATGCTGTAAGAAGATTTTCTTATGTTACAGGTATGGAAAAAATTGAAGGAAAGACAGATTTATATAAGGTTACATACCTTAGAAATGGAGATAAAGATAAGCCAGAAACTATTACTGTGAAAATGACTGAAGAAGAACATAAAAGATTAGATCAAACAAGAGTATTATGGTCTCAAAAGGATCCTAATAATGAAGATAAAGATGGTTTAATAATAGATAAAAACGGCGGAGAAATAACTTCAGGAAGCACAAAGGAGTTTAAAGATTTAGCCATTTTTGCTTTAGATAATGATGAGGATAGAGGATGTCTTAAAGGTTATATGTCTGTACAAAAAGATGTGGACAATTACATGGATCAATTAAATAAATTAGCTAAATCCATAGCTTTATCTGTAAATACTATACACAGTGGACATACATCAGCAGGTGTACCGACAGATCCAATAGATCCATCAAGTGCAGATTATATGCCTTTCTTTGTAAATAAAGACAAAGCTAAGTATGAAAATGATAAAATAAATAATTTAGGTGACGTGTTAACAGGTGAAGCTGAAATAACAGCTAAAAACATAGCTGTTAATGAAGAAATATTAAAAGATGTAATGAAAATAAAAACAAGAATACATGATGATCAATTTGCTTACGCAAAAGATAATGACATAGACGGAGAAAGTGATGGAAAAAGAGCTCTTGCAATATCCGAACTTAAAAACACTTTAATGAAAATTCAAGATATTGATCCTAAAAAAATGACTAGAGAAGAGTTTATAAAAAAGTGTACTGGTAAAGATGGATTAGTGGATGATGTAAATAGTGTTAAAACAATAAAAAGTGATATTAATGGTATGAAAACAGATAATTATTTTAAGGATTGTGTGAACAAGTTAGGAATACAAGAACAAGAAGCAAGAAGAGTTGTTAAAAATCAAGAAGTTCTTTTAAAGAGTTTCCAAGAAAGAAGAGATTCTATATCAGGAGTATCATTAGATGAGGAAATGGCAAACTTAGTTCAATTCCAACATGCTTACCAAGCAAATGCTAAGATAATATCTACAGTGGATGAACTTTTGGATGTGGTTATTAATGGATTAAAAAGGTAAAAGAAATCGCTAATCTCTAGTCGTTAATTGCCAAAAGAGCCACATGAATTTTTGAAGAAAGCTTTTGGAATTAGAGATTAAGAAAATGTGAGCGGAGGTATAAAAAGTGAGAATTACAAATAAAATGTTAAGTAATACTTTTCTTTCAGATATGAGAAATAACTTGGAGAATATAAAAAAGCTTCAGGAACAGATGACATCAGGTAAAGAAATTAGAAGACCTTCAGATGATCCTTTAAGGGTAGCTAGGGCAATGAATCTGCATACAGATATTGCTGAAAATAAGCAATATAATCAAAATATAAGTGATACAATAAATTGGTTAGATACTACTGATACTGCGCTAGGCCAAGTAGGGGATGTTCTTCATAGGGTAAGAGAACTTTTGATTTCTGCAGGTAATGCTGGATATAGTTCAAGTGAAAGAAGAGCTATTAAAGATGAGATAAATGAAAAGGTTGGAGAAATTAGCCAAATTTTAAATACAAATTTTGATGGTAAATATGTGTTTGGAGGAACTAGAGGAACTACAAAACCTGTAGATGTTGTAGGTGGAATTAACTACAAAGACGCTTTGAAAGTAAAAATAAACATTGATGATCTAAATTCTTCCCTTAAAAGCAATGATGTAAAAATAGAATTAAAAAATAGTGGAACAGTAGTGCAAACAATTACTTTGCCAAAAGATACAAGTGGTAAAAAATTTAAAAATGTAACTGAATTAGCAAATGAGATAAATAAGCAGATAAATACATCGGGACAGCCTTTTGAAAACAAATTAAAAGCAGTGCCTGTTATAAGCGAAGGCTCTATAACTTTTGTTTATGACAAATCTAAATTATCAACAGGAGATCCTGAAAAAATTGACATAAGTTCTGGAATTAGTGAATTAAATGGAAAAGAGATTAAAAAGGCAGAAGTTATTGATTCTGGAAATACAAATATCTTTTACAATAAAAGAGAAGGTGGAACATTAAAGACTACTGATGATCCTAATACAGATGATGGTAAACAGTATAATATGATAAATAAAAAATTAACAGTTCAAATATCTCAAGGAGTTAAAATGGACTATAATGTGTGTGCTACTGAGGTACTTGAATTTACAAATGAAAAAGGTGAGAGCCTAGATTTAAGAGAAGTACTAAGGGGTATAACTAACCACTTAGATGGTAAAGATTCAGATGGAACAGCTTTAGATGAGAATGCTATAAAAGATTTAGTTAATGGAGATCTTCAAAAGCTCACAGATGCTATGAATAATGTATTGAAAATTCGTTCAGAAGTTGGAGCTAAACAAAATAGAATGGATAGTGCTCATGAAAAGAATACAGATGCTAATTTCAACATGACAGAGATTCTTTCAAAGACAGAGGATATAGATATAACTGAAAAAACAATGGAATTTGCAGTAATGCAGACGGTATACTTAGCGTCACTTCAAACAAGTGCTAGAGTAATACAACCATCTCTTTTAGATTATCTTAGATAACAAAGCTAAGAGATAGGTACTAGGTGGTAGGTGCTGGGTGCTAGGATAGGATGTTTTGCTTTGTAAAACTATATTTTAAGGAGCAAAGTTCCTTTACGCTCTTTGCAACTTGTTACAAAGGCGGATTCAGTAATTCAGCTAGCTCAATTACTTCCTTTCCTAAAACCTAGAACCTAGACAAGGGGTTGTTATCAAAAATAAAAATTTATTTCAAACCACTAAATTTAAGATATAATGAAAAAACTATAAAGTACAAAAAGCGAGGAATGTTTATGAGATTAAATACAAAGTATCATGGTGTTCATGAGTATGAAGAAAAGGATGTTTTCACTTTTAAAAAGGGAATACCAAGCTTTGAAAATTTAACAAAGTTTATAATATTTCCTGTAGAAGAAAATGAAATTTTTAGTGTACTTCATTCTATTGAAGATAATGAAGTTGGATTTATAATTATGTCTCCTTTTGATGTACTAGAAAGTTATGAGTTTAAGCTTGATGATGAATTGATAAAAAGATTAAATATACAGAAGGCAGAAGATGTAGTAACAATAAGCATTGTTACTTTAAATTCTAAAGTTGAACATATAACAACAAATTTACGTGCTCCTATAATAATAAATATAAAAGAAAAATTAGGGGAACAAATAATATTGAATAATGAGAAATATATGATAAAACATCCATTATTCAAGGAGGATGTTCAATGTTAGCTATAAAAAGAAAAAAGGGAGAGTCTATATTAATAGGAGAAAATGTGGAAATTACAATAGTTGATATAGCAAATGGTTCAGTAAAAATTGCAATAGAAGCTCCTAGAGATGTAACTATTTTAAGAAAAGAGCTTTATAAAGAAGTAGAAGAAGAAAATAAGCAAGCTATAAATGTAGATATTTCTGTATTAAAAAATATAAAAAAAAGATAGTATAATAAGTATTTAAGGGAGTGAATCTTATTATATCTATAAAAATATGTTTAAAAATTGTTGAATGCATAAAATTTTAAGTTATTTAAGGTATTTTAGAATAATATAAAAACATTATTTTAAGATATAATTTTATAAAACAAGGGAGTGTGTTAATATGGTTGATCCTATAATAAGTCAAGGAAGACAAGTCAACCCTGTGACAATAGCCAACAATTTTTCTAATAATTCAGTAGACACAGAAGTTATTTCAATACCAATTGGTGAAAATCAGAATATAGACAGTGAAGTGGAGCACGGAAAAGAAAATCAAAGTAATATAGAACATAAACAGATAAAAAATGCTGTAGACAAATTAAATAAATTTCTTCAAGGAGAAGCTACTCACATAGAATATGAAAGGCATGATAAATTAAAAAGTGAATTTGTTATTAAAATAGTAAATAATAAAACAAAAGAGGTTATAAAAGAAATACCGCCCAAAAAAATATTAGACATGGTAGCAGAACTTTGCAAATTAGCAGGAGTTATTGTGGATAAAAAAGTATAATATCAATGGGGGTATTCTTATGGAGTATAGATTAAACAAAATAGATACTGAACTTCGTCAGATAGTTAATGATGCTACTAAGGAAGGAAAGGTTCATGGAAACAAAGGAATAGCCAAAGTAGATAAAGATAAAAAAGATCAAGGCAATAATAAAAATAAGCAACATAAGAAAAAAGATGAAGAAGAATTTGAAAAAGAACTAAAAAAGTACAGTAATGGCAAAATACTAGTAGATGCAGTTAAGGTAAATGAGGTAGAAGTAGATGCTTTTAAAGGAAAAGAAGCAGAAGATTCAATTCACGGAAGGTTTCTTGATACAAAAAGATAATTAGATTCTTAATAAAGATATACCAATATCCAGTATTAAGTAACTAATGGGAGTTGTTATATGGTAATTAACTATTAGATTTGATTTTTTATGAAACAGAAAATCTTATAAGTTGATTATTAGAAATGATTATTTGGCTATTAGAGAATAGCTGATAGTTACTATAAAATTGTTTGCTGAAAGGAATTTTTAAAACAAAAATTGGATTAAAGTTATGTTTTTTGGTTACGATAAACTTTATATAAATAGATTAAAGCTCATTAATTAGGAGGTTTACGTAAATGTACGCAAGTAATGCATATAACGCTTATAAGAATAACAGTGTAAATTATGCTTCAAAAGATCAGCTTCTACTAATGTTAGTAGATGGAGCTGTTAAATATTCAAAAATAGGTAGACAAGCTATCATAGATAAAAATATTGAAAAAGCTCATAACAATATAACTAGGACTCAAGATATATTTTATGAGCTTATGGCGACTTTAGATATGGCTAAAGCTGGGGAGTGGGGACAAAAACTTATGTCAATCTATGAATTTATAGTAAGAAGATTAGCCGATGCTAACATAAAAAAAGATATAGCTATTATGGATGAGGTTATTCCACTGATAGAAGATATTAGAAATACTTGGACAGAGGCTGAAAAATTATCTAGAGGAAGCAGATAATTTTTAGTAGCTATCCAAGATAGATGTTAGTATCCAGTTACTAGTGGTAAATTATTAAATTACAAATAATTGTTGTTTTGGATTTTCTACAAAATAGAAAATCCTTGAAAATAATTATTATAAATATCAGTTGCTTGAAATAAATCACTAGCTATTATAAAAGCTGGTGATTAGGGATTAGTTACTTGGTGATAAAAAAGTAAGGAGGGATATATATGAGTTACATGGGAGTAAGTCCATCTAGCAAATTAAGAATTACAGGGCTAGGCGCAAATATTGATACAGATAATGTTATAAAACAAATGATGACTGGATATTATGCTAAAGTAGATAAGATGAAACAACAACAACAAATTTTATCATGGAAACAGGAAGCATATAGAGATATAATAGGGCAGGTTAATTCTTTTAAAACTAAATATTTTGATCCTTTATCTAGGGATTATTTACTATCAGATAATAATTTTTCATCATTTCAGGTAACTCAAACAGGAACAACAAGTGATAATATTACATTAAAAGCTACTTCTGGAGCAATAGAAGGAAAGTATACTGTAGAAGTAACTTCTAGTGATATAGCAACAAAAGCATCGCTTGATGCAACTAAGACTATAAATGTAAAAGAAGCATTAGGAGAAGTGCAATTCCCTATATCTATAAAACATATAGATGATAGTAATTTTAATGATAACTTAATTGTTGAAGGACAAAATGTAAATATAACTTCAGGGACATATAGAAATCTTACTGAATTAGCAGCGCAGATTAATAAAGATATGTCCTCCGTAGATGTGGGAGGAGACAAAAAACTTAGTGATAATGTGAAAGCTGTTGTAAAGAATGATAGTATAAAGTTTTTTAAAAAAGTTACTATAGATGATACTAATAACAAGTTAACAATAGATGTTGATGGTACAACAAAAAATATAACTATAGACAAAGGAAATTATACTTTAGAAGAATTATCATCTAAAATAAGTGGAAGTTTAAATGGGGAATATATTGCTCAGTCAACTGATGGATTAAATATAACTTTTATTAATAAGGATAAACAGCCTGTAACAGGCACAGTTAAATTCGAAGGGGGCAGTGAGGTAAAATTTGATTCTGATGTAACACTAAATAGAACTGGCCCTGATAGTGATCAATTTTCAAATCCAACTATTGTAGGTAATTCATTATCTTATGATAAAAAAATAATTGCTGGAGTAAATGATACGTTGACGTTTGATATATTTGATGGAACATCACAAACTAAGACTGTAACCTTAGATCCGGGCACATATGATAAAAGTACCCTTGTTACAGCAATAAACGATAAGTTAGGAGTAGGTAGTTCAATAAAAATAGAGGAGTCTGTTAATGGCAAAATACTATTCAAGTCTACTACTAGTGCTCAAGTAACTTTAACAGGTAATGCTGCTGGAACATTAGGAGTTTCAAGTGGCTTTAAGATAGAACAAAGTATTAATGACCAAATGGCCAATATCATAAACCCTGAAGGAAAAGAAAAGGTTTCATTCACTATAAATGGTAAGAAATATAATTATGATTTTACTAGTATAAGTGATAGAACTGAAGGTGATGTAACTTATATTGGAGCAAAGAATAAAAGTATATCTGATATATTGAGAGATATAGAAAAAGGATCAAATGTTGATATTTCTTATAGTCAACTAGATAAAAAATTTCATATGACTTCGAAAGATACAGGGTCTAGTCAAAATATTTCAATAACGGATGATCCAACAAATAAATTTATGGAGAATTTATTTGGAACAACAACAGCTAAGGCGGGCGAAGATGTTACATTAAAAATAACTCAGCCAAATGGCTCAACTAATACTATTAAACAAAGTTCTAATAATTTTAGTATAGATGGTATTAATTATAATCTAAATTCTAAACCAACTGAACCTGTTACATTTGAAGTTAAGGGAAATACAGACAGTACTTTTGATAAAATAAAGTCATTTATAGATAGTTATAATGACCTAGTAGGTAAAATAGGTAGTAAGGTTGAGGAGAAAAAGCAATACAAGTATCTTCCGCTTACTGATGAACAAAAAGAGGCAATGAAAGAAGATCAAATTAAAAAATGGGAAGACAAAGCCAAACAAGGATTACTTTCAGGTGATAGTAATCTTGAAAGTATGCTATCAAAAATGAGAATAGCATTCTTTGATAATGTTGAAGGAAGTGGAACTAATTTATTTGGCATAGGACTAAATACTTCTAATGATGTTTCTCAAAGAGGAAAAATAATTATAGATGAGGAAAAATTAAGACAGGCTTTAAAAGATGAACCTGATAAAGTTATGGATTTATTTATTCAAAAATCAGAAAATCATAAATATTATTCAAGAACTATGTCAAGTTCAGATAGATCTGAAAGATATAAGGAAGAGGGGATTTTAAACAGAATAAGTGATATTATTGAGGATAATGTATCAACATTTAGAGATGCTAATAGTAAAAAAGGAACTCTTCTTGAAATAGCAGGAATAAAAGGTGATTTCACTGAATTCAAAAATACTCTTACTGATCAAATAAAGGAAAAAGAAGATAAAGCCAGTGAAATGTTGAAGAGGATATATGAAAAAGAAGATAGATATTATAAACAATTTGCTCGTTTAGAAACTGCCATGAACAAATTGAATTCTCAAACTAATTGGTTATATAGTCAATTAGGAATGAGTCAAGGGTAATATATATGGATACTGATACTATGGGATTGAGAGATAAGTTAAAAGAGTATGCAGATATAACAGTAAAAATAATTGTTGAAATCGAAAATGAGGATTACCAAATATTGGACGAATTATTATCTAGTAGACAAGATGTAATAGATTTAATAGAGAAAATAGATTATTCTAAAGAAGAGTTTTTGTTTTTATGTAAAGATTTAGATGTATTAGTTCTTAATCAAAAGCTAATAAAACTAATGAATGAAAAAAAAGCTGATTTGCGTAATAATATAACCAATTTAAATAATTTACAAAATGCAAATAAAGGTTATAACAAGCGTTTTGCAGTAGATTCTGTATTTTTTAATAAAAAAATCTGAAAAAAATTATAAAAAGCTATTAAGTGATTTAAAAAATCACCGATATAATATATGTAAACAAAAATAAAAACAAAAATAATGGGAAAGGATTCCTATTATTAAAATTCAAGGAGGAATTTTATTATGATTATCAATCACAATCTTAATGCAATGAATGCTCACAGACAAATGAGTGCTAACACAGTTAATTCAGGAAAATCAATGGAAAAATTAAGCTCAGGTTTAAGAATAAACAGAGCTGGAGATGACGCTGCAGGACTTGCAATCTCTGAAAAAATGAGAGGACAAATCAGAGGGCTTGATCAAGCTTCAAGAAACTCTCAAGATGGTATCTCAATGATCCAAACTGCTGAAGGTGGATTAAATGAAACTCATGCTATTCTTCAAAGAATGAGAGAATTAGCAGTACAAGCATCTAACGATACAAATGTAACAAAAGATAGAGATGCTATACAAGGAGAAATGAATCAGTTAACAGCAGAAATAAGCAGAATTGGTAACACAACTGAATTTAATACTCAAAAAATATTAAATGGTGGTAGTGTAAGTGTAAAAGGTAATTCTAAAAATGTAACTTTACAAATTGGAGCTAACGAAGGACAAACTTTCCAAGTTTCTATTACTGATATGAGAAGTTTACAACTTGCATTATCTACAGTAACTTCAGGTGCAAAAGCTGGAGCATCAACTACATTAGGAACAGCAGGTACAGTGTCATATGTTAGCGCAGGTACAATAAAGGGTAGTACAGATGTAACTAAGTCAGCAGGAGAATATGCATTAAATATAGGAAGTGCAAAGGCTGCTGGAGCTGCAGCATCTGTTATAAACACTGCTATAAACACTGTATCAAAAGAAAGAGCAAAACTTGGTGCATACCAAAACAGATTAGAACATACAATAGCTAACTTAAATACTTCAAGTGAAAACTTAAGTGCATCAGAATCAAGAGTAAGAGATGTAGACATGGCAAAAGAAATGATGGGATTCTCAAAGAATAATATATTAACTCAAGCAGCTCAAGCTATGCTTGCGCAAGCTAACCAAGCTCCACAAGGAGTACTTCAATTATTAAGATAAGTAACACTCTAAATCTTCGATTTAGCTAGCGGAACTTACTCAGCGACTAGAGGAGTGGAGTTTCCTTTAAAGTTATTATAGTAACTATTTAAAAGGCCAGAAAGAAATTTCTGGCCTTTTTGTTTTACTAGGGATACTTTAAATTTAAAATTACTGTTAAATTTAACCTAACAAATTATTAAAACATATTATTGCATGAGTTAAAGCATAGAACTAAAAACACGATAAATAATATACATAGTAAATTCATAATATTTTTGGAGGGGAATTTATGAAAGACTTAAGTATAGTTATAAGAGCTAGTGAAGAAGAAATTTATGAATATGTAAGAATTCTTAAACCTTTAATGGAAGAAAATAAACCCCAATTAATACTAATAAATAACATTGTAGAAAAATTTAATTTATCTTATGAATACTCCGTTTATAAGTTTAGTGAAGATTATAGTAAATTTAACGAATATTATAAAGTTATTTGTAAAAATCACAATATATTACTAATTGAGTCTGGTATGGTGATTGATAAACAGTTTACTGATAAAATTCGAGAAACTATTAAAAATGAAATAAATATAAAAATAAAATGTAAAAAATTTCTAAGCCAAAATAAAAGTAAATATATTATGCAAGATGTTACCATGATTTATAATAAAAATTCAGAAGAAGATAGCTATTTAAATGGATTAAAATTGGAAGATTATAGTTTGATGAACTTTGAATATGAAAATATAAAGATTTGCTTATATAAACTATTAAAAGATAATTTGTATAGAGAGATTTACTATTGGTATGACTACCTTATCAAGGGGAAGGAATATAATGTTGAAAAATTATTTATACAAGAGTTAGAAAAGTTTAAGAGTAGTTTGAAAGTGGAAGAAGTTGAAAAAATCAACAAGGTATTTTTACAAAATGATATAGACAATAACTACAAAAATTATATGATAATAAAAGAAATGTATAATAAAAAAGAAGAAGGCTATTATTTGAAAATTTTAGATTTGTTAAGTGAAAGCAAATTTAGTCAAAAAGATAGTTATTTTGCTAATTTTATTAAAGATATATTCACTAATAGAGATTATTCAGTAGAAATTTTAAGAAATATCAACTGGAAATTGCTAAATCTATGTATAAACTATCTATTAGAAATAGATGAAAAATTTTATCTAACATTATATAATTTTATGACTTCAATAAATTTAGAAAAAGAAATTTCTGTTGAAAATAATATTAATATGCTTTTGTATATTAATATTATAAAATCTTATATTAAATATATGGGAGATAAGTCTGCTGATATTGAAAAAAAGAATATGCTTATTCAAATGTTTTTAGATTATACTAATTATGGATTTTATAAACTAAGTTATACTATAAATAATAATACCTCTTTAGTATTAGATGATGAAATGAGGTTTCTAATAGAAATAAATAATGCAGTAGATAAGTTAAATAAAAATAATATACACGAAGCTATAACAATATTAAGGAAGGTGAGTGAAGAATATACATTATTTGAAATGCCTTTAAGATATTATATTCAAAAGCTTATTAGAGAAAATAATATGTATCCATATAAACTAAGTATATGTATGATGGCTAAAAATGAGGAAAAATATCTAAATAAATGTTTGAGTAGTATCAAGCCAATTATAGATAGTGGTATCGCTGAATTGATTTTTGTTGATACTGGATCAACTGATAGAACAGTTGAAATAGCAAATAAATATACACAAAAAATATATCACAAGGCTTGGGAAGGTAATTTTTCGAGAATGAGAAATTATACTATATCTTTAGCTCAAGGTGAATATTTATTTATTCTTGATGCTGATGAAGAATTTGAAAAAGGAGAGCCTGAAAAGATCATTCAATTGTTCACATCAGAAGAATATAAGAAATATAGTACATTTGTATGTACAGAAAAAAACTTTCATGATGAAACCTATGAAGGTTATTCGATATTAAGTAGATTATTGATATTTAGAAATAACGACGAGTTTTACTATTTTGGTAGTGTTCATAATCAAGCTAATAGGGCAGAACCAACTAAAAATTTAGATATTAATCTATTACATTATGGATATATAATGACTGAAGACATTAAAGATAAAAAATTTAAAAGGACAGCTACTTTGTTAAAGAAGGAATTAGAGAAAGATCCTAATAATTTATATTATAGAATGCAACTAAGTACAAGTTATTCTATGCATGGAGACCATAAAGAAGCATTAGAACAAGTAGATATATATATAAGGGCACTACAAAATAAAAAAATAGGAAAAGGATTTGAGTTAATGGCTCTTAATAATGCAGTTGCAATTTATTCTGATAATGGTTTCTACGAAAAAACTTTAGAATTGTGTAATAAGGCATTAGAAGTTGAACCTATATTTATAGACTTTGTTTATAATAAAGGACTAGCTTTCTTTGCTTTGAAAAATTATTTACAAGCAGCCGAAAGTTATGAAAAATATTTAGAATTAATGGATGATATTCATAATATATCTATTATTAATGATGATAGATATATATTTTATAGCTTAAGTTCGGAAAATGAGGCTTTGGCCAAATTATTAGTTTGTTATTATGAAACAAAAGATTATGAGAATTTTAGAAAAACTACTTTAAGAATAAAAGATGATAACTTCATGAAAAATTGCATATATACTATAGTTAAGTCTTATGTAGAAAGTAGTCAGTATTTTTATTTGACAGAATTTTTCAAGAAAAAAATAATGAATAGTGAAAACTATGAGTTGAGATATTTATTTTTTTATTTTATAGCAGAGATAGTTAGTGAATGTAATATAGAAGAAAAAGGAAGTATACTAAAACAATTTGAAGTAATAGAAGAAGAAAAAGAATGTGTGGATATTATAAAAGGATTAATAAATACTGAAAATGATGATTTAAAAGTCTTAGAATTAGTCAATAAATATGACTTAGAAAAATTAGATATTGTAACATCTAAAATGATTTTAGATAAGACATATGCTATTTTATTGTTTTTTGATAAAAACAATAAATTTACATTAGAGCAGATAAAAGCTTTAAAGGATAGTGCATTGTTTATGTTAAATAAAACCATTAATACAAGAGTATTTAAAGGATTATCCAAAAAAAATATATTAACTATAACTAATAAGTATATTGATTTATGTGATGTTTTAATACAAAACAATAGAATGGACATGGTAACTTATGAAGAAACTCAATTTGTAAAACATATATTAGATGCATTTAAAGAGTTAAATAATAACAATTTAATTGGGGCAATAAGAGAACTAAAAGAGTCTGTTTTAATACACAAGGATTTAGCTAGGGCAATACAATTATATTTAGAAACAATTATACCAGAATATAATGCTGAACTTGAATATTTTAATGAGGACAAAGAAGATGAAAAGGACGAAGAGGATAAAAAGATGAATAATAAGTTCTTAGAATATAGTAATAACTTAAAGAAGAAAATAGAAGAATATATAAATAGTGATTCTTTAGATGAAGCTATGGAGATTATTGAAGAGTATGAAAAAATAGTTGAAAAAGATATTGACGTTTATTCTATGAAAGCTGTTGCTTTAATCATGAAAAATGAATTAGATAAAGCAGAAAAAGTTTTATTAGAAGCGATGCAATTAGACCAACATAACTTTGATATAAATTATAATCTAGGGTATCTTTATCAATTAAAGGACAAAAATAAATTATCCAAAGAGTATTATAATAAGGCATGTAAGCTTACTAACTCTAATGAAATAAAAGATCAGATTAATGACATGATTAGTAAGTCAGTTATTAATCAAATGTTAGATGAGGATATAAATAGATATTTTGTAGATGGTAATTATAGTGAAATTATCAATACATTAAATAAATATTCACTAAAACGAGAATATCAAAAAGTAATAAACATATGCAATTATTGGTTAAATAATGTAGCACCAGACACAGGTATAATATTCTATTTTAAAGCTTTAGCCTATAATGGATTGAAAGAATTTAAAGATGCTCTAGCTTATCATAAAAAAGCACTTGAACTAGATAATTCACTGGCTGATATTAAAAATAAAAATTCAAAATATAAATATAATTATCCAGAAAAACAAGTTAATTGTATAGGATGTGGAAATTCTGAGTATGAGGTAGTCTGGGTGGGTAATCAGTCTATAAGTGAAGATAATAAGGAGCTAATAAATCCCATAAGAGCATGGGTTAAATGCAAAAAATGTGGGTTGATATATGCAAATCCTCAACCAAAAGAAGAGAATTTAAATAAATATTACTCTATAATAGCTGAAGAAAAATTTGGTGGAATTTATGGAGACATTAATGATAGATTAGGTTTTTTGATAGACTTAGCTAATGACAGACTAACTAAAATTGATAAATATAATAAAGGAGAAAAAATACTTTTAGATATAGGAGCAGGGATAGGTACTTTTGTTGGAACAGCAGTAGATAGAGGGTGGAATGCTGTTGGGTTAGAATTGACAGAGGAAGACTGTAAGTATGCAAAGGAAAATTATGATATAGAACACTTACAGACAAATTTTTATTCTTTTGATGACAAAATAAAATATGATGTTGTAACTTTATTTGAAGTCATAGAACATCTCCATAAGCCGTTGGAAGACTTAAAGAGAATAAATAAACTAGTAAAAGAAAATGGGTTACTTGTGGTTGCTACTCCTATAGTTGATAGTTTATATGGTAAAAGTGCTAAAGAGAGTAATGTATTTTGGCATGTAGTTACACACTTATCATATTTCAGTAGAAAAGTTATGATAGATTATTTAGAAGAAGCAGGCTTTGGAGTTTTAGAAACTAATATGTCAAAGGAACAGCTTGGGAGAATGGAGTTTTATTGTAGAAAGATAAAAGAAATGTAGATAAATAACCTTTATATTCTTTTAAGAGTATAAAGGTTATTTACTATATATACTAAGAGAGTAGATATAAAGAAGATAAGATTAAATACGATAAATAATATAACAATGAGTTTTTAATTACAGTGAAGCAAAATAAAAAAGATACTAATAAGTTACACATTAATATAATTTTAATGGAGAATTAATCTTATGACAAGAATCATAAAAATTATAGAAACAAAAGAAAATGTGCCTACTATTCAAGTAAATAATAAATTTATTCATAGCAAATACTTTCCACAAAAAGATGCTAAAACTTTTATAGATAATAATGCATTTATTTATAAAGGAAAGCAGCATATGTTGTCATATGGAATTGGATTTGGGTATCATGCTAAAGAGCTTCTAAGAAGAGTAGATAAAAACTGCAAAGTATATATTTTTGATGTGGACGAAGAGATATTTAATATTGGTAATGAATTAAACTTATTTGAAGATATAAAAAAAGATAATAGAGTAGAATTATTTATAGGATATTCAAAAGACTTTATGGACAAATTCTATGAAAAGTTGCAATTAATTGATGATATGCTAGTGTACAATCCTTCTATTGAAGTATTGCCTAAAAACATGGAAAGATTTAAAGTGGCTTTGAAAACTTTCTCTATTAGTAGAACGGGAATGAGTAGTTTTAGGGAATTAGCTCAACAAAATTACGAAAGTAATATTAAAGAAAGTTCCCAATCAATAAAAACGTTCTACGAAAAAAATAAGTTTAATGACAAACCTGTAATAATAGTATCATCAGGGCCTTCCTTAGATTATAATGTTAAATATTTAAGTGATTTTAAAGGAGAAGTACAAATATTTGCAGCAGGTAGTGCACTTAAAACTTTAATAAACAATGAAATAACACCAGACATGATATGCATTATAGATGCTCATGAGATTATTGCAAATCAAGTAAAAGGCTATGAAAATTTAGATGTACCGTTATGTTTTTTAAATACAGCTTCACGTGAAGCTGTAGAAATTTATAAAGGCCCTAAATATATATTTTATAATGAACCGCATGAAGAAAATATTGTTATAGATACAGGAAAATCTGTTGCAACAGCAATATTAGATATAGCAATAAAGGGAGGAGCGAATCCTATAATATTTATAGGACAAGATTTAGCTTTTTTAAATAATAGAACTCATGCAAAAGCCTACTCGAAAGTTCACAATTTAGATATAACGGTCCCAATTAATAAAGAATATGAAAAGGTACAAGGAGTAAATGGAGAGTTACTAGATACCAATATTACCTTATTATATTTTAAAACTTGGATAGAGAATAAAATAAGTGAATATCCTAATATAAATTTTATAAATTGTAGTAATGGTGCTAAAATAAAAGGAACAACATATATGGAATTAGAAGAGGCATACAGGTTGATAAAAAATAATCTTGTTTTAAAATAGAGCACAAATAACAAAAATAATTAACTTTGGAGGTTAGAAAATGGAACCAAAATTTAATGTAGAGGAATATATACAGCAACAATTTGAAACTCTTCAAACAGCTAGTGAGTATATAGAAAAACTAGAAGCGGGCATAATAGAAACAGTAAGATTATTCAAAAGTGATGAAGAAGGTAAAGCTACAAAAATGATTGCTCATATAATAGACGGTATGGAGTGGATTAGTGATGCTATGAGATTAACAGGAGGAGTACACAAGAAGAATATAGATTGTAGTGAAATAAATGATAAGCTTTTAGAAATTGTTGAAGCCTTTAATAATGAAGATTATATCTTAGTTGGAGATTTGTTGGAATATGAAATATTACCTATAATAGGTCAGTGGAAGTCAATTATAAGAAATGCTATATTAAACTAATAAATAAATCCTGTGTACATTTAAGTACATGGGATTTATTATTTTAGAAAATGATTATATTATATAAAGTAGCATAACTTATTTTAATTTTAAAGATAAAAGTAATTTATACGATAAATTAATGTATAAATGAACAATGGAAGGTTTGGAGGCAATAACTAATGAGTTACTTTACAGATAAAAATATTTTGATAATTGGTGGTACAGGTACCATAGGAAAAGGACTAGTTAAAGAACTTATTAAACATAAGCCAAGTGTAATTAGGATATTTAGTAGAGATGAATATAAACAGTTTTTAATGGAACAAGAATATACTAATTCTGGAATGTTTCGATTTCTAATAGGAGATGTAAGAGATTATGATAGATTAGAAAGAGCTATGAATGGAATAGATATAGTTTTTAATTTAGCAGCTATGAAGCATGTACCAGCATGTGAATATAATCCTACTGAAGCTATAAAAACTAATGTAGGTGGAATGGAAAATGTAATAAAAGCAGCTCAATATCATAATGTAGAATGCGTACTTTTTACTAGTTCAGATAAAGCTATAAATCCTACAAATTCTTATGGAGCAACTAAACTCCTTGCAGAAAAATTAGTGCAAGCAGCTAATTACAGTAAAGGGAAAATAAGAACAAAATTTGTTGCAGTTAGATTTGGAAATGTTATGGGATCTAGGGGATCTGTCATTCCTTTATTTAAAAGACAAATATTAGAACAAGGGAAAATTACAGTAACTGACCCAAACATGACTAGGTTTATGATGACTTTAGATCAAGCTGTAAATCTTATTATGCATGCAGTGGAAAATTCTGTAGGAGGCGAACTATTCATTTTAAAAATGCCCGTAATAAAATTAAAAGATTTAGCTGAGGTTATAATAAAAAATACAGTAAATAATTTAAATATATCTTCACAAGATATAAAAATAGAGCAAATAGGTCTTAGAGCTGGTGAGAGAATGTATGAAGAATTAATGACAGAAGAAGAATCTCTTAATGCCTATGATTTAGGAAATATGTATGCAGTTCTCCCAACAGCTTTTTATATAGGAGTACATAGCTATTATAAAGATAAGAAAAAGGTAAAACCAGGAAGTTATAATTCAATGGATATAAAACCTATATTAAGAGAAGAGATTAAGGTGGAAATATAAAATGGCAAGGTTGTTAGTGGTAATGAGACAAAATAATGTTGATATGAAAAGACATTCATACTAAAATATGGATGTTTTTTGTATGTTATAAAGTTTTATAAATTAATTTCGATAAAAGAAATGTAGAAATTATTTTAAATTAAGCATTTGGTACAATAATATGTGAAGTACAAATAAAGCTTCATTACCTAAAATATTAGATAAGGTGATTTTATGAATAAAATAACTAAAAGAACAATTCAGTTAATAAATAGTATAGAATCAAAAGAAAAGTGTTATATAGAAATTAGTAAAGATAATAAATATGTAATCCAAATTGATAAAAACGGTAAGCTAAGGTATGTAGGCAGTAAATATTCAGTACAAAGAGATATAGAAAAGTTTTATGATTATATATTAAAAGAAGCAAATGCTGAAACAATTTTTCTTATCTTTGGCTTAGGATCAGGAGAACATATTAAGTATTTATTTGATAGAATTACAAATTCAAATAAAGTATTAATAATAGAACCTAGTTCAGTTGTAATAAAGGAAGTTTTACAGAAAAATCATATTAACTACATATTACAAGATGAAAGAATAGGTCTTTGCTATTTTGATTATGGCATAAGAAAAAATTTAAAGGATTTTATAGGAGAACATTCTATAGATAATACTAAATTTATGGCGTTTTCAAATTACAATGTAATATTTGAGGAAGAGTATGAAAAAGTGTTTACTGAGCTTAAAGCTATTAAAAATGTGAAAGATGATACATTTAACGTTTTTTCTCATATATTCTTTAATAACTTTATTGAAAACATATTTAGCTTAGATGAATTTTATACTGTTAGTCAGTTGAAGAATTTATATAAAAATAAACCGGCGGTAGTAGTGTCAGCTGGACCATCTCTAAATAAAAATATACATTTATTAAAAGAGGTTCAAGATAAATTTATAATAATATGCGGACCTAGAACGATAGGCACATTGATAAATAATGGGATAAAACCAGATTTTCTATGTTCGGTTGATCCACAGGATGAAGCATATGAACTTATGAAGGACTATATAGACTCTGAAGTACCTCTTGTTTTTATGGATTCTACAAGTAATAAAATAGTAAAAAAACACAAAGGGTTAAAAGTAATTGCTGCAAATCAAGGTATGGAAAGTTACTTAGAAGAAATTCTTGGAATAAAGGTAGATTCGCTTATGCAAGGTGGGTCAGTAGCTCATTTTTGTATGGGATTAGCTGTTTATATGGGTTGCAAAAATGTAATATTTATAGGACAGGACCTTGCATACACCAATGAAAAATTCCAAGCAGAAGGAACTTATTCTAAAAGCGGAATTGATGATTTAAAATACAAATATGAAGAAGACAAAGAAGAATGGGATAAAGATAAAGCTTATAGCATATATGTACCAGATATAAATGGACAAATGGTTAGAACAAGTACTATGCTAAACTCATATAGACAAGAGTTTGAAGAACTTATATATATTTGTAATGAAGTTGAATTTATAAATAGTAGCCAAGGTGGAGCAAACATTAATGGTACTAAAGTAATGGATTTGAAAGATTCAATTACAATGTATGCAAAAGAGAATATAAATAAAAATATAGAAGAATTATTAGGTAACAAAATTATATTAGATGAAGATTCTTTTATTGAAAATATGTTTAAAATAATAGACAAACTGAAAGTAATAAAAAAAGCTTGTGAAGAGGGATTAGAATACTCAGATAAAATGTTACACTTTTATAAAGATAATAAGTATTGTGATATGAATGAAGTACTTAATAAATTAGACAAAATAGATGCTATGATAAATGATAAAAAGAAGTTAGGGTTTATTGCATACAAAACCGTTGCATTAATAAATAATATTCTGGAAAATGATTATTATAAAGAAAAAGCAAATGAAACTGAAAAAGAGTTAGGTATAAGGCTTGCCAAAAGAAGCTTTAATATGTACTTAGCAGTGCTTCAGCCGGCAGAAGAAGCGATTTTTAGGATAAAAGATAAGTTTATGTATATAAACATTATTGAAATTTAATGTAGCTTGGTTGGTGATATTATGAAAAGAGTATTTTTTAAGAGAAATTTAAAAGAAAAGATAGCACAGTTAAAAAAAGAATATCCTGATGCTAAGGAAATTGATTATGAAAAAGATCTAGATTGGGAAGAAATGAAAAGACAAGGAATTAGATCCATAATCAATGAGGATAGAAGGATTGAGGCACTATATAAGATAAAAGAAAAAATTG
Source organism: Clostridium brassicae (assembly GCF_026738875.1). Lineage (GTDB taxonomy): Bacteria > Bacillota > Clostridia > Clostridiales > Clostridiaceae > Clostridium_H > Clostridium_H brassicae. The sequence goes on from NZ_JAPQFJ010000014.1 coordinate 35,283, forward strand.
ATGTAAATGATTTGGAAATGTTGTATGGTGATAAAAAAGTTAAAAATGGAAAAATTTCAATTTATCCAAAAGAATTTGAGACACTATCAGGAAATATAATAAATCATAGTAGTATTTTAGTTACGAAAAATTTTAAATTAGAAAAAGATAATGTTTTATATTTGAAATTAAATATAAATAAAAAAGATGATTATGTTTATTTTAGATTTTTTGATAAACAGAACTTTGTTTTCTTTAAAAAAATGTTTAATGAAAGTACGTTGGTAGACATTAATACTTATTTTGATGTTTACATAGGAAATAATATAATAGGATATGCACTAAAAAAAGGAAATCAGGTTTTGTTTGATTATAAGATAGCAAGTAATTACTCTAATAATATTGAAGTGATTTTTGATTTAAATGACAATGGTATTATAATAAATAATCAGAAATTTTTTATTAGCCAATTTATGATAAATAAATATATAAGGAATAATGTTTTTACTATTAGATTAGCTTCATTTAATAGACATAAGTATGAATTATATTGTATCGAATATAGAACACAAAATATTAATGTGGATGAAATGTTATTCAAAAAAGATAAGGATATACTGTGCTTCAAAGATGATTTGTATTTTTATCGAAAGGAAAAGATTGAACTATGAAAACTTATTTAGTAACAGGTGGTGCAGGATTTATTGGATCTAATTTTATAATCTATATGCTAAGTAGATATAGGAACATAAATATTATAAATTTAGATAAGCTAACTTATTCAGGAAATTTGAGTAATCTTACAAGTATAGTGGATAATTCTAATTACAAATTTGTAAAAGGTGATATATGTGATAAAGATTTATTAGAGAATATATTTAATAAGCATAATATAGACTATGCTATTAATTTTGCAGCTGAGTCTCATGTGGATAGAAGTATATTAGAACCAGAAATATTTGTAAGAACAAATGTTTTGGGAACGGTAAATTTATTAAATATAGCTAAAAAATATTGGCGGTTAGCAGATACTTTTGAGAGTGATAAAAGATTTATACAAATTTCTACAGATGAAGTTTATGGTGCATTAGGAACAAGTGGATGTTTTACAGAGAATATGCCATTAGATCCTCATAGTCCATATTCATCCAGTAAGGCTTCTGCTGATTTAATAGTAAAGTCTTACTATGATACTTATAAAATGCCTATAAATATAACAAGATGCTCAAATAATTATGGATCATATCAATTTCCAGAAAAATTAATTCCCCTTATAATAAATAATTATTTAAACAACAGACCTATTCCTGTATATGGAGATGGTAAAAATATAAGAGATTGGTTATATGTTGAGGAACATTGTAGAGCTATAGATATGATTATACAAAAAGGGAAGATAGGAGAAGTATATAATATAGGTGGACATAATGAAAGAGAAAATATATATATAGTAAAGTACATAATAAACGTTTTAAACGAAGTGACAGGAAATAATAAAATATCTAATAAACTAATAAAGTATGTGAAAGATAGAAAAGGACATGATAGAAGGTATGCTATAGATCCATCAAAAATAGAAAATGAAATAGGATGGAAATCGGAAATTGCATTTGAAGATGGAATTTTAAAAACAGTAAACTGGTATTTAAATAATAAAGAGTGGCTTAATAAAATAACTTCAGGGGAGTACCAAAAATATTATGAAAATATGTATAAAGATAAATAAAAATTATAGGCTGGTGACTTGTTAATGAAAGGAATAATACTTGCAGGAGGTAGTGGTACAAGGCTTTATCCCTGCACAAAGGCAATAAGCAAACAAATAATTCCCGTATATGATAAGCCTATGATATATTACCCATTATCTGTGCTTATGTTAGCAGGTATAAAAGATATTCTTATAATATCTACTCCAAGGGATATAGAGCATTTTAAAGAATTATTAGGAGATGGAAGTCAGCTTGGAATAGCTTTTTCATATAAGGTTCAAAAAGAACCTAAAGGTATAGGAGAAGCCTTTATATTAGGAAAAGAGTTTATAGGAAATGACTCATGTTGTCTTATACTTGGAGATAATATATTTTATGGACAAGGGTTTACCCCAATACTTAAAAAAGCAGCCTCTATTAAAAAAGGTGCTGCTATATTTGCATATTATGTAAACAATCCCTGGGATTATGGGATAGCGGAATTTGATAAAAATAATAATGTTATTTCTTTGGAGGAAAAACCGAAGGAACCAAAATCTAATTATGCAGTGCCCGGATTGTATTTTTATGATAATTCTGTAATAAATATAGCATCAAATATAAAGCCTTCTCTTAGAGGAGAATTAGAAATAACAGATATAAATAGAATTTATTTAGAACAAAAAAAACTTAAAGTTCAAGTTTTAGGAAGAGGTTTTGCTTGGCTTGATACTGGTACTCATGAATCTATGTTAGAAGCTGGTAATTTTGTGCAAACTGTTCAGAAAAGACAAGGGCTTTATATAGCTTGCATAGAGGAAATAGCTTATAGAAATGGATTTATAGATAAAGAACAGTTAAATAAACTAGCTAGGTGTTTAGATAAAACAGAGTATGGAAGATATTTAATGATGCTTTAGAGGGAGATATAATAATGAGTAAAAAAGAAAAGATAATATTCTTTGGAGCCTCTAAGATGGGGGAAGCGGCATATGTTTTACTTAAAGATAACTATGATATAGTTTGTTTTTGTGATAATGATAAAAACAAATGGGGAAAAAATTTTTGTGGAGTAGAGATTATTTCTCCAGAAAGCTTAAAAAAAGATGAACTTAAAAATATACAAGTAATAATAACTAGTATGTACTATAAGGAAATAGGTAAACAACTTGAAATGATGGAAATTCAGAATTATCAGGTTTTTGATTTCAAGTTTAGATATAAAGAAGAAGTACAATATTGTAATGAGAGATATAAAGAATTTAAGCATATAATAGATAATTCTTATTTCAATAATAAAAACCATATTAAGAATTTACATTTGATGCAGGATAGCTTTTATAATAAAAAATTTATAGAGTTTGTAAATGAAAATTTCCTACAAGATGAACATAAGTTTATTATAATAAAGCCTTCAGATTATGAGTTAAAGTACATAGATAATATTGATAATTATGATAATGTAGAAATACTGTATCAAGAGTATTTTGAACCCAAACTTTATTATTATGTAAAAAGTTCTGAAAAGGTATTTATACATTATTTATATGATTATATTTGTGAATTTATATATAAATATGATATTGGAAAAAATGTAGAGTTGAATTGGAAAGTTTGGGGTGGAGACTTTTATAATATAGAAGATTTTTGTTTATATGATGAAGGAACTAAACAGTTATTAAGAAATTTAGGATTAGGTAATCTATTAGAAAAACAAGTTGATAAAAAATATAAAAATTATAGAAAAAAAACCTTAGAAAATATTACATATATTTTATGTGGATTTAAATATGATTATGATTTAATTATTAATCAGTATAAATGCGATGCAGTATATAGGAAGATGTTTTACCAAAATCCAATTGATTTTGAGAAATTAGACAACATAAAAAATAAATCACCTTTGAATCTTAAAGAAAAGTATAAGTATGTTATAATGGTAGGAAATTCAGCAGACCCAAGCAATAACCACATAGAAATATTAGAACAACTAAAAAGATTTAGAGATGAGGACTTATGCGTAATAGTTCCACTTTCTTATGGTGTGAAGAAATATGCGGATTACATTAAAAAAGAAGGTGAAAGGATTCTGGGGGATAAATTTATTGCTTTAATGGAGTTTTATAGTTCTGAAGATTATTATAATATTTTGAATGAAGTTGACGTGTGTATAATGAATCATAATAGACCACAAGGAGTGGGAAATATATTTACACTGATGTATCTTGAAAAAAAGGTTATGATTAAACCTAATGTTTCAACTTATAAAGGAATAAAAGAGTTGGGAGGTAATGTATTTGATGTAAGTGGTATATCGAATAGTTTAGAAAAGTTAATTTATATAGATGATAATAGCAAGTTTATGAATAGAAATATATTTTTTGAGAATTTAAAAAAAACAATAAGCAAAGAGGCTTATTTAAAGATATTTGAGTAAAAGCTGAATTTATATTCTTTTATGATATTCAAATTTAGTAAAATATTTAACTACTAGATAGAAATAAATGTAAGTTCAACCATAAAGATAGTAATCAAGACAAAATATAAAAATATTATTGCATATAGATAACAAATTATAGATAAAAAATATTATTATAATATATCAATTTAGGATTAATATAAAATCCTATTTTAGCAATTAAAAGCAAAAGAGTTGATGAAATATTATAGATTATATAAAAAAAGCGTGAGGTGAAAAAATGAATTACAAAGATATAATAAATTCTAGTGATTTAAATAAACAGTTATACAATAAAAATGAGGAATTTCCACCAGCGGTTATAGTAGGAACTACAGAATATTGTAATCTAAAATGTAATTATTGTGGACATTCAAGGATGACAAGAAAAAAAGGTGTAATGAGTATACCCTTATATAAAAAAATAATTAATGAAATAGCAGTAAAGAATTCATATACTGATTTGTGGATGGTTTATTATGGAGAAGCTTTAATGTTAAAATATAAAATGGTTTATATGATACAGTATGCTAAAAAGCAAGGACTTAAGAATGTATTTATGAATACAAATGGCATTTTGCTTGATACAGACTTATCAGAAGCAATTATTGATTCGGGATTAGATAAAATTATATTTAGCTTGGATGCATATTATGAAGAAACCTATAAAAAAATTAGAAATAATGACAATTTTGAATTAGTTAAGAAGAATATAAAGGATTTTATTGAAATAAAAAAAAGGTTAAATTCAGATATAAAAGTAGAGATTCAACTAATTGAAATACCAGGATTGCATAAAAAAGGCGAAATTGAACTATTTGAAGAGTACTGGGGAAAGTTTGATGTAGTAACTAAAAGAAAAGAATATCTTACATGGACAGGAGTGATAGAGATAGATGGAATTAGGCATAAAAATAGATATCCATGTTCTTGGCTTTTTAGAACTTTTGTAATAACATATGATGGAAAGGTAAATCAATGCGGTTGTGATTATGATTGTAAGGCTATCACAGGAGATCTTAAGGAAGATACAATTGAAAATATTTGGCAAACAACTTTAAAGAGAACAAGAGAACTACATCTAGAAGAAAGATATAACGAAACCTCAATATGTGAACAGTGTAAAGATTGGGATAGTTATGAAATTATGCCATTTTTGAAATTGAGAAAATGAGTTGTTTAGAATTTGTGAAATTATTTACAAAAGGAGCAAAAATATGTTGTTGAATGATATTAGTAAAGAACAAATCGTTAATGCACACAAAGATAGATTTAAACAATATGGATATTCACCTAAGTCATTATTTTGGGATAAGAATAGGCAAAATATAAGATTTGATGTTCTTACTTCAAATTATGATTTTAGTAATAAAAAGATATTAGATATTGGGTGTGGATTTGGTGATTTAAATAATATATTGAGTTTAAAAGCTGACAGATATATATATATGGGAATAGATATTGTTGAAGATTTTATTGCGTATGCCCAGGATAAATTTAAAAATGAAGAAAATATTAGTTTCAAGTTAGGGGACTTTCTAAGCGAAAAATTCATTGCTAATTATGATTATATAATTGCATCTGGTACATTTAATTATAAATTAAAAAATATGGATAATTATGATTATATTGAAGCTATAATTAATAAATCTTTCAATACATGTAATTCAGGTATAGCCTTTGATTTTTTATCAGACAAAGTTGATTATAAATATGATTTTAATTTTTATTATTCTCCTGAAAAGATATTATCAATAGCTTATAAATATTCTAAGAATATAGTATTAAGAAATGATTATATGCCATTTGAATTTAGTTTATTCATAAATAAAGATGATTCTTTTAAAAAAGAATATCCTATATTTAACGAATATAGACATTCTCATTCTATTTATAAAAAGGAGATGTATTAAATTTATGAAGAAAATAGTTTTTTTAGTATCTGGAGATGGAGGTACTTTAAAGTTCATAAAAAAATGCATTGATAACAATATTTTACAAGGATTTGTTATTCAGTGCGTAATTGCTGATAGAGAGTGTGGAGCTTTAGAATTTGCAAGAAATAATGGTATAAATAATTATAAGATAACTTATGATAAAAATAATGATACTGAATTAAAAGCGATATTGGATGAAAATACTACAGTAGATTATGTTATAACCAATATACATAAGATTATTTCAGAACAATTAGTAGAACAATATTATGGAAAGTTAATTAATTTACATTATTCCTTACTACCTGCCTTTAAAGGTTTTAATTCTGTAAAAAGAGCATTTGATAAAGGATGTAGATTCATTGGAACTACAGTACATTATGTTGATAAAGATATAGATAACGGAGAGATAATATCACAAACAATCATGAGTATTGATAGAAATATGAAGTTTCATTTGACAATGAATAAAATTTTTCAAGCTGGTTGTTTAAATCTTTTAAATACAATAGTAAGAATGACAAATTTAAATAATGTTGAGAGCATAAATAAAGTTGAGGAATATGATGGAATCATTTTTTCACCACAGTTTGTTATAGATACACAAAAAATAGACTTTGAATTTTGGCAAGAAATTAGGGGTGGCAGAGGTGAATTAAAAAATGCACAAAATAGCAATTCTTCAATCTAATTATCTCCCATGGAAAGGTGTATTTGATATGATACATCAAGTAGATACATTTGTATTCCTAGAAGATGTTCAATATACAGAGCATGATTGGAGAAATAGAAATAAGATTATAACTAAAGATGGAGTTAAGTGGATTACAGTTCCTGTTAATCATAGTAATAGAAAAGGACAAAAAATATATGAAGCAGAAATTAATGATAAAATAAGTTGGCAGAGAAAACATTATAATGCTTTTGAATTAAATTATGCTAAAACACCATATTTTAAACAATATAGATGGATTCTAGAGGATTTATATAGGAATAAAAAGTGGAGCAAAATATCAGATTTCAACATTTATGCTATAGAGCTTATTGCTAAAGAATTAGGAATAAAAACTCAGTTTATAAATTCATTAGATTTAATAGCTAAAGGAACAAAGGATGATAGGATAATAGGGATATGTAAAAAGTTAAATGCAACTCATTATTTATCAGGAACAGCGGCAAAAAACTATATTATACCAGAAAAGTTTGAAAAAGCTAACATAAAACTTGAATATATTAAGTATGAATATCCAAGATATAAGCAACTTTATGGATCTTTTAATCATTTTGTTACAGTGCTTGATTTGATTTTTAATTGTGGGACTAAAGCTCCTTATTACATATGGGGATGGAGAGAAAAAAAAGAAAAAGGAGTTATTGAGTATGATACCCTTTAATAAGCTATATATAACAGGAAAAGAAGAAATATATGTAAAAGATTGTTTGAAAAGAAAACATATTCATGGAGATGGGTATTACACTAAAAAGGTAAATAAATTTATAGAAGAAAAATTTAATACTAGAAAAGCGTTAATGACAACATCATGTAGTTCTGCGCTTGATATTGCTGCAATTTCACTAAATTTAAAAGAAGGCGATGAGGTGATTATGCCTTCATATACTTTTGTATCTACAGCTAATGCAGTTGTTTTAAGAGGTGCTAAACCTGTTTTTGCAGAAATAAGTAAAGATACGCTTAATATAGATCCACGAGATGTAGAAAACAAAATAACAAATAATACAAAAGCAATTTTCCCAGTACACTATGCAGGGGTAAGCTGTGACATGGATAGTATTATGGATATAGCAAAAGAGTATAATTTAAAAGTAGTAGAAGATGCAGCACAAGGAGTTAATGCTAGGTATAAAGGGAAGTATCTTGGAACAATAGGGGATATAGCATGCTATAGTTTTCACGAAACTAAAAATTATTCTTCAGGAGAAGGGGGAGCTATTCTTGTAAATAATGACAATGATTTATGCAAGAGAGCTGAAATAATAAGAGAAAAAGGAACTAATAGGAGTCAGTTTTTTAGGGGAGAAGTGGATAAGTATACATGGGTAGATGTAGGTTCAAGTTATTTACCTTCAGATATGTTAGCTGCATTTTTATGTGCACAATTTGAAAAGATAGATGAAATACAGGAAAGTAGAAAAAAAGTTTATGATGCATATTATGTTGGATTAAATGAATTAGAGAAACAAGGGAAACTAAAGTTGCCTATAATACCTGAACATTGTGAGAGTAATTATCATATGTTCTATATATTGCTGAATTCAGAAAAAGAAAGAGATAGCTTAATGTATAAACTTAAAGAAAGAAATATAGGAGCAGTATTTCATTATATTCCTTTGCATGAATCGCCTATGGGACAGAAATTTGGATATAAACAAGGTGATTTGAATATAACAGAGGATTTAAGTAGACGGATATTAAGATTGCCTATGTACCCAGAATTAAAAGCACAAGAAATTGAATATATAGTAAAAAATATTAAAGGTATTTTATAAATTAAGCAAGAGTTGATTTTATGAAAAATGTGTGATTCTATTTGGAGCATCCAACTTAGTGAATATGCCTATAATAATTAAAAAAACGATAATGATATTTGCTTTTTTAGTGATAAAGACTCAAAAAAATGAGGAGAAAAGTTTTGTGGAATTGATATAGTTTCAATAATATTATTATAACTAGTATTCATTGGAAAGAAATATATAAACAAATGAATGAACTAGGATTTGAAAATATCTATGTATATACAAATAATAATGAAACTTTTGAAGAATATGATAATGAATATCCTGAATCAATATGGATAGAAACAACAAATTACTGTAATGCAATGGTAAGAAAAAAAGGATATATGTCTTTAGATTTATATAAGAAAATAATAAATGAACTTAAGTTTTTTAAGCCAATGATAAATCTCCATTACTCAGGAGAAACTTTTCTACATAAGGATTTATATGAAATTATAAACTACGCTAAAGGATTTAATTTAGATGTAGGATTTACTACTAACGGAACACTAATAGATAAAGATAATTATTGTATTTTAAAAACAGGAATAGATAGAATAAACATTTCCCTTGCAGGAGTAGATAAAGAAGATTATGAATTTATAAGAAAAAATTCAAGTTTTGATGAAATAGAAGAAAAGATAATTAAACTTGCTAATTTGAAAAAAACAAATAATTTTAATACTAAAATTTATATAAATGTAACGAAAACAGAAAAAAATAAAGATAGGATAGAAAACTTTGTAAGTAAGTTTAATGGTGTTGATGGTATAGATGAAGTAATAGTAAGAAATCTTATGACATGGTCAAAAAGTGTAGATGTATCTGGAATGAAGGTAAATAATAATGAAGAGATAGATAACTCTAGGAATTATGAAATTGTTAAAATTAGTAGTTTGCATCCTATTAATTTTTTACTTTGCAAGGCTATGTATAAAAGTTTAGCTGTTTTATGGGATGGAACTGTTGTGCCTTGTTGGTTAGATTTTCAAGGATATAATAGCTTTGGAAACTTATTAGAAGAAAGTTTTATATAGATATATATATAATGGAGAAAAGAGAAAAAAACTATTAAAAGTTATGCAAGACAAAAGTTTAGTCAAAGATAGTAATGAATTTTGTAAAAATTGTATGAATTTATAAGGAGGAAGCTTATGTCTTTACTTTTAGTTAACCAATTAAAAAATAATAATAAATTATTTGAACTAGCTAATTATGGAAAACATAAATATCTCACATGTCTAGCTAAAGAAATTAATATTGGTTTTATTAATGATGAGGTTCTTTTTAAACAGGATGATATTGTAAGTAACGAATCCGATACTCTTATAGGTTTTATGTTAGGTGAAATTTATGATACTGAAGATAAAAAATATGATTTAAAGTCTAAAGGACACATATTTAAGTCTAATTTAGATATAGAGTACGTAATGCATCTATATGAGGAGTATGGGGAAGATGAATTAAAAAGATTCAATGGTAAGTTTATAATATGTATTTATGACAAAGTAAAAAAAGAAACAATAATTGTGAATGACAGATATGGATATTATACATATTTTTACTCCGTAAATAAAGGAAAATATACATTTTGTAATGATCCTAATGTATTGTTATATTATATTGAAAAAAGGGAATTAAATCAGGAGGCAGTAAATGAATTTTTTAATTTTGGATATCTTTTAGATAATAAAACTCTTTTTAAGAATATAAATAAACTTGAACCAGCCTCTATAGTTAAGTTAAAAAATAATGAAGTGTTGTTTGATAAATATTGGGAGTGGACTGATATTAAGAAAACTATAGATATAACTTACGAACAAGCGGTAGAAAAGCTAGGATTACTTTGGATTAAATCTATTAAGAAAATAATGAATAAACATGAAAAATTTATTTTACCATTAAGCGGTGGATTGGATTCTAGAGCAATTTTAGCAGCAATAGATTTTTTAGGATTCAATAATAAAATAGAAAAAGCTGTAACTATAGGACAAGAGAACTGTTGGGATTATTTGATTGCTAAGAAAGTATGTGAAATTTCAAATATTAAACATGAATTATTACATATAAATGAGAAAATTTGGTTACAAGTAGTAAATGAAACTATAGTAAATTCTATAGGAGGAATATATTGTGCATGTGGAATTATAGAAAAAAGCATAGGAAGAGACATATGTCGATATCCAATCTTAAATGGGTTAGCTGGAGATTTAGTATTAGGAGGGAGCTTTTTATCAGAGAAAGTACTAAGTAGTAAAGTGAAGTACAATGAATATTGTTATAAATGTTTAAAAAGTAGTGGATTAAGTAACATTAATGTTATAAAAAAATTAAATAATATAAATTTACAAATTGATGATGTGGATTTTATAAAAGGTTCAATTGATTATTATTTTTTAAATAATAGTAGAGTTAAAAATTTTACTGTTACAGGAGCTTTGACTCATGGTACAAATTATAATGATATTATACCTTTTTTTGACAATGATTTAATAGAATTTATCTATTCCTTGCCTGATAAATGGAAACTGGATTCACAGTTATACAAAAATATGTTAATTAAATTTTTCCCTAAATTTTATTTAGATATACCTTGGCAGAAAACTGGCAAATCTATAAAAAAAATAGGAATATATACTTTTAACTTAAAAAAAATAAAAATAAAAAAATATAATGAAAAATTAGTAAAAATGCAAAAATCAAATAAATCAATAGTTTTATTTGGAGCATCTAATTATGGGAAAAAATCACTATTACTGCTTAAATTAAAATATAAGAATATTGTGTTTTGTGATAATGATAGTAGTAAATGGGGAAAGTATCTAGAAGGGTATAAGATAATTTCACCAAAAGAGTTATTAAAATATAAAAGTGATTTTATATTTATTACTAGTATGTATTACAAAGAGATATCAATACAGTTAGAAACGTTTAATATATATAATTATCGATATTTTAGTGTGGCAAATAATAAAAAATTTTTATATTCTTCTAACTTTATACATTTTAGTGATTGGATAAAAAAGGATAATATCAGAAAAGAAATTTATAACACATTATTAGATAATGATTGTAGTGGCTTTTACAATACATATGAAATAAAGAAATTATTAGATAATCATATGAATAGAAATGTAGATTCATGGATAGATATATTAATTTTGTATACTTTTAAAAAATTTTATCAGATATACTTCGATACAAATTTGAAATAAGAAGATTATGTGAAAAAAAAGATAGAAGAAGGGAATGTTAGTCTTGAAGGAAGATATAGTTATATTTGGAGCATCTAAGTTTTGAGAAATAGCTTATATACTATTAAAAGATGAGTATAACATTTTATATTATTGGGATAATGATATCAATAAGGTGGGAAAAACTATAAATGGCATCACTAGTGTTTAATTATTAGAAAATATTTTCATTGATATTTATATTTTAATAATTTTTATAGATAAGTTTCTAAATTAAACTATCTTGGTATAAAATTCCTATAGAAAAGGGCAGACTTGCCCTCATAGCGATAGCTTGCGTGGAAATATATGGGTTTAAACTACTATTAACTATCTAGCCACTTATCCCAAGAAAATAAGCTACTATCCACTAATTTTGCAAGTGAGTGTTTTATTAATCTCTTTATTTTTAATAAGCCGTAGGCTGTTTTGGTTACGTCTTGTATTAGTTTTTGCTATAATAAATGTTATTATTGCAGAAACAATTTGCATCATGACTGCATTGAGACTATGACCTATGAATCTTTTTATTTTTAAATTTTGTTTAATCCATTTGAAGAATAGCTCGATATCCCAATGTTTTTTATATAACCATGCTATATCTTCACTGGTATATTGTAGTATGTTAGTTACAAAGGTTAGTATCTGACCTTCAGAATCAACTACGGTTATAACCCTATACTGATTTTTTGTCATATTAATATCTTCTGTACCAAGATAGCAAACAATATCTTCAATGATATTTATAGAATCATCTAGTAGGGTAACGTCAGAGTAAGTTATTTCAAGCTTACTTACTTCAGTTATAGCAGCATTATCTTTTAATCGCGTGATAAAGCGTATTCCTTTATTGCTAAACTCATCAAACTTTTTAAAGACAGCATAGCCTTTATCAAAGACATATATACAATTGTTTTCTGTAATAAGTTCTTTCATCTTAGTTCTATCATGCGGTTTAGCATTAGACACAATTATAAGCTCTGGAACTCCTTTGCTTAAGTTAAATTTTGTATGAAGCTTTATTCCTGCTTTTGTAGAGCGAAATTCTGCCCATTGAAAATAAGTTTTAGCCATACTTTATTAACTTTATGGTTCCAAACTTTTTTATTTTCTCACTTACAGGCAGTTGTTCTAAAGCGTTAGAAATTAGTTCATTCAATATTGGAATGTAAACATTATAATCAATATGATTGTTATAATTAGATAACATTCCCAAGCTAACGCTTTTTATTGACTCCTTTAGCTTAGAGTCTGATTGCATGAAATCATCAATATCCCTTAAGCTATCTAGCTTCGCTAAATGAAAGTAGAGATGAGTTTTTAAATGATTTCATGCTATATTATAGTCAACATCTAACTTATACGTAGATTTTTTCAAAGTGTTCCAGTTAACAATATCTAATAATTTTTCAAAAATAGTGATATAATTACCCATAGATAGTCAGCACCTTTCTTGCTTTTTTATGGTTAGTGGTAATTATATTAAAGCAAGGTTGCTGGCTATTTTCATTTATATATTGATGGTATAAATAGAAGCTTATTACATAAGATTATTGTCAATAGTATTTTAAATCCATTAATTAAACACTAGTGAGAAAATTTAAAGTATAAAAAAGCTATTAATGCTTATAAGATTATATTTAATCATGTGCTAAGTAATATTAATTATGAGAAAGATCCTTTTTTTACGTTTAACTATATTAGAGATATAGAGAAAAAATATAATTTTAAATCTTCTTTCTATTTTATGACAGGAGGAAATTCTGACAAAGATAATTTTTATAAGATAAATGATACTAGAATATTAGAACTTATGTATAAGCTATATAAAGAAAATTGTGAGATAGGTTATCACTATAGTTTTAATTCTTTTGGTAACTTAGAACAAAGAGAAAAAGAAAAAATATTAGACAAGCATGTTGAAAATAAGATATATGGTGGAAGAAACCATTATTTAAGGTTTAAAGCACCTGAAAGCTTTAGAATAAGTGAAACAGTAGGATTATTATATGATACTACATTATCTTTTGCAGATTATGATGGCTTTAGGTGTGGTATATGTATGACGTATAAACCTTTTGATGTACTAGAAAATAGGAAATTAGATATCTGGGAAATTCCCCTTATTGTAATGGAAGGGACTTTAAAGGATAAGAAATATAGAAATTTAAGTAAAAAAGATGGGTTTTTAGCAATCAAAGAAAAGATAGATATTTGTTAAAAAGCATAATGGAGTTTTTACTTTGCTTTGGCATAATTCATCTTTTGATAAAGAAAATTGGAATGGTTGGAAAGATGTATTTGAAAATACTATGAAGTATTTATATAAAAACAATGCATTTGGAACAAGTGGTGAAAAAATAATTAGTATGTTAGAAAATAAGAAGCAAAGGTGATTAAATGAAAACCATATTAATAATGAGAATTGCTAATATGCAGACTATGGAGCAACTTATAAGTTATCTAAAAGAACATAATAAGAAGGATAACATCTATTGTTTAATACAAAAAAGCTCTATTGAAGCTTTTAAAGAGAAATATCCTCATATAAATTATATAGAAAAACAGAATGGTTTTTTTAAGTATAAAGAGTTTAAAAAAGATATAAATTTGAAAAGTAAATTAAAGTGTGTAAAAGCTGATGAAATGTATATCCCATCTTCTTATATAGATTTTCCTGATTTTCAAGATGCTTTTTGATAGCTTCAAAGATAAACTGTAAAAAATACATTTTATTTAATGTAAATGGGGAAATGCAAGAAGAAAAATTAAATTTTGTTTCTTTATGTATAGATAAATATTTAGGTGAAATAATTTATTTTGTAAAAGTATTATTTGCTTTAATAGGAATATTTATAATATACATTTTTGCATATCCTTATTATTTTATAAAAAGAAAATTATTTTAAAATTTATAGGCACTCACTTATGGGTGCTTTTAATTTTAAAGATTTAGTATAAATAAACGATAAAATTAAAGATGATGACAATAAAATATTAAGTACCAGAGGTGATAATGTGAAATTTTTAACAGTTATTGGTGCTAGGCCACAATTTATAAAAGCTACATTAGTTTCTAAAAAATTAAGAGAATCGCATAATGAAATAATTGTTCACACGGGACAACACTATGATAAAAACATGTCAGAAATATTTTTTAAAGAACTAGCAATACCAAAACCTGATTATAATTTAAAAATTGGCTCTGCCTCTCATGGAAGACAAACAGGAGAAATGCTTATAAAGATTGAAGAAGTAATTTTAAAAGAAAAGCCAGACTCTGTCATTGTATATGGTGATACTAATTCCACATTGGCAGGAGCTTTAGCAGCTTCAAAACTACATATTCCAGTAATTCATATAGAATCAGGTCTTAGGAGTTTTAATAAAAAAATGCCAGAAGAACAAAACAGAATACTTACTGATAATATATCCACATATTTGTTTTGTCCTACAAAAACAGCAGTAGATAATTTACGTAATGAAAGAATAATAGAAGATGTTTATAATACTGGTGATGTTATGTATGATTCTACTTTGTTTTTTGGAGACATGGCACAAAACAAATTTAAAGAAGGTTTAGCTGTAAATGATGTAAAAATAGAAGAGAAAAATTATTATTTAGCTACATTACACAGAGCTGAAAATACGGATAACATAGAAAAGATAACAACACTATTAAATACTTTAAATAAACTAGATAGTAAAGTTATAATTCCAGTTCATCCAAGGATCAAAAATATAGTAAAAGAGTTAAATAAAAAGTGTGAATTTAAAAATATAAGTATAATTGAACCGGTTGGATATTTGAAAATGCTTTATTTAATAAAAAATGCTAAAAAGGTTTTAACAGATTCAGGAGGAATGCAAAAGGAAGCTTACTTTTTAAATACTCCGTGTATAACCTTAAGAAATGAAACAGAATGGATAGAAACTTTAAATGGAAATTTGAATGTTTTATGTAAAATTGATTGTGAAGATATAATTGATAAGGCGTATAATACTAATATTGATTATAATATGATAAATAAAAATTATTTTGGAAAAGGGAAGGCAGTTATAGATATTATTAATTTGATAAATACGAGAGTAAGGTGTTAAAAGTGATGGATAAATTTGGTGATAAAGAATTATTAAATTTATATGTAAATACTTTAGATGAAGTAGATTCAATGAACTATAGAAATAAAGTATACTATAGTATACTTTATTTATGGTTAAAAAATAAATTAAATAATAAAAATATAGAAGATTATTTTTTGAAAAATAAAATAAAGACTATTGCTGTTTATGGAGCAGGAAATTTAGGTGAACTTTTATATGATGAATTAAAAAATAGTAATAAGGTATATACTAAGTATTTAATAGATCAAGGCAATGTAAATAAAAAAAATTATCAAATACCAATAATAAAATTAGAACAATTAAGTAATATGGAAGAAGTAGATTGTATTGTTGTAACGCCAATTTATGCCTATGATCAAATAAAAGAAAACTTAAGTAAGTTAGGACTTAACAAAATTATGTGTATTGATGATATTGTAACTGAAATATATTATGAATAATATTACAAATTAAAAAAAGAAAAAGGAACTGATTTTATGAAGTTATTAATGATGTCTAATTTGGATGTTACAAATAAAAATAGTTTAGGGGTCTTAAATAAAATATTTGGACAAGTTGATGCATTTAGTAATTATGGAATTGATATAGATTTAATATACAATAAGCTTCATTTTATAATGGTAAAGAAAATTTGCAGCAATAAAGAAATAAAGTTTAGACCTAGTAGTACAAGGGATTATTATAATAAAATATTAAATTTAATTAACATAAATAAATATGATGTTATATATGTAAGATATCCACTAAGTAATTATTATTTTTTAAATTTCTTAAAAAGTATAAAAGATAGTAATTCTAAAGTAAAAATTATATTAGATTTTCCTACATATCCATATGAAGAAGAGTTGAATAATGAAAGAATATTACAAATAGATAAATTTTTTAGAAGATATATTAATAAATTTGTTGATTTTGGAGTTTGTTACAATAATTTAAATTCAATTTTCTCTATTCCAGTATTAAAATTAGGGAATGGAATTAATTTAAAAAAAATACCACTGAAAAATCAAATAGAACAAGATAGAAAAGAATTAAATCTTATAGCTGTTGCCAATATATCTAAATGGCATGGATATGATAGGTTGATATTAGGATTAAGTGAATACTATAAAGAAAAACCAGAGATAAAAGTTTATTTTAATATTATAGGTAATGGAAATGAACTAGAAAATTTAAAGAATCTTGTGTATAAGTTGGAATTGGGAAAATATGTAGTATTTCATGGTATAAAGGATGGAAATCAGTTAAGTGAAATGTTTGATAAAAGTCATTTAGCTATTGGAAGCTTAGGTATGTATAGAATAGGCTTAAAAGATGGTGCGACATTAAAAGTAAGAGAATATTGTGCGAGAGGAATACCATTTGTTTTAGGCTATGATGATTTAGATTTTTCATTAGATTTTAAATATGCTTTTAAAGCAACAAATGATAATACACCAATAAATATACATAATTTAATTGAATTTTGTAATAAAATACATGAAAATGGAGATGTTGCCAAAGAGATGAGAAACTATGCTGAAAAAAATCTTTCATGGGAATTTAAATTAAAGGCAGTGATAGAGAAAATAATATAATGTAGGATGATAAGAAAAACTAAATTTTATACATGGAGGAATAAAGATGAAAGTTTTAGTAACAGGGGGAGCAGGTTTTGTAGGTTCTCATATAGTTGATTTGTTAATACAAAGAGGTTATGAAGTAGTTGTGGTTGACAATTTATATCATGGTAATCTAAAAAATATTAATTCAAGAGCTGTATTTTATAAAGTAGATATAAGAGATAAATATAAAATAAAAGATATATTTGATAAAGAAAAACCAGATTATGTTATACATGAAGCTTCACAAATAAGTGTGGAAAATTCAATAGAAAATCCTATATTAGATGCAGAGATAAATATATTAGGAACTATAAATGTTTTGGAATCTTGTAAAGGAAGTAAAGTGAAAAAAATAATATATCCGGCTTCGGCAGCTATATTTGGGGAGCCAGAATATTTACCTATAGATGAAAAGCATCCTCTAAGTATGCTTTCACCTTATGGTGTAAGTAAACATACAGTGGAGCATTATTTAGATGTATATAATAAAATTTATGGGATTAATTATGTTTCGTTAAGATGCTCTAATGTATATGGACCGAGACAAGATAGTTCAGGAGAAGGGGGAGTGGTATCGATATTCTGTAATAAGATGTTTAATGGAGAAAGACCTATAATTTTTGGAGATGGCGAGCAAATAAGGGATTTTATTTATGTAACAGATGTTGCAAGAGCTACTTTAATGGCAATGAGTGGTAATATTAATGGCATTTTTAATGTGTGCTCTGGTACAAAGACAAGTATTAATAAATTAGTTAAGTCTATTAATAAAATATTGGATCAAGATATTAAGGCTATCAATAAAGAAGAAAGAAAAGGTGATATTAAATTTAGTTTTATGAGTAATGTGAAAATAAATAGTATATTAAAGTGGGAGCAAAAGATACGTCTAGAAGATGGTCTTAGAAACATGTTAAAATATCTTGAAATGGAAAAAAAAGTATAAAGACAAATGAGGTGTATATTTTGGAAAATAATATAAAAAAAATAATTATTTTTGGAGCATCCAAAGCGGGTCAGAAAATGTTTAATATTTTAAGAAACTTTAATTATAAAGTTGAATTTTTTGTGGATAATGATGAAAATAAATGGGATACCATGGTTTGTGGAAAACCCATAAAATCACCTAAAACGTTAAAAAATATAGATTTGGGAAGATATTATATAATTATAGGCAGTATGTTTATAAATGACATATCTAATCAATTAGAGACAGTGGGGTTATTATATAAAATTAATTTTGATAATATGTATAACTATACAAAGATGCTTATAGAGGATAATATTAACTATTTCATAAGTAGAATTAAAAAAGAGAAAGTTATCTATTTAAATAATAAAAGTGTATTTATGGCACTACCTTGTGGGATTTCTTTAGGGGGAGTAGAGACTTTATCCTCTACAATAAGTAATGCACTAAACGAGAAATATGATAATACATATTTATTGAATTTAAAACCAAGAGAGGGTGATAATCCAGAAGTGATAGGATTTAAATTTAAAGAAAAAATATTAGACTTTTATATAGATGATAATAATTATTTAAATTCATTAATTGAAGGATGCGTAAAGTTACAAAAGTACCTACCTATTACTATTATTCCTAATCATTCTGAAGAAGTTTTTTTAATAGCTAATATTTTAAAAAAAATATATCCAGACTTTGTTAAAGTGATATCTATACTTCATTCTATATCTGACGATACATATGAGAAAAATATTAATTACTCTAAAATTATAAGTAAATTTATATGTGTTAGTGATGAGATTTCTAATAAATTCATAAAATTATTGCCACAAAGAAATGAGGATATTATTACAAAAATATCTCCAGTAGTAATAGAAGGAAAAAGAAATAGCTATTCTAACGAAGAAGAGCCTTTAAAAATTGGGTTTGGAGGTAGGCTTGTAAAAGAAGCAAAAAGATGCGATCTATTAATTAATCTTATAGATGATTTAGAAAGTAGAGAAATAAGCTATGAAATTCATATTGCTGGAAACGGTGACTACTATAATATAATAAATGAGTTTATTATAGAGAAAAAACTTAATAATAAAGTGTTTTTATATGGACAAATACCAAATAATAAGATGAATTATTTTTGGAGGCAAATGGATGTTTATATTAATACATCAGATTTTGAAGGAACAAGTATTGCTATGTTGGAAGCTTTAGGAAATGGATGTGTACCTATTGTTACAAATGTTAGTGGTGTAAAAAAATTTATATCAAATGGTATTAATGGCTTTGTTGTAGAGGTAGGAGATTTTGTTGGAATGGCAAATAATATTGAGTTTTTATACTTTAATAGAGAAAAATTATATAAATTTGGGATGAAATGTATTGATAGAGTGAAAGAAGCATGTTCAATAGAAGATTATATTAATCATATTTACAGTATAATATAATTAATGGAGGATCTTTATGGTTACTATAATTATACCTACATTTAATTCAAAAAAATATATAATACAGGCAGTAGAAAGTGTGTTAGACCAAACTTATAAAGATATAGAAGTAATAGTTGTTGATGATGGTTCTACAGATGGTACTTGTGAAAAATTGGAGAAATATAGAGATGAAATTAAGTATTATTATAAGGAAAATGGAGGAGTAGCATCGGCTAGAAATTTTGGAATTTTAAAAGCAAAAGGTGATTACATATGTTTCTTAGATGCAGATGATATTTATGAAAAAGATAAATTAAAGGAACAAGTTAGATTTTTACAAGATAATCCACAAATAGATGTAGTTTACAATGATATTCAGGTAGAAGATGAAAAATTAAATTATATAAATACTTTAAAAAGTGAAGGTGTTTATAATGACAGAGAAGATTTTTTATCTATGATGCTTATAAGACAGATAATACCAGGACCGGCTTCTATAATGTTTAGAAGAAGATGTATAGAGGATGGATTAAAATATAATGAAGAATATACTAATGCAGAAGATTATGATTTCACATTAAGACTAGCTGAAAAATTTAACTTTGCATATATACCAAAATCTTTGTATGTCTATAGAAGGCATCAAAATAATTTAACTAACAATCATAAAAAACAATTTGATAATGAAATAGAAATAATAAAAAAAATAGGAATTGAAAAAATAAAAAATATAGTTTGGCAAAGTAGCTTTGATGAACTTGAGAAAAAACAATTATTTTCCAAAATATTAATAAAGATTCGTGAATGGCAGAAAGCAAAAGAGGTTTTAATTGGCATTCTAAAATATGAAAAGATAGCAGCAGTTTATTTTTTTCTAGGAAATTGCTATTATTTTTTACAATCTTATGAGGAAGCGAAAGAATATTATGAAAATGCTATCAAACTTAATCCTAATATGGCAGAAGCTTATAACAATTTAGGGTGTGCTCTATCGAGTTATAATAGTACATATGCTATTGATATGTTTAAAAAAGCTTTAAATATAAGACCAGGGTATATGGATGCAGAAATCAATATAAATAAAGTTAATGAAAAAAATACTGATTATAAATTAACTGAAAGAGAATTAAGAAAAACTTTAACTATGTATAAATAGAATTTATCTTTACAATGAAGTTCATAAAATATTATTAAAAGTCGAAACCGACTAGTTAAAAGATATTAAGGATCGAAGTGTTAGTGATGTTAAATATAAGATAAAATTTTTGAAACGAGGAACAAATATGAAAATTTTACTAACTGCTATAGGCAAAAGAGTTCAACTTATAGAATATTTAAAAAAAGACTGCTGTGTTATTGGTGTAGATTGTGGGGATTTGGTACCAGCAGAAAAATTTGTAGATAAATTTTATAAGGTGCCAAAAATAAGTCACCCACTTTATATAAAGAGTCTTTTAAAGATTTGTAAGGAAGAAAAAGTTGATTTATTAATACCTCTTTATGAAAAAGAGTTTATTAATCTATGTAATTTTAGAAATAGATTTGAAGAGCAAGGTACAAAATTATTGTTAAGTAATCTAGATGTAATAAATACATTTAATAACAAGTATAGTACCTATGAATTTTTTATAAATAACAATATAGATACACCTAAAACTTATTTGAAAGACAGTTTACCCAATAAATTAGATTATCCTTTAATAATAAAACCTATTGATGGAATGGGAAGTAGTAATGTTTTTAAAATTAAAAATGAAAAAGAACTACATTTTTTTATTGAATACATAGAAAAGCCTATAATACAAGAATGTATAGAAGGAATAGAATATACAATAGATGTATTATGTGATTTAAATGGAGTAGTTATATCAGCTGTCCCAAGAGAGAGAATTGAAGTGCGTTCTGGAGAAGTTTCTAAAAGTAGGACTGTTAAAGATTTTCCAATAATAAATGATGTTTTGGATTTATGTTCTAAAGCTAAGTTTATAGGTCCTATAACTATTCAATGTATAGTGACTAAAGATAAAAAAATTAAATTTATAGAGGTGAATCCTAGATTTGGTGGAGGAGTTCCATTGTCTTTTGAAGCAGGAGTTAACTACGGAAAATATTTTAACCTTATGTGTAATAAAGGAAAAATAAATCCTATAGTAGGTGACTTTAAAGAAATTACTATGTTAAGATATGACGAGGCGGTATTTATATGATAAAAGTAGTGGTTTTTGATTTAGATGATACATTGTATAATGAAAAGGACTTTGTGTTTGGAGCTTTTAAGGAAGTAGCAATATATTTATCTAAAAAATATGGAATTAGTGCTAACATATTATATGAAGATATGCTTAGTATTTTACATAAAGAAGGCAGAGGTAAAATATTCAACATAATATGTGATAATTATAATATAAATGAAGACATTAAGGCTTTGGTTCAGGTGTATAGAAACTCCAAACCAAAGCTAAATTTATATGAGGATAGTATAGAGATATTAAATAAGCTAAGGTGCAAATATAAATTAGGACTTATAACTGATGGGTTAGCTTATGTTCAATGGAATAAAATCAAAATTTTAGATTTAGAAAAACATTTCGATAATATTATAGTAACTGATGAATTGGGAAGAGAGTATTGGAAACCTCATATAATGCCTTTTCAAAATATGGCAGATAAATTTAAAGTTTCACCAAAGGAATGTATCTACATAGGAGATAATCCTAGTAAGGATTTCTTTGGAGCAAAAAAGATCGGATATAAGACAATAAGAATAATTAGACAAGAAGGGGATCATATTAAAGCAAGACTAGATAAAAATTATGAAGCTGATTACGATATAAGTAGTTTAGATGAATTAATTCCTATAATTCAAGACATTTGATTTAAAAGGTGGGATTATTAATGAAAGTATTAGCTATAGTTCAAGCAAGAATGGGTTCAGAAAGGTTACCAGGAAAAGTTGTAAAACCTATTTTGAATAAGCCTATGATAATGCATACTCTAGATAGATTAAAAAAGAGTAAATACATAGATAAAGTTGTATTGGCAACTTCAGATTTAGAAAAAGATGATATTTTAAATAAAACAGTAAAAGAAGGTTGTTATGATGTTTTTAGAGGTAGTGAAGACAATGTTCTTGAGAGGTATAAAATAACTAGTGATAAATACTGTGGAGATATAATAATAAGAGTTACAGGGGACTGTCCCTTAATTGATCCTGTAATAGTGGATAATGTAGTAAGTTATTTTTTAATGAATAATTTTGATTATGTTAGGCTAGATGTTCCAGAAAGTTTTATTAGAGGTTTTGACGTAGAAGTGTTTTCGAAAGAAGCTTTAGATAAAACCTTTAAACTAGCTAAAGAGGAAAAATATAAGGAACATGTAACACTTTATATGTATAATCATCCAGAGATATTTAAAATAGGTTATGTTAAAGGGAATAGTTTTTATAAAAAAGACTATAGATTGTGTGTTGATACAGAAGAGGATTTTAAGTTAGTAAGTTTAATATATGAAAATTTCAATGATGAAAATGTATCAGCTAAAGATGTAGTTGAATTTTTAGATAAAAATAGAGAAATTGCAAATGTAAATAAACAAGTTGTTCAAAAGAATGTTTAATTAAATGTAAGGAAGTGAAGGCATGAAAATATTAGTAACAGGTGGAACGGGATTTATAGGTAGATGGGTAGTGAAAAGATTATTAGAAGATGGACATAATGTCTTAGCATTAGATAATTTATCTAATGGAAGACTTGAAAATATAGAAGAATTCAAAAGTAATGATAAATTTAAATTTATAAAAGGAGATATAAAAGACAAGAAAACTTTAGATGAAATATTCAATGGGGATAAGTTTGATATTGTATATCATTTAGCTGCCTCCATAAATGTACAAGATAGTATAGATGATCCCGCAACAACTTTTTATAATGATACAGTGGGAACTTTTAATATTTTAGAAAAAGCTAAAATTCAGATGTTTGGAAAAAATGCTAAGATGGATGGGGATGAATGGGTAATAGATGAGAATGAAGATACTTACCCTTGCAAAGTTGTATTTATGAGTACATGTATGGTTTATGATAAAGCAGGAGAAGAGGGTATAAATGAAATTCATCCAACGAAACCAGTATCTCCTTATGGAGGTGCTAAAATAGCAGCTGAAAATATGGTGCTTTCATATTATAATGCATATAAAATTCCTACAGTAGTAATAAGACCGTTTAATACTTATGGACCTTTTCAAAAGACAGGAGGAGAAGGTGGCGTAGTAGCTATATTTATAAAAAATGCTTTAAATAATAAGACGTTGAATATATATGGGACAGGAAATCAAACAAGAGATTTACTTTACGTAAAAGACTGTGCAAGATTTGTAGTCATGACAGGTTACTCAAATAAAGTATATGGGGAAATAGTAAATGCAGGCACAGGAAGAGAGGTAACTATAAATGAACTTGCAAAAATTATTTCAAAAGGTAGAGTTGATATTAATCATGTAAAACATATTCATCCTCAAAGTGAAATAATGAAATTAAAGTGTAATTATGAAAAAGCAAAAGAAATTTTAAATTGGAATCCTGAGTACACTTTAGAAGAAGGGATAAATGAAACGGAAGAATGGATAAAAAGCAATATGCTATCAATATAGTATATGTTTTGTATTAAAATTTTAAAGAATCATAAAGAATGTCATATGATTAGGATGATTCTTTTAAAATGAAAGGAGTTGACTTTATGGGCGATTTAATAAAAATTCAAGATAAAATAATAGGAGAGAACAACTCTACATTTATTATAGCTGAAATGTCAGCAAACCATCTTCAAAACTTTGACAGAGCAGTTGAAATTATAAAAAAAGCCAAGTGGGCAGGAGCAGATGCTATAAAACTTCAAACATACACACCAGACACAATAACTTTAGATTGTGATAATGAGTATTTTCAAATCAAGCAAGGAACAATTTGGGATGGAACTACTTTACATAAATTATATGAAGAAGCATATACTCCTTGGGAGTGGCAGCCTAAATTAAAACAAATAGCTGAAGATGAAGGTTTAATTTGGTTTTCATCTCCTTTTGACAAAACAGCTGTTGAGTTTTTAGAAGATATGGATGTGCCAGCATACAAGATAGCTTCTTTTGAAATAACAGATATACCTTTTATAGAATATATAGCATCTAAAGGAAAACCTGTAATAATGTCAACAGGTATAGCAACTCTTTCGGATATAGAAGAAGCTATAAATGCTTGCAGGAAAGTTGGAAATAATCAAATTGCTTTATTAAAATGTACAAGTGCTTATCCAGCGCCTGTAGAAGAAGCAAATTTAACAACTATTCCTAATATAGCTGAAACTTTTGATGTTGTAACTGGGCTTTCAGATCATACTTTAGGTAGTGCGGTATCTGTAGCTGCTGTAGCCTTAGGAGCTAAAATAATAGAAAAACATTTTACTTTAAGTAGAGAAGATGGTGGACCTGATTCAGCTTTTTCTATGGAACCTCATGAGTTTAAACAAATGGTTGTAGACATAAGAAATGTAGAAAGAGCTTTAGGGAAAATCAGCTATGATCTTACTGAAAAACAACAGAATAGTAGACAACATTCGAGGTCATTGTTTGTAGTAAAAGATGTAAAAGAAGGAGAAGAATTTACTGAAGAAAATGTAAAAAGTATAAGACCAGGGTTTGGTATGAAAACTAAATATATAAAAGATGTTATTGGTAAAAAAGCTAGTTGTAATATAAGTAAAGGAACTCCAATGGATTGGAAGTTTATAAGATAAAAACAGGTGATATATATGAAAATAGCGATTCGAGCAGATGGTGGAAATAAGATAGGTATGGGTCATGTTATGAGAACATTGGTTTTAGCGAAAGAGCTTGCTAAGACCAATGATGTTTTTTATGTATGTAAAGTAGATAATTCTTTCTCAGACAGGTATAAGCAAGGTATAGATAAAATTAGATCTCAAGGATTTAATGTGGTGACTATTGATGAAAATAATGTTTTCAATGAACTAAAAAACATTTTAGCAGATTGTTTAATAACTGATAGTTATGATGTGAATGAAGATTATTTTAATGAAACAAAAAAATATTTTAAATTAACAGGTTATATAGATGACATGAATTTATATTACTTTAATGTTGATTTTATAATAAATCAAAATATTGGGGCAGAGGATTATGTATATAAAACAAACAAGGATACTAAATTATTTTTAGGAACTCAATATGTTATGTTAAGGAAAGAATTTAGAAATATTTCTAATAGAGTTATTAATAAAAAAGTTTCTAATGTTATGATAACTCTAGGTGGATCCGATACTAATGGAATTACAAATATGATTTTAGATTATGTAAAAGATTCAGAACTTAATTTTCATGTTGTAATAGGTCCGTCTTTTGAAGAAAATAATATACAGAAGCTAAGAGAATTAGAAAAACTGAAATCTAATATAAAACTATATTTTAATGCTAATATGATTGAGATAATGAATAAATGTGATATTGCAATATCAGCTTGTGGAAGCACATTATATGAGTTGACAGTTTGCCATGTGCCTACTCTTGGAATAATTGTGGTAGATAATCAGCAACAAATAGCTAGGAAGATGGATGAATTAGGTATGATAAAAAATATGGGATGGTATGATAAATTACTTAAAGATAAGTTTGTTAATAGTTTAAACATCTTATGTAATGATTTTGTAATGAGGAGAGAAATCGCTATAAAAGCTAAGAAATCTATTGACGGTAATGGAGTAGCAAGAATAGCAAAAGAGTTAAAGGTACAATTACATATAAAATAATAATATAGTATGGATGATGCTAAGAAATACATAAAAGTATTGAGTGTGTTATAAAATATACAAAATCTTAAATTAATATTTTTAATATAATTGATATTTAAGGAGATGAAAAACATGGATAAATTAAAAATTTTAAATAGAATTAAGGAATTGTATCTTAAGGATACAAATATAATAAAGTATTTAAAAATAATGGAAAATAATGACTATAATAGTATTGAGGACATTATGATAAGTTATGATTTGCAAGCGGGAACATATAGTGATTACTATAAAAAAAATCCAATATTAAAAAATAAATATTGTAATTATCTTGCTGATATAATTAATAAACTAGAAGAAGTTAATTCATTATTAGAAGTAGGTATTGGGGAAGCAACTACTTTAGGGCCTTTAATGCTAGCTTTAAATAAAAGACCTAAAAATTGCTATGGATTTGATGTATCTTGGTCAAGAATAAAATATGCTAAGAGGTTTCTAAATGAATTAAACTTAAATGAAGTTGAGTTATTTACAGGAGATTTATTTTGTGCTCCATTTAAAGATAATTCTATAGATATAGTATATACTTCTCACTCAGTAGAGCCTAATGGAGGAAAAGAGAGAGAAGCTTTGGAAGAATTATATCGTATAACAAATAAATATCTAATTTTATTAGAACCGGATTACGAATTAGCAGATGAGAAGTCACAGAAGAGAATGATTGAACATGGATATGTAACTAAACTATACTCCACAGCTATAGAGCTTGGTTATAAAGTAATTGAACATAGATTATTTGATATTTGTGCAAATCAACTAAATCCTACGGGATTAATAATAATTGAAAAAGAATCTAAACAACAGGTTGAAAATCCTATATGTTGTCCTATTACAAAAACAAATATGATTAGAAAAAATAATGCTTATTATTCACCTGAAAGTCTTCTTGCTTATCCAATAATAGACGATATACCATGTTTATTATCTCAAAATGCAATTATTGCAACAAAATTCTTATAATAATATCACTGGTGTGTTTTTTCAAAACTCATCTAATGGACGCCTAAAGATTGAAAAACATATAAAAGGTGGAGAAATAATTTGAAAAAACTTTCAAACAAACAAAAAATGATTTTTGTACTTTCTTTAATTTTCTTTTGTACTTCTATAGCTGTTAAAATTAAAAATTTTAATAATAATATTCAAGCTATAAAAAAGAAAGATAGCATAGAAGAAAAAGGTAAACAAAATTTAAAAAACTCTTCATTAAATATTACACCAAAAAAATTAAAAAATCAGTTTGTATTAGATAATAATAAAGAAGTGCAAAATGGCATAGATATCAAGAATAGAGTATCAGAGCTTTTGGGTACTTTAGATAAAGCTATAAATTATTTAAAAAATAATATAGATAATAAAAATAAAAAAGAAGAAATTATAATTTTAATAGATGATTGTATAAATGCTTTAAATAGTATAGAAAATGCTTTAGTGAAGGTTAAAACTAAAGATGATACTATTAATGCAAAGAAAGATATTAAAAAATTAAAAGAGGATTTTAAGGAACTTAAAAAAGTTTTTAAAGAGGGTAACTTAAAGAAATGTAAGGAGATTTTAGATAAAAGCTAATAAGAGATTCAATCCCCTAATATTTGGATTAAGTTTTAAAGAAAATTTGCGATAAGTATAGGAAGAGAAACTATTATTTCACAAACAAAGTAAAGTAATGTTTAAAGTTTAGTAATTTTTAGGGGAGTTGGATAAGTAATGAGCGTAAACGAAGATTTTAAGACAAATGAGGAAATATTGGCTGCATTTAAGCTTGTATTACCTTACATTAACAAAATTATACATGATGACATGGTAGTGGGATTAACAGACTTAGAAAAGTATATTGGATACCATAGAGCAAATGATTTTGAATTGGATTTACCAGAAGGAAAACCAATTGAGGGAATTGACACTATTAAAGAGTGTATTAAATATAAAAAGGAAACTTTTGCTGATGTTCCACGTGAAGTATATGGTAGAGAAATTAAAACTATATTTACTCCTATATATGGAATAAATAATGAAGTTATAGGAACTCTTAGTTCAGGCATAGACTTTAATAATAATAAAAGACTTATAGAATCTGTATCTGGGTTAGCTGAAGTTACAGAACAGGTAAATAAAAGTATAAGACAAGTTGCAGAATCAGCAACCAATTTAGCAAATGCAGGTCAAAGTTCAATTGAAATGGTTGGAAAACTTAACGATAAAAAGAGTGATACAGCTGAAATTTTGCAATTTATCAGAAATATTTCAGCACAAACAAATTTACTTGGTTTGAATGCTGCTATAGAATCAGCTAGAGCTGGTGAATATGGACGAGGTTTTTCTGTAGTAGCTTCTGAAGTGAGAAAGTTGGCAGAACAATCTCAAGAATCAGTTAAAAACATAGAAAAAATACTTGAAGAAATGAATGGAAGTATAAATCATATTAGTAATAACGTAGGGAATATAGGTGCAATTAGTGAAGAACAGGCAGCAGTTACAGAAGAAGTTTTAGCAAATGTTGATCAAATAAATAATACAGTTGAAGATTTGAAAAATTTTGTTCAAAGATATAAATAGAGTTTGATTGAAAATTAACAGCAGAGGTATGGCGTAAAATACATCTTTAAATTAAGTTCTAAAAAAAAATTACGATAATAATTAAAGGATATATTTCACAGACAAGGAAGTCTAATATAAAAACAAGGAGATAATATTATGGATATTGCAGGAATGTCTATGAATTTAAACAATGCTAAAGTAATGCAGGCATCTCAATTAGCTGTTATGAAACTTGCTATGAACACAGGTAAAGATATTGCAGCTGAAATGACTGAAATGATGGAAAAATCTTGTGACCCTAATTTGGGAAACCACATTGATACACAAGCTTAAAAGGGGGGAATTGTATGTTTGTTGCAAATAACATATCCCTTTTAAATTCTTTTGGCAAGCTAACTAAAAATAAGACAGCTAAAAATGAACTTACAGAAAAGATATCTTCCGGAAAAAGAATAAATAGAGCTGCTGATGATTCAGCAGGATTATCTATAAGCCAAAGCTTTAAAGCTCAAGTAAGAGGGATTGACATGGCAGAGAGAAATATCCAAGATGGTATTTCTATGATTCAAGTAGCAGACGGTGCTATGGAGGAGATAACAAAAACTCTTCACAGGATGAAGGAAGCTTCAGTACAAGCAGCTAATGGAACATTAACAGATGAAGATAGAGGAGCAATAGAAGAAGAATTTAAAAATCTTAAAGAAAGCATAGATAAAATAGTAAATGATACAGAATTTAATGAAATAAAGCTTTTAAATGAAGATAAAACATTGAATTTACAAATAAGAGATAACCCGTATGCTAGCTATGATTTAACACTAACTGATAATTCTTGCATAGCTTTAGGAATAGATGATATTAATGTAAGTACTGTAGGTAGTTCCAATGAAGCCAATGGAAAGATTGACGAAGCTTTAAATAGGATTACTAGTAATAGAACAGAGTTAGGGGGACATTTAAATAATCTCCAACATTCTTATAATGATGTATCTAATGCAAAAATTAATTTAACAGCCTCTCTTTCACAAGTGGAAGATGTAAATATGGCAACAGCTCTTATGCAATCTGTTAAAAATAATGTACTATTAAATTGTAATAAATCTATGTTAACTTCAGCAAAATTGAATAATGAAAATGTAAATACTGTACTTAACAAATGGATTTCATAGAAGTGCCTTAGGGTACTTCTTGTTTTTATACTTATTTATTGTAAAACTCCACTTAGTTTATAATTTTAATATAGAGTAAGAATTTATTAAAAGTTAAGGGCTTCTAATTATTTTTATAATATGAGAAAATATTAAATATTCATAAAAAATATTCGATAATATAGTAAATATTTCTAATAAGGTTATGAATTTAATTTAAAGCTAAAAATTAAAGAGATTGGGGAGATTTACTATGTACACGATACTTCATATTGAACAAAGCGAATTTTTTTGTAATATTGTAGAGGATCAGGTGAGAAAAAAAGGTTATCAATACATGTGCACTAATAACTTTAATGAAGCCTATAGTATACTAGAAAAATTTTATGTAGATTTGATAATAACTTCATTGTCTGCAAAAGATGGAAAGGTTGAAAATTTTGTAACTAAGGTTAATAAAAACATAAATGATAAGATTCCAATTTTTGCATTAACAGGAGGTAATCTTAATAATAAAAAGAAAAAAATAATTGATCTAGGGGTTAGTGACTATATATTTAAAAGTGATTTAGCGAATGAAGTATCTGAGCGTATAGATGATGTTTTAGAAGAACAGGGAAATATGAAGTACCTTAAAGAGGTAGAAATGGCAATAATAGATGATAATTTTTTTGAAACTGCTATAGAAGAAAAACTTTTAAATAAATATGATATATATAACTTTGATTATTATCAGTCAGGAAAAGAACTTATAAAGAGCAAAAACAAATATGATGTATATCTTGTGGATATAATTCTTAAAGATGAGTTTGGAACAGATATTATAAGAGATATAAGAAGAAATAACAAAGATGCTGTAATTATAGCTGTAACCTCTCTTAATAATCCTAGGACTTTGGCTAGTGTTTTAAATGCAGGAGCAGATGACTATATACCTAAACCTTTAGATGAAAATTTATTTATAGCTAAATTAAAGTCTAACATAAGACATTACAGTTACCATGGAGAAACTTTTGAAACATCACAGGGATATTAACTTTGATTTTACAAAGACATGCTTTTGCAAGTCTTTTTTTTATGTCCATTTTGATGGGAATTATTTACATGCAGTATATATTTTTTAAAACAATATATTTATTAAATAATTAATAAATTTTGTAAATATAAAATACAGTTATTACAAATTACAGTTATTTTATAGAACTTCAAATATTTAGGAAATAACTTTTGATATACAATAAAGGTTTGAAATTGAAACACGAAATATGTAGTATGGTAAAATTATTTTTTAAAAATTTCATTTAATTTAAAAACAATTTAAAAATAAAAGATATTTTTGGTATTTATAAAAATAAATACAGGAGGAACCTTAAATATGAAATTAAAGAAAAATTTAAAAGTCACACAAGGAATTGTTATTTTAGGCATTATAGCTTTTTTGAGTACTTTTATTGTAGCGGGCGTAGGTTTTTATGGTATGAGCAAATTAACAAATAACACTAAAGCTATATATGAAGAAAAATTGAATAATATTAAAATATTTGGCTACATTAATGCTGAAATGGGAATGCTTAGAAATTCTCTTACTAAGGTTATAGATAGACCATATAACCAAGATGAAGTAAATATTGTATTAGAAAATGATAAAGCTATAAAAGAGAATTTACAACTCCTTGAAAAAGTTAAAAAGGATGCAAAAGGAGAGGAGTTTCTAAAAATTGCAAAGCAAAATTACAAAGAATATATGAAAGGCGCAGAGCAAATAATAGCTAAAAAGAAGAGTGGACAAGTAATTGAAACTAGCTTTGCTCAGCAGTATGGTAAAGCTGGAACAAATGTATCAAAAAGCATATTAGATTCTATGGATTATAATAAACAGTTAGCAGAAGCGCTTTATAAAGAATCTACCGAACAATCTAATTCTATGAAAACTATATTTATAGTTGTACTTATTTTGTCATCAGTAATAGTAGTTTGTATACTTTTAACAATATTTAAGATTATAAAGGATTCTATAAAAGATTTTACTAATATTCTTAAAGTTATATCTTCAGGAGATTTCACAGTAGGAATAGATACAACTGAAAATAATGAGTTTGGAATTATGAAAAAAGAACTTGCCTGTACTATAGAATCTATATCAGGAATACTTAAAAAAATAAAAAATGATATGGAAAAGATAAACGATAACGCTATATCCTTATCTTCTATATCAGAAGAAATGACAGCAACTACTCAAGAAGTAGCAAATTCTATAGAAGGTGTTGCTGATGGGTCTGTTTCTCAAGCAGGTGATCTTGTTCAAACAGCCCAACTAGCAAGTGACTTTGGAGAATCAATAAATAACATTGTTATATCAATAAGTAATGTAGATTCAAATGCGAAAAATGTAAATGGATTAGCTAGTACAAGCAATTCTAATCTTTTAGAATTAATTAATTCCTCTAGTGAAATGAGAGAAGCTTTTAAAGAAGTAAGCAGTAAAATATCTTCATTAGGAAGTAGTGTAAGACAGATAAACGAAATTACTAATATGATAAATAATATTGCAGATCAAACTAATTTACTTGCATTAAATGCAGCTATTGAAGCAGCAAGGGCAGGAGAAGCGGGGAAGGGATTTGCAGTAGTAGCAGAAGAAATAAGAAAATTGGCAGAACAAAGTAAAAATTCTCTTGGAGAAATAAATAATCATATTAATGTAATTTCTAATGAAACAGAGGAAGTTATAAATAATACAGAAAAAGTTAATCTAGAGTTTACAAAACAAACGGAAGTAATAAATAATTCCATTGATTCTTTCAAAAATATTATAGAAGAAATAGAAAATATATTACCTTTAATAGAAAGTGTAAATTCAGAAGTAAACAAAATAAACTCTGAGAAAAATGATATTATAAGTAAGGTAGAAAGCGCTTCAGCGGTAGCAGAAGAAAATTCAGCTTCTTCAGAAGAAATTTCAGCTTCTGCTCATGAAATGAATGCATCATCAGAAGAAGTAGCTTCTAGTTCAGAAACATTATCAATAGTGGCAGCAGCAACTTTAGAAAAAATAAATAAATTTAAACTATAAGTAAAATGAAAAAACAACTCTTGTGGATTTATATATCATACAAGAGTTGTTTTTTATAAATGAATAGAAAAAATGTTTTAAAGAAATAAAATTAATAAACGATAAATTTAATAATGTCTATTTAAGTAGATATGTCTAGGGAGGTATAAGAAATTACTTACATTGTATAATGTAAGTAATGGCTATTTTAATAAAAATTTTTATTTATTGGAGTTGATAAAATGAGATTAAATCATAACCTAGCATCACTTAATATATATAGAGAACATGAAAGAGTACTTCAAAGACAAAGTGGTGTTTTAGAAAGGATTTCTTCAGGAACTAAGATAAATAGTGCAAAAGACAATCCTGTTAAGTTGGCTGATAGTGAAAGAATGAGAATTCAAATAAGAGGTCTACAAATGGCTGAAAGGAATGCTCAAGATGGCATAAGTATGCTTCAAACAGCAGAGGGTGGTTTAGATGGGATGACTTCTATGCTTCAAAGAATAAGAGAACTTACTTTGCAAGCAGGAAGTGGTGCAAATAATACTCAAGATAAAGAAACAATACAACAAGAGATTAATCAACTTATTGAAGGAATTGAAGATATATCTAAAAATACAGAATTCAATAGTATTCATTTACTAAATGGTAATGCAGATGATAAAAGTCTTTTTATGCCTATAGGTGCTAATGTTGGAGAAAAAGTAGATATACCCATGTTTGATTTATCTTGTGAAAAAATAGGAAATGGCAGTAAAACACTTAAGGATTTAAATACTTCTGGATTAAACAATTTAGGCGTAGACGAATCTTTGTCAATAATTGATGGAGCGCTAGATAGTGTTTTAAGTGCTAGAAGTAAATATGGTGCTATTTGTAATAGATTTGAAAGTAGTCATGATAAAATAAGTGAGATATATACTTGTATGCAAGGTGCTGAAAGTAAAATAAGAGATTCTGATATAGCAGAAGAAATGATGAACTTTGCTAGAGATAATATTTTAATAGAATCGGGAAATGCTATGATGGCTCAATCAAACAAGTTCCCTCAGGATGCATTAAAAGTATTGGAAAATGTGAGAACTAGGTAATTTATATACCTAGTTCTTTTATGGAATAAATAGACTTTTTAATGGCTTTTTAAAATCTATAATAATAATTATAAATAAAATAAAAAAAATATTAAATTAAACTTGAATTATTTTAGATAATAATGTAAAATTTAAATGGATAAAGAGTTTATTTCCATATTGAAGGAAGTTGATATGATTGATAGAGAATAAGATTTTATTTAGCTAGAGATATATCAATTTTATATATGGTTCTTATAAATATTATTAATTAAAAAATAAAATAGATATTTACTATTACTAGTATGTACATAAAGAGAGTATGGTTATATTTAGCTATATGTAAGCTAGCATGGTTAGTTTAAGTTACTTTGAAAGTAACTTGTCTGATTGTGCTGGCTTTTATTTTTTGATGTGATATTTTGCAATAATATATATTAATTTGAAAATTAGTATAAATAATCTCAAAGATTTTATAAAATGAGTAAAAATCTGCTTAGTTTAATGAGAAATTTAATTTAATATAAAATTTGTATTAAAACTATTTAAAAAAATGAGAAAATATTATATAATAAAAATATGATTATTTTGAAAAAACTACTATTTGTCATATTACATTTATAAGAACTCCAGATATAAGAAGAAATGTGTTAAATTTTATTGAAAAATATATTAATTTTTATTAAATTTTATTAGATAATGTGTTAAAATTTAATAAAAAATAGAAAAAACACAGATAATTTAAATAATTTGGAGTTTGCCGTAGAAAATAAGATAAGGAGCTGATATTTTGAAGATTGGAAGTAATTCTGTAGAAGAAAACACGTATAGTCTTATAAAAAAGGCATTAGATGCCTCTCTAAAAAGAAATGAAGTTATAGATAACAATATAGCAAATGTTAATACTAAAGGATTCAAAAGGAGCTATGTAACTTTTGAAGAGACTCTAAAAGATACCCAAGATGACATAAATATGACAATAACTAACGAAAAACATATAAATCAAGGAAAAGAATATGGACAAATAGAAGAACAGAGAGATGAATCAGATAGTATGAGAATGGATGGTAATAATGTAGATATCGATAATGAAATGGCTAATCTAGCTGCTAATTCATTGAAATATAATGCTTTAATAAGTCAAATAAATTCTAGAATATCTATGAAAAGAAATGTTATAAACGGAGGAAAATAATATGAGTGCTTTTGATTCTTTTAGGATAAGTGCTAGTGGTCTTTCAGCTGAGAGACTAAGAATGGATACTATTGCGGCTAATATTGCCAATGTTTCAACAACAAGAGGAGAAGATGGGCAAGCTTATAGAAGAAAAGTAGCTGTGTTCCAAGAAAATTTAGAGCAAGAATTAAATAAAGAAGATAATAAATATGGAACTAAATTAAAAGGAGTAAAGGCTGTAGGAATTGAAGAAGATCAATCTCCTTTGAGAAAAGTATATGATCCATCCCATCCAGATGCAGATGCAGAAGGATATGTTATGATGCCAAATGTTAATGTTCTAAACGAGATGGCTGATATGATAGCTGCAACACGTGCTTATGAAGCTAATGTTACAGCAATGAATTCTGAGAAGAGTATGTTTTCAAAAGCTTTAGAAATAGGCAGATAGGAGGAAGATAAATTTGAAAATTAATGATTTTATACCCAATACACCATTTTATACTCAAATAAATTCAAAAGATATCCAAAATGACATGGAACAAGAAGGCAATATTTCTAGCTTTGGTGAAGCTTTGAAATCAGAATTAAATAAGGTTAATGACAAACAGTTGGAGGCTGAAGATCTAACAGATAAGTTTATAAAAGGGGAAGATGATAATATACATGAAGTAATGTTAAAAACTGAAGAAGCAAAGCTTTCTCTCCAGCTTGCAGTTCAAGTAAGAAATAAAGTTTTGGAGGCTTACCAAGAGATAAATAGAATGCAAGTATAGTTAGGAGTGCTGAATAAATGAACAAGCTAAAGGAGAATGTGGGGAAGCTGTTAGATAAGATAAAGAGTTTAAGTAAAGGCAAAAAAATAGCTTTTGGAACTCTAGCTTTAGGAATTCTTATAGTAATTATTTATTTAATTGTTTATTTTAATAAAACCAATTATGCAGTGCTCTTTAGAGATATGGACCCTAATGATGCACAAACAGCTTTAGCTAAGTTAAATGAAAAAAAGATACAGTATAAAATAGAGAATAACACTATAAAAGTTCCAGAGGGAAAGGCAGCAGAACTAAGGATGGAAATTGCTCCTGTATTGACAAATGGGGCTAAAGGATATGAGATATTAGATGAGGGAAGCAAATGGGGAATGACAGATAAAGAAATGGATACAAAATATCAAATTGCTCTTCAAGGAGAACTTCAAAAGACTATAGAAACATTTCCAGAAGTTGAAAAAGCAGATGTTAAACTTGTTATGAATAAGGAAAGTGATTTCTTTAAAAAAGAAGATCCTGCCCAAGCTTCTGTAACATTACATTTTAAAAATGGGAAAAAGGTAAACAAAGAACAAATAAAAGCTATAGTTTCTCTTGTTGGAGGCAGTGTTAAAAATTTACCTAAAGAAAATGTAAAAGTAATAGGTGTAATAAATGGTACTACTTCCGTTTTAAGTGAAGACTTGTTTGATGATGAAAAAAATACTTTAGGAACTGCTACAGATAAGCAAAGAGAATATGAGAAAAATCTTGAAAAGGAATACGAAAAAAAGATTTTAACATTGTTATCTCAAAAATATGGAAACGGTGTGCAAGCCACAGTTGATGTAGAGGCAGATTTTAATGCTTCAGAGAAGACTTCTACAGCATGGGATAAAACACCTGTAGTAAGAAGCGAAAAAAATGTAAAAGATACAAATACAAATGCTCAAACAAAAAATAGTGGAAGTCCTGTAGACAACAATATGTCTAATACATATGGTAGTAATGGAGGAGTTTCTAATTCTTCTCATGAAGAAAGTACAAAAAATTATGAAATTGGCAAGGTGGAAGAAAAAGTAGTTGCAGCTCCAGGAAAGATTAAAAAAGTTTCTGCATCTATAATTGTTAATGAATCTAGTTTAAGTGATGATGCAAAAACAAAGATACAAAACACAGTATCCGCTGCAATTGGTTATGACCAAAACAGAGGAGATATCATAAGTGTTGAAGGAATGAAATTTGTTGGAGTAGATGACCCTGAAAAAGAAGCGGAGAAGAAGGCGCAAGAAGAAGCGGCTCAAAAGAAAATGCTTATGTATAAATATATAGGTGCTGGAGTAGCAGCATTAATAGCATTAATAGCGGTATTTATTTTTGTAAGAAAATCAAGAAGAAAGAGAAATCAAGAAGATGAAACACAAGGAATAGATTTCCTTGTAGATGAAAATATAACTCCAAAAGAACCTTTAAAGCCAATTCAATTTGACGATGAGAATGAAAAGACTCATTTAGAAAAAGAAATAAAGAAATATGCATCAAACAAGCCAGAGCAGGTTGCTGAGATTATTAAAGCCTGGATGGCAGAAGATGAGAGGTGATATAGTATATGGCTAAGGAAAATAAACTTACCGGAATTCAAAAGGCTGCCATTCTATTCATAACTCTTGGACCAGAAGCAGCATCTGGGATTATTAAAAAATTATCTGATAATGAAATACAAAAAATAACTTATGAAATAGCTAATACAACATCAGTAAAGCAGGAACAAAGATCAGAAATTCTGGAAGAATTTATAGAGATGAATAAAGCTAAAGATTATATTCTAGAAGGTGGTTTTGAGTATGCTAGAAATGTTTTAGGAAAGGCGCTTGGAACTCAAAGAGCTAAAGAAATCTTGGATAAGGTATCTGAAGCTACCCAACAATATAGACCTTTTGCAATAGCAAGAAAAGCCGATGCTCATCAACTTCTAAATGTTATATCTAATGAGCACCCTCAAACAATAGCACTTATATTGTGTTACCTTCAAGGAGATAAAGCTGGTCAAATAATGGCTGAATTGCCTGAAGATATTCAAACAGAGGTAGCTTTTAGAATAGCAACTATGGATAATACATCACCTATGGTTATTAAAGAGATTGAAAAAGTACTAAATAGTAAATTGTCTTCAGTAGTTAGAACAGATATGACAATTATAGGTGGAGTTGAAACGTTAGTTGATATATTGAATCAAGTTGATAGAACTACTGAGAAAAATATTACAGAAGGATTGGAAAGAGAAGATCCAGAACTTGCAGAAAAAATCAAACAATCTATGTTTGTATTTGAAGATATTATTTCATTGGATGATGTATCTATACAAAGAGTACTCCGAGAAGTGGAGACAAAAGATCTTTCTCTTGCATTAAAAGGATGTTCAGAAGAAGTTGCCAATGCTATATTTAGAAATCAATCAAAGAGAGCTGCTGCATCATTAAAAGAAGATATAGAATTCTTAGGACCTGTAAGAATTATGGATGTTGAAAAAGCTCAACAAAAAGTTGTTAGTGTAATAAGAAGATTAGAAGATGCAGGAGAAATAATTATTTCTAGGGGTGGAGAAGATGCTATCATCGTCTAGGGTCATAAAAAGTAATTCTACTATTGAGAGTGGTAAGGTAGAAATAAACACAGAATATGTATGTAAAAAAAATAAAGAACTAGCAGAGAAGAATGCTAAGGATTTTATTGAAAACTATGAAGTGCTAGCAAGAACTATGCTTGAAAATGCAAGAAAGCAAGGTGAAGAACTGATTTCTAGAGCTTATCATGAAGCTCAACAAATAGAGGAAGATGCATATAGAAAAGGCTATGATGAGGGATTAGAAACAGGTTATAAAGAAGCTTATGAAAAAGGTGTGGGTGAAGCTAATGAGTATTATGAAAACATCTCAAAACAAGCCCAAATGGAATTAGAAGAAACTAATGCAAAAATAGACAAGATGTTTTTTCAAGCTAATCAAGATTATTTAAACTACTTGGATGAAAAAAAAGAAGATGTAAAAGACTTAGTTATTACCATAGCGGAAAATATTCTTCAGAAAGAAATTAAGGAAAAAGATTCAATAGGTAATATGATTTTAGATGCTATGGAAGTAAACTTGAAATCTAAAACTGTTATTGTTAAAGCAAGAAGTGAATATATAGATGATGTTAAATCAAAAATTGAGATATGGAAAAGTGGCAATGTTTTTAATGGAGATGTTTTTGTAGTAGCAGACGATACTTTAGATGAAGGTTCTGCAATTATTCAAAGAGAAAATGGGAAAATAGTAGTTGATGCAATAAAGGCTTTAGACAAGGTTAAAGAAATAATGTTTTCTAATGATCAGTAATCAGTAGCTAGATGCCAGTGACTAGTTGCCATGTGTTAAGAGAGACGGAATTTCTTCAAATCAGAGATTCAGTTAATACTGCTACTAGAATCTGGTAAGTGGTTACTAAAAAAGGCGAACGGAGTGATAGTTTGAATATTTCGCTGGATTTTCAAGGTTTAAGGGATAAAATTAATGAGTGGGATTTTAAATATGTAGAAGGAATGGTAAAACAAGTTATTGGACTTACTATAGAAGTTGAGGGGATTAAGGCTTTTGTAGGAGAAATTTGTAATATATATAGTGAAAAAAATAAACCTATAACTTGTGAAGTAGTAGGATTTAAGGAAGATAATGTAATATTAATGCCTCTTGGTGAACTCAAAGGAATAGCCCCCGGGTGTAGGGTTGTACCTTTAAAAAAACCATTAAGCGTTAGGTGTTCAGAAGAGTTATTTGGAAAGGTATTAGATGGTTTAGGTAGACCTTTAAATGGTGAAGAGATAAAAACAGGAGTTGAATATGCCTTAGATACTTCACCACCAGATCCCTTGAAAAGAAGAAGAATTACAGAACCAATCGCAACAGGAATAAGAGCTATTGATGGATTTTTGACTTGTGGAGAGGGACAAAGGATAGGTATTTTTGCAGGAAGTGGTGTTGGTAAAAGTACTACTTTAGGAATGATAGCGAGAGATGCTAAGGCAGATGTAAATGTAATATCTCTTGTGGGAGAAAGAGGAAGAGAAGTTAAGGACTTTTTAGAAAAGGACTTAGGAGAAGAAGGGTTGAAAAAATCAATTATAGTATGTGCAACTTCAGACCAACCAGCTTTAGTTAGACTTAAGGGATGTTTTACAGCTACAGCAATTGCTGAGTATTTCAGAGATAAGGGCAAAAAAGTAATATTAATGATGGATTCTGTTACTAGATTTGCTATGGCTCAAAGAGAAATTGGACTTGCTATAGGAGAACCTCCTGCAACTAAAGGATACACACCTTCCGTTTTTGCTATGCTTCCAAGATTAATGGAAAGGTCAGGTATGTCAGATAAAGGTTCTATTACAGCTTTTTATACAGTACTTGTAGATGGGGATGATTTTAACGAACCAATAGCTGATGCAGTTAGAGGTATTTTAGATGGACATATTGTCTTATCTAGAAGTTTAGCTGCAAAGAACCATTATCCTGCCATAGACATTTTAAGTAGTGTAAGTAGGTTAATGTCAGAAATTGCAGAGAAAGACCATAAAGATGCTGCATCTATAGCAAGAGATTTATTAGCTACTTACAAAAACTCTGAAGATTTAATAAATATAGGAGCTTATGTTAAAGGAAGTACGCCAAAGGTAGATATGGCTATACATTATATTGATTTTATTAATAACTTTTTAAAACAAGGAATAGAAGAACACTGTGAGTTTGATGAAAGTATTACAAAATTAAAAACAATGTTTAAGTAGTACATATAAAAAATTTCTAGTTACTAGTTGTTAATTACTAAAAAGGTTAGACAAGCTTTTAGATGAGATGAGTCGAGTCATTTAGTTATTAGAGATTAAAAAATAAAAAAATCTAGAGTAATTGATAAAAAGATTTATCAAAATTAAAATTGTTTGATATTGGTAAGTGGGGAGTGAAGAGTTTGGGATTTAATTTTAGGCTTCAAAAAGTTCTTGACATTAGAACTGATAAAGAAGAAGAGAGTAAGAGAATTTTTAAAAAAGCTCAAGATGAAAAAAATAAGGTTGAAAAAAGATTGGACTTTTTAAAAGATGAATATAACAAATATTCTAAATTTAAAAAAGAATGTAGTGTTGTTGAGAGGAAAATAAGGCAAAATTATTGTACATCTCTTCATTTTTCAATTGGTGAAACCCATGATGAACTTAAAAATAAATCAAAGATACTAGAAGAAAAAAGGCAGGATTTAAAACAAAAACAAGTAGAAAGAAAGACTGTAGAAATTTTAAAAGATAAACAAAAAGAAGCTTATATTAAAGAGCAAAATTTAATTGAACAAAAAGCCAATGACGAGTATGCTCTTTATTCATTTATAAGAAATTTAAAAAATAGATATGTGTGAAAGGAGGTGAAAAGGTATGAGTAATACATCTTTAAATGGTGTACAAGCAATAAATGAAGTTGCTGTAGGTAAAGGTAATACAGCTAAAACTAATACAAAAACTTCTACATCTAAGGAATTTGAAAAATTCTTCAACAAAGCATCAATTGAAAAAAGAAATGTTGTTGAAAATAAAGGATCTATTCAGAATAAAAATAATGTTGAAAACAAGAATGTAAATGAAGAGAATTCAGATGAAAAAGATGTTAGATTAACAGAAAGTACTAGTTCTCAAAAAACAGATGATAAAAACGTAAAAAACAAAAATGTAAGTGAAGAAAACACTATAGAGACTGAGATAGAAAAACTTAAAAGCTCTAATAGTAAAGAAGATTATATTAATAATTTAGCAAGCCTTTTAGAAAAAATGCTTAATGGAGAAGTAAAGATTGATTTAGATCTCATACAAAAAATATTAAAACAATCTAATGGTGAGATACTTAATCAAATTAATGCATCTATAGGCTCTGAAGGTATTAGCAAAATAAAAAGTGATATTCTTCAAATAATGAAGAATGATTTTGGTAGTCAATTTAATTTCAAAAAGATGGAGGAAAAACCTTTATCAGAAATCTTTGAGATGATAGTTAAATTACCTTCTATTAATACTTCAGAAAAATCAGATTTTAAGAATCAAATTATAAAAGTATTGAAAGATAGGTTAGAAGGGTTAAATAATAAGGAGAAATCCTTAGATTTAAAGGAGAAATCCTTAGATTTAAGTGAAACTTTAATTAGTAACACAAAAGACAATAAATCTGATTTAAACTTAAATCTAAGTGAAAAGAATAACGAAACTTTAGCAGAAGGTTTTGATGAAAGTGATTCTGAAAGTGATATTCTAAAAAAACTAGCTTTTTCTGATAAAGATGATGACAAACCTCAATTCCAAAGAGTTATAAACTACATGGGTAGAATAAACAAGACACAGGGTATTAATCCTATAGTAGAAGTAGATTCCAAAAATTTAGGCGTTGTTAATTCAAAAAACTTAGTTGAAGATTTAGTGAAAGATGTTAAGTTTATGCAGTTAAATAACTTAAAAGAAATGACTGTAAAAATAAACCCTAAGGAATTAGGGCAACTGATTATAAGAGTTACTATGGAAAATGGTGCTATGAAAGCAAATATAACTGCACATAACAAGGAGGCATACAATTTACTTAACACAAACTACAGTGAACTTAATAGTAAGCTATCAGATGATGGAATTAAAATTCAAAACTTTACTATAGACATATATAATGGAGACACTACTTTCTTTAGCAATGAAAAAAATAAACATGAAAATCAACAAGGATCTAGCAAAGGAAGTAATTCTAACATTGCATTAAATGAAGAAGATACAATCAATGTTGAAAGTTCAAATACTGTAGATAGCAATAGTGTAAATGCCTTTGTATAAGTAGGAGGATAAATTATGGCAGAAGTAAGTAAAACTAGAAATGGAACAATTATAGCTAAAAGAGGATTTGAAGTAGAAAAATCTAATAATGCAACTAGTAAGGGAACTAGAATAGTAAAAAAAGGGAATGAACTTGACAAAAATGCTTTTTTAAAAATCCTTACTGCGGAACTTACAAATCAAGATCCTACAAATGCTAAAGATTCTACTGCATATATTTCACAATTTGCCCAATTTGCAAGTCTTGAACAAATGGCAAATTTAAATGGCACAATGAGTTTTAACTCAGCTTCTAGTTTAGTTGGTAAAACAGTAGCTTTAAGTGCTTATGACGATTGGGGACATCAGTATGGCGGTAGAGTAACAAATGTTACTAAGCAAGGTGATAATATAAAATTAATGGTTAATGTTCCTAAGTATAGAGGCGAAAAAATTATCGATTATGAAGACAAGGAATTTGACTATAAAGATCTTTCTGATGTTTTAAATGTGCCAGCAGATGATACTGTACTTTTACAATACTTAAAAGACCATTTTGCTTATTTGAATAATAATATGAATTTTATGTCTGCAACCAGTATAGTTAATAAAAAGGTTCAATTGACAACTTATGAAGAAAATAAAGATGCTAAAGAGGGCGAAGATAAGTATAAAGAAGTTAAGTATTCAGGAACTGTAAAAGAAGTTTACAAGACAAAAGAAGGAGTAAAAGTAAATGTTATTTTAGATGAAACAGGAAAAGAGAAAGAGTTCTTGTTTGATGATGTATCTAAAATCCTAAGCTAGAGTTGGTGGTAATATGGGATATAGAGTTTTAAATGGTAAAGTATATCAAGTTGGAAGTTTTCAGCAAGATATAAAGCCTAAAGTGCAAGGACAAGAAAGTAAAATTAAGGGAAATACCTTTCAAAATATATT
This sequence comes from Clostridium brassicae, assembly GCF_026738875.1. Lineage (GTDB taxonomy): Bacteria > Bacillota > Clostridia > Clostridiales > Clostridiaceae > Clostridium_H > Clostridium_H brassicae. The sequence goes on from NZ_JAPQFJ010000014.1 coordinate 79,623, forward strand.
TAATAAAGAAATAGACAAGCAGTGTAATCTTACTATATCTAATCATGCAGCGCAAAGACTAAAAGATAGAAATATAGAGTTAGATGAAAATGACATGAAAACTATTAATGAAGGAATAAACAAGGCGAATGAGAAAGGGTCTAAAGATTCATTGATTATATATAAAAATATGGCCTTAGTTACAAGTATAAAAAACAGAACAATAATAACTGCTGTAGACAAAGAAAGCAGTAAAGGAAATGTTTTTACTAACATAGATAGTGTAGTTTTATTATAGGCTGGACCGAAAGGAAGCCAAGCTCCAATGAATGACAGAGTTGGAGATTAAAAAAAGTGGGAGGTTTTTATAAATGTTAAGATCTATGTATTCGGCAATTAGTGGAATGAAGGTTAATCAAGTTAAATTAGATGTAACTGGTAATAATATATCAAATGTAGGAACAACAGCTTTTAAAGGGTCAAGGGTAAGATTTCAAGATATGCTTAGTCAAAATGTATCTCAAGCTTTAGGACCAGGAAGAAATACCGGTGGTGTAAACCCAAGACAAGTAGGACTTGGAGTTCAAGTATCAGGTATAGATACTATAGTAAGCCAAGGTATGATGCAGCCAACAAGCAGAAACCTAGATGTAGCAATGGACGGAACAGGATACTTTGTAGTTGCAAGAGGACCACTTCCAGATAGTAACGCTGGCGGAATTTCAGTAGATCAAGCTAGTCATACTATGAGTGGAGGAAATTTTGAAGTAAGTTTTACAAGGGATGGTGCATTAGCTCTTGACCATGAAGGAAACCTTTTAACTTCAGATGGATATAGAGTTATGGGATATGCTTTAAGAGAAAATGGTGGAACTAATGCAGATGCTTTAAGTATAGACTATAATGCTAATGGATACGTAAATTTTGTAGATTCTGACAGCGAATATGGGTTAATAAATTCAGGAAATTTAGTTCCTTTAAGAATACCAGATAGTGTTCATGTTAAAGCTGATAATATTTCTGCTCAGGCTAAAGAAATGAACTATACTGGTTCAGCGGATAAAAGTATATTTGATACTGATAATACAAAGTCAGGAATGGAAGGGTATCCTACAATAAAAACAGATGGTGTTTTTAAGGGGAAAAAAGATATAAATATAGAAGTAAAGTATACAGATAAAGATAAGGATAGTGCAACAGATGATAAAGGTTGGATGGTATTTATAAATGGGAAAAACACTTATATAGAAGCAGCGACAGATGTAGATGATTCAAATATTGATTCTTCAACTATATTAAATGCTGATGAAAAAGCTGCTTTGAAAGATTTATTAAACGGAAGTAAAATAACTACAACAGCACCAGATGAAACTAAAATGGAAACTGATAAAACAAAATATAGCTGGTCATTTAATCTAAGAGCAGAAGGAGACAAAAAAATTAGAAGTTTTTCTATAGAAAAAGATGGAATACTAAAAGCAGTTCTTGATGATGGTACTGTTAGTGCTCTTGGACAAATTGCTACGGCATCTTTTAAGAATCCAGCTGGTTTAACTAAGCTTGGAAAGAATATGCTTCAAAACAGTGCGAACTCAGGACAACCTATATTGAGAAGCGGAATAGGCTCAGATCCTGCTTATGATAATGGAGATGGATATGGAGATATGCTTCAGGGAATGCTTGAAATGTCAAACATTGACTTAGCGGAACAATTTACAGATATGATAGTTACAACAAGAGCTTTCCAAGCAGCAGGAAAAATGATTTCTACAGGAGATGAAATTCTTCAAGATATTATCAACTTAAAAAGGTAGTTTTTAGGTTCGAACTAGGATTAAATTAAATACTAAGTTCTAGGGGAAAAGGCTAAGAAGAGCAATCAATAGTTGCTAGCAACTAATAACTAAAAGAATTACAAAAGTTTTTATCAACTAAAGATTAGTAATTAAAAAAATAAAGTCTAGGGTGTTTTTTTAGTGTTATACAAACTAAAACACCCTAGCACCTAAAAAGGGGTGTTTTTATGATAAAACTTACAGGATTAAACCATAAGGAAATGTTTTTAAATGCAGATCATATTGAAAAAATGGAAGAAGTACCTGAAACCCTAATAACTTTAACAAATGGGAAGAAATATATTGTACTTGAATCTAATGAGGAAGTTCTTAATAAAGTTGTGGAGTACAAAAGAAAAATTTTCACGCTAGGCTTATAGGAGGAATTTGGAATGAAGAGACAGGATGTACTTACGCTGGTAGGGTTAGTACTTGGATTTGGATTGGTTGTTTTTGGTATGTTAAGTGGTGGAACAGTAAGCATGTTTGTTGACCCATCTTCTATAGCAATTACTGTTGGGGGATCTTTTGGAGCACTTTTGATTGCATATCCAATGGCAGAATTTAAGAGAGTAGGTAAGGTAATAATTCAATCTTTTAAAGAAAATGGTATGTCTGGATTAGATATAATAAACAAGTTTTCAGATGTGTCAAAGAAGGCAAGAAGAGAAGGATTATTATCTCTTGAAGAAGATATAGAAAAAATAGATGATAATTTCTTGAAAAAGGGACTTCAAATGGTAGTTGATGGATTGGAGCCAGAAACCATAAGAGATATAATGGAACTAGAAATTGGAGAAATGGAAAAAAGACATAAAGTGGGTGCATCAATTTTTAGAACATGGGGAGGATTCGCTCCTGCTTTTGGTATGTTAGGTACTCTTATTGGACTTATACAGATGCTTGCTAATCTTAATGATCCAGCTGCTCTTGGTCCAGGAATGAGTAAAGCACTTATAACAACATTTTATGGTTCATTACTAGCAAGTTTAATATTAAATCCTACAGCAGGCAATTTAGAGTATAAAAGTGGTGTAGAAGCAACTCTTCGTGAAATGATAGTGGAAGGTGTACTTGCTATACAATCAGGAGTAAACCCTAGAATAGTAGAAGAAAAGCTTGTTTCATACTTGAACCCAGAGGATAAGAAGAAATTCCTTCAAATTCAATCAAGTGGTGAGGTGGGAGAAGATGTCTAGAAGAAACAAAAATCAGCAAGAAGAACCAAAAGAAAATAATGATTGGTTGGCAACTTATGCTGATACTATAACATTGCTAATGACATTCTTTGTACTGCTTTATGCTTTTTCAATGGTAGATCAAACTAAATTTCAGCAGATAGCTGCTTCAATGAACTCTGTTTTAACAGGAAACAACGCTACATCAATATTGGAAATGAATACTTCAGGAGATGTTCCTGTTACAGGTTCGCCTGTAGATATGGGACCAAAGCAAACTGGAAATACCGAAAAAGAAAGTATGTATAATAAAATTAAATCCTTTGTAGATAGTAATAAATTAAAAGATACAATTGAAATACGTAAAGACAGTAGAGGGGTAGTAATGGAACTTAAAGATAATGTTTTGTTTGATACCGCAGAAGCTGATATTAAGGAAAGCAGTAAGCCAATATTAGATAAAATTAATTCTCTTTTAGCTACACTTCCAAATGAAATTATAGTAGAGGGACATACAGATAATGTTCCTATTAGAAATTATAAGTATGCTAGTAACTGGGAGTTATCTACTCAAAGAGCTGTTAATGTTTTAAAATATTTTGTAGAAGTGAAGGGACAAAACCCTAAAAGATTTCAGGCAGCTGGTTATGGAGAATATCGTCCTATAGCACAAAACAATAATGATACTAATAGAGCAAAAAATAGAAGAGTTAATATACTAATTACAGCAGGGGAAAAGGAGAAGAAATAATATGAGCGAAGTAACAAATAAAGAAACTGGTAAAAAAGGAAATGTACTTAAAGTTATAATTATCGTTTTACTTGCTGCAGTTCTTGTTGGAGGGGGAACTTTTGGTGGATACTATGTTTCAACAAAACTAAACTCTCAAAAAACTAAGATAAATGTTGTAAAAAGTGAAGTAGTTAACAAAAGAACTTTTGCATTAGATGAATTTTTAGTAAACTTAAAAGCAGAGAATGCTCAAAGATTTATTAAAGCTAAGATATTTGTAGGTTATGCAGGTGAAAAACAAGATAAAAAATTTGAAGAAGAATTGACAGATAAGAAAGCTATTTTAAGAGATAACATCAATTCAATACTAAGAAACAAAAAACCAGAAGAATTTACAGATAGCGGTATTCAAAAAATGAAAGAAGAAATAAAGCAAAAAATCAATCCGTTTTTAAAAAAGGGTGAAATAACAGATATTTATTTTTCAGATATATTAGTTCAATAGGAAGTAGTGATATTATATGGGAACAAAGGATACTATAGGAGCTTTTATCCAAGTAATTATTTTCTTACCGTTTATAATATTTCTGATATACCTTTTTAGTAAGTATGGGGGAGAAAAACTTCAAAGTTTACAAAATGGCAGATATATGAAAATATTAGATAGAATGCCTTTGTCTAAAGATAATGCTATATTAATTACTAAAATAGGAGAAAAAGGATATTTAATATCTTCTGCCCAAGGTAGAGTGGAGATTTTAAGAGAATTAGATGAAAATGAAATAAAGAAAATCGAGGAAGATAAAAATTTGAATACTAATCCAAACTTTAAAGAAGTTATTACAAAACTGAAATTTAAAAAGGAAGATAAATAATGAGAAAAAATAAAACTGTTTTAATAATATTGGTATCATTATTTACTATATTATTTTTAACTAAAATTAATGCTTATGCAGAGCCAAGTACAATATCTGTTCCTAAAATAAACATTTCTGTAGATAAAGCATCAACACCAAAGGAGTATGTAGATAACATAAAGCTCTTAATTATGCTTACAGTGATATCACTATTACCTTCCTTTATAGTTATGATGACAAGCTTTACTAGAATAATTGTTGTATTTGGATTCATGAAGAATGCTCTTGGGACACAGCAAGCACCTCCTAGTCAAGTATTGGTTGGACTTGCCCTAGTTTTAACTATTTTCATAATGGCACCTACATATAGTAAAATAAACAATGATGCTGTTAAACCTTTTTTAGAAAATAAAATAAATCAACAGCAGGCTATTGAAAAAAGTTCAAAGCCATTAAGAGATTTTATGTTAAAACAAACAAGAAAAAAGGATTTAGAATTATTTGTAGAAATATCAAAGATAGACAAGACAAATTTAAATGAACAAAATGCTCCTTTATACATAGTAGTTCCAGCTTTTATAATAAGTGAGCTTAAAACTGCTTTTAAAATTGGATTTTTATTATTTATTCCATTTTTAATAATTGATATTGTGGTAGCAAGTGTTCTTATGTCTATGGGAATGTTTATGCTTCCACCGGTTATGATTTCTTTGCCTTTTAAAATATTGTTATTTGTAATGGTGGATGGATGGTATCTTCTTGTTAAATCTTTAATTATGAGTTATTCGTGAGGTGTTTTAAATGAGTGAAGAAATGGTTATTGGAATTTTAAAAGATGCAATAATGACAGGAATGAAAGCGGCTGCACCCATATTGATTGTATCTATAGTTGTAGGACTTATTGTAAGTATTTTTCAAGCTACAACTCAAATACAGGAACAGACATTGACTTTTGTTCCAAAACTTATTGCAGTTGCTTTAGTTGGACTTTTAACAGCTAGATTTATGCAACATACAGTAATGAGTTTTACACAAAGAATATTTGATATTATTTCTACTATTACGGCTTAGGTGGGATAGATTTGATAGATACAGTATATTTTACAGCTTTTCTTTTGATTTTTATTAGGTTGTTTGCTTTTATTCAAGTTGTACCTGCATTTTATCCTAGTGGTACACCGTATTTAGTAAAAGGAACTCTTCCAGCAATCATTGCTTTTATAATTATGCCAGGAATAGATCATTCAGGTGTAAATTTAATAAATAATAATTTTGTTTTACTAACAGCTGTTATAGCTGAAATCGGCACAGGGTTAACTTTTGGATTTATTGTAAATCTTTGTTTTAACTGTATAAGATACGCAGGGTCTTTGATGGATATGCAAATCGGCTTTGCTATGATGTCTATGTTTGATCCAAATTCTAATAGTAATGCAACTCTTATAGAAAGGATGTTGTATTGGTTTAGTTTAATAATATTTTTAACTGTTGATGGACATCATATGTTAATTAAACAATTAATAGAGAGTTTCAGTGTAGTACATTTAGGTAATTTTATTTTATCTCAAAAAAGTGCAATGATTATTGTACAAGTATTTATAAAATATTTTGAATTAGGATTGAGAATAGCAATACCAATAATATTGATAATTATATTAACAGACTTAACTTTAGCTCTTGTAGCTAAAACTGTACCTCAATTAAATGTAATGATTTTAGGACTTCCAATAAAAATTCTATTAGGACTAAGTGTTATTTCGTTATCACTACCTATATTCTACAAACTTATTTCTAATGGTTTTGGAAATATACCTAGTTTTATAAGAGAAATTTACAAAGTTGTACCTCTTGTCATAGTTTTTGCTAGTGGTGACAGCGGCGATAAGACAGAAGACGCTACTCCCCATAAATTAAATGAAGCAAAAAAGAAGGGACAAGTAGCTAAAAGTAAAGAAGTAAATTCAGCTCTTACCCTATTAGCTTCGACTATTATAATAATAACTTTAGGGGAATATGTTATAGGAGCTTTTAAAGATAATATAGTAAGTTTTTTAGGATCATATTTAAATATGAATCTAGATTCCAGTAGTTTATATGGGCTAACAATACTTATTACTATAAAAATAGCTTCTGTATTACTTCCTATAGTAGTTCCTATAATGATTATAGGGGCAGGAGCTAATATAATTCAGACAGGTTTTATTAAATCAACGGAGCCAATAAAACCACAGTTATCAAAAATAAATCCTATAAATGGATTTAAAAAAATGTTTTCTATGAGAACAATTATGGAGCTTATTAAAGATATAGCTGTAATTTCTATAGTTGGAATAGTAGGATTTAATTTTTTAAAGGGTAATTTTGATAAAATATTAAATATGGGAAATCTAAAGTTTTCAGTTATTATAGAAACTGTATTAGATCTTACTAAAAATATTTTTTTTAGAATAACACTTGTAATGATAGGAATAGCTTTAATAGATTTTATTTATCAAAAGTATCAATTTAAGAAAGATATGAGGATGAGTAAGCAAGAAATAAAAGAAGAATATAAGCAGCAAGAAGGAGATCCTCAAATAAAGTCAAAAATAAGACAAAAGCAAAGAGAAATGGCTATGGGAAGAATGATGCAACAAGTTCCAGATGCATCAGTAGTAATTACTAATCCTACTCATATTGCAGTTGCCCTAAAGTATGAGGAAGGAAAAATGGGAGCACCTCTTTTATTAGCTAAAGGAAGTGACTATATAGCCATAAAGATAAAAGAAAAAGCGAAAGAAAATGATATACCTATTATTGAAAATAAGCCTCTAGCAAGATTAATATACAACCAGGTGGAAATCAATTCTGAGATCCCTGAAGAAATGTACCAAGCAGTAGCGGAAATTCTAGTGCTGGTATATAAAATAAAAAAGACAAAGTAGATAAAGGGTGAGATTTTTGGAGAATGTTAAAAAAATAAATTCTAAAATTAAAAATTACACAGATATAATTATAGCTTTTGGGGTAATAGGTATAGTACTTATGATAATTATTCCTTTGCCACCATCAATACTAGATGTGTTACTTGCATTTAATATAACAATTTCTTGTGTAATTATATTACTCACTATGTTTACAACAGAAGTTCTTCAATTTTCTGTTTTCCCAACACTTCTTTTAATAACTACACTTTTTAGGTTGGGACTTAACATATCGTCAACAAGGTTAATACTTAAAGACCATTACGCAGGGGATATAATTGAAACCTTTGGAAGCTTTGTTGTAGGCGGAAACTATGTAGTTGGAGTAATAATATTTTTAATCATTATAATTATTCAGTTTGTAGTAATTACAAATGGTGCAGGCAGAGTATCGGAAGTTTCAGCTAGATTTACATTAGATGCTATGCCAGGAAAACAAATGAGTATAGATGCAGACCTTAATGCAGGTCTTATATCTGAAGTACAAGCTAGGGAAAGACGTGAAAAAATTCAAGAAGAAGCAAATTTTTATGGAGCTATGGATGGTGCTTCTAAATTCGTAAAAGGTGATGCTATTGCAGGTATAATAATAACTCTTATAAATGTAATTGCGGGTATAATTATAGGAGTTGGAATGCAGGGAATGCCAGCAACAGATGCAGCTGCTACTTATGTAAGACTTACTATAGGAGATGGACTTGTTGGACAAATACCAGCACTTTTAATATCAGTTGCTTCAGGTATACTTGTAACTCGTTCAGCTTCTAGTGAAAACTTAGGAAACTTATTAACAAAACAATTAACAGGATTTCCTAAGGTTTTAGGTATAGCTTCAGCAGTACTATTATTTTTAGGATTTATTCCAGGAATGCCTAAATTCGTTTTCTTTGTTTTAGCTATTGCTACAGCAGTAAGTGCATATTTTCTTTATAATGATGAAAAAGAAAAAGTTATACTTCAAATGCAAACAGAAGAGGAAGAGATTATTGAAAGTGAAAAAAGAGAACCAGAAAATGTTACAACTTTAATAGCAGTAGAACCTATGGACATAGAGATAGGGTATGGATTAATACCTTTAGCTGATGAAGCATCGGGAGGCGATTTACTTCAAAGAATTGCTTCGGTTAGACGTCAGTGTGCTATAGAAATGGGTATAATAGTACAGCCTATAAGAATAAGAGATAACTTACAATTAAAAACGAATGAGTATGTGATAAAGATAAGAGGAACAGCTATTGTTAGAGGAGAACTTATGCCAAATATGCTTCTTTGTATGGATCCTAGTGGAGATGAAATGAGCATTGAAGGTATTAGAACTATAGAACCTACTTTTGGACTTCCAGCTCTTTGGATAAATCATGATCAAAGAGAAGAAGCTGAAATAAAAGGACTAACTGTTGTAGATCCTACTACAGTAATGGTAACTCATTTAACAGAGATTATAAAATCTCATTCTTATGAATTATTAGGAAGACAAGAAACTAAACTTATTATTGATACAGTAAAAGAAAAATATTCTACGGTTGTAGAAGAGTTAATACCTGACTTAATGACTATTGGAGAAATTCAAAAAGTACTTCAAAGTCTTTTAAAAGAAAAAGTTTCAATAAAGGATATGGTAACTATATTAGAATCTCTTGCGGATAATTCTAGAACTACAAAAGACATTGAGGTTCTTACAGAATATGTTAGATTTGCTTTGGCAAGAAATATATGTAATGAATTAGTAGATGAGAATGGAAGTATTACTGTGGCGATTCTTTCACCTGAACTTGAAGAGTTAATAGGAAATAGCATTCAAAAGTCTATGCAAGGTTCTTTCCCTGCAATAGATCCTGAGATTACAGGACAAATATTTGAATCTATAAAGAATGTTTTGGATACGGTGAATTTTTATGGAAATCAACCTGTTATACTTGTATCTCCAAAGATAAGGCCAGCTTTTAGGAAACTTACCGAGATGGTATTCCCTGGTATAAACATACTGTCTTTAAATGAGATACCTAATGATATAGAAATCAGAACTGAAGGAGTTGTGACTTATCAATGATTATAAAAAAATACATAGTTAATAATATGAATGAGGCTATGAGTAGAATTAGGTATGAGCTAGGAAAAGATGCTGTTATAATCAGTCAAAGAAAAATAAGGAAGCCAGGGATTAGAGGTATTTTTTCTTCAAAGATAATAGAAGTTACAGCAGCCATAGATAACAAAGATGATCTTAAGGAAGATATGAAAAATAGCATAGATGCTATAAAACAAGTAATGAAATTTAAAGAACCTTCTAAAATAGATTCTAATCAATTAACTATGAATAAAGAGAATAAAAACAAATCAAATAAAGAAGAGCAAAAGTATGAAAAAACTGAAAATGATTTGCTAAGAGAAATGCAAGAAATGAAAAAAATTATGACAACTATAGCAAATAAGGAAGAACATGAGGAAAAAAGCCAATTAGAACTTACTTTAGAAGAAAATGATATAAATAATACTATAATAGAAGATATTTTAGATAAAATTAATACAATAGATGATAGCATGGAGGAATATGAGAAAGTAAAAAGAATTATAAATGAAGAAACACAAATTTCAAATACTAAAATGCAAGGCACTGTAGTTTTAGTAGGTCCTACGGGAGTTGGCAAAACAACTACTATTGCAAAGTTAGCTGGAAGATTATCTCTTATAGAAAAGAAAAAGGTAGGACTTATAACTATTGATACATATAGAATAGGAGCAGTAGAACAGCTAAGTACTTATGCAGACATAATGAATATACCTTTTAAGGTGATTATATCTCCAAAGGAAATGGAAGAAGCGATTAATAGTATGAAAGATTGTGACGTAGTTTTAATTGATACTACAGGACGCAGTAGCAAAAACAAAATGCAAATTGCAGAACTTAATTCCTTTATACAAAAGGCTGAAACAGATAATATACATTTAGTTATAAGTTGCACGACCAAAGATAAGGACATAAATTCTATAATTGAAGGATACAAATCTCTTGATTTTAATAATGTAATAATAACAAAATTAGATGAAACAACTACCTATGGATCCATACTTAATATATTACATTACACAAAGAAGCCTTTAAGTTTCGTAACTACAGGCCAGAATGTACCAGATGATATCAAAAAAATAACCTGTGAAGAAATTACGAATCTTATTTTAGGAGAGGACTTTATATGCTAGATCAAGCACAAACACTAAGGAGATTAGCTCAATATAGAAATAATGAAAATTCAAATCATGAAATGTTGGATATGAAAGATAATGATCTTAATAGTGGTTGTAAAATTATAACCATCACTTCTGGAAAAGGAGGGGTGGGAAAAAGTAATTTTGTTGTTAACCTAGGAATAACCCTTCAAAGAATGGGTAAATCAGTTTTAATATTTGATGCAGATGTAGGAATGGGAAACGATGATGTATTAATGGGGTTCTTACCTAAGTATAATATATATGATATAATATTGAAAAATATGGATATAGAGGATGTAGTTATTGAGGGCCCTTATGGTATAAAACTTCTGCCAGCAGGTTCAGGGCTAAACAGGCTAGATGAAATAAATGAGGAACAAAGGGAAGCATTTTTTAATAAACTTAATCTTTTAGAAGGCTTAGATTTTATACTAATGGATACTGGAGCAGGAATAAATAGAAGCGTATTAGGATTTATTGATTGTTGCGATGAAGTTATAATTGTTACTACTCCAGAACCTACATCTATAACTGATGCATATAGTTTAATGAAAGCTGTTAGTTATTTTAAAGTTAAAAAATCTTCAAAAATAGTTGTTAATAAAGTAATAGAAGAAAGAGAAGGAAAAGCAACATTTAGTAAACTTAATAATGCAGCGGATAAATTTTTGGATATGAGGCTTCAGCACCTAGGAGATATTAAAGAAGATAGAAAGTTAGTACAAGCTGTTAGAGCACAAAAGCCTTTTGTGATTAATTATCCAAATTGTGATGCTTCTAAAGATATAGAAAAAATTGCCTTAAAACTTTGTGGAAGTAATAATGAACATAATAAGAAAGGTGAAGTAAAAGGATTATTCGAAAAAATATTTAGAATTTTTACTTAAGGGGGGAATAAGACATAAATGGAAGGAATTAATTTCAATATTAATAGCAAAGTAGAAGTTATATACAACGATGAAGCATATTTATGTGATATTCAAGATACAAAAGATAACTGTGTAGCTATAAGCATTCCGATAAAAGAGAGAGGGTATTTGCCCCTTAATAAAGGGGAGAGAATCGATGTTTATTATTATGATGATAAGTGTATATACGAGTTTACAACCACTGTAGTTGGAAGAGAACGAAGAAATATACCTCTTGTATGGATACTTTCTCCAGAAAGATATAAAAAAATTCAAAGAAGAAAATTTGTAAGAATAAGTTTGCTTTTAGATGTAAAATATGCAGTTGTTAAAGAAGGAGTATCTTTAAGTAAAAATTATTTAAGCGAATTAAAGTTTTTAAAAGCCATTGCTCTAGATTTAAGTGGTGGAGGAATAAAATTAAAAACAAAAGAGGAATTAAAGCCTGGGGAACATTTAATTATAGCTATTCCTTTAGATGGTAAAGGTATGATGGTAAAAGGAAAAGTTATAAGAGCTAGCAAAGATGACTTAAAAGAAAACATAAATGGAGTTAAATTTGAACAAATAAATCTTAGAGAACAAGATAGAGTTATACAATACGTATTTAAAATTATGAGAGAGCAGATGAAGAAGGGATTAAAGGAGGAGTAAAAAAATGGCCATAGCTACCAATTTAGATGTAAGAGAACAGATTGTAAAAAAATATATACCCCTTGTAAAATATATCGCATCTAGAGTGATTATAGGTAAGAGTAAATATATTGACTTTGAAGATTTGCTAGGTTATGGTATGGTGGGGCTCATGGATGCTCTTAATAAGTTTGATGAAAGCAAAGGAATGAAGTTTTCTACTTATGCTTCTATCAGGATAAGAGGAGCCATGATAGATGAAATAAGAAAAAATAGTCCTATATCCAAAGGAGCTATGGACAAATTAAACAGGTATAATAGAGCTGTAGAGAGCCTTCAAAAGAAGAACTTAAGAGAACCAAACGGTATAGAGATTGCTAATGAATTAGGGATGTCTGTAGGTGAAGTTGGAGAAGTAGAGAATTTTATAAATTATATTTCTGTGGTTTCTTTAGAGGATTTAATATTTTCAGAAGAGGATGATATGCTTTTAATTGGAACTATAGAAGATGAGAATAGTCCTAATCCAGAAAGAAATGTTCAAGAAAAAGAACAAACAGAATATCTTGCTAAGGCAATTGAAATCCTTAATGAAAAGGATAGAATAGTTATAACATTATATTATTATGAAGGGCTTACTTTAAAGGAAATAGGAAATGTACTTGGAGTATCAGAATCAAGAGTTTGCCAACTTCACAGTAGAGCTATAGTTAATCTTAGAAAAAAACTATTCACACTTAAATATGATATTAAATAAAGAGGTGTATATATGTTTACTGCTATTTTTTTGTTAATTATAGGTGCTATTTTAATTTTATTTAATATCAATGCTGTTAAAAGAGAAGAGAATAATTTTGAGAAAATACTTCATGAGAAAGAAAAAAATATTGGAGATTATGAGGTAGAAATAGGAAAGTTAAGAAAAGAGTTTGCAGAAACGCTTGTAGAAATTCAAAGTCAAATTATAGTATTAGAAGAAGGTATACATACTAAGGATTGTGATGACAAATACAAAACTACATTTCATGAAGAGTTACCCAGTGAAAACAATAAACATAGTGAAGTTTTAGATAAAGATATAGAAGATAATGACGATAAAGATAAGGTAGGGACTAAAACAGAAAGTGATCTTAAAAAAACTCAAGATAAAGAAGAAACTGTAGAAATGAAGAAGGATACAAATGAAGAAGAACATATAAAGAATAAAGAGGATGAAAACCAAGAAGAAAAAACAGAAAGTGAAGAAACTCCTGAAGTTCATGAAAATCATAAGGTGAATAATGTAAAGGTAAGTGAGATTCAACGTCTTATTGAAGAAGGATTAGGCGTGGATGAAATTGCCAATAAATTAAAGGTGAATAAGGGGGAAGTGCTATTAATAAAGGAATTATACTTAAAATAAAAAAAACAGTAAATTTTTTAAGTGATAGAAAAGTATTAATAGGTATAGGTATAGGAATCATAATTGCTACTGTTGCAATGACAAGTGCCAAGATAAGTGTAAATTTATCTAGATATGAAGTAGAACTTAAAGCTAGACAATACGGTATGGAATATAGGGATGAACAGAAAGTTATTCCTAAAAGTACAGATAAAAATTCAAATAATAAGGATGTGAAAAAATGATAAGGAGTATATACACGGCAGTTTCTGGTTTAATAACACAGGAAGCAAAACAGGATACAATAAGTAATAATTTGGCTAACGCTAATACTATTGGATATAAAAAAGATAATTTAATAGCTAAAAAATTTGAAGATGTTATGATACAAAATTATGATAAGATACAAAATGGAAAAAATGTAAGAAATGAAATTGGAACTTTAAGTATGGGAAGCAAAATAGATGGTACATATACTTTGTTTCAGCAAGGAGTTATTACGGGAACAGATAAAGATACAGATTTTGCAATTAATGGAAGAGGTTTTTTTACTGTAACTAGAGGTACAACTGGAAACAGATTATATACAAGAGACGGACAATTCCACATAGATAATTCAGGATATTTAGCTAATAGTTCTGGAGATAGAGTTTTAGGAAGAAATATTAGAAATGGAAATGTAGAGCCAATTTATGTAGGGAATGGAGAGATGAAGTCTGATGATGGAGGCAATATAAATATTAATGGTGCTCCTTCATACAAATTATACATAGCTGATTTTCAAGATTATTCATCTCTAAAGAAGATGGAGGATAATTTATTTCAAGGAGAAAATCCTACTGAAATAAATGCAAGAGTATTCCAAAATTCTTTAGAAAAATCAAATGTAAATATTATGGCTGAAATGTCAGATATGATGATGACTATGAGAAGTTTTGAAAGTAGTCAAAAAGTTATACAATCTTTAGATGAAACACTAGGGAAAACAGTAAATGAGGTAGGAAGAGTTTAAAATTAGTACCTAGAAAAAGGGGTGGATAAATTGCTTAGAAGCATATGGAATTCAAGAGCTGGTATGTCAGCTACTATGGAAAAGATGGATACTATATCGAATAACTTAAGTAATATAAATACAATAGGTTATAAAAAAGTAGATGTGAATTTTCAAAGTTTAGTACAAGAGACATTAAAAAGACAAGGATATCCTACTAATGATGCAAATGCTGCTACAGGTACAGGTGTAAAGACTTCTGAGTTGTTTAAGGATAATTCTCAAGGAATTTTAATAAATACTGAAGTTAAAACAGATCTAGCATTAGATGGTAAAGGGTATTTTAAAGTAATAGATGCAAATGGTAATGAAGCCTATACTAGAAGTGGTTCTTTTAACATTGACTCTGATGGTAGAATTGTAGATCCTAATGGAAATAGGTTAGTAGTATTAAACGATAGAGGACAAAATGTAAATGTGTCAAATAGTAATATAAGATTTAATGAGAAAAATTTTGTAGTTGATGAAAATGGGAATGTATTAGGAAATAATTTTGGAAATTTAAGAATACCAGTTTATGATGCTCTAGGAGATAATTCTATGAAAAGTATAGGTAAAAATTTATACTCTCCAGAAATTATTGTAGATGAAAATGGTAACCAAAGACAAACTCAAGTATTTGAAAAAAGAGATACGAATATTCTTCAAGGACATGTTGAAAATTCAAATGTAAAAATTGAAGAAGAATTTTCACAGATGATTATAAATCAAAGAGCTTTCCAATTAAATTCTAATGCCCTTAAAACTGCTGATGAGATGTGGCAAATGGCAAATAATATAAGAGGTAGATAAGGATATGTTTTAAAAGTTATTGAATTCGTATAATTTCTAATTATAATGAATTGAACAATTTTAAACATATTCTTAAGAGAACGGAAAGAATAGAAAATGCACAGTATATTAGAATTTTAATATATTGTGCATTTTTTATTGAAGATACATCTTATTTTTATTCTTGTTCCACTGCAGCTGTTAGTGGAGGAATTACTTGTTTTTTTCTAGAAAGAAGATTAGGTACATAAGCAGTGTTATTTTCTAGTGTTACATTAAATGCTTTTTCTACAAAGTCTAATTTTTTACCTACAACGATTAACTGAGAACCATTTTTCATTATGTCAGTAAGCATTAATATTAGTGAATCATAATCCTCAGAAGAACATTTATTGTTCATATAATCAAGCATTTTTTCTTTCATAGGTTCGAATCCATCTATGTCCATAGTAGAGACTTGGCCAACTCCTATCTTTTTATCTACTATAGTGAAAGGTTTAAAATCTTGATTAAATATTTCCTCAACAGTTTTACCAGCTAAGGATGTTCCTGCTTTAAACATTTCATTAGCATAAGTTTCTACATTTATATCAGCTATTTTAGCAAGTCTGTTTAAGATTAGCTTATCTATATTAGTTGAAGTAGGTGATTTGAATAATAAAGTATCTGATATAATTGCGCTACATAGTAATCCTGCAATTTTCTTAGATGGTCTTATGCCATTTTCAAAGAACATAGATGCCACAATAGTAGCGGTACATCCTACTGGTTCATTTCTAAAATAAATAGGGTGACCAGTTTGTATATCAGCGAGTCTGTGATGGTCAATTATTTCTAGAATATGGGCATCTTCTAGTCCATTTATTGATTGAGATCTTTCATTATGATCAACTAGAATAACATTTTTATTTGATTGAGAAATCAAGTGGAATCTTGATATTGCTCCTATAGCCTTATTATTTGCATCAAGAATAGGATAACTTCTAAATCTAGTCTTTGTCATAGTATTTTTTATATCTTCAACAAACTCATCTGTTTTAAAGAATATAACATCATCTTTAGGTGTCATTACATATTTTACAGGTATACTTTGTATAATCATTCTAGAAGCAGTAAAAGAATCATAAGGGGTAGCTATAATAGAGCATCCTTGTTTAGTAGCCTTTTCTATAATAGAACTATCAATTTCATGATTACCAGCAACTATCATTAAAGAAGCCTTACCATCTATAATGATTTCTTGAGCATCTATTCTATTTCCACAAATTGCTATATCTCCTTCTTCTAAAACCTCTTTTATCCCAGCTGGATCCATAGCAGCTACAATTATTTTTCCTTTAAAATTGGGGAGTTTTTCATTAAAGTATATTGCTTTGCCTGATAAAGTATCTAATATGTTTTCGTAAGTGGTTCCACTCTTGCCAAGTATGTAATTATCCCAAATATCCATGTAAGCTGATGTTAAATTAGAGATACTAACAACACCTAAAAATGTATCATCTCCATTTACAACAGTAACAGTTTTCATGTTGTTTTTTTTCAATATATTCCAAGCAGTTTTTAAAGAAACATCTGGAGATAGGGGAGCTGCTTTGTCCATATCTAAATCTTTAACTTTAGTTTTTAGAGTATCTATAAGTTTTGGTTCCTTAACTTTAAAATAATCTAAAGCAAATTGAGTTTCTTTGCTTATATTTCCTAGTCTGATTGGAATAGCTTCTACGTCTTGAGTTTTATTCTTAAATTCAGCGTATGCAATGGCAGAACAAATAGAATCGGTGTCTGGATTCTTATGTCCTGTTACATAAATTATGTCTTTCATATAATGTATACCTCCTAAAAGTTTATCTAAAAAGTTTATCTAAATTCTTTTACTATTTTACCATAAAAATAAGGGGAGTGATTATTTTTATGAAAAAATATAATTTTTTCATAAGATAATAAGTACATCTCATATACTAGTTTAGAAGAATTTAATTTTTAATGGGTAATGAACTGTATAGGAGGAGTTTGAAATTCCATCTGAAGCCAAGAACTCTATTTATCCGATGACTACCCCTTCTAATACTCCTATTTTCTTAAAAATGGAAGTAAAGAGCGGTTACGTGCCTGGATAATGATTTCTAAGCTTTAGAGGGAGTAAAAACTCCCTTTGAAGCCAAGAACTCTATTTATGCGAAAGGGGAGAGAAAGGTGATTAGTGAAAAGAATATTATGATGGGTTTAACAACAGATGAAGCTAATAGGAGACTTCAACAATATGGATTAAATACACTTAAGAAAAAGAAAAAAATATCTCCTATTAAAATATTTTTTGAACAATTTAATGATTTTATAATATGGGTGCTTTTAGCAGCCACTATAATTTCTGCTTTTATGGGAGAAAAGGCGGATTCAATAACTATTGTTATAATAGTTATTACTAATGCCATTCTAGGATTTGCACAAGAATATAAAACAGAAAAATCTTTAGAAGCATTAAAACAGCTTGCGGCACCAACAGCAAAAGTAATAAGGGATAATGAGATTAAAGTATTGAATGGAGAATTTTTGGTGCCAGGAGATTTAGTGGTTTTAGAGAGTGGAGATAGAATTCCTGCTGACTGTATATTAGTTCAAGGTAATAGTATAATTGTGGATGAATCTTTGTTAACCGGTGAATCTGTGGGGGTAGAAAAAAATTCTTATGGAAAAAATACCAGTATTTATATGGGAACTGTACTTTTAAAAGGAAAAGGTACTGCTAGAGTAACAGAAACAGGTATGAATACAGAGATGGGCAAAATAGCTAATATGCTACAAAATATTGAGCATGACAAATCGCCTTTAAAGAAAAAACTATCAGACTTAGGTAAAGTTCTTGTAGTGGCTTGTGCTGCTATTTGTATAATTGTAACTTTATTAGGAATAGCAAGGGGACAAGATAGATATGAGATGTTTTTGGTGGGAGTTAGTTTAGCTGTGGCAGCTATTCCAGAAGGTATGGCTGCAATTGTTACAGTAGCATTGGCTTTAGGGGTTTCAAGAATGCTTAAAAGAAATGCCCTTATAAGAAAACTTCCTGCGGTAGAAACCCTAGGATGTACTTCCATCATATGTAGCGATAAAACAGGTACGCTAACGCAAAATAATATGACTGTAGAGAAAATATATTTTAATGATAGAATGTACGATATAAGAAAAAATGAAAGTATGAATTTTGACAAATTAAAAAAGGCCTTTGTGTATTGCAATGATTGTAGTTATGATTTTAGCCAAAAGAATTTTGAAAAGAGTTTATTAGGGGATCCTACAGAAACTGCTTTAATAAAAGCTTTTTTTAATGATGGAAGAAGCTTAAAAGATTTTTTAGATAAAAGCAGAAGAATATATGACATACCCTTTGATTCCAGTAGAAAGATGATGTCTGTTATAGTGATGGAACAAAATAAAAAGGTTTGCTATGTAAAGGGAGCTCCTGAAAGAATAATAGAAAGATGTCAATACATCTTAATCAATGGCAATATAGTTCCTTTTAATGGACAATATAAGAGTAGAGTAATAAAACAGGTAGAGGAGATGTCTTTTAACGCTTTAAGGTGTATAGCAGCTGCATACAAGGAGAAAAACTTAGAAAGCAACAACAAATCAGAACAAAATCTTATTTTCCTTGGAGTAGCAGGAATGAAGGATCCTCCAAGGCCAGAAGTTAAAGAAGCAGTATTTAAATGTAGACGAGCTGGCATAAGACCAATAATGATAACAGGAGATCATAAAAATACAGCTTATGCTATAGGTAAGGAGCTTAATATATGTAAGGATGTATCACAAGTTATGACAGGAGAAGAATTAGATAAATTATCAGATAAAGATTTATTAAATAAAATAAAAACCACTTCTGTATTTGCTAGAGTTAGTCCAAAACATAAACTTAGAATAGTTCAAGCTTTTAAAAAGAAAAATAACATAGTTGCTATGACGGGAGATGGAGTAAATGATGCTCCGGCAGTTAAAGAATCAGATATAGGTATATCTATGGGAATATCAGGCACAGATGTTACAAAGGAAGCTTCTTCGATGATATTACTAGATGATAACTTTGCTACTATAGTATCTGCTGTAGAAGAAGGAAGAATTATATATGACAATATTAGAAAGTTCATAAGATATTTATTATCATGTAATTTGGGAGAAGTTCTAACTATGTTTTTAGCGTCATTATTTTATTTAGAAACACCTCTTCTTCCTATACAAATATTGTTTGTGAATTTAGCTACAGATGGATTACCAGCTATTGCCTTAGGTGTAGATCCTCCTGATCAAGATATAATGACACAAAGACCTAGAGAAAAAGATGAGAGTATATTTGCTAGAGGGCTTAAAGAGAAGATAATTATAAGAGGTTGTTTGATTGGAGTATGTACAGTTTTTGCTTTCTTATGTGGTAAATATTATGGTATGAATTTACAAACATGCAGAACATTAGCTTTATGTACTTTGATAATGTCACAGCTATTTCATGTTTTTGAATGTAGATCTGAGAATCATTCAATTTTCCAAATGAAGTTATTTACTAATCTATATCTATTTGGAGCTGTCTTAGTATCTGTTGCTATGCTGCTTATGATAATTTATGTTCCATTTTTGCAAGGAGTTTTTCATACAGTACCTCTAAATATAGCTCAATGGTGTATAATTATATTCTTTTCAGGTTTTATTGCCTTTATTAATAGTTTATACTTGCTTTTTAGAAGATAATTTCTAAGTTCTTTTAGGGAGTATAACAATACAAGCACTTAAAAAATCTCATGCTAAAGCATGAGATTTTTTATTAGCGGTATTTTACTTTTTGAGCACTTTGAAGCTTTTTTAGTGCATCCCCTTCTAAAGGAACTAGTTGCTTTTTAGTAGTCATATTTAATATGTTCATTACTTGCAGATATTCTCTATCTGATTTTCCTTTTTTACCTTTTAACCCTTGGATTACGACTGAGTGACCTTGAGATAAAACCATAAATTCAGGTTTTTTAAACCACCTATTTTTTCTATAAATACATTTTACTATGTTCTTAGATCTATCTGGTTTTATTAATATAGTTACAGCAAGTTTATGGAAAATCCACAAAATAGATTTTTCTTCAACTTTTGCAGAAATAACTTTTCCTTGTGCTTGAGTAATTCTATCACCATATTTTTTTAAATAAGATTTTGTATAGTGTTCGGATAATTTGTCTCTAAATCCCATTATAATAGCTCCTTTACATATAATTTCTAATACTGCCAGAATAAAAGTAAAATCATAACTAAAATTTATTATAACATAGTATTTTTTTTTTT
The DNA here is from genome assembly GCF_026738875.1 of Clostridium brassicae. Lineage (GTDB taxonomy): Bacteria > Bacillota > Clostridia > Clostridiales > Clostridiaceae > Clostridium_H > Clostridium_H brassicae. The sequence goes on from NZ_JAPQFJ010000014.1 coordinate 100,438, forward strand.
TAAATAGCTAATGATAGTTTCTCCATAACCTTGATTTTTAAAACTTATTTATTGCATGAAATCAATAAATTCTTAAAACATAGTCAAATTTATATAAATATGTGTTCCTAAATTTGTAATTGAAGAATATTAATATAATAAGTGTAGGAGAGGGGGAAAGAATGAATATGGAATTAATGCCTAAAGATATAAAATACAAGTTTGACACTGATAATATAAATTTTGATAAAAAAAAGTATAATATGCCTGAATATACCGAAGAGGTTTATGAAAAAATTAGAACAGCCCTTGAGATAGAAAATGAAGGGTATAATGTTTATTTAATAGATGATTTTTGTAAAGTTAAATTAGAAAATATAAAACAATATATATCTGAAATTTTAAAAAAGAAAAATAAGCCTAAGGATATATGCTATGTTGTCAATGATAATCCAGAAAATCCTTTTCCACTCTTTTTATCTAATGGCAAAGGAATTGTTTTAAAAGAAACTGTGGAAACCCTACAAGAGGAATATTTGAAAAGCATATATAACTTTTATAATGGTTCAAATAATAAGGAAAAGGAAGATATAATTGATAACATTCATAAAAAAAGAAATGAACTTGTAAATGACCTTATAGATAAATCGCATGATGCGGGTTTTGAAATTAGATCTACAGGAAAAGGATTTACTTTTATACCGTTAAAAGACAAAGACAAAGATGATGAGGTAATGACAGAAAAAGAATATGATGAGTTAGGTAGTAAAGAAAAAGAAGAAATATTGAATAAAGTAAGCGAACTAAAAACTCAATCTCAAAAAATGTTAGAAGAATTGAGTGAAATTGAAACTGTTGAGTTGGATAAAATAAGAAAAATTATAAAGACTTTTTTAAATGAGGAAATAAAACCTGTAGAAGATACTATCGATGAGGAGTTCATAGAAGATTCAGAGGCTATAGGATTCTTAAAAAAAATGTGTAGAGAGATAGAAGAAAATGTTGCAGATGTGTATTCTATGGTTTATGAAGATGATGAAGAAAAAATAAGTGATATAGTTATGAGATATGATGTGAATGTTTTAGTTGATAACTCAGAGCATGATAGCCCAAGAGTTATTTTTGAGGAGGATCCTAGTATTACAAATTTATTAGGTAGCATTGAATACAAGAGTCAGAATGGAACTTATATAACGGATATTTCTTTAATAAAGGGAGGAGCGTTAGTAAAGGCTAATGAAGGATGTTTAATACTCCGAGCCAGTGATTTATTAACTAATACTAATGCTTACTATAATTTAAAGAAAACCATACTAAGTGGAAATGTAAATTTTGATTTCAACAAAGGCTATGTGGAACTTTTATCATTGAAAGGATTAGAACCTAAACCAGTTCATATAAATGAAAAAATTATTATAATAGGTGATTATGATACTTACGATATATTGTATAATTATGATAGCGATTTTAAAAAAATATTTAAAATAAAAGCTCAGTATAAGCCTGTAGTAGAAACTAATAATAATACCAAAGTTTCGTTAATTGAAAACATTGTTAATATATGTAATGAAAATAAACTAAATCCTTTAGATAAAGGGGCAGTAAGAGAAGTTTCTAAATTCTTATCAAGAAAAGCTGAGCATAGAGATAAAGTATACTTTAATATAGACGAATTAAGTAAATTATTAATGCTAGCAAATAATAAAGTTGTTTATAGTAAAAGAAGTTTGATAACTGAAGAAGACATATTAGACATAGCCTATGAAGAAGATATCATTGAAAAAGAGATAAGAGAAATCTATGCACAAAATAAGATATTGATAGATATACAAGGAAAAAGGATTGGCCAAATTAATGGATTATCTGTTATAGATTCAGGGTATTTTAGTTTTGGAAAGCCTATAAGGATAACTTGTTCATGTTATAAAGGTGATGGAGCAATAATAGATGTACAAAAACAAAGTGAGCTTAGTGGAAGTATTCATAGTAAGGCAGTTAATATATTGAGAGGTTTAATAAATCAGCTTTTTGGAAGATATAATACACTACCTGTGAATTTCCATTTGAGTTTTGAACAGGTTTATGGGAAAATAGACGGAGATAGTGCATCAGTAGCAGAACTTATTTCTATGATCTCTGCAATGAGTAAAATTTCTATAAAACAAAATATTGCAGTAACAGGATCTATAAATCAATTTGGAGAAGTTCAACCTATTGGAGGAGTTAATGATAAAATAGAAGGATTTTTTAAGGTTTGTAAAGCTATTGACAAAATTGATGACAAAGGTGTATTAATACCATACTACAATAAAGATAATATAGTTTTAAGTAGGGAAGTAGAAGATGCTATAGAAAAAAGGCAGTTTCATATATATGTGATGAAAGATATAAAGGATGCTATTAATATTTTAATGGGAAAATATGAAATGGTCATTAATGCTGCTGAAAAAGAAATTAAAAAATACAAAGATAGTAAAACTGAAGCATAATATAAAAAGATGTAGGTAATTTATTTTTATATAAATAAACCTACATCTTTATTAATCTATAGTTTTTTACACATTAAATCTAAAATGAACTACATCTCCATTTTGCATAACATAATCTTTACCTTCAAGTCTGTAAAAGCCTTTTTCTCTAGCAGCTGATTCTGAACCACATTCAACAAGTTTATCATAAGAAATTATTTCGGCTCTTATAAATCCTCTTTCGATATCTGTATGAATTTTTCCACCAGCTTGAGGAGCCTTTGTGCCTATTTTAATAGTCCAAGCTCTTATTTCTTGTTGGCCAGCAGTTAAGAAACTCATAAGACCAAGTAAATGGTAACTAGAACGAACTAATATATTTAATCCAGGCTCAGTCAAACCATATTCAGAAAGCATTTCATCTCTTTCATCATCTTCAAGAGAAGATAGCTCTTCTTCAATTTTAGCACAAATGGTTACAACTTCGGAATTTTCTTTTGCAGCATAATCTTTTACTTTTTTAACAAAGTCATTTTCAGTATTACCTGATATTAAATCATCTTCAGAAATATTAGCTACATATAATATTGGTTTTGAAGTTATTAAGAAAAATGTTTTTATAACAGCAGCTTCTTCATCTGTAGTTTCTAAAGTTCTAACTGGTTTGTTAGATTCTAAGTGAGCTTTTACTTTTTCAAGTAATTCTAATTCTGCTTTAGATTCTTTATTTCCGCTACGAGCAGTTTTAGTAGCTCTTTCAATTCTTCTTTCTACCACTTCAAGGTCTGCAAATATTAATTCAAGATTTATAGTTTCTATATCTCTAATAGGATCTACAGAGCCTTCAACGTGAACAATATTGTCATCGTTAAAACATCTAACTGTATGAACAATTGCTGCAACTTCTCTTATGTGAGATAAGAATTTATTACCTAATCCTTCTCCTTTGCTTGCTCCTTTGACAAGTCCAGCTATATCATAAAATTCAACAGCAGCATAAACCTTTTTTTTAGAGTCATACATTTGTTGAAGTACATCTAATCTTTCATCAGGTACAGTAACAACTCCTACATTTGGTTCTATTGTACAAAAAGGATAGTTTGCAGATTCTGCTCCAGCCTTTGTTATTGCATTAAACAAGGTGCTTTTACCTACATTAGGTAAACCAACAATTCCTAATTTCATCTATGTACATTCCTTTCTAATCTATTAGTATAATTTCCTAATAAATTATACTCTAGTTTAGTTACTATTTCAAGCTAGCAAAGCCTAGGGATTAGCAATCAATAATTGCCAAGTTTTTAGCAAATACTAATTGTATTTTAATCCTGCTCATTAACAGTTCATAATTAAAAATTATAATAAAATAGAGTTTATATTAAAAAATTATTAGATTAGTTTAATATTTTTAAAAAATTAATTAAAAATTATTAAACTATTGAAGGAATTTTAAATTTTATATAGAATAATAGTATTGTAGTTTATTGTAGTTGTAATGCGAAAAAATGAGCAAACTAGAAATATATAAACATATAAGTAATATCGAACAAACAATAGATGAAGATATAAAAGGAGAAAACCATGGAATTTAAACATATACCAGTATTACTAAATGAGGTTATAGAATCTCTAGATATCAAGGAAGAGGGAATCTATGTAGATTGCACCTTAGGTGGTGCAGGACATTCCAGTGAAATAATTAAAAGATTATCTAGTAAAGGAAGATTAATTGGAATAGATCAAGATATTAATGCTTTAAAAGCTGCTAAAGAAAAATTAAAATCGTACGAAAATGTAACTTATGTACATGATAATTTTTATAATATAGAAAGTATTTTAAAAGACTTAGAAATTGAAAAAGTTGATGGGATTCTGATGGATTTAGGAGTTTCATCATATCAGTTAGATACTGCAGAAAGAGGATTTAGCTATATGCAAGATGCTCCTTTAGATATGAGAATGAATACTCAGAATAGTTTTTCTGCATATGATGTTGTTAACGGGTACAGTGAAAAAGAGTTGTTTAGAATTTTAAAAGACTATGGGGAGGAGAAATTTGCAAAAAGGATAGCTTGGAGAATTGTTGAGAGTAGAGAGAAAAAAAATATAGAAACTACTCTAGAATTAGTAGACATAATAAGAAAAGCTATACCTATGAAATTTCAAAAAAATGGTCACCCAGCAAAAAAAACATTTCAAGCAATAAGGATTGAAGTTAATAAGGAATTATATATACTAGATGATGCAGTCGAAGATAGTATAAGTCATTTAAAAGAAGGTGGAAGACTTTCTATAATAACTTTCCATTCTTTAGAGGATAGGATAATTAAAAATAAATTTAAAGAACTTGAAAATCCATGTACATGTCCAAAAGAATTTCCAATTTGTGTATGTGGCAAAGAACCAATTATTAAAGTAATTACTAGAAAACCAATAGAGCCATTAGATGAAGAAAAAGAATGCAATTCAAGAAGCAAGAGCGCAAAGCTTAGAGTTGCAGAAAAGATTTAGTTCTAAATTAGGGATGGAGGGAATAAAGTGATAGTGAAAAATAAAAAAAATCCTATAAATGGAAGCAGTGCTTTAGTACCTGAATACTCGCCATCAAGGCATATTGATGAAAGAAAACTTAAAGAACTTGAGCAATCTAAGAAAGAACATATAAGGATTAATAGAGAAAAAAAAGTAAAACTTAAAGCAAAGATTTTAAGAAACATAGTAGTAGGTTTTGTAGTAGCTATTACATTAATCTATAGATATTGTTTTATTTACAATATGGAAAAAAATGCTATAGGAGTAAAGAAACAAATATCTACGATGAATGCGGAAAATGAAAGTCTAAAGATTGGCTTATTAAAATATAATAATATTGAGCTAATAGAAAAAACTGCTTCTGAAAAATCAAATATGATTCCTAAGAGTAGAACAAACGTGATGTACGTAGATTTGAATAAGGATAATTTTAAACAAATTAGTAATGGACAAGAAAAAAGCAAAGGAAATTCTTTTATAGAAAAGATAAAAAAGATTTTGTTCTAATGGAGGTAATTGATTGTGGCAAAAAAAGAATACATGGACAAAGTCATAATAAAGCGAAGGATGCTGTTTGTTTTTTGCATGCTTTTGCTTTTGTTTTTTGCATTATTGTGCAGGCTCTCTTATATTACTATAGCTAAATCTGAGGAATATAAGAATATTGCTGAGAATCAATGGACGAGCGAAGTAAAGATAGAGGCAAGAAGAGGTAAAATACTTGATAGAAATGGAAATGAGCTTGCAGTTAGTGCTAATGTCTATAGAGTAGACTTGGACATGAATACATTAAGAAAAACTCAAAAGGATAAGAAAATTTCTGATGAAGATATGGCTACTAAATTAGCAGGGGCATTGAATATGGAAAAGGAAGAAGTTATAAAAATTCTTCATAAAAAATTGCCAGGAGGGCTTCCAATTGGTTCTGCTACATTGAAAAGAAGAATTGAAAAGGAAGAGGCGGACAAGGCTACTGACTTAAAGATAAGAGGAGTTATTGTGTCACCAGATACAAAGAGATATTACCCAAATAATAACTTTTTATCTCAAGTTTTAGGACATACAAGGTCTGATGGAGAGGGATTAACAGGGGTTGAGCTAAAATATAACAAATATTTAGCTGGAATACCAGGAGTTAAAATAGCTGAAACAGATAATAAGAGTCAAGATTTACCTTATACTATTTCTGAGTATACAAGACCTGTTTCAGGAAGCGATGTTATGCTTACTATTGATGATATGATACAGCATTTTTCTGAAAAAGCAGCAGAACAAGCCTTAAAGGATAATCAAGCAAAAGCAGTTACTATAATGGTTATGAATCCTAAAAATGGAGAAATTTTAGCTATGGCTAATAAACCAGACTATAACCCTAATTCTCCATGGGTAGAAGGTAAGGCTTTTAATGAACTTCAAAAAGATTGGAGAAATAGGGCTGTAAGTGATACATTTGAGCCAGGATCTATTTTTAAAGTTGTTACAGCTACAGCTGCTATGGAAGAAAAAGTTATAGATGAAGATAAATATCAAATCACTTGTACTGGTGGTTTACCTATTGGTAAAAGAATAATACATTGTTGGAAAAAAGTAGGACATGGAACAGAAAGCTTTCAAGATATATTAAAAAATTCATGTAATGTAGGTTTTATGGATTTAGGAAGAAAATTAGGCCCTGAAAAGTTAAACAAATATATTAATAAATTTGGATTTGGTCAAAAAACTGGGATAGATCTTCCAGGAGAAGCTTCAGGTATAGTTAAAAAGACACAGAATATGAGTGAAACTGATTTAGCTACAATTTCTTTTGGTCAAACTAATACACTCACATGTGTTCAATACTTAACTGCATTGAATGCTATAGCTAATGGAGGAACTTGGATAAGACCTCATGTTATGAAAGAAATATATCATTATGATGAAAATAATGAAAAGATTGTTGATAAACAATTTGATGATTTTGGAAAGAGACAAGTAGCAGATAAAGATGTAGTGGCAAGATTGAGAGGATATCTTGAAAAAGTTGTATCAGAAGGTGGAGGAAGTAAAGCTTTTGTTGAAGGCTATAATATAGCAGGAAAAACAGGAACTGCCCAAAAGGTCAAAGAGGGTGGAGGTGGATATGCGCCTAACAAGTATGTTGCTTCTTTTGCAGGTATGGCGCCAGCTGAAGATCCAAAAGTTACAGTATTGGTATCTATAGATGAGCCAAATCCAGGTAATTATTATGGTGGTCAAATTGCTGCACCTGTTGCTAAACAAGTTTTTACGGATATATTTAATTACATGTCTTTAAAAGAAGGTTCAAATATAAAGCTTAAAAATGTGCTTGTACCTGAGGTAAGAGGTAAATCAAAAGAAGAAGCAATAAAAATTCTTAAAGAAGCAAAATTAAATTATGAAATTGATAATAAGGGAGAGCATATTATTGATATGACACCTAAACCAGGCTATGCAGTGGATGAAGGAAGTAAAATTGTACTTTACAGTGGAACATCATCAAATTATAATAAGGAAGTGGTAGTGCCAAGTGTCAGAGGTTATGGCAAGGAGAAAGCTATTGAACTTCTAAAGACTTTAGGTATTGAAGCAAAAACTGTAGGTGAAGGTGTAGTTACAGGGCAAAGCATTGAAGCTGGTAAAAAAGTAAATAAAGGAACTACAACTATTGTTCTTAAACTACAAGAGATAGGTGACTAGTTATTAGTAACTAGATGTCGTGGCTGCTTAGTAGTTGATGGGATTAGACTTTCTATGAAACAAAAAAATCTTCTAAATTAGTTACTGCTTATTAAAAAAATGGTAACTAGAAATTGGTTATTGGGTACTAGAAAAAGCTGGCTACTGATTAAAGGTGTTGAAAAATGAAATGTGATTAGCAAGTATTTTGCTAATCACATTAATTTGTATTATAGAGGTGATATGTTTTGAAGTTAAATGAAATATTAAAAGGATTAGACTATAAAATTATTAATGGAAGTGATGATGAGGAAGTTAATAAGATAGAATACGATTCACGAAAAGTTGAAAAAGGTGATTTATTTGTATGTATTGAAGGTTTCAATGTAGATGGCCATAAATATGCTAAAGCTGCCTATGAGAAAGGTGCATCTGCTATAATTTGCAGTAAGGATATAGAAAAGATAGGGAAGTGCAGCATAATAAAAGTACAGGATTGTAGAAAAGCATTAGCTATAAGTGCATCAAATTTTTACGGAAATCCTTCAAAAAAATTAAAGTTAATAGGTATAACTGGTACAAATGGAAAAACAACTTCTACTTTTATGATTAAATCTATTTTAGAAAATGCAGGGCATAAAACAGGACTTATAGGTACTATTTCAAATTACATAGGAGATAAAAAGTTAAAGTCAGAAAGAACTACACCAGAATCTCTTGAACTTCATCAGTTGTTTAGAAAGATGGTTGATAATAATATAGAGTATTGTGTAATGGAGGTTTCCTCTCATTCATTAAGTTTAGATAGAGTTTATGGAATAGAATTTTGTGAAGGGGTATTTACTAATTTAACTCAAGACCATTTAGATTTCCATAAAACCTTTCAAAATTATTATGAGGCAAAATTAAAATTGTTTAAAGGGTCTAAAAATTCTATAGTAAATATTGATGACACTTATGGAGAAAAAATATTAAATGATATCAGCGGAGATAGCATTACATATTCTGTTGAAAAGAATAGTGATCTTATAGCAAAAAATATTCACAATCACTCAAGAGGTGTAGAATTCGATTTGTGTTACAAAAATGAGAACATACATATGGAATTGCATATACCTGGAAGATACAATGTGTATAATGCATTATGCAGTGTTGCTGCTTGTATTTGTGAAGGGATTTCTTTAGAAGATATTAAAAAGGGATTAAAAGATGTTGTTGTTCCTGGAAGATGTGAACTTGCAACAAAGGGGACAAATCTTGATTATGATGTAATTATTGATTATGCTCATACTCCTGATGGATTAGAAAATATATTAAAAACTGCTAAAGAATTTACAAAAGGAAGACTTATAAGTGTTTTTGGTTGTGGTGGTGATAGAGATAGAACTAAGAGACCTGTAATGGGTAAAATAGGCTCTGAAATGTCAGATATAGCTATAATTACTTCTGACAATCCTAGAAGCGAAGAACCAATAAAAATAATAGAAGATATCCTTGAGGGAATTGATAAAAGTAATTATGTAGTAGTTGAAAACAGAAGAGATGCTATAAAAAAAGCTATGATGATGGCTAAAGAGGGAGATGTAGTTGTAGTAGCTGGAAAAGGGCATGAGGATTATCAAATTTTAAAAGACGAAACAATACATTTTGATGAAAGAGAAGTTATAAAGGATATCATAAAGGAGTTGTTCTAAATGGAGAAGTTAACCTTTGAAGAAATAGTTAAAGCTGTTGATGGTAAAATAATCATAAATAATAATTTTCATAAATATAATTATGTGAGTACAGATACAAGAAAAATTTGTGAAAACAGTATATTTATTGCATTAAAAGGTGAGAATTTTAATGGCAATAATTATATTGCAGACGCTAGTAAAAAAGGCTCTAATTTATGTATAGTAGATGAAATAAACTTTAAAAATGAAGAATTGCAAGATTATACTTCTGTTATATTAGTTGAAAATACTAGAAAGGCATTACTAGATTTGGCGGAATACTACAGAAATAAATTAAATCTTAAGGTTATTGGTATTACAGGTTCTACAGGAAAAACATCTACTAAGGATTTAACTGCAGCAGCTTTAGGTTCTAAATTTAAAGTTTTTAAGACAAAAGGGAATTTCAATAATGAAATAGGACTTCCTCTTATGATATTTGAACTAGACAATAGCTACGATGTAGCTGTTCTTGAAATGGGGATGAGTGATTTTGGGGAAATTCATAGGTTAGCAAAAACCGCACGACCTGATATAGCTATAATTACTAATGTAGGTATATCCCATATAGAAAACCTAAAGACAAGAGAAAATATACTTAAAGCTAAAATGGAAATAACGGATTTCTTTACTGAAGAATCTATACTTATAATAAATAATGAAAATGATTTGTTAGCTACAATAGAAGAAAAAGATTATAAATTAATAAAAACTGGTGTTGAAAATCAATTAGATTATAAAGCTGAAAATATTGAACTTGGAGAAAGTTATGTAAAATTCTCTCTTGAAAATGATAACAAAGAAGAAAAGTTTAAAATAGATGTTCCAGGAAAACATAATGTATTAAATGCTTTATTAGCTATAGCAGCAGGGAGAGTTTTGGACATAGAGTATGATGAACTTAAAGAAGGTATAAAAAATCTAAATGTAACTTCAATGAGGTTAGATATAGTAAGAGCGAATAATTATACTATAATAGATGATTGTTATAATGCAAGTCCTGATTCAATGAAGGCTGCACTTGAGGTAATGAATACATTAAAAGGAAACAGAAAAATTGCAGTGTTGGGTACCATGAGAGAACTTGGTGATGAATCCCATAAGGCGCATAAAGAAATTGGAGAATATGCAGCAAAAATGGGAGTAGATAAACTTATAGCTGTAGGAGATTATAATTCATCTTATAAAGAAGGGTTTAATAATGATGAGAATTTTAAAATGTTTAGTAGTAACACAGAAGCTATTAAATATTTAGAAGAACTTATTAAGGATGAAGATATAATACTTATTAAAGCTTCTAGAAGTATGAAATTTGAAGAAATTGTAAAGAAACTTAAGTTAAGCAATTAAAGGAGATAGGGAAATGAGTTTGATGATATATTCTGTATTAGTAGCTTTTGTGATAGCACTACTTCAAGGACCGATTTTGATTCCAGTGTTACATAAATTGAAGTTTGGGCAAAATATAAGAGAAGAAGGTCCTGAAAGCCATAAAGCTAAATCAGGTACTCCTACTATGGGAGGAATAATATTTATAATAGCTACTATCATAACAGTGTTTATTGTAATGAAAAAGCCAGGTTTTGAAACATTATTAGCATTATTTGCATTTGTTTCGTTTGGGGCTATAGGTTTTATAGATGATTTTCTAAAAATAGCGCATAAGAAGAATGAAGGATTAAATCCAAGGCAGAAAATGATTCTTTTAATTTTAGTTTCAGGCATAATAGCATACTATGCTTATAAAAGTCCATCTGTAGGAACTTCAATTATAATTCCTTTCACTCATAAAACTTGGGATTTAGGAGTATTTTATATTCCTTTTATAATATTCTATTTTGCAGCTACAACTAATGCCGTAAATTTAACAGATGGGTTAGATGGGCTTGCTACAAGTATAACTCTTCTTGTAATGACTTTCTTTGCAGTAGTAAGTTTTGCTACAGGTTATTATACTCTTGCTGTATTTTGTTCTATAGTAGGAGGTTCCCTTTTGGGATTTTTAAGATACAATGCACACCCAGCTCAAATTTTTATGGGAGATACAGGTTCTTTAGCTTTAGGGGGAGTAGTTGGAGTTGTTGCTATGCTTCTAAAACTTCCTTTACTAATCATTATTGTGGGTGGAGTATATGTAGCTGAAGCTGTTTCAGTAATTTTGCAAATAGGATCTTATAAAATGTTTAAAAAGAGAGTATTTAAAATGGCTCCACTTCATCATCATTTTGAATTAAGTGGATGGCATGAAACTAAAGTTGTAACTATATTTTCTATTGTTACGGTTATTCTGTGCCTAGTAGGATTTTTATCTTTAATGAATATTTTATCCTTGTAGTAATCTAAAATAGGAGGATATGTTTATGAAAAAGACCAAAACCAAGGTCAAAATGGGGCAAGTGGATTTTGTCTTGTTTGCAACTATTATGATTTTAGTTGCTGTAGGTATAGTAATGGTTTATAGTGCTAGTTCTTATACAGCGCTACACAGCAAAGCTTATAATAACGATGACATGTATTTTTTAAAGAAACAAGGGGAAGCGGCAATTATAGGGTTAATTGCAATGGTGTTTGTAGTGAAATTTGACTACCATAAGATAAAAAACAAAACAACATTGATTATGATTATAGCTGTAATTTTGCTTTTAGTTGTATTTGCTTTCCCTGCAAATAAAGGTGCACAGAGATGGATAAAAATACCGGGACTTCCATCTATTCAACCTTCTGAAATTGCAAAATATACTGTTGTGTTGTATATGGCAAAAAGTATATCTAACAAAGGAGAAAAAATTAAAACTTTTAAATATGGGGTAATGCCATATTTGTTGGTTTCAGGGTTTTATGCTGGACTTGTTTTAGCAGAAAAAAACTTAAGTATAGCCTCTGTAATAATGATAGTTACACTTATGATATTATTTTCTTCTGGGTGTAAAAAAAGTCATATTGCTTTTGTAATGTCATTGGTAGCAATGGGTGGCATAGCTGCTACTGTATTGGTTCCTTATAGAATGAGAAGACTTATGAGTTTTTTAAATCCTTGGGCCGATCCTCAAAAAGACGGATATCAGCTTATCCAATCTTTCTTGGCTTTAGGTTCAGGGGGGATTTTAGGAACAGGGCTTGGAAAGTCTAGACAAAAGTGCTATTACATACCTGAACCTCATAATGATTTTATCTTTTCAATAATAGGAGAAGAACTTGGTTTTATAGGATGTATTTTTGTTGTTTCATTATTTTTAGTGTTGATATGGAGAGGTATAAGAATTGCTATAAAAGCAAAAGATGTTTATGGAACAATATTAGCAATAGGAATAACAGGAGTTATAGCTGTTCAGGCTATTATAAATATTGCTGTTGTAACAGGATCTATGCCTGTTACTGGAGTACCTCTTCCATTTATAAGTTATGGAGGATCAGCACTTCTTTTCAATTTAATAGCAATGGGTATATTATTAAATATATCCAGACAAACAACTATATAATAACAGCATTGCTTTGGCAATGCTGTTATTATATTAATTTAATTAAAAAAATTATTAAATAAGTTTAATCATAACATATTATGTGCTATTATATAGATATAATAATTATTTTATGACAGAGAGGGAAAAGATGTCTGAAGGTAAAAATTCTAATGAATTAATAGAGAGAAGAAGGAAAAAAATAAAGATAAAAAGGTATATAGGCATTTTTGTAATTTTAGTTGCTGTAGTAATTACTTTATGCTTGAAATTACCCTATTTTAGTATTAAACATATAGAGGTTTTAAATAATAGAAATATAACTTCTCCCAATATAACAAAGCTCTCGCAGATTAATATAGGAGATAATATTTTTTATTTAAATTTAAAAAAGAGTAAAGAAAATGTACTATCGAATCCATACATATTGGATGTTAATATAAAAAGAAAAATGCCAAATAAAATTACAATAGATGTTAAAGAAAGAGAAGCAGTATTTTATGTAATGCAAGATAATAAGTGTTTAGTCATTGATAAAGAAGGAATTGTTCTAGAAGAGAAGAATTCTATTAGTGGGATGAAACTATTAAGATTAGAGGGATTCAAAAAAAAGGATTATGAACTTGGTAAGGTTTTAGACAAAACTGAGCCAAGAAAAATTGAAATTATAGGTCAAATTACAGAACTTATAGATAATTTAAAAAAAGATGTTCCAGAACCGTCAATGGTGGATATAACTGATATAACTGATATAAAAGTATATTACAAAAATATTTTAGTTAAAATTGGGACAAGTGAAAATTTAAGGGAAAAACTAAACAAAGCAATAAACATTTTAGTAGAGAATAATCTAATAAATAAAAAAGGATATATAGATGTAAGCTTTAAGGGAAGTCCAGTATTTTTAGTTGAAGGCTAGGAGGCTTTACTTATGAAAAAGATAGGTTCAAAGTTAGCTGTAGGTGCAGTTTGTATATTATTAGGTTTCACTATAACTTATCAGTTAAAAGCAATTAGTAGGCAACAAAAAACTATTACAAAGGATACAAATGTAGCACAAATTACATTAGAAACAGAGCAGCTAAAAAAACAAAAAGAAAGTATGCAAAAAAAAATAGATGAACTTCAATCTCAAGTAAAGAATTACGAGAATGCAGCATCTAGTAATGACACTATGACAAAAGAAATAGTTAAAAAATTAGAGAATAGCAGAATTCTTACTGGTAGTGTAGATGTTCAAGGAGAGGGAGTTGTAATATATATAACACCCCAAAGTGCTTTATTTAATACTAAAGTAGAATCACCAGCCATAGTAGACAGTGATTTACTTAAAATAATAAATGAGTTAAATGCATCTGATGCTGAAGCTATATCAGTAAATGATATAAGAATAAATGCAAGAACAGCCATAAGAAATGCTAGTAATTACATTACTGTAAATGAGGAAAGGATATCGCCTTATAAGAGAATTACAATTAAGGCTATAGGAAATAAAGCAAAACTAAAAGCTGGTTTAGAGTTTCCAGGTGCCATAGATTCCGGATTTCAAGGATGTGACATAAAATATGAGTTTAAAGACGATATACAAATACCTAAATACAATAAAAGTGTGCAATTTGAGTACGCTAAGCCTATAAAAAAAGACTAGAGGTGTTTTAGATGGTAATATTCATTGGATTGTTAATTGGGGTAGTTATAGGGTTTTTCTGGAATATAAATATTCCAGTTAGATTTTCACCATATCTTTCAGTTGCAATATTTGCATGTTTAGATTCTGTTTTTGGAGCTATTAAAGCTTCTATAGATAAGAAATATAGAACAGATATTTTTATATCAGGTTTTTTTGGAAATGCTGTTTTAGCTGTAGCTTTAACATACCTTGGTGATAAATTAGGGATGCCTATATATTTAGCTGCGGTTATTGTATTTGGAGAAAGAATATTTAATAATTTTGCGGCAATAAGAAGACTTTTACTTGAAAAAGCAAGATCACATCAGTGATGAGGTGATTAAATGAAAACTAACGAAGCAACCATATTTGTTTTTATAGCTTCTATAATAATAGGAATATTAATTTCATTAAACATAAATTTTAGAAAAGTTAATAATAAAGTATTTTTAACTCCTGCAGAGTATCAAGAAGCTTACGATTACATAAATAAACTAAATAGAGACATTTCAGCATTAAGGTCAAAGTATAATGAACAAAATAAAAAGCTTAGCAAATATATTAAAAATCAGGATGATAAATCTGCAGTTACAAAAGAAATGGAAAATGAATTATTTAATAATGAAATGTCTTTAGGTAATGTGGATTTAGAAGGTAAAGGAGTTATAATTAAACTTCAAGATGTAGGATTTAGTACAACACAAAATGCTGATGATCCTGTAGACCAAAAATCATTAATTATACATGACACAGATATAATGAATTTAATTAATGAAATTAAATATTCAGGAGGAGAAGTTATTTCTATAAATGATGAAAGGATAACTGATAGCTCTGATATATTTTGTTGGGGGCCATTTATAGAATTGGATAAAGTTAAAATATTTTCTCCTTTCACCATAAAAGTAATAGGAGATAGTGAATCAATATATAGTTATCTTACATCTGATGTTGGATATTTAACTTTTTTACACCTTAGAGGAATAAATGCAACTATTACTAAAGAAGAGAAAGTACAAATTTTGTCAAAGGGTAAAGAAGATGAATATAAATATATGAAAGAAATTAAAAAGTAACCATGACAATGGGTAAAAGGGGTCGATAAGGTTGAATGTGACAGAAAATATTAGTAAAATTAAAAACGAAATACCTAAAGATGTTACTTTAATCGCTGTTTCAAAAACTAGAACTATTGAAGAAATGGAGAAAGTTTATCAAGTTGAAATAAGAGATTTTGGAGAAAACAAGGTTCAAGAGCTTGTAAATAAATTTGAAAACTTTCATTCTGATGTAAGGTGGCATTTAATAGGTCATCTTCAGAAAAATAAAGTTAAATATATTGTGGGTAAGGTATTTTTAATACATTCGTTAGACAGCATAGCCCTTTTAGAAGAAATTGAAAAAAGATTTAAAGCTAATAATCAAATTGCTAATGTTTTGATTCAAATTAATATAGGAAAAGATCCAAATAAATCAGGAATCATGAAAGAAGATTTAGAAAAACTTATAGAAGCTTGTGAAAGATGTGAAAATGTAAAAGTTAAAGGGCTTATGACAGTAATACCTAAAGGTGATGAAGAAAGTTGCCGAAAATATTTTAAACAAATGAAAAAAATATATGATGATTTGTCTAAAAAGCAGTATAATAATATTAATATGGAATATCTTTCGATGGGTATGACTGGTGATTATAAAATAGCTATTTCCGAAGGTGCTAATATGGTAAGAATCGGAGAAGGTATATTTGGTAAAAGAATTTATAATAATAATTAGGAGGTAGAAAAATGTCTGGAAAAATGATGAACAAAGTGATGGGCTTTTTAGGATTAGAAGAGGAAATAGATGAAATAGAAGAATTAGAAAATGAAGCTAAAGTTGAAGAAGAGGAAGAAATAGACAACATTTTTACTTCATCTAAGCATAAAGGACAAAATAATAAAGTTGTAAATATTCATACATCCGCATCTACAAAAATTATGATATTAAAACCAGCTAACTATGATGAAGCAATCGAAATTTGTGATAACTTAAAAAGTAGAAAAATTATAGTTGTAAATATGACAAGTTTAGAAAATAAAGTTGCTCAAAGGCTTTTAGATTTTATGGCTGGAGCTAGTTATGCTTTATCAGGTTCTTTAGAAGAAGTAGAGAGAGGTGTATATATATTATCACCATCAAATGTAGAAGTATCTAATGAACTAAAAAATGAATTATCCAGCAAAGGTTTAATGAATTGGGTAAAATAAAATTTGGAGGATGTAATGATACTTGTTCTTAGAAGCGCGTTTAATTTATTGTTTCAAGTATTAGAACTATTTTTAATAATAGATGTAATTCTTTCATGGGTTTATAGAGGTAGTAATAAGTTAACAGATATAATACATACTTTTACTGAACCATTTTTAGCGCCTGGAAGAAAAATACAAGAAAATTTAATGCCAGGATCACCACTTGATTTATCTCCTATATTAGGGTTAGCTATAATTTGGTTATTAAGAACTATAGTAATGACAATACTAGGAATGTTATAATTATGAATAAAAAAGAATTCATTAAAAGTGTAGATTGTGAGGATAAAACACTTTTATCAAATATATATGATAAAGTTCTTCTTTCAAACAAAATTAATAATAATATATATTTGAATGAATTTTATCCACCTACAATATGGAAATCATTGCAAAACATTAGTCATTCATTAAATTGTGAAATAGGAACTTTTGGTGTGTTCCGAGACAGTGAGAGAAGAATGATTTCCATTTTAATTGACGAAGGTCAAGATTATGTATTCAACTATCCTTTAAATCTAATAAAGATTAATAATAAGTCTTCTTTTTCTAATTTGGAACATTCTGATTATTTAGGTGCATTAATGGCATTGGGAGTGAAAAGAGGGAAATTTGGAGATTTAATTGTTCATGATGATACTTGTTATGTACCAGTTTCTAATGACATTTGTAGTTATGTGATAGAAAATTTAGATAAAATAGGCAAGTGCCCATGTTCTGTACATATATTAGATTTAAATGAAGATATAATACCTGAATATAAGTTTTTAGAAAAAACAATAATTACTACTTCTAGAAGAATTGATTGTGTAATTGCAGCTTTATGTGGTATTTCAAGAAATGCTTCTGTAGAGTTTATAAAAAAAGGAAAAGTTCTTTTAGACTACCACAAAGTAGATAATAAAGATCGATTATTAAATGAAGGAGTGGTTATCACTGTAAGAGGGTATGGTAAATTTAAAATATTAGAAAATGTAGGTAAAACTCAGAAAGATAGATTTAAAGTAAAGATAAAAAAATATATATAAGTATGAGTATGAGGTGATTAGTTTGGTTATAACATCAATGGATATAAACAACAAAGAATTTAAAAAATCCTTAAGAGGCTATGATTGTGAAGAGGTAGATGAATTTTTAGACAAGCTTTCTGAAGATTATGAAGTGTTGTATAAAGAAAATTCAGGATTAAAAGAAAAAATAGAGTTAATGGAAGAAAAGGTAACTCATTATAGTAAAATAGAGACAACCATCCAAAATACACTTATACTAGCTCAAAATGCTGCAGAACAAGCAAGACAGACTGCTCAAAGTGAGGCAGATTTAATTATAAAAAGGGCTAATGATTCTGCACAAAGAATAATTGATAAAGCTCATAATGATGTTGTGAAAATCAATGATGATTACGAAAAATTAAAGCAAGAATTTGTGAAATTTAGAACTAAGTATAAGAATTTTATGAATACCCAATTTGATACTTTTGAAAGTTTAGAGAAAGACTTTCTTAGAAATTACAATGTAGGAGAAGTTGTTGATACAAGAAGAGAAGAGTTACAACCAAAAGAAATAGAGAATATACCTGAAAATATAAAAGAAGAAAAAGTAGATTCAAAACAAAAAGAAGTGGATGAATATACTGAAAATGACTTAGATTTAATTAAAAGTTTTTTTGCTAATAAAGTAGAATAAAACATTTCTCACTCTATGAGTGAGATTTTTTAATTTATAGGTATTCAAGAAAGGTCAAATTCGTGATAATAGGTTTGAAAAAATTCAGATAAAATTAAAGTCATGTTGAGGGTTAGAAACCTATTGATAGCTAAGTTTCTGTATTATTGACAATAAAAAATTAATACTGTATTCTTATATAAGCGTGTAAATATTTTATATGATGTCTATTCATTCTAATACTTCCATTTTCTTTAAAATGGGAGTAAAGGATGCTACGGTTCTGAATAACGACTTCTAAGGGGCAAAACTCAAAAAGCCTGTTTATCAAATGTGTGTTTATGAAAGGAGAAAAAACATGATTATAGGTATTATTGGTGCAATGGATGAGGAAGTAGAAATATTATTAAAAAATATTGAGATAAAAACAATAGATGAGAAAGCAAGTATGAAATTTAATTCAGGTAAATTATGGGGAAATGATGTAGTAGTTGTAAGAAGTGGTATAGGGAAAGTTAATGCTGCAGTATGTGCCCAAATATTAATAGATGACTATAAAGCTGATAAAATAATTAATGTAGGTGTAGCAGGTGGGATGGGAGAAGATATATATCCAGGAGATGTAGTTATTGCAGATACTTTAGTACAACATGATGTAGATACTTCAGTTTTTGGTGATAAGCTTGGACAAATTCCTAGATTAGAAGTTTTTGATTTTAAATGTGATGAGGATTTAATTAAACTTGCAAAAAATGCTTGTGAGAAAAATACAAGTTGTAATAGTTTTGTGGGAAGAATAGTATCAGGAGATCAATTTATTGCGAGTATAGAAAAGATAGAATGGCTTAAAGATGAGTTTAATGCTATAAGTTGTGAAATGGAAGGTGCAAGCATAGCTCATGTATGTCATTTAAATCACATTCCTTTTGTTATAATAAGATCAATATCTGACAATGCAAGTAATGGTGCTCATATAGATTATCAAAAATTTATACCTATTGCTGTAAAAAATTCTACAAACATTTTAAAGAGTATGTTAGAATCTATGTAGGTGATAAATAAATGAAAAATTTACTATCAGATAAAGAAAGTGGAAAACCCATAAAAGTAAAGGTAGGGAATATAATCGTAGGTGGAGATGAGAAAATAATTATTTCTGGTCCTTGTGCTGTAGAAAGCTATGAAGATTTACTTTCTATTGCTAAGGAATTAAAAAAGCTTGGAGTACACATGCTAAGAGGAGGAGCTTATAAACCAAGAACTTCTCCTTATAGTTTTCAAGGACTTGAAGACGAAGGGCTTAAAATAATGAATGAAGTTGGCAAAATAGTTGATATGCCTTTAGTTAGTGAAATTATGGATACAAGAGATGTGGAAAAAGCTTTAAATTATATTGATGTTATTCAAATAGGCTCAAGAAATATGTATAATTATAGTCTTTTAAAAGAAGTTGGTAAAACTAACGCACCTATTTTGTTAAAAAGAGGAATGAGTGCAACTTTGGAAGAATGGATATATGCAGCAGAGTATATTATGGCTGAAGGAAATTTAAATGTAATTTTATGTGAAAGAGGAATAAGAACCTTTGAAACATATACAAGAAATACTTTAGATTTAAATTCTGTAGCAGTAATAAAACAAAAGTTTAGATTACCTGTTCTTGTAGATCCGAGTCATGGAACTGGACTATCAGAGTTAGTTTCACCAATGGCTCTCACAGCGATTTGTGCAGGAGCAGATGGACTTGAAATAGAAAGTCATATATGCCCGGAAAAAGCTATATCAGATGCTAGACAAACAATATCAATAAAAGAGCTTTCTAAAATTATAGAAGATGTAAATAAGTTTACTACCTATTTTTAAATAAAGCTATGTTTTAATAAATTGTTGATTTCCTATAAATTCAAGAATAATTCTAAATTTAGTTTAAGTAATATCACTAAAATTTCATAACTCACATAGCGCAAACAATGAAATTTCTTAACACTCAATTACTTAAACTAAATAAGAATTATAGATTTTCATTATAATGAGCTCAACAATTTAAAAACATAGCATTAGGACTACTAAAGGAAGTTTTAAAACAGTGTAAAAAACAACACTCTTTTAAAACAGAATCTTAAATAAAATTTTTTATAGGTTATAAAAATCTAATCTTTAGAAAAAATAAATAATAGACTCAATAGATTTAATTATAAGTTCTTTAAATGTTAAAGGAGCTGTTATTTATGGATAAAAATAAGATTTTAAGTTATAAAAACAAGCTTATTCAAGAAAAAAAAGAAGTAGAAACTCTTCTTGATACTATGAAGAAAAACGAAGTTATAAATTCAAATAATGAAATGGCTCAAGAATTATCTTTTTATGATAATCATCCTTCTGATTCTGCCACAGAACTATTTGACAAAGAGAAAGGAATTGCTTTAAAAAAGAATGAAATGGATATTTTGAATAAAATAGATAATGCATTGAAAAATGTTGAAAATGGAACATATGGCAAATGTGTTAGATGTGGAAAAGATATTTCAGAGGAGAGATTAAACTTTATACCTTATACAGAATATTGTATAGATTGTAAAAAAGAGATAAATCCTGTAAGATTAGATGATATGTATAATAGACCAGTTGAAGAAAAAAGTTTAGGAAAACCATTTGGCTATGGATACAATGATTACAAAAAGAGTATAGAATTTGATGCAGAAGATAGTTATCAAGCTGTTGAAAATTTTAATAAGATGGAAAATGTATATGATTATGGAGATTATGAATACGAAGACGAAGATGATATTGGCTATGTTGAGGAAGTAGAAAAAATAAGTAATGATCAATATAAAAATCAATTACCAGACTGATAATGATTTAAAATAAATAAGCATCTAAGCTTCAGATGGAGTTTTTAACTTCAGATGAAGCTTAGATGTCATTATATTGGAGAATATAAGATTATACCTTCAATATAAATGGAGAAGAGGATGGAGTATTGAGCATAACAATAATGGTATAAACTATGTATTGTAAACTGAATTAGTGGGGGGATAGAATGATTTTTCTTGTAGTAATCTTAGGTGTTTTTCTGGATAGAGTTGCTAAAAATTGGGCTTTAACTACTTTAAAAGGCGGACCTGATATTGAAGTCATAAAGAATTTTTTTACTTTTCAATATTTAGAAAATAGAGGTGCTGCTTTTGGGATATTTCAAGGTAAGG
The DNA here is from genome assembly GCF_026738875.1 of Clostridium brassicae. Classification (GTDB taxonomy): domain Bacteria; phylum Bacillota; class Clostridia; order Clostridiales; family Clostridiaceae; genus Clostridium_H; species Clostridium_H brassicae. The sequence continues at coordinate 122,094 of NZ_JAPQFJ010000014.1, forward strand.
TAATACTATTAACTTTAGTGACTATTATAGTTTTATTAGGTGTTGTATATTATCTTATAAAAAACAAACCTAAATCTAAATTACTAAAAATAAGTTTTGCTTTTATTATAAGTGGAGCTATTGGAAATTTATATGATAGAATAGTACATAATTATGTAATTGATTTTATAATGCTTCATTATAAGGAACAATATTATTTTCCAACTTTTAATGTTGCAGATATATTAGTTGTATTTGGAACAATTCTTCTAGCCATTTACATATTAAAGGAAGGAGAAGTATGAATTTAAGAGAATTTATAATAGATAATATATATGAAAACCTAAGATTGGATTTGTTTTTATCTAAAGTTTTTGAAGATAAGTCTAGGTCATATTTGCAGAAAATTATTGAAGATAAAAATGTTTTGGTAAATGACAAAGTAAAAAAATCAAATTATAAATTAAAAAGAAATGATAAGGTAACAGTAGATATTCCAGAATTAGAAGAACTTATAGTGGAACCTGAAAATATCGACTTAGATATATTATATGAGGATAGTGATGTAATCGTAATAAATAAACATCAAGGGATGGTTGTACATCCTGCTCCAGGAAATTATTCAGGTACTCTTGTAAATGCGCTTTTATATCATTGTAAAGATTTATCAGGAATAAATGGGGTTATAAGACCTGGAATAGTTCATAGAATAGATAAGGATACTTCAGGTATATTAGTTATAGCTAAAAATGATAATTCTCATAGAAAGTTAGCTGAACAACTAAAAGAGCATTCTATGAAAAGAGAGTATATTGCTTTAGTTGAAGGGGTAATTAAAGAAGACAAAGGAACAGTAGATAAACCTATAGGAAGACATCCAAAAGAGAGAATAAAGATGGCTATTGTAGATGGTGGAAGAAGAGCAGTTACTCATTATGAGGTGATAGAGAGATTTGAGAAAAATACATTAATAAAGTGTATTTTAGAAACAGGGAGAACCCATCAAATAAGGGTGCATATGGCTTATATTGGACATCCTCTAGTAGGTGACCCAGTTTATGGGTATAAAAAGCAAAAATTCAATTTGGAGGGACAAATGCTCCATGCAAAAAAATTAGGATTTATTCATCCTTCTAAAGGAGAATACATAGAATTTGAATCTGAAATCCCAGATTATTTTCATCAAGTTTTAAAGAAATTAAGTAAATAATTTTAAAGAGAGGGGAAATAAGTATGGAATTTAAGTCTATTCTATTAGATGATAAAGCTATAAAGAGAACTTTAAAAAGAGTAGCACATGAAATTATTGAAAAAAATAAAGGGGTAAAAGATGTTGTTCTAGTAGGAATACAAAGAAGAGGAGTTCCTATAGCAAAAAGAATTGCTAAACTTATAGAGGAATTTGAAGAAGAACAAGTTCAAGTTTCATCAGTAGATATTACTCTTTATAGAGATGATTTAACTGAACTAAGTGAGCAGGCTGTATTAAATAATGAGAATATAGATCTTTGTGTTAAAGACAAAAAAATAATATTGGTAGATGATGTGCTATATACTGGAAGAACTGCAAGAGCAGCTATGGAAGCTATTATCCATCAAGGCAGACCTGCCAATATACAATTAGCTGTATTAGTAGACAGAGGACATAGAGAACTTCCAATAAGAGCAGATTATGTAGGGAAAAACGTACCTACATCTAAAAAAGAAATAATTTGTGTTCAGGTAAAAGAAATAGATGATGAAGACTCAGTGGTAATTTATGAAGTTTAAACATGAAACTTTAAATTTAATTTGAAGTTTAGAAGTGGATTAAAATTGATGTTTTGTATGAAGGATTTATTTATCTGAATATGTTAAGATAGCTTTATACTAAGCTTTTTTTATCCAAAGACATAATATTAATAGTCTGCCTCCAACTTATTGAGGGGCGGGGTATCATTAGCGGAAGAATAAACAAAATCTAAAATAGCAAATAATTTGTAATTAAGAAACCTTTAGTGAAGATTACTTTATACTAAAGGTTTCTATTTTAGATTATGCTTTAAAAATTTATTAGTTTTATATAATTTTAAGAATAATCCTAAACTAAGGATATATAATCTAGGTAGTTAGGTTTTTGTAATTTTCATAAAAATTAAGTGTATAAAATTTCTTAATCTTAATGCTGAAAAGCTATGCTGAAGTAGTTGTTATTTGAACTAGCTATAGGTAATTTCCAAATAAATACTATTTATTAATATTAGGCTCTTCTGGTGTTATATAAAGAGTTTGATTTGTAGAATAAATCACCATTCCTGGCTTTGCTCCATTAGGTTTTTTTACATTCTTAACTTCTGTGTAATCTACAGGTACTTTTGATGAATTCTGACCTTTACTATAATATGCAGCTAAATTAGCTCCTTCTAACAAGGTGCTATAAGGAATTTCACCAGAGTTTCTGATGATAACGTGAGAACCAGGTATTTCCTTAGTGTGCATCCATATATCATGTTTATTTGCAAATTTTAAAGTAAGAAAATCATTTTGAATATTATTTTTTCCAACATACATATCGAAGCCATCACTAGATACAAAATGCATAGGCTTTGAGGCTTTGGATTTATTATTTTTGCGAGATTTTTTAAATTTAATATATCCGGTTTCAATTAATTCATTTTTTATCTCATTAATTTCATCATAATTAGAAGCATTTTCTATATTAGTTAAAACGGAATAAAGATAGTTTAGTTCGTCAGCGTTTTGGTCTAACTGTTCATGGGCAGATTCTTCTGATTTTTTTAGTTTATTGTATTTTTTATAGTATATTTGAATATTTTGCGATGGTGTTTTATTTTCATCTAAATTAATAAATATATTTTCACCATTCTCACTATAGTAATTTAGAACTTCTACTTTTTTCATTCCTTTTTCAATAGCATAAATATTTGCTGTTAAAAGTTCACCATACAATTGATACTTTTCTTTATCTTTACATTCATTCAATGTATTATTAAGTATAGAGTTCTTTTTTACACATCTATTTATATTGTTAGTAACTATTTTGTGTAAGTCAGAACTTTTAGCTTTTAGTCGATCTAGTTTATCTTTAGTATAGTAAAAATTCTCTAATAGTTTTGATGGAGATTCATAAATAAGTTTATCATAATCTTGCATTGATTTTAGATCAATACAATAAAAGTCTTTTAATGAATTATTTTTTTTATAAGCAAAATAATGAAAATCCTTTGAAGAAAACTTATCAAATATATTTTTACTATAATTTAATATTTGGTCAATATGATTTAAATCCATAGGAATAGTATCAGATTTTAGATTAAATACAATTTCTTTAGATAAAGTTTTACTTATACCTGTAAATAGATTCATAAACATGTTTTCATTTAATTCTATATCGCCCTCAATTATTTGTTTTTTAGCCTCTTCTAGATTGAATTCAAGAGGACTTAGCTTATTAGATTTTGGAGGATATACATATTTAATACCAGGTAAAGTAATTCTATAGCTATTCATATCAGGGGTTACATGTTTAATGCTGTCCATTATAATGCCATCTCTACCCCTTACTAAGGTTATGTTACTATGTCTTCCCATTATTTCAATAATTAAAGAGTATATACTATCAAAACCAAGTTCATCTCTGCTTTCTAAGTTTATTATGAGCAATCTATCATTGTTTATCTGATTTATTTCTAATATTCTGGAATTACTTAAATACTTTCTTAAAACCATACAAAACATTGGAGCTTTAATGGGATTAGTCTTGTTCAGATTCGTCAAATGGATTCTAGGATAGTTAGCACTTGCACTAATTAGGAGTTTCGTATTTTTCCTTCCTTGACGTATAGTAAATATTATTTCATCTTTTTCGGGTTGATTTATTTTATCTATTTTACCATTCAATATGGAATTATTTAATTCATGTACTATGCTGTGTAAAAACATTCCGTCTAATGCCATTTTATCATCCTTTCTTTGTGTGAAAATAATAATCTCTTAAATATAGTGATTTTACGCTAATATAATAAGCATAATTGTTACGATTACCTTTATAGTATATTACCTAAACCTATAATAATCAACAAGACTTTAACTAGGGAAATAAAAGGGACGGTTAATTCAAATAAGCTTTTAGTTTAAAATTAAGGGGTTATAAGTTGGCAATGATAATTAATTAAATACTACCATAAAAACGATAAGAAATAGTTATATAAGTTAACTCAAAAGAATTAACCGTCCCTAAAAAGAGAAAGAGATAGAAAGAGGAGAAAGAGTGAAAAGAGGGATAAATACCTTGTTTTATGTTAACAATGCAGATATTAACTATAATTATGAAATGAGGTGTTTTTATTGCCAAGAACTAAAAGGGAAAAGTCCGAAGATTCCATATATCATGTAATGATAAGAAGTATAACAGAAGTAGCTTTATTTAAGGAAGATAAAGATAAAAATATATATCTAAAACAAATGAGAAAATATCAGAAAATTTATGGATTTAAAGTATATGCATACTGTTTGATGACTAATCACGGACATTTTATAATAGATTCAAATGGAGCTGATATATCAAAAATAATGCATGGATTGAATTTTAAGTATGCAACAACTTTTAATAAAATTCATAAAAGAAAGGGGCATTTATTTCAAGACAGATTTAAAAGTAAAATAGTGAACAGTCAAAGGTATCTTATTGTATTATCAGCTTATATTCATAATAATGTATTAAGTATAAAAGGATATGAATATTGTCCAGAAAAATATAAATACTCAAGTTTAAGGGTATATTTGGGGCTTGAAAAAGATGATACAGGGCTTTTAGAGGAAGGATTTGTAATGCAGTTTTTTAGTAATAATGTAAAAAAAGCGAGAGATAGTTATGCTAAATTAGTGTATATATGTGATGATGAAAGAATAAAAAAGGAGATAGAATTTGAGGATGAAAAAACAGAGTATAGAAGTGAAAGGAAAATAATAATAAGGAATTTTGAGCCAGAGAAAATATTGAAATTTATTTCAAAGGAAACAGGGATAAATGAAATAATGTTTTATGTAAGAAATAACAAAAAATCGAAAATAATAAAGGCATTAGCGGCACTTTTAATGAGAGGGCTTTGTAACTATAGGTGTAAAGATATATGTAAAGTTTTAGGAAATACAACTCAATCGACAGTATCAAGGCTTTGTTCTATAGGCGTTGAACTTATATCTACAGAAGATAAGTATAAAAATATAATAAATAAATTTATTATAGAACATAGTAATTCAAAAAAGATTGTATGCACTTAATATATTTACAATTATTTAATTTTAAATGAGAAAATTTTAAAGTAATGGCGAAATAGTCTTTTATTTTTTGTTTTCATAAAAGGCTTTACTTGGTGTCTCCTAAATAAATATGTACGAGCTGTAGAATAGTTATATTTGAATTTAATAACTAAATGATTAGAAAAATAGATGCTAAGAAATAAAAGGATATTAAAAATAATAAAAGGTAAGGAGAATTTTATCAATAAAATATAAGTTAACCGTCCCTAAAAAGTTAGTTGACTATACTATACTATTAAAGTAATATAATGATAAGTTAAAATAATTAGAATATAATGATTAGAGTGGGGGCAGAAAAATGATTTTTACTAAAATGCAAGGAACGGGAAATGATTTTGTAGTTATAGAGGACTTTAATGATGAATTGGTAGGAAAAGAAAGTGAAATAGCAGAGAAACTATGCAATAGACGATTTGGAATAGGAGCAGATGGTATATTATTAGTTAGAAAAAGCGATATTGCTGATGTACAGATGGTTATAATAAATGCAGATGGGTCTTATGCTGAAATGTGCGGTAATGGAATAAGATGTTTTGCTAAGTATGTTTATGAAGAAGGAATTCTACCAAATGAGATTATAAAAATTGAAACTGGTGATGGTATAAAAACAGCCTTTTTAAGTATAAAAGATAGTAAAGTACAAGGAATCACTATAAATATGGGTAAATATTCTTTTAAACCTGAGGATTTTGCAGCTGATTCTAAAGAAAATGTTATAGAAAAGAAGATAGTGGCTAATGATAAGGAATATAAAATTACATCTATGCTTATGGGAGTTCCTCATACAGTAGTTATGGGAGACATAGAAAGTTATGAAGTAGAAGAAGGTAAATATATAGAAAAACATCCTTTATTTAAAAATAAAACGAATGTAAACTTCTGCCAGGTTGTAGATAAAGGTTTAATAAAGGTTAAAACTTGGGAAAGAGGGGCAGGACCTACTTTGGCTTGTGGTACAGGAAGTTGTGCTTCTGCTATATGTGCTAACTATTTAGGATATACAGAATCAAAGATGAAAATAATTGTTCCAGGTGGAGAATTGGTTGTAGAGGTTAAAGATGAAGAAGTATTAATGACAGGGCCAGCAGAAGTGGTATATAAAGGGGAAATTCATTAGTACTGAAGTGATTAGATGCTAGGATTATACTTCTATAGATAAAGAAAAATAATTTTAACTTTAAGATTTATTTGCAGAACCATAAATTTAGAACATGATATTGTGTAAAAAATTTTTTTATTAGTGCATATAGTAGTATTAATTAATGTAATTTCTAGTTACTACTAAACTAATTTCTAATAAGTTAATTGGTAGTTATTAATTAATAGTTACTAATTGTTAATAGAATTAAAAGTGCTATAAAAGAATTATAAAAGTTTTCAGATGAGAAGTTAGATAGTTGTGATTTTAAAATAAATCTATAGTTGATGGTAGATGTAGTTATATAGTAAAAATACTTATAAAAGTATTTCATAGATCATCTAGAACTAGTGATCTAAAATTAGTGATTAAAGAACTAGCTACTTGACAAAAAATTGTATAAATTAAAATCAATTTAGTATCTATTATTTAGTAGTGAGATTTAATAAAAAAGATATTATTCAAAGTAATTTGGATAATATCTTTTTTATTGTCCTAAAAGTGATTAAATAATTTCCATATGGAAATAGTAGTAAATAGTTAATGGAAAAATATGTTTATAATTCGAGGTTTGTTATTAATGGATAGGCTAAAAAATACTTTAATTAAACGTAAGGTGATTGATCTAGATGATTACAATAGAGCTCTTCAAACTAGAGATAAAACGAAAGAAGAATTATTACATATATTAGTTGAAAATAATTATGTAGAAAGATATTTAATGTACAAGATATTAAAAGATAATTTTAATATAGACAGTATAGAATTGGACAATATAGATGTAGAAAATGATGTTATAAAAATTTTGCCAGAAGATATAGCTAGAAAATATAATGTAATGCCTTTTAAGGTAAAGGGTAGTAATTTGTTTATTGCCATGGTTGATCCTCTCAATGAGATTATTATAGATGATATAAGTTTTATTACAAACAAAGATGTTATTCCATACATTGAGAGGAAAAACAAAATAATCTATGCAATTGAAACTTATTATAATAGGGGCATTGAGAAAGAGGCATTAAAAACATTAAAAATAAGTGGTAAAGAAAGTTCAAAAGTTTTAAGTAGAATAAGTAAGGATTTTAATAATGATATTGCAGATTCTCCAATAGTTAGAATGACGAATTCTATCATATACAGAGCTATTGATAAAAGAGCTAGTGATATTCATTTAGAACCTTTTGAGAATTTTGTTAGTGTGCGTTATAGAATTGATGGAGTATTAAAGTTAATAAGTAAAATTCCATCAGACGTATATACGGCAGTTTGTAGCAGAATAAAAACAATAGCAGGAATGGATATTTCTAAGAAATTATTACCCCAAGATGGGAAAATAAATTTTCAAATCAATGATGAAAAAATAGACTTCAGAGTATCGTCTATTCCTACAATTCATGGAGAAAAATTAGTTTTAAGAATTTTATATAGAGGAAGCAAGAATATAGATTTAAGTTTATTAGATTTAAGTGATGAAGAGTGTATGTTAATGAAGAAAATACTAAGGAATTCAAGTGGAATTATTCTTATTACAGGACCTACTGGAAGTGGAAAGACTACCACTTTATATTCAATGCTCAATGAAATTAATTCTGAAGAAAGAAACATAGTAACTATAGAAGATCCAGTAGAGTATACAGTAAATGGGATAAATCAAATCAATGTAAATTATAAATCTGGATTAAATTTTGCTCAAGGGTTAAGAAGTGTGCTCAGACAAGATCCTGATGTTATTATGGTTGGAGAAATTAGAGATGAAGAAACAGCTCAAATTGCGGTTAGATCAGCTATCACAGGGCACTTGGTTTTTTCGACTCTACATACCAATAGTGCTTTTACTGCAGTAGAAAGATTAATAAACATGGATATACCCGTATATTTGGCAGGAGATGCCTTAGTAGCTGTAATATATCAAAGATTAATAAGAAAGATTTGTCCTTACTGTAAAGAAGAATATATACCTGAACAGGAAGAACTAGATTTTTTAAAAAATGATACATGTAACAAGTTGTTTAGGGGAAAAGGTTGTTCAAAGTGTAGCAATACAGGATATAAGGGGAGAAAAGCAGTTTTTGAAATAATGTACCTTGATTCAGGTCTTAGAAAATTAATTTGTGAAAATAAATCTACAGCTGATTTAAGAAATTATAGTATAAAAAATGGAGCCGTTTCTTTAAAAGATAAGTGTGAGAATATGGTGTTAGATGGAATTACAACTGTAAGAGAGATGATGAAGATTACTTATGAAAATGTATAGATATAAGGCAATAAGTTTAAAAGGCAAGACAATAAAAGGTACACATAATGCAATGGGAAAAACAGAAGTGATTAAATCATTGAGAAATAAGGGGTATTTTATATTAGAGTGTAAACTATCTTATTTGAGTAGTTTAAGAAGGGTGTTTCACAAGAAAGGGCATAGACAAATTGCGATTTTTTGTAGACAACTTTATGAAATATTAAAATCAGGTATTGATCTAAACAAAGGATTAGATATTTTATCTAATCAAAAATTCAGTAATGATATTAATATTAGTATAAATGATGTTAAAAATGATATAAAAAAAGGTAAAACTCTTTCAGAAGGTTTAGCTAAATTTCCTAACGTTTTCCCAGAATTTATGATTAGTATGATAAAGATAGGTGAACAAAGTGGAAATTTAGAAAAAGTTTTATTTAATTTATATAAATACTACATGAATGAGCATAGTACTTCTTCTAAAATAAAATCATTGATGATTTATCCAGCTATTGTTTTAGCAACAACTTTATGTATAACTATATTTATTATTACAAAGATAATGCCAAATATTCTTGATAATATAACAACAAATAATATACCAATTACCAAAGAAATTAGAAGAATTATTGCTATAAGGAAGTTTATTTTAAGTAAATGGAGTATTGTATTTGCAATAATATTGATAACACTATTAATATTGCTAAAATTTAAAGTTCGTAAAAATAAAAAATTTAATGATATTAGATTTAGATTGCCAATAATAAAAAAATTTTATAAAGAATTATTTCAAATAAGATTTATTAAAAATTTAAGTATGCTTATAAGTAGTGGGGTGCCTATAATTACTGCTCTTAGAATAATAGAAAGAGATTTGAAAATAAGCTTCTATAAAGAAAAAATTACAAATTTAATAGTAGAGATAAGAGAAGGGGCTGACTTTTCTACTTCATTGGAAAAAACTAATTTATTCAATGATTTTTTTATATCTATGACAATGGTTGGAGAAGAAACAGGAAGTATGGAAAGAATGTTAGATAATGCAGCTGAAATATATGAAGAGAATATGAAAGAGGCTATAAGAAAGCTATCAACATATATAGAACCTATAACTATGATATTTTTAGCTGGAATAATAACTATTGTTATAATAAATTTTGTTTTTCCTATTTTAGATATTATGAATTCTGTAGAAATAACAATATGATGAGATAGGAGGAGTTTAAATTGAAAGTAAATATGTTCAAAAGAAAGAGATTTACATTAAAAAGAAAGGGATTCACAATACTTGAATTAATTGTTGTTATGGCTGTGATTTTAGTTTTAAGTAGTTTTTTAGTGCCTAAATTTAATGGATATAGAGAAAAAGCCTTGAAAGTAAAGGCTATAGATACAGGAAGACAGATATATACAGCAGCATTTGTAAGTCGAATGGAATCTACAGATGTATATTCAGAGGACTCGATAAAAGATGCAGCAAAGGAGTTAGTAGGTATAGAAAATATCACAGTAGCAAATAGTGGTAAAGATAATATAGATATTAATTATATCGTAGATAAAAAAGAATATACATTGGAAGTTAAAGATGATTCTTATGCAATTAAAGAAAAATCCGGTTCACAGATATATCCTACTATTGCAACTTGAGTGGTGAGGGATGTATTATGATTAATTACCTAAGTTTTGTACAAAGAAAACTTTATTGGTTTCCATATTATAGTTTCCAAAAAATAAATAGTGGATAATACCAAGCCTTGAAGTATAATTTTCTTGCTACAGAAAAATTAAGAAAGGCGGTATTATCCTATGAATAATTTTAC
>NZ_JAPQFJ010000015.1 GCF_026738875.1 Clostridium brassicae
CGCCTTTCTTAATTTTTCTGTAGCAAGAAAATTATACTTCAAGGCTTGGTATTATCCACTATTTATTTTTTGGAAACTATAATATGGAAACTAATAAAGTTTTGTTTGTACAAAACTTAGGTAATTAAAATTACATTATAAAATGCAAAATAGGCTGTCTCACTAGTTTCTTAATTCAACAGCCCAATAAATTGATATGATTACTTATTACTACATAATAAATCTACTACTAAAAAAATTAAAAATTAAAATATCTTTTACTAATCTATTTTCTCTTAAAACTTTATAACTTATTTTTGTTTTGCAAGTTTTATAAGTCTATTATACTCTTCAAAATATTTATTTTTTGCCCTTGGGGAGCTAAATATTTGTTCATAATTGATAAAGTTTTTATAAATCTTAAATGGTTCAGTAGTGAACTCTTTTTCATCAATTATAGCAAAATCATTTGAGTTGTATTTCAACGGAAATTTCCCATAGAAAGGTGTTGAATACATAAAAATATTCTTTTTCCCCTTAGTATAAATATTATAATACTTTTTCTCTAATTCATTTAAACAAAAAATATATGTTTTATCGTCTTTTATAAAATTATATCCTTCAAATGTACTTAACATCGCTACATTATTATTGTTATGTATAGCTATTGGCTCATAAATGTATATATTTTTACTATCAATATTTCCTTTCAATACATCGAGCACTGTAATTTCTGTAAGTACCGCTCCAGATAATACTTCTCTGTGACTTGTAGTTTTGCCTTTTACTATAAATTTATAAAGGGAATTAGTATCTTTTACTGAACTAACATCTTTAAATGAACCACTAGAATATTCAATTTCAGTATATGGATAATAAGTCATAGTATTTGATAAATTAAAAATGTCATTATATTCAAATTTGGAAATTGATAATCGAACTCCGATAGATATGATTAAACATATTGAAAGTGAAAATGTAACTATGATAACAAATAAATTTTTCTTAGATTTCATAACTATACCTCTTTAACTTTACCAAAATCTATTTTAAATACTTTATCACATAATTCTTCAATGTCTGTTTTATTATGACTAGCAATTAAAATAGTTGCACCTCTTTCTTTTTCTTTTTCTAGAATATCTCTTAAAATAATAATACTTTCTTCATCTAGGGAATTTGTTGGTTCATCTAAAATAATTAGATTTGGCGATTCCATTAAAGCTTGTACTAAAGCTAGTTTTTGTTTCATACCTAATGAATACTTTTTATAGATTTTTTTGTCATTTGGATCTAATTCAAATCTCATCATCCATTTGCGTATAATATCTTCATTAACAATTGATTTTATACTTGCTATATTTTTTAAACATTGTAAACCTGTTTGGTTATCCCAAAATCCAGGTGTTTCTAAAATCACACCACAAGAATCAGGAAAATCTATATCTTTTGAAATAGTTTTTCCATCTATAATTATCTCGCCACTTGTAGCTTTTATTAACCCACATATTGCTCTAAACAACATGGTTTTTCCTGAACCATTTCTACCTACAAATCCATATATTTTCCCTTTAGATAAGTTAATATTTATATTTTTTAAAACCGTATTTTCTTTTATAGTTTTAGTAAAATTCTTAATTTCTATGTAGCTCATATTTTCCTCCTAATAAAATTCATATTTTTCTATTATTTTTCTTCCTACTAATAGTAAAAATATTATAATTATAACATCGTATGCTACAGCCTGTATAAAATTATAACTTGGAATAAAATTAGAAAAATATATTATGCTTCTGTCAACTAACATATTTTCTTTAATAGATAGCAGATATTGTATTAAAGGAATATACTTTACTAATATTTGTTCTTTTAAAAAAAATAAATGAAAAGTTATTATGTTAATTAAAAATAAAAAAATACAAATAATATATCCAACTATGTTATTTATTTTTAGTGTCACTAAGTTAACTATTATAATAAGAATATATTGAGTTAATATATTTAATATAAGCAATTCTACAAAAACTAATAGAAATTGTTTAGGTTCTTTTATCCTATATCCTAATATAGTAAAATACACAAATGATATACTAAATTGAATAAATTCTATTCTTAAAATATTAAATAATATATATATAAATTTATTAACAATCCATTTTTTACGTTTTCTTGATCTAGTGAATATATAAGCTGCATTTTTTTCTATTTCAATTGCCAAGTCATCTGCAAATATTGAGATTGATATAATCATAGGTAACGAAGATATGAGTATATTTAAAATCGTCATTTTTTCACTTAAAAATGTATAAGAATAATAATATATATACATATCTTTAATATTACTAGTCATTTGATTTAAATTTAAATTTAATATTGTTGATATAAGTATCATACTAAGTATACTAAGTATGATTAGATTAAATTTTTTACATCCTGTTTTCATATAATTCTATTCCCTTATTTGATTTATTAATAAAATATAGTAGAAAAACAATATAAATACTTATTGTATTTTTTATCATATTAAATATTTCTTTTTGACTAATTTCTATAGGCAAAACAAAATATAGCCCAATTTTGTTAATACTCATAATTAATACTGTATAAATAACAAAAGTTACAACAACAGATACTTTTATATTATATTTTTTAAAGAACAGAATTGAATAAATAAGACCTAAAATTAAAAATGATAAAAATTGCATTAATATTGTAAATAAAATATATTTTAAGTCTTTATAAATATATATATTTTTATAATTCAATTTAATAATTGTAAGTACAATTATATTAAAATTAATTACAAATACTAATGTTAAAAATATTATGTTTTTTACTATGGTGTTCATCAACCTTTTAATACTTAAATATCTAATAATTATACAAATATTTTGATAGTAACTTGTATAAATACTTATAAATAGTAAATATTGTATTACTATTATTCCATAACTAAATAAATAATCAGAGTTAATATAAATAGATAAATTATTAACTTTTAAATCCCCTTTAATAATAAATAAAAATAATATTTCTGCTATTGTTAATCCCCATATTATGCTAGATTGTTTGCTTAAAATTGTTTTCTTTAAGTAAAAGTATTTATTCATAACTATTTGTTAATCTCCTTAAAAATACCAATGACTCCACTTATGAACGCTATTGCTATCCACCCAATTAATGTAATGACAAAATTTTTGAATGTGCCAGGGATTGATTGTATATAATTGTATATTTGGAATTGTTCAGGTAATATAAATGAAATTAAATGAACTCCCAAAAACATATAAATATATAATGTTATTTTTTTCATATGAAATAACAGGGAAATGTTGAAACCTATAACAGCTACTAGTGCTGCATAAAGTGATGTTATTAAAATTAACAAATAATTATACAAATATGGATGAGCAGTATATATACTTGATAAAAAGAAACTATCGGCATCCGATTTTAATTGATATACAGTAATACCATACCCATGATTTACTCCTATATTAGGGATTTCTAAGAATATCAAAAGTTCATTTATACTTAATACAAAGAATATTGAAAAAAAAACTATAATAAAAATCGAAAATATTTTTGAGATAAAATATTTTAATTTACATGTTCTTGTTAAATAATGTGAAATTATATTTTTATCTCTTTCATATATAAATGAATCGGAATAAATACCACATGTAATTAAAGGAAGCAGTAATAATATAAGTTGGAATACTGAACGCTGACCAACTCCTTGTATTATACCCATTTTGTATGTAAAATTTAATTGTAAAGAACTTTGCTTATAAGTCATTATAGAAACAGTCAAAAATGAAAATATAGAAATACAATACAAAAATAAAAAACAAAGTCTAAATTTTACACTTCTAAAACAATTTTCAAAATCCAGTTTAATTAAATTTATCATATTTTTTCCTCATTCTCATAAAACTTAATAATTATTCTGTTGTTTAAATTCATTTAACATTAAGAATACCTAATTAGGTATTCTTAAATATTTCTTTATTCGTAATCAACCCAACCTTCAATATAGCCTTTACTTGTAGACCAATTATAGTTAGAAGCCGATAAAGCAATCGGACTACCTGAAACAGAACCACCAGTTATATATGGTGCTTTGTACCATCTACCAGTATTAACTCCAGTATCAATAGTTATAGGATTCGTAATCGTCCAAGTAGGTCCTACAAATTTTACATTTACTTTTCCTATGCTTTGCATTTTAGTAACCTTAACCCAAGAATATTGTAAGTCAGTTTCTTTGTGTCTAGTTGTTAATACACTATCTCCTTGTAGTGGTCTAATAGTCATATTCCAAAACTTTCTTTCTGTTCCCGCCAAGCTAGTATAAACATTAATACATACCAGGCCTATTAATAGACATAATGTTGCAATACATTTCTTGATTTTATTGTCTTTTATCATAATTTAAAATTCCTCCTAAATATTTATTTTTATAATATATACGTTTTAAAAGTATATACTAATAGTAAACATAGTAAGTTATAAGATTATATATCTTTTTCATAACACAATAAATAAAATATATAATGCTTGTCTAAAAATCACCTAGAAATCTGACATATTCTATTATATAAGGTGTTAAGATAATTAATCCTAAAATTGTATTAATACTTAATTAATATATATATTTATAATTTGTATTAAAATGTTATATTATATATACAATATCATTTTTTGTTTATTATGTAAATAGTTAGAAATTATTGAATTGCAAAATTTGTCATAATTATGAAATTCAGGTTGTGGGATTTTAGACTTCAATAGTGCTATAACAATGTAACTAAAACAAGAGTTCCTATTGAAGAAAATAGTCCTATTGTTCTATTGTTCAAATGCAGAAAAAACTGCATATAAAAAGAGATTTTTTAAAAGTAGTTATCAATCCTGCTAAAAGTATCTTAATCAAAGGTATTATGTTTTAACATACTATGAAAATATTTTAAATAACTTTTATCTATTCTTTTATCTAAAGTTTCTATTATATAATCAAAAACATACGATGAATTGATTGTTTCTTGAACATCATCAAAAGTATGTTTTCCCTTAACAATATTTTTATCTAATAAAAAAGCAATGTTAAATGCATTTTCTCTACTGTTTATCGTGAACAATGCCTTAAAATTTTTCTTTCACTATATTTCGAGTTTATTCTAACCCTAAAAGAGAACTTTTCGAAGCAGTAAACAATTAAACTTGCATGTAGCTATACAGTTTTGCAATTATAAAATTTTCTCTATTCAATATAATTACAAGTTAATTATAATACAAAAAATCAATATAATGGAAATCTTGTCTAAATTATATAACCCTATAACCAGCTTTTCAATGCTGAATGCACAAAACGTACAAAATGAAGCACAAACGGAATCCCTTTACATTAATTGTTAATTATAATATTATTTCTAAGATTATATTTGAAAATAATAAGAATTTTTTGCTATTTTCAACAAAAACTTTCTTATTATTAGATTACCCTTCATCAGTTTTAGTAAAATTAAAAAGAAGCAAATTGCCCCTTTATTCTATAAAGGTCAACTTGCTTCTTAAGAGAATAGAACTTTTCACTGTCCAGGACAATTACAAAGTCCCAAACAACTCCACTGAAATTTAATATATTCCCTCACTTTTAAAATAATATTTTAGACTATCTAATGTGTTTTTATAACAAACTTAACTCCTTATTTTTTTATTACTTTGAACGCTTCTGTTTGTGATTTAATACCTTTTTCTGCTGCAAATCTTTCAATACTTGAAGCACCGAAGAAACCGTCTATTCCTTCTGTTTTTTCTATTACATATGCAGCATCTTCTGGTTCTGCAATAGGTCCACCGTGGCAGATTACCATTATATCAGGGTTAACTTTTCTTCCTGCCTTTATAATAGCTTCGATTCTCTCTACACAGTCGTCAAGTGTAAGTGCTGTTTGTGCTCCAATTGTACCTTTTGTTGTTAATCCCATATGTGCAACTAATATATCAGCACCAGCTTCAGCCATTTTTCTTGCTTGTTCTGGATCAAATACATAAGGAGTTGTAAGCATATCTAGTTCATGTGCTTTTCTTATCATTTCAACTTCTAAATCATATCCCATACCAGTTTCCTCTAAATTTTGTCTGAATGTCCCATCAATTAACCCTACTGTAGGGAAATTTTGAACACCTGCAAAACCTTGTGCTTTTAATTGATTAAGGAAAATATCCATTACTCTGAATGGATCAGTTCCACATACACCAGCAAGCACTGGAGTATCTTTAACAACTGGAAGTACTTCTGATCCCATTTCCACTACTATTTGATTAGCATCTCCATAAGATAATAATCCTGCAAGAGAACCTCTTCCTGCCATTCTGTATCTACCTGAATTATAAACTATAAGCATATCTGCTCCGCCAGCTTCACTAAATTTAGCTGTAATACCTGTACCTGCTCCTACACCTAATAATGTATCTCCGCTTTTAACCTGCTCTCTAAATTTTGTCATAATCTCACTTCTTGTAAGTTTATTCATAATTAAATCCTCCTAAAATTTAAATCTATTGATTAACTTATTTATTAATTTCCTACTTTTGCATCATATCTATTAATTTTTGAGCTGCTGCTTGTGCAAAAGCCACCTCATTAATATCACAATCCATTTCTACTAATTCCACAACATTTCTGTTTATACCATTTCTTAATGTATCAAATAATACTTTATTTTCTTCTGGACCATAGAACGGCTGTCCTTCTACATCAATACCAGATACTCCTTTCAGTGGTATAAATAAAGCTACTTTTTCTCTAGCTAAATTTAATTTTTCAACTAATTTTTTACCAATTGCTTCATTTTCCTCTTTGTTTGTTCTCATAAGAGTTACTGTAGGGTTATGTTTATAAAAATTACGTCCAGCAAACTTCTCAGGTACTGAATCATATGGTCCGAAATTACACATATCAAGGGCACCTACTGATACAACTTGCGGTATATGATTTTTGCCTGCTGCCTCTAAACGGTTAGGCCCTGCGTTTAGAACTCCTCCAATAATTTCATCTGCCCATTCTGTAGTTGTAAGGTCTAGTACTCCCTCAATGAAGCCTCCATCCACAAGTGCTTCCATTGAACGTCCACCTATTCCTGTTGCATGAAATACAAGAACTTCATAACCTCTCTTTTCAAGGTATTCTCTTGCAGCTGTTATACATGGTGTTGTTACACCAAACATAGTTGCAGCAACTAGTGGCTTTTTCTCTACAACCTTTGTATTTTCAAATTTAAGCATACCTGCAATAGCAAACACTGCATTTGTAAAAATCTTTGTTGAAATTGAGTTAAGACCTGCAACATCTACTACAGAAGGCATCATAATAATATCACTAGTACCTACATAAGGCTCAGTATTTCCTGAAGCAACTGTTGAAACCATAACCTTTGGAATACCTATCGGTAATGCTCTCATAGCTGGTGTTACTAGTGAAGTTCCTCCTGTACCTCCAAAAGAGATAATTGCATCAAATTTTCCATGTTTGTACAATTCCGGTACTAATTTCTCCATACCCTTTGATAATACTTCTGTTGCCAAAGCTCTGTCCTTTTTAGCTATAAGCTTTTCAATGTCTGTGTTAGCAGCCTCTGCTACTTCTTTGTTTGTTACATCTGGTTTGAATACTGGTTCAAATACTCCTGTATGAATAGTAAATGTGCCTAACCCCTGGCTTTCAATTAATTCCTTTACATATAAATACTCAGTCCCCTTCGTATCAAATGTTCCTGCAATTGCAACAGTTTTCAATTAATAAACCTCCCAAAAATCTTTATTTTTTGTTTGTACCTAAACATTAGTAAGCATTTTAAAATTCAATAAAAGCAGTATAACTAACTGTAAGTTAATAATACTGCTTTCCATTCTCTATGTAAACGTTGTTATGTTCTATGTTTTTGTGTTTATGTTATATTTTTATTTTTCAGTTTAATTTCTTTTGGGGGAATGCCTTTATACTTTTTAAACATCTTGCTAAACTGTGCGTAGTCCTTGTACCCAACTAAAGCCGCTACCTCTGATAACTGAATATTTTCTCTACGTAATATTTCCACAGCTTTTTCTATTCGGAATTTAACTAGATACTCTGAAAAAGTACAACCTACTTCCCTTTTAAAAAGAGTACTTAAATAACTTCTAGAAACATGAGCAACTTTTGCTAAATCTGAAAATAATATATCATGCATATAATTCTGATAAACATACTCTTTCACAAATTCAACATAATCGTAATGCTTTTTCACCCCATCTAGCATTTTAATCATCAAATCATCTTCATCTAGATGTCCTGATACTTTAAAAGCTTTTGTTACATTTGTGATACTCTTTTCAGACGGAATTCTTTCAAAAGCGGAGCCGCCTATATACCCCATTAAGTCTTCATTATTACTGTACATGTACTGAATATCAATTGGGGTTTTAACAGGACCTCCATAAATGAGTTTCACTATATTAGGATTAAGCTCATTGCATTTATTAAATATACTAGCCGCTCTAACCTTCGCTGCCTCTAGCGAAAATACTTTTTTTGCTCCTAAAAGCCCTCCTTCGGTTAAACCTAAATGTACACAGATAACGTCAGCACCAGCTTTAATCATCTGTTCTGCATGCTCTTCGTTAAATACAAAAGCCACTGTAAATAAATTCTTTTCACGGGCTATTCTTATTGCCTCTACTTCCTTAGCATAACAGCATCCCGCTTCTTCAATACCTTCACTAAATTTACCATCAATTAAACCCACTGTAGGATAATTATTAATTCCCGAGAAACCCATAGCTTTTATTTTATCTATATACTCATCCATATCTATTGTAGGGTCCGTACCATTCAAACCAAAGATAATAGGCACATTTTTTAGCAAAGGCATTATTTCCTTTGTAGCAAAATCTATGACCATATCATTGCTGTTGCAAAAAGGCAGATAACCTCCTAGGGAGCTTCTCCCCATGAGTCTAAATCTACCAGAACTCAACGCTAAAATAAAATCTGCTCCTCCATTTTGAGCATACTTAGCTGTCATTCCTGTGCCTGTTGCCACACCAATGATATGATTTCCTTTTTTTATTTCTGCTTTTATATTTTCTAATATTTTTTCTCTCTCCATAATATAAAAACCTCTTCCTTTTTCTTTTCTTACAACCCCTTTTTTCACTTGAACATCTATGTTAGTACAATAAAATCCATTATAAAAGTCTTTATTAAACCCTACTTCTATTACTTTATGGTCTTTTATTTCTATTGAACTCCCATGATATATTTCCTCTATCTATATATATTACGTAGATATATACTTACATTATCCTGTTCCACTTTAGATAATTATACTATTTCCAATTATTGATTAAAATGATAAATATATTTTTACACTGTTTACTTATTAATAATATTTTATCATACTTATTTTTATTTAAATACTTAACACTAAATAAAAAGAAACAAGTTTATACGCTACCTTGTTTCAAAAATTTCTATGTTTTAATAAAATATGTACAGTATTTTGTTTTAAACAATTTAAAGGTAAAATCATCATAAATATTAAAAGTCTATTCACATAGCTACCATCTGAACCATATGAATACTTTATAAATAAACCAAAAAGTACAAAAGATAGAATCATTGAGAAAGCATTTTTACATATGCTTCCTATTAATGAAATTGCTATTGATATGATTTTTTCTAATCATATGAATTTATGCCCAGTATTATATATAATTACAAATTCATTGCAACATAAAAATGAATATAATGGAAAACCTTATCCGAGATTATATAATTCTATACTCAACTTTTCAATACTTAATGCATGAAACGTACAAAATGAAGCACAAACGGAATTGTGTTACATAAATTATAGTATAGTTTTTAAGATTATACTTGAAAATAAAAAGAAAGTTTTTGCTATTTTCAACAAAAACTTTCTTTTTATTTTATTACCTCCAATTTTAATATATATCTTTGGAGAAATATTTTCTTAACTTTAAAATCTTAGGATAATTTGATTTAAATATACCAAGAGATAGAGGCAGATCATTTGAACCTTAGCTTGTAAAGAAAATTGAAACTTATATTTTAATAATTGGTAACATAATGAAATTGTGTGTCTATAATTTATTGTTAGTCTTCTCATTTATGTAAATATCAAGTGCTTTAATTCCTCTATTAGCAAGTTTTACAAACAATACAAATCCATAAATTATTATACTAAATAACACTAAAACAATTATTAGATTAATTAAGGCCACCACAACACTTCCATACAACACTTTCATACAATGCCCCCTTACTTCTTCTTCAATAAAAAACTTTCACACAATAACACACAACTATGTACTTAATCAACATTTCATTCCATATTATAACATTAATTACAATATTAATCCATTGATTATTTCCTACTTCTTAATTCATCCCCCACTAATATTTTACAAAATAAACCATTAGTAGCCTTTGAAAGCCATTGCATCTCCAATGACTTTCAAAGGCTACTAACTATACGTGCAAAGCTCCATAACGATGCCAAATATTTAAACATTAGATTTTACAACTTAAGATATCCAAATTCAACCTTTCTCCATTTAGGTGAAACTCCCGCAAAAGCTGCTCCTTCAAAACTTGTTTCATAGTACTATTAATATTACAATTGATCTATATTCTCATGTTTTAACTGATATAAATAAAGCTACTGCAAATAAATTAAATAGTGTTATAAATAGTTATTAATATTAACTTACCTATTAAAAACTACTTTCTTTCTTTAATCTTGACAAAGCCCATAAAAATGTGATTCCACTCATTACAATAAGCATAGCTATTACTAAAATGATCTGGAGTGCTTGGGCATTCCCTTCTATCATCAATGTACGTAATAAATTAATTACATGTGTAAATGGATTCAGGTTTACAGCTACTGCAATCCAACCAGTTAATGTATCTGATGGAAACAGCGCTGTACTTAAAAAGAATACTGGCAATACGATAGCATTTAGAACTGTTTCATATACTACCTCATTTGGGAGTGATAAACTTATTGCATAGGTCAATGAAGATAAACATAAGGCATTAAGGAAAATAATTAATATAATAATCAAAATTCCCAAAATGTTAGTTTGAATTTTTACAGAGAAGAATAAACTCACAATACACATGACTCCAACTTCAAGAAATGTGCATAAAACTGCTTCAAGAACTTGTCCTAATACTATTGACTTCCTACTAACCGGAGCAATCAGAATACGATAAAAACTTCCATCAGCCTTCATTAAATAGTTCATAATTCCACTACTACTACATGCACCAAAACTCACCAACACAATTAAACCTGGTAAAATAAAAGTTGTATAATTATCAATTCCTATTCCACTCATAGCTTGCTTTGCAACTTCACTATATAATATAAGCCAAAGCATTGGCTGTAAAATAGTAATGACAACAGTAAATTTATTATGAAAGCGCCACTTAACATTACGTCCTAAAAGAGTTATAACATTCATGAAATTTCCTCCAATCCATTCACTTCTGTTAATCTTAAAAACACATCTTCCAAGGTTGGCTGAACTATTTCAATACCTTCAAATTTTATCTGACTCTTAAACAACCACTGATTGATTTTTTGAAAATCTTCTCTACTTTGTTTTGAATAAATTAAAATCTTTTCATCTCGAAGGGATAACTTTATATCATTTCTAGCTTTACTAAGCTCTACAAGACAAGCTTTAGACTCATTTTTATTGGTAAATCGAATACTTAAAATATCCTGTTTAATTAGTTCACGTAACTTAGCTGGAGTCCCCTGTATTACCTCTTTTCCATCTCTCATAATACAGATAGTATCACTTAAATCATCTGCTTCTTCCAGATAATGTGTCGTAAGAAAAATCGTAGTTCCAAATTCATCTCTAATTTTTTTCATCATATCCCACATAGCCATACGTGATTGAATATCCATACCAACTGTAGGCTCATCTAAGAACAAAATCTGTGGATTTGACATAAGATTCAAAGCAATATCTAATCGTCTTTTCACTCCCCCTGAATAAGAAGAAACAGGATAATCTAGATATCTTTCTAATGAAAAACAGGAAATCAAGGTTTTCATACGTTCTTCAGCTTTTGCTTTTGGTATTTTATACAATTTACTTTGGATCATCATATTTTCTTTTAATGATAAGTAGGTATCAATGGATGTTTTCTGCGCAACACATGCAATACTTCTTCTTACCTTGTTAGTTTCTGTATAGATATCACTACCTAGTATTTTTGCAATACCTGAAGTTGGCTCAAGATATGTTGTAAGGATGTTGATTAAAGTTGACTTTCCAGCACCATTCTGACCAAGAAGTGAAAAAATCTCACCTTCCTTAACTGTTAATGAAAGTCCGTTTAAGGCCTCAACACCATTCTTATAACGTTTAACAACGTTCTCTACATAAATTGCTTCCATATTAATCCTCCTCAATCGGAAATATAATTTCTGTAATATATTTCTCAGGATTACCCTTTAAAATCATACCAGGCCCTTTAATAAATACTTCACGGAATTCAGACTGCAACTTAATTCCATTTTGTTTGGCATATGCATCAATCTTTTTATATGCTTCAAACATAGTTTCATAAGAACCCTTGTGAGTAACACATAGTGCCCTTATCCTAGGGGTTTCCTTCACCTCGATACCATTTCCACTTGGAGTCATTGCAGTAGGTACACATAGTTCAATCTCTCCAAATTTAGTCTCTGGATTCATTGTAATGTAGTTAAAAAATGGTGCTCCATCTGCTTTTCCTTTAATTGATTTAAATACATTAGGAAACACTTTATTTGCTTCCGTAGCAATTCCCTTATATCTCATAAATGCTACTCTGATAGGTTCTATTTCTCTAATTTCTACTTGATATTCCATTTTACTAACTCTCCTTTTCCTTTTTTATACTCATCCATATTTCTGCATATCCGCTAACCGTTGATTCATCATATACTGGATATACTGGATATACTTCAACATCTGCAATCCCCGCATGTCTATATCCTGAAAATGGAAGCCATTCTGTAAAAAAACGTTTATATATAGTTTGTATGGATTCCTTGAAGGAACCATGGCTCTCAAACACAGCCCAAATTGATGCAGGGATTTCATATTCATACATTCCTTCTGGCACAGGTTTATCTGTAGCAGTAGCAATATAATAATAAACTTCATCATTTGCATCATAAATTGATATTCCAAAGATTTTTTTTTGCGGTGTATTATTCAGATTTATAATTTGGTAAAACTTTTCGCTTTGCTTTGTTTGTTCCCAAAATGATGGAATTAACTTGTAATTTTTATCCATATCATATGTTAACGGAATACGTACACCAACGATTCTCATAGGAGCTTTTTCTTCGACTCTATATGGCATATCACTACCTCCTTGTATTTGAATTGAGAATTTAATAGGGGGATATGCACAAAGTTGACACCCTTTCGATTTTGCCACGGCAGGATTAATGTTATGTACACTTTGAAATGCACGATTGAATGCCGTTGGTGAAGTATATCCATATTTCATGGCAATATCTAAGACTTTGATATCTTTTGTCTGCAATTCAAAAGCAGCTTGTGTAATTCTTCTACGCCTTATATATTCTACTAACGTTATACCTGTCACATAAGCAAACATACGTTGAAAATAGTTTGTTGAACAACATGCAATTTTAGCCGCTTCTTTATATGAAATATCCCCATCTAAATTCTGTTCTATATAATCAATAGCTTTACTCAAATTTTTTAACCACTCCATTATCTTACCTCCTTGATATTAGCATACTCTACCATACAATTTATTTCCTCGCATTTTTTGATTTAATTTGTAAACATTAAATTATTATCAAAAATGTTAAACTCTATAAATGAATTTTAAATATTTGAATCAATTAACTTGGTATATTCATTTAACATAGAGTAATTCCTTTCAAATTATTTACCTAAAATTTATTATTTTTAATTATATTTATAGGATACCTTTTAGTTAATTCTAAGTTAATTAGATAATAATGTATTTTATAACAATATTTATAATAAAAGATCAGTTATTTACTGACCTTTTTTGCTCTCATATTTTAATTGTTCATATATTTTTTATTTATCTAATGATGGCAGTATACAATCTTTTATTAATTTCATTCTATCTTTTGGTTTCATTATAAATTTAGAAGCAATAGCAACTACCATATTTCTTTCTGGTAAGCAACAAATCATGTTACCTCCATCCCCAATAGCACAATACGCAAATTCGTCCTTTTTAAATATCCACCAAAGATATCCATAATGATTAGGATTATCCTGTAGAGATTCCTCAATCCACTCTTTTGAAATTATTTGTTTACCATTCTATTTCCCATAATTCAAATAGAGTTGTCCAAGTCGCGCCATATCAATTGCTGATAAAGTAACTCCCCAACCGCCAATACTATTCTTCTTGGGATCTGATACCCATCCACAAACATGCTTACCTTTAATAAAATTCATATAGGTTGCAGTAGTCATTTCATAATTTGGCAATTGTTTCATTCCAATTGGTTCAAATAAGTATTCATTTGCAAATTCTCTTGCTGTCTTTCCAGTTGCTTTTGTAAGTATTACAGATAATAAATGCGCTCCGGCTGTAGAATACTTGAAGGTACCGCAGTCATTGTAAGAAGATGTTTTATCGTTATTTCTTGCTTTTTGCTATCTACGAGTGTGCTATCATACTCCGGGAAAAAATCCAGCACCTTTTCATTTACACTCTTTATAGAACCTTTATCAATAGCAATTCCTATCAGTGCAGATAATACACTTTTTGTTACCGAAGCAACATGAATCGTATCTTCTCTTTTATACCCATTGAAATAATTTTCATAAACCAGGTTGCCATCTTTCAGAGCAACAATACCCGCTATATTTTTATATTCCTTTACTATTACTTTTTCTAAATCACTATTAAAGCATTCTTTTTTAAGCACATTATTCCCTCCTCACATTAATCAAATCTTCTTTACAGGTAAATATACATCTGTAATAGAATCTACCGGCCTTTTAGTTTCCCGAGGATTTGTTATATAAATATCAAACGGAGGTTTTGCCACACAATATTTTTCTTGTTCTAACCATTCATGTTGTTTTGTATATACTGAAGTAATTTCTGAATAGTCTCCTTTAAGTCGGGTTTTAATACACAATCCTGGATTAAAATCTTTTGTGCCTATCGCATATTCTTTGATTGGAATAGCAAATTCAATATCGTACCCTTCAAATAAATATTCCTCACTATGATATATTGTCATTGGCGGACCTATCATTGTAAGATCATCTTCTGCTATTCTTTTATATAATTGATTAAAAAACATGTCATATCCTAAATTACATTCTTCTATACTTACTAATTTACGAATTGATAAAATATACATAGCTGGTACTTCTACAAGCATAATATCTAAATCTTTTAAATTACTAAATACCGATTCACCTTTTTGAAGATTTTGCATATCATTACTTAGTTGTTGTAGCATCATATCGTATGCTGTTAACTTTGCTTGAATATCATATCTCTTTTTATTCAACAACACTATTAATTTTTCTTCAAACTGATCTTTTTCTAATTTTAAAAGGTTAAAGTCAACTACACTTATAAAAATACTTTGTGATACTATAAATACAGCCAGATTATTAAATAATCTGACTGCTCTACTCTTTTAAGTGATGTTCTCATAATCTCCCCGATAAATTACTATTTATATTACTTGACATTAAATTAGTATTTGGTCAATTATTTCACCACAACAAGATCACCATCACAAAAACCTGTTGTTATATGCTTAACATTTAATAGTGGCAACTCTCTTAATTCATCCACTAATTCTTTTAAAATCATTTGTATTTCATTAAGCACAGATTTCCAATCACATTCACAATCAATATTTAATTCTGGACATTTTCTTTCTTTAGGTATAAAATCTTCTTCACAAGCCCAGTCATCATCTTCTGCATCATAAGTTAAAGCTCCAATCAACTCAATTCCATAAGGTTCAAATAATCCAAAATTTAAAGCCTTAATGTTATTGGGTAATACTTCTTCATTATTTATTCTTAAAATCCATTCTTTAATAATTTTTTTAGCATTATTTCTTTCCACAGTAAATACCCCATTTATTTAAAATTTTTATTATGTTTTTAATTACATATTAACATTTATATTATTTAACCTTAAAATTGGAATTTAGCAATGTTTCTTCTGTAGCTGCCAATCATTTTTACTATAAACATACTCAAATGACTTAAAAGTTTTATTAAGTGATTCTGAATAAAATGAACCTTCTTGTTCAAAAGTAAAACCACATTTTTCAATCAACCGTTTAGATGATTTGTTATTTTGAAAACAACAAGCATACACATATTCTATTTCATTAGAAAATAGATAATCCAGAATCTGACGAATTACTTCTGTCATTATTCCTTGATTCTGGTAGTTACGATTCAGTACAAAGCCTAATTCCTTTGTATCATCTCTTCCATTCTCAGAATCACTATTTACTTCTATATGACCAATCACTTTTCTGTTTTCTTTATTTTCTATTGCAAAAATGTTACTATTTTCAATATTTCTATGCAACACTTCTTTTGAAGCTAACAAATTACTATGATGCTTCCATCCAGCCAATTCTCCAACACCCTCCTGACTACAATACTCATATAAATCCTCTAAGTCTTTCTCTTCAAAACCGCGAAGAATTGTTCTGCTAGTTTCTAATCTCATATGTATCACTACTCCCTTCTAAATTACTATTTATCTTTCAATCAATTATGGCATATTTTATTACTGTTACGACTTAATTACTTTCTTGATTATGTGATTTTTATACCGTTATTTAAGAAAGTTGCCAAACAGTATAGTATTAGTGTCTTTTTATTTTAGTTTTGGTCATTACATAATTTTCCCACATATATATAGCAATAATATAAAGATAAGAGAGTTCTCTTGGATAGTCAGATTTCTCCATTTGATATGTAATATTGAATTTTGATAAAAAATAGTTAGAACGTCTTAAATGCCAGGGAGAAGTTACTACCATTGCTGATGACCAATTTTTATCTTCCATTATCTTTATTGAATTTTGTATATTTTGATATGTATTTCTTGATTTATCCTCTTTAATCAAACAACTATTTGGAATACCTAATGATTCTGCCAAATTAGCCATAATATCTGCTTCAATATATTTATTATAGACTCCTCCACCCGAACATATAATGTTATTAGCGTATCCCTTATTAAATAATTCAACTGCTTTTATAACTCTTTCTCTCATTATCGGAGAAGGCTTCCCATCCTGTAATGCAGGAAAGCCTAAAATAATTATCACATCAAATCTATCCCTTTTTAATTTTGTTGCAGGAGACTTATAAAGCAAAAGAGGATATAAGTTGATTAATACAAGGATTATAATAATAAAAGTAAAAACATTTATTGCCACATACTTTAATAAAATAATAAGAATATTAGCATCCATTTCCTTTTGTACTCCATTCATTGCTTATATTATATTTTCAATCTCTTCATATGATAAACCAGTTGCTTTTAGTACACATTTTTAATAAACAGTATCTATTATATCTTATTATTGAAGTTTTTCACCACAGTTTGAGCAATAGGTTAACTCCTTAGACTTTACTCTTGGATCAAATACATGTCCACATACTGGATATTTGTATTGCCTTTCAAAATACACTCCTATCCCAAATATAATACTTGCTAAAATATACTTTACTGAGCCTTTTAATAACGCCATAGGACCTGGAGAAAGAAGTATTAATAAAAAACCTATTCCTTTGTATTTTATTCCTTTTTCAAACTGTTCTTTTATCTTTTCACTATCCATATATTCTAAACCCGCCTTATTTTATATAACTTCGTATTTTGAAAAAATCATCCTTAAATAAGCCATTCTTAAAATTCATTATATACCTACACCCCTGTATTTTCAATGGATTACTGGATTTTTCACCAGGCGTTCATTGATTTTTAAAAAAATTATTAAAGAGCTCGTAAGCTCTTTAATATCAATACTTAACAAGATTTTATATGAAATTCAGGTTGGTAAAATAGTTTATAAAAAAGAAGTTTAAAAAATATATAAAAAGAGCCTAAGTCGTTCTAATATTATTTAATACAATATCGGAAACTAAGCTAAGGCTCCCTTTTATTTTAGTTCATATTTTTCTTTATTTTTTCAATCTCTTCATGTGATAAACCAGTTGCTTTTACCACTGTTAGCAAATCCATGCTCATTCTTAATAAATTTCTTGCAGTTTCTAATCTTCCCTCTAATTTTCCTTGTTTGTATCCCTTGTTGTATCCCTTCTTCTCTTCCCTCTTTAATTGCATCCTCTTTAATTTTATCCAAAGTTTTTTCCAAATTACTAACCATATCATCAACCTCCCCTTGATAGAATATTACTTCCTGCCCTTCTATATTTAGCTTGTAAACTATATCTATATCTGATTCTTCTTCTTCAAAATCGCTTAATATATGCCTTATCTGCTAACACTAAATCATCCTCTTTTATTAGATTTACCCAATCTTTATTTATAAAACTTCTTATTAGTTCTAAAAAAGTTCCTTTATGGGAGTTAATGTTTAAAAATAACACCATCTGAATCTAAGTGCAGCAATCAATTTTTATTGCGATAAAAATTATAAAATAAGCTCCTTTATAGCATAACTTTGCTATACTCCACAAATCTTATGCTAAATGTATCCTTGTTCCATATAAAACATCATATTTTGTCTAACTAATTAACAAATAAATATAATACAATGATTAGATTCTCAACTAAAATAATTTAGCTATACGGTGGTAAAACTAATCTATAACATCTTATGATAATATAGTAATAAAAAATATTATAAAAGGAAAAGTATAATGAACTTTAATATTTGTTCATTATACAAGGTGGCAATGTGGAGAATTATAAAATACTTATAGTAGAAGATGAAAGGCAGATGTCAATGTTTATTGAAATGGAACTCACTCATGAAGGATATAAAGTTGATGTAGTATATGATGGAATAGAAGGTTTGAAAAATGCAGAAGCCAATGAGTATGATGTAATTCTTCTTGATGTTATGTTACCAGGCCTAAATGGAATTGAAGTATGCAAAAAAATTAGGCAGTTTTCTTATGTGCCTATCATAATGCTAACCGCTAAAAGTAATATATCTGATAAAGTTTTAGGACTTGATGCTGGAGCTAATGATTATTTACCAAAACCATTTGCAATAGAAGAATTATTGGCAAGAATACGGGTACACACACGAGAAAAAGGATTAAAAAATATGCTTGATGAAATAAAAGTAAAGGATATTGTTATGAATAATAAAACACATCAGGTATGGAGATCTGGCAAAGAAATTGAACTTACAAAAAAAGAATATGATCTTTTAGAAACGTTACTAGTAAATAAAAATGTTGTACTTACAAGAGATCAGTTGATTAAAAGTGTATGGGGGCATGATTATTCAGGTTATAATAATGTAGTAGATGTATTTATAAGATACTTACGTAGTAAGATTGATGATGGCTTTGAAAATAAATTGATAACTACAATAAGGGGTGTAGGTTATGTTATTAAAGCCGATTAATTATTTTTTTAACATTATCAAAAGTAGGAAAATCTCTATAAAACTTACAATAGTATACGCCTTCATGTTTTCTTTAGTATTACTTATATTAAACGCCTCAATTTTATATGGAATAAAATATTACTTTTACAATCAAGCAAGTAAACAAATAGATGATGTTAAAACAATTATATTAAATAGGGTTTCAAATGAGCATATAGATTTATCTGATAAAGAACTTATTTCTGATATTCCATACAAGAAAAATGTATCCATAATAATATTTCAAAAAGACGGAAAAATACTAAATATATCAAATAAATCTAATTATAATATTGAGATAAAAGAGCCTTATGATAGAATAAAACACTTAGAAAAAGATGAAAAACATTTAGTTTTTAAAAATGTAAAATTTGAAAGTAAAAGCTATAGTACTACATATCTTCAAATAGTAAAAGATATGTACAATGAATATTATTTTTTGAAAATATTATTTGTGGTTATGGCTATAGCTGATTCTGTTGGAATTATTGCTTCAATTATAGTAGGATATTTAGTAAGTAAGAGAATGTTACAACCCATTGATTATATAACAAAAACTGCTGAAAACATAAGCATCAATAATTTAAAAGGACGAATAAATGTAAATGGTCCTGATGATGAACTTAAAAGGCTTGGAAGTACATTTAATAATATGATAGATAGGCTTCAAGAATCTTTTAACAGACAAACTCAGTTTGTATCAGATGCATCCCATGAACTCAGGACTCCTATCGCAGTTATTCAAGGATACGCTAATTTATTGGATAGATGGGGAAAAAACGATAAAGAAGCTTTGGGGAAATCAATTTATGCAATTAAATTAGAGGCTGATAATATGGCTAATTTAGTTGAAAAATTATTGTTTATTGCAAAAGGTACTAGTAGTACGCAGTTAATGAAAAAAAAAGAGTTTTATCTTAATGAACTTATTGATGACGTAGTAAAAGAAAGCAAGTTAATAGCACCTAATCATATAATATCAAATAGTAAAAATGCTACCATAAGTATAGTAGCCGATTATAAAATGTTAAAGCAAATGTTACGGATATTTATTGAAAATAGTGTTAAATTTGCACCAGAACAGAGCGTAATAGATATAAGATCAGAAGTTCAAGAAAATAAAGTAAAACTAACTGTTAGTGATATGGGAATTGGCATACCCCAAAATGAAATTGAGAAAATATTTGATAGATTTTATATTGTTGATAAATCTAGATCTAAAGAAAAAGGCGGAACAGGGCTTGGATTATCTATAGCAAAGTGGATTGTTGATATGCATTATGGAACTATAGAGGTTGAAAGTGAAGAAGATAAGTATACAAAAATAATAGTATTATTAAATTTAGATAAAGAAAAAAATTATAAGTTATAAGATGAAGAAAAGTTTTCCTTCATCTTATTATTTTGGGTATATTTACTTAAATTCGAAAATATAGAGCAAATTTTTAATATAACCTAAGAGTTTTTTAATATAATTTTAATCTTAAATATTTATAATACATAACATACTGAATTAAAAATTTATAAAATTTTTTAATAATGAAGGGAGAAAATATGAGTATTATAGAAACTTTTATTAATATAATATTACATCTTGATAAGTATTTGAATGTAGTGATACAAAATTATGGGATATGGACATATGCTCTTATATTTCTAATTATATTTTGCGAAACTGGATTAATTGTTACTCCATTTTTACCAGGAGACTCTATTCTATTTGCTACAGGAGCACTTGCTTCAATTGGTTCTCTTAATGTTATTATTTTATTTATTATCTTTTTTACCGGTGCAGTAGTTGGAGATACTGTAAATTATCATGTAGGAAAAAAGATAGGAAATAGAATTTTAGACAAAGAGGATGTGAAATATATAAATAAACAATACCTTAATAAAGCACATGAATTTTATCAAAAGCATGGCGCTATGACTATAGTATTGGGAAGATTTATACCTATAATAAGAACCTTTGTACCATTTGTTGCTGGAATAGGTGAAATGAATTATACAAAATTTATTTCTTATAATATTTTAGGCGGACTCTTATGGGTTACATTAATGTTAGGTGGGGGGTATTTCTTTGGAGAATTACCTTTTATAAAAGAGCATTTTTCCTATATAGTAATTGCTATTATAATAATATCTATTATTCCAGCAATAGTTACATTTATAAAAGGAAAAAGAAACGGAGGCAATACCAAAGATGATGTCATTAATACAAAATATTGATAATTTCATATTATTGTATATTAGTAACAATATGCATGGACATATACTAGATAGAGCTATGGTTATTATAACTTCTTTAGGCGACAAGGGATTAATATGGATTATAATTTCAGGATTACTAATTATAAAGAAAAAATACAGAAAGATAGGACTTATGGCTTTGACAGCTCTAGTATTAAGCACAATTTTAGGAGAAGGACTTTTAAAACATTTGGTTCAACGTGTAAGACCATCAGCAGATATACCAGCAGCTAATCTTTTAATTCCAAAACCTTTATCATATTCATTTCCATCAGGACATTGTACCTCTTCATTTGCAGTTACAGGAATATTATCTAAATATTTTAAGAATTATGCACTTGAATTTTTTAGTTTATCATCTTTGATAGCTTTTTCAAGATTATACTTATATGTACATTATCCTACTGATGTTTTAGCTGGTATAATCTTGGGATTAATATGTAGTAAAATGATAATTTATGCATTTAAAACTTCACAGTCTCTATGGAAACAAAGGAGGTAGCCATATGTATTTAGATTTTAGAGTAAAAATAAATATGTTGGATAATTATATCTTACTTATTATTAAAAAATATATAAAAAATAAATATTTAGATATATTAATGCCTATAATAACAATCATGGGAAATTTGGGACTTATTTGGATTATTATAGCTTTTGGTTTATTCTTCAATAAGCCTTATAAAGTAATTGGCGAAATAATTTTAATAACATTAGTTATAAGTACAATTATCGGTGAAGGAATAGTAAAGCATTTAGTTAGACGTATAAGACCATGCAACGATATAAGTGACATTAATCTTTTGATTACAAAACCTATGTCCTACTCATTCCCATCAGGACATACATTATCTTCTTTTGCTATTGCAGAAGTTCTATCAGTATCTTTTAATAAATATAGCTTAATTTTTATAGGTATGGCATCGTTAATAGCTTTATCAAGATTATACTTGTATGTTCATTATCCAACTGATATTATAGGTGGAATTGTATTGGGACTGTTATGTTCAAAATTGGTCTTTACACTTTTACAAAAAGGATATTTTGAAAGTTTTATAGCAGTATACAAAAACATACATTAGAAAGGATATTTTAGATATGAATATAGAAATTTTTAGATTAATAAATAATTTAGCAAATAAAAATATAATTTTAGATAAAGTAATGATCTTTTTCTCAAAAGATGTACCCTATATATTTATGGCAGTTATTGCAATAATATTTATACTAGGTGTTATTAAAAAGGATGAAAAATATAGAAAAGTGTATGTAAATACTTTTGTTATGACAGTAATCAATTTAATACTAAGCTTTATAATTGGAAGTATATGCTATATAGAAAGGCCTTTTGTTCATAATAAGGTTAATTTGCTTATTCCACATATTAAAGATGCTTCTTTTCCAAGCGACCATGCTATAGGAACAATGAGTATAGCTTTAGGCTTAGGAAAATACAATAAAATACTTGGAATAACAATGACAATACTATCACTAATTGTGGGTTTTTCCAGAGTGTATGTTGGTAACCATTATCCTACAGATGTTATTGGTGCATATATTATAGTGCTTATTACAAATTATCTATATAGTTTAGTCTTAAAAAATAAAATTGAAGAACTTTATCCCCAAATTGAAAATTTGATAATTAATAAATTAAAATTTAATAAAAATGAAAAATTAGTAAAATAATTTTTTTCATATGTTGATAAAATATTGGAGGGATTTATGAATGCAATCTATAACAGTTCTTCTCAATCATTATGGATATATAGTTTTATTAATTGCATTAATGTTAGAGTTGATTGCATTTCCACTTCCAGGTGAGTTTCTTATGATCTATTGTGGATTTCTTGTAAATCAACATAAATTAAATTGGTTACTAAGTATTATAATTGCATCATCTGGAACAATTATGGGCATAACAATATCCTATTTTGTAGGAAGTAAATTAGGTCTTACATTCTTCAAACACTATGGTCATTACATTCATTTAGGTTCAGATAAGTTAGATAAAACTTCAACATGGTTTAATAAGTATGGCAACAAACTATTATTAATTTCATATTTTATACCTGGTGTTAGACATATTACAGGATACTTTTCAGGAATAACAGAAATCACCTATAAAAAGTTTATGCAAAATGCCTATATAGGAGCTTTTTTATGGACTACAACATTTATTTCTTTAGGTAAAGTTCTAGGAAATAATTGGGATAAATACCATAGTATCATTACTAGATATTTAATTATAGGTGGTTTAATAACGTCTTCAATTATGATTATTATATATATTTATAGGAATCACAAGCAACATATCACTGAATTTACTATAAAAATACTTGAAAATGCTATAAAAACATTTAATTCTTTTGGCAAGATTAAAATTGTAATAGCAGGAATTGCTTTAGCTTTTTTAGGTTTTTCTGTTCTTGTAATTGGTGTAATTCAAGATTTTTTAGCCCATGAATTTAATGAATTTGATATCATTGTAACATATTTAGTAAAAACTATTTTTACAGAAAATTGGAAATATATAATAAATTTATTTAATAATATAACATCTTTAAATATGTTAATACCAGTAGCTATTTGTATAATTATATTTATTACAATAAGAGACATAGATACATTTCTTGAAATTAGATTTGTGTTTTTAGCAATTTTAGGTGGAGAAATATTACAAACTATATTAAGACTTGTTTTTAAACATTTAGGACCATCAAAGCTATCTCTAATAGAAACTATTAAATATACTTTTCCAAGTAAGCAATCTTTTATGACTATTGTGGCATATGGTTTCTTATGTTTTCTTATAATACGTCATACAAATAAGAATTGGATTAAAACTACTTCTATAATAATAACTATAATTATTTGTTTTTTGGGAGGTTTGAGTCCTATATTTTATCAAGTTGAATATCCAAGTGATGTTTATGCTGGTTATGTTTTTGGTGGAGTGTGGTTAACCTTAAATATTGTATTATTAGAAGTCTTTCGTATTTTACCTAAAATATAATTCCAATACAAAGATTGTAGAAAAAATTAAGTAATTTGAAAATCAATTAATGAGCAACTTTTATATTGTGCAGTATTATGAGAAGGACAGTTTTTTCAATGCTTAGCTTTTTATATGGTGGAAGTTTGCTGTAAAAACACAAAAACACCAAGTATAAAACCCAGTGTTTTCAATGGCACGACTAAGTCTATAAGCCGAGTTCTGTATTAAACGGTCATCTATCTAGGCCTAATGTTACCATTAGGCTCAAGCGATCTTACCCGGAGACGGGACGGGCAGCCCCATATGTCTCCCTATTCGATCTTGCTCCAAGTGGGGTTTACATAGCCGCAAAGTCGCCAATGCGCTGGTGAGCTCTTACCTCGCCTTTCCATCCTTGCCAGGCAGCCAAAGCTGCACTCATCAGAGAATCTGATTCTGGCGGTATATCTCTGTTGCACTTTCCTTAGAGTCGCCTCCACTGGGTATTACCCAGCACCCTGCCCTATGGAGCTCGGACTTTCCTCTCCTGCAGTAATCTGCAGCAGCGACCATCTGGCTTACTCGCAAGATTTATCTTATCATATAAATTTATAAAAATCAAATTTATTTTTCTGGTAAATATATCATTCTTCCACAATTATCACAATAAATTATTTCTTTGCCCTCATTTAATTTTGTAATTGTCATCTTAGGAAGCTTTATTTTACATCCTAAACATACATTTTTCTTAACAAGCACTATAGGATTATTTTTCTGCCTTTTTAAAGAATTATATATGTTTAACACTTCATCAGGAATTTCCTTTTCTAAAGATTCAACTATCTGTTTACCTTCTTCAATTTTCATCTTAGATTCAGCCAATCTAAGTGATGCTTCAGTTTTGTAATCATCAAATTTCTGCTTTAAATTAACAATTTCTGCTTTTAATTCATCTTTTTCTTTACTTAAAATATCTTCCTTTTCCATAAGGCTAAAATATTCATTTTCCTCATTATTTATTGTTTCTTTATAGTTAAGAATCTCTTTTTCGCATTTACTTATCATTTTTAAATCACTACCACAATCCTTATACAACTTATCTTCTAACTTTAATAGGTCTTCTTTTTGTATTTCTATTTGGTTACTTAAATCTGCAGAGCTATTCTTAACTTTTTCAAGTTCATTCTTCTTCTCTATATATCTCAATTTTAATTCTTGAAACTCTTTCTTTATTTTATTTAAAATAGATATATCTTTATTATTCTTTATGCCCTTGTCTCCTTCGTCTATTTTATCATAGCCTTTTTGCAATTCTGCTAACTTTCTTATAACATCTTTCATACCAATTCCTCCTATAGTTATAAAATAAAAAATAGAAATAAGCATTACATCTCATTTCTATTTTAACTTGTATGGGTCTCTAATCCTGTTAGACATAATAACAGAATTATTAAAGCCCATATTTTTTATTCTATTTTCTAATTCCATAGCAACAAATTTCATACATGGCCACTCTGTTCCAAAATGGCCAGCATCTATTAAGGCCATACCTTCTTCACTATAATCACTAACATAGTGGTAACTTGTATCGCCTGTAATTATACAATCAACATGTGCCTTTTTAGCTTTATCAAAATAATCTTGGCCACTTCCATTTATTATAGCTATCTTCTTTATAACCTTAGATTCTTCCCCAGAGTACCTAACATAAGAAATGTTTAAGTCCTCTTTTATCTTACAACATAATTCTTCTAAAGTTATATATTTCTCTAACTCCACGATTCTACCTATGCCACTTATGCTATCATTATATTCCCTATTAGGTGCAAGTTCTATAGTTTTAAAACTTTTAAATCCTAATATTTTAACTAATATATCATTTATTCCATCTTTAACAGAGTCTAAATTTGTATGACTTGAATAAAGATTAATGTTATTTTTAATAAGCTGAATTATTTTTTTCCCAATAAGAGTTTCTGTTGTTATAGAAGAAGGTTTTCTGAATAATAGTGGATGATGCGTCAAAATAAGGCTGCAATTTTTATCTTTCGCCTCCTCTATCACATCTAACGTGCAATCTAATGCTACTAAAATAGATGTTATCTCTTCATCCTTATCGCCTACCATAAGACCAACGTTATCATAACTTTCTTTAAGATTTACTGGTGCTATATCCTCCATAAATTTTACAACATCTCTAACTTTTAAAGGCATTTTAAAAATTCCTCCAACTTACTTATTTTATATTCTACTTCATCTTTTCTCTTTTTAGCTGGTTCTGTATTTTCATTTAAATATTTTAGTATACTCTTATATTTATCTAATTTAAATTCAATATATTCCCTTATAAGAGGATGTTTTTTATCTATTAATTTCTCACTTACCTCATAATATATATGATCTAATTCTAAAGGCTTATTATCATACTTTATCTTTATTATTTCGTAGTATTTTCCTTCATCAAAGCATAATTCCTCATTAATTATATCATAACCAGCTTCATAAATATATTGTCTTAATACTTCTGGATTTTGAACAGGCTGAAGAATTAAAAACTTAAAACTCTCAAATACAGTTTTACTTTCTTCTATTATATCTCTAATGAGATTTCCACCCATTCCAGCAATTATTGCACCTTCTGCTTCAAAAGGCTTTACAGTTGTTAACCCTCCCCCTAATCTACAGGAGATTTTATCATAAAGCCCTTCTCTTTTTACATTGTGCTTTGCCTTATCTACAGGTCCTTTATTTATATCAGATGCAATAGCTCTATTGCACACTCCTTTTTTTATTAAATATATAGGTAAATAAGCATGATCAGTACCTACATCACATATAACTTCACACTTATCTACCATACTTCCGATTGTTTTTAGTCTATCACTTATGTTCATGTAATTTCTCCTATAAATAATCAATTAATGTTTTAATCTGCATTAAAAAGAAAGCTAATGATGTTATAAGAGAGAAATATATATACCTATAAGCTGTTTTCTTATCATATTTCACATGAAAATGAGCTGCATAATACATACAGAATAAAATACCCATATTTAATGCACCATATGTCATCTGCTTAAAGGCAAATTGCTTACCAGTACCCATCTTTACAGCTTGAAACTTAGAATTGAAACTTATAGGCATTTCTGCCGGAAACATCTGCTTTAAATATAATATTAGAGGCATTATTATAGATGCTACTATTATAGCACTAACCAATATAAAAGGTATCATAAATCTTTTTTGCTTATGAAGGTTTATGTCTTTGTTAGGTTTATGCTCCCAATCCAAATATTCGATATTTTTTTCCTCTAAAGTTTTTTTCAGTTTCTCAATATCTTCTGGTGAAATAGCATAATTTATTTCTTCGGTTCTTAAATATATTACCTCTTGACTATTGGTAACAAACATTCTAGTAGTACCTATTTTATCTATTACAACTCTTCCAAGTGCAAAACTATTTTTACCAACACCTGATAATTTAACTCCCTTAATCAAGCCCTTTGAAGTTTTATAACCTTGCAAAGTCTCAAAAGAAATACTGAGATCTTTCAATCCCCAAATTCCTTTAATATGTATAGAATCTTCATCAATTATATATGTTACTGTTAATGTTAAAATAAAATAATACAATTCATATATATTAAATATACTTAAAAATATTTTTATCAAAGATATTATTGTATATGTATCTATCAACTTCATCAATACAAAAGTAACTATGTTCACTAATACTATATAAGAAAATATAATTAAAGGTCCTGTACCCTTTTTATTCTTATATATTTGCATCCCATCACCCCCTTTTAAGTTATTATATCATAAAAAAAGAGCAAAGTTAAACTTTACTCTTTCTTTTACAATAATATACCTTTACCTTAATCCAAGTAATCCTTAAGTTTCTTGCTTCTGCTTGGATGTCTTAACTTTCTTAAAGCTTTTGCTTCTATTTGTCTTATTCTTTCTCTAGTTACATTGAATTCTTTTCCGACTTCCTCTAAAGTTCTCGCTCTACCATCATCCAAACCAAATCTAAGTCTTAAAACTTTTTCTTCTCTTGGTGTCAATGTATCTAAAACATTTATCAATTGTTCTTTTAGCATTGTGAATGCAGCTGCTTCTGCTGGTGCAGGTGCTTCATCATCTGGAATAAAATCCCCTAAGTGACTATCTTCCTCTTCCCCGATAGGAGTTTCTAAAGATACCGGTTCCTGAGCTATCTTCATTATTTCTCTTACTTTATCTACAGGCATTTCCATAATCTTTGCTATTTCTTCTGGTTGAGGTTCACGGCCCAATTCTTGTAAAAGTTGTCTTGAAACTCTAATAAGTTTGTTTATTGTTTCAACCATATGAACAGGGATTCTTATAGTTCTAGCTTGGTCTGCTATAGCTCTAGTTATTGCCTGCCTTATCCACCATGTAGCATAAGTACTAAACTTATACCCTTTTCTATAATCAAACTTTTCTACAGCTTTTATAAGGCCTAAATTTCCTTCTTGAATAAGGTCAAGAAAAAGCATTCCTCTTCCTACATATCTCTTAGCAATACTTACAACTAATCTAAGATTAGCTTCTGCTAATTTCTTCTTAGCAATCATACTTCCTTCTTCTATTCTTTGAGCTAATTCAATTTCTTCTTCTGGAGATAAAAGAGGCACTTTACCTATTTCTTTTAGATACATTCTTACAGGATCATCTATTGATATACCTTCTGGTACACTTAAATCAATTTCTTCTTCCTCTTCCTCAATCTGTTTCATATCACCTATTACTTCTATATCCATAGATTCAAGTACATTGTATACTTTCTCTATTTGTTCAGGACTTAACTCCACATGTTCTAATTCATCCATTATTTCTTGATATGTTAAACTTCCATTTTTTTTGCCTTTATCAATAAGATTCTTTATTATCTTCATCTTTTCATTTTGATCTTTTACGTTGTTTTTACTAGCTGTTTTCTTACTGTTCTTCTCTGCCATTTTATTACCTCCTTTCGTTATTTGTAATTTTCATTATATCCTCTTCAATTTCTTGGAATTGTTTTACAAGTTGTAAAGACTCCTCAAAAAGGCCTTTTTCTTCGCATAGTTTTATTTTGTTCATAACTTCTTTTTTCGACTCCTCTAGCTTATATTTTTTAATTTCTCTCATATAATCATTTATTAATTCTTTATAATTATCACTATCTACAAGACTACTTTGCACAATCTTAGTCCATTCTTTAGAACTTTCAATGTCATTACATCTAGCTTCTATATATATTTCATCATTTTCAGTTTTATTATTTTTAGTTTCAATAATTAAATTAAATATTTTTTTATGACTATCTAAGATTAATTCTTCTTCCTCAATATTTTCCTTTACATATCTATAAGCATCAATGCTTTGAAGCATAGTTTTCAGTAAATTTCTCTCTGCCTTTATAAAACCAGGCTCTAAATATAATTTTTGTCTAAAAGCACTCTCACTATACATGTTTTGTGAATTTTTTACATTTCTTTGATTTTTATTGGATAAAGAATCATAAATCGCTTGTTCATTAACTCCAGTTTCTTCTGATACCTTCTTTATGTAAACATCCATAGTAATTGGATCTAGTTCAGAAACTATATTACACACTTTTTTTATATAAGCAGCCAACATTTCTCCATTTTTTAAATTTAACCCTTCTTTTGCACGTTCTATTCTATAGTCAATAAAAGGCATAGCTTTATCTATAAGTTGAAGGAAAGCATCCTTGCCATTATTTCTAACAAACTCATCTGGATCTTTTCCTTGAGGAACTGAAAGTACTTTTAAATCAAAGCCTTCTTTTCTCAATATATCTAGTCCCCTTATAGTTGCATTTTTGCCTGCACTATCTGAATCATAGGATATTATTACTCTATCTGCATATCTTTTTAATAATTTAGCTTGTTGGGATGTAAGTGCCGTACCTAATGAAGCCACAACATTAGTTATCCCATATTGATGTAAAGATATACAATCCATATATCCTTCTACAATAATTAATGTCCTGTCTTTTAAATCCCTATTAGCAAAATTTAATCCATAAAGATTTGTTCCTTTTTTAAAAACTTCTGTTTCAGGAGAATTTAAATATTTAGGCTTTGAGTCGTCTAAAACTCTTCCTCCAAACCCTATCACTCTTCCTTTATAATCAAAAACAGGAAACATAACTCTTTCTCTAAATCTATCATAATAAGAATTATTTTTCCCTTTAGTTATTAATCCTGCATTTAAAAGATCTAGTTCAGAATATCCTTTCTTTTTTAAATAATTGGTTATATTACTCCAACCCTTTGGCGCATATCCTAAGCCAAACCGTCTTATTGTACTGTTTTTTATACCTCTGCCTATAAAGTACTCAATAACTTTTTTATCATTTTGAAGACAAGCAAAATAGTATCTAGCTGCATCTACATTAATTTTATATATTTTTTTATGCTTGTTATTTTCTACTTTTGTCTTATCCCCAAAATTAACATCTATATTAGCTCTCTCTGCAAGATATTTTAAAGTTTCCACAAAAGAAATATTTTTTGTTTTCATAATGAATGTAATTACATTTCCTGCCTCACCACATCCAAAGCACTTGTATATCTGTTTATCAGGAGAGACACTAAAAGATGGTGTTTTTTCATGATGAAATGGACAAAGGCCTGTAAAATTTCTTCCTGCTCTTTTAAGCTGAACACTTTCAGATATAATATCTACTATATCATTTTGTTCTTTGATTTTTTGAATTACCTCTTCACTTATCAATGAAGCATTACCACCCACTTATTAATTTTTTGCTAACCTTATACGTATTCGACAAAAAAGTCTTTTCTCCTTCTATCTTTTTTAAAATTTTACTTACTATATAGTATATATTCTTTATAAAATACAAATTTCCTTCATTTTTTTTTATTTTATGTATACATATATTTTTCCATATCTTTGAAAAAATATTCAATGATTTAACCTATTAGTAATTTATTATATAACTAGTAAAATAAATATCCTCTTCTCAGTAATTATTATTTCTATACAATAATATAAAATTCCTTTTTACAACTAAAATGTATATTCTAATATCTTTTTTAATATGTTTATAATGAGATCTTATTTAAGGAGGACTATTATGCCTAATGCGGCTAAATCATATAATTTAAATTTGCTTTCAGAAGAAAACGTAAAAAAATGTGTTCTTCCTCATTATAATTTGGAAGGAGCCAAAATTGAACCCATAAAATTTAAAGATACTGATAAACAAAGAGCCGTTTATAGAATAGAACATAGCAATAAAGAATACTGCCTAAAAAAAGTTTACTTTGGAAAAGAAGATCTATTATTTGTATATTCAGCTATAGAGTGGTTATATAGACACAGTTTAAATGTACCTAGAATTTTACCTAATAAATATAATGGAAGATTTGTTGAATACGAAGGAATGCTGTTTATTTTAACTCCTTGGATTGAAGGAGAAAAATGTAATTATGATTTAACTTTAAATTTAGATAAAAGCTGTTCCACTCTAGCAACATTCCATAATAAATGTAATAATTTCACCCCTATAAATGGAAGTTCTTCTAGAAAAGGATGTAACAACTTATATGAATCTATAAACAAACACTTTCAACAACTTCTTATACATTCAAATATGGCTTTTAAATACAAAGATAACTTTTCAAAAATATACTTAAAAAATTTTAATAAGGCTATTTATCTTGCTAAAAAATCTGTAGAAGCATTAAGTAGAGTCAATCCTAATAATTTAACAGTATCTCTATGTCATATGGATTATGTGAATAAAAATCTAATTTTTGACTCTAACTCAAATATATGGATTATAGATTTTGATAAATGCAGAATGGATTATGTAGCCTATGATTTATCTTATTTCTTTAGACGTCTTCTAAAAAGAGAAAAAACCTGTTGGGATATTGATACCGCTATTTTATGTCTTAAATCTTATGAAAAGATACGTCCACTCAATATAGATGAGTATTATTACTTATTAGGCTATTTAACTTTTCCTCAAAAATATTGGAAAATTTCTAAAGACTATTATCGCAATATAAGAAAATGTAATAAAAAAGCCTTTAGAGATATACTATATAGCTCCTGTAAATCTTTTGATTCTCAAATAAAGTTCAATGATGAATTTAATAACTATATAAATGAAAATGTCCCAACTAATTAGTTGAGACATTTTTTTATTTTATTTCCTTGGGTTATTAATTTGGGATTGAGCTGCAGCAAGTCTTGCTAATGGCACTCTAAATGGTGAACATGAAACATAGTCAAGTCCTGTATTATGGAAGAATTCTACAGAAGAAGGATCTCCTCCATGCTCTCCACAAATCCCTACTTTAAGATCTTTTCTTGCGCCTCTTCCTAATGTAGTAGCCATCTCAACAAGCTTACCTACACCATTTTGATCTAATTTTTGGAATGGATCAAATTCATAAACACTTCTTTCATAGTAATCATTTAAGAATTTACCCGCATCATCTCTTGAAAAACCAAATGTCATTTGTGTTAAATCATTAGTTCCAAAAGAGAAGAAATCAGCTTCTTTAGCTATTTCATCTGCTGTTAGAGCAGCTCTTGGAATTTCTATCATAGTTCCAACTTTATAGTCCATATGAATTCCTTCATCTGCTATTATCTCATCTGCTATTCTAACTACAGTATCTTTTACATACTTTAATTCTTTTCTTTCACCTACTAATGGAATCATTATTTCTGGAACTATATCATATCCTTTTTCTTTTTTAACACTTATAGCAGCTTCTATAATAGCTCTTGTTTGCATTTCAGCAATTTCTGGATATGATACTGTTAAACGACATCCTCTATGACCCATCATAGGGTTAAACTCATGTAAACTTTGAATAGTAGAATTCAACTCTTCATAGCTTATTCCCATCTCTTCTGAAAGTTCCTTTATATCTTCTTCTTCAGTTGGTAAAAATTCATGTAGTGGTGGATCTAAGAATCTTATTGTAACAGGTCTACCTTCCATAGCCTTGTATATTCCAATAAAATCTTCTCTTTGCATTGGAAGCAATTTTTCTAATGCTTTTCTTCTTTGCTCTTCATTTTCTGAAACTATCATTTCTCTAACTGCTGGTATTCTATCTTCATTAAAGAACATATGCTCTGTTCTACATAGTCCTATTCCTTCTGCTCCAAATCTAACAGCTTGCTCAGCATCTCTTGGAGTATCAGCATTAGTTCTTACTTTTAATTTTCTTGTTTCATCAGCCCATTTCATAAAAATCCCAAAATATCCTGTTATCTCAGGGGCTACCGTTTTTATAGCAAATCCATATACATTTCCTGTACTTCCATCAAGAGATATGTAATCTCCTTCTTGATATGCATTTCCATTTACTGTGAATTTTCTTTCTTCTTCATTTACTTTTATTTCTCCACATCCT
Source organism: Clostridium brassicae (assembly GCF_026738875.1). Taxonomy (GTDB): domain Bacteria; phylum Bacillota; class Clostridia; order Clostridiales; family Clostridiaceae; genus Clostridium_H; species Clostridium_H brassicae. Next base: position 34,371 of record NZ_JAPQFJ010000015.1, read on the forward strand.
GCTACACAACAAGTTCCCATTCCTCTTGCTACAACTGCAGCATGAGAAGTCATGCCTCCTCTTACTGTAAGTATACCTTCTGCAGCAACCATTCCCTCAATATCTTCTGGTGAAGTTTCTAATCTAACTAATATTACTTTCTCACCTTTTTCATGATGAGATTTTGCTTCTTGAGCTGTAAAATAAATTCTACCGCATGCTGCTCCTGGAGAAGCTGGTAATCCTTTAGCAATAGGATTTGCTTTCTTTAACTCATTTTCATCAAATGCAGGATGAAGTAATGAATCTAATTGTTTAGGCTCAACTTTTAATAAAGCTTCCTTTTTAGTCAAAACGCCTTCTTCAACCAAATCTACTGCGATTTTCAATGCAGCTGGGGCTGTCCTTTTTCCGTTTCTTGTTTGTAAGAAATATAATTTACCTTGTTCTATTGTGAACTCCATATCTTGCATATCTCTATAATGTGCTTCTAGTTTCTTAGCTATACTCATAAATTCATCAAAGCACTTTGGTAACTCTTCTTTTAATTTTGATATAGGTTGTGGTGTTCTGATACCAGCAACTACATCCTCTCCTTGAGCATTTATTAAATATTCTCCGAATATTTCATTTTTTCCATTAGCTGGATTCCTAGTAAATGCAACACCTGTTCCTGAAGTGTTTCCCATATTACCAAATACCATTGATTGAACATTTACTGCTGTTCCCCAACTAGATGATATATCGTTTAATCTTCTATAAACTATTGCTCTTGGATTATTCCATGATCTAAATACAGCTTTTACAGATTCCATTAACTGTTCTTTTGGATCCTGAGGGAAACTACTTCCCATTTCCTTAACGTATATTTCTTTATATCTTTCAACAACTTCTTTTAAATCATCAGTAGTTAAATCTGTATCATATTCATAATTTTTTTCATCTTTAATTTCATCTAAAATGTTTTCAAATTTTCTTTTATCAAGTCCCATAGCTACATCTGAGAACATTTGAATAAATCTTCTGTAGGAATCATATGCAAATCTCTCATTTTGAGTAAGTTCTGCAACTCCTTTTACTGACTCATCATTTAATCCTAAGTTTAGTATAGTATCCATCATACCAGGCATAGAAACTCTTGCACCTGATCTTACTGAAACAAGAAGAGGATTTTGCTTGTCTCCAAATTTTTTACCTGTAATTTCTTCTGTGTTTTTCAAAGCATTGTTGATTTGTTGAATAATTTCGTCAACAATAATTTCACCATCTTCATAATATTTAGTGCAGGCTTCTGTAGTTATAGTAAAACCTTGTGGAACAGGTATTCCTATGTTTGTCATTTCAGCTAAATTTGCTCCCTTTCCACCTAATAGGTTCCTCATACTAGCATTACCTTCACTAAATAGGTAAACATACTTTTTCTCCATACTAAACATCCCCTTTTAATATTTGTCTATTATTAGTACTTACCGAGTTGCCTCGGTTAAGTTAACTTAATCATTTTCAATCATTTTGACAAAAAGACGTGTTATGTTTGTTTTTGAAAGTTTACCTATTACTTTAATTTTTTCTTCATTTTCCTCGGAAGTTTTTTCAACAACTGGAAGACTGTCAACTTCTCTATCAATAATTTTTTTTGCTGCTGTATAAACTGAATCTTGTGATTCTACGTATACTATATTAGGCATTCTTGTCATAATAATTCCTATAGGTACTTTGTTTATATCAGTTCCACCTATAGCAGTCTTTAAGAAATCTTTTCTCGATACAGCACCAACTAAACATCCTTTATTTTCAACAAAGATAGTTCCTACATCATTTAAAAATAAATTTACTATAGCATTATATACAGTTGTTTGTTCATCCACAGTAATAGGTTTTGACATCACATCTTTTATTTTAATTTTCTTTAGGTAATCATTAAATAATCCTGATGTTGTCTTGTTAGCATAAATATACCCTACTTTTGGTCTAGCCTCTAATATTTCAGTCATTGTAAGAATAGCTAAGTCTGGTCTTAAGGCAGCTCTTGTGAGTCCTATTTTGCTTGCTAATTGTTCACTAGTAATTGGTCCATTTTTTTTTACCAATTCAATAATTTCTTTTTGTCTAGATGATAAATTAATTGTTTCCAACCTCCCTCGCAATAACAAACATATTATATCACGTATTTCAAAGAAATAGTATAGCACTTATCCGTATGTGATACTCATTATGTTTAATTATTTATATATGTGATGTATTTTTCTTCGATTTTCTTACGCTTATTAAATTTTTTTCCGTATATGTTTTACTTAATTCTTATTAATTAAGAATTATATGCTATATTTTCATTTTAAATATGTGCTATACAAATAAACTATGTGCTATACTTCTTTTCAAAATCCATACTTTAAAAATAAAAACGACAGTATTATCTGCCGTCATTATTCTTTTCTTTATCTTCGTCAACTTCTTCAAAAGTTACAGTATATTGATATACATTATCACTGTCATCTTTATTAGCAGTTTTTTCACCCTTATTATCAAATTTTTCTTTTACTTCATTTGTAAAGTCATCAATTTTTTCCTTCATATCTTGTGCTTTATTCTTTATAATCTTATTTACTACTTCTACAGAACCATCACTTTTAATTATTTCAACACTAATTTTAGTAATAACAGCAGTTAACATTCCAAGTACTGCAAGTGAAGGAATTGCAAGAGCAAGCACCCCAGCAGCTACTCCAGCATTAACAGGTATATCAGCAAGTACTTTTGCATCTTTTTTTATAATTATTCTATTAACATTACCTTTTTTTATAGTTTCTTTAAGCCATGCTATAAATTCTTCTTTGGTAGTATATATATCATCTTTTAAGTTATATTTATTTTTTTGGTTTTTTTCTATATAAATTAATGCCTCAACTACATCTCCACTACATGCTTCCAAAGCCTCTTTTGCTTCAGTATAACTTACACCTGTTCTTTCTCTTACAATATCAATTTTTTCTAAAGATATATCATTCATTACATTCACTCCTTCTTAAATAATTGTAAAATTCTAAGCTTTTAGGTTTTTTTGAATAGTTTTGAGAAATAAATATATCTAAGACTTTATGGATTTCATTTTTTAATTCTTGAGATGCTGAAACCCTACTTATATTTTCAATAGGTATCCTATTTAAAAATCTTAAAATATTATACGCTGGATAGCTTATGTTTATTCCATTGGTCTTATTACATTCAACACACACACCACCATTATATTGAAAGCTTATATAATTTGATGTACTTAATTTATTCCCACATAAGCTACACTTATCAAAGTTAAATCCATATCCAGTAGCTTTCAAAATTTTTAATTCAAAACTTCTCGCTAAAATTTCCAAATCCACAGCTTTACTCTTTAGGAGATATAGAGCCTTTACAAAATCTTTGAATAAATCCCTGTTACTTTCTTCCTCTTGTAGTCCAATTAATATTAGTTCACAAAAATAAGAAGCAAAAGTTATAGAATCTATATCTTTTAATATATCTTGAAAAGAATCTATTATCTCAACCTCATTTACAGTAAATAAATTCTTGCCTCTATAAAGTACGTATTCTCCAAAACAAAATTGTTGAGTAGAAGATAAAAATTTACTTTTTCCTTTTTTAGCTCCTCTTGCTATTGCAGAAACCTTACCTAACTTTTCACAAAAAAGCCACAGTAGCTTATCATTTTCCTTGTAATCTTGAGTTTTTAGCACTACTCCTCTACTCTTAAATACCGACAGAATACCATCTCCTGTTCAAACCATCTTAAAATTACATAAACAATATTTGAATCACCTATTATTTATATTATAACCTATTTTACCAAATAAATAATAGATTAATTTGTAAATTTTTTCTTAATATGTAATTTATATCATTTCAGCGTGATTAAATATTTTTTATATCTCTTATCTAGTCTTTAATAATTATGTTATTTTATTTATCTTTGATCTTTATATCCAAGTTCCTTTAACATAAATTGACTATCTCTCCAATCTTTTTTAACTTTAACCCATATTTTAAGATTGACTTTGCTTTCTAAGAATTTTTCCATATCCTGTCTAGCATATGTAGATATTCTTTTCAACATTTGTCCTCCCTTACCAATAATTATACCCTTGTGAGAATCTTTTTCGCAAAGTAGATTTACATCAATATGATAATTACCATTATTATTTTGTTTCATAGTTAATATTTCAACAGCTATACCATGTGGCACTTCTTCAGATAATAATTTTAGTGCTTTTTCTCTTACAATTTCCGAAATTATAAATCTTTCTTGCTGATCCGTAATCATATCATCAGGATAATATTTAGGTCCCTCTGGTATATATTTTACCATTAAATCTATTAATGTCTCTATGTTTTTACTTTTTTTAGCAGAAATAGGTACTATTTCAGTAAATTCCATATAACCTGAATACTTTTCAAGGGCTTTAGCAACTAGCTCCGGAGGATTTTCGTCTGTTTTATTTATTATTAAAAATACAGGCTTTTTAGTATCTTTTAATCCTTCAAGTATTTTTAAATCACCTTTTCCTATCTCCTCTTGAGGAGTTGTCATAAATAATATTAAGTCTACTTCTCTAACAGATTCTTCCGCAACTTTTACCATATATTCGCCTAATCTGTGTCTAGGTTTATGAATACCAGGTGTATCAACAAAAACAAGCTGATAATCCTCCTTAGTTAAAACCGATTTTATATTATTTCTTGTAGTTTGTGGTCTACATGATACAATTGATAACTTTTCTCCAATTATTTTATTGGTTAATGTAGATTTTCCTACATTGGGTCTTCCTATTATAGTAACAAATCCTGATTTGAACATAAATCCTCCTTATTTAATTAAATCTTTTTTTGTAAATGCACCTGGCAATATATCATCAATTTTCTTTGTTAAATACTCTTTTTCATTCTTTACAAGTATTATATCTGTATCTTCATCACAAAATTCACTAATAACCTGTCTGCATATTCCACATGGATAAGTGTAGGTAGTTGTATCTCCAACAATAGCTATTGCCTTAAGTTTTCTATTTCCTTCTGTAACTGCATTAAAAATAGCTGTTCTTTCAGCACAATTAGTAGCACCATAAGAAGCATTTTCAATATTACATCCACTATATATTTTACCATCTTCCATTATAACAGCAGCACCTACCTTGAAATTTGAATAAGGAGCATATGCCCGTTCTCTAATTTCTAATGCTTTTCTTACTAATTCTCTATAATCCATAACTTTTCCTCCATAGGATTAATTTTCTGAAATATGATAGTATATAAATTATACCACGTCTTAGTTTCATTTCAAATTCTTTTAATCAAAAACTCTAAATATAAGTAGTGTTAATAAGATTCCAAAAACAGCTCCAGCTATAACTTCCCAAATCGAATGTACTTCCGAATCAACTCTACTTTGAGCGACTATTAAAGCCATAAGATAACTTAAAATCATAACTATAGGCCTTCCTGTAAGTAGAACTATCATTGTAGCAATAGAAAATGCTATTGCGCTATGCCCACTAGGCATACCTCCCTTTAATGGAGTTCCTTCTCCAAATATAGCTTTAACAATCACAGTAGCCAAAGATACTATTACTAAAACTAAAAAAATCATATAAGGATTAGAATTTCTTATTTTATTTATAACAATTAAACTAAAAGGAGATAATCTATCCCAAAATATTATATATCCTACTAACAATGCATTTATAGCTGAAACTAGAACTGCTCCTGCAGCAACATTTTTAGCAATTTTTGCTAATGGATGGTAGTAATTAGTGGTTGCATCAATTGTACATTCTATTGCTGTATTAATCATTTCACATATCAAAACCATAGTTATCGTTATTGTAATTATTAGCAGTTCTATCTTACTTAAATCATAGAAAAAACATGCACTTAATACAATTAAAGCTGCAATCATATGTATTTTCATATTTCTTTGTGTTCTTACACTATATATCATTCCCTCTATAGCATAATTAAAACTATCTACAAGTTTTTTTACTCTTCTAATAATATTCACCATCCTTCACATTTCAAAAGTCCATACCAATACTTATATAATTCCCCTTAATTCATGATATTACAAAACATATGAGATTTTTCACTAATCCTAATTAAAATTATAAAACAAATAGATTATTAAAATTTAATTATAGTTCTTTCGAGGGTTATAACATACTGTCCGGCAATTAACCCCCTTAATATAAGTATTGACATGCAATAAAATATAACTGCATGTCAATACTTATATTTTTATCCTATGTCTAACCATTCTAATACTTCCATCGCACTCTGTGAAAGCAATTCGCACCGAATCGAAGATTTCACCTCTCTGCTTTTCTCTAAAATGGAAGTAAAGTATAGCACAACCTTGGATAATGGTTTCTCCTAAAGAATAACAGCTTCTAAGGATTAGAACTCCTAAAAATCCTGTTAATAAATTTCATTTGAAATAAAAACTCCACCTGAAATTAAGAACCCTATTTATTACTCATATTATATTTTACCTATTATCTTCTTATATTAAACTTATCTAAAATCATTTCTTCTCTTTTTCTCATTTTTATTTTATCTTGATCTATCATATGGTCATATCCTAACAAATGTAAAACAGAATGAATAGTTAAATAGCATACCTCTCTAATAAAGGAGTGTTCATATTCCTTTGATTGTTCTTCCGCTTTTTCTAATGACAATACTATATCCCCTAAGACTAACTCTCCATTATCCATATCTGCTTCCATAAAATCATAATCTTTATATACTTCTTTATACACTTTTCCTTCTGGATAGTCTAGCATAGGAAAAGATAAAACATCTGTAACTTTATTTATGTTCCTTTGCTCTTTATTTATCATTTTAATTTTTTCATTATCTATAAAGATAACACTAATTTCAGTAGGAACGTCTACTTCTTCCTCTTTTAAAGCATAATTAATTATATCTTCTATCGTTCCTACCATTTCATCTGTAACTTTAATTTTTTCTTGTCTATCGTCTATATATATCATTATTTATTCTCCTTTTTATTCTTTGGCGAAATATTTTCTGTAGGATATTCTATTCTTTCATGATATATTCCCCCTAAAGTTTTTAAAAACGAGTTTCTTATTTTATTTACATCTTTAAGCGTTAAATCACAATTGTCCAATTGTCCTTCATTAAGCCTAGCTTTTATAATACTATTAACCATCTCTTCTATTTTTCCCTTTGTAGGCTCATTAATAGACCTAACTGCCGCCTCTATGCTATCTGCAAGCATCAATATAGCTATTTCCTTACTATCTGGTATAGGTCCTAAATACCTAAAATCATCTTCTTTAACTTCTTCTGGTTTTTCACTTGAATTTTTAGCTGTTATATAAAAATACTTAACAAGCGATGTTCCATGATGCTGTTCTATAGCATCTTGTATAACTTTTGGTAATTTATGTTCCTTTGCAATTTCTAATCCATCTTTTACATGTGATGTAATTATTAATGTACTTAAATTAGGATTGATTTTATCATGTGGGTTATCTCTCCCAATTTGATTTTCTTTAAAAAATAAAGGTCGCTTTATTTTCCCAATATCATGATAATAAGCAGAAACTCTAGCCAAAACTGGATTTCCTCCAACTTGTTCTGCCGCTACCTCAGCCAAGTTAGCTACAAGTATACTGTGGTGATATGTACCCGGTGCTTCTAAAAGAAGCTTCTTTTGCACAGGATGATTAGGATTAGATAACTCTAAAAGCTTTATTGTAGTTACTATATCAAAGGTACTTTCAAAGAAAGGTAGGAATCCTATAGTAAGTACTGCCGCTAAAACACTAGCAACAAACGAGAATCCTGATCTTTTCATAACTTCAAAAACATTATTACTTAACAAAAATCCAACTGTAAATACTAAAGCTGCATTTGTTACTCCTATAAAAATGGAAGCATACATAATATCATTTCTTTGTTGAAGTTTTTTTAATACCATAGCACCTAGTATACTATTTAGTATGGCTAGTAAAGTTATTTGTATATCAAACTGAACAACAGCACTTATTAAAATACAGTTAATTATGCTCACATTGAGTGATATTTTATGATTTATTAAGAGCGTAAATAACATAGGTACACATGCAAGTGGTATTAAAAATGGTGTAACTCCATTAAGCGCTCTTGCAAATAAAACAGATAAACAAGTTAATATACTTATTAAAACCAGCTTTCTATTATCATCATAAATTTTTCTATAATATTTATAAAGATAGAACCATTGTATGAATAACACTAAAACCACTAATACAATTATATCAATATACATATATTTATTATTTTCATTATCTAATAATCCTAAATCTTTAAGGATTTCTAAATCTCTATCAGTAATTGGTTCGCCCTCTTTAACTATTGTCTGCCCTTTTTTAATCATTATGGGCTGTACTTTTTTTCTTGCCTCTGTCTTTAACTGTTCTGTTTTTTCTTTGTCATAAAAGAAATTAGGTTTCACCTTAGAATAACCTATACTTTTACCAAGTTCCCTTAATGTTTTAGGAAGCTTTGCAGCATTAAATTTAACATCTATAACATCTTGGGCTTTTTTCAAGTCCTCTTCACTATCTTCTCTTATATCATAGTCAAGTACTTTATTCATGACGTCTAATAAACTTTTTTTGAGTATTTCTAGCTGGTCTTTATTTAAAGATACAAGCGTTTTTATATCCTCTTCTGATAAATTCATATGAAACTGTTTTTTTAATTCTTCAATTTTTGCACTTTCATCTAATTTTCTTTCTTGCAGTTTTAAAAGTTGAAAAAACAAGTTATTGATTTCTTCTAGACTTTGTTTTTTTATTTCTAAATTTTTATTATATTGTTCTCCCACAGACTCTTCAGCCTGTGCTTCCTTTTCTTTAGTTTTTAATATATCTTTAACTTCTCTTGTAGCCTTTATATCTATTCTTGAAATATCGCCTTCCTTAAAATCATATTTCTTAGTTATTAAAGATGTCATTAAAATAGCTGAAATAAAAATAGAGGTGAGGAAAAAAATCAATACTTTTTTTGCATTATTATTGTCATTCAATATAGTTTTAAAATTGTCCATCTATAAATCACATCCCTTAGTTTTTATGATATCTCATCTTAAGTAGGACTATTAATTTTCTAGTTCCTTTTCCTCAAGTTCTTTCTTCTGAGGTTGTGCTATATTCTCTTCTACTACCAACATTACTCTCACATTTATTTTTTCTCCAGACTGATTTGCATCGACCATCTTATCTACTATTTTAACAGATTTGTCTAACTTTACAATCATGTCCTGTGAAAGTGACTCTGCTGTTTCTTTTACAACTTCGTCTTTATTTAATACTTTATTTTCTTCAACTACTTCATAGTAAACTTCTTCTTTAAATATTTTTTTATCTACCAATATTTTATCATAAATTTTAAAATTATTTTTTACTTTTTTTAAACAAATATTTTTCCCTAAAATATTTAAGTATATACTTTTTTGTTTTCTTCCAGTTCTCTTTCTTTCAAGTTTTTTTATAGACACATCTTTAGTACTTTCATAAAATGTTTTTGCAATAACATCTCCCTGTGCATGGACAAAATAAACATTCTCTTCTTTCCCCTGTTCTCCTTTGATAAGGACATCACCTTTTTTTACTATATCTCCTTCTTTTACAACTATAGTTCCTGCACTTGAATAAACCCTAACAACTTCCCCATCTTTTCTTGCAACTATATCACAAGGAGTATTATCCTCTTTAATTTTAGGGGGTTGCTGTCTTTCAGCTATATTAATTTTTAATTTAGCCCCCTCAATTCTACTTCTAATCCACATTATATCATTATTTTCTTTCATAAGTTTTTCTTCAACCTTATATACGTCTACTTTTCTTTTATTGATTCCTGGTTTAATACCCATATTTTTCAATTGACTTCTAAGTTCAAATGGAGTAATACTTTTTTCAGTAACTATATCTATTGACCATATAAATGTGGATAAAAAATAAATTATGCCTACAAATATAACTATACCGCCTATTAAAGCCCTTCTATTATGAATCTTTATTATAAAAAAAGATATACCTTTTCTATTAATAATCTTAATTTTAGTCTTTGTTTTTTTTGAAATTTCTCTTATAGTATAATAGTCTTTTAGACTTACATCCATAATTATAGTTGTAATATCAATCTTTCTTAAGTTTGTTATGTTTATATTATTTTTCCAAAGTAAATTTATAAATTTTTCAGGTAGCATAGATTGAATCTCAATAGTTATTATTCCTTTTTTATATTTACTAAAATTAAACCTATTCATACGCAATCCCCTCATAAGTTATTCCTTTAAATTTACCCCCTACAATTATAGTGCTTCCACCAATAAATAATATTTCAAGTTTACTTCCCTGAACTGATACTATACCCACATTAGAATTTATCTTTATTTGCCCTTCTTCAAAAATTACTATTCCTTTATGATTTTCAATTTTTATTTCATTATCTCCTGTTATTGTTATTTTGGGCATGTTTAATACTATATCTCTTGGTAAGTCCAACTTTTCTGCCATATTTTCTTTGGTTCTATCTAATTTTTCTTTCATTAATTTCTCCTAATAATTGCTTTCATACTAATTTATGAGTTTTCATTTTAATAAATTACTTACATTTAATAAAATAAAAAGAGCCAGTTAATAACTGGCTCTTAATCAAGTCCAAAGACTGAAATTTTAATTTTAGCAATTTCTGTGTGTTTACTATCTGCCCCTTCTTCATCAACTTGCTGACAATAACTTCAGCATTTCATCTTCGGTCAACTGCTTAGGAAGGTACTCTAATAAAATCTCTATTATAAATTAAGTTTTTACTTAACCTTATCTTAAGAGATATACTTGAGGTACCTTCTTAAAATATTTATTTTATCTATGTTTTGTCTTTCTTCTTCTTGCAGCTTCTGATTTTTTCTTTCTTTTAACACTTGGCTTTTCGTAATGTTCTCTCTTTCTTACTTCAGATAAAACACCCGCTTTAGCGCAAGATCTTTTAAATCTCTTTAAAGCACTCTCTAAAGTTTCATTTTCTCTTACTTTAACTTCTGACACCGATTATCCCTCCCTCCCTAGCAGTATTCAAACCTAAGTTGTTTGCAGTTGCTGAGGGCAAAATAGCACATTGGTAATTATACAACATTATTTTACAAGCTGTCAACTGTTTTCACTTCATTAAGACTAATATTAAGAAAAAATTTAGCCTGGTGGCCACGATAAATTTCTTCCTCCTAGCATGTGAAAATGAATATGTTCAACTTCTTGTCCTCCATCTTCACCACAGTTCATGACAATTCTGTATCCATTATCATCTATATCTAATTTTTTTGCAATATCCCTACTTACAGAAAAAATATGTGCTATTATGTTTGAGTCTTCATTACTCATCTCATTTAAATTTTTTATATGTTTTTTAGGTATTACGAGAACATGAACCGGTGCTGCCGGATTTATATCTTCAAAACACAATACTACATCATCTTCGTAAACTTTTTTAGACGGTATATCACCATTAATTATTTTACAGAATATGCACTCTTCCATGCTTCTCACCTCCTCACTTATATACTCATGCCTTATAATATTCAATAAACATATCTAAAAATCCTTCATAATACGATAAATATTTTTTATAATTATTGAATTTGTCCAATAATATGATCTTTACTTACATTTTTCAGTAATGTATCTACTATCTTTTCTCTAATATCTTCTTTAGACTTAGCTACAATCTTTATATAATTAGGGGTATATCCTTCGTACAAATCTTCCTCTTTATCTATCTTTTGTTCATATAATACCTTCATATCTTTTCCTATGAAGTTTTTCATAAACTCTTTTTCATTCTCTTCATTTAATTCTATAAGCATTTTACTCCTAGCATCTTTAATATTACCATCCACTTGATCTTCCATAGAAGCTGCCTTAGTTCCAGTTCTAGGACTATATTTAAATATATGCATCTTAGAAAGTTTTATCTCTTTTAAAAACTCATATGTTTTATTAAATTCTTCTTCACTCTCTCCTGGAAATCCTACAATTACATCAGTAGTTATAGATACACCCTGAATCTGTTTTCTAAGACTCTCTACAATAGTTTTATATTCCTCTACAGTATATCTTCTATTCATTCTCTTTAAAGTCTCATTACATCCACTTTGAAGAGATAGATGAAAGTGAGGACATAACTTCTTCATTTTTGAAATACCGCTCATTATATCTTTATTAAAAAATTCTGGTCCTATTGAACCTATCCTTATTCTTTCTATTCCATCTATTTCGTCTATTTCTTGCAGTATAGTCAAAAGATTATATTCACCCTCTAAATCAACTCCATAAGAAGATATATCAATTCCTGATAAAATCACTTCCTTAAATCCATGACTTGCTAATTCTCTAACCTCGCTAATTACTCTTTCAGGTTTTTTGCTACATACAGCTCCTCTCGCAAAAGGAATTAGACAATAGGAACAAAAATTATTACATCCATCTTGAATTTTCAAAAAAGCTCTTGTTCTATCTTGATACTCCTCAATAGTTAGATCCTCAAAAACTCTATTTTTTAGTACGTCGTTAACTTCTACTATTTGTCTTCTTTCTTCTCTTGCCCTATTCACCCAATATACAATTTCTCCTTTATTGCGAGTTCCTAAAACCACATCTACATCTTTTATATCTTTAACCTTATCAGGTGCAATTTGCGTATAACACCCCACTGCTGCTATAACTGAATCTTCATTTAATCTTCTTGCTCTAGAGATCATTTGACGTGATTTCTTATCACTCATATTAGTAACAGTACATGTATTAACAACATATACATCTGCAACTTCACTAAAAGGAACTACTTCATACCCACTTTTAATAAACTTTTCAGCCATAGCCTCTGATTCATATTGATTAACTCTACATCCTAAAGTAGCAAAGGCAACTTTCATTAATTTTTTCCTCCTAAATCTCCCAGTTCATACATAACTAAGCTTAGACAAACAAATCCGGCAGTCTCTGTTCTAAGTATTCTCGGACCTAATGTAACTATTTCCGCTTTTATTTCCTCTAATATTTTAATTTCTTCTTCTTCAAAACCACCTTCTGGTCCTACAATAATTGCCACCTTTTTAACTTTACTATGCAAATTATTAATTAAATTTTTCACACCATAATTTTCTGCATTTTCATAAGGTACTACAATTAGATCCATTTCTTTTAGTTCTTCTTTCATTTCATTAAAATCTATTACATCTCTTACTTTAGATATAAGAGTTCTTTTACTTTGCTTACATGCTTCAAATGCAATTCTATTCCATCTATCTACCTTACTATTTTCCTTCTTTACATTTCCTACAGCAGATAAAACTCTTGAGGTTACAACAGGTATTATTTCTTTTATTCCTAATTCAGTACATTTTTGAACAATCAAATCCATTTTACTTCCCTTAGGAAATCCTTGATATAAATACACATCTATAGGTGCTTCATTACTTACATTAATTTCTTCTAATAGAATTACTTCTACAGCAGTTTTATTTATAGACTCTATTTCTCCTAAATATTCTTTTCCACTACAGTTATTAATATTTACCTTTTCTCCCTTTTTTAATCTTAAAACTTTATAGATATGTTTTACATCTTCACCTTCTATTATAGCCTTATCTCCAAATATCTGATTTCCAGGTACAAAAAACTTGTGCACAAATACCGCTCCTTTTCTAAGCTTTAGCTATTATACAACACCATTCTCCGTCAACATTAACCTTTTCAACTGTAAAACCACACTCAACCAGTTTTTCTATAACATCTGCTTTTCTTTCAAGTATTATACCAGAAGATATAAAGTACCCATCCTTTTCAATAAATTTCTTAACATCCTCTACTAATATTTTTATAACATCTGCCAATATATTTGCTATAACTATATTTGCTTTTCCATCTACTACTTCCATTAAATTCCCGTATAGAACCTCAATATTATCTATGTTATTGTAAGAAATATTCTTTTTTGCTGAATCTACAGCAACAGGGTCTAAATCTACTCCCACAACTTTTTTTGCTCCCAATTTTGCAGCAGATATAGCAAGTATACCTGAACCTGTTCCAATATCAAACACTACACTATCTTCTTTTACATATTCTTCAAGAGCTTTAACACAAAGTCTTGTTGTTTCATGAGTCCCCGTGCCAAAAGCCATACCAGGATCTAATTCAACAATAACTTCATCTTCTTTCCTAGTATACTCTTCCCAAATTGGCTTAACCACTACTCTATTTCCTACCTTAGTTGGTTTGTAATATTGTTTCCAGTTATTCTCCCAATCTTCTTCATTTATTTTTTTTGCAGTGACAAGACCTTTTCCTTTATCTATACCATATTGTTCTAACTTATCTACAGCTTCTTTTATATAATTTACATGTTCATCTATATTATCTTCTTTTTTATAGTAAGCTCTTAAAATAGCTCCTTCTTTTACATCTATTATTATTTCATCAACCCAATCAAATTGACCAGGATTCTCTTTCTTTAATTTAATATCTTGAGAATCTAAAATAGCAACTCCCTGTACTCCCGTATTATATAGAATACCTGTTACAGCCTCCACAGCCTCACTACTTGTAATAACTTCTATCTCTATCCAGTTTTTATCCATTTTATAAAAGCACTCCTTCTTTATATAGTAAAAATCAACTTCATTATAAATCATAGTATATCGTAAAGTAAACTAAAAAAACTTGCCTCCCTCAGAAGAGAGAAACAAGTTTTACTTAAAAGTATCTTTTATTTTATCCACAAATGATTTTTTGTGACCATCTTCTAACTTTTCTCCGCTAGCTTCCATAAAAGCTACTAAAGCTTCTTTTTGCTTATCATTTAAGTTTTTAGGTACATCTACTATAATCTTAATATATTCGTCTCCTCTTCCATGACCGTTAACTCTTGTAACACCTTTACCTTTAAGTCTGAAAACTGTACCTGATTGAGTTCCTGCTGGAACCTTGTATTTAACATCTCCATCTACTGTAGCTACTTCAAGTTCTACTCCTAAGGCTGCTCTTGCAAAGCTAATATGTTGTTCTACATATATATCGAAGCCTTTTCTTTTGAAAAATTTATGTGGAGAAACTCTTATATTTACATATAAATCTCCTGAAGGACCACCATTTTTACCTGGTTCTCCTTGACCTCTAAGAGGCAATACATTTCCTGTATCTACTCCTGCTGGTATTTTAATCTTTATTTTTTTATTTTTTCTTACAGTACCTTTTCCATGACAAGTATGACATGGATTAGTTATAATTTTACCACTTCCATTACACTTATCGCAGGTAGCTGTACTAACAAAACTTCCAAGAGGAGTATTCCTTTGATACCTTACCTGACCTGTTCCATTACATTTATCACAAGTTTTAGAATTGGTTCCCGGTTTAGCACCAGTTCCATTGCAAGTTTCACATTTTTCGTTTTTTGTTAAAGATATTTCCTTTTCAACTCCAAAAACAGCTTCTTCAAAAGTAAGATTTAAAGTATACTCAATATCTTCCCCTCTTTCAGGTCCATTCTTTCTTCTTGATGAAAATCCACCAAAGCCTCCAAAAAAGGAATCAAATATATCCTCAAATCCTCCCATGCCACCTGAAAAATCGAAACCACCTGTTCCACCAAATCCACCATTGAAATCTGTAGTTCCAAATCTATCATATTGGGATTTTTTTTCAGGATCTGATAATACTTGATATGCCTCATTTATATCTTTAAACTTTTCTTCTGCCTCTTTATCTCCTGGATTTCTATCTGGATGGTATTTCATTGCAAGTTTTCTATATGCTTTTTTTATTTCATCTTCACTAGCACCATTTGAAATTCCTAGGACCTTATAATAATCTTTATTTGCCATCCCTAACTTTTCACCACCTAATGTGTTTTTGTTCGAAAAACTCAAATAACATTACTAAAATTAAGGGAAGGGTTATTACCCATCCCTCAAATCACTTTTAACTTATTTTATTATATACAAATTACTTATCTTCTTCAACCTTAAAATCAGCATCTACTACATTATCATCATCTGATTTCCCTGCATTGTTTCCACCCATATCTCCCATATCTTGGCCTGCTTGTGGACCTGCTTGTGGACCACCAGCTTCTTGATAAATTTTTGAAGAAACAGCATAAAATGCTTGAGTTACTTCTTCAGTAGCCTTTTTAATAGCTTCTATATCATCACCATCTTTAACTTTTTTAAGTTCTGCTAATTTATCTTCAACATTTTTCTTGTCTTCTTCAGAAACTTTGTCTCCTAAATCTTTTAATGTTTTTTCTGTTTGATAAGAAATAGTATCAGCATTATTTTTAACTTCAATTGTTTCTTTTCTCTTTTCGTCTTCTGCTGCAAATTTCTCAGCTTCTTTAACAGCTTTATCTATTTCAGCATCATTTAAGTTAGTTGATGCTGTAATTGTTATATTAGCTTCTTTACTTGTTCCCTTATCTTTTGCAGAAACATTTAAAATACCATTAGCATCTATATCAAAAGCAACTTCTATTTGTGGAATTCCTCTTGGTGCTGGTGGTATATCACTTAATTGGAATCTTCCAAGAGTTTTATTGTCTGAGGCCATTTTTCTTTCACCTTGAACAATATGGATTTCAACTGAAGTTTGATTATCTGCAGCAGTTGAGAATATTTGGCTCTTTCTTGTTGGTATTGTTGTATTTCTTTCTATTAACGGAGTTGCTACTCCCCCTAAAGTTTCTATTCCTAATGTAAGTGGAGTTACATCTAAAAGTAATACATCCTTAACTTCTCCAGTTAATACTCCTGCTTGAATTGCTGCTCCTAAAGCAACACATTCATCTGGGTTTATTCCTTTTGTTGGTTCTTTACCAGTAAAGTTTTTAACTGCTTCTTGAACTGCTGGGATTCTTGTAGAACCTCCAACTAAAACAATTTTGTCTATATCATTTATTGAAAGGTCAGCATCAGTTAATGCTTTTCTCATAGGTTCTATTGTTGCTTCAACTAAATCATGAGTTAACTCTTCAAATTTTGCTCTTGTCAAATTCATATCTATATGTTTTGGTCCAGTAGCATCTGCTGTTATAAATGGTAAGTTTATATTAGTAGTTGTTGATGATGATAATTCTATTTTAGCTTTTTCTGCTGCTTCTTTTAATCTTTGAACAGCCATCTTATCATTTCTTAAATCTATTCCATTTTCTGCTTTAAAAGTATCAGCTATATAGTCCATAACTTTTTGGTCAAAGTCATCTCCACCTAAAGCTGTATTTCCATTTGTAGCTTTAACTTCGAATACTCCATCACCAAGTTCAAGTATAGATACATCAAATGTACCTCCACCTAAGTCATATACAAATATTTTTTGAGAAGTTTCTGTTTTATCAAGACCATATGCTAATGATGCAGCTGTTGGTTCATTTATAATTCTTTTAACATCAAGTCCTGCTATTTTACCAGCATTTTTAGTCGCTTGTCTTTGGCTATCATTAAAATAAGCAGGGACTGTTATAACTGCTTCAGTCACAGTTTCTCCTAAGTATGCTTCTGCATCTGCCTTTAATTTTTGAAGAATCATCGCTGATATTTCTTCTGGTGAATATTTTTTATTATCTATATCCACTCTATAATCTGTTCCCATATGTCTTTTTATAGAAATTATAGTTTTATCAGGATTTGTAATTGCCTGTCTTTTTGCAACTTGACCTACAAGTCTTTCTTCATTGTCCTTAAATGCTAATACTGATGGAGTAGTTCTAGCACCTTCAGCATTTGGTATAACAACTGGGTTTCCACCTTCCATAACTGCTACGCAAGAGTTAGTTGTTCCTAAGTCTATTCCTATTATTTTTCCCATTTAAAAATTCCCTCCTAAAGTTAGTTAATTTAATTTTTGCAAAATGTGTTTAATATTATTTCTAATTAGCTACTTTTACAAGGCTATATCTTAACACCTTATCTCCTCTTTTAAATCCTTTTTGGAATACTTCCACAATCTGATTTTTATCAAAATTGTCATCTTCTATATGCATTATGGCATTATGGTAATTAGGATCAAATTCTCCTTCTGCTGAAATTTCTTCAACATCCAATTTCTTTAAAGATTCGATAAACTGCTTCATAACAGCTTCTATTCCTAATCTAAGATCCTCTACACTACCATCAGCCATTATAGCCCTTTGTAAGTTATCATATACAGGTAAAATGTTTTCCAAAACATCTCCACATGCATCTGTATAAATTTCTTTTTTCTCTTTTTCAGTTCTATTTCTAAAATTCTCATATTCTGCATTTACTCTTAAAAGTCTTTCTTTTAATGTGTCTAATTCATTCTCTAATTTTTTGTTTTCTTCTTTAAGTTCATTATTTTCTACTTTCAATTCATTAACTTCTTCTTCAGTATTTTCCTTTATTCCTTCATCCATTTCATCAATAGTTTCTTCTTGTTCATTAACTTTATCATCCATATCTTCTGTCAGGATTTCTTCTATTTTTTCCTTATTTTCCATTTCCTCACCTCTATTAATCATCAGATATTAATCATCAGAATATATTTCTTTTATATTCTCATTTAGTGTTTTAACACATTTATTAAGTAGAGATATGACCTTTGAATACTGCATTCTTGTCGGACCTATTAATCCTATTGTACCTAATGGTTTATCTCCTAAACTATACATAGCTGAAACAATACTGCAATCTTTAGCATCATCTGCAAAATTTTCTTCACCTATACTTATCGAAATTTCAGGCATGTTCTGTGAAAATGTAACATTATTAAATAGCTGTCCTATTAATTCCTTATTATCTAGTAAGGATAGAAACTGTCTAGCTCTTTCAAAATCTTTATATTCCGCATAATTAAATATATTGGAAGCCCCTTGGCAATATATTTCGCTATTCTCAGACTTATTTAAAGCCTCATAAAGAGCAGAAATAATTCCATTAAAGATACCTTCAAATCCACTTAGATTAGTCTTTAGTTCATTTATTACCTCTAGATTAATATCTTGTATAGTTAAACCATTAAGTCTTAAATTCAGTGTATTTGATATCTTTTGAAGAGACTTATTCTCTATAGGTTCATTTACACGTATAACATTATTATTGATTATGCCATCTTGTGTAACTATTACTGCCAACACATTATTACTGTCTATGTTTAAAAGCTGAATAGTTTTTATATGACTATTCTTTAAAGATGGAGTTCTTACTACACAAGTTAATTTTGTAAGTTCTGAAAGAAGTAGTGTAGCTCTTTTAACCATTTTATCTACTTCAAACAAAGCTTTATTTATAAGCTCTGTCTTTATTTTGAGTTCTTCTTCTGTAGTCAATTGCTGCAATTGGATTAACTTATCCACATATAATCTATACCCCTTATCTGAAGGTTTTCTTCCCGAAGAAGTATGAAGTTGTTCTATTAATCCCATATCCTCAAGGTCTGACATTTCATTCCTTATAGTAGCAGAACTTACTCCCAACTCATATTTTTTAGCAATTGTCCTTGAACCCACAGGTTCTCCAGTATAGATATAATCACGAATAATGGCCTCAAGTATTTTAATTTTTCTTTCATCCATATAAGACCCCATATTTACTGAATCACCTCTTTTATCCAATAACTAACCACTCTAATAATCTTATACTTTAATAAACTTAGACAGGAGTAGTATATGCCTGGATTCATTCAACTAGAATTTCTCCCAATTCAAACTAAGTTTTTATTTATTAGCACTCTATGTTGTTGAGTGCTAACGACTACGTTTTTACATTATCACTACCTTATTTTTTTGTCAACATCATACAATATAAATAAATTATATAATTAACTTAATTTTATAATTTATTTACGTTTTTCTCTTGTTTGCTATATTTTATTTAGATTTTCAGCACAACTCAGTACTATAATATAAAATCACTCATTACAGTATTAGATATTTCCACTCCTCTAGGAGTTAAAAACATCTGTCCTTCCTTCTCTACCAATAGGTTTTGACTTACATATTTTTTTATAACATCACCATAAATATCATATATAGAGGTTCTGAATTTTTTGTTAAATTTTTTTGTTGATATTCCGTCAATCTTTCTAAGCCCCATAAACATAAACTCTTCCATATCATCTTTTTCTGAGTTTTTATTTTTTTCTTCTACAGGAGAAATTCCATTGACTTCATTAGAAATGTATTTATCTATATTTTGTACATTTCTAAATCTATACCCATCAATATAGGAATGTGCTGCAGAACCACAACCCAAATATTCCTCCAAATTCCAATATACTAAATTATGTTTACATTCTCTATTATGTTTTGAAAAATTTGATATTTCATATTGATGATATTGGTTTTCTTTTAAATACTGTAAAGTAAATCTATACATTTCCCTTTCTATATCTTCATCCGGCAAATTTAATTTATCTTTATCATATAAATCATAAAACCTTGTGCCTTCTTCTACTATTAAACTATAACAAGACAAATGTTCTGGTTCCAAATTCGTAACATTTTCTAATGTCTGCTTCCACTCCTCTAAACTTTGTTCTGGTAATCCAAACATTAAATCTATATTTATATTTTCAAAGCCAACTTTTCTTGCCATATAAAAACTTTCTAAAAATTCTTCTACAGAATGTATTCTTCCTAATCTTTTAAGATGCTCATTTTGCCAAGCTTGAAGTCCTATACTCAATCTATTAACGCCTATATTTTTAAAGAGAAGTAGTTTATCTTCACTAAACGTTCCAGGATTACCTTCTACAGTAAATTCCAAATCATCAGTTGTGTTTAGTCTTTTTATGCTTTCTTTAATCGTATTCCAGCCTTCTAAAGATAAATAGGTGGGAGTTCCCCCACCTATAAATATTGTACTTATTTTTTTATCTTTTATTCTATTTATTTCTTTAGAAAGGGCTTTTGAATAACTAAGCATTTTATTTTCCTCTCCACAATAAGATGGAAAATCACAATACAAACATTTTTGCTTACAAAATGGAATATGTATATATAAAGCAATGCCATCATTCATATTACCCATCTCCGTTCCTATAATTTAAAGACTTTATATAGATTACATATATTCAAAATACAAATTGTAATCTATATACAAAGTACATGTACTCTTTTAATTAATCAACTTTTAAGATAGACATAAACGCTTCTTGAGGCACTTCTACACTACCCACTTGACGCATCCTCTTCTTTCCTTCTTTTTGCTTTTCAAGAAGTTTTTTCTTTCTTGAAATATCTCCACCATAACATTTTGCAAGAACGTCTTTCCTCATAGCTTTTACAGTCTCTCTTGCAATAATTTTAGAACCTACTGCTGCTTGAATAGGTATTTCAAACATTTGTCTTGGTATAACTTCTTTTAATTTTTCAGCTATAGCTCTTCCTTTGTGATATGCCCTTTCCTTAGGTACAATCATTGATAAAGCATCCACTATATCTCCATTTAAAAGCATATCAAGCTTTACAAGTTCAGTTTTTTGATATCCATGAAGTTCATAATCTAAAGATGCATATCCCTTTGTTTTTGACTTTAATGTATCAAAAAAATCATATATGATTTCATTAAGTGGGATGTAATAATGAAGTACTGCTCTTGTAGTTTCTATATACTCCATATTTATATAAGTACCACGTCTATTTTGACAAAGTTCCATTATAGCACCTACATAATCTGAAGGGGTAATTATAGAAGCTTTAACAAGAGGTTCTTCCATATAATCTATCTCAGTTGGATCTGGCATATTAGTTGGATTAGTAATTTCTAATACTGTTCCATCGTTTTTATATATTTTATATATAACAGATGGCGCAGTAGTAATAATATCAAGATTAAACTCTCTTTCTATTCTCTCTTGTATTATTTCCATATGTAGAAGCCCTAAAAATCCACATCTAAATCCAAACCCTAAAGCTATAGATGTTTCTAATTCAAAAGATAATGCAGCATCATTTATTTTTAATTTTTCAAGAGCTTCCTTTAACTCATCATATTTAGCTCCATCCACTGGATAAATACCACTATACACCATCGGTATTGCAGGTCTATACCCTTCTAAAGGTTCATCAGCTGGTCTTAAAGCTTCCGTAATAGTATCTCCAACAGCTGCATCACTAACATTTTTTATAGAAGCTGTTACATATCCAACTTCTCCTGCACTTAACTCTTTCATAGAAACAAAACTTGGAGCAAATATGCCAACTTCCGTAGCTTCATATTCTTTGTTGCTTGCCATAAATTTAATCCTAGTTCCTGGGCGCAACGTACCTTCTTTAATTCTTATATAACATACTACTCCCTTGTAACTATCGTAATAAGAATCAAATATCAAAGCCTTTAATGGAGCCTCTTCATCTCCTTGTGGTGATGGAACTTTCTCTACTACAGCTTCTAGTACATCCTCAATATTAAGTCCTGTTTTAGCAGATACTAAAGGAGCATCTTCTGCCTCTATTCCTATAACATCTTCTATTTCTTGCTTAATTTCATCAGGTCTAGCACTAGGTAAATCAATTTTATTTATAACTGGTACAATTTCTAAATCATTATCTAGTGCAAGATAACAATTCGCTAAAGTTTGAGCTTGTATTCCTTGAGTAGCATCTACAACAAGCAAAGCTCCTTCACAAGCAGCTAAACTTCTTGAAACCTCATAATTGAAATCTACATGACCAGGAGTATCAATTAAGTTTAATATGTACTCTTCCCCATTTTCTCTTCTATAAACAAGCCTTGCTGCTTGTGATTTTATTGTTATTCCTCTTTCACGCTCTAATTCCATATTATCAAGAATTTGGTTTTCCATTTCTCTCTTAGTTAATGTCCCAGTAGCTTCAAGTAATCTATCTGCAAGTGTAGACTTACCATGGTCAATATGTGCTACAATTGAAAAATTTCTTATATATTTCTTTTTGTCTTTATGCATACGTTATTTAACCCCCATTTGCACATAATAAATCAAACTAAATTATAGCATACAAGTATCTATATATGTCAACAATAAGTATTTCTTATATGCACTATTCCAATATATTTTTTTATTACTTCATTTAATTTTAAGACTTTGTTTTTTAAGTATTCAATACCCTTGTTAAACCCTTTATTTGAAAATACATCTTTATTAATGTAAAAAACATATTTATTGGTGTCTATTCTAAAATCAAAAGGAATAGGATTAAATAATACCCTAAATTTAGGGATACGATCATCTTCACCATTTACCACTTCTTTAACTTTATTATTATTATTATTATTAACATTATTATTAACATTATTAAAAGCTTCAACCATATTATTTATATCCCAAGTTTTATTATCATCTTCATAAAACATATAATCATTAACTAAACTGGAATAAATTTGTCTATTCATATTTATATTTACAGCTAAAAGTCCATACCCTAATATAACTATCATAATTATACCCAAAAAAATTTTTTTTAATTTCATAAAAAAAAGCACCTCCCTTTTATTAAGGATGTACTTTTTTTAGATAATTTATTCAATTTTTACCATTTATATATTCTGCAATTATTCTAGCTACATACTTACCAGTTCCTTTAGATTCTTCTATAGTATTAACATGTGAACCAACTTCCATTAAAACCATATTATTGTTCAAATCTTGATTATAAAACTTCTTTCCATAATTATAACAAAATAAGCCTTTATAAAGTCCTGGATACAGTTTATTTGATATACTTGCCATTTTATTTACTACTTCCATGTTTTTATTAAAATGAGGATTTTTTCTCGTCATAACAAAAGCAAATTTAGCAACCTTTTCATTATTAACATTAAAAGTTACTGCATCCTTATTTTCAATAGAATCTCTATGAAGATCAATTATAATTTTAAAATCTTTATATTGTTTTAAATATTTCTCCACAGTAGGGCGCGATCTTTCATAACTTTTATTATATGCTGCTACATCATGAACAGTAGTATCATGTAAAACAGCTATACCATACTTACTTTCTAACTCTTTTTTTATCTCTTCTCCTACTGCACATACATTTTGAGTCTTATCCTTACTACTTATTACATTAGGCTTATAACTTTCACAGGTATGAGTGTGATAAATTAAAACTTCAGGATTATTAGATAATTTCTTCTTCAATTTAGGATCATACACAGGACAATTTTTAACAGGTTGATTATTTTCAACTTTGTTTTCTTGTTCAAAAACTTGATCTTCATTTAATGAAAATTTATCAAACACATTTTCTGGGTCTCTCATAGTCAACCTACAATCATCTTTTTCTCCACTTACATTTCCTAAATATGAAATTTCCTTTCCAATTATTGATAAAGAAGTTTTGCTTTTAATCCCTAAAATATTTAACATATTATCTTTGAATGATTGATGTTTTTCAACTTTATCTTTTTCTGTAAATGCTGTTGGTAAAGCTGGTATTCCATAATCTAATACGGCTCCATAAAATCCAATTTCTCTTCCACTATTAGCTGTAATAATATTTTTCATCCTACTAGTTAATATACTAAATAAAAGTATACTAATTAAAAATATCAAGATACTACAATAAAAATTAAATTTTTTATCATCCATACCCTTTTTCGTACTGTTCACCACAACCCCTCCCTTGTTTATTGTATGTATATGAGGGAGGGGTATGGAATATTACTAATTCACATATTTATTAATATCTTCTATTCCTAAAGCTGGCTGCAACGCAATATTTATTCCATTAGCAATAACTTTAGAAATAGAGTCTATTACTATATCTACATCTTTAGGAGTAACTACTAACTCTCCAACATGAGGATATAGAACTTCATTAATTAACTTTTCTTTTTCTGCTTTATCAAGAGATTTTAACATATTATAAAATTGGCTACCTTGAGTCGATTGTTTTATCATCTCATCTATAGCAAGATCTATGGTATCATTAGCTAGAGTAGCTGCGTGAACTACTGTAGGTACACCTATTGCAATAACAGGTACTCCTAAAGTCTTCTCACTTATTTCCATTCTCTTATTTCCTATACCAGATCCTGGAGATATTCCTGTGTTTCCTATTTGAATAGTTCTATTAACTCTTTCTGTTTTTCTGGAAGCCAAAGCATCTATACATATTATTAAATTAGGTTTTATCTTATCACATAAAGATTTTACTATTTCACTAGTCTCTATTCCTGTAAGCCCTAATACTCCTGGCGATATAGCGCATACAGGTCTTATATTTTCATCTATACTATCTGGAACAAGTTCTTTTAGATGTCTTGTTACCATTAACCTTGAGATAACTTTTGGACCTAACGCATCAGGTGTAACATTCCAGTTACCCAATCCCACTACTAAAGCAGTCATACTCTTCTCGAGATTTACTATTTCAGATAATACCTTAGCCAAAGTTTTGCCAACATCATCCATAACATCTTTATCATATTGAACAAATTCAGGCATTTCTATGGTTACATATTTGCCTACTGGTTTTCCCATACTCCTTTCTCCAACTTCATTAGTAATCTTTACATCTATAACCTTCATGTCATTTTCTATATATTCATTTATTTCAACCCCTTGAATTTTACCTTTATTTTGCTCTTCATAAATTTCTTTAGCTTCCACAGCTAAATCTGTTCTCACATTACTCACTTCTACACTTCCTCTCAAACTTTTTATTAATATTTTTTCCTAATTATCTTTAATAATTCACATTATATAAGAGTTAGTAATTTTAAAATTTTTACTTGAAGTACTTAACAAATAATGCTATAATATCATTTGTTGAGTAAGGCAGTTCAATTTTTTGAATTCCCCAAAGCTGCTTAACCCTACTAAAACCACAAGGGGGTGAAAATGAAATGGCAAATATAAAATCAGCTAAAAAGAGAGTTAAAGTAATAAAAGTAAAAACTCTTAGAAATAAAATGATTAAATCAGCATTAAAAACAACTATAAAGAAATTTGAAATAGCTATCCAAAACAAAAATGTAGAAGAAGCTAAAGCTGCTTTTGCTGCTTGCGTTAAATCTTTAGATATGGCTGCTTCAAAAGGAGTATTACATAAAAATAAAGCTGCAAGAAGTAAATCTAGATTAGCTGCAAAATTAAATGGATTAAGCGCTTAATAAGATAAACCGGTGAATTTTTCACCGGTTTTTTATTTTTAAATTTGTTTTTAAATAATATATTTTTACCAATAAAAGCATTTATTAAGATCTAGCTGTATTAATTATTAATAACTCCATTTCAGTTTTTCCATCTACAGATGTACTTTTTAAATTTTTCTCTGTTTCTAAACACAATTCCATACTCTTCTCAATTTGATTAAATTGGAATTTTCTGCTTTGTTTCATCATATTTTCACATATAAAAGGATGAAGTCTTAATTCTCTAGCAAGTTCTTCCTTAGTATTTCCTTTTTCTAAACCTACCTTTATATTAAAAAGTAAATTAAACTGCCTTTCTATCATTCTTAAAATAGTGTTAACATTTTCTCCCTTGAATATTAATTCATTTAATATATCTAATGCTTTTTCAGGTTTCCTCTGAGATAAGTAATCTACTAAGTTGAAAATATCATTATCATTCTTAACTGTTATAACATCATAAATATCCTTAGATGTTATCTCTCTTCCATAAGTATACCAATATAACTTTTCAACTTCATTTTGAATTATGTCCATGTTGTTTTCAACACAATTACAAAACAAAGTTAATTCCACCTTTCCTATTTTTAAATTTTTTTTATCAAAAATCTCCTTAACTTTTTTTTGAAAAGCTGCTCCTTTTAATTTTGAAAATTTAACTACTTGGCAATATTTGTCTAGTTTCTTTATTTTATTACTTTCTTTCTCTCTATCATTTTCAAAAATATAATACATTATAAGTATACATTCTTTGGGCAACTTTTTTATGTACATCTCCATATATTTATATACCTTTTCCTTTTCTCGATCACATTTATCTCTAAGGAAACTGGCTCTATAAACTACTACAACCTTTTTTTCATCCATAAATGGTAAAGTCTCACAGGCATTAGTTAAATTATCTGAATTAACAGTTAATCCATCTAACTGAGTATAATTCAAGTCCATAAAATCATTTTTTATAGATTTTTTTATAATAATATCTATAACATTTTTAATACTTTGTTCATCACTTCCACAAAATATATAACAATTTGCAATCTCATTCTTTTTAAGTTTATTCTCTAATGATAAAGAATCTATCAATTTCAGTCCCCCACTTTTGATTTTGAATTATAGAATATATTCTACAAAATATAAATATATGTTCTCTAAAACTTTCTTTAGTAGTCATAAATATATATTTTAAATTATTGAGTTGATTGTAATAAAAGATCATATAAAATCAACAATCTATGATATATTATAAAATAATTATATCATGTTATATATAATTATAAAACTCAACAACATTAAAGGAAAATATTTAACTTCTTTATATTCATGTTTATAAAATATATAACTCATAATAATCGATAATAAGACTATTCCATAAAAATAATTGTATTTATGTACTGGTGGAGCTATTTTTAATAATACATAGTTTGCTCCCTGTATAGTAGTAGTAAGTGAATATAAAATATAAATTACTATATTTTTAAGAATTGGTATATTTATTGCCACAGCCCCTATATTACCTGCAAATATTAATAAAGAATATAAAGGAATAAGTATCAAATTTGCTGGAATAAAAAAAATACTTACTTCATTAATGGCACACATAACATATGGCATTGAAAAAACTTGAGAACTTAAAGTTATACTTAAACTTTCATTGATTTTTTTAGGCAGTTTATATAAAATCCTCTTTATTTTTTTGTTATATAGTATTATACCAAGAGTAGCTAGAAATGATAATGTAAATCCTATATTTGTTATATAATATGGTCTTATAATTAATAGAATCAATGCTGATAAAGCTAATGCCGAAAGACTATCATAAGTTCTATAAACAATTTTTGATAACTTTAAAATTAGTATCATTATATAAGCTCTTATAGTAGCCGCTTTTGCACCTGTAAATATTAAGTATATGAAGGACAATATAAGACTTATTTCAATTCCAAACATTTTCTGCAAAAATCCATATACTAAAGCCATATGGAACCCAGAAACACTTATTATATGAGATATTCCTAATTCCTTAAAATTTTCTTTTTCATGAAAAGATAGATATTTAGTTTCTCCATAGCATACACTCATTATTAAAGCCGATTTATCTTTTCCAAGTGATTCTGAGTATTTTGTAAATAGTTTTTCTTTTAAATTATATAACTTAAATACAAAATCTTCATTTCTGTTTTCATAAAAAGTAACTTTATATATTCCAATAGAACCTTTTTCATAGTCAGTTTCTTTTTTAAAATTTCCATAAAGCTTAACTTTTTCTCCGTTAGATAACTCTTTTAAATTTCCTGAAAGATATACTATTCTTCCTTTATAATTTCCAGTGCAGTATTTTCCTCTTTTTTCAACTAGTCTAAACTCACCTTCACTAGGTACATTTATATTATAATAATTGTAAAAACTAAATCCTCCTATAATAAAAAACAAGCATAAAATAATAGCTTCTTTTTTATTTAAAGTAAAAAAAATAATACTAAAAAAGGATGCAGCCACAGCCGCACCTAAAAATATGTTGTATTCAAAAACAATTATGATAAAAGCTCCCAAAAATACTGATATTGAATAATAAATCAAAGGTCTTTTCATATTTCATCACTCATACTAATAAAAGAGTTCTCAATCTTCTCATCTTTTTTCTTATATACATCTACTATTATTTTTACTCTATGGATAGAATTATCAATTTTTACATCTTTAACGTAAGGCGTGCCATTTTTTTCTCTCATACTAAAATATTTTTCAGCAAAACTTTGAGCTGATTCTATATCTAACCTATCATAATTAGAAAAAAAATCTTTTTCTGGTATGTCCAAAAACTCTGTATTACTGCCAATTACAATAGTTTCAAATACATTATCCAGCATAAAAAATACACCTCCATATATTTAATTTAACCAAATATACGGAGGTTTAAACCTATAATTCTTATTTTTAATGTATAGTTTAAAAGATTATAAAAATATTTTTTATAACTTCTCTTAGAAATATAATTGTATATTTTATTATTCTAACTTTTTCATAAAAATAGTAGTAATAACTTGTACAGCTACTATAGTAATAATAAATTTCAAGTTACTATAATTACTTAAAAGCATACCTTTATTACCAAATACAATAATGCCCATAATAACCAATATCAAAATTGTTAATACAAAAAATGATAATTTACTTTTAATAATACTCTTTATATCTGAAAAATAAGTGCTAAATATTATGCAACTTACATTTAAACTTATAAACAAATTAAATTCTCCTAGATAAAAACTAGTCCTACTTCCATAATAAAAAGCTATAGTTGATATTATTCCCATACAAATACCATATAATAATATGTTATTTGTAAAGTTTTCAAATATACTTCTATCTATCACTACTCCTTCATAGTTTTTTATTTTAATATTTTTATGCTGACTAAAAATAAGTATATAACTTAAAATTAAAGTTACAAAATTTATAAATAAAATTTTACTTGAAGTTATAGGAATATTGTATCCTAAAATTGTAGGTATTAGAATACTTATTAGTTGGCCTATTGACATTACTAAAATAAATATAGATTCATCTTTTAATACCTGCATCAATTTTCTACTTTCTTCGATCAAAGATAATAAATTTATTAAATCATTATCTTTTATATATATATCAGCAAGCTTTTTGGTAATATTAGTACACTTAGGACCTGATGCAATTCCTATATGCGCTGTCCTAAGGCTTGGAGAATCTGTAAACCTATTTCCCGTAACTGCTAAATTATATCCTAATTTTTGAAACATGGATGAAATCTTACATTTTGTTTTAGAAGATATCTTTGAAAATATCCCCACTCTTTCAATATACTTTTCAATTTCTTCTTCTTCCATGTGATCAATTTCTACTTCTGATAGTACTATATCATTTTTATTTAACAAACCTACCTTTTTACCAAAAGACTCTGCAGTTATTTTATTATCTTCTGTAATAACTGTTGCTTTAACAGCTAAACTTCTACAATAATCTATATAAGTCCTCGCATTCTCTTTTATGGGATTTTCAAAGCCCACCAATCCTACAAATACTAAGTTACTCTCTATGTTTTCATTTATACTTGGCTCATAATTAAAATTCCTATAAGCAAAGCCTTCTACATAAAGATATTCTTTTGACATGGTTAAATCTGCATTTCTTATCTCATTTATGTCTTTATCTGTTATCTCTACTTCTATTCCATTTTTCATTATATGAGTGCATCTTTCAAGTAGTCGATCAATGCTTCCTCTTACATTAGCTCTGTACTTATCTTCTACCATATTTAAAGATGTTTTTATCCTTTTATCCCTATCATAAGGTATTACAAATATTCTTTCCATTTCTTTATCTAATAATCTTTTATCTAAAAAATTTCTAATCCCATATTTGGCTAAAGATATTTCAATAAAATCTCCTTTTACTATATCTCCATCTATATTTCTTCTTACATCATTACATAAAAGTCCAATATTTAAAATTCTATATATGTTATCTTTGTTTTCTTCTTCATTAGAATTTTCTTCTAATATTTTACTATTTGTGAAGATTTTATTAACATACATTTTTTCTTCTGTTAATGTTCCTATCTTATCTATAAAAATCATATTTGTACTAGAAAGCCTTTGAA
This sequence comes from Clostridium brassicae, assembly GCF_026738875.1. GTDB lineage: Bacteria > Bacillota > Clostridia > Clostridiales > Clostridiaceae > Clostridium_H > Clostridium_H brassicae. The sequence continues at coordinate 65,183 of NZ_JAPQFJ010000015.1, forward strand.
TTGAAGATAATCCCTTAAAATAAATTCCATTTGTCTTCATATTATTTTTTAATATAAACCCGACTACAAAAACAGCAAAAATCATATGAACTGGAACTAGTACTAGATATACCAAAGGAATTAATTTTAAAGAAAAACTTAAATTTTTATTATAAAATCCATAAAGCAGAATTAAAGAAGAAGCAATCAAAAATGCAATTGCAAGAATGTTTATAATACTAGATATATTTTTTTCAAATATATTTATATCCTGCTTTTCTTTTATAAAATCTTGTATTGTTTTTCCTATCTGAGTATTCTCTCCAACTGCTATAACAATGCCTTTAGCACTTCCATCTATTACAAAAGAAGATTTAAATGCTATGTTTTTCATTTCACTTAATGTTATTTCCTTATCTTCAATTTTTGTTGAGTATTTTTCTACAATGGTATTATCTCCTGTTACCGCTGATTCCTTTATCTTTAAATCGTCACATTCTATCAATCTTAGATCAGCTGGAACTATCTCTCCTCTTTCAAGATAAACTATATCCCCTATAACAACTTCTTCAGAATTAATTTTGTTACTTTTTCCGTTTCTCATTACTAATGCTTCATTAGGAGTTATTTTATCTAATTCTTTTAAGTTTTTTTCACTACTATAGGTTTTTAAAAAAAACAATATAACACAAAAATTAATCATTGCAAAAATAAGGCTTCCTGAAAAAACTTCTTTATTATAGATTAATAAAGCGGATACAGCAAATCCTATCAAGGCATATAATTTAAAAACTTCTTTTATGAATAAAAAAATACTACTTTTCAATTTTATATTTAATGTAGTATTCTCTCCATACTTTTCTCTATTAGAATTTACATTATCTGCACTTAATCCTTTACACATATCACTATTAAGCTCTTTTACTACTTCACTCCAACTAAAATTATACCAATCAAACATAAAAATCCCTCATATTTTATTTAGTTTTATTTATACTTCATATTCTTATTCGTATATATTAATGTAAACTTTAATACATTTACATTAAATTCAAACAAAATTAATGAGCCTCTAAAAGGCTCACTAACTTAAATCTCTTTATTTTTAAAGAAATTTGTTCTAAAATAATTTTTTTCACCATCATCATCTTCTATTAGATATAAAACAGTATTATCTACAGAAGGTGTTATTTTAGGTTGAACAGGAACTATAACACTTAAAACGTCATATTCTTTATCTTGAGTTAAATTTACTTTAACACCTAATTTTTCTTGGGTATTTTTCTTGAAAATAACTTTTTTAATTGGTTTCACAATTTCCTGTGTTTCTTCGTTATCCTTAATTTCATTCATTTCTTCTAATTCTTGCATATCTTGTAATTCTTGCATTAATCATAACTCCTTTTTATAATATTTTTTATATAAAATATTAATGTTACCTTTTAACATGTTTAATATTATATCATTTTTAAAGCTTGAATTCAAAATTTTATAATGGAAATTATATTAAAAGTAGAAATAATTAATAAAATTGAATTTTCCTCTAAGCTTATGATAAAATTACTTATTGTATATAATCTTTTCTAATGATTGAGGAAATTACTAATTCTATATAATGTAAAAATAAATCTAACATACAAAAACGGAGGTACTAAAAAACTTATGAATAAACAAAGTTTAACCAAACTAAAGCTTTTTTTTATGGGAATAGAAAATAGGTTCTCAGAAAATAAATCTATTTTCAAAAGTATAAATGTATCTTTTAAAACTGGCTTAAAAGAATTTAGTGGCCATGGAGTTTATTCTGAAGATAATATCAAATATAACTTTAATGGAATTACAATAGCTAATAGTATAAATAAGATTTTTGAAAATATATGTGCTGAAGCTGAAAAGTATGATTCATTACAATTTATATATAGCGAAAGAGGTACTGATATTTTAATTTCTGCTGACAATAAAAATGTATTCATGAAAAATGTTGAATCAGAGAATGACAATACCATAAAAGAAACTGTAAAAAACTCTAATCAACTATGTAATACTCATGAAGGTACATCTTCTTTACTAAATAGAGATTACTATATAAAAATAGGTAAAGCCGATAATTTACTTAAAGAAATTAATATAATGACTAAAGAAGGTAAAATAAAAAATGATAAAATAAGAAAATATAATCAAATAGATCATTATGTTGAACTTTTAGATGGAATTTTTAATGATTTACCTAATAAAGGTACAATTAACATACTAGACTGCGGCTGTGGTAAATCTTATTTATCATTTGTACTAAATTACTACTTAACTGAAGTAAAAAAGATGAAGTGTCATTTTATTGGCCTAGATTATTCGGAAAATGTAATTAATTCCTCTAAAAAAATGGCACAAAACTTAGGATATAGAAACATGGAATTTCATGCTGTTGATATAAAAGATTATGTTCCTGATAAAAAAGTAAATATAGTATTATCTCTTCATGCTTGTGATACTGCTACAGATATGGCCCTAGCTCTTGGAATAAAATTAAATTCCGATGTTATTATTGCAGTTCCATGCTGTCACAGAGAATTATTAAATCAGTATTCTTATAATCCTTTTAAATCTATTATAAAACATGGTATTTTAAAAGCTAGAATGGCCGATATTATAACAGATGGTATGCGTTCCACTATGCTTGAAGCTAAAGGCTATGATGTATCTGTTGTGGAATATATTTCACCTCTAGAAACTCCCAAAAATCTCATGATTAGGGCATTTAAGGTTAAAGAGAGTGATGATGATGCTATGGATGAATATCATAATTTAATGAATTCTTTAAATGTTTATCCTGCTTTATATAGATATTTAAATGAATGGTAATACATTAAGTCGATGATTATGAAATTTTAATTTTCATAATCATCATTTTAAATTTTACATAAAAAAATTATAAAATTCCAAGATCATACAATTCATTAACTATTACTTTATAAAAAATTTATCTTACTTGAATTTTATCTTTAAATTTAGCAAGAGTTTTTTCTCCTATTCTATCTACTTTTGTAAGTTCATCAACTGATGTAAATCCACCATTTTTATCCCTATAATCTATTATCTTTTCAGCTGTTACTTCTCCAACTCCAGGCAAAGTCTTCAAATCTTCCTTTGTAGCAGCGTTGATGTCTATTTTATCACTGCCTGAACTACTTTCCTTAATGGAATTACTTCTATTAATTGTATTATTGTTTGTTTTATTTTCTTCTCCCTTTTTACATATTATTATGCAATCTTCATCCTTTAGTTTCATGGAACCATTTACGCAAGTTGTATCTGCATTTTCAGTATACCCCCCAGCTTTGCCAATTAACTCATATACTCTAGTACCATATTTCATATCATATACATTGGGCTTTTTAACTTCCCCTTTTATCTCTACCACTATCTTTTTATATTCATTATAATGTTCTTTTTCCTGGGATGAATTAGACTTATCTATAATTACTTCTTCTTTATTTTTTACTTGATCATTTTTCACTGTTACTTCTGCATTATTAGCTTTTGGTTTTGTACAAAAATACCCTACAATAAGAAATATTAAGCACATAACAATCATTACTATAGATCCAACTAATTTTTCTTTTTTTTCCATTACCATTCCTCCGAATTATTAGCTTTCACATTTATTTCTAATCTCTATATCTTAATTATTGACAACTCTCCTGCAATTATTAACTGAATATTTAAATTTTTCATTTCTACCCTTATTGGATATATTCAATGTGAGGAAAAATTTTGCTCCTGTTTGTGTGTTTTCTATCTTTAAATTACTTCCATTAAAAAAAAGTAAAGGAAAAAATTTTAAGTCGTTGACATCAAAATGCCATAGATCAGGTGTATACTACTTATTGTATTTTATATATTTTGGGTCCAAGACTATATAAAATCTTTAATTTTAAAAATTTTATATATGCAGATATATAATAAAAATTTCTTTAGTTTAGAAAATCCATAAGAATATTTGAAAAATTCCTAGTATTCTTTAATATAATTATTTTCTTTAAATGTAATTGAAATGCTTTGTTTTGATATGGATTTATATTTCTGTTATACTAATCTTATAAAATTTAGGAGGTAACTAATGCGTAAGACTGTCATTTTTATACTAACATTTATATTATCAATTTCATTAATAATAAGTTCAGCAAAAGCTAATAGTATTCCCCCTTCAGTATCAGCTGATGGAGTTATATTAATGGATGCAACCACAGGAAATATTTTGTATTCTAAAAATAAGGATGTGAAATACCCACCTGCATCTACTACTAAAATTATGACTGCCCTATTAGCCCTTGAAAACTGTAAATTAGATGAAGTTGTTAAAGTAGGCAAAAAACCTCCTCTTGTAGATGGAAGTAAAATATATATATTTGAAAATGAAAAACTAACTGTAAAGGATTTATTATATGGTCTTCTTCTTCAATCTGCCAATGATTGTGCAGAAGCATTAGCAGAACACATATCTGGCTCCAAAGAAAATTTTGCTGAGTTAATGAATAAACGTGCTAAAGAGTTAGGATGTAAAAATACTACTTTTAAGAATGCTCATGGTCTATATGATGATAATCATAGAACTACTGCATATGACCTTGCTTTAATTCTAAAAGAACTTATAAAACATCCAGAATATAAAGAAATCTCAACTACTTCAATTTATTATATACCTCCAACAAATCAAACTGGAGCAAAACGTCCTATTTGGAATAAAAACAAATTAGTTCAAAAAAATTCAGACTCTTATTATCCTGAATGTATTGGTGGTAAAACTGGATATACAGTTCAATCTAAACATTCTTATGTAGCGGCAGCTTCACGAAGTAATCAAACACTTATAGCTATATTACTTCATGATACTAAACATACATATTGGTCTGATGTTATAAATTTATTTAATTATGGATTTAATAATTTTTCGTTGGAGACTTTTCACTCTAAGGGAGACTCACTAGGAACATACTCTATAAACAAAAATACTGAAATTCCAATTGTATCTGCTGAAACTTCTTTTTATGTAAAAGATAAAAATTCTGATGAAGAACCACAATTTAAAATAAATGATCAAAGCCTAATAAAAGGGGATTTTAAAAAAGGAGATATCATATTAGATGCAAGTATCCTGTATAAAAACAAAAATGTTGGAACTTTAAAAATAGCAAGCAATGTAGACTACTCTTCTAATAACAACCTGCTAGCCTCTTTTAAAAATACACAGATAACTAGCTCAGGACTTTTAAAAATTGCTTCATGCGTTGCTATAGGAGCATTAGTAGTAGCTTTTATTTCTGTTAGACTAAAAAAAAGATTTAAAAAGAAAAGAAAAAAATTTAAACATATACATTAGAACTATTGTGTTTACATAGATTAACTTTGTATTTTTTACATATGGCTTGAATACAGAAGCTATTTTTCATTTCAAAAAGAGAGATTGCATTAATTAATACAATCTCTCTTTTTTACTTTAATTTTCTTAGAAGTTCTTTCATATCATCAGGTAGCTCACATTGAAATTTTAACAATTCTCCACTTCTAGGATGAAGAATTTGTAGTGAATAGGCATGTAGTGCCTGCCGATTTATGTATTCATCTTCTTCTTTTCCATATAAGCTATCTCCATATATAGAAGTACCCATACTGCTTAAATGCACTCTTATCTGATGGGTACGGCCTGTTTCTAAAACAAGTCTTACTAAATCAGAATTATTAAATCTCTCAACAACATTAAAATGAGTTATACTTTTTTGCCCTCTACCATCAATGATTCTTTTTATACTTCCATCATCTGGTTTATATATAGGCTTATCTATAACTCCCTTTTCCTGTGGAAGATTTCCATGTACTATAGCTAAATATGCTTTGACAAATTGTTCTTTGTTCATATCTCTAGCTAAAGACATGTGACTAAAAGCATTCTTTGCAACAAGAATAAGGCCAGAAGTATCCATATCTAGCCTACTAACAAGCCTAACTATACAGTTATCACCATTTTGTTTAAAATGATATAACAGCCCATTAGCTAAAGTACCTTGTGGGTATCTTTTGGTTGGATGAACAACTATACCTGCTGGTTTATTCACAACTATTATATCTTTATCCTCATAAACAATATCTAATTCCATTTTTTCAGGAATAATATCTTGTTCTTCTGATTTGTCGATATAAACTTCAATGTTATCTCCAGCGCTTAGTTTAGTAAACAATGTAGCATTCACATTGTTTACTTTAACTCCTCCGCTCCTTACAACCTTTTGAGTAAATCTACTAGAAAATTTAACTACACTCCTAAGATATTGATTGAGTTTCAATCCATCATATTCATTTTGGACTATAAACTTTAATGTTCCAGTGTCATTATTCAACTATTGCAATAACCTCTATTTCTAATAATGCATCTTTTGGAAGTTTTCCAACTTGGAAGCAAGATCTTGCTGGTTGTTCTGAAACGAAATATTTTCCATATATTTCATTTACTTTTCCAAAATCATTTATATCACTTAATAATACAGTTGTTTTTATAACGTTTTCAAACTTTGTTCCTGCTTCTTCTAATATAGCTTTTAAGTTTTGCATTACTTGTTCTGCAGCTTTTTCAATATCTCCAGTAACTAATTCTCCAGTTTTTGGATCTATTGGAATTTGACCTGAAGTAAATACTAAATTTCCTACTTTAACTCCTTGTGAATATGGACCTATTGCTGAAGGTGCATTTTGTGTGTTAATGATAATTTTTTCCATGTTATTATCCTCCAATTATTTTATGTTTTTGTTGGTAAAATTTTTTCCCAACAATATTATTATATCAAAGTTTTTGCTGTTGTCATCAATAATTTCATATTTTTTTATATTTAAATCTTTTTTTATCATGTCCATTGTAGTATTATCAACGTTATTAAAATAAATTACACTCTCGTCTCTAGCTGTACCATTTCCTGTAGATACACTGTTATATCCTTCTTCATTTAATTGCTTCTTATAATTAGCTGCTAGCCCATCCTTTTTAGTGCAATTTAAAACTTGTATTCTCATATTATTTTTACTTAAACCAGAATTTTCACTTAAAGAGCTACTCTGATGAAGTTTACTTAAAATCTCTTTATTAAATTTTTTATCATAAATAAAATAGGAAATTCTATTTATATATTTAAACTCGCCTTTTAATGTATAAGTTTGAATTTTATTTGCAGTTACAAAATTATATCCATACTTCATCATTTCATCTGCAGACATATTTGTCTCACAATATTTTGGTATAGTCGTTAGAATCCCTGGTATTCTAGGTATTATCTTAGGACTCTTTAACTTTTCAAGTACTTTCTGTACAAAAATGTGTTGATTGTCTATTCTACCTATATCACCATCAGCTAACCCTGTTCCATCATTATTTTTTCTCCATCTAAAAAACTGCTCTGCCTTTGCTCCATCTAAATGAACCTCTTCTCCTTTTTTAAAATGTATATGTAAATCTTGTGATTCATCGTCATAATTCATATTTCTAGTTATCTCCATATCAACTCCACCTATTGAGTCAATAATTTCTCTAAAACCTTGGTAATCTATTTTCCCATAATAATCTATGTCTATATCTAAAAGTTTTTCAACGGCGTCAATAGAATAGTCAACATTCCCCACAGCATGAGCAGCATTTATCTTAAAATTTTTTTTATTTATTTTTATTAAAGTATCTCTAGGAATAGAAACTATACTAACTTCTTCACTCGTTGGATTATAATGTATCAACATCATTGTATCTGTACGTTTAGGAACATTCCCACTTTTAATAGTTGGATCACCAATATCTACCCCTAATGCAAGGATATTAATTGAATCATCAGTTTTATCCTTACTTCTTTTTAAACTACTCAATTGATTTTTATTTGAATTTTTACTTAGTTTGTCAAGGGTATGATATACATAGACCCCACTTATAGCTATTATAGATATTGCTAAGGTTATTATAATTAAAATTATTTTTTTTATCTTACCTCTTTTTTTTGAACTCATATCTCCTCCACATATTTCTCACATATCATATAGTTTCTTGCCTCTACTGTATCATTGTGCAAAAGCTGTCCTTTTTCTATGACATACTTAATTGTTCTGTCAAAGGCCATAATCAAAGATTTATCTATATCTTTAAAAGCCATTTCCCTAACCACATCTACTCCTGGGAAATCTCTTAACGGTTCTATATAATCAGCAATAAAAATTATTTTTTCTAGCATACTCATATTTCTCCTACCTGTAGTATGATAAGCAATTGAATTTAATATATCTTCATCTTCAATTCCTATAATGTTTTTAGCTACATAGGCTCCTGCTACCCCATGTAGAAGACTTGAGTTTTTAAAGCATACTTTAGTGATATCATAACCGTATTCTCTAGCAACACTCAACATTCTCTCTCTTTGTAAATACTTTGCGCAATCATGGACAAGTCCTGCGATTTTAGCTTTTTCTATATCCTCTCCATAAATATCGGCTAACTTTATAGCTGTATCCATAACACTTATACTATGCTTAAATCTACTTTCTTTTAAATTTTCTTTTAAATATTGAACTATCTTATCTTCTGTCCACATATCTAAATCCCCCTTATTCTTTATACCATTTATATATTTCATACTTTAAACTAACCCTACTCTTTTATTTTAATCTTTAATATTATTTATACAAGTCTATATTTTTAAGTAAATTATCTAACTTTTCTGGTATAAGATAACTTACATTTTCACCATTTCTTATTTTTTCTCTTATAAGAGTAGATGAAATTTCTAATATAGGTATATCTAAGAGGATAATTTCCTTATTATATTTATTTTCTATATTAATTTTCTGATCATATATTTCTTCTTTTTTATAACCCATCCTATTGAAGACAACAAATTTGCATTTTTCTAAAATACCTGCGACATTTTTCCATGTATCTATTTGCATTAAGCAATCCATGCCCGTTATAAAATACCATTCTGTACTAGGCTCTAAGGAATTAAAATGTTTTAAAGTTTCATAGGTATAACTTAAGTCTTTTTTATATACTTCGTAACTACTTACTTTGAATTTTTTCTCTTCACTAATAACTTTTCTGATTAATTCAACCCTTTTTTCTCCATCAGTTATTATTTTTCTCATCTTATGTGGTGGATTACCTGCGGGAACAAAAATAATCTGATCTAATCCCAATTTATATAAAGCTTCATAGGCTACATGTATATGCCCATTATGAATTGGATCAAAAGTTCCTCCAAATATTCCCTTTTTCATTTGAAATCATCCCTCTTCCAATAATCTGTAATATTTCTACCATAAAAAAGTATACCATAAAAAAATAAAAATTAAAGTAAAGCACTTTTTTATTTCCATAAAAAGATTATAAGCCTCAAATGAAATTTTTATTCCATCTGAAGCTTATAATCTTTTCTATATCATCTGATAAATTTACTTTATAAAGCTTAAACTTTCTCCAGATGCTGTAATATCAACATCAACATCCAATATTAATTCTGTTTCCTTAATAACATTTTCCACATTTGCTTTAGGATATCTTCTTTTAAGCTCTTCACCTATATCGAAAATATCTAGTCCCTTATCTTTATATTTATTAAATATAGTTTCACAAGCTCTTTTAATATTATCTTCTGTGGCTCCTTTTAATTCCATCAAGTTCTTGTCGTTTACTAACATCTTTTCTTGTATTTCAGCAAGAGAAGTATTAACTGTAATTTTCTTTATAAGTTTTATTTTCCCTTCATCATAATTTAAATCAGTAATTGTTTTACTACTCAATATATCCAAAGTTACAAATTTACTTTTCACTTCTGGATTTTTAGGTTCTAAAGTTCCTAATTTAACATTATCTAACAAGAAATTAAATCCTTGAGCTTCTTCCTTTTTTATTACTCCTACAAGTTTATCTTCTCTAATAACAGCTCCACCTTCAATTTTTATTTTATTTCCCAATCCATCAGATTTTAATTGTATAATAGGAATTACATTTACTTTATCACCAACTAACCTTTCATTTAAATACTCGTTAAAAGACCTTCTTATAGATCTGGAGGATACTCTTATATTCTCTATGAGCTGCATAATATATATACCTATATATTTTTCTTCTTCTAGTTTAGCTTGAAGCAATTTTTCCGGGTCTCCATCATAAATACATATACTGGGTCTTATAATTAGTTCTTGATCCCTCTCAAAAAAATCTATAAAATTATCTAATCCATATTCCGCAGCTCTCTTAGTAAAAACCAATACTTTATTTTGAGTATAATTCAGCTTATAGCTAGACATTAAACTCATATCCCTTGCTCCTTCAAACATCGTTTTTCCCTCACCCTTGAAGATAAGCCTAGTATCATTTCCAGGCCCTTTATTTCCTGCATTCGCCTTAAAGACCTCATCATATACTACAGGCTTATTCTCTTCATCTATATCCATTATAACAGTAGTAACAAATAATACTTTATTTATATCCTTATAGTTGAAACATCCACTAAAAAAAATACTAACTATTATAGTAGCCAATATACTAACTATTTTTTTCATTTTTTTCATCCTCATCAAATGTATTATTAGATATCTTATTAAGCCCTCTTCTTATTAATGTATCCCCATTTGTATTATTACTCTTAGTCCCTACAGGATATAAATATGGATATCCACAACTGTCTAAAGATGCTAAATGAGCTATTAAGGAAAAAAACGCCAAATAAAATCCAGGCAGCCCCAGTAATGATGAAAATAATAATATAATCAAGCTCCATATAACTACTGCTTTATACAAATTAGGTACAAGAAAAGTAGAAATAGATGATATAGCTACAATAACTATAGTAGTTTCTGAAGTTAATCCAGCACCTATTGCTGCTTCTCCTAAAATTAAAGCTCCTACTATACTTAATGCTTGACCTGTAGGTTGAGGCAATCTAATTCCAGCTTCCCTTAATATCTGAAAAAACAATATCATAATTACAACTTCTACAATGGTAGGGAAAGGTACTCCTGCTCTAGAATTTGCTAATCTAAATACTAAGACCGTTGGAACTAAAGAAAAATGATATGTACTTAAGGCTATGTATAGCCCGGGCAATAACATAGCTATAAAAAGTGCAATCCATCTTTGTAACCTTGCAAAACTCGTAAAATACTTATTTAAATAATAATCATCTGCTGCCTGTAAGTTTTCTATAAAAAAATAGGGAGCTACAATAACAGAAGGTGTTCCATCAACCATAACTATTACCTTACCCTCAAATAATTTAGAAGCTACAATGTCTGGTTTTTCTGTATATCCAATAGTATCAAAAGGTGATCTTGTATTTTTTAATTGCTCTTCTATATAGTTTGTATCAAGTACAAAGTCTATCTTTATACTTTTAATTTTATCTCTTATGTATTGAACTAATTCATCATGAGCAGTTCCTTTTATATATGAAACTACCACAATTGTTTGAGATTTTTCTCCTACGCTAAAACTTTCAAATTTTAAATCTTTGTTTTTTATTTTTCTCCTCACTAAAGAGATATTATCCATTATAGCTTCATTAAATCCTTCTCTTGGACCTTTTATAACAGCCTCTGTTGGTGGAACAAAAACAGGTCTCTTAGCAAAACCTTTTGCTTCACAATAAAGTATATTTTTATCAAAATTAAATACTAGTACTATATCGCCTGATAGAATATGTGATATTGCATCATTTTCATCATTAACATTTCCAACTATATTAGCCCATAATATTTCTTTTTTTATACTGTCTATATCCTTTAAATCTTTGTTACTTAATAATGGCTGAATTACATATTCACTTATAAATTTAGAATCACACAAATTATCTATATATATTATTGTTATTATACCTTCCGGGCATTCTAACTCCCTATACTTAACATCAAAGCTATCTTTCAACTTTTCTTTTATATGACTTATATATTGTGCATTCAATTTATCACCTACTTATAATAACTTTTTATTATTTTTTGTAAGTGAAGGGGATATTATTCACTATTTTGGTAAACAATATTAGATAAATTTGTTAATTTGAAAAAATTTCTTGAGGTGAATTATATATGAATCAATTAAATTCACGGCATTTGATATTTGTAATATTTGGTATATCAATAGTTGCATTAAAAACATATCCTAATATAGTTATTTTATTTGCTGGAAGAGATTCTTGGATAGCAGTGCTTATAGCTTCTATATTACTTTTTTTGTTTACTATTTACATAATATTAATTTGTCAAAAAACTGAAACTTATAATATATATGAAATTTATGATTTTGCATTGGGTAAAAAGTTAAGTACCATATTATTGTCTTTGCTTTATTTAACAATTTTCTTAACTTTAATTGAATGTTCATCAATTGAATCCAGTTCAATTCATGAAAATTTATTTATTGAAACACCCCCATGGTATATATTGATATTTTTTGTTATGGTAGGATTTTATTCTATTAATAAAGGATTAAATGCTGTTATTATAATAACAGTAATAGGAATATCTTTTATTATGCTGGCTGGAATGAATTTAGGTATAATGACAATAAAATTTAAAGACAACAAATTTCTATTTCCTATATTAGAAAACGGGTTTGATTTAAACTTTCTTATTGCTACAATAAAAGCTTTAGGTGGGTATTCAAGTATTTTTCTTTTTTTACCTTTTTTAATAAACTTAGATACTAAAGAAAGAAAACATCTTACAAAATCTGTTATTATAGCATTAATTATAGTTATCCAAATGGAGATATTATCCATGACAGGAATTATAACTACCTTTGGTCCTAAAAGAGCAATAAATATATGGTATCCGAAATTAATTCAAACTCAATTAGTAGGATATTTTGGTTTTTTAGAAAGTGGCGAGTTCTTTGTTCTACTTCAAATGGTTGGAGGATGGTTTGTAAAATACTTACTGACTTTTTATACCTTATTAACTTTATCAAAAGAATTTAATTTTTTAAGTAAATATACTACTTTAATCGTTTCTATTTTAGTTTATATTATCTCCTTTTTTATAATTCGAAATGCTTTTTTCCTTCTAAAATTTTTAAATTATTATAATTATATTTCCTTAATAAATTTTATAATTATACCTTTCTTTGTGTTTACTCTATTTATAGTAAAATTCAATAAAAAACAAAAAAGACTCTTTTAAAAAAGTCTTTTTTGTTTTTTATTTTATTATAATTATTATTTAAGTGTAATTTTATCTAGGTAATTCTATTTTAGGTTTTTTAGCTTTTTTATAGATTACTACTATATTACCTATTGCTTGAACCCCTTCACAATTTATTTCTTCACAAATTATATCTGAAGCTTCTCTAGCAGTAAGTCCACTATTGTTTAAAACTTTTAGTTTAATTAACTCTCTCTTTTTTATTGCTTCCTCTAATTGCTTTAAAAGGGGATCTTCTACACCATTTTTACCAACCTGAAAAATTGGTTGCATTGTATTTGCCAACCCTCTTAAATAAGCTCTTTGTTTACTACTAATCATATTTTTCCTCCTACAACAAAAATTCAAATTCGAAATCTTCAAGTCTTACTATATCTCCATCTTCAATTCCAAGTTCCCTTAACTCTTCTATTATACCTTTATCCTTTAAAACCTTTTGCAAGTATCTCATAGAATCAGGATCATTAACATTAACGCTTCTAAGAAGCCTATCTACAAAACTTCCAGTTATAGAATAAATATTATCCTCAACATTTATTTCATATGTGAATTTCTTTTCTTCTTCTATAAACTTATCTGATTCATCAATTTCTAAATCTTTTATTGGTATAGTACTTAGAACTCTAGCCGCTTCTTTCATAAGCTCATCTACACCTTCCCTTGTTGCCGCCGAAATCTTAAAGATTTTATTAAAGCCTAGTTTATTAAGTTCGCCTTTAAATCTTTCAAATACTTCATCATCGTACAACATATCACTTTTATTAGCTGCAACTATCTGAGGTCTATCCCATAATTTAACACTATAGTTTTTAAGTTCTTCATTTATTTTAATAAAATCCTCTACTGGATCTCTTCCTTCAACACCTGATATATCTACTACATGAATTAACAGTCTTGTTCTTTCTATATGTCTTAGAAAATCTAATCCAAGACCAACACCTTCTGACGCCCCTTCTATTATACCTGGAATATCTGCCATTACAAAAGCAGGAGTTCCTTCTGGTTTAACTACACCTAAATTTGGTTTTAAGGTAGTAAAATGATAGTTGGCTATTTTAGGCTTTGCTTTAGACACCATAGATAGTAACGTTGACTTACCTACATTTGGGAATCCCAATAATCCTACGTCAGCTAATAATTTTAATTCTAGTGTAATCCATCTTTCTTCTCCTGGCATTCCTGGCTCAGCAAAACTAGGCGTTCTTCTTGTTGGAGTAGCAAAATGGTAATTTCCTCTACCTCCTCTACCTCCTTTTGCAACTGCATAACTATCCCCTTCATGAGACAAATCAGCCATTATTTTGCCAGTTTCCACGTCTTTAATTATAGTTCCCATAGGTACCTTTATAACTAAATCTTCACCTTTTCTACCAAAACATTTAGACCCTGAACCATCCTTACCATTTTCCGCATCATATTTTTTACGATATTTAAAATCTAATAAAGTAGTTAGGTTTCTGTCTGCTTGTAAAATTACATTACCTCCACTGCCTCCGTCTCCTCCATCTGGTCCTCCTAATGGAATATACTTCTCTCTTCTAAAAGAAACGCACCCATTACCACCATTTCCTGACTTAACAAATATTTTAGCTATATCTATAAACACATGTATCACCTTACCTTAATTTATTTATTATGTAGCATCTATATAAAAGTCAATCTATAACCAATATCTTCATCATACATATATTTGTGCAACTTCACATTACTTATATTTGAATTAATTTCTTCCCACTCTTCCATCCAGTCTAACTCATCTACTACTGATTCACAATTAGAAATAAGTATACTTTCACCAGTTTCATCTTCAAATATGTATATATGAACAAACTTATATTTGTTATTTCCAATTTCATTAAATATATTATTTACTAATTTACTTTTTTTATGGTATTCCTTTTTAAAATCTGATTCTAATTTTTCTAATTCTATAAATAAGTCTAATTTCACTCCGTCATTTAATAAGTTTTTAAAATTCTCTTCCATTAAAATTCCAAAATAATTGTCTCCTAAAGAGTATATTTTACTTAATTCTTTACTTATATTCACCATTTTTTCTATATAATCTTTAGCTTCTTTATCTTTTCCCACTTGAATGTATCCATATATAACTTGTAATTCATTCATAAAATCATGTCTTTGTTTTCTAAAATATTCTACAAATCCCTCAAATTCATTCATTACATTACCTCACTATAAAAATCTAAATATTTACTTTAAAATAACTTACCCAGGAACATAATAGCTACTATCAAATACCTAAAGTAAACTAAAGATAGTTTAAATACTTATGTCTTTAAACAAAATTATGTGAGTTATAATAGATATATCATATAAAGTAAATGAAATTTTAAAAAAGCACCCTATTGGGTGCCTTGTATTATTCAGCTATTTCTTCAAATTCTACAGGATAAACACTAGCTTGTTTTTTATCTCTTCCAACTCTTTCATACTTTACTACACCGTCAACCTTAGCAAAAAGTGTATCATCTCCACCTCTACCAACATTGTTTCCTGGGTGTATCTTTGTTCCTCTTTGTCTTACTAATATATTTCCAGCAAGAACAAATTGTCCATCTCCGCATTTAACTCCAAGTCTTTTTGATTCAGAGTCTCTACCATTTTTAGATGCACCTTGACCTTTTTTATGTGCAAACATCTGAAGGTTTATTCTTATCATCCTTTACACCTCCTTAATAAACAGACGTACATAATCTCCGTAACCGTCCTTAATTAAACTTTTTATTCCTAACAACATAGTTTTAAGTAAGACCTGACATTTTTCAATATGTTCATCTTCTTCATTTTCTATGCTGACATTTAAGTATCCATCATCTTCAGCCTTATACTGTACATTCACTTTTAATATCTCAATAAGACCATTTAAAGTGGCCTGTGATAAAAACGATATCGCACTGCATAAAATATCATTACCTGCGTCATCAAACCCTGCATGGCCTTCAATTTCAAATGCTACAATATAACTTTCATCCAACTTAAATACTACATCAATCATGATATTATGCTTCTATCTTTTCGATTTGTAATTTTGTAAAAGGTTGTCTGTGGCCTCTTTTCTTTTTTGAGTCCTTCTTTGATTTGTACTTGAACACGATAACTTTCTTAGCTTTTCCTTGCTTAAGTACTTTAGCAACAACCTTAGCACCTTCAACTACAGGAGCTCCAACAACTAAGCTTCCGTCCTTATTTACAGCAAGAACTTCATTTAATTCAACATTTGAGTCAACTTCAGCAGTTAGTTTTTCTACGAAGATAACGTCTCCTTCTTGAACTTTATATTGTTTTCCTCCAGTTTTAACTACAGCGTACATTCAATACACCTCCTTATAAGAGTCTCGCCGCCGTCGGTACACAAGTCACTTTGTGTTTATAACCTTATGCGTGCGGTTTACAAAAGCCATTTTATCATATAGCTACTTATTTGTAAAGAAAATTTCACCCATATATCTTAAGGTTTTCTATTTTTTTCACTTGACTATTAAATAAAAGTGGTTCTACCTTGAAATTTTCTAGATTTTCCATAAAATTCACATATACTTTTTTATCCAAAGCATTTATTAATTTAATAAAACTTAAAACATCTCCTAATATATCCTTTTGATATATTTCATTTACTTCAATATATATATCATCAATATTATAAGATCTGTTCATTTTAATAATTTCATTTTTAATTAAACTACTTATATATATAAACTTTATTCTCTTACCTTTTCCTTTACATAAATTACAATCTTCTTCTATATAATCATATATTGATTTTCCTCTTCTTTTCCTCGCTATTTGAACAAGATTTAACTGTGTAAAAGGATAAATTACTGTTTTCTTTTTATCTTCTCTAAATCCATCTTTTAATACATTCATAATTTTCTTCTTACTGTTGTAGTTATTTACATCTATAAAGTCAATTATAATTATTCCACTCAAATTTCGAATCATTACCTGTCTACATATTTCTTTAGCAGCTTCTAAGTTAGTATTCAAAGCTGTTTTATCTATAGATGTTTCTTTTATATTTTTAGCAGAATTTACGTCTATAACATACATAGCTTCTGTCTTGTCTATAACAATATTTCCTCCTCCAGGT
Organism: Clostridium brassicae; assembly: GCF_026738875.1. Taxonomy (GTDB): domain Bacteria; phylum Bacillota; class Clostridia; order Clostridiales; family Clostridiaceae; genus Clostridium_H; species Clostridium_H brassicae. Next base: position 82,485 of record NZ_JAPQFJ010000015.1, read on the forward strand.
AATACAACTTTGCTATTCCTAAGAGAAAGGATTTCTCTTTCAATATTATAGTAACTAAAAAGATTTTCTTCTTCAAAATACATGGTTAATTCTATATTTAAATCAGACTTGTTTTTTATAAATTCACTTATAAAATCATAGTCCTCTTTATTGTCACAGATAACTTTTTCTGTATTTTCATTTAATATGTCCTTTAAAATTCTTCCCAAACTTCCTCCACCATCATACAAAAGTTTAGGTTTTATAGAGTAACATCCTTGTTTAACAATATTTTTGTAAATAGAATATAATTCTTCTATCTCTTTGTTTATATCATTTATTTCTACATTAAGTGCATTTGTTCTAATCATAATTCCTACATCATCAGGTTTGTTTAAATGAGACATTATGTACTCTTTAAAATTATCATTATCATCTATTTTCTTAGAAAAATTAATATTTTTATTATAAGTTATTATAACTACATACCTTCCTGGTACACTAATTTGACTTGTTACTTTAGGACCTTTATCTAAAATAGGTTCCTTCATTATCTCAACAAGGACCTCATCTCCATTTTTCACTTGAGAATTTCCATACCTTTCATGTATGTACATATAAGCATTTTTTTCACATCCAATATCTATAAAAGCACATTTAATAGCTGGAACAATATTTTTAATTACTCCCTTATATATCTCTCCAGGAGACGGCTCTAAACTTTCTTCTTCAATAAAACATTCTTTTAATTCATTATTTTCCTTCAATGCTATTCTCAAGATGTTTTTCTGTCTTTCTATAAAAACTTCCTCCAATATGCCACACCTCATCTATTTATTAATATTTTTCTTCTATTTCATATCCTTCTATAAACATTCTTTCTGCTATCTTCATCAAAGCCCTTGCATCCGGAAGAGCCTCATGTCTACTTAAAGAAGGTATATCTAACATATTTAAAGCTTTATCTAAAGAAACACTTGTCTTAATCTTATAAAATTGTGCAAATTCCTTAGATAAATCTAAATAATCATCTTTTAAAAAAGGAAAACTTATCTCATAATCTTTACATATAGTTTTTAAAATATCATATTCTGCTTTTCCCCAAGATATCCAGATCGTTTCTTCTGGAATATATATCTTTTTTAATTCATTAATAGCTTCTTCCAATTCCATACCATCTTCTATTTTTTCTTCCGAAAATCTTCCTGCATAAATGGCATAAAGTGGTTTATGCTTAGATTGTATATAATTCCTTGGTCTAATTACACTTTCAAATTCCAAAATTTTATCATCTTCTTTATACACAGCACCTACTTCAATAATTTCTTGAAGATATTTTTTAGCTTTATTCTTAACTACCCTTGTAGTTATAAATTCAAAATCTAAAGCTAATAAATTATATGGGATAAATTTCATTTCTAAATCCTGCATAATGTAAAAGCCCATTGAATCTAAACCCCTTTAATCTAATATATTACTAATTATACCCTATTTATATCCAAAGTAAAACTTGTATTAAATCTTAAAAAAAATGTATATTATGGGTAATGATAATAAGAACCTAAAAAATCACCCTTAGTATAGTTAATATTTCCTTGCTTTCATTAAAAATAATGAGTAATTAATTTTTTTACCATCTATATCTTTTTTATCATGAAAAAATGTATTTGATTCTACATCTTTAAAACCAACAGCTATTAAAACATTTTTTAACTTCTCTTGATTAAAACCATTATGTCCATCAAAATCTGAATATTTTTTATGAAAACTACCATCTTCTTCATCTAAATCTACTATACACAAATACCCATATTCATTTAGTAAATCATAAAACTTTTTTATTATAGACTTAGTATCTTGAATATGATGCAGTACCATAGAATTATAAATAACATCATATTTTCTATCTGTTAAACTTTCATCAAATATGTCTGATTGATAACTAATCATATTGTTTGCTTTATACTTATCAATTTTAGAATTAAGTATATCTATCATCTCTCTTGAGGTATCAATAAGTGTTATACTTTTAAATCTTTTATAAAGATTAAAACTTACAAGCCCAGTTCCACATCCAAATTCCATAGCAGAACAATCTTTATTAACATCAATTGAGTTAATTATTTTATCTGATATTATTCTTGCTCTATCAATTCTCTCATCAGTATCCCAAGTTTTAGCATAATTATCAAAACTCATAAATAATCTATTCCTCCATATTAAATAACAAAATATTATTTTATATTCTACAAAATTAACTTACTTTATTTACCTCTCACCCATTCATCAGCTAACATACCATAAACAATATGGTTAACATAATGGTCATAAAGCCATTCAGCATCCCTTATTAAACCTTCTTCACTAAAACCAATTTTTTGTGGAATAGCTCTACTCTTATAATTATTCTCACCACATCTTATTTCTACTCTATTTAATTTTAAATTATTGAATGCATAATCCACAAATTTTCTACATGCTTTTGTCATTATTCTTTTTCCTACATATCTTTCATCCAACCAATATCCTATACTTACAGATTTATTATTCCAATCAACTTTATGATATCCTATTATTCCAGCAAATACTCCTTTATACCATATCCCCGATTGAAACCCACTATTTGATACAAACTGTTCTTTTGTCATATCAATAAATTTTTTTGTATCCTCAATAGTCTTAGTTCCATCTACAAAAGGTAACCATTCCCTCAAATGATTCCTACATGAATCAATTGACTTGAAAATTTCTTCTGCATGCGTAGTTTCAAGTAATCTTAGCTCAATATTTTCATCAATTATACATTTAAACATACCTTTACTCCCCCTCTGCACCCCTAATAAAATAAAAAAATTTTTATTTTATTATAGCACAATAAAATAATATTGTGAGGTAATATTATAGTAGTGACTAGTGAACAGAGAATAGTGAATGATAAAGGAGGATTTTCCTCCTAAGGTCAGAAAATCTTTAAACTAAGTAAAAAAAGAAGAGCATAATGAAAAATTAATTTTTCATTATGCTCTTTGTCGTTAGTCTAAATAAAAGGGTTGATAAGCTCTTAAAAGCGGCAGCTATCAGAAACATTGCTAAATTTTAGATTAAGCATTTTTATTTATAGTATATTTTGAACATAATAAGATAAATGTTAGACTGTAGGCTGTAATAAGTTTTAATTTTAAATACTGATGGTTTGTTTTAAAATAATTTTCTATTTAGTTTTAAGATTTTCTGACATAAGGAAGAAAATCATCCTTTAGTCTTCCTCTTCTTCTCCCCAGTATACATATTAAACTATATTACTTATAAAGAAACTAAGGCAGAGGAATTGGATTTTCTTATATATGTAGTTAGCCAATTAAACTTTGAAGTAGCAACTAGGAATACTTAAGGTGTAGGTTTCTAAAAATGCGTAATTGTCAGAACGGACTCCGACAGCCGAGCTGGGGAATGGACTCCCCATAGCGAGGGTAGAATTTTTAGAAGGCTACGCCTTTAGTACTTCTTTGCGTACTGAAGGTTTAATGGATAACTACATATATCCTAGAAAATCCTATTCCTCTGCCGATGTTCATTACGTCACAACATTATTCTTTTAAGTATTCATCAAGACTAAGCATCTTTTTTCCTTCATAAGCGTACATATCTTGTCTTTCTATATCTATAAATGCTTCCTTATTTACTCCATTTAAATTATCCCTTAAATATTCTCCTAAAAGCTGAGCTGATAAATTCTCTTTACTTCCACTTGTTAGAGTCGTATTTATAAATAAGAAGCTATCATCAATATCACAATTTATTTTCTTTATCATTGGCTTTATATTTACATCTTTACTGCCCTTTTTACTTGTTTTTGTAGCAATCCATTCTTCTCTAGTCATTATAGCTTTCAAATCTTTTTGTACTGTTTCTGAATCAATACATTTTATCTTAATATTATACTGTGCAGCTTCAATAAGTGCCATCGCTGGCGCTGCTTTTTTTTCACCTATTTTTTCTTTTGCTTTTACAACATTAAGAATTTTTATTCCCATAGGTGCATTTTCATTTAGCCTTTCTTTTATGTACTCTGTGTCTATCTCCTCCGTAAACTCTAAATCCATGTATTCTCCTCTTGAATATGCCCCAACAGAAAGAGGTTGAGCTATAGATAAAATTATATGAGGATTAAATCCTTTTGAATATTGTACTGGAATTTCTGATCTTCTTATCATTCTTTGTATAGTCCTCATTAAATCTAAATGTCCTACAAACTTTATATTGCCTTCCTTAGTGAACTTTATTAAATATCGCATTTTCAAAGCAAACCCCCTTTCCAAAATTTTCATTAGTAAGTATTCCGCAATTCTTACACCCTTGTCTGCAGTCTGGTGTAAGATCAGCTTTTTTAGCCTTTTCATTTTCTTCCATTAAAAATTCTTTTGATACCCCAATATCTATAAAATCCCAAGGGAAAATTTCATCATAGTATCTTTCACGACAGGCGTAAAAATCACCATCTACATTGCAAGCTTCCATAGCTTTAATCCATGTTTCAAAGCTAAAATATTCTCCCCATCCATCAAATTTAGCTCCCATTTCATAAGCTTTTATTATAACATCACAAATTCTCCTATCTCCTCTTGCAATTATAGCTTCCATGTAACTTACTGGTGATTCATGCCAGTTATATGTAATTTGTCTGCTTTTAATTTTTCCTCTTAAAAGCCTTATTTTATTTTTCATATCTTCCATTTTATTTTGTGCCGCCCACTGAAAAGGTGTAAAAGGTTTAGGTACAAAAATGGACGTGCTTAACGTTACTTTAAGCCCCTTTCTTCTTTCTTCTTTTGATATACTATAATATTGCTGAACAACTTTTTGTCCTAACTCTGCTATGCCTACTATGTCTTCATCTTTTTCATAAGGAAGTCCTAACATAAAATACAATTTTATAGTTGACCACCCTGATTTAAAAGCACTTGTTACAGAGTCTAAAAGGTTTTGTTCAGTGACCCCTTTATTTATTATATCTCTCATTCTTTGACTTCCTGCTTCTGGAGCAAAAGTAAGTCCAGTTTTTCTAACCTTTTGAATTTCTTTTATAAGATCTACTGAAAATGCATCGATCCTAATTGATGGAAGAGAAACACCAACTTTTTTATCTTTATATTTTTCTATTAATGACATAATAAGATTTTGTATATCAGAATAATCACATGTACTTAAAGATACCAATGAAACTTCCTCATATCCAGTAATTTTTATGAGCTTGTCTGCCTCCTCTATTAGAGTTTTAGCAGTTTTTTCTCTAACAGGTCTATAAACAATTCCCGCCTGACAAAATCTACATCCTCTTGTACACCCTCTAAAAGTTTCGAGAGTTACTCTATCATGGACTATTTCGCCATAAGGTACTATTAATTTTTCTGGAAAAGGCACACTGTCAAAATCACGTATTATCGCTTTTACTACCTTTTTAGGAACATCCTCATATTTAGGTTTAAATTCTTTTAAAGTACCATCTTCTTTATAAGTAACATCATAAAGACTTGGAACATATATTCCTCTTATTTTTACAGCCTCTCTTAAAAACTGTTTTTTTCCTATTCCTTTTTTCTTATATTCTTTATATAAATCCATCAACTGATCTAATTGTTCTTCACCTTCACCTAAAGCAAAAATATCTGCTATATCATAAAGTGGCTCAGGATTATAAGCACAAGGACCACCGCATAAGACAATAGGCTCATCTTCTCCTCTTTCAGAGGCTCTTAAGCTTATATTACCTAAGTTAAGCATATTTAATATATTAGTATAGCTCATCTCATATTGAAGAGTAAATGATACAAAATCGAATTTTTCAAGAGAGTCTTTTGTCTCTAATGTATACATTGGTATATCATTTTTTCTCATTAGTTTTTCCATATCAGGCCATGGGGCAAAGGCTCTTTCACAATAAGTATCTTCTCTTTGATTTAATGTATAATAAAGTATCTTCATTCCTAAATGTGACATACCTACCTCATAAACATCCGGAAAGCAAAATGCAAATCTTATATCCACTTTGTCCTTATCTTTATAAAAACAATTTAGTTCTCCACCAGTATACCTAGAAGGTTTTTCAACCTTATATAATATATCGTCTGAAATCTTATTCATTAAACTTCCTCCTAAGTTAAATTGCAATTTCATTCATTTTTACATTTTAACATATTGATTATAAAAATTAAATAAAATATACTTAGGCATATTTTTACTATCCTTTGATACTCTTTTCATTCCATTTACTCCATTCTTCCACTGTCATTGTAGCCCATTTATCCATCTTATCAATCTCATCAGTAGTTTTTAAATATTCTTCTATAGAGATGTTGCCATAAACTTTTAGTCCTTCAACAAGGCTTTCTTCGTAAGTAATCCCTATAGTTTTCATGTCTTCGTCTAATACAATAAATATATTATATTTATTCTTATCCACTATACTAAGAGCTTCTAATAAAGTTTTTTTACAATATATTGATACACTTCTATTATCAATATATCCTCTCTTTAAAAACTTATATTTCTTTCTAATAATATCTCCCATAATTAAATAAACTATCCTTTCTTTTTCTTTATATGATGAGATTATAATAAAAAAACCAATAATTAAAATGCTTAAATTTAAACTTCTTAACCTCCATATAATTAATGAACATATTATCATTATAAATCCTACTATGAAGCTAATATTAACTGTAATCTTATTTGCTTTTTTATAATAGGTCTTTATTGATAAAATATCTCTCAAAATCCTTCCACCATCCAGTGGGAAAGCAGGAATTAAATTGAATATAGCTAATGCCATATTGCTCAAATATATAAAATTAAAATATTCACTATAAAAAAAATTCCTTAGAACACAAAAAATCAGTGCAACTACTAAATTAAATAAAGGACCACTCATTGATATAATAAGATCTTCTTTAGGCTCCGCATCATCTAAATCCTTAAGATGAAGTACAGCTCCTATAGGCAGTATTTCTATATCAAACCCCTTAAACCCCATTTTTCTTGCGGTAATATAATGAGTTAATTCATGCATAAAAACAAATAAAAAGGAAATAATCACTTTTCCTTTAAATCCTATTATTATAAGAACAATAATATAAATCATAAAAATTTTGCTAAATTTAATTAATAACGGCTTTTGTTTTTCCATAGCAAACTACTTCATTTCCACGTTTTTTTCTAAACCCTTATTTTGACCCATAAATAAAATTTCAAAATGAACTACCTCATTAGAATTACTACCACTGGCTTTAGCTATAATTTGTCCTTTTCCAACTTTGTCCTCTCTTTTTACTACTATATTTTCTAAATTAGAATACTTTGTTTCAAGCCCTTGACCATGATCAATAACAATATATTTTCCATATTTTTCATCGATACCACATTGCTTTACTGTCCCATCATAGCTTGCTTTTATATCTACCCTATTGGGAGACTCTATATCCACCCCTTGTTTAGTTGAGCTCATAATCTTCCCTTCAACAGGTAACTGAAACTTGTCTTTTATCATATTTTTTATTGTCTCTTCACCAGTAAACTTAGTTTTAATTTTTTCAATAATGTTTATAATCCTATCTTGAAAATTTTCTGTTTTTCCTTCCTCTTTAATTGTAGTAATTATCTTTTTATAATCGTAATTTTTATTAACTACATTCTTACAGTAATTATATGCTGTAGTCGTTCGTGGAGTAACAATAGTCTTACATGCTATTACAAAAATAAACATAATTAAAACCCCACACAGATCTTGAATTAATTTTTTAATTATTCTATTACCTGTCAATTGCTTTTGATGTTTATTAGAAATTCCATTGTAGTATCCACCAGTATTTCTTCTATTCACAATAGAACTATAATAGCTTTCATATTTAGAATTAAAATTACCCATTTTATCCCCCTTGCCTTAAGAAGATGATATATAATATATATATTTAGTAGAATTGGATTGTATTCGTAAAAGAATAATGTTTCGACGCAACATTATTATAGGGAACAGAGAATAGTGTATATAGAATAGTAAAGGAGGATTTTGTTTTAGACAAAATCTTAGATTGTTAAGATTCTTTTATTCGTTAGCATTTGTAAAATATCTATTTTAAAGATTGAGTTCATATAATTTTGAATTAAATTTAGAGTAAGGGAATGAAAATTCTCTTTATATTCAGAATATATTATGAACAGCTGTATTTAAGCTAAAATTTTGTAATAACTTACTCAAGCTACCGTTTTTAAGAGCTTATCAGCTCCTTTGTTTAAACTAAAAACAAAGAGCATAATGAAAAATCAATTTTTCATTATGCTCTTATTCTTTTACTTAATTCAAAGATTTTGGGACTTTAGGAGAAAAATCTTCCTTTACTATTCACTATTCTCTGTTCTCTGTTCACTAATCCCTATAATAATGTTGCCTTGCAATATTATTATAAAGATGCTTTGTATATTTCTAAAACATCATTTTTATCAAGTTTTTTGAATCCACCTAGAGGTCTAAACTTTGTAGCTTTTTCTGCCATCTCTTGTAATCTTTCTTCATTAATTCCAACTTCCTTCAAAGTCATCGGAATTCCTAATCCTTTAAAGAATTCTCTTGTTTTTTCTATTGCTTTTCTAGCTACACTATACTTATCTTCTTCTAATGATATTCCCCATACATTAACTCCATATTCAACAAACTTATCAACAGTCCCATTATCTAGAACATGTTCCATCCAATTTGGAGTAAGAATAGCAAGTCCTATACCATGAGTTATATCGTATATAGCACTTAGCTCGTGTTCCATTCCATGAGTAGCCCAATCTGTAATCTTTCCATAAGTTAATAGACCATTTAAAGCTATACTTGAAGACCACATCAAATTCGCTCTTGCTTCATAATTTTCTGGATTTTTAATTGCTATTGGACCATATTCTATACATGTCTTAAGAACAGCTTCAGCTAATCTATCTTGAAGAAAAGCTCCTTCTGTAGGACTAAAGTATTGTTCAAATACATGACTCATTATATCAGCTGTACCTGCTGCTGTTTGTTTAACTGGAACAGTCATTGTATAAGTAGGATCTAATATTGAAAACTTAGGTTTTAGGGACTCCCCAAAAGTCCCCAACTTCTCTTCTGTTTCCATGTTACTTATAACTGCATTTCCATTCATTTCAGAGCCAGTGGCAGCTAATGTAAGAATTGTTCCTATAGGTAGTGCTTGCTTTATTCTAGCTTTTCCAATGAAAAAATCCCATGGATCCCCTTCATAATGATATCCTGCTGCGATTATTTTAGAGCAATCTATTACACTTCCTCCTCCAACTGCGAGAATAAAATCAATATTATTTTCTTTACATATTTTAATTCCTTCATTTACACTAGTTAATCTTGGATTAGGATCTATTCCATTAAGTTCACAAAAAGATATATCATTCTCATTAAAAATCTCTACTATAGAATCATAAAGTCCATTTCTCTTTATGCTTCCTCCCCCATAAGTTAAAAGAACTTTTGAACCATACTTCTTTATTTCTTTTGCTAACACTTTTATTCTACCTTTTCCGAAATGAACATTTGTTGGAATAGAGTAACTAAATTTTAACATATTACTTCCCCCTTCACATTTTATATTAGGTTGATTCTTAATTTATTTCAGCAAAATAATCCTGCATTTATAATTAAGTTTTGCAGTTCCATTTACTTTTAGATTGTCACTGCATTAATTTCTGTTTTTTTTATATAAATTCCTTCTTTTGTTTAAATTTTTATACATTAATTATGATCTATAAAATACTTAAAACACCTCTTTACAAATGTTTTAAAATGCTATCCTTACTAAAAAAAACTGTCTCTAAACAGAAAATCAACACAATATATTGAACAATTTTTAAATTAGGATTTCAATATATTGTGTATGAAATTTATTTTGAGACAGTCCCTATTTTTTACACTTATTTGTTTAAAGCTTCTAATAAAGCATTTAAGTCTATTCCATGAACCATAGCTGCTTCTTCTATAGTTTCTCCTTGCGCTGATGGACATCCAACACATCCCATTCCAAAGTTCATTAAAATTTCTGCTTTAGACATATCCATTCTTATTATTTCACCTATTGTCATATCTTTAGTAATTTTCATATCCCTTTTCTCCTTTTTCAATTAAATAAATTCTTTTAATTATATACATGTATAAAGTATATTATAAATATATAATTCCCAAGAATTTAATTATAACTCTAGATTAACGCTAAAAACACATCTTATTTTAAAAATCCTTGAAGTATAGTTTCTTGAGCCTCTTCTTCAGTAAGTCCCAAAGACATTAACTTCATTATTTGATCAGATGCTATTTTACCTATTGCCGCTTCATGAATAAGTTCCGCATCTTCACAACTAGCACAAAGAGCTGGTACAGATGTTACAACCGCTTTGTCCATAATAATAGAATCACACTCTATATGACCTCTACTCTTATTTTTTCCATTTATCATAAAATTAAATGTTTGTTTTGATTCACCTTTTGCTACAGTACGTGATATAGTTTGGGCAGAGGCATCTTCTCCAATTAAATTTACAATTAAATTAGACTTTGCTTCCTGATTAAGTTCTGTAAAAATTCTTTCTGTTATAATTAGATGAGCATTTTTATGTAAATTTACTTCTAAATCTTTTTTACTGTCATCAACACCTTTTATTTGAACCAATTCCATTTCTAATGTTCCATTTTCTTCAACTTCTATAATGGTTTTTGTATGAAAAACTTTTCTTGATTCGCCTTCACTTTCTGCATAATGTTTTTCAACATACTTTACTTTACTTCCTTTTCTTACAAACAGATCATGAATACCTACATGTTCTGTTTTCTGAGCAGTACAGTTATGAATGCCACATCCTGCTACAATAGTTACATCTGAATTTTCACCTATATCAAATGTATTGTATACAGTATCAGTAATATCAGAATTTGAAATTATAACTGGAACATGAACACTTTCATTTTTAGTATCAGGACTTACTACAACATTAATTCCTGCCTTATCTTGTTTATTACTTATTGTAATTGTTTTAGAAGAAGTTCGGCTTATAGCTTTTCCATTGCTTCTTATATTATGAGCCCCTTTATATAAATCATCTAAATTATCTATTTCACTTAATACTTTTTCTTCGATTGAATTAACCATATTTACTACATTCTCCCCTCACATGTTTCACAATATTCACAGGCTACTTGGTCTTTTATCTCCTTTATAATTTCTTCTTTGCTGGTAGTTCTTTCTATACTTCCTTTTGATAAAACTATAACTTCATCAGCAATATCTATAATGCGTTCTTGGTGAGAAATTATAACAATTGTTGAATTATATTTCTTATGCATATTCTTAAAAGTTTCTACAAGTCTTTGGAAACTCCATAAATCAATTCCTGCTTCTGGTTCATCAAAAACAGCAAGTTTTAGTTCTCTAGCTAAAACTGAAGCTATCTCTATTCTTTTTAATTCTCCACCAGAAAGACTTCCATTAACTTCTCTATTTATATAATCTTTAGGACAAAGTCCCATATCAGCTAATAACTCTGTTATATCCACTTTTTCTTTATTATCTTTACTAGATAACTCTAATAATTCTTTAACTGTCATCCCTTTAAAATGAGGAGGCTGTTGAAAAGCATAACCAATTTTTTTTCTAGCCCTTTCTGTAATTCCTAATTCAGTAATATCTTCTCCATCTAAAAGAATTTTTCCATCTGTAGGATTATATATTCCCATTATAAGTTTGCATAAAGAAGACTTACCGCCCCCATTAGGACCTGTAATAACGTAAATTTTATTATCTTCTAATTTTAAGTTTATATCATGTAAAATAGTAACTTTATCATTTTGTTCTTCTACTTCTAGTGAAACATTTTGAAATTCTATCATTCCAAACTTCTCCTTACGTATTAATATTCTGTACATTAATTCCTAACAAATCAAGCCTAATATTATTAATAATATTACACTTATTTATATTACCATTATGTAATTATTCTTTCAATTATTTTGTATAATAAATTGTGTATTATTGACATATAACTTAAGTTAATTTCAAAATGAAAACTCCTGTGAATAATAAGCCACAGGAGTTTTTATTTAGTCGTTAATAATATCTATCATTTCCAAAATAATTTCCTTATTTTTAACTTTTTTCTTATTTACAATATTCAAAACTCCATATGATATTATTAAAAATACCATTCCCAATAGGAAACTAAATAGTTCATAATTAGAATAACCTATATCTTTAAATATTTTTAAACCTACTCCAATCCCTATAATCATCATGATTAAAGGAAACACATAAACTAAAGCAATCATCTTATTAAGAAATTTTTCTTCTATAGAAACTTTTACTTTATCTCCAACTTTACCATTTAAAATATTTTTCACCTCTACAGAAACCCCTTCTTTTGCTCCACAAGAAGATTTACATGTTGCACAATTATCACCACATCCAGATTTTCTTTTGAATTTTACCAAAGCATATTCTCCACTAATGCCTGTTATATATCCTATTTCAGTCATAAATTATCAACTCCTAATTAAAAGTGAATTTAATAGACATACATATACCCCTGCACCCTATATATTAAATTAAAAAGTAGATATTTGTCAAATAATTTAAGCTCATAAAAAAAGAGTATATTTTAAACTATACTCTTTTAATTCGAACGTTTTAAATTATACCTTGTGAATACATTGCATCAGCAACTTTTAGGAATCCAGCAATATTGGCCCCTATAACATAATTGTCTTCATAGCCATATGCCTTAGCACATCTTACTGAATTTTGGTATATATTTTTCATAATATCTTTTAATTTATTATCTACTTCCTCAAAGCTCCATGAATATCTTATACTATTTTGACTCATTTCTAGAGCTGAAACAGCAACTCCTCCAGCATTTGCTGCTTTTGCAGGTGCAAAAAGAACCTTGTTGTTTAAGAATATATCTACAGCTTCTAAAGTAGATGGCATATTAGCTCCTTCACCTACTGCTTTAACACCATTTTTAACTAGAACTTCTGCTTCTTCTTTACTTATCTCGTTTTGTGTAGCACATGGAAGAGCTACATCACACGGTATTGTCCATACACCTCTACATCCTTCATGATATTCAGCATTCTCATGCTTACTAACATATTCTTTAATTCTCTTTCTCTCTACTTCCTTTATTCTCTTAACAGTTTCTAATTTAATTCCATCTTTATCATATATATATCCATTAGAATCGCTACACGCAACAACTTTTCCACCTAATTCTTGAACTTTTTCTATGGCATAAATAGCTACATTACCTGAACCCGAAACTACTACTGTTTTTCCTTCCAATTTAATTCCTTTTCCTTTTAACATTTCATCAACAAAATAAACCAATCCATATCCTGTTGCTTCTTTTCTAGCAAGACTTCCACCATACGTCAATCCTTTTCCTGTTAAAACTCCCGCTTCATATGAACTTCTTAATTTTTTATAATATCCATATAAATATCCAATTTCACGTCCTCCAACTCCAATGTCACCTGCAGGTACATCAATATCCTGTCCTATATATTTATAAAGTTCTGACATAAAGCTTTGGCAAAATCTCATTATTTCTGCATCTGATTTTCCTTTTGGATCAAAATCAGAACCACCTTTACCTCCTCCTATTGGAAGACCAGTCAAGGAGTTTTTTAAAATCTGTTCGAATCCTAAAAATTTTATTATGCTTAAGTTTACAGTAGGATGAAATCTAAGTCCACCTTTGTAAGGTCCAATAGCATTATTAAACTGAACTCTAAATCCTCTATTCACTCTAACATTTCCATTATCATCTACCCATGGTACTCTGAAAATAAATTGTCTATCTGGTTCAACTATTCTTTCTAAGATTCCTTGCTGCACATATTCTGGATGTTTTTCAAAAACAGGTATTAATGAATGTATAACTTCTTTAACAGCTTGATGAAATTCTACTTCACCAGGATTTCTTTGTAAAACTTGTTCATATACTTTTTCTACATATTCTTTAGTATTCATGGTAATTACCCCCTACGATTTTTTTACCCCGTGTTCATAATGATACCATATTTTTTTTTAAAAATACATAGTTTTTTAAATAATTTTTTATAAAATCATGCATTTTTTTATTACTTTAATAAAATATATATGAAAAAATTGCGAATTCAGTATTTACTTCATTTTTAAATTAAAGCATCATTATGGTTCTTCATTAAATAACACAAAGTATATCAAAATACAAAAGCAGGTAACCCTTTTTAAAGTATTACCTGCCTTTATTATTTATATATTTTTATTATTTATTCTCTTTTTTTAACATTTCCCCTATAGCAGCTATACTACCTAAAGTAGATAAAGCCTCATTGGGAAGTATAAGTTTATTTGCTGGACTATTAGCCATTTCTTTAAGAGCTTCAACCTGTTTTAATGCAATAACAGTTTCATTTGTTCCTGATTCAATTATAGCTTTGTTTACTTGTTTAATTGCTTCTGCTTCTGCCTTTGCAACTATTTCAATAGCTTTAGCTTTACCTTCTGCTTCAAGAAGTTGAGATTCTCTAAGTCCTTCTGCACGTCTTATATTAGCCTCTTTTTCAGCTTCTGATTTAAGTATTGCTCCTTGTTTTTCTCCTTCTGCTCTTGCAATTTGACTTTGTTTATCACCTTCTGCTTGAAGAATTACAGCTCTTTTATCTCTCTCTGCTCTCATTTGTTTTTCCATAGCTTGTTGAATCTCAGATGGTGGAATTATATTTTTTATTTCAACAGAAAGAATTTTAATACCATAAGCATCAGTTATCTCATCTATTATCTCTAGGAGCTTAGAATTTATTCTATCTCTACCTGATAAAACTTCATCTAAACTCATTTCTCCAACTATATTTCTCATATTTGTTATAGTTGAATAGACTATACCTGATTTATAATCCTCTATATTATACACTGCTGCTTTTGGATCTAAAACCTTATAAAATATAACATTATCTATTGATATTTTAACATTATCTTTAGTTATAACACTTTGTGGCTGAATATCTAAAATCTGCTGTTTTGTTGAAATTTTACGTCTTACAAAATCAGCAAATGGTATTGTAAAATGCCATCCTGGTTGTAATGCTCTATGGTATTGACCAAATCTTTCCAAAATATAAATGTATCCAGTGTTTACTATCTTAATTGATGTTAATACTGCTAATAAAACTATAACTAACAATACAGTTAACAAAATTGTACCTACCATACTAAAAATCCCCTTCCATTAATTTATTATAATTTTTTAATAACTAATTTATTACCTTCTATTCCTAAAACTACAACCTTATCACCTTTATTTATATCTCCTCCTACGTTTTTAACTGTCCAATATAGTCCTTCAATTTTTGTTGTAGCTTTATTACCAATATTATCTTCACTAATAAATTCTTTTCCTATATATTCTTCTTCCATTGTTGGAGTTATTGGGACTGTATTTTTTATTGCTTTTTTAACTATTGGATAACCTACAGACATTAAGACTAAACTAGTAGCTATAAATGTAATAAGTTGAACTGAAAAAGGAAAATGTAATACTGTTAATATTATTGCGACTATTCCTCCTATTCCAAACCATACAAATAAAAAGCTACTTGTAAAAATATCTATTCCCATTGCCACAACCACTACTACTATCCATAATATTAACTCCGACCACATACCCTATATCCCCCTTTCACTATTTTATAAAAATCAATATAGCATTATTATATACCAACGCTCTAAAATTTAACATAGCATACAAAAATTTAAGAGTTTTATAAGATTTATTATACTCTTATACTATTTATAAATTAAATTCTTTTATATTTACTTAAATTTTGGTATCATGTTTTAATGAAAGCCGATTAATAATTGAAATATATTTTACTATATTTTTAATCATAAATACCTTTCAATGATATAAATTAAAATATTATAAACAGGAGTGTGAGTATAATGAATTTTATTAGAGTTGCAGCCGCATGCCCTATAACTAACGTAGCACATATAAACTTTAATATTGAAAATATAAAAGACTGTATAAATAAAGCTATAGAAAAAAATAGCAAGCTTATAGTGTTTCCTGAGCTTTCTCTGACCTCTTATACTTGTGGAGACCTCTTTTCACAACAACAATTATTAGAAAAATCTAACTTAGCATTAAAAAGGCTTTGTCTTTTTTCTAAAAATAAAGATATACTTATAGCTATTGGTGCCCCTTTAGTATATAAAAATTGCTTATATAACTGTGCCTATATAATATATAATGGTAATATACTTGGAATTGTTCCTAAAAGTCATATACCTAATTACTCAGAGTTCTATGAAAAAAGATGGTTTACTGAAGGTATAAATATAATTAGCAAAACAGCTTCTCTTCCTTTTCAAAAAAACATACCTTTTGGAGTAAATTTATTGTTTACTTGTGGTGACTTTAAATTTGGTTTTGAAGTGTGTGAAGATTTATGGACTGTTATACCACCTAGTTCATACTTAAGCCTCGCTGGAGCTAATATAATAGGAAACCTTTCAGCCTCTAACGAGCTTGTTAGTAAAGCTAAATATAGAAAATCATTGATTGAAAATCAAAGTGGAAGGAGTATTTCTTCATATATTTATTCTTCTTCTGGCGTATTTGAATCATCTACTGACTTAGTATTTAGCGGACACTTGCTTATAGCTGAAAATGGCTACATACTTGAAGAAAATGATAGATTTCAAAGAGAAAATCAAGTAATAACTCAATTAATAGATATTGATAAACTAAACAACGAACGTTTAAAAAACTTGAGTTTTAGATCTTATGAAAATTATTTACCTTTTGAAATTGAGGAAATACAATTTAATTTTTCTAATATATCTTTAAAAAACTTTGACAGATTTGTAGATAAACATCCTTTTGTACCTTCAAATGAAAATGAAAGATCAGAAAGATGCAAAGAAATATTTAATATACAATCTTCCGGACTTGCTAAAAGATTAACTCATACTGGAATTGATAAAACTGTAATTGGCATCTCTGGTGGACTTGATTCAACTTTAGCTTTACTTGTAACAATTAAAACATTTGACTTATTAAATATTCCTAGAGAAAATATAATAACCATAACAATGCCAGGCTTTGGTACTACAGATAGAACATATAATAATGCAATAAATTTGTGCAAAAAATTAGGTACAGACTTAAGAGAAATAAACATTGTAGATGCATGCCTTCAACATTTTAAAGATATAAATCATTCTGTAGAAAAGCATGATGTTACATATGAAAATGTTCAAGCAAGAGAAAGAACACAAATTCTTATGGACATTTCTAACAAAGAGGGTGGTCTTTTAGTTGGTACTGGAGATTTATCTGAATTAGCATTAGGTTGGGCAACTTATAATGGAGATCATATGTCTATGTATTCAGTAAATTGCTCTGTTCCTAAAACTTTAGTTAGATACTTAGTAAAATATGTAGCTGATACGGAAAGTTCAGAAGAAGTTTCAAAAATTCTTATTGATATTCTAGATACTCCAGTTAGTCCTGAACTTTTGCCTAAAGATAATGGTGGAGAAATTTCTCAAAAAACAGAAGACATAGTAGGACCTTATGAACTTCATGATTTCTTCTTATATTATTTTATAAGACAAGGAGCTACTCCTGAAAAAATTCTATTCTTAGCAAAACACGCCTTTAAGGATTGTTATGATAATGAAACTATAGAAAAATGGCTAGATAAATTCATAAAGCGTTTCTTTACTCAGCAATTTAAAAGATCAGCTTTACCTGATGGTCCAAAAGTAGGAACTATAAGTCTATCTCCTCGAGGAGATTGGAGAATGCCATCAGATGCTAGCTATGCTATTTGGAGATAATATCTAAGTATACTCTCCACAACAACTTAAAATATGCCTTAATAATGAAAAAGAGTTAGGCTAAAAATTTGATAGGTTTCTAGTCTAACTCTTATATTTCCACAAGGTTTCTCAAATCAATAATTAGCACAGTATTTAACTCTATTTATATATATCCACTATAAGCCCTGTTATTTCATCAATAGTAGCCGCTACATTTAAATTTTCCTTTTCCTCTCCTAAAAGCATTTTAGTAAGTTCTTCTAATTTTTCATCTATTGTTTCAACAGTTATAAAATATTGGGTTTGCCAAAAACTTATATCTTTTTTAACTCCATACATATGCGTAAGTACAGATTCTAAATATTCTCTTATCATTCTCTTATAGGCAGCTACATCACCATAACACTTAGTTATAACCAACCTATTACCTTTCTTCTTTATATCTTCAAGCATTTTTTTTAATTGTTCTTCAGATTTTTTTTGATTGGCAAAACTAAAACTTTGAGAAAAGTTTTTCTTACTTGCAACTACTTTTTTCTCAGATGTAACTGGAGTATTTCTTCCTAATGGTGTTATTTCCAAACCTATCACCTCCATAAAGTAAATTTTCGTTTAATGAAACTTTATTAATCACACCTAAATGTAGTTATATATTTCATAAACAATCATCATAATAGTATATAGACTTCTATGTGTATATCACCTAATTGAAAATATAATAATCACCATTTCTCATTAGAACAAATTTATTTATTAATATTATATATTAATTTTAAATAAAAACAAAGCACTCAATCATTAATATAGAATACTTCATTTTTGTTATCTAACAATACTTTCTATAACTTTATTAAATTCTATATTTAAATAGAAAAACATTAGTAATGTACTCCCTTATAACTTGTTTTAGTCAATAATAATGGCTACACAGCTATATAATTTACCAATTATCAAAGTTCCTCAAATAATGAATTTCTGCTATAATTTACATAGTAATCTATTTATCAATTATGCGAGGTGATTCAATGAAAAAGCTTTTAACTATGTTCATAACTTTTTTTAAGATAGGTGCATTTACATTTGGTGGTGGATATGCAATGATACCTCTTATCGAGGCCGAAGTCGTAGATAAACAAAATTGGATAGATAAAGAAGAGTTTTTGGACATTATTGTCATCTCTCAATCCTTTCCTGGAGCATTAGCTGTAAATTCTTCTGTTTTTATAGGTTATAAAATAGGTGGATTAATTGGTGCTGTATTGGCTTTAATGGGAGTTGTACTTCCTTCTTTTTTTATAATATTAATTGTAGCACATTTTTTCTTACAATTTAGAAATAATCACATAGTTGATTTACTTTTTAAAGGAATTTCTGCTGCAGTTCCTGTATTAGTTTTATCTGGTATAGATAAATTGGCAAAATCCTTAGATAAAAGTGTAGATAATTTAATTATACTAATTATATCTATAGTTGCAGTTACTATATTTAATATCCACCCTATTTTAATAATATCCTTCGCTGCAATTTATGGTATTCTATTTTTAAGAAAGAAGGTGGATTAATCAATGAAACTTTTAATAAAACTCTATGTTACTCTTTTTAAAATAGGAATGTTTAGTTTTGGTGGCGGACTAGCCATGATTCCATTTATAAAAAAAGAGATAGTAGATTCTAATCATTGGATTGATTTTTCTACCTTTAAAGACATAATAGGAATATCTCAAATGACTCCTGGACCTATAGCTATAAATGCGGCTACTTTTGTAGGATTCAAAGTAAGTGGTATAATGGGAAGTATTTTTGCAACATTAGGTGTTGTATCCTTCTCATTTATTTTAGTTTCTATTGCAACTCATTATATAATGAAATTTAAAGAATCTAAAATACTGAAATCTGCAATGTTAGGTATGAGACCTGCAGTTATAGGATTAATAACATCTGCTTTTTTACTTCTTGCTAAAAGTTCTTATACATTAAAAGATATAAAGAGTATAATATTAGGCGTAATTATAGGAGTATTATCATTTAAAACTAAAATACATCCTATCTTAATAATAATAATATCTGCAGTATTGGGAATATTTTTCTACGGAATTTTCTAAAACATTTCGTTATAGTGGGATTAAAATACAAAAATTTTATTATTACGAAAACTAATAGTGATTTTTTAATATGCGTTTAAATACATGATTTAATGAGGTTTTTTATATCTGATTAACTTGTAAACGCTATACATATAATGTGTAAACGCTTTTTCAGTTTATTTTAAACTATTATCAGTTTTTAATATTTAAATTCTCTATGATATACTTTATTTAAAGATAGTTAAGCGTTAGTAATTGACATTACTAATTAATAAATAAAATATAAATTTAATGGAGGTATTTAATATGTTACAAGGAGTTTACGCATTTATAGGATTGATTTTTTTAGCAGGAGTTGCATTAATTTCTTCAATTGACAATACAAATGAAAGTATTAAAACAAAATAGCAATGAAAAATAATATTACTAGTTTAACAATACATAAATTAATAATCTTGAAACATCTATAATTTGTACAGTAAGTCGTTAATGATTACTGTACAAATTTTATTTTTTTGTAACATTTTATTTAATAAGACAAATTTTCAATAGAATTTATCCTGCATCTTTTATATTTCTGAAATATTCTCTACTTTATATAATTAAAATAAAAACTTCTTGAAATATAACTAATAAACTTAGCACTTTAATAAAATAATATATAAGGAGGTGATTTATATGTTTTACTTAAAAAATATTCAAGATGTATTAACTGAATTAAATTCTAATTCAACAAATGGTTTATCTTCCGCTGAAGTAGAAAAACGTCAACAAGAATTTGGTTTTAATAAACTAGCTTCTGAAAAAAAACAAACATTATTTCAGCTTTTCTTATCCCAAATAAATGATGTTTTGATTTATATATTAATTGCTGCTGCAATCATTTCTGCTTTAGCAAACGAAGTTAGTGATTCTATTATAATATGCGTTGTAATATTACTTAATGCTGTAATCGGTATTGTACAAGAATCTAAGGCAGAACATTCTTTAGAAGCATTAAAAAACTTATCAACCCCAAAGGCTATTGTAAAACGAGATGGAGAGTTAAAGGAAATACCATCTGAAGAAGTTGTTCCTGGAGACATCGTAGTAATAGATGCTGGAAGATATATTCCTTGTGATCTTCGTCTTATAGAAAGTGCCAATTTAAAAATAGAAGAATCCGCTCTTACAGGTGAATCAGTTCCTGTAGATAAAGATGCTAATTTAGTATTAAAAGAAGATAAAGTTCCTTTAGGGGATCAAAAAAACATGGCTTTTATGTCAACTTTGGTAAGTAACGGAAGAGGTGTTGGCATCGCAGTTGGAACCGGTATGAATACAGAAATAGGTAAAGTTGCCTCTCTTCTTACAGAAAGTAAAAAAGAATTAACTCCACTTCAAAAAAAGTTAGAGCAGTTAGGAAAAGTGCTTGGGTTAGCTGCTGTTGGTATATGTGCTGTAATTTTCATTATTGGAATTATCCAGAAAAGAGACTTGTTTGAAATGTTTATAACTGCTATAAGTTTAGCCGTAGCCGCTGTCCCTGAAGGTCTTCCCGCCATTGTAACAATAGTACTTGCTTTAGGCGTTCAACGAATGATAAAACAAAACGCCATAATAAGAAAACTTCCTGCAGTTGAAACTTTAGGTTCTGTAAATATAATTTGCTCTGACAAAACAGGAACTTTAACACAAAATAAAATGACTGTTACTAAGTTTTTTGTACACAATTCGCTTGATAATATTGAAAATTTAGACATAAACAGCCCTGTTCAACAATTACTTCTTGAAAATTTAATATTATGTAATGATGCTACTTATTCTGAAAAAAGCAAAACAGGTGACCCAACAGAGATAGCACTTTTAGATGCAGGTATAAAATTTAACATATTTAAAGATGAACTTGAAAAAACACATTCTCGTATTAATGAAATTCCTTTTGATTCAGATAGGAAACTTATGACAACAGTAAATAAATTTGAAGAAGAATTTTACGTTATGACAAAAGGTGCAATAGATAACCTACTACCTTTATGTGACAATGTTTATATTAATGGAGAAGTTATCCCTATTAATGGTGAAATAAAAAAAATGTTTTCAGATGCAGCTTCTTCAATGTCTAAAGATGCTCTTAGAGTTCTAGGTGCTGCATATAAAAAGATTACAACACCTCATGTTGAAATAGATACTTTAGAAAAAGAACTTACTCTTATAGGACTAGTAGGTATGATAGATCCTCCTAGATTAGAAGTTAAAGATTCTATAGCTTTATGCAAAAAAGCTGGTATATCTGCTGTAATGATAACAGGTGATCATAAATCTACTGCTTTTGCTATAGCAAAAGCATTAGATATTACTCAAAATGAAGAAGACACTATATCTGGCGCAGAACTTGATACTTTATCTCAAGAAGACTTAAATAAAAGAATTGATACCTTAAAAGTTTTTGCTAGAGTTTCCCCAGAACATAAAGTTAAAATTGTCGAAGCCTTTAAGTCTAAAGGAAATATAGTTTCCATGACAGGTGATGGGGTAAATGATGCGCCTTCTCTCAAAATAGCTGATATTGGAGTAGCTATGGGAATAACAGGTACAGATGTTGCAAAAGGTGCATCAGATATGATACTAACAGATGATAATTTTTCTACCATAGTATCTGCCATTGAAGAAGGAAGAAATATATATAATAATATAAAAAAATCAGTATTATTTTTGCTCTCCTGTAATATTGGAGAATTAATTGCTATATTTATTGCAATAATTTTAGGATGGTCTTCTCCTTTAAGATCAATACACATATTATGGATAAATTTAGTCACAGATTCTCTCCCTGCACTAGCTTTAGGTATTGACCCTATGGATGAATCTGTTATGGATGAAGATTCTAGGAGTCCTAAAGAAAGTATTTTATCAGACTCAATACAATTCTTAGTGTTTAATGCAATTTTAATTGGTGCTTTAACATTGATAGCTTTTAGAATAGGTTTCACCCGCTACTCTGATTCACTGCTTCACGCTCAAACAATGGCTTTTATGGTTATGAGTATAAGTGAATTAATACATTCTTTAAATATGAGGAATAGAGATAAATCAATATTTAAAATAGGATTATTCTCAAATAAACTTCTAATAATATCAATCTTATTAGGAATATTACTTCAAAATATAATATTATTTATTCCTGCTCTTAGAAGTATTTTTAAAGTATATCTTCTTAATGCTTATGATTGGATGTGGGTAATTATCTTAAGCCTTATACCTTTACTAATAAATGAATTAGTAAAATTATTTAAAAGAAACTAAAAGAATTAAAAGGAACTGTGGCATTAAAAAATTTACATACAATATACTGTTTTGAAAGTTTAAATTTAATACAATATATTGTAGGATTTATTATTAGTGCCACAGCCACTTTTCCTTATCATTCTTCATTCATATATTTTTTCTTATATCCTTAGCTTGTACACTTTAGATTATAGTTTATGAAAACTAACAGAAGTGAACTCTTCTAATTTAAAAAAGATTCAATAGTGTTCTTGGATATAAATACTTTCTGTTTCTCTATCTTTTCAGTATTGTATTGTTTCTTATACCATTTTTCCATTTTAACCTTATCTCCTAAATATTCACCTTCTTTTGGAGCAGTTGGGTCAATTAAAATTTTGGAGGTAGTGTTAAATAAAAATAGTCCATCAGCACCTTTTTTATATACATCATAAGCTCTAGATAAATATTGATTTATATCTAAATATTCTTTTTTATGAACATAAAGGCCTTTTTTTATTAATTCCTCTTCTTCTTTAGTTAAATCATGTCCTTTGACATCAGCAGCAATACCAATGTATAACTTTACTTTTGTCCCTTTTACCATATTAACATAAGGAGTTATATCAAAAAAATCTTCAATTGTAATATTAGAAGGAACTAATCTATCTATATATCCATTTCTAACCCATGTTTTTATATCAAATCCATAAGAAAGAGTATCTTTATATGGTATTCTTACTGTAATAGTCTTATTAGTAGGTATTTCATTTCGTACTTCTTTCATAAATTGATTCATTATTTTAATCTTATCTCCTTGTTTCACTTCTTTACTCATAACTGTAGGATATCTACAAAAGTCTAAAGTTACACCACTTACATTTTCAAAGGAAGCTGCTTCTTTAAGTATATTTTTTACATAAGTTCTAAACTGAGGGTATTTATAATTCATAAGTTCTTGATGTGGTTGAAGATAACTAACATACTTATTATAAACTATTCCATTCAAGAAACCATATTTTCCAGGAGGATAGAAAGCGTTCATTCTAAGAGAAGCATTAACTTTTACACCTAGTTTTTTTCCTTCCTCCGCTATAATTTCTATAGGAGATTTTCCTGACTTTAAAATATTTGAAAGTTGCTCTATTGCAAGCTTATCCCCATCTCTTAATTGATTATCATACTTATGATCGTAATCAAAAGCTTTTCCAGCATATTTACTATTATAATTAAGCATGCAAGTAGTTCCTAAACACCAATTTATCTCTCCAACACCTTTTTGAGCCAATCTTCTTACCGTTCTTTCTTTTAGAGTTTCTTCATCAGGATAAATTCCTGAGAAAAAGTCAGAATATCCATCAAAATCATAAAGAATTCTTTTGCCATTATCCCCTTCATCTTGTTTAGTATATTCATTTATTTCTTGTGAGGTTAATCCAACTAATTTTATATACGCTATTCGTGTTTTATTATGAGGTACTATCTGAATAGTATCTTTATTAAAATTGCAAGTAAATACCTTTTTTTCATATATAAATTGTTCGCCATATAACTTATTATTATCTTGGTTACTTTCATTGAAAGTATATGAAACGTCATCTAAACGATTTTCTTTCTTTATCGTAAAATTGCTTGTTCCAGAAGCATAGCCCACATAAACTTTAAACCATCCATTAAGTTTTAAAGGTAATCTTAGTGTTTCAGAAGAATTAGTACTATCAATTATAATTCCTTTTTTCTTATCTTTTTCATATATGGATATATTCCATCTAGAATCTAAAGCTTCTTCATTATTATAATAGCCAATCATTTTATGCATTCTTCTAAATAAATATGTTTTACCAGGTTTTGAAACTACTGTTTCACCTTCTTTTAAATATATTATATCTTCTTTTTTATTTGCATTCATTTCTACTGCATAAATGTTAATTGAAAATACAAATGTAAACAGAATTATACTTAATATAGCAATTTTAATAAAACTCTTATTTTTCATTTCTTCCTCCATATTTTTATATTTTTTACTCTTTATTTCTACTTGGTATAGAAAATTATAACATAAAAAATACTAAAAATGTCATATAAGGTGGTTTATTTGTTATAATAGAATTTTTTTCATATACTTATTTTAGAAATTATTATATAATAATTCTTATATTAATAATAATTTAATAAATGTCAAAATTTAAAAATATATAACTCCATGTAAGTTTTAAATTTATAATTATGCACTTTGCTAAATTGGAAGGATGATGGTATGTTTAAAAAAAGCTTTACATCAATAGCAACTATAACAGCAACTGTATTATTATTTCTATGTACAAGTGTTAAAGCAACAACCTTTACTGATAATACAATTGTAGATACAAATAAAAAATGGATGATAAATTTTAACAAAGAGATTATATTTGACGATCTATCAAGGAAAAGTATTAATGTAATTGATAGTGAAGGTAATTTAGCTCCGGTAGTTTTAAAATTAGGACAAAATAATAAAAATATTATAGTAGATGCTCCAATAGGTGGATATAAAGAAGGGGAAATGTATAAGCTAATTATTGACAATAAAGTACATTCTAAAAACAATAAGCATTTAAAACAAACAGTTACATTAAAATTCAGCATAAAAAAACCAGTTATAAGTGATAAAACGGATGTAACTAACAAGTTTAGTGATGTGAATTTTAAAAATAATATATATGATATCATAAGAAAAAATAGTTCAAAACCAATACTTTATTCTGATATAAAAGATATAACTTCTTTAGACTTAAACAATGAGAATATAAAAAATTTAAGCGGAATTGAGTATTTTACTTCTTTAACTAATTTAGATTGTAGTAATAATCAACTAACATCTCTAGATTTAAGTAAGAATACCGCTTTAATTAGTTTAGTGTGTAATAGTAATAATTTATCAAACTTAAATGTAAGTAAGAATGTTGTTTTAACTGAATTAATGTGTAATAATAATAAACTAAAAATACTAGATATAAGTAAAAATACTAAGCTAGATACATTAGATTGTAGAAAAAATAATTTATCAAATCTAAATATAAGTAATAATAGCTCTTTATGTATATTATTTTGTGATCATAATGAACTAGAAAATATAGATATAAGTAAAAATTCTAATTTAGATATATTTGATTGTGATGAAGCTATTTCTAAGGAATATAAATAGATTTATGTGCTTTAGAATACCAACATCAAATAAATATTACTAGAAAAACTAATTTCTAGTAATATTTATTTGAGTATAACACATACTAATAATAGTCATTTATGTCTAATTATAGTATGTGTTATAAATCTTTTAATATACATGGTAAAATAATCAAACTAATCTGTTTACTTGTGTAACAATAGTCATATATTGACTATAAATTTTATTTATAGCCTTTTGAAAGCCCTACATAAGTTTCACAATTACTTCTTATATACTCCATATCCTTCTCTGTTAATTCCCTAACTACTCTAGCAGGTGACCCAACACATAAAACTCCTGAAGGTATTTTTTTACCTCCTGTAACTAAACTTCCTGCTCCTATAATTGTATTGTCTCCTATCTCTGCTCCATCTAAAATAATACTTCCCATTCCTATTAAACAATTTTCTCCTACCTTACATGCATGAATAACACAATTATGGCCTATACTTGTATTTTGACCTATTTCAGTAGGATATTTTGATGACGTATGCACAGTAGAATTATCTTGAACATTTACCCTTTTGCCTACAATAATTTTATTTTCATCTGCTCTTAGAACTGCCCCAAACCACACACTAGCTTCTTCTAATACTTCAACATCTCCTATTAAATCTGAACTTTTTGCTACAAAAGCAGTTTCATTTATGTTTGGAATTTTATCATTAAATTTGTAATTCATATTCATCATCCTCCGTTAAGATATACATTAATATTATAACCAAAATTCACTATGAATCAAATAAATAAAGGATCTAGTATAGGTTTTCATTTATACCTATATACTAAATCCTTTGTTTTTGAAAGTTTTTTTAAAATTACATTGAAAAATATTTTAATGGCATTTTTCATTATTTTATATTTGAGTAAATTTCATAATTTAAAAATTATATAATTATAGTAATTTTCTCATTTACTAAATAATTTTTTCTAAGATGCTAGCTTTTCTTCTAAAGTTTCTGAAATAGCTTGTCCTTTTTTATTAAATATCATATTTACCATCATAAACACTAAAGCAAATATAATTAACATGCTTATATCTTTTATAACTAATGAATAATTAATACTAGTTGCAGAAAGTACCTCTCTTATCATTTGAACACAATAAGTGAATGGCAAAAATCCACTTATGTTTTTGAAAAATTCTGGTAAAGTTTCAATTGGAAATGTTCCTGCATCTGAACAAAGTTGAAGTACCAATACTATTATAGCTAATCCTTCTCCTGCTAATCCTAATAAGCTTGTAAAACATTGAATTATAGCTACAAAGCAAAGAGACATAAATACATTTATTACAAATAACATAGGTATGTTAGATGGCTTTATTCCTAAACCTAATACTACAACCCCTAATGCTATAGCTTGTATTATACCTAATATTGCATAAGTAAAGTAACTTCCTAACACCCTCTCAGCACTATTATACTCTTCTGCATTATCTCTTTTACTTTTAAGAACAAAGAACATGAATACAGCTCCTAACCAAGATGAAATAGGTAAAAAATATGGTGCTAAACCTGTTCCATAATTCGGCACAGGATTTATAACATTTTCATTAACTTTAATAGGCTCCCCTACAAACTCACCAAGTTCTTTACTAGGCGTGCTTACATTTTTATTTACCTTATCAATACCATCATTTAATCCATCATTCAATTCTTCAGTACCAGATTGTAATTTTCCCATACCCTTTGATATTTCTTCTGACCCTTTAAATAATTTTGAGATTCCATTTGTCAAAACAGGTATAGTTTCATTAAACTTACTCATTCCATCTTTCATATTAGTAGTACCATTTCCAAGAGTATCTACTCCCTGAACCATTGTTGTAGAACCATTATACAGTTCTCCTACACCGTTGTTCAATCTTTGTGAACCTTTATTTAACTCTTGCAGTCCAGTCTGTAATTGTGCTGTTCCTGGAGCTACTTGAAAATTCATTGTATTAGAAACTTGTTTAACACCATTAGTTACTCCTTTAGTTGCAGGTAATACCTGATCATTTACTGTTGATGCTAATGTACCCACCCCTTTAGTAATTGATGCTGAAGCTGGTACAAGAGCTTTATCAATACTTATAGATAATCCATCTGTTCCCTGTTTTAAATTATCTATACCATCCTTAAAAGTAGGCTTGCTTGGATCTTTAGAATTTTGACTTGTATTATATTTTAAAGCATTTATTATATACTCTACTTGAACCAATGTTTCACTATTAGGATTTGCTTTATAAGCCTGAAAAGCCCTATCTAAACTATCAACACTAGCTGATAAAGTTTTATTTCCTTCATATATTTTATTCACAGCTTCTACTAACCCTTCATCTCCATTAACACCTTTATTTAATGTATTAATACCGTTATTAAGAGAAATCATACCTTCTTTAAGTCCTAAAGGGTTTCCATTTTGATCTTTTGCTTGTGTATTTATTACATTGTTTAGACTTGTAACCCCATTTTCTAACGCTAAAGCTCCATTCTTTAATCCTAATGGTTTGTCATTTTTATCTTTTTCTTCTGTATTTAATGCATTATTTAATTTTAAAATTCCTTCATATAAACTATCTATACCATTAGAAGCTTTAAGTATTCCTTCACTTAATTCATTACTTCCAACTTCAGCAATTTTTAATCCTTGTGATAGATTCACTGAACCGCTTTTTAATCCTGATGGATCATTTATACCCTTTTCCATAGATATCATACCATCATATAATCTTTTAAATCCACTAGCTAATTCAGGCATATTGCTATTTATTTTGCTTATACCATTATTCAACTGATTAGCTCCATCTTTAAGCTTATTCTCTCCATCTAATAGCTTTTGAGAACCATCTACTGCATCTCCCATTCCGTCTCTCATCTCATATATGCTTTTAAAAGCAGCCTCACCATATGCTTTTGAAATATTTTTCTTTATTTTTTCCTTAACTTCTCCTTGAACTGCTTTTGAAATTTTTGAACCTATATAGTTCTTCTTATCATTTGAAACATATTCTATTACTGGCTGTACAGCCTTACCTTTTTTCGCATCTACAATTTTCTCTGAAAAATTTTCTGAAATAAAAAATGCAGCAAAATATTTATCATTGCTTAATCCATCTTTTGCTTCTTCAGAAGATATAAATTCAAAACCTACCTCCTTATTATCTTTTAAATTATTAATAATTTCATTTCCGTAGTTATGCTTCTGACCATCTTCATACACACCTTTATCTTGGTTAACTATAGCAATTGGATAACTATCTAGATTACCATAAGGATCCCAATAAGCTTTCAGATAGAAAAAGCTATAAAGTAGAGGAATAATTATTATAGCTATAAGTGCGACTATTTTAATTTTGTTGTTAAAAATAGCTTTAAATTCTTCTTTTGTAAATTTAAAAATCTTCATTTGTTTAATTTTATCCGCCTTTCTTTTTGTATTTATGACTACGAGTCATTATTTATATATAAATATACATATTTTTATTTATTTTTTCAATAGTTTTTTATTATATTTTAAAAAAATTAATATTCATCTAATACTTTTTAAAAATAAAGTCATATATTGTAATATTTACAAAAATTGTAAAGTTAATTTTAGTAGAATACTAATAATCTACAACAGATATTAAAAACTATTGGCATAAAAAAATGGATGATATCATATCATCCATTTTTCATTTATTTACATTATTTAATAAGTCTAGTACTTTATTATAATTATCTTGTGAAACAACAACAATTTTACCATATTTACCCTTTAAATTATCATGATTAACACAGGCACTAGTACACCCACATAAAATTAATACAACATCATAAAAGTTATCTTCTGATGCCCCTTGTATATCTAAATCAAATTTAACTTCATTCTTTAATTTATCTATAAAGGAAGTTCTATCATACCTTGGGTTGCACCCACCACAATATTTAACTCCTACTTTCATGAAATCACCTATTGTTTTTTATCTTTATTTAAAATTTTTCTAGCCATATCCAATAATTCCTCACTTACTTCATGAATTGCTATAACTTCTTTTATTTCAGGTATTTCTTCTTTTAGTGCTGTTTCTACAACATGTTCAAGAGTATATTTTGCTGATGGACACCCACTACATTGACCTAAAAGCTTAACTTTTACTACTCCATCTTTTACCTCTAGAAGTTTAATATCTCCATTATGACTTTGAAGTGAAGGTTTTACTTTTTTATTAAGAATATCTTCTACTTTATGAAACATGTTTCCTCTCCATTTCTGTAAAAGGACTACTAATCCCTTATAGTTTTATTATATCTTTTTCTTCATACTATCAAAAATACTATAAGTTTTCAAGATTCTTTTAGTTAAATTCTTATATTAATCTACACTTAAAAACTTGTTAATTTAGCATAATTTGAAAAACATTTTTAACTATAATAAACTCATCTATTTGAACAACTTCTTATTCAAATAAAATTATTCTACTTCCTTTGTTTCTTCAAAAATATAATTATCCAAATTAGGTTTATTACCCAATTGAATTAATAAGCAAAGTATTATTCCTGTTGCAAGTCCCCAAGCTGCTCCTCTAGTTGCAAGAACTGCAGCCATAATACCAGCAATACCAAGGTCATTAAAAGTACGTGACTTCATAACTCCAACTCTTACAGAGACATATCCTTGAATAAGCATTGTGCAGGCAAGTGCAATTCCTAAAATTGGCTTACAAAGAGAAACTATAGGTAATAAAAGATAACCTGTTAATGTTCCAAAACGAAAAGAACCTGCACCACCACTTATACTATCCATTGCCTCTCTTCCTTTTTTATATCTTTCACATATAACAACCTGCATAGCTGCCCATAATGGTCCACACATAGTTAAATCTGGTCCTATAATTGACATAATAGTATTACGTAATCCAAATATTATATGAGTTCTATTTGCATTATAATCTATCTTTTCATCTGGTCTTACTTTTTCAGCATCTTCTAATAAAGCATTAGCCTGAATCATGTCTCCAAATAATACTATATAAGCTGATAATACCATAGGAATGGATTTTATAAACATACTTAATGGTGGAAAGCCCATTCCAAATACAGTCCATTCTTTCCATAGAGTTCCAAATTCTGGTTTTGTTATTCCCCATTCCATATGAGGCCAAGGTGTCTCTCCTGCTAAAGGTCCAACTATAACAGCTAATAAAATTACTGGTAATATACCTAAATCAGATACTATTTTTAAAATTTTATTGTTTTCTCTTATACTTCTAAAATGATTAGAAAATAATAGGTAAAAACCTATACCTACACAAATAACTATTGATATAGGAAATTTATCAAAACGTGCGCCCTTTACAAAGATAACGTTTACAGCGGCAATTCCAGCACCTAATATAATTCCTGATTGCATAGCATTAGGGACTATGGAGACTATTTTCTTTCCTAAACCTGTAATACCTAAAATAATTGCTAATATACCTAATGTTAACTCAAATGCAATTAATGCATGCATCCTTTCAATTCCCATTTGGAATTGACTTATATGAAGCATAAGAAGTGGTATAGCTGGAGTTACCCATCCCGGAACTACTGGATCTCCTAAAAATACATGTGCACAATAAAGTATACCATTTAGAAGTACTATTGCCATAGCTATTTCAAAAGGCATTCCTAAGTACTCCTGCAACATTGGAATAGCGCCTAAACATACAGCACACATAAACAAACCTTGTATATAATCTGCCCACTCAAATTTATAATGTACAAAAGGAATTCGAATCTTAAACGGTCCTGCTGGTATATATGGTTGTTCTTTTCCATATTCTCTCTTAATCGCCATAATAATATTCTCCTTTCCATAACATACTGTGAATAAGTATATCATTGCTTATAAATGTGTTATTATTTATAAGCAATAATATATTTATCTTTTTATATTGTTAATATTTTAACATTTTATACAAATAAAAATCCTGTATATTTTAAAACTTATTATTGAATCTCTCTTCAAATTGTTCTATTAATGATTGTCTAAAATCTGGATGAGCTATATTTATTAATGCTCTTGCTCTTTCTTTTAATGTTTTACCCTTTAATTGTGCAATTCCATATTCTGTAACAATGTAATCCACATCATTTCTTGATGTTGTTACTACTGCCCCTTCATCTAAGTTAGGAACTATTCTAGATATCTTTCCTCTTGCAGCTGTTGAAGGCATAGCTATTATACATTTTCCACCTTTAGACATAGTAGCTCCTCTTACAAAATCTACTTGTCCTCCAACTCCACTAATTTGCTTACTTCCTATACTTTCTGAGCATACTTGTCCCATAAAGTCAACTTGAACACATGAATTAATTGATATTAAATTATCATTCTTAGATACTACTACTGGATCATTTACATAATCAACAGGATACATTTCTACCATAGGATTGTTATTTACAAAATTATATAGTCTTTTAGTTCCCATAAGGAATGTTACT
>NZ_JAPQFJ010000016.1 GCF_026738875.1 Clostridium brassicae
TTGAGAAACATTGTAAAATGCAGGCTCATCGCCTTAAAACCGATGTTGCGTAGCAATAAAAAAGCACCAGATTTTTCTGGTGCTAATAATTAAACTATTTTAGGACATTTTCAAAAACAGTTGACATTAAAATAAAATAGGTCTTTTTTCTTTAATTTTAATAAAAACTGAATCCATTTTAAATCTTGCTCAAAATATTTTCTATTTCCACTTTTATCCCGTTCAATATTTTTTATAAGCCCTATTTTTCATAATATCTAAGCGTATCAGAACTAATACCTAACACTTGTAATCTTTGCAAAATGTTCATTAATATCCTTTCTTTAAATTTAATATATCACTTGGAATTAACTCCAAGTCAATAATTTTTATATGTTTTATTTATTATTTTTATTAGTATCAAATCCAAACAAGAAATCATAACTTATAATTGTAGAACTTTTAGGAGGATTAATATATGTATTGTTTTACTTGTGCCAATAGCATGACTTGTATTTTTAATGAGCTTCTGCTTTGGAGTGAAATCTCTAGCGAACATCCTATTTTTATTAAAACAGTTGGAGAACTTACTAAAAAAAATCTTTCCAAAAGTACATTAAATAAATTAATGGATATTAATAAGATGTTCTCAGACTTAAGGAATAAAGCAGAGATATTAAGTAATGAACAATTTAATTATATGACTTATTTTAAAACAAAACAGCTTTTAAGTGAATTTCTCTTACATGACAAACATTTCTTAGAATTACTTCCTGAAATTCAATCCTATGGCAAAGAGGATAAAGTATGGCAAACGTTGTTAGAACATATTACTCATGAGCAAAAATTTATGTATCAATTAATAAGTAATCTTAATTTACAATTGAGATAAACTTATAGACAATATAAAAATATGTGACTTAATGAATAACGGCAGAGGTATTGCTTTTCTAAATATATGTAGTTATCCATTAAACCTTCAATACGTAAAGAAGTACTAAAGACGTATTCTTCTAAAAATGCTACTCTCATTATGGAACGTCCATGTCCCAGTTCGGCTGTCGGAGTCCATTTCAACAATTGCACACTTTTAGAATTCTACTTCTTAAGTACTTCTAATTGCTACTTCAAAGTTTAACTGCATAACTACATATGTAAGGAAAGCTTATTCCTCTACTTTAGTTCTTTATAAGTAATCTAATTAAAAATGTATATTAGTGAGAGTTAAAAAGACTCTATTACATCTGCATATAAGGTATATTTCTGACCTTTATACAAATGATAATTAGAGGTATATTCAATTACATATACTTCTTCTATAATATTAATCTTCGAATTCAAATAACTCCTCTATCGTTGCGTGAAACACTTTTGCAATATCCATTCCCATTTTTAGTGATGGATTATATCTTCCATTTTCCAAATGAACTATGGTTTCTCGCCTTACTCCTATTAATTCAGCTAATTCACTTTGTTTCATTCCTACATTTTCTCTATATTCTTTTATTTTAGTTTTTAATTTTGCCATTTTCACATCACCCTAGCATTAAGGGTACAAAATATAATACTCCTCAAAATAGTAAGAATAGCTAATTCACCAACTATACCATATCATATAACTCTAAGAATTTCTTGATCACATTCATCAAATATATCTCGTTTCTTTTTAATAATAATTAAGCAGACAAAAATATATCCCAGTATAGCATATTGCAAATATGTATATGTAGGTTTATAATCTTCCCTTACACACATCCAATAAAAACTACTAATAATAATGCTGGTACAATTTTTGCCAACATCCAAACTTTCAAACTAATTTTTTTTACTTTTCGTAGTTAAATTTTTTACTTTTAATCTATTGCTAAATTTAAATATTATGATTTAATATAAAAAAGCTCGAACCCCTAATAATTAAAGGATTGAATCTTTATCTAATTTAGTATTCTTTTTTTTGTGGAACCACATATTTTAGTTGTCCACTCTTCCCATACCTTTCCACAAAAATTTTTTCACTATCAAACAAAAGTAATTTATATATTTTATCTCATTTTTTTAATGGCTCATTAAGTTGTGAATAAAAATCAATCCTTAATTTTCTTAGATATGTATCTAATATTTCTAAATGTTTTTCCGTATCCTATACCTCTCCCATATAATCTAATAATCTTTAAAATATTATATAATTAAATTGGATAAGATTACAATAAATATCACTTCCTTAATTTACAAAAATTATTGACAAACATATATTATATATGTAATATTAAACTATAAATTACGATTGTAATCTAAGGAGTGTTAATATGGTAAATATACCCAAGATATCTGAAGCAGAATGGGAAGTTATGAAAGTGATATGGAATAACAGTCCTTGTAGCGCCAATTATGTTATAGAAAATTTAGAAAGCAAAATGGATTGGAAACCAAAAACTATAAAAACATTAATAAGCAGATTAGTAAAAAAAGAAGTATTAGCCTTTGAAATAGAAGGAAGATCATATAATTATTATCCTTTAGTAAAAAAAGAAGATTGCATAAAAGAAGAAAGTAAGTCTTTTTTGCACAGAGTATTTAACGGAGTAACTAAAGATATGGTGTTAAATTTTATAGAAGATGATGACCTTACAGATGAAGATATAGAGGATTTGAAAAAGATTTTAGAAAAGAGAAAATAATATGGATAAATTAGTATTTTATATGTTTTTAGCTTTTAAACTAATTATAGAACTATCAATTTTCTCTATTATACCTATAATATTTATAATTATAATAAACAAACTTTTAAATAAAAAAATTCCTGTAAAATTTCAATACATACTTTATATTTTCATATTAATAAGATTAGCTTTGCCCATAATGCCTAAAAGCTCTTTAAGCCTATATAATGGTGCAGAAGTACTGTCCACATTAAGTCATAAAAATACTGTAGTGGATATGATAAAAAATGAAAATAACTCCAAAAGTTATTATAGCAGCTTAAGTTATTATAGAAACATAGATGGAAGCTTTAAACAACCTAATAATATGAGCTTTTCTTATACTATAAAGAATTCTCGCTCTTATGTAAAATACCTATTTATATTATGGTATTTAGTGGTATCCACTTTAATAGCACATAATATATTAAACCATATAAAGTTTTATAAAAAAATAAAGTATATTAAAAGAGTAGATGATCAAAAGGTAATATCAACTTTATTAGAATGCAGTAATTTTCTTAAAATTAAATCAAACTTTAAACTACTAGAATTAAGCTTTATAAGCAGTCCTGCTATACTTGGATTAAAAAATCCTATAATATTAATTCCAAAAGGATTGTTATCAAAAGTTACAAAAAAAGATTTAAGAAATATATTGCTTCATGAATTATGCCACTATAAAAGAAAAGATATTATAATTTTATATTTAGCTAAAATCATTTGTGTATTGTACTGGTTTAATCCTTTAATTTGGTATACTATGGGTAAATTAAAGAAAACCTTAGAATTAAGTTGCGACGAAATGGTACTTTCCTATATAAATGCCGAAGAAAAATTAAGCTATGGATATACTATAATAAATCTTTTATCTTATTCAAAAAATAATTTAAAAGTATCTTTACCATTAAATATGGTAGAAAATAAAAAAGAAATTGCTAAAAGAATATCTTTTATACGTGATTTTAAAAAGAAGGGATTATACGCTACAGCCATATCTTTAATTATAGTGATTTTAACTGGTGCTATTATGTTAACGGAACGCAATGAAACAGTTTCTGCAGCTATAGACAAAGATATATCTTCTAATTATGTAATAGATGAAGAAGGAAAAATTAGAAAAATAGATAATATAAATATTCCATTTATTAAAGATGACAATATCTTAGGTAAATGGATCCCCGTGGATTTCATAGAAGATATTGGGGATTTTATCCCATATAAGAGAAGTTGCAAAGCCAACTTACACCTTAAGGATTTAGAGTTTTTCCAAAATGGAAAAACAAGCATAACTCACTGGAATTGGTCAAAAGATTTACTTATAGATTCCTATGATAAAACGGCTAGTAAGTATTGTATAAAAAATATAAATAATAATGAATATATGTTTTTACAATGGAAAAGTGGAGATTATACATTTAGAAATATGCAACCATTTTATTATGTATTAAAAAAAGTTAAGTAATATTTTTCTTATTAGAGCTATCACCTTTAGTAGCTCTAATAAGAAATTTTATATCTTAAAGATTACATTTGTAATCTCATTGTAAAGTTAAATTTTAAGGAGGATTATTATGTGGAATCGCATTAAAAAATTTAGTGTTAAAAAGAAAGTGTGTTTTTCAATTATTATTATTTTAGCTTTATTTTTAGTATTTGCTTTTACTTTCCCACTAGCGAAATATAAGGATTGTAAAGTAAACGGAAATAGTGGACTAGCTAGAGTACCTAAAGCTGATGATTACAAAAGAGGAAAACTTAAAGAACTTCCAAAATATGATGGAAACCCGAGAAAAATGTTTCAAGTTGATTTAAGAGGTTATGATTTATCTGAACTAGACATTAAAAATAATTTAAAAGATTTAATGTATGCAAGTTTTGATAGTAAAACAAAGTGGCCTTCTACCCTTCCAAAAGGATTTGATACAAATACTATTATGGAATATGGAAAAAATCCTGGCTTGAATTTAAGAAAACTTCACCAAAAAGGCATTACAGGTAAAGGAGTTAGCATAGCTATTATTGATGGAACTCTTTTAACTGGCCATAAAGAATATAAGGATAGATTAAAATTTTATGAAGAAAGCCATCACGATGTGGAAAGTAGTGCCGATATGCATGGAGTAGCTGTTAGCTCTATTGCAGTAGGAAAAACTGTAGGCGTTGCGCCGGAAGCAGATTTATACTACATTGCAGAAACCGATTATTCTAAATATACTCTAAGTAGCTTTGTAACTGGATTATCTTTTGATTTTACTTATTTGGCAAGATCTATAGATAGAATTATAGAAGTAAATAAAACTTTACCTAAAGAAAAAAAGATAAGAGCTATTTCCATGTCTATAGGATGGGGCAAAGGGCAAAAGGGCTTTAAAGAAGTAGATGCAGCAGTAAAAAGAGCTAAAGATGAAGGTATATTAGTGGTTTCTACGGTTTTTGAACAATATTATAATATTGATTTTCGAGGTCTTGGAAGAAATAGCATGAAAAATCCAGAGGACTTTAAAAACTATGAACCAGGTATGTGCTGGAGTGATTTATTTTTTAAACATAATGAAAAATTTAATCCATCGGAATTTATTATGGTGCCAATGGATAGTAGATGCATTGCTTCCCCTACAGGAACATCAGATTATGTATTCTATAAACAGGGTGGAATAAGCTGGACTGCTCCTTATATAGCAGCTTTATATGCTTTGTGCTGCCAAGTAAATCCTGATATAACTCCAGATGAATTTTTAAATGCCGTAGTAGATACAGGTAACGTAGTACAAATAAAAAAAGATAATAAAAAATATAATTTAGGCACAATAGTAAACCCAGAAAAACTTATAGAAAAGGTTCGTAAATAGGTAATTGATATTTATTTATGTATAATGCTATTATTGCATTAATATAATGAGGATTATTATGTGGAAGTAAAGTAAATGGTACTAGTGGAATAGCTATAGTACTATCTATATTAGATTAAGCTTATTAAAAAATAAAACAAATCTATACTGTTTTGAATTCAGAACCCACCCTAAACTTACTCAATAAGGAGATATACAAAATATAAATCAGTTAACTCTAAATCTACCTCTTCTAATCTTATTTTAAAAGAAAAGTCGCTTATAAGTGCGACTTTTCCTTTAAATACTATTTATATATTTTTTGTGGAACCACATATTTTAGTTGTCCACTCTTCGCAATTCCAAATATCAGTTACAACGTCTCTATAGAATTCTGGTTCGTGGCATACCAATAAGATACTTCCTTTATATTCTTTTAAAGCTCTTTTTAATTCTTCCTTAGCTTCAACATCTAAATGATTAGTAGGCTCATCTAATATTAGTATATTAGTTTCTCTATTCATAAGCTTACATAATCTAACCTTAGCTTGCTCTCCACCACTTAAAACACAAACTTTACTTTCAATATGTTTTGTAGTCAGTCCACACTTAGCTAATGCTGCCCTTACCTCATATTGGGCTGCTGAAGGAAATTCTGTCCAATATTCTTCAATACAAGTATTATAATTTGTTTCTTTTATTTCTTGCTCAAAATATCCTATAAGCTGATATTCACCAAGTTCTACGTCCCCACTTAACGGAGTTATATCCCCCATCAAACTTTTTAAAAGTGTTGTCTTTCCAAGTCCATTAGCTCCGACTAAAGCAATTTTTTGCCCTCTTTCCATAGTTAAGTTTAATGGTTTAGAAAGTGGTTCATCATATCCTATAACTAAACCTCTAGCTTCAAATATAAGTTTACTAGATGTTCTACCTTTTTTAAATTCAAATTCTGGTTTTGGCTTCTCAGCTGAGAGTTCTATTATATCCATTTTGTCTAATTTTTTTTGTCTAGCCCGAGCCATTCCAGTAGTTGCAACTCTTGCCTTATTTCTTGCTATAAAATCTTCAAGTTTTGCTATTTCTTGTTGTTGTCTTTCATAAGCAGCTTCAAGTTGTTTTTTATTAGCCTCATAAATTCTCATAAAATTGTTATAATCACCAACATATCTTGTAAGCTGTCTATCTTCTACATGATAAATTAAATTTATAACACTATTTAAAAAAGGTATATCATGAGATATTAATATAAAAGCATTATCATAATTTTGAAGAAATCTTTTAAGCCATTCGATATGCTGCTCATCTAAATAGTTAGTAGGCTCATCTAATAATAAAATATCTGGTTTTTGCAAAAGTAATTTTGCAAGTAATACCTTTGTTCTTTGACCACCACTTAAGTCAGTTACATCTTTATCTAAGCCTATATCTTTAAGCCCTAATCCTCCTGCAATTTCTTCAACTTTCGCATCTATAATATAAAAGTCATTATTATCAAGGATATCTTGAATATTTCCCATTTCATCTAATAGTTTCTCTAATTCTTCTGGTGATGCTTCAGCCATTTTATCTGTTATATCCAACATTTCTTTTTCTAAATCAAATAGATATTTAAATGCTTCTCTTAATATATCTCTTATAGTCTTTCCTTTTTCCAACTGAGTATGCTGATCCATATATCCAACATTTACTCTATTACTCCATTCAATCTTTCCTTCATCTGGCATAAGTTTTCCTGTTATTATATTCATAAAGGTAGATTTACCTTCTCCATTTGCACCTATTAATCCAATATGTTCTCCTTTTAGAAGTCTAAAAGAAACATCTTCAAATATAGCCCTATCTCCAAATCCATGGCTCATATTCTTAACAGTTAGTATACTCATATGGTTTTCTTCCCCCTAGTAAAAAATACTGCTTTAATAAAAACGCACCATTAATTATACAATGTTTTCGAACTTTATACCATATGAAATTTGTTATTTATTTTTATATAGTTAGTCTATTTTTATTTTAAGTCTATTTTAAATAAGTATTAGCCTTAATATTGATTCTATGTTTTTTTACACAATCTTATTTTTTTGAATTTTTGTTTTTTGAATTTCCATTTGTTGTATTGCCATTTTGCATATTAGATTGTTCAGATGATAATTGAGCTGCTATTACTAATAAAGCAGCGCCTATAGATGTTATAAAATTTCCTAAAACATTTATTTCATTTGCAGAAAGATTTTCAGCTAATGCTGCAGCAATTAATCCAGATGCAATAGCCAGTTGTTGTGCGCTAGATGAATTTTTACAAGACATAGCACCATCCCACTTCAAAATTCTTCTATTACATATTAGTATATGAATTTTTTATGTATTGTGATAATTATCTAATGTATGCCTTTTATCATTTTATATAGAAATGTTGAAAATTCCTCTAAGTCTTTTATATCACAAAAAGACCCTTGGGCTTTTTCATTTCTTCCTCCACCTTTACCGTTAAACTTCTTAATATGTTCTTTAAAAACTTTTCCACAGCTTAATTCAATATCACTATTATTAATAAATAATATGTTTTTTTCCTTTAGTGAACTTAATACAACGATATAGGGCTCATTTTGTAAAGCTTCTCCTATATATTTTACTTCCTCAAAACTTTTGTCTTCATAGCTTTTAAAAATATATCCTTCTTTTGAAGACTCCATTAATTTTAAAGCTTCTTCTTGTGCTAACTTATTATTTAGATAAGATACCCCTCTTTTTAAATTAAATATCTCTTCAAATTGTTTATCTATATTTTTTATTACACTTTTTTCGTCTGTAGAAAATTTTCTGCATAATATATCTACTATATTATGCTTAAATTTAAAATCCTCATATGCTCTTTTCCCACATTTTAAGTATAATCTACTCATTCCTTTATACTTTTCTACTTTAAGTATTTTTACAATACCTATTTCTCCAGTTCTTAATACATGAGTTCCGCAACAAGGGCAACAGTCCATATTTTTTGCTTCTACTATCCTTATATCCCCTTCTACATCTATTTTCTTTCTTGAAGGTACTTTATCTAAACTTTCTTTATCTACAAAATAAGTTAAAAAGGGCTCATT
This sequence comes from Clostridium brassicae, assembly GCF_026738875.1. Taxonomy (GTDB): domain Bacteria; phylum Bacillota; class Clostridia; order Clostridiales; family Clostridiaceae; genus Clostridium_H; species Clostridium_H brassicae. The sequence goes on from NZ_JAPQFJ010000016.1 coordinate 8,611, forward strand.
CATATATATATAATTATTAACTTCTTTTTCTATTTCTTCTACCATACTATCTTTAAAAGGATATATATCTATGTCTATAGTTACATAATCTTCTCCCAAGTGGAACCCTTTATTATTACCCCTGTATAGTTTATGTATAACCCCTGATAAAAGATGTTCTCCAGAATGTTGCTGCATAAAATCAAATCTTCTTTCAAAATCTATACTACATTCTACATTTCTACCTTTAACTTCTTCTTCAACTACATGATATATTACATCATTTTTTTCATAGACATATGTAACCTTAACCCCATCTATATATCCTATATCTGAAGGCTGACCTCCTCCCTCTGGATAAAATGGTGTTTTATCTAAAACCACTAATAATCTATCATCTTCTCTTATTACATCTACTACCTGAGCTTCACATTCCTTTAAATAAGGATCTACATAATAAAGCTTTTCTGTCATATCTTCGAACCCCTCTCTAATTAAAAATTTATATTAAAATATATAACCACTTTAGCCTAAATTACCCTATTTAATATAATAACATAAATTTAAATGCCATTGGACAATCTAATATCTACTAATAAAATAACTCCGCTAACAAATATCATTTTATACTTTATACTTTTCACTTATATTCTCTCCCAAAAAGCAACTTTATCATGTTTGCTAAATTACTTATTCTACAGCCTATATTTTTCTTTTAAATTCTATTATTATCCTTTTAAAAAATAAAAAAGAGATAAACTCTTATTTTTAAAGAATTTATCTCTTTTTTAAATGTATTTACCTTAAGCTCCCATACAGGGTGCATTATCTAATTCACTAACATCTAACTTTTTAACTTCCTTTTTAAACATAAATGCTGTTATAAAAAATGCAATAGTATCTGATATTGGAGCAGCTATCCAAACGCCAGTTATTCCTAAATGTTTAGGTAAAATTAGTAGTAATGGAATTAAAACTAACACTTGTCTCAACATAGCAAGAAGCATAGAAATCTTAGCTTTCCCTATTGCTTGGAAATAGTTAGATCCTATTATTTGATATCCTATAATAGGAAGCATACATAAGAATACTTTAATTCCATGAGATCCTATAGCTATCAAATTAGGTTCCTTATTAAATATTGAAATTATATTTTCAGGAAATAGTTGAATTATAACATCTGATACTATTCCAATAATTACAGCTCCACTAACAGCCAATTTTAGAGTCTTTTTAACTCTAGAATACAATTTAGCTCCATAATTATATCCTATAATAGGTTGAGCTGCTTGTGTTACAGATATTATAGACATTATTATGAGCATAGAAATACTATTTATAACCCCCATTGCTCCTATAGCAGAATCTCCACTATATGTTATAAGCTGCTTGTTTAATAAAATATTCACAGCACCACCAGCAACTTGAATAGCAAAAGGTGCCATACCAATTGACACAATTCCTTTTACTATTTTTAAATCTAATTTTAAATTTTCTTTTTTTAGTTTTAATACACTTTTCTTGCTTCTAAAATGGGAAATTACCCATATGGTATTTGCTGTTTGTGAAATAACAGTAGCTATAGCCGCCCCTTTTACACCCATGTGAAAAACAAATATAAATATTGGATCTAAAATTATATTTAAAGCAGCACCTATTATCATAGTAATCATAGCAATATTAGCATTTCCTTCAGAACGAATAGAGTTATTTAATCCAAATCCTAAATTCTGAACAATAGTACCCAATAAAATGATAGATAAATACTCATCTGCGTATTGAATCGTGTTTTTACTAGCTCCAAAAGCCTTGAGCAATGGATTTTTTATTATAAAGCATAAAATACTTACTACTATTGATGAAATAATAATCAATACAAATGTATTTCCCAAAACTTTATCCGCATTTTCTTTATTTTTTTTCCCTAAATTTAGAGATTCTAAAACGCTACCTCCAATACCCATAAGCATTCCAAAGCCAGCAATAACTATCATAATAGGAAATGTAATACTAAGCCCAGCTAATGCTAAGTCTCCCACTCCTCTTCCTATATATACTCTATCTACAATATTGTATAAGGCATTTACTAAATTTCCTATAACAGCAGGAATAAAAAATTTTAATAATAACTTTCCTATCTTCTCTTCTCTCAATTGTATTGTTTTATCCATACACAAACCCCTTTCTCTTACAATCTAAATTAACAGAATGTTGTTTTTACATTCTATTAAATCATCTTTTAGTAACTTTAATCTGTTTTTAAATGTTTAGCTATCTAAATATATATGCATAGCTATGTAATTCTGTGTTATTTTTCAAGATTGTTTAACATTCTTATTAAAAAAGATATCAATGTATTTTTTTCATCTTCTGAGAATCCCTCTGTCAATTCTTGCTCCATGTCAAGTACAATACCCCAGGTCTCTTTTTCTATTTCCCTCCCTTTTGAAGTTAAAAAAATCAGATTGTTTCTAGCATCCTTCTCATCTGTCCTTTTTTCAACTAACCCTTTTTCAGATAAAATCCCAATAAGTTTAGTTAAAGATGAAGGCTTAATATCAACTTGATTTAGTATTTCATTTTGTATAATTCCATCCTTATCCCACAAACACCTCATTGCCTTTATTTGAGAACATGTTATATTATAGTTGTCTAATTTTTTATCATATTTAACACGGAACTTATGCGCTATTTGATGCATTAAATAGCCTGGTAGTTTATTTTTGTCTAAACCTGATTTCAATTTCATCACCTCATATCTATAAAACAAATTATGTAGCTATCTAATTATTAATTAACAATCTGTATCATACACCATATTAAAAAAAAATTCAACACCTCTTATATATTTTTTTAACTAATATAAGGGATGTTGTTAAAATATAAAAAACAAATTAAATCTATTTTTTTACTAACTCTTATTAAATTCTAAACTTACTTTAAATAGGTCACCATCTACTTCAATGTTCATATTTCCTCCTTGAAGTTCAACAATGCTTTTCGCAATTGCAAGGCCTAAACCAGAACCCTCTGTGTTTCTAGATTTATCTCCTCTTTTAAATCTTTCAAAAATTTCTTCTACATCAAAATCCATTTCATATGCAGAAATATTTTTCATAACAATTCTTACTTTATTATCTTCTTCCTCTAGGTTAATGTATACTCTGGTATTATCCATTGAATATTTCAAAATATTTCCTATTAAATTTTCAAACACTCTCCAAGTTCTTTTACCATCTAAATTCATATATATATTCTTCTTAGGAAGCTTAATTCTAAATTTTAAAGAAGAATTATTAATCTTATCATTAAATTCTCCCATAGCTTGTCTTAGTATAGCAACTATATCTACTCTTTGTATGTTAAGTTCTACTGAACCACTTGCTATTTTGGATGCCTCAAAAAGATCATCTATAAGTGTCTTAAGTCTTTGAGATTTTTTATCTAATACTTTAATATAAGCTTCTCTATCTTCATTAGATAATTCCTCTTTTCTCAATAAATCTATATAATTTATTATAGATGTAAGAGGTGTCTTTAAATCATGCGATACATTAGTAATTAGTTCTGATTTAAGTCTTTCACTTTTCACTTGACTTTCAACAGATTTTTTAAATCCATCTTTCATATTATTAATATTATCAGCTAATTTTGAAAGTTCTCCTTTTGCTTTATTATCTATTGTATAATCTAAATTTCCTAAAACTATTTCATTAGTTCCTTTTATTATTTTATTTAGCAATGCTACTTTTTTTAGGATATATTGAGGTACAAAAAAAATATATATTATTATATATACTATAGATACTAAAAATATAAATCCTGGCCCTTTATAAAAATTAATTGCAGCTATGCATAAAAAAAATCCCATTAATATAGTCATAATAAATATCTTACTTACTTTAATCATTACATTTTTAACTAAAAAACATTCTTTAATAACTATCCCAAATTTACAAATCAAACTTTCTTGTAACTGAACCTTTCTTTCTTTTGGATATCTTATCAATATTAACACTGTTTTTATATTGATTAATAAATAAAAAATATAGATTGCCACTATAGTAAGTTTTTTAACATGATCTATACCTATAGGCAAATAAAAAAAGTTAATATTCCTTTGATAAGCTAACAGTATAAATGAAAAAATTACCAATATAAAGATTTTCAAATCAAATGGCACCTTTTTATATAAATTTTCCAATTTATCTATAATTGGCATTTCATATTTCTTGTTTTTTATTAAGTATGCTAATATAGTTGCACCAATAACAAATGAAAAAACACATATTATTCCTTCTTTAATTAACCTTTGTCTAATAGCATTATAATATCTATAATCCTTCTCTATCTGACTATTCCCATTTATATCCTTTAAAATTATAAAATCCCCTTCAAGGTTACTACTTTTAAACCATTCATTAATAGATAACATGTACTCATCTTTAATGTTATTAATTGGAAAGCTTATATTATATAAAGCCTTATCCTTTATATAGTTTTGTATATTATATCCACTTGGCAAGTTAGTATATATTTTTCCATTTCTTCTATCTTTAATATAGTATCTTATAAAATTCTGTGAATCTATATACTTTTTTATTTTTTCATAACTATCACTAGCTTTTGTTTTAATATTCTTTATATTTTCTAGTTTAGTTTCTTCTAATTTCTTATTCTTTTCATTAATTAATGTATCTATATCATTACCTTGTTTTTGAGCTTGTTCTATTTTGTTTTGATATTGTTTTTCAATTTCATGTAATTTGTTTTGAAGTTCAATTTCATGATTTTCTGCTATTACCTGTATTTCTTTATTATCACTTTTAATATCAAAGTTTTGCAGATAATCAATAGAGTATTTCACATTTTCTGAATACTTTTCTAGCTGATATTTAAAATTATAACTATCAAAATATGCATTTTTTTCAAGAAAATGTTTCTTTCCTATGAAATCAATAGTTGATATAAATGAAAGCGAAAGAATATATATCCCAGCAACAAAAATTGTTATATATAAATATTTACTTTTCGATTTTATATCCAATTCCCCACACCACCTTTAAGTATTCTGGTTCCTTGGGGTTAATCTCTATCTTTTCTCTTATTCTTCTTATGTGAACTGCAATAGTATTTTCCCCATTATAAAAAGGCTCTTTCCACACTTTTTCATATATTTCTTCTATAGAAAATACTCTTCCCTTATTCTCCATTAGAAGTTTTAATATCTTATATTCTGTATGTGTAAGACTCACCTCTTCTCCATCTATTATTACCGTCTTAGTATTTTTGTTTAAAACAAGACCTCTTACAACTATTTCATCTTCACTTTCTTTATAATTTCCTAATCTCACATATCTTCTTAACTGTGACTTAACTCTTGCTACTAATTCTAATGGGTTAAACGGCTTTGTAATATAGTCATCTGCCCCTATATTAAGACCAAGTATTTTGTCTGTATCTTCTGATTTAGCTGAAAGCATTATTATTGGAATATTTTTATTTTCCCTTATTTTAAAAGTAGCTTTAATTCCATCCATTCTTGGCATCATAATATCCATTAGTATAAGGTGGATTTCTTCTTCTTCTAAGATACTTAGTGCCTCTATACCATCTTTTGACTTAAATACTTTTACGCCTTCATTTTTTAAATATATTTCTATAGCTTCTCTTATTTCTTCCTCATCATCTACCACTAAAACATTATATTTTGTCACTCCCGCCACTTCCTTTCTGTAATATTATATCATTTTTTTTTAGGACTAAAAAAATAATTGTTTGTGAAATTAAAAATAAAATAGGAATTATAATAATGCATAGGTTTAATCAGGTAATATCAAATGTAAATAAAATAGTCGTATTTAAAGACGGCTATATAGACGATATAGGGACCCTTGATGAATTACTAAAACATAAAGGTATATATTATGAGTTATATTCAATCCAAAATAAGATATAAGGAATAGGGTTAAAACTTATAAAAAGTATAAAACATTTATAACGTCAAATGGAAAATGGCTAGAGTTAATTACAAACCCAACATTTTTAATATACATAGATGCTGGGTTTGTTTTTGATATAATGCTAACTAGTTAGTTGAATTTTTTTGTTTATTCTTCTTGAAAATAGAATAGGAGAAAATATTATACCAATAATGAAATAGATTATTGCAATAACCATAATTATACATGAACTAAGTACTTTACTAGATCCCAATTGATAAATAAATAGGTTGTCTATAAAATAAAGAGGACTAATTCCATTTATAGGCTGAACATATATATATCTTTGAATAGCTATCGATACTAATGAACTACTTCTTAAAAATATTGGGGAAATCATCAAGAATGAAGATATTATCAATGACGTATATGTTTCTTGTATCATAGAATTGATAAGGGCTCCAATAAAAGCTATAGATAATATACATATCCATGCAATTATCAAATAATAAATAAACATTTCTCCAATAGACCAATTATATATAAATGTAAAAAATTGTGGCAAAATTTGTATTTGAGAGTTCCAACCAGTAATACCAATCGTTCCAAATACAATAGATGTAGTAATAGCAGTGCATAGTATAAATTCTAAAGACAAATAGGTTATCATTGCCAAGTTCTTTTGAAATCCTATGCTTATAAGTTTTTTTCTGCCTGCAGAATTTAATATAATGTCCATATTATTTTCTTTTTCGAATGAGAAAAGCCTGTTAGATATTAGAATTGCAGACAATATTATTACTATATATACAAATAGTAAGGATTTAATCAAAATCGTCCACTGATCAACAAATTCAAGACTATATGGTTTACTTATATTATCTGCTTTATTTAGTACTTCTTCTCTTTCGTTTGTTGAAATAAATCCATTACCCAATAAATCCATTTTTTCTTTTACTCTTTCTATATTTCTAGTATAAAAGTCATTAGCATTTGATATCCTAGTAACATCAAATGTATTTTCTCCATAAGGCGTATAGGCATCTGTTAAAAGTGAAAGAATTTTCGGATATTTATCCTCCATCTTAAAATATGCTTTGTTCCCTTTCGGTTGTTCTTTATAAAAAGTAAGAGCTTTATTTAATTTATCTGTACTTAAATTTCCAGAAACTTTTTCTAACTGTTTTTTTTGGTATTTAAGCCCCTTTAAGCCGCTTATTATAACTTCTTCTCCAGTTGAATAGTCGCAACTTGTATACTGATGTATAAATAAAATAGGCATACATATTGCAAATAATAGAGCTAAAACAAAAGAAATTAATACAGCTGTAGTTTTATAAAACTTCTTCATTTCATAAAACATAATTTACCTCCTTTTTAAGTCAAGTATAATTTTATTAGTACCTGTATTTAATTGATTATGTTTCAATGATAAGGAATATATTTATGTGTTTTTTATTCTCTTGCTGAATAAACGAGGGGATATGAATATACAGATACCTAAAATTATTATAGAGATAATAATAATAGCTGTTATGGTAAGTGTATGGAAAAATAAAAACTTAAATACTTGAAGGGATATTAAATTCCTACGTATAAAAAATCCATTTATTGGTTGTATTTTAAAAAACTTTGTTATAATAACTGGGAACATATTCAATCTCACAATAATAGTTGGAATAAACGTCACAAGAAATCCAATCACTAATGTGATATAAGATTTTTGAGTAAAGGCATTTAACGCTGCAACGAAAGTTCCTATTGCTATAATACTAATCCAACCAGTGAATACAGACAATAAGTATGCTTGGCCAAAAGTTAAATGATATATAGAAGTAAAATATTTAATTTGAATTTGACTATTCCAAGCACTGATCCCAGTGTTTGAAAATACTACAATGGATATTATAAGTACACTTACTAAAAATTCAACTGTTAAAAAAGTAAGTAATGCTTTTATCTTGTTTGTTCCAATATTTCTAAGAGTTCTATCCCCAAGAGAAACCAATAAAATATCCATATTTTTGTCTTTTTCATAAGAAAATAGGCGGGAACCTATGACAATGGCGGAAATTGCAATTATCATAAAGCAAATTGTCAAAGATGGATATACTTTAACCCATTGATTGCTAAAATCAATAATAAATGGTTTGTCAATAGTTTTTGCTTTTTCAAAAATAATATTTTTTTCCCAAGTTTCATAGGTATTTTCTGAATCATTTAATTTTTTAGTAATTAATTTTATATTTCTATTGTAAAAATCATTTGCATTATTCAGTTTATGAAATTTATCTCCTTCTTTTGTATCACTAACTGTATAGGCAGTATCAATCAAAGAAAAAATTCCTGGATACTTAATATCTGTTTTTATATATGCTGCATTACCTGCTGGCATTGACTTATAGTATTTTAAAACTTTATTAAGTTTATCTGTTGTAAGAATTCCTTTAGAATTATTATATCGTTCTTTTGTTAAATGAATTGCAGCTTTACCTTGAATATAATTTGTATTGTCTATAGATTTCATTTCAGAAAAGCTCTTAATTGGCGCAATTGATACAGCTATTGACACTAAAATAACCACCAAAATTAAAATTTTTATATAAAATTCACTTGTAAATTTTTTAAGTTCATTTAACATTGGATTGTGCCTCCTTTTTAAAATTAAAAAGATATATGTCATTTAAAGTAGGAACTACATTAATAGCATTAGAAACAGGAGGCTCCCCACCAATAACACGTGCTTTTATTTTCCCACCATCATCATAAATCATTGAAATAGTACAATTCTTTAAGTGTTTATGTAACTCCATTTCATTTTGAAAGCTTACTTCCCACACTAGGTTATTACAGCGATTAACTAATTCTTTTTCAGTTCCACTCATTACAAAGTTACCATCTTTCAAGATAAATATTTCTTTTGCTATAAATTCCAAATCACTAACAATATGAGTAGAAATTAATATGGTTTGTTCATGACTAAGCTCTGAAATATAGTTTTTAAATCTTATTCTTTCTGTTGGATCCAAACCTGTTGTAGGTTCATCAAGCATTACAATTTTGGGATTTAGCAAAAAGGCTTGAGCAAGACCTACTCTTCTTAGTTGACCTCCAGATAAAGTTTTCAATTTCTTATGTTTTAAATCTGTCAAACCGAACAAATCTAGTTTTTTATCAATTTCTTTATTAATGAGATGTTGTGCAAGATTAGATTTGATATGTCCTAAATATGCCAAAAATTCCTGTACAGTCATATGTGGATAACCGCTAAAACTTTGTGGTAAAAACCCTAATAAAATTTCATTTATATCCTCAAGATTGGGATAGAGTACCTTGCCTTTATAATCTGTTAAAAAACCGCTAATTACTTTAAATAGAGTGGTTTTTCCAACACCATTAGCTCCTAAAAATCCATAAATACCATTTTCTAATTCAAGGTTAATATTATCCAGTACTACATTTTTTCCATAATATTTTGTAACATTCAGTAATTTTAAACCCATTATCATATCCTCCTTGTATACTGATATTTTTTGTTTTTCAGCGAAAACATTATATTACAAAGTGATGACTTATTTAATTTTACAATTATTGTTATTTAACAAACTATTTACTATTATACTGGTCTCATAAAAAAGCTAAAAGCATCCTTTCTATTTCCGTTAGCTTCATCTATAATATTCATGTTTCTAATATGATATATTTTATTTTTGTAATCTTTTGCTTGATTATCACATATATAGGCATAATCATAATTCCCCTCTTTTACCCATCCCATAAATATATATGTGTGAGTAGGAAGACCGTATTTATTACCTCGATTATCTGTTGAAAAACATATATCTCCTGGTTTTAATTTTTTATAATTTCTTTCTTTTACCCACCCTTTTCCTTTTAAAAAAGGAATAAAATTAGCTACACTAGCCATATTTTTGGGGATTTCATAATTATTTTTTCTTAATACTTCTGATACAAAATAAACACAAGAATTTTCAGATTTCCCATTATGGAGTTTTATTGCATCTGAGAATGCTATAGTTCTATTTTTTTTATCACTTAAAAAAGTATGGACACTTTTTCTTAAATGTGAGTTTTCTTCTCCTGGAGTTGGTAAAATCTCAATTAAAATAAACACTGCTAAAATAACTATTATTATAAATGAAATCCTCTTCTTCACATGTATACCTCCCTTATAAAATTAGATTTAATTTTCTAAAATAATGAACATCTATGCCTTATATTGCCTATCTATAAAAGATTATACAAAAAAATATTTACAAATAACTTACCATAATTCTTACAAATTTCTTAAGATAGTAGTGAAACTTAAATATATAATTTTTAAAACAAATATAAATACATAATAAAAAATTTATATTAAACTAACATAAAAAACACACTGAATAAGTTTATTCAGTGCTCAGACTTGTAGACAAAAGGTGCTGTCAAATTAAAAAATTTACATACATATACTGTTTTGAAAGTTTAAATTCAACACAATATATTGTAGAATTTATTATTAATTCGTCAGCACCTAATCATATCTAACCTACTAAGTTTTGAAACTAGATTTCTTCTTTAAATTTGTCATAAGTTTCTAAAATATCTTTTTTCCCAATTATCAAAGCCTCTACTACATCAGAATCAAAATGTTTTCCACTTTCTTCAACTACTATATTTATAGCTTCTTCCACATCCATAGCCATTTTATAAGGTCTTTTAGATGAAAGAGCATCAAGAACATCAGCTACTGATACAATTCTAGCTGCTAAAGGTATATATTGTCCATATAAGCCATAAGGGTACCCAGTTCCATCAAATTTTTCATGATGAGCTATTGCAATATCAATAGCCATTTTGAAAAAATCTTTAGCTCTTCCAGATAAAGACGTACTTGCTTTATATAATACATCTGCTCCTATAATTGTGTGTGTTTTTATAACATCAAATTCTTCTGGTGTCAGCTTGCCTTGCTTCAATAATATTCCATCTGGTATTCCAACTTTACCTATATCATGCATAGCACTCGAATGGTATATATCAATAATATATTTATTGTTAATAATGTTTTTATATTTCTCATTGTTACTTAAGTTTAGTGCAAGTATTTTAGAGATTTCTTGAATTCTTTCAATATGCTTCCCAGTAACGTTGTCTTTTGATTCTACAAGTTTTGCAAAGCCTTTTACACAAGCTATTATCAACCCATCATCTAAAATACATTTTTCCAGGGATACCACAATACAATTTGCAATAATCTCACCAAGCACTATATCTTTTTCAGAATAAGCATTAGAGTGACTACTATAAAAAATAATGACTCCCTTACATATTTCATTACTAATAATTGGAATATATAGATTTGATTGTACTTTATCTAAATCATCTTCAAAATTTGATTCCCTCATATTAAAACTAATATCATTTTTTATATCCATGTTAATTATCTTAGATTTTTTGTTTTTTATTATATCTTTTAAATAAGATTTATATAAATTTGACTTAAACCCATACTCAACTGTGGATTTATTTTTACATATAACATAATTTGAATAATCATCTTTGTTGTCGGTAAATAAAATCACACATATCTTATCAAAGGAAATGCAATCATCAAATGTGTTGTATATAATTTCTACTATATTCTTCATATCCTGTTCCATATTAGCTTTTTCAATTAGAAAAGAGATCTTTTTTAGTAATATTTCAACCATCTATAAACACTTCCTACTTTAAATACTTTATATCTTATCATTTGTATGTATTAAGAAAGTTTATTATAGATAGATATTATTCTAAATGTATTCTATTTTGTAGTCATAGTCATAGTTATAGTTTAATATACATTATGAATAGCTTGTCCCTATAAAATCACATTCAATTGTGATAAAGAATACTTTTTATATACTTTTAAACTTCGTATATCAACTGTATATTCCCACTAACATTTTACTTATGAATAGATTGAAACTACTCTCTACATAATGTTTTCTTTACTTCGTATGCAAACTGAAGTCAAAAATCCTATTTGCCCTATATATAATATGCATGTTTTAATAAATTAGTTCCTTATATTTTTATTTCTATTGCGTACTTGTTCGTACTTATACTATTGTTTATTTTCTCATAATAAATTTCAATGTACTATTTATAATAAAAAACCCCATGAAATAGATTTTTTAATCATCTACTCCATAGGGTGCACTTTAGAATTTTAAAACTTAAGAAGTTTTTTATTACTACTTAATTTGCTTAATTATATCATATATTTTTATGATCTCTTGCCCGTAATTATTCCCAGGAACAGCCCATCTGCCATTTAAATCTTCCCAGTTAGGAGCAACACCTAACAATCCACATTCTTTTAATATAAAATATCTAGGGTCTACACATTCACTTTTTAATTCTTCTGTGGTTGCATAACCTTTTAAGTGTTGTATTTGAGCTTTCACACCTTCTCTCGCTTCTTTAAACCAAGCCCCCTTTCCTACAGGACTATTATTAAGAGCACCTATTCCTGCATAATTATTCTGTTCTGGAAGAACTTGTCCACCGTATTTAAAGTAACCAGTTTCTTTAATACTTTGACAAAAAGCTATATCTCCTCTTACTCCCTCAATTTCACCTTCTTCTAAGAAGATTTTAGCTAGCTGATATATATCAACAGATAATTTTGGAGTAGGATTATGGTTTAATACAAACTTGGCCATCTGTTCTGCTGATAACTCTTCTTTTCCTATAATTGAATTTATTATTTTACTTTCTTCTGAGAATTTTTTTATTTTAAATTTCATCATTTTTAAATCTTTCATTTTTTTACCTTTTACCGAAGCTATATTATTACTTATTATTAATAAATAACTTTCGTTATTTTTATATCCATCTAGGGGTGCTTTTATTTTAACAGTTTGTCCATTGTCTAATAACACAAACTCCAATCCACCTACTAAATTATCATTAGAATCTTTTACTACTATATTTTCATTATTAATTGTTTCTGGATCAACTGGCTGATTAAATTTAATTACCCATTCTTTTTTATAATCTATATCTTCACTTATTTCATCTGCATAACAATAAGTGTTTTTAAATATAAATATTGCTGTAAATAATAGTGAATAAATTATGATTTTTTTTAGTTTAAAGTGTTTCTTCATTTTTCCACTCCTAAAGTATAATATTTTTAGTCTATATATTAAATTTTAAATTAAAATAAATAGTTATATTAAATTTAAAATAATTTTACAAATTACTTTTGTCTATATCGCTTTTATCATTTTTTTTAGGAAACCATCCTTTCTTTACTCTTTCTTCCTGTTCAAATATTTCATGAATACTCCAAAGCCATGAAAATCCTGCTACTCCTAATGCAGCAGATATTAATTGGTTGTTTACATATAGTGATGCTAAAATAAATGTAATTCCTAGGATCAAAAAAACTGGCCATATTTTTTTACTAAAATAGTACTCACCTTTGATAACTATAGGATGAAATATTCCTATTATTAAAAATGAAATAACCCCTATCATAATTCCATGAAAATTCAAAACGTATCCTCTCCTCTTCTATAGCTGAAAATTACTATAAGATATATTCTTCTATTATGTTAAAAATCCTTCTTTAATACTAAAAATAAACTATAAAATTAAAATTTTCCTCTTCATTTTATAGTTTATTTTAAAATTTACACCTTGATAAGGTTATATTTATACATTATAATCAATAATGTTGCATAAAAAGGATTCTTGCTTTTAAGTGGAGTTTTTACTTTATCTGAAAGCTATTAACAAAATTCTAAGAAGTGTTACTCCTTAGAATGTGGTATCCTTTAGAGAAAATCGTTATCCAGAGTATATTGGATAAATATTTACTATGTTAAAAGGAGCTTTAATATGAGAAAACGGACATTATTTAAATATTCATGGAAAAATTTACTTAAATTTTTACTTCCTTCTTTATTAGGAATTTTATTTTTTATAACCCCTATTTCATACCAAGGAGAAATCACTATACCTATTGCAGTCCTTGCAAAATCTGTTCAGAATCTCCTTTTAAAAAATTTACCAGGAATTATGACAATTATTATATCTATTACTTTTTTAGGTACAACAATAACTAAATTATTTAAACCTAAAACAATTTTAGATAATAAATTTTTATATACATTATTTAATGTATCATCAATGTGGTTTATTAGTAGAATTGTGGGCTTTGTATTTGCAATTTCTACATTTTTTAAGATAGGTCCAGAATTTATTTGGTCACAAGATACAGGTGGTTTATTATTAAATGATCTTCTACCAATATTATTTTCAGTATTTCTTTTTGCAGGAATGCTTCTTCCACTGCTTTTAGACTTTGGTTTATTAGAATTTTTTGGAGCAATATTTACAAAAATAATGAGACCTATTTTTTCATTACCTGGACGTTCTTCGATAGATTGTATAGCCTCATGGCTTGGTGATGGAACAATTGGAGTAATGCTTACTAGCAAGCAATATGAAGAAGGATATTATACTAAAAGAGAAGCAGCGGTTATTGGGACAACCTTCTCAGCAGTTTCAATAACCTTTAGCCTTGTGGTTATATCCCAAGTGAATCTAGCGCACCTTTTTATACCTTTTTATTTAACTATAACTATTGCAGGATTATGTGCTGCTATAATAATTCCACGTATTCCTCCTCTTTCTAGAAAGCCAGACACATATTATAATGGTATAAAAAAGGAATCTTCAGAAATAATTCCGGATGGTTATACTCCTTTTCAATGGGGATTAACTAAAGCTATGGAAAGAGCTAGTGAGAATAATAGTCTTCGTAACTTTATAACACAAGGAGTTCAAAATATACTTGATATGTGGTTAGGAGTTGCACCTGTTGTTATGGCTATGGGAACAACTGCCCTTATATTGGCTAAATATACCCCTGTATTTCAATGGATGGGATTGCCTTTTATACCTATATTAAAACTTTTACAGATACCAGAAGCAAGAGAAGCTTCCCAAACTCTTATTGTTGGTTTTGCAGACATGTTTCTTCCATCTGTTATTGGAGCTACAATAAAAAGTGAACTAACAAGATTTGTAATAGCTTGCGTTTCTGTTACACAGCTAATTTATATGTCAGAGGTAGGCGGTCTTTTACTTGGATCGAAAATAGATGTTTCTATAAAGGATTTACTAATAATATTTCTTCAACGAACAATTGTCACATTACCTATAGTAGCATTTATAGCTCATATAATATTCTAAAAAGTTAGGTTGTTGAATAATCCATAAGTAAAAATGAATTATTCAACAACCTTTTTATTTACTGATAAAGCTATAATTTAAATTTATAATATACTTATAATGAAACATCATACTAAGACAAATATATTATTTTAATTACTCCCATTCTTTCCAAACTTCAGGCTTATATCCTACAGTAGCTTGTTTACCGTTTCTTACTATAGGAGTATTATATAATTTAGAATTTTCTAAAAGCAAATCCTCTTTTATGCTGGCCTCTCTAATATGTTGAAGATTTAGCTTTGTGTATTCTTTAGATTTATTATTTATTAGTTCAGACAAACCTACTGAAGATTTAACGCTTTGTAATTCTCTTTTACTTAATCCCTTTTCATTTAAATCAATAAATTGGTATTTAATTCGTCTCTCTTTAAAATATCTTTCAGCTTTTTTTGTATCAAAGCATTTTTTAATTCCGAAAATTTGAATATTCATTATTATATTTTCTCCTTTTATTAACTACTTTAATGGACAATTCTTATTATAACATTGTAGTTGTTTAAATAAAAATATTCAAATTTAAAATAGTATACTATTTTCCTCTTCAAATACAACCTTAATATATAGGCAAGGAACTTGCATGAAGTTATGTACTTATTAAATTATGCAACCTTCTAAAGTATAAGAAATGCTTTTATAGGTTAACTAAAAGTGAAAAAAGCTAAAACTTTTTAAATTCCTAAGGTTTCAATAAGTTTTAGCTTTTGTATTCTGGATAATTTTTTAATTTGATATTCTCTTTGCATAGCCTCTTCTTTTGTTTTAAATTTTTCAAAATATTTTAATACTACAGGGCGTCTACATCTTGTATATTTAGCACCTTTTCCTTCATTATGTTGTTTAATTCTTCTTTCAATATCTGTTGTCCATCCCGTATAAAGAGTTCCATCTTTACATTTTACAATATAAATATAAGCCATATGTAGTACCTTCCCCCACCTTATATGTATCTGTAACTTTAAAACTGTATAATTATGTCCAAATTTACTATTACATATTTTATTATACTTAGCATCTTAAAAATTCTCTTCTACTATATTTTGTAGCATATTATTCCGATTCTATTTAAAAAACTTCAAAACAATAAAGAATAAAATTTCTTAATGTGTTCCAAATTAAGAGGTTCTATTCTTTATTAATTTTAGCATATATTTAAAATTTAGTGTAATTTATTAAATTTTAGACGACTCATTAATATTCATTAATTTAAAATTATTAACCTTGTTCATCATTTCTTTAGACATATCACTTAAAGAATGTACTGTTGCTGCCAACTCTTCTGCCGATGCCCCCATTTCTTCAGATGATGCTGCTATCTCCTCCGCTGATGCTGATACTTCTTCAGATACTGAAGATATATCTTCTACTTTTTGCAAAATAACATTCTTTTCTTCATTTATATTATTAGCCAAGTAGTTTATCTCCTTAACTTCTGGTACAATATTGTCAATTGCTTTAGTTATATTTTTAAATGAGCTTATAGTAGTATCAATTACTTTAATTTGAGTATTCAATTCTAAATTCATAGTATTTGAGTTATCTATAATAATATTTGTATCTTGTGATATATTATTTATTAAAACATTTATGTTTTCCGCTGAAACCTTGCTCTGCTCTGCAAGTTTTCTAATTTCCTCAGCAACTACAGCAAACCCTTTTCCAGATTCCCCTGCTCTTGCAGCTTCAATAGCTGCATTTAATGCTAATAAATTAGTTTGGTCTGCAATACTATCTATGAGGCCTGTTATTTCATTAATTTTATCTATATTTTCTCCAAAACTATTTATTTTATCTCCAAAATTTTTAGAAGAATTACTTACTTCTGTTATAGATTGAATCAGGTGATGCATTTTTTCATTACCTTCACCTGTCATAGAATTAATACCATCAAAAGTTGAATAAACATCTTCTATTGACTTAACCATCTTCTCTAAATTATCTCCAAATTTATTTAACACTTCTGTAATATCAAATAGATTTTCTGACTGTGTCCCTACCCCTGTAGCAACATCTTGAATAGCAGTAGCTACACCTTGTGAAGAATTAGCTGTTTCTTCTGAAGCAGTAGAAACATTTTCAGAGGTATCCTCAATATTTTCAGCCATTTCTTTAACACTTAGAAGCATTATATTAAAAGATTCTTGCATTAATTTTACCGAATGTGATAACTCACCTATTTCATCATGCCTTTTTACTAGGTTATCTGGAATCTGTAAAGATAAGTTTCCTTCAGCCATAAAGCCTAAATATTTTATAGCCTCTCCAAGATGTTTTGTTATATTGGTTGTAATTAATGATGCAATTATAAATACTAAAACCCCTATTACTAAAGTAACTCCTAAAATTGTATACATCATTGTACTTATCTGTTTATTTACATCACTTTGATTAATTCCAACAAAAAACATTCCTATATTTTTACCATTATTATCTTTTATTGGAATATATATAACTTCATATGGCTGGTCTAAAACTTTAGCTTGTCCTGTGTATTCTTGTCCATCTTTTAATACCTTTTGTGCAACTTCTTCAGAAACTTTAGTGCCTACCGCTCTTTTACCTTCATTTTGTACAGTTGTAGATATTCTCACATCATTTAAAAATATGGTTACCTCATTATTTGTCTTTTCTTTTATCATATCTACAAATTCAGTATCATTATTAAATAATTTTTCACCTTTATATAAATTTCCTTCTTCTATTCTCCAATCACCTTTGTATTTTTCATTAATTAAGTTTAATGCCAATTCTCCATTAGAATTTAAACTCTTATTATTGGTATTTTTAACTAATTTGTTAACGTTATAAAGTGTAGCTATAAGTATAGCTATAAGTAAGAATATAATTGTAAATATTGACATTAACGATATCTTACCTTTTATTTTTAATTTTCTCACACAACCACTCCCCTGTTGTCTAATTTTTTGTTATTATATTTATTTATCGACATTTTTTTATGTTTATAAATAATGTTTTCTAAGAAAATATAATATATTTAAAATTAATTTTCCTTAAAATGTAATTAAATCAATTTTACAACATTATAATAAACTAAATTATTCTATAGATACAATTAATTATATTCTAATTTTATTAAAATAAATATTCTACTTTTTGTCTATAAAAATTAGGTAGAGCCTAAATTTTTAGGCTCTAAATTTAATTTCTGTTTATTACAACAGAAATTGGTTTATTTATTGGTATTTCATTACATATTACATTATTATTAATAATGTATATCCTTCCATCCCTCCAATTTGAAACTACCATTTTTTCTTCATATAAATCAATATCTTCAGGACACTCTACCTGAGCAAGTTGAGTAACGATTTTATTACTTGAAGAATCAATTATAGATATTCCCTTACCCTGTAATGAGTCAAAATCTTGATGTAAAACATAAATGTATTCTTTTTCGGCTTTGTTACTTATAAAAATTTTATATGGATACTCATATGGAAGCTTAATTTTCTTTATCACTTTTCCTTTATTTAAGTCAATAACAAATAAAATATTATCTTTAGATTTTTGATTCACAGCATAAATTAAGTTGTTTTTTCCACATTTTATAGAAGAAAACTTAATTGGTGTTGGTATCGTCTTTATAATTGAATTGGTCTTTAAATTAAATATATCTAACTTATGCGCTTTTTCTTTTAAAGAATAAGAACTAACAACCATATTATTATTTGTAGTAAATGTAATATCTTCAACATGGTTATTATACATAATAGTATTTTCTTCTTTATCTAACAATGTGTTAATAACAGTTATACAATTCTCCTTTTGTTTGGTTACTTTTGTTTTATGAGTAACATAAGCTTTATTGTTATATTTATTATATCTTATTAAAAGAGGAAGATCATAACTTAATTTTATGTACTTACTAAATTCTCCATTATGTAACACAGCTATTTCTTCTTTATGCTCCCCATAACAAATTGGCACATATACCTTATTATTACTTACTTCCTTCATATCTAGTGCACCTTCAACATTATATTTTTTTACTGTGGTAGATTTCTCATTGGATAAATAATAAACAGTGTCACCACTAGAAAGAATATATATCCCCTTATTTAGATTTGAACTTTCACTTGTACTATTTAAATTAGTTTTTTTGCAGTTTAAAAAATACCTTCCTCCTAGTATCACACATAAAATAATACATAATATGCTTAAGATTACAAGAAATTTTTTCTTATTCATATTTTTCCCTCTTTATATATTTCATTATATATGAGCTTTCAATACTTTAGGTATTTAAATATACTCTACAAACAGTCTCTATTCCATTTTATCTAAAATTTTGGATTCCAAGTTTTATATAAATCTTGGAATCCCTTATCACTATCTGCTTAATCAGCTTCAACAAATACTTCTACATTGTTAGAATTAGATATATCATCTGGAGAACACATTGGACCTTTATCTGCATCAATATCTAAATCAAAGAATTTTTTATACCCTTTCCATGGCAACAATGTGCAATACCATGTATCATTATCATCTAAATTCTTAGGTGATAAAAATGAATATTTACATTTTCCAACGAATTGTCTTAGCCAAACTATCATATCGCTTTTTTTAGTTTCAATGTTGCCCCCGGTAATTTTTGCTTTCACTCCTTTAGCTTTGTCATATTTATTTCTATACCAAGATTTAGGTTCATATATAACTCCTTCTCCATTTCCAGAATCCTTTCTTTGTGCTGATATAAAACTTCCTACCTCTTCATCAAATATTGCTCCATGTCTCCAATAACCATAATAACAAAAACCATCATGTACCAAAATAATATCTCCATTTCTAAAATTATCATAACTTATATCATTAGTTCCACGTTCATGCTTTGACCCACTACTTCGCAGAATATCTGCTTCATCTAATTGTTTAATATCTTCAACTTCTTTTTCATTACCTTTTGATTCATTTAAATTAGCAAACTCTTCAAAACTCATCAGTTTATCTGCATATTTTTTATAATACTCATCCATATCTCTTTGTATTGATTCATGTATTTCTTTTTGAGATTTTTTTAGATTTTGATTACTTTCTTTGGCGACTACAAATTGAGTACTTGACATAAACAATAAGCATGACACTGCCACTGCTACTGTTTTTCTCATATTTAATTTGCACTCCTTATAAAATTATATATATATCATATATATGTATTTTTTACACTCTAAATTACATAATTCTCATCACATAAATTGATCAATGTAGACTTTAAACAAGTAAATATACTATAATATAGGTATATTGTATAAATGATGTAATAAAGGAGACGCTATTTTTTATGAAAAAAATTTTTATAGATACGGAAACTACTGGTATAGAACCTGGAGAAATCGTACAATTAACTTATTGCGTTTGTGATACAAATTCACAAGGAGAAGAAAAAGTTTGTTTTTCAAAAAACTTCTTTTTTAATGTGGATTATATTGAACCCTCTGCTCAACGGGTTCATGGTTTTAGTGTGGAAAAACTAAAAAATTTATCTAATGGAAAAACCTTTAAAGATGTAGCTCTAGAGGTAAGTAACGATTTAAAAGATGGAGTTTTTATTGCTCATAATGTAAATTTTGATAAAAAGTTTGTTGTTGCTGAATTCAATAAATTAAATAATATAGATTGGAATCCTAAAGATTTCTTTTGTACCATGGAGTATTTTAAACCCATAGTAAAAGCTAAAACTAAAACAGGTAGGATAAAAAATCCTAGACTGGAAGAAACAATTGATTTTCTAGAAATAAATAAAAAAACTGTATTAAATGGTGCTAAAAGACTTTTTAATTGTGATGATGTAGACTTCCATGACGCTAGATATGATGTAGCCGCACTTGTATCTTGCTATTATAGAGCTAAAAAACTAGGATATAAATAATATTAATTTAACCATATTTAATCTATATATCCATAAATATTATATGGACAAGCTTTTAATTCCTCTGTTAAAATGGCACTAAATTGCAAATAAATTATGCCGAATCTTCTTAAGAAGTACCGGGGATATTTTTTTGGGGTGAATCTCTTTTAGAGTAGGGTACCTCTAACCCAAACCCGTCAACTAACCTGGGAGGCAAAATGGAGGAATTAAACTAATGACAAAATTTAAATATTTAAAAACATTTTTATCTGCACTAAGTTTATGTGCAGCTCTATCTACCACAGCCTTTGCAGGAGACTATACTGTAGTTTCTGGAGACTCTCTGTATAAAATAGGAACTCTTTTCAATACCTCAGCGAATAATATAATGGGATCTAATAATCTTAAAGGAACTACTATTTATCCTGGACAAATTTTAAAAGTTCCTTGCGATACCTATACTGTAAAAAGTGGTGATAGTCTATATTTAATTGCTAAAAGATATGGTATAAATTTAAGTGATCTAAGAAAGGCCAATAATAAATGGAATAATATCATTTATATTGGACAAAAACTAAACTTACCAAAAATAAATTCTACTGCTGGGACAAGCTCAAATTCTAAACAACCTACAGAATCAAAACCTATTGTAAATTATACTGAAGCTGATTTAGATCTATTATCAAGACTTGTAACAGCGGAGGCACAAGGTCAACCTTACAATGCTCAAGTCGCTGTGGCATCGGTAGTATTAAATAGGGTGAAGAGTTCTCAATTTCCTAACACTATTTCATCTGTAATTTATCAGAAAATCAATGGATACTATCAATTTACCCCTGTTAAAAATGGTTGGATAAACAAAGCAGCTACTTCTACTGCTAAAAAAGCAGCTAAAGAAGCTTTGTATGGTGCTGACCCAAGTAAAACTGCATTATTTTACTTTGATGATAGTGCTACTAACGAATGGCTATGGTCAAAGCCTATAACAGCTAGAATTGGCAACATGGTTTTTGTAAAATAATCTCTAAAAAACAATAATAGTTATGTTTAAAAAATCAAGAGTTAATATAATTTCAAACTACAATTCTAAATGAGAATTGTAGTTTGTTACTATAATAAGCTAACAAATTAAAATATATCCTTAAATTTATTAATTAAGATATAACATTATAACTACTAAAAGCAGTATTACAACTATCCTAGCTTTTCCTTATTCAATATGTTTCCACAAAAATTTTTTATATGCTTTGCTGTAACAGCCATATTCAAATTTTGACCATCTAGTCCAGATGTTGTTATTCCTACTAAGTTACCATATAAATCAATTAATGCTCCTCCTGAACTTCCTGGAGAAATAGGAGCAGTTATTTGTACCATTTCCATGAAATCAAATTTACGGAATCCTGATACTATGCCATCAGAAATTGTATTGAATAGCCCTAATGGACTTCCTATTGCTATAATTTTCTGACCTCTTACTAAATCTTTTATATTTAATTTAATAGGCTTTTCTATCTTATCTACTTTTATTAAAGCTAGATCATAATCTGAATGACATTTTATAATATTGTATGACATATATTCATTAGTATCATTTTCAAAAACTACTCCATAAAATACTCCTTTATTTAGAACATGAAAATTTGTTATGATAAATCCATTGTGATTTATTACAACTCCCGAGCCTTTACCTACTAATTCTTCATTCTCATTATATACATTTATCATTACTACTGATTGAGCCAAATTAGCAAGCTCTTGATAACTTTTTTCTATCTTTTCTTCTATGTTTTTTTTAGATATTTTTGTTTCTTTCTTAATATTGTCATGTTTATCTTTTGGTTTAATTATACTATTTTCTTTTAAAATACAATTTTTTTTAATTTCAATATTATCAAATGATATTTCTATTAAACTACTGCTTGTCTTGCTATTTCTTATGACATTTGAAAAGTTATTTATTTGAGGAACTTTATAATCTATATCTTCTTTAGGATTTATATATACGATATCACATCCTAATTTAGAAAGTAAAATTAGAAAATATATTTCATGTTCTTTTATATCCCCATAGAACATAACCTTATTTCTTATATTAACATCACATTTATTTTCAAAAAAATGTTTAAGATATTTATTCATCCATAATAATAATTTTATTCCAAAATTTTTTCTTGCAGTTTTGCTTTTGTCTTTATTGTTTACATCATACAAATCCATTATTTCTTTAAAAGCAAGTTTTTTAGTAAATTCTAAACACTCATTTTTTATTTCATATCCCATATTAAATTGAAATAATTTATATAGTTTTATGTAATTTTCATTTTCTAATTCATCATATTTTTCCATGATTTTTTTTGCACTTTCTATCTCATTTATTTCTAAAATTTGCTTTATCCCTTTTGTAAAATTAATATAACTTGCTTCAGTTGATTGTAAATGCATATCTAATTCTTTTAACTTATCAATATAATCACATTTTTCACAATCTATTCCTATATATCTACAAAAAATAATATCCTTAGTAAAACTTCCTTTTGCAGTATTCATTCTTTTAACATTAAAAATATCTTCTATATTCTCAAAAATATTTTTTGTTCTTATCACATTGGTTTTTAGTGATTTTATTTTCACAATCATCTTACTCACTCCGAAAATATCTTTATTTTTGATTTATTTTAAATAAATACTTTCTTATATATTCATTTAAGTTTTTTATTTGCTCTATTTTAATATTTATTGAAAACACTTATAAATATTATTCTATTAAATCAGATAATTCTTTTATCGTAATTTTTGTATAAAAGTTGAATTTCTTAGTACTTCAGCCTACTTTATTATTATAAAAAACAAAATTATATAAATAACATTCCACAAATAATATTTATTTAGTTTTATAAAGACATAGAAAATAAATCCGATAATATATGAAATTGGTATAAATAAACCAATGTAAAAATCAATATTTTTAGGGGGAATCCACATGTATACAGTTCTTCACATAGAACAAAGCGACTTTTTTTGTAAAATGATAAAAAACATATTAAAAGAAAAAGATTATGATTATATATCTACAGACAGCTTTAGTGAGGCTTACCAATTACTAAATGAATACAAAATAGATCTTATAATAACTTCTCTTTATGGAAAAGGAGATAGTATAGAGGATTTTATAAAAAATGTAAATTATACTACTGACGCTGAAATCCCTATATTTGTAGTTACTAGCAATAATGTTGATGATCAAAAAAAGAATCTTCTTAATTTAGGAATAAGTGATTATATACTAAAAGACGACCTAGAAAAAGAAATAACTAAACATATAGATACAGTATTTAGAGATGATTTATATATGCAAACCTTAAAAAAAATGAAAGTAGCCATTATAGATGATAATGCTTTTGAGTCTACCATTGAAAAAGACATACTTACAAAATATGGTGTAGAGCATATAGATTCTTATAAATCAGGCAAACAACTATTTCAAAGCAATAAAAAATATGATATATATTTGATTGATATGGTTTTAGAAAATGAATTCGGTAAAAATTTAATAAGGCAAATTAGAAGAAATAACATTAATTCCTCCATAATAGCGGTTACAGTATTAAATAATCCTAAAACTTTATCTAGTATTTTAGATTGTGGAGCAGACGATTTTATAACTAAACCTGTAGAAGAACACTTATTTGTGTCAAAGCTAAAGTCTAATATTAGAATTTATACTTTGAATAAAAAGATAAAAGATGTTTTAAAAGAAATGAAGAAATAATTTCGTAAAGGATTTTATTTTTCTAATATTATTTTTGATTTTATAGAAAAATCGTATATTTTACATAAAATAACTCTATTTACTAGGTACTTAGAGTTATTTTATATCTACAGAAAATTATAAAATTATTTTTTTATATTTCGATAATTAATATGTGGCAAATAAATTTTACTATACTAATTTTAAAAGAAAGGATCATACTATGGAACAATCTTACAACCAACTAAAGAAAGAAAATAAAGTAAAAAAATATGTACTCACTACAATGCTCACTGTAATTCCCTCAACTCTCATCATAGGTATAATTACTGGATATTTATTATCTATTGATGGATATAAATTTGCTTTAAATGTAACTTTCTATGTATTATCAGGTATTATTATTGGATTTTCATCTGTAACCAAAAACGTAAAAAAATTCATAAAACCATCTATTTTAGTAAGTGAATTTGCTGAAAATCTGGATAAAAATGATTTTACATATAGAATTGAAACCCTTAATAAATCAACTGAAGCAGAATACTTATTAAGCTTAAATAATATAATGGAAAAATTACAATTTTTGATTACTGAAATAAAAGAATTAAGTAAAACTGTATACAATGTATCTGAAGATAATGTGCATCTTTTTAATAACTCACTAGAAGTTACAAATAATCTTACATCATCTGTATCAAATTTATCTAATAGTTCTGTAGAACAAACCTCTTCAATAAAACATTGTAATGACTTATTATCTGATATAGATGAGGGACTACGTAATATTTCGAAAAATATGAATGACTCTAAAGAACTGACAGAAAAAACAATACTTACAATTAACACTACAGAAGAAAATATGCAAATTCAAAGTAAAAATATGAATGAAACTAAATTAAAATCTATTAATGCTACTAAATCTATTAAAAGTCTTGAGGCAAAATCAAACGAAATAGGAAAAATAGTAGAAGTTATAAGTGCCATTGCAAATCAAACAAATTTACTAGCACTAAATGCTTCTATTGAAGCCGCTAGAGCAGGAGAACATGGTAAAGGATTTGCTGTTGTAGCTGATGAAGTACGAAAATTGGCTGAACAATCATCTGAGTCAGCTCAGAAAATAGATGAATTAATTTTGCATGTTCAATTAGGTATCAATGAAACCGCCAAAGAAATAAATAGCGTAGAAAAAGTAGTTGATGAGCAAGGTTATTCTTTAAATGAAACATTAGATGCATTTAAAAAAATATCGGATGTTGTAAATATTCTAATATCAAATGTAAACAATGTTGCTAATTCATCTTCTAAATTAAGTACTAATTGTGCTAAAACTGTTAGCGAAATGGGTAATATATCCCTTATTTCTGAAACTTACGCTGATAGCATTCAAGAAGTATGTTCTACAATGGAAGAACAATGTACAATAATAAAAAAAGTAAAAGAATCCGAAGATACATTAATTGATTTGGTAAAAAATTTAGATGAAACTATAGAAAAATATAAAATATAAATTATAATAGAACAGAGTAGCAAATTGCTACTCTGTTGCATAATTATCAAAATATCCTTGAATTAATACTATTGGTGTTCCTTTATCTCCACTTCCACTAGTTAAATCACATAAGCTTCCTAAAAGATCTGTAAGTTGTCTTGGAGTTGTTCCTAATTTTTCTCCTTCAGAAACTTGATTGTTTTCCTTCTCCATTATCTTTTTCTTCATAGCTTCTGCTCTTTTCTCACCTTTTAAATCTTTAAGTTCATTGTCTGCAATGTACTTTAATTTTATTTCATTAGGTGTTCCAGATAGTCCTGATGTGTACCCTGGAGATACTACTGGATCTGCAAGTTCCCATATTTTACCCACAGGATCTTTAAAAGCACCATCACCATAAACCATTACTTCTACATGTTTACCTGTTTTTTCTTGCATTTTCTTTTGAATCTTTTCTACAAATTTATCGCAATCCCTAGGAAATAATTTTAATTTGGTATCAGTAGCCATATTAGATCCTAAAAGACCATATTGTGGATTAAATCCACTTCCATTTATAGATTCATTTAGTACCTCGTCTATTCCATATACATTTTCAGCTCCAGCATTCTTTAATAATCTTTTTGTTCTATGTCTTTCATGGATATTAGCCACTAAAACGTTCTTAGTATAATTTAATGCTACTCTTGGATCATTAGCAAGGATTATTTCTATATTATCATTAATTGCAATATCTTTATACATTTGAACATAGTCTATTCCTGTAAATGGATGTAGTACCTTTTCCCCAAATATTTTTCTATACTCTTTTTCAGTTAAAACATCTGTATATGGGTTAATTCCAGCTTCATCCATTTTATCTATATCTATTAAATGATTTCCAACTTCATCAGATGGATAATTTAATAATAAATATATTTTCTTACCTGTTTTAGCTAAGCCTTTTAAGATTAAAGAAAATCTATTTCTACTTAATATAGGAAACACTACTGCAAAATCATCTTGGAATTTTTTATTAACATCTATTGCAATATCATCAATAGAAATATAATTTCCTTGTGATCTTGCAACTAAAGATTCTGTTATACCTATTACATCTCTATCATTAATTGTAAATTTTTCAGAATTCATTGATTTTAAAACTGACTCTACTACAATATCAACTAAATTGTCTCCTTCTTTTACTATAGGAGCTCTTACTCCTCTAACTGTAGTACCTACTGTTCTTGGCATCTATACATCTCTCCTTTTAAATATCCATACATTTGAACCTTTAATTTATTTTATATTATCAGAAAATAAATACAAATATTTTTAATAAAGTAGGCATTAATGTACGCTTTTTTCATAACTCCAAAGTTATTATAGCACTTACAGTTTACGTTTGGTAGATTTATTCAAAAAAAATTCTTAAATTATCCATATATTCTTCATACAAGTAAAAAATGAAGATACATCTATATAACAAATGTATCTTTATAAATTTAAAATTTAAAATTCCTAAATCATACAATTTCCTAACCTATATAAGTATTGAATAATTTATGATATTATTTTTGATAATAGAGACTCTTTAAATTATAATATAATCCCATAAAGTATTATATTTATAACTTCATTAATTGCTTCTTTGAAAGTAATTTTATTGTCACTTAAAAATTTATAATCTAAAAATGTATCACAAACACTATCGAGAACCCTACTTAAAATCAAGAAATTTACATCTGCTTTAATAACACCATCTGATGCTCCTTCTTTTAAAAGCCTATATAAAATATCCAATTTAAATTTCTTCAATTCTTCTACTTTAACCCATTGTTCAGGGTAAAATTTGCGTGTTTCATCTATTATACTAACAGGCAATTTAAACTTATGATATGAATAAATTATTGAATTTAAATTATCTAAAAGACTATTTTCTTTTTTTAACTGCTTTAAAACATTCTTTTTATCACTTTCAATTATGCTATTAAAAAATTGGTTAATAATTTCATCCTTGCTAGAAAAATATTTATATATAGTTTTTTTGCTAATTTTAAGTTCTATTGCAATTTCATCAAGAGTAAATTTTTTCAAACCATATAATTGTATTTTTTGTGAAGCAGTTTCTAATATTTTATCTTTCATTTTTAATTTTCTCCTCGTTATTTATTGAACATGTTTAAAGTTACAATTGAAAATAGTGATTATACCTAAAATGGAAATTAAAATCATTAATATTAATGTAATAAATTCAGATTTACACCATAATACTCCTGTCATTACAGAACCTATAAAAGAACCGATATACTGGAAGCTGTTAATTATTCCATTAGCAGTCCCCCTATTACTTTCTTCCGCAATATTATTTGCATTTGATGAGATTATGGTACTTAAACATATATATCCTATCATAAAAAGTATACTTCCAATCAAAATAAAAACAAATGATGATTTTTTAAAATAAAAACATATTCCAATTAAAGTTGTAGTAAAAGATGTTATAAGTATTTGACGACTATATCCTCTTTCAACAAACTTTACAGATATCCTCATACAAATCACAGCAATAATTACAGCAGGTAAAAATACTTTCCACATCCCATTTATTCCTGTTATTTTGTCAAGATATATTGGTACAAAATAAAAAACTGATACCATGATAAAGTTATTAAAAAAAGCTGCTAAGTTTAATTTCACAAAATCTTTGTTCTTTAATAATATTTTTATTCCTTTCTTTATGTCTGATTTGCTTGCTAATACCGTATTAGATCTTTCCTCCTTTATAAAAAATAAAATATAAATTAAGCATAAAAAAATTAAAATAGCACAAATCAAAAACATTTGTTTTAATGATAAAAATTTATGAATTATTGGACCTACTCCAAAAGAAACTACTGCTGAAAAACCAATTATAACTCCCAAAACACTTAATGCTCTTACTCTTTTTGTTTCTGGTACTGCTCCTCCAATCCATGAATATCCTACACCAATTATAGCCCCACTTCCTTGCAATGCTCTTGCAAATATAAAAGTATAAATATCTTTAGAAAAATACGCTATAATCAAGCCTAATATTACTTGTAAAAGCCCTACTAACATTACTTTTTTATTACCGATTTTATCACTTAAAATACCATAAGGTATTTGAAACATTGCTTGCGTAAGCCCAAATATCCCCAAGGCTACTCCTGCTAATGCAGGGGTGTTGTTAATAAGTGTTTTACTATATGTAGAAATAAAAGGCATAACTAGTGTCATAGCCATTTGTCTTATACCAAGCGCTAAGCTTAACATTATTATTAAAAAATACTCTTCTTTTGTAAACACATTTTTTTTCATTTTCAACCTCCATTCTTATACTCAAGAAACTAAAATAGTTTTTTTAGTTTCCATTGTAGTTAACTATTTTGTTTTTGTCAATATAAAAAACGTAAATAGATTTATTATTTGATATAAATCTATTTACGCTCTCTAAATTATAAACTCGTTAAAATTTTTTTAAATATGCAATATAAAACTTTCCAAAATTAAAAGATGTAATTCTTATAGAAAATTAGTATTAACTACATTTGTGTTTATAATCTTTACTTTTTAGGAGTTATAACTGTTCCCTTCTCTGGCATTGCTTTACCATTAATATCTTTAAAATAAAGAGGCAATCCTTCTGCAAAAGTTGGATGAATAGTTTTTGTAGGGTCTTGACGTTGATGATGAATATGCAAATGAGGTTCGGATGTAGAACCTGAGTTTCCAACTTTTCCAATAACATCTCCCTCTTTTACATGGTCACCCACTTTTACAGGTACACTATCCTTCTTTAGATGATTTAATAACAAAAATGTTCCTGTTTCATCTATCTTTATATAAACGTGGTTTCCTTCCATAGATATAAAATTCTCTGTATTAGGTAATATATCATTTTCCTCATCATAAGCAGCAATAATAGTTCCTGAAACTGGTGCTACAACCTCTTTATCATAGATTCCAAAATCATTAAGATTTTTACTGTCTATATTTGATGGTTCCATAACTAAATCATATGCCCATCTTTCAGATGCCCATATAACATGAGGGACGTTGATTTCTATGGTATCTCCTCCCCAACCAACAGTTGCTTTTTCATTTAATGGCCATCTTACTGTAATTGAAGGTGTTACCTTGTTAATATCAGCAGGGTATCTCACCTTTAAAACATTAAATAACATAAGTATAGGAAATGCTAACAATACAGATAATATTAGAGAAATTATTTTTTGTGTGACTTTTTTCTTTTTTACTAAACATATACATAATAAAATTAGATTAACCAATATCAATATAGCACCAATTGGTGCCATAAAAAGTTTTACTAATACCCAAGATATAGCTCCTGATATACCATGAATAAAGAATATACATCCCCATAAAGCAATTAAAATGACAATCATTATATAATTCAGTATTTTATTAAATTTTTCAGCTTTCATGTTAACCCCTTTCATTCTTCTTAATGTTTATTTGTTTCTTCTTTTGTTTGGTAAGTATTACAATAACTTATTTATGTAATTAAAGCTCTTTTATAGTAGCACAATCTTCATATATTTTCTTTAAAATTTTCTTAATTTTTTCATAATAAAATTTTCTTATTACATTTTTAATAATATATATTTAGTTAAAAAAATAATATCAACCATCATTGGTTGATATTATTTGTAGTACTATTACCCTTTTTTAAGACAATAGTTTTATTGTAAACTATATTTAATTTAAATATAAGAAAAGCTATTCCTAATGCAATACCTGCACAAGTATATATAGTTCTATATCCGAATTTCACAACAATAAATCCCCACAATATTGAACCTATTCCGTAACCACTATCCAGTAGAGCATAATAAATGGCATTTGCTACTCCCCTTTTGTCTTTACTTACTGTATTTAAAATCATTAAATTAATTATAGGTAATAGCGATCCCATCATGATACCACATAAAAATCCCAATATAATTAATACACGCATTGCCTTTACCATAGCCATTCCCCAAATAGAAACTGCAAATATTAACAATCCAACTGAAACTACAATATTAAATCCAAATCTATCAACTATTTGATTTATAAACAATCTTGATGCTAATATGCCTAGTGCATTTATTGTAAAAAAGAGTCCTATATTACTAAATCCAAGTTCTATTCCATATAAAGCTGTAAAAGATAATATTGTACTTTCTGCAACTGCCGCTAAAAAAAGAATTAAAGCTGGTACTACTATCTCTTTACTAATGCCACTACTTACATTACTCTTCTCAGTTTTATCTTTTTTTGAATCTATATCAATATTTTTCTCATATGATAAGAAAAAGGCTATTATCATAGTAACTATAGCAACTGCAAATGTTGTAATGAATAGCAAGTTAAACTTATCATATTCTTTTCCAACTATATTAAGTGCCATAGAAGGTCCTATTGCCGTAGTAATTGTTATACCAACTCCTGAATACCCTATACCTTCAAGCATTCTTGATTGTGGAGTAACATCAGTAACAATTGTAGCTACAGCAGTAGAAGAAATACCAAATCCGAATCCTTGAATCACCCTAAATATCACAAGTAAAGATATTTCATTTGTAAAAGCATATGCTATAGTTGATAAAGCAGTAATAACTACACCTAATATCAATATTTTTTTTCTTCCCAGTTTATCTAATAACTTTCCTGCAAACAGTCTTATTATTAAAGCCGCTAGTGTAAATGCTCCTGTCATTATTCCTGCATATGTGTCAGTACCTGTAATTTTCTTAGCATATATAGATATAGTAGATAATAATAAATTACAAGTTAAATTTACTCCTATAGTAATAATTAGTGCCAATATAAAATATCTGTTCCATAGTTTTTCCTTAGCTGCCATTATTCAATTTCCTCCTATTAAATAATTCTTGGCTCTTAATAAAGTTTGCTTAAATTATTTAGATTAAATTTTACATTTAACCTTGAAAACAAATTGTAGTTTAGGCTACAATCTATTTATAAAGTTTTAATGAGAGGAAATTTTATATGTTTAAAACTCATAAATATTTGCCCAGTTCTTCAATAAGTATTAATTCTGATTTTTATAAAATATTTGAAGAGGCTGGTATAATACAAAGATATAGTAAAAATGAAATGATATATTTTCAAGAAGATGTGGCTGAAAGTTTTTATTTAATTAAATCCGGTCGTGTTAGAATTTTTCTCATTTCACCAGAAGGAACAGAACTTACTATTGAAATATTGAGAAAAGGAAAATTATTTGGAGAATCCTCCTACTTTAGTTATGGCTCAAGATTAACATCCGTTAGTGCTGCAACAGATGTAGAGTTAATTTCAGTGAGTTTAGAAAATTTGTACCCTTATCTAACTAAATATCCAGAATTAATGATTCAAATGTTTCATCTTATGTCATTAACAATGAAGAACTTATCAACCCAAGTTAATAGTATGGCCTTCTTACCAGCTGATAAAAAACTTGCTGAATTACTCTTAAGATTAGGCGTACATTTTAAGAAAAATAAAAATGATGAATCTTATATTATTGATTATTCTCACGAAGAAATTGCACAACTTATTGGCAGCTGTAGAGTAACCGTTACTAAAATACTAAATTCTTTTCAAGAAAAAGGATTAGTCTCTTTAGGATATAAAAAAGTTAAAGTTATAGATGAGAAAAATTTAAAGCGAATATATATAGATGATTTTCCAATATAAGTAATATGAAGCTAAACTCCACTTTAAAATTAATATCTAGTATTCAGCGTAATAACATCATTTACTTGATCATATTAAAAACTCAAGTTTTACTAGCAATAAACATTGGGAAAAGTACAATACTAATAAGTATTCATTATATAACAATATAATAAAAAATACCGTAAAATTCACTACTGAATACTACGGTATTTTTATAAGTTCCACACTTATAATTACAAAATTAATTTTTAATATACTTAGATATAAATTTTTAAGCAAAAGTATTTATTGAAATTCTTTTATTTTGTTTAGATGTATTTTGAGATGTTAAATCATTTATAGCAGTTTTTTGCTCTCTTATCTTCTTATTTTCCTCATATTGTTTTTTTATTTTATCAGTATCTTTAGATATTTCATTATTCTCATTTTTAATACTACTTGATTGTTTAACGTTTTTATTTATCTTAGTTGATTGTTTATGAAGTTCTGAATCTATAGCATTAGCACGTGCATCACATTCACTTGCTTTGCTTCTCTTCTTTTCTATTATTTTTTGCGCATTATTAAATTTATCTCTTTCGGCATCTAATTTTGCTTCACCTCTTAGAGTATTAGCTGATGATCTAAGTGATGATTTCAAACTAACTGACTTCTTAATATTGTTATATGCATTTGCATTATCTAATATTAAAGAATCACTATTTGCATTATTAGTATTGTTATTAATTGATTGATCAGGTACTTTATTAGTATTGTTATTGGAAATTTTATTAACTTGTTCCATTTGCTTTTGTTGGATTTGTGAATCAATTTGTTCCATTTGCTCTTGTAGTGGTTTAATTAGCTCATCTTTAGCCTTTTGTGACATATTCCCCCCTTTTATCTTCTCAATTTGTTCTACAATTTGTGATTTCTGTTTTTCAAGCGCTTTAACCTCATTATTAACAGCACTATTATTTTGTTGATTTATATTATTGTTCCTTACTCCATTAGAATAAATAGAATTTACCATAATTTCACACCTCCTCTTTAGTATATCGTCTATTAAATTACGAACTTAATAAATAGTAATTTTTTCCTTTAATAATACCACATAATACCTTTTTTAATAATACTACAGCTATTCCATTCATTTAAAAATGTTTTTTTAGGTAGATCATATCAACAAGTTGTACACCACATTCATAAATTGGATGATCATAATTATCTGTAAAGAAATTTTTGATACGATGAGAGATTGTAAATCCACACCTCTCATAAAAGGGAACTGTTAGTGGACTATCGCCGGTACCAACAATCATAGTCTTACACTTGTCCTTGTAATATTTAAAAATGTATTCTATCAGTTGCTTACCATAGCCTTGTCCTTGATATTCTTCGTATGTGGCTATATTTTTTAATTCATAGACACTGTCATGCTCTTGCGTAACAACACAAATAGCTTTCAAATCATTGTCATATAGAGCAAACATCTCTCCGCGTTCTAAGTATCTATCAATCATATCTTCTTGTTCATCTGCTAACAAAAGCAAATCAAGAAATTGTTTTTTTTCAGTCATAATCTGTTTAACTTTCATTAACTCACCACCTAAACTAATATAAACAATCTTAATTATACATTATAAACAAGCAAAAACTTAAACTGGAAACCACCAAAAGCATTAAGCAGTTTTCGAGAACCACCTAATGCTTTATTTTTTTATTTATATTAACTATATTATTTTTCTCATTCATCATTGACAAGATTAAAAGTAAATCGTATAATATATAAACAAATCCTAATTAAATATTATATCATATATTTATATATTTGTCAATAGAATTTTAAAATTTTTAAGGAGGAATTTATAATGAAAAATAATAAACCAAGTACTACAGCTTTAATAACAGCCTATGGAAGGGCCTATCACTCTATAAATGAATCACCAAAAATCTTTGATGATTTTCTTGCAAAACAGCTAATAACAAATGATGAATATGAAACTATTAGTAATATTTTAGCGGGAAGTATAAACTTTTCTGATTCAGACAAAGCAACATTTTGTAAGGATAAAGACTCTGCTTTAAAAGCCGTTATTCAAAATCAAATAGCACCTATTTCATTGTCACGTAGCAGATATACAGAAGATATGTTAAAACTTTCGATTAAACTTGGAGTAAAACAATATGTCATCTTAGGTGCAGGTTTTGATACTTTTGCCTTTCGTAATCCAAATTTATTAAATTATATTGATATTTTTGAATTGGATCATCCTTCTACACAAAATCTTAAATTAGAAAGAATCAAAATGGCTGGATGGGAAATTCCCAAAAATTTGCATTTTATACCTGTTGACTTCTCAAAAAATAATTTTGAAGAAACAATAAAAAATTCAGCTTTTAATGAAACTAAATTAAGTTTTTATAGTTGGCTTGGAGTAACTTACTATTTAAGTAAAGGTGAAATATTAAATACATTAAAAGGTATATCTAATATTTCACCAAATGGCAGCTCTCTTGCCTTTGACTATGCAGATTCTGATATATTTCAACCTAAAAAAACAACAAAACGTGTTCAAACCATGGTACATGCAGCTATTCAAAATGGAGAACCTATGAAAAGTTGCTATTCATGTAGTGAATTAGTTTTAGATTTAGAAAGGACAGGCTTTCAACTTTACGAACATTTGACACCTTTAGAAATTAATAATCGTTATTTTAAAGAAAGAAATGACGATTATCGTGCTTTTGAAAATATAAATTTTGCATTAGCAGTAAAAAAATAACTCACTCATCTCTTTATTATATAAAAATGTTATATAATAGTAATTATATAATTCACTCGTAAAACCAGTTATTATTTTGCTAACTAAATACAATAAAAAATTTACTTTTTAATTCTGTGTAGAAAAGCTTTGAATATACTATAAACAAAGAAAGGAAATGATATACAATGAATCATATATCATGGAATACAACTAAAAGATGCAATCTGTATTGTAAACATTGCTATAGAGAATGTGGCCCCAATGAATTAGATAGTGATGAACTATCCACTAAAGAAGGGAAAACACTTTTAGAAGAAATATATAAGGCTGGTTTTAGAATTATAGTATTCAGTGGTGGAGAGCCACTAATGAGAAACGATATTTTTGAATTAATTGAATATGCATCTTCTCTAGGAATGACTACTCTCATGGGTAGTAATGGTACATTGATAACAAAGGAATGTGCAGAAAAACTAAAAAATTATGGGCTAAAGTCTATTGCTATTAGCATAGATAGTTTAAACCCTATTAAGCATAACAATTTTAGAGGTTCATCGACTGCTTTCCAAAAAGCTTTAGAAGGAGCTCAAAATTGTATAGATGTTGGAATTAATGTTCAAATAAACTGCACTATTACTAAAGAAAATCTAAATGAACTAGATAAAATAATGAACTTTGCTTCTACTTTTGGTGCTTCTTCTTGTCATATGCTTTTTCTTGTACAAGTAGGTAGAGGAAAAAATTTAGGTGAAACATATCTAAATAAAGATGAGTATAAAAAAGCTATTCATACTATAATTGATAAAAACTTAGATATTCGGATTAAACCAACTTGCGCTCCCCAATATAAAGTTGAGTCATTGCTTAAAGGAATTAAGTCATATGGTGGAATAAGAGGATGTATTGCTGGAATAAGTTACTGTTCTATCCTTCCGAATGGTGATATCCATATATGCCCTTACGCTCCAGTTAAGGTAGCTAGTGTTCGTGAAGAATCTTTTGATAGTATATGGCATAATAATGATATTTTTTGTAAACTAAGAGATTTCAAAAATTATAAAGGTAAATGTGGAAACTGTAAATATATAAATATCTGTGGAGGCTGTAGAGCTAGAGCCTTTAATCACTCAGGGGATTGGCTAGATGAAGACCCATATTGTTTATTATAAAGGAGGTTAAAAAACATGAAGTGGAATATGACAATAAAAGATTTGACTACAATAGGTATATGCATTGCTATAGCTGTTGTACTTGGAAAAGTATTGGGGGTGTTACATAGCATACTTCCTCTTTCAAGAGGCATTATAAATGCACCATTCTATAGTTTCCTTATAACAGTTATGATATATAAAATAAGAAAGCCTGGCATAATGACAATGTTTGCTTTAGGTTATGGACTTATAATGATTCGTATATCTATTTTTATGAGTATAGCTATAATAATTGGCGGAATTTTAGCGGATATTGTAAATCTCTTGATTTTAAAAAATTATGATTCCAAGATTAAAATAGCCCTGTGTGCACCAATATATTCAGTAGGTGGTATCATAGGTACATTTTTTGTAGTTACATTCATGGTAAATAGTGCCAGATACCTATTTCAAGGTAACCTTGCACTATTAATAAGCATCATTTCTGTTTATATTGCTGGTTTAATTGGTTCATTTACTGCTATAAAAATAATGCCAGAAAGGTTAAGGGGTGTTAATAATGCATAAGTTAGAAGTTACTATAATAAATAATATACAAGATCCTTTGAAAAGAAAATATACACTTACACATTCTGATGAAACTGGAATAAGATATTTGTTTATAAACAACAAATTTACAGAAGAAAAATGCGATGTTTTAATGGATCAAGTTGTTGGTGAATGGAATTTAGTAAATAACAAATTTATATTCAAGGCCTCTTGTCCACTTAGTTGCGAAGCTAGTAAATATAGTGCAGATGAAAGGTATAAAATATTTAAAAGCCATATAACAAGAGCCCTTAAAGCAATCATTTGTGGAGACAAACCATATATTTTAGCTAATGACTATTTAACAGAATCAAAAATATATGTATTTTACATGTATAGTACAGAAAATTATATAGTTGAAGATTTAGGATTAGTATCTGAATACCTATATTGAACTAGATTTTTATAATCACAACATTTTTGTTTGAATTTTTAATTATATAAATTAATTTCAAATTTAGAAAAGACATGCTTTAAACGATAACTTTAGAAATTAATAACCGCTATTTTAAAGAAAGGAATGACGATTATCGTGCTTTTGAAAACATAAATTTTGCATTAGCGGTAAAACAGTAATACTCAATAGAATTATTATACACAAGCCAAGAATAGAGTTGATGTCCTTGGCTTAATTTACTTGTTTAATTATAATGTTATAATTATGATAATAAAACTTTAAAATTTGGAGGAATACATAGTGAACTGGAAACTAAAAAAATTTACAGATTTAAAACTTGAGGAAATATATAACATTTTACAGTTAAGAAATGAGGTATTTATTGTAGAACAAGAGTGTGCTTTTCAAGATTGTGATGGCAAAGACCAAGATGCATATCACCTATTTCTTGAAGACAATAGCAATGTTGTTGCATGCCTAAGAATCTTAAAAAAAGGTGTTTCATATGATCAAGTATCTATTGGTCGAGTAGTAGTGAGTAAAAACTATCGTGGTAAAAGTATTGCAAGAAAGATGATGTTAAAAGCAATTGATTTTATAAGACAAAACTTAAATGAAACAGAAATTAAAATTCAAGCACAATCATATTTATTCGATTTTTATGGAAGTCTTGGTTTCAAAAAAGTTTCAGAGGAATACTTAGAAGATAACATTCCTCATATAGATATGTTGTATAAAAGGTAATACATAATAATTTGAGTTAATACTATGCTTTTACTTTAGTAAATTCTTGAATTTAGTATATTTTTTTAAACAATTCTATATTTAGTATAAAAAACAAGATTAAATACGGTTACATTTTATTAAAAAATGGTTTCCAGTATCGTATTTTAATCTTGTTTTTTATTATACGATAATTTTTAATATATTTATTGAATTAGTATGAATTATAAATATGCTAATATAACAAATAATAAAGATATAGTATTCAAATACGATATATCTATTATGTAAACTTAACAATCATTTTAGTAAAGGAGCATTTTATGAAAACTTATCTATTTCCAATAAAAGTAGCACTAATATTTTTTCCTCTTTTAGCAGCTGCTCTATGTATTCCTTACGCTGTCTACAATTATAGAAAATATGGTAATATCAATAAATTAAAGACCTTTATTTTTTATACCTTTATATTTTATAGTATTACCGCGTTTTTTATGACAATACTCCCTTTACCACGTGTTGATAAACCTAGATTTTCTAAAGAAAATTATATTCAACTAATTCCATTTAATTTTATAAACGATTTTTTAAGTAAAACTAAAGTTGTCTGGAATAATCCTAAAACCTATTTACATGTTTTTTCAGAACCTGCTTTTATGCAAGCATTTTTTAACGCTATTTTACTATTGCCTTTAGGAATATATCTTAGATATTACTTTAAAAAAACTATAAAACAAACAATAATTATATCTTTCTTAGTTTCACTATTTTTTGAAATTACTCAGTTAACTGGTATATATGGAATTTATAAATATCCATACAGACTATTCGATGTAGATGATCTTATTCTAAATACATTTGGTGGATTAATCGGATATCTCATAGAACCTTTGTTTAGTATCATACTACCTGATATAAATAAACTTAAGATAAAAACTTTTACAACTGACAAATATTCTGCTTATCCTAAACGTATCCTAGCATTTTTTATAGATTGGACGCTGTGCTTTTTATTTTTTGATCCTGAAAATATATTTATATTTGTAATAGTAACTTTTTTATATTTTATATTAATCCCTTACCTAACAAATGGGTTTACTATAGCTAAAAAATTATTAAAAATGAGATTAAGAGGAGAACATGATAAATTAACGTTTATTGAAATTTTCAAACGTTATGGTATATTAATGTATTGCTATTTTATGCCGAATTACATATTAAATTCAGCTCAAAATTACTTACAATCTTTAGAAAAATATGATTTTCTAATAATAGTTTTTATATTACAGATTTTTTTAGTTCTATTTGGTTTTATACATTTATTAAGCCACATAATAAAAAAAGATCCTATACTTCTTCATGACAAAATAAGTGGTGTTAAAAATATAGATATATCTTAAAATAAAGCTACAGTTTAGTAATTTATTGATAAGGAAAAGGAAGCTTACACTAGCTTGTTTACATTCTTTTAAAACAAAGCCTAAAATAAAGAAGAGATTTTCTAATGGTAATTTTTATTGTAGGAAATCTCTTTTGTTTATCTTACAAAAATGTAAGCACAATGTAAGATGAATGAATGGAACCGTATATGACTTTATGATATATTAATTACATCAATCGACTATTGGAGGTTCTTATGATGCAAAATAGTTTATTTTTAATTAGTATAGGTATTTTATTTATTGGTTTTCTTTTTTTAGGAATGAGTGGTTTTAGCTTTAAATGGAGGGCTTTTACAAATAAACCTGCTTGGAATGGAAATACTCTACCATTTCTAGTTATAGGATCTATATTTTCTGTAACAGGCTTAATATTGGTATATGTATTTTACCCATTTAAGTAAAACTTAAATAATTATAAAATTACATAGCTAAGTGCTATTTTAATAAATGAGAAGATTGTATAATTAGAATTTTAAAATTTACATGAAACTATATAATTTTGTCATTATGCAATTTTCTAAAATAATAAATTAATAATCAACTAAAAAAGGAGTATATAATATGAAAAAAATTATTGGATTTATAGTAGCTTTATTAATAATAGGGGGAGGATTTTTTGCCCTTAGAACTAATAAAATAACAACCTTTGGTTCTACCAAATATTATGTTAAAACCACAGATCAGTATACAACTGAACATGTAGTAGATTTTGATAGATATCGTTACAAAATAAATGGCTATGACAAAAATGGAAATGAAAAACTCTTAGAGGTTACTACTAATAAGGTTCTTAAAGTAGATAGATACCTAAAAGTATATGTAAAAGATAATGTAGTAAAAAGTTATGAAGAAGTACAAAAAGATGATCTACCTGAAAAAGTAAAAGAAATATATAAGATAAAATAAAGAAAGAATTCTCCAATTTACTTATTTGTATTATTGGAGATTTTTTATTATTTTCATAAATTTTATAATATAATAGTTATCGTTTCTCTATCTAAATATACTGTTTATACAATAATAGCCTATTAATTCTATCACTTTGTAAGTTATAGAATTAATAGGCTATTATATTTTAATAAATATTATGTATAAAACCTCCAATATCTACTTTATATGTATTATAATATAAATAACTTTAATTTAGCACACACTCATTAATATAAGTAAATTTAATTATATAGCAGAGAGGAGATAACTTATGACAGAAAAAGAAAAAATGTTAAATGGAAAACCATATAAATCATTTGGTGAAGAGCTATTTAAAGAACGTCAGTATGCAAAAGATTTGATATTTGAATTCAACTCTTTACATCCTAGTAAAATAGAAAAACGAAATGAAATCATAAAAAAATTATTTGGTAGTACTAGAGATGATTTTTTTATAGAACCACCATTTAGATGTGACTATGGTTACAATATTTCCATTGGGGAAAATTTTTATACCAATTACAATTGCACCATATTAGATTGTGCTAAAGTTACAATTGGTGACAATGTTATGTTCGCACCAAACGTAAGTCTTTTTACTGCAGGCCACCCTATTCATTTTGAACCACGTAATGAAGGAATTGAATATGCTTTTCCAATTACTATAGGCAATAACGTATGGCTAGGTGGTGGCGTTATAGTAAATCCAGGTATTACTATTGGAGATAATGTAGTAATTGGTTCTGGTAGTGTTATAACAAAAGATATCCCTTCTAATTCAATAGCTGTAGGTAATCCTTGTAAAGTAATAAGCAAAATTACTGATGAAGATAAACAATACTACTTTAAAAATTTTAAAATTGAATAATTAGTACAAAAGAACCTGTGCAAGAATAAGGCACAAGTTCTTTATTATTACTTTAATTTTGTTATTAAGATATTTGTCAAACTACAATATACAACAATAACTTAAATAATTATTTTAAGAAAATATATAAAAGTTATAATTATTTTTCTAGTGAATTTAATTGCTTACAAAGATTTAAATACCATCCTTGAACATTAGCAAAACGTCCTATTATATCTTCATGATCCATATTCATAAGTGTAGGCATTGCATTCCACTTACCTTTTTCAGGAGTACCATCATAATCAATAATAACATCATTTGACCCTAATTTAGGTCCATTTTCGCTTATAGAATTTACATAGCCATCATTTGGCCACCAACTTTTATCTATAACAGGTTTCCCTGCTTCATTACGAGTATATTTGCCCATTGTAAAAGCATTTGGGTAAAACATCTTATTCATTACTCCTGGTTGTGGGATATGATGTCCAGTAAGAATTGCTTCTTTTGTTGCACAAACTGTCCAAGAGAAATAATAAACATCTGGTTGAGCTTTTACCCATTTATTAAGTTCTTCTGATCCATATGTTGTTAAATCATATGATGAAATATCTTTTGTATGTGTCCATATATCACTATTTAAAACACGTGATACATATTTTAAATTAGATTCATTTTTTTTCTTTTGTAATCCCCATTGATCTAATTTAAAATCAAATATAGATTTTGTAAGTGAGCTACTACCTGTTGTTGATGCTAATACTCCAAAGGCAGAACTTGCAAAATCAACCATAGGATTTCCATCAGCAGCTGTTGTTCCATTATTTGGTGTTGCAATAGTTGTTACACTGTGAATCCAGTGTTTTCCTCCTTTAAATAATGGCGAAAGATTATTTTGTGCATAATCTCTTTCTTCTTTACAACCTTCACTTAATAACTGTGTAAGCGTACGAATAGTTTGTCCACCCATACTATGTCCAACTAAGTGAATTTTATTAGTATCACTTATTTTTTTATATAACCCTGGATACATTCTACCATATCGTGCATGTCCATATTTTTCTGCATGAGCTGCACCATAATCTACTCTTCCACCTACTATATAGGCATAGAGTTCACAAGCTCTATCCCAATTACTAGATACAGGGCCTACTGTTGCTGTATAAACTTCGTATCCTGCATCACGCATCTTTTCTTGAAGGTCATTAGTACCTCCCCAATACTTAAATCCTGCTACTTCATCTCTTCCCCAACCCATAAATCCATGAACTAGCACTATTGGATAATTATTAGATTCTAAAGTTGCATGTAAATTAGATGATTTTAATGTCTTTATAGTATCTGATGATTTTGATAAAACTGGTGAATTTTTTGTAATATCAGCAGCATTAGCCCTTATCGGAAAAGTGGTTATAATCATAGCTACTGCTAATAATGGAATTCCTAATAATTTAGTTAAATATTTTTTCATCTCCACACCCCTATATAATATTTTTGACATAATAATTCTTATTTGAGAAAATTGCATATTTTTAGCCATTGAATGCTTAGTAAGAAGAGTTAAATCAGCATCAAAGATGTGATTGTAATTTAAAATAACATTCAAATGCAAATAATTTGCGTTCAGAAGGCATATGTAAAACTAAAACAATTGCTCTTTTAATATTATAGTATCTAGCTGTACTATGAACTTTTAATAAAAATCGATAAATCTTATCCCTAATTTTAGATAATGGTACAATTTTCTCATTTATTAAATACATTAAAAATTAAAATATAGTTATTCTGATAAAATCTCTTTAACACTTTAAAATTTAAATCTCTTTTATTATCAATAAATTTTGAATTCCCCCCCTTTTTATAAAGTATTAACTATTTAATATGATAAATTTTAACATTAATAAAACATCTTTAAGACTTAGTTAAACGTTTACTTATCAGCATACTTATTTCTCATATGTTTATAAATTATTAACTGTTTAATATGATAAACTTTAACATTAATAAAACGTCGTTAAATCTCAGTTAAACGTTTACTTATAAGCACACTTATCTCACCATGTTTATTAATTGTTTGATTTATCAATTATCAATAGAATAGTTAACTTAATTTTTTTAGAATAATTATATTTAATTTTTAAATATATTTTAATCGGTGATTAATTTAATTCAAAATTTATATATTATAAATTACATATAAAAACTTAAAATTTATTTAATTATATTCCTATTTTTCTTAATTTTCAATATTTTTTGTATATTTTTTAAAACGTGGATATTTTTCCATGTATAATACAACTTTCA
Source organism: Clostridium brassicae (assembly GCF_026738875.1). Classification (GTDB taxonomy): domain Bacteria; phylum Bacillota; class Clostridia; order Clostridiales; family Clostridiaceae; genus Clostridium_H; species Clostridium_H brassicae. Next base: position 52,760 of record NZ_JAPQFJ010000016.1, read on the forward strand.
AGGCTTTAACAGTTTTAGATATATAACTTGCCTTACCATTACATCCACGACTTATGGTGACAAAAATAAATTCACTAAGGTTCTTTCGCTAAGGAGTTGTTAAATATAGAATATATTTTTCAATATTTAACTTACTAGTTAACATTTTATAAATAAATTATATATGTATGTAATTAATTGTGATATTTTATAAGCTAATATATAATTTATAATGTAAAAATATTAATCGAAAATTTTTGTTGGAAAGGATAAATTTATATGACTAAAAACGTTTTATGGTATATAGAAAAACAATTGGATCGAACTATAGCTAATCTAAGAAAACGTAATATAGCAGGCTTTTTTGTCAAAGATACTAATGATTTAATAAAACTCTTGAAAGAACTTATAGATGAAAAATCTATAGTAGGTGTAGGGGATTCTATGACACTTTTTGAAACAGGAGTTATAGATTTTCTTCGTGAAGGGAATTATACTTTTTTAGATAAGTATAAAAATGGTATCACAAGTGAAGAAAAAAAACAAATTTACATACAGAACTTCTCTTGTGATACTTTTATGTGTAGTACAAATGCATTAACTGAAAATGGAGAACTTTATAATATTGATGGTAATGGAAGTAGAGTTGCCCCTATGATATATGGTCCTAAACAAGTTATCTTAGTAGCTGGAATAAATAAGATTGTTAAAGATATAGAAGAGGCAGAAAAAAGAGTTCGAAATTATTCTGCTCCAATCGATGCAAAAAGATTAGGTAAAAATACCCCATGTACTACTTTAGGCTATTGTATCGACTGCCAAAGCCCCAATAGAATATGTAATGACTTTACAATTATTAAAGGACAGTTTGTTAAAGACAGAATCAAAGTAATAATTGTAGGAAAACAGCTAGGTTATTAATTTTTTATTTTGTAATATTTTTAAAGCATAATACTTAACTATCTTATAATATAAATATTTTGTTTATTTTATATTGAATTTTAAAAGCAACTAACAGCATAATTAAACAAAAGGAATTAATAAGTTTATATCATAACCTATTAATTCCTTAAATCACTATCTGCTAAACAATTTTATCATTAATTTTGATATATAATATCCTATAGCTGCACCTAAAAATAATGTTATATATATTCTTAGTCTGTTTCCTGTATAAACATCTCCGAATATCACTGAGACCACTATACCACACCATATTGCTACTCCTAAATTAAATATCTTTTCAGCTGGTTTAAATATTATTAATTGATTTATTTTCTCTACCTTAAGCCTATTATATATTATAACTGATAAAAGACTAAATACCATTATTAAGAATATCATCACTAAAATTTTAACACCGAAACTCTCATATCCATATTTATAATTAGAATATGTCCATTCTCCATTTTTGAAAACTTTATCCATTGGTATGTTTTGGTAATTAGCTATATCATATATATTTAAGTTAGGATAGAAATTTGTTAATTTCCAAAGCTTAGGATATATGCTATATCTTAATGTTGATTCTACTAACTCTAACAAATATTTTACTAATACATATGGAGTGATAAGAATTATTGGTGCTGTTATAGTTGCTATCAAGTATTGTCCTACTATAGTTTGAATAAAAACTAAAAATATAAAAAATAACAAACACATTAGTAGATTTATGAAATAAAATTTAGGTATATCTGAATAATTGCTTCCTATATATGCTTTATTTTTAATATAAAACAAAGTCATTATTATAAAGTTAACTAAGAATGGTATAATTATTGATAAAAAACCTACTTTAATTTTAGATAATATCATTTCTTTTCTTTTAAACGGCATGGAGTATAATAACTCAAAGGTAGAATTTTGCTTTTCCCCTTTAAATAATAGTACTGTAAGCAATGCTACTAAAATTAAACTAATCATATATCCATCTTTATTATGTCCTATCAAATATCCATTAAACCACATTTTATTAGGTACAAATTTTTCGTCTATAGCCATACGATATTTTTGCAAACTAATTAAAGTAAAGGCTTCCATTGTTTTAAAGTAAAATAAATTTATAGTCATAATAATACTAATCCACTTACTAGTTCTCCAATCTTTATAAAATAAAGCATTATTATATAGCTTTTTCATCTTCTTTTCCTCCTTCTATGGAGTATATAAACATATCTTCTAAGCTTAAATCTATTTCTTCTATAAACGTTGCTTCTAAATTTAGTAGTTTTTCTTGTAATTCTTCTGAATAATTATTTGTTATTAAATAGTTTATTCTCCCGATTTTCTCAACTGCAATTATTTCACACCAATTTTTTATTTCTTCTGCCTTATTTTCATCTTTAAATAACACTTGCAGCTTTTTTATATGTTCTTTCATATCATCTATCTTATTTATATATTTTATTTCGCCTTTTTCCATAATAGCTACTGAATCACATATTCTCTCTAAGTCATCTAAATTATGACTAGCCATAAATATTGTCATTTCTCTTTGTGATACTTCTTCTACTAAAATATTCATTAATTTTCTTTTTATTATAGGATCTAATCCTGAAGTAGGTTCATCTAATATTAGTATTTCTGGATATATACTTAAATTTAACATTAATGAAACTCTCATCTTCATACCCTTCGAAAGTTCTCTTCCCCTCTTGTTTTCTGGTATCTTAAATATTTTATTAAGTTCTTTAAATCTTTCATAGGAAAATCTATCATAAGTTAGGCTATAAAATTTCTCAAGTTCTTTTACTTTAAATGATGAATAATACTGTGTTTCAGCTGCTACATAACCTATTTTTTGCTTCACTTCAGGATTTTCAAAAATAGATTGTCCATCCACTGTTATTTCTCCTTCATCTTGTTTGTATATACCTAACATACATTTTATAAGTGTAGTTTTTCCTACCCCGTTTTCTCCTATAACACCAAATATACTACCTTTTTCTATGTCTATATTGATATTATTTAAAATTTTTTTATTTCCTAATGTTTTTGAAACATTATTTATAGTTATCACATAAATCACCTCTTCCCATCTAAATCTTCATAAATCTCATCTATTAATTTTATAAAATTTTCTTTGTCTACTCCCATATACTGTGCTTCTATCAAGAGTTGCTTTAATTCCTTCTTTAAAAAGTTCATCTTTTCCTCATCCTTTCTAGGGCTAAAATCTGATATATAAGTTCCCTTCCCCCTTAAAACTTCTATAACTCTTGCTCTTTCCAATTCTTTATATGCTTTACTAACTGTATTAGGATTTGTAGTTAGCATCACTGCTAATTCCCTTACAGATGGCAATTTATCTCCAGGTTTTAATATTCCTCTTATAACATTTTCTTTTATTCCATCTATTATTTGCTCATATATTGGCTTGCTACTTCTACTATCTATATTTATCATTTTTTCACCACCTTTTTTAGAATTTTTAGTAAAAATACTTTTCTTTGATTGATATAAATATAGTTTTTGGTTTTATGTAAAAATGTTTACTAATACTTTTTAACTTTAATATTGTGTCTAGCGTTACTAATACTAAGTACTCAATAGATTAGAGATAAATATCACCGCATTCTTAGATAAAAACAAAATGTGTATCATGTGTATTATGTGTACTACAATAAATAGTACACATATAATATACTAAAATTACCACCTTATGTCAATACAATTATTTCAATATTTTGTATTTAGCTCATAGTTTTTCTCATAATGGATTTTTATTTCACTATGTTTCTAAAAAAGAATTTTTTAATATTAACTAATAAAACTTTTATACATCACTATAATTTAAAATTGATATAATGTTAGACCCTACAATATATTATACAAATGCTCTTTTTTTATGTATAATACATAATGAAGATAAAAACACAGTTTCGGTTGGTAGTCCGAACCTATCTATTTTTATAGATAGCAGTAACCTTCCCTCCTGGGGTCGTCCGTTCTTAATTTACATTTTTACAAAACAGGAGGAAACAAATATGTATGTAAGTGTTAAATTAACTGTATTTTTTGAAAAGCCATTTTGGGTAGGTGTTTTCGAACGATATGAAGATGATCTTTTATCTGTTTGTAAAGTAGTTTTTGGTTCAGAGCCAAAGGATTATGAGGTATATGAATTTTTATTAAAAGAATATTATTGTCTAAACTTCAGTAATCCTATACTCAATGAGGAATCTAAAAAAACAAAATTAAATCCTAAAAAACTTCAAAGAAATATAAAAAAAGAGACTCAGAATAAGAAAATTGGAACCAAATCACAACTAGCTATGAAACTACAACAGGAAACAAATAAAACAGAGAGAAAAAAGAAATCAAAAGAACAAAAATACCAAGAAAAAGAAAAACAATTTGAACTAAAACAACAAAAGAAAAAACAAAAACATAGAGGTCATTAATGGATTTTTTATAAATAGCTAAAATAATTTTAAACGTAAGTCTATTTATTTACAACAATTATGAACTCGAACAATAAAAATAAGGAGGATAACCTCCTTATTTTTATAATGACAGCTTTAAAGATTTATATAAGACAACAAATCAGTCATAAATTTACTTATTTGTTGTTTTATTAATAATTTTGATTATATATTAAATCATAGTTACTCTAAATTTAATTTGCTAGCAGCTTCCTTATCTACAATAACGACAACATCTCTGTGTAATTGAAGAATAGATGCTGGCATATTAGGATTGATTTTTCCATTTATAGTTTCAAAAATAGCGTTAGCCTTCGAATTGCCACAAGCCAACAAAATTATTTTTTTTGAATGCATTATAGTCTTAATTCCCATACTAATAGCTTTTGTCGGAACTTCTTCTTTTGAATTAAAGAATCTTGAATTAGACTCTATAGTCTTTTCGTCTAAATTAACTAAATGAGTTTCTGATTCAAAACTTATATCGGGCTCATTAAACCCAATGTGTCCATTAACTCCAATACCAAGAACTTGTAAATCAATTCCACCAACTTCTACTATTCTTTTATCATAATTTTTACACTCTGATTCTATATTATCAACCATTCCATTAGGAATATTTATATTATTTTCATCAATATTTACATGATTAAATAAGTGATTCATCATATAATAATAATAACTTTGTGGGTTTTCTTTACTTAAACCATAGTATTCATCTAAATTAAAAGTTTTAACCTTAGAAAAATCTACTTCTTCGTTTTTATAAAGACTTATAATTTCCTCATACATTCCTACAGGAGTATCTCCAGTTGCCAATCCAAGAACACTATTTGGTTTTAAAATAACTTGACTTGCAACCATATTTGCTGCTTTCTTACTCATTTCTTCGTAATTATCTACTACTATAATTCTCATTAAAATACACCTCATCTAAATTAAATTTTCTTTTAACTAAATTAATAACAGATTATGTCTAGTAATCTAAATTAACATTGTCTATTTTTCATAAATAATATTTCCTTCAACAATTGTCATATTAATGTCAATATTGTCGTCGAAAATAACAATATCAGCATCTTTTCCTTTATCAAGACTTCCTTTTTTGTCATATATATTTATGTCTTTAGCTGGATTAATTGTTACCATAGATACAATTTCATACAAAGGAGCATTTATATTATCTTTCATATTTTTAATAGCATTATTTAAAGTTAAAATACTTCCTGCTAAAGTGTTATCTTCTAATCTAGCAGATCCATTCTTTACAATAACTTTATAACCACCTAGTTCCCATATGCCATCTTTCATACATCCTGCTCTCATAGAATCTGTAATCAGTATAACTTTATCTATACCCTTACCATTAACAAGAAGATTGATAGCACCTTTATGAACATGAATATTATCAGCTATAAGCTCACAAGATATATCGGTATTTAAAATAGCCCCTATTATTCCTGGTTTTCTATGATTTAAAGGAGTCATAGCATTGAAAGTATGAGTAGCACGACTTACTCCATTCTCTATAGCTTCTATAGCCTGTTCATATGTGGCATCTGAATGACCTATAGACAAAACTATATTTGTATTTTCCTTAACATCCTTTAAAAACTTAAAATCTTCATCTCTTTCTGGTGCAAAAGTAATAATTTTAATTACCTCTTCATATCCCTTAATAAAATCAAGGCTTGGCTTTATCATAAATTCTTCGTTTTGAGCACCTTTATATTTGGGATTGATAAAAGGTCCTTCTAAATGTGCGCCCAAAACCTTAGCTCCACCTAAATCCATATTCATAGCTTGTTTTATAACATCCAAAGCGGTATATATATTTTTTTTATCCATAGTCATGGTAGTTGGTAAAAATGATGTTACTCCTTTTTTTGCTATAGTATTACTTATAACCTTTATAGCATCTAATTCTCCATCCATAGTATCCTTTCCACCTGAACCATGTATGTGAAGATCTATAAACCCTGGTGAAACATACAATCCCTTAGCATCAATCACTTGATCGGCTTTATTTAAATTAGCGTCATCTACATCCAATATATCAACTATTTTTTTATCAAAAAATAAAATTTTATTTTCTAAAATTTTATTTTCTACTATAATCTTTCCATTAATTATAGCTTTCATATTTAATCCCCCCGTATTAAAATTAACCTTTTAAAGTCTCATAAACTCTACCACCATGTAATTTTAGTTTTTCTTGTGCTTCCTTAGTTGAAATTCCTATTTTAATCATAACTATAGCAGTTTTTGGATCATAGTTACATTCCATAAGAGTTCTTTCAACTTCTTCTAAGCTCTTATCAGTTGCTAACATAACTATTTCTCTAACCCTTTCTTTTAATTTGTTATTTATAGGTTTCACATTAACCATAAGGTTAGAATAAGTTTTTCCAAGCTTAATCATAGTAGTAGTACTTAACATATTCAAAATCATTTTTTGTGCAGTTCCTGCTTTCATTCTTGTAGATCCCATTATAACCTCCGGGCCAACATCTACAGCTATAGTTAGATCACATATATTTTTAAGACTTCCTTTTTTACTACACATAATACCTATAGTTCTACAACCCAACTCTTTTGCATATCTTATAGCACTATTTACATAAGGAGTATTACCACTTGCACTTATTCCAATTAAAACATCCTTATTGGTTATTTTTCTTATCTTTAGGTCCTCTATAGCCAATTCCTCATTATCTTCAGTATGTTCAAGCCATCCACTTATAGCTGCATCTCCACCTGATATAATACCTTGTACTAAAGAATCATCAACACCAAAAGTTGGTGGACACTCTGAAGCATCTATGACTCCAAGCTTTCCACTGGTTCCACTACCGATGTAGAACATTTTTCCACCTTCTCTTAATACATTAAAAATAATATTAACAGCAATAGCTATATTTTTTTCTTCTTCTTTTATAGCCTTTGATACTTTTTCATCTTCTTCATTTATTTTTCTTATTATCTCTAATGTAGTTAAACTATCTAAATCCATAGTATTTATATTTCTTCCACTCATAAGTTACCTTCTTTCCTTAAGATTAATATAATTCATCTTTAATAGAGATTAATCCTCTACTTTAAAATTATCTCGTATTTATATATATCACTTCTATAAATTGCTTTTGTGTGTTCTATAGGAACTCCATCTTTCATGTAAGTAGTTCTTCTAAACATCAACGCTAAAGCATTTTCATTTTGATTTAAAAGTTTAGATTCATATTCATTTAACATTATAGGTTCTATAGTTTGCTTAGCCTTTTCAGGAAAATAATTATACTTATTTTTAAAAGTTTCATACAATGATTTGCCTTCTATAGTTTCTCTATCCATATCTTCACATAAATTATGTGGTATCCATACAGTTTCTATAGCCACCGGCTCATCTTCACTCATTCTAAGTCTACTAATCTCGATAACTTCATTATCAACATCAATCATATTTAAAATGGATTTTATTCTCTTCGTGGCTTGTTTTATTTTAAAAGATAAAATTTTAGTTTCTGTCTTTACTCCCTTATCTTTCATTTCTTCAGTAAAGCTCTTTAGACCTGCTATTTCTTTATTTTCCTTGGGTTTAGCAACAAAAGTCCCCTTTCCTTGCTCTCTATACAATAATCCTTCATTGACTAAAGCCATTATTGCCTTATTTACTGTCATTCTACTGACACCTTGAATTTCACAAAGTTCTCTTTCTGTAGGAACAGCATCTCCAGGCTTTAATTCTTCATTTTCTATCATCTCTTGTAATATTTCTTTAATTTGATAATGGAGAGGTATCGGACTTTTTTTTGAAACAGTTTTCATCATATCACTAATCCCTTCTTGATTTATATAAAACCTATATCTTTAGTTTTTGTATTTTTAATATAAAAATTTTGTTTTATTTTTGCATTTAAATGGGAATTTTATTAGAATGTAGCTTTATTTGCAAAAGCTTAAACTTAATAATAAATATAACTTTCACTTCTATTCTTGACAATATTATATCATTATGTTGTTATGTTGTATATACCAATTTTTCTTGAAAAATACTCTGATTGATTTTATACTATATTATAAAGAGATTTTTAAACGTTAACAAAACTATAATATTTTATCGTTTTTAAATTAAAAAAATCGTATATTTTGGAGGAATTTCAATGAATAACTTACAAACAGATTGCTATCATGTTATAAAAGTATTTAATAATAATGTTTTATTAGTACATCAAAACGGAGAAGAAAAGATTCTGTTTAGTAAAGGAATTGGTTTTGGAAAACATCAAGGAGACATGCTTCCTACTGACACAAAAGCTGATAAAGTATTTACTATGCAAAACCAAAATAACTTTAATAGCTTTAAAAATTTAATTTCAAGTGTGGACAGTAATATTATTGGTTTATGTGAAGAAGTAATTTCCATGATTTCTGATGAGTTAAAAGAACCATTAAATGAAAAAATACATGTATCTTTAACTGATCATATATCTTATACTATAAAACGCCTTATGGAGAATAACATTATAGAAAATCCATTTTTAGTAGAAACAGAAACTCTATATAAGAGAGAATTTTCTATAGCAAAAAAAGCAGTAATGATGTTAGAAGAAAGACTTAATATAATGATTCCTGATGAAGAGGTGGGCTTTATAACTCTACACATCCATTCTGCAAGAAATGAAGGGAAACTATCTAATACAATAAAATATGCTTTTCTATCAAATACAATTATAGAATTTCTTGAAGATGAACTTAATATAGAAATAGACAAACAATCTTTAGATTATGCTAGATTTTTAACCCATATAAGATTTGCTATAGAAAGAATTTTAAACAATAATCCAATAAAAAATGACCTTATAGCTGCTATCAAAAAACAATATAAAGTTTCGTATAATTTAGCTGAAAGAGTAAGTGAAATAATAGAAAATGAGCTTTTCTTAAACGTTGTTGAAGACGAAACAGCCTACATTGCTATCCACATAGAAAAATTTAGAAATGCTCCTAAGAAAAATTAAATTTCTAATAAATTTTTTGGACTTTTTAAACAGTTAATTATTGATATACTTAATACTAATGATATATTACAAATTATTTATTCTGGTATAATTTTAAAATATAAATTTAACGATAAAAACTCCTCTTATAATAATAGGCGTAATATAACCATCTCTACAAATGGTTATATTACGCCTTCTTAATAAAATTCTATTTATATACTAAAAACAACCTTTCAAATTAAGGTTTCTTAATTTATTCTGTGCCTAAGCATTTCATATGGAGTAAAAACTCCACCTGATACCAAAATACTATTTATTTAAGCGTATACGTAAGTAAAGTGTCTTCCCCACTCTTAGCATTAAAACCTGTTTTATATTCAATGATTTTAACATCTTCAGGATTTGTTATTAAAACAGGAGTAATCAAAGAATATCCTTGAGATTTTATAAATTCTTCATCAATCTTAATAATAGGATCCCCTACTTTAACTTTATCTCCTTGTTCTGCTACTCTTTCGAATCCCTCACCTTGCAATTTAACAGTATCAATACCGATATGGACTAAAAGTTCAGTTCCATCGTCTAGGGTAATAGCAAAAGCGTGATTAGTTTTGAATATTAAAGTCAATATTCCATCTGCTGGAGCCAAAATAGCATTACCTTCACATTCTATAGCAACACCATCTCCTGCCAATTTAGTTGCAAATACTTTATCTGGTACTTCTGATAAATCTAATACTTTTCCTGCTACTGGAGCAACAATCTTATTTTCCTTGTTATTTTCCTTTTTAAAAAAACCAAACATTTTCAAACCTCCTAAGTATAAATAGTAGCTAATTTAAGTGCCATTTATATTTTTATAAAAACAAATAAAAAAAAGGCACAAGTTATAACTAACTTATGCCTGATTTAACAGTTACACGTTTAATACTTCTATTAGTATATAATTTAAATTAGCTCATGTCAATAATTAATATTTGTATATTTTTCAAAAATTAATAAAATTTTAAAAATACATTGACATTTGTATTTTAATCGATTACAATTAACTCATCGGCGTGCAACCAACGTTGGGCAAAAGCTGAAAAGGTTACTTATACCTTTTCGGCTTTTTTTATTGCACTTTTTTAACTAAATCCATATTAATGAGTATATTTATTTTTAAGAAATGCACTTTTGTTATAAATTCAAAAAATTTTTTATCAACTTCTATTCTTTTTGCACTACTTTTACTTAATAATAAATAGAAATTAATGCTAAAGGTGCATTTTCGTAAAAAATATCTATACAATTTAAATGGAAAAAATATCATCAAATATGTACAGGAGGTATGAACATGTCAAATAATAGTAATGTATCATCAAAATTTCAAGGACTAGGCAAAATGATTTTGGCTCCTATAGCTGTATTACTAATAGCTGCCTTACTTTTTATATTAGGCAAGCCTAATACTTTGGCTTCAAATGGTATTCCTTGGATATCTGCCGCAAGTTCTGCTGTTTTTGAGAACTTATCACTTATAATAGCTATAGCTATTTCTATAGGAATAGCAGAAGAAAACAATGGTGTTGCTGGATTATCTGCTACTGTTGGACACTTGGTAATTACAAAGGTTGCTTTAAGTTTTAATGAAAAAATTAATATGTTTATTTTACCTGGTATAATTGTAGGAATATTAGCCGGATTACTTTACAATAAGTATAAAGCTATTAAAGTTCCAGATTTTCTAGGTTTCTTTGGTGGAAAACGTTTTGTCCCAATTATAACTTCTTTAATCTGTTTGATTTTGGGTATTTTATTTGGATTTATATGGCCACCAATTCAAAATCTTGTAATGAATTTTGGTAATATGGCTGCATCCGTAAGTACTATTGGAGTATTTTTCTAAAAATATATATAAGTTAAATTGAAATATGTTATTAAATGTATTTAGGAGGTATAAACATGGCAAGTAACAGTAAAATTTTATCAAAACTTCAGAAGTTAGGAAAATCACTCATGACTCCTATAGCTGTATTGCCCGCAGCTGGCTTACTTCTTAGATTAGGACAGCCTGATGTTTGGGCTTGGCTTGGTACTTTACCAAAGGGTATTCCTTGGATGTCTTCAGCAGGTAGTGCTGTTTTTGATAACTTAGCAATTATATTCGCTATAGGTATTGCTGTAGGACTATCAGAAAAAAACAATGGTATCGCTGCATTATCTGCTACCATTGGTCACTTGATATTAGTAAAAGTTGCTGTAAGCTTTAATGATACAATCAATATGGGAGTTCTGTCTGGTATAATTGTGGGTATATTAACCGGATTATTATATAATAAATATAAAGATGTTAAAGTTCCAGATTATTTAAAAATCTTTGGAGATGAACGATTTGTCCCACTTATAACTTCTTTAATGTGTTTAGTTTTAGGTGTTTTATTTGGATTTATATGGCCACCAATCCAAGATGTTATAAACAACTTTGGTAACATGGTTGCAGCAGCAGGTGCTATTGGCGCATTTTTCTTTGCTTTATTTAACCGATTATTAATTCCATTTGGATTACATCATGTTCTAAATACAATATTTTGGTTTCAATTTGGTACATTTAAAAATCCAGCAGGTAAAGTTGTTAATGGTGATATATCTAGATTTTTCGCTGGAGACCCTACTGCCGGTACTTATATGACTGGATTCTTTGTAATAATGATGTTTGCACTTCCAGCAGCATGTTTAGCTATGATTAGCGCTGCTAGAAAAGAAAATAAAAAGGCCGTTTCAGGAATGTTATTAGGATTAGCTTTTACGTCATTCCTTACAGGTATTACTGAGCCAATAGAATTTTCATTTATGTTTATCGCACCTGTACTTTATGCATTCCATGCTTTGTTTACTGGTATAGCTCTAGCTGTCACTTCAATCTTAGGAATAAAATGTGGTTTTACTTTTTCCGCAGGTTTTATAGATTATGGACTTAACTTTGGTATATCAACTAAACCAATACTTATAATTCCATTAGGTTTAATATTTGCAGTAATCTATTATTTCTTATTCTTATTCTTTATAAAAAAATTCAACTTACCTACACCAGGAAGAGAATTAGATTCAGAGATTAATTCAAATATTAATTCACATACTAATGCTTCAACTTCTAAAAAAAGCGGAAGTTCTAAATTAGAAACTAAAGCTAAGGGTATACTTGAAGCTATAGGTAATTCAGAAAATATTCAATTTATAGATGCATGTGTAACTAGAATAAGACTTACTGTTTTTGATGGCAATAAAATAGATGAAACTAAGCTTAAACAGTTAGGTGCTAATGGAGTTATGAAACTTGACGATAAAAACTTCCAAATAGTAGTTGGTACCTCAGCTGATCCTTTAGTATCTCAAATGAAATCATTGATGAAACAATAAAATTTAAAATAAAATTCTAAAAACACCGTGCTAAAGCTTCGGAAATAATTTTTTCGAAGCTTTAGTACTTTAATACTTTATCGTATATTAAAAAACTAATTTTGTATTTTTAAAATGCAATATAAATAATCAATTTTTAAAATTTAAAAAAAGTATACCATCACTAGCAAACTGTATATCAGCATGTTTTATAAATAGGCCTTTTTAAACTCTAAATATCCATTTCTTCTTAGCTTACAAGCAGGACATTCTCCACACCCATTCCCTTTTATACCATTGTAACAAGTTAATGTTTCTTCTTTAATTATAGAAAGAACCCCTAAATCATGTGCCATTTTCCAAGTTTCAGCTTTATCAATCCACATTAAAGGAGTAAGAATTTCAAATTGGTAATCCATGGCTAAGTTTAATGTAACATTCAAAGATTTTATGAATACATCTCTACAATCGGGATATCCACTAAAATCACTTTGGGATACACCAGTTATAATAGCATTTATTTCTCTTTGCTTTGCAAATACTGCAACAAAAGTTAAAAACAGCATGTTTCTACCATCTACAAAAGAATTCGGCACACCATCTGTAGGAGAATCTTTATCCACTTTTATGTCTTGTCTAGTTAATGAATTAGGTGCTAGTTGGTTCAATAAATTCAAATCTAAAATATGATGTTCTATATTATATTTTAAACATATATCCTTTGCACACTGTAATTCTAATTTATGTTTTTGATTATAATCAAAAGATACTGCTATAACTTCTTTATATCTTCTCTTTGCCCAAAATAAACAAGTTGTACTATCTTGGCCACCACTAAAAACTACTATTGCTTTTTCTTTATTCATAACTATTTACCATCCTTTATCTATTTAAGTTGTTTATAATTTATAAATAAAATAAATTTCTTATTAAAAATATTGTATTTAAACAGCATTAAACTTAAATATTAGTAAAATTTGCTTTTAAAATGGCTTATACAATTACCTCAAATATGATTTTTTATATTTATCCGATGTTTAACCATCCTAATACTACATTCCAAATAGTTAGAGTTAAATATTACTATATTATTTATAAAGCATCATTAACTTATTATTTAAAATTGCATCAGTATTAAATCTACCTCTTAAAGTAGTTGATATTGTTTTACTCCCTGGCTTTTTTATTCCTCTGGTAGTCATACATCCATGTTCTCCTTCTATAATAACAGCTACATCATCAGATCCTGTTATTTTTTGCATGATTTCAGCTATATCCGTTCCTATTCTCTCTTGAAGCTGAAGTCTCCTCCCCACCATATCAGCTATTCTGGCAATTTTACTTAAACCAATGATTTTTTCCTTAGGAATATACGCTACTGCCACCTTCATGTTATACATTAATGCCAAATGGTGTTCACAATGACTAAATATTTCTATGTCTTTCATTAATACTATATCATTAGAGCTTTCTTCTACCGATAAATCATCTTCAAAAGTTTTATTAAACATCTCTGCAATTTCATCATTGGTATAGCACATTCCTTTAAATATTTCTTCATACATTTTCGCTACACGCTTAGGCGTATCTTTAAGTCCTTCCCTACTAGGATCATCTCCTAAAGCTATTAAAATCCCTTTTATATGTTCTTCAATTAATTTTGTGTCAATTGTCATACTATACCCCTCTCTTATTTGGATCCCAAATAACTTTGTGAAGTTGAATTTGAATATTAACATTATTCATTTTATTATCTTCCATAAATTCTACGATATTATCCATATTAATCTTTCCAAACACTGGACTAATATATAAATTAGTTTTATCTGCAAGTTTATATTTATCTATTATATATTTAGCTTTTTGTAAATCTTCCATAGTTCCTGATACAAATTTAACTGTATCTTTTTTAGTTAAATATTTGAAATTATCTAAGTTCATCTTATCTTCCATATTGCTTGAAGGTAACTTGTAATCCATAGTAAAGCTAGGTGGATTATCTAAATTTAAAAATCTATTTAATGAAACGCTGCCATTAGTTTCTACTTCCACATGAATCTCCTTATCTTTGGAAAGCATTTTTAATAACTCCATTATTCCCTCTTGTAAAAGAGGTTCTCCACCAGTTAAAGTTACATTTTTAATTTCTGTAGACTTTATATATTGGTATATATCTTCAGAAATCATCGATCTATAAAATACATCTTTTTTATTTGCCCAGCTTGTATCACAATAGCTACAATTCAAGTTACATCCTGCAAACCTTATAAACACTGCTAATTGCCCTGAAAGAGAACCTTCTCCATTTATACTTGTAAACTTTTCAACTACTTTAAATTCCATTTTACACTACCCCACTTTCCTCATATATAGCACTATTAGTAGGAGTTTCATAAACGGTAGCTCTTTTTACGTTATATCCCTTATTTTTCATAGCCTTAAAGAAAAATTTTGCAAAATTTTCAGCTGTTGGTCTAAAATTAACATTAATAACTTTAAATCCATCTTCAATAATACATTTTAAGGTTTCTCTACGCATAGTTCCCTCTTGTATGATTAATGCATGGTCATAGTAATCTACCATTTCTTTAAGATCTCTTTTTAAATCACCAAAATCTATTACCATTCCCTCAAGTTGTCCATTTTCTATAAGCTTTTCTGATTGTACTTCAATTTCTACCTTCCACCTATGCCCATGGATATTATTACATTTTCCTTCATATCCAGCAAGAAAATGAGCACTATCAAAGCTATGTTCTGATTTTAAAATGTACATGTAACTCCTCCTAAAATTACTTTAAAATATTACTTCCATAATAACAACATCCAATTGCTCCATTAAATTGAGGCTCTTCAATGGACACTATATCTTCATAATCATTTCTTAAATATTTTTTTATTGCTTGATTATTAGCAACTCCGCCAGTTAAAACTAGTTTTTTACCTTTAAATTTACTTAAAAGAGGTTGTAACCTTTTATATAAAGAATAATTTACCCCAGCACATAATTCTTTTATAGTTACACCTTCAGCTATTTTCCCAATTAACTCTGATTCAGAAAATACTGCACAAGTTGAATTTAGCTCTATAGGATTTTCATAATATTTACTCATTTCATAAAGAGGTATTTCAAGGACATTTGCCATATTTTCTAAATATCTACCACAGGAAGCAGCACATTTCTCATTGAGTTCTAAATCTGTAGTTATACCTTTTTCTACTTTAACAATTTTAACATCTTGTCCACCTACATCTAGAAGTATAAAATCCTTTAAACCAGTTTGGTACATTCCCCCATATACATGAGCTTTTATCTCATTTATTGGAGTGAACAGCTTTAAATCAGTATTGTTCCTCCCATAACCTGTAGATATAGCCTTATGCACTTTTCCTATATTAATCTTTTCTAAATCCACAATAACTTTGCCATCAAACTTGCAATAATCTCTATAAAAACTCATAGTACTTACTTTTTTCTTTTGTATTATCTTATTATTTTTCATTAAAACAATCTTTACTTCTCTACTCCCTAAATCTATACCTAAAACTAACATTTCGTACTCTCCTTTACATCCAATAACATATCAAGAAAAGCTTCTAACCTAAGTTTAGTTCTTGCATCCAAAGTATTTAATTTATCTCCCTCTATATTTAATATTGGAATATCCAAACTTTGTTTTAAAACTATATCTTCTACTGCTCTGTAACAAAAAGCTTGAGTGTAGTGAATTATAGCATCTAAATTTCTTTCTTCAATTTGCTTCTTTAGTTCTTTAATTCTAAATTCAATATTATAGGGATAAGTGTAATCATAATACTGGTGAAATATATTTATCCCCTCATCTACTCTAGGAAATGTAAATTCTCTTTGAACCTCATTGTATACAAAATGAGCATCAAATTTTTCTACAAATTGGTATATATCACTAGTCATAGGAGGAACTCCTATGTAACCTAATCTAAGTTTTTTATTTACTGGTTGTCTTTTCTTTATATTATTAATAACTTTTATTAATTCTGCTTCAAAGGAATCTATATCTCCATTAAAATCACTTAGACTCACTTGATATAGATGATTTTCAAAACCAGTAGCTTTGTTTTCTATATATGTTAACTCATCGATTTCCTTGGCTAATTTTCTAATTTCACTTAATCTTTCTCTAATAACTTCTACTTCTTCAAAAGTTACATTGAACATATTCATAAACTTTTTAATTTCATTTTCTACATCTCTTTTATCATGACTATGAGGAAAAGAAAAAGGATAAACTTTAATTCCTTTTAATTGAAGCACTTCAATAAGAGCCTTTGTATTAGAACAATCTCCTTCTATAACTCCAACTATTTCCTCAATATCATTTTCTAAACATGCTCCATATATCCCCTTTATCCAAGCACATAAACTTTTAGGAAAACCATCTCTTTCAGCTATATCTATATATTTTAAATAATCATCACAAGTTATAAAAATATTATTTAAATCTACTGGTGTATATCCAGCTGCAATTAGAACTTCTATTGGCACCGTAGTTGTTAATCCTATTTTTTTCATTATGTTTCCTCCTGATATTTTTATAAAAGTCTATGTTTTGATAAATTGTTGATTTCGCATAATTTAAAAACAACATTCTTTAAAAATAAAGCCTTATAAAATAAAAAAGGGCAAAATCTGCCCTTAAACAAAAAAACTACCTAAGCCGGTAGTTACGTCCTAGTTTTGTTTATAGACAGGATGGTTACGAACTGTCTTTATTCTATTATTTTATATTTTTATAGTTTACTATACATTGTTCACTAAGTCAAATCAGATATGAATATAAATAATTTATAAAATACTTAATTCAAACTAAAAATTGCAAAACAAATTTATACTTTTATTATTGCTAATAGTGTAAAAATTGATGTTTTATTTAATTTTCTGTAAAAACTTACGATTAATATAATAATACAATATAAATATTAGACTATATTGTAAAAATTTCATTTTTATAATAAAAAATAACTATTAATTTAATATAATTTATAACTACTACATATTAATTATTAATGGAAATGTGAGGGATTGTTATGGAGAGTTTAAATAAAGCAAATACAAAAATAAATAATTTACATAATTTAATTTCTACTTACGATAAAATAAATATAAATGTTTATATACAGACAGGGGAATATATCTATTATATTGATACCTCACAAGACTGTAAGCTATATAGAATTTTCAAATATGATGAAAAAAAGGAATTAATAGTAGATTACAAAGTAGAAAATATTGTAATAGTAAAAGATAATATATTTTATACTATAAAGCATCAAAAAAAGATTACACTAATTAAATGCAATCTAGAGGGAAAAGACACTTATATTGTATGTAAAGATTTATCTTCTACTAATGCATATTGTGTTTTTAATAAAACTATATACTATTGTGAAAATCATAATTTCAGAAGTTATATAAAATCTGTCCCATTGGATGGTGGCAATAGTTCTACAATACATGAATCTGTAGGATATATTTCTGACTTGTATTATTTTAAAAGTCATATATATTATAAAAGAAAGGATTACCCTTATGTAGGATCAGAAGTTTTAAAAAAAGTTAATTTAAACGATAAAATGAAAGATTCTGTTGTAGCAGCTTTCTATTCAAAAGTATATTTTTATAAAAATTATATGATATATAAAAATAAAAATTCTAGTTCAGTAATTATAAAAGATTTAGAAACAGGAAAAAAAATTTATGAAACAAGTCAATGTAATACTATATTAGGAGTATTTAATAATTATATGTTGTTCACTTATGAGGGCTTTACCGATATAGATGCTAAGTATGTGAAAAACATGCTATACATGCTTAATATAGAAACATTTAATGTTAACAAATTAACTGACTGCAATGTTTCTAAAGCTCAAATGATAGATGATTATGTATATTATAAAATTAAAGAAAAGGATTCTAAAATACATCGTCAAAACATAGATGGTGAAGATAGAAAAACTATTAACGTCTCAAATAAATATTTTCCTATAAAAGTATTTAGTAAGTTGTTTTAATTACTCTGTATTATTTATATCTTTTTAAATTAATACTATATTAATAGATATTACTAAAGCTATAGTAATATCTTTAAGAATTTAGTATGGAAAGAAGGAGTTTCTTGTGAATACTAATATTGCATATAAAATTAAAACTACAAAAACAGAAGAGTTTATAAACATAACACATCTTGTTAAAAAAACAGTTCAAGAAAGTGGAATTAAAAACGGAATGGCTATAGTGTTTTGTCCCCATACTACTGCTGGCATAACTATAAACGAAAATGCTGATCCTGATGTAGTAAGAGATATTATTGTTACATTGGATGGACTTATACCACCCAAAGGAAATTATAAACATTTCGAAGGAAATTCTCATGCTCATTTAAAAGCTTCATATATGGGCTCTAGTGCTACCATTATAATTGAAAAAGGTACTCTACTTACAGGAACGTGGCAAGGAATTTATTTTTGTGAGTTTGATGGACCTAGAAATAGAAATGTATATATAAAAATTATAGAAGGATAATTAATCCTTCTATTTAATCTTTGTGCCACAATAAGGACAATATTCAAATTTAGGTTCTACAACTTCACCGCAATGTTTACACCTAGTTTCTACTAAATAATCCTCTTTATTAGATTCTGTTTCAATAGGTTTCAAATCCCAATAAGTAACTTCTACATCTTCTCCCCTCTCAATTCTTTTCCCCTTCTCTTTATTAATTTCATATATTGAATTGCAACTACTACATAATACATAATATTTTTCATTCCACCTAAAAAGAGGTATAAAAAAGAAGTGAAAAAAGTTGAAAGTCTTTATAAGCTTTCCCCCTAATCCTTTGTCGCAATTTCTACAGTGTACATTATTTAAAACCTTTATCTCTTTTTGTTTATTATCTACACCAAATATTCCTATAAAAAACATAACTTCCTCCATTAATTACGTTAATTATACATTCAGGGAATTGAGTAATTTACAAACTTCATAGCTATATTCAAGTTTCTCCATTAGTTTTATTATATCATTTATTAAATAAAATTTCTCTTCCTCTCAACATTCTTTATGTTTTTCTAATCCCCTCTTGTTTAAAATATACATCTTCCATTAAAAGTAACTTCACTTTTTTTATTTAACATGAATATATAAAATTTAAAATTGTTATTTTAGGAGCAACTCCAAACATATTTTCCATAGTTTAACTAATATCAAGTAGTAATTTTTTTAAAAATAAATTATCATAGTACTATGCCTCTTGCTCAAAAGTTTAGAATTTGTTAAGAATTACTTTAGAAAAACTATAGCTAATTGATTTAATATAAGATTAAGGAAAGCTTTCCTATTAATGTTTAAATAAAATAATGAAGGAGTGATTATAAATTGAAACTAAAAAAGAAAACTGCCATGGCTATAAGTTTTACTGTTGGTATGTTGATGTTTGCCACAACTGTTCTAGCTGAGGTATCTTCTAAAAGTGGTTACGAACAAGGAAAAGATGCTTTGAAATATTCAGCAGCAAGTTTTGAAAATAAATACTCAAATTATACTATAGATTTCTCTATTACTTTAAAGGATAATGGGAAAATCATTATGTCCGAAAACAGATTAGGTAAATATGATGTCTCAAAGCATGCTAGTGAAAACACTGATACAGAAACTATAGGAAATAAAAAATCAAAATTCCATTGTTATTCAGATAAAAACACTAGAATTATTAAGAATTCTGATAAAGATATTTATAATGTAACTGAATTTAAAGTACCTGATTCTGGATATACTTTTGAAAATCCTTTTAAACGTGAAGGAGCATCTGATATTGAAAAAATCGCTGATGCTTTAGTAGGAAATTTAAAAGATTATGTTGTTGTTACAAATAAACCTGATGGAAGCAAAGAGTTATCTGGTTCAGTTAGCCAAACTCAAATACCTGCTCTTATTAATGCAGTAAGTTCTTATATGCTAAAAAATAAAGTTATATCAATTAACCGAAGAGATCCTTCTGAAAAAAATATTATGCCTTCAATTACTAAAGATATATATTTAAAAGAAGTTAAAGGTAAAATGCTTGTAGGTAAGAATGGCTTAATACAAAATGTTTTGGGTATAGGAACCCTTAATGGTAAGGATGATAAGGGTAAAGAACATAACTTAACTTTTGAACTACTTGTTAAAATATCTAATATAAATTCTACTGTTGTTAATAAACCTAATCTTTCAGGATCAAAAATTAAAAAAGTTATTCAAAATAATGAAGATGAATTTGCAAACCCTGAAAAATATATAGGTAAGTACAAAAATAATATAATTATAGAAAAAGACGGTAAGTTCCAAAAGATAGGCGAAAGATTATTAACCATTACTCATTCTGATACTAATTCTATTAAAGGGACATACCATGAACAATATTTAAAGGGCTATGAAAATTATGCTGAAAAAATGTCAGATATAAAATTTGATGCTAAATACGGAAGTAAAGAAAATGGTTTAAATGCAAACTTTAAAATAGAAGGTTTATCTCAGGGTGGCAATATAAGTATAGATATTCGTGGAACAAATATATCTTTCAATATACCACAAGATTCATATGAGACATATGATAGTCATTTTGTTAGAGTATTTGATTAACAAATAGTTTTTCGATTTTTTAAAACCACAGTTAATACTCTATCAATGTTATAGTATTAACTGTGGTAAACATGATTTAAAGTATAGTTATCTTAAGCTTCAGATAAAATTTTTAATATTTATCTGAAGCTTAAGTGTATTACATAATATATGTTTTTGTATAGGGGGAGTTTCTGTTGGACAAAGTTATTGAAATAAGTAATTTAAATAAAATGTACAAAAATGGTAGAGGTATAGTAGATATTAACCTAGAAATATATAAAGGTGATATTTTCGGATTTTTAGGTCCTAATGGAGCTGGGAAAACTACAACTATGAAAATCATGACAGGACTTATTAAACCAAATAGCGGAGATGTTAAAATTCTTGGACACAGTGTTATAGAAGAATTTGAAAAAGCTATGTCAAAGGTAGGATGTATTATTGAAACTGCAGAATCATATCAATACTTAACAGCCTATGAAAACCTTAAACAGTTTTCAAGATATTATAAAAATATTGATGATAAAAGAATCGAAGAAGTTTTAGAAATTACAGATATGATAAAATTTAAAAATGAAAAAACAAGAAAATTTTCTCTTGGAATGAAACAAAGACTGGGAATTGCAGCAGCAATTTTGTCTAAACCTGAGGTGGTCATTTTAGATGAACCCTTTAACGGATTAGATGTTGAAGGAATGATTGATATGAGAAATATCATAAAAAATTTAGCAGAAAAAGAAAAAACTACATTTTTTATATCAAGCCATCTTATTCATGATGTAGAACTTACTTGTAACAAAATAGGAATTTTATATAATGGAAAAATTCTCAATGTGGACACTACTAAAAATATATTAAATAATTATGCTTCACTTGAAAATTACTTTGTAAGCGAGGTGGGACGAAATGACAGAATTTAAAGCAGCTATAATTAACGAAATGGAAAAATTATATAAAAAGAAAAAAATTTTAGTTTCGGTAATAATATCCTTAATTTTTATTGTACTAGGTCAATTCGCTATTGTTGCATTGAGAAGTGGTTTTGGAATAAGAGGTACTTCTAGCTTAGAGTTTCCAATACTGGTACTTTCATTAGTAGTAAATACTATTTTGCCTTTGTTTACTGCCCTTGTTACTATAGATAGCTTCTCAGGTGAATTTTCTCATAATACAATGAAGATTGTAATTACAAGACCTGTTTCAAGATTAAAATTTTTTACTGCTAAATTAATCTCTATAATGACCTTTGTATTAGCTAACCTTTTATTTGTAATGATTATTTCAACTATTACAGGAGCTATTTTTAATGCAAATTCATTTACTTTTCAAGGAATACTTAAAATATTCTTATGTTATATAGTCACTATATTACCTATGCTAATTTTAGCACTTATGATTACTGTTTTTGCTAATATTTTAAGAAGTGGCACTAGCGTGTTTTTTCTATCCATACTTGTTTTTATTATCTTTAAAGGAATGGAAATTGTGTTTGTAAAATATTCTGGAATACTATTTACGTCAATGTTTAACTGGTATAATTTATGGATAATAGATGGTTTTCCATTTATGAAAATTTTTCGTGAATTTACGATGATGTTCAGTTATGGTATATTGTTTTTCACACTTGGATATTATTTATTTGATAAAAAGGAGTTTTAAAATAAAAAATGGACATAAAAAAAAGACTTATAATATCTAATACTATAATTGTTGTAGTCCCAATCGTTATTACAATAATAACGATACTGGGAATTTTGTTTGTTTCATTTAAAATTTCTGGAAATAAGACAAACTACGATATATATAAAGAACGTGTACTATTACAATCTGAACTTGTAACAATTAAAACTAATATATTAAAACAAAATATTGATGATGATAAACTTAATGATATCTTGTCACAACAACTTTCAAAAATAAATGGTAAATTTGTTATTATAAAACCATATAAAATTCTCTCTAATCCTTATGATATTAATAAAATTGAGATAGAAAAATGTATAGAATTATCAAAAGAAAATACCTTAGATAAAAAAATTTCAATTAATAATACTCCTTATATAATTGAAACTATAGAGTTAAATTCAAAAGAAGAATTGAGTAAAATTATAATATTGTTAGCGCCTATAGAAAAAGAAGTGAACTTCTTTAATAAATTTATTATTGCTACAATTTTGGTCTTTATAATATGTTTCATAATAACTAATATAATTATGTCTTATATTATTTCAAAAAGAATAATACAACCTATAAAACTTTTGAAAAAAGCTACATGTGAAATTAGTAATGGTAATTTAAACTGTAGTATTGCTGACGAAGGAGATCAAGAGATACAGGAATTGTGCCAAGGCTTCGAAGCTATGAGAGTACAACTTAAGGATTCTATAATTATGAAAATGAAGTATGATAATAATCGGAAAGAACTTGTATCTAGTATTTCACATGATTTGAAGACACCAATAACCTCAATAAAAGGCTATGTGGAAGGTATTTTAGATGGAGTTGCAAATACTCCAGAAAAAAAAGAACACTATTTAAAAACTATTTATTCTAAAGCAGAACATGTTGACCACATGATTGATGATTTACTTTTATATTCAAAACTTGACTTAAAACAAATTCCTTTTAATTTTACAAAAGTAAATATTGTGGAATATTTCAACTATTGTGTATCTGAAAACGAACATGAATTAAAAAAAGATAATATAACAATTTCCTTAAATAATGAACTGATAACATCTAAACTTGTCATACTAGATACAGAAAGAATGAGAAGGGTTATATTAAATATTATAGGGAATTCTCGAAAATACATGAATAAAACAAATGGTAAAATAGTTATAAACTTAAGAGAAACAACTTCAAGTATTATTATAGAAATAAGAGATAATGGTTCGGGTATAGACAAAAATGATGTAAACAAAATTTTTAATAGATTCTATAGAACCGATGCTGCAAGAAGTGGCGCAAAAGGCAGTGGCCTAGGACTTGCTATTGCAAAACAAATTGTACAAGGTCATAATGGTAACATTTGGGCAATTAGCCATGGTAATGAAGGTACAAGCATTATGATATCCCTAGAGAAATTTAATTAAATGAAAAGTTAATGAATCCTATAACCTGGATAACAATTGCTTTAATATAATAAATATAGAACATTTTAAAATTTAGACTTAATCTAAAAAATTAAACTAGTTTTAGATTTTATAATTAAAACAAACAGGGATAAAATAAATATGGAGGGAATTTTAGAAGTATGAAGAAAATATTAATAATTGAAGATGATCCAAGCATTGCTGAACTACAAAAAGATTATCTTGAGATTTCTGGATTTGAAGTAAAAGTTTGTGTAGATGGTGTATCTGGTTTAACAGAAATAAAAGAAAATAACTATGACTTAATAATCCTAGACATTATGTTACCTAAAATTGATGGATTTGACATATTAAAAATTATTCATGAAAATAAAGATATACCTGTTTTAGTGGTTTCTGCTAAAAAAGAAGAAATTGATAAAATAAAAGGATTAACCCTTGGTGCCGACGATTATATAACAAAACCTTTTAGTCCTGGAGAATTAGTTGCTAGAGTTAAATCTCATATTGAAAATTACGAAAGATTAAAAAATAAGTTTAACAATAAATCTAATAATAATATAGTGGTTATAAGAGGTCTTGAAATAAATAAAGACTCAAGACAAGTATTTATAAACGGTAAAGAAATTACTTTGGCACAGAAAGAATTTGAATTACTATATCATATGGCTAAATACCCTAATATAGTATTCAGCAAAGATGAACTATTTGAAAGCATTTGGGGACTTGATTCCCTAGGAGATAGCGCAACAGTTACAGTACATATTCGAAAAATAAGAGAGAAAATTGAATTCAATCCATCAGATCCTCAATATATTGAAACAGTTTGGGGAGTTGGTTATAGAATCAGAGTATAATTCTAAAAAGATAACCCCTAAAATATATTCACTACGACATATATTTAAGGGGTTTTTTATACTTAGATTTTTAATTTTAGGTTCTGTTTTAAAAGAGTGTAAACAACCTAGTGTAAATTCTTTTACCTAAGGCTATATTTTAAATTATACTTTGAATAAATTATATTATATTAATATGATTTATTCTATCCAAAAATTTTTACACCTTCATTAGTAAGTTCTTCTACTTCTATTTGAATTTTTTCTAGAATATTAATCATATTATTTGAAACTTCTTCTGCTTTATTGTAAAATTCCTCTGCTGATTTTTGATCATGTTTAGTAACTGCATTGATAACTTTATCACCCAAATTATGAAATTCATTATGAAGACTATCTATTTGATTCCATTCTTCTGAAATTCCATTATGATCTACTTGTATAGCATGATAAAAATGACCAAATGCACATTTCTTAGAATTTGTCTGAATTGGATATATACGCATCTCTCTTACAATTTTATTGAGCCCTTTTAACCAATCCTTATGAGATTTTTTAGCATTTGCAATGACATTTTCAAGTTCTTTGTTTGTAATTGCATGACTTCCCCCTTTAAGACCTTCAAACATATGACTTACAATTGTAGAGAGTTGTTCATCAATTTGTGATACTTTCTTAGCAAATTCAACACTTTCTATTGCATCTTTGTGTATAATTTCTGTCATATGGCTAAGTCTTTCAGCATCACTACTTGAAGTTTCCATTGCTTGATTAATCTCGTTAGCTGCAATATTTATACCTTGCATAGATTTATGAATATTTCCTACATCCATTATTACACCATTAAGCATTTCTACATTTTTACCAACAGTATCAGATACAGTTTCTATTTTTTCGCTCATTTCTCCAGTAGAATCTAAAGTCCTATCTAAACTGTCTTTTCCATCTTGTGCAGCAACATGAATGCGATTTACAAATTGACTCATTCCTTCTAAGTTCTTTTTAGTATCATCAGCTAACTTTCTAACTTCTTGGGCTACAACTGCAAATCCAAGCCCATGTTCACCCGCCCTAGCTGCTTCTATTGCTGCATTCAATGCTAATAAATTTGTTTGATCAGCTATAGATTGAACACTGTCTACTATCTTTCCAACCTCTGCTGCAAGATCTACTAATTGTTGAATTTTCACACTCATAGAACCTGTGTCCTCTACAACATTTTCTTTAAGTGATTGTACTTCTTTAAGCAGATTTATACTTTCATCATTTTTTTGTACTAATAATTCTGATTGCTTAGCTAAACTATCCAAAGTTTCTGAAGTTTGTTCTATTGATTCATTTACATTATTCATACTTGCTGTTGTCTCTTCAACAATGGCAAGGTTAGATTGACTTAAATGTGACATTTTTTCAGCAAAATCCATTAATTGATATGAAATATGAGACATGCCAACATCAAAATTACTTAAAGAACTAACTATATTTAATATTTCTTTAGCTGCTTTTGACATTTGTTCTTCATTTTTAAGTAATTTTTGAAATTGTGTTAATAGTTTAGTGTGAATTCCATAGTCTATATTAGGACTATTCACCTCATTACCTTTTAATGAGTCTTCTACATATTTCAAAATACATTCTGCCTCATGGCACGGTTTATTTAAATTTTTTCCAAACACAAAATCTCCCCCTAGTCAAAACTACTATTACAAAGTAAAAATAGTTAATATTATTAAGCTTAGTACTTCTTTCGACTTATTTCTTATTTTACATATTTTATAGCATTCTATCAAGGATTAAATATATTTCCACCAACTACTACATTATAATTTTATATTTAAAATATATGTAATAAGATATGTTTTAAATATACACGATAATAATTATCATGTTTAAACATGAATTCACCTCATTTTAGGTAATTTTATGATTGAACAGAGAGAGTATATCGACCAATCAAAAACACTTAAGGATATAATAATAAAGTCTACTCATCAAAATATTGATTGTGCTTAACTTAACTGTGCTTTACAATAATTCGTAATTTTTTAATATACTGCTTTAAAGGAAACTATTTAATATATATAATAATTGACAATTTGTATAGGAAGTATTTTAGAAGTACATATTATATTAATAAAACATTATTAATCATACTAAAAATTTAGGAGTACTATAAATGAAAAATAAAGTATTCAATTCAATTGTAGTAATAGTTTCTGCCTGCATTTTTTTATCGTTTTTTCTTTTTACTAAAGGGTTAGACTCCTTGATTAGAGAAATTAAAACACTAAATAAATCATGGATACTATTGGCTATTATCCTAATGCTTCTATTTTGGTTTTTTGAAACACTTGTCTTATATATAATAACTAAAACATTCTATACTACAAATAATTTACTGATAAAATCATTCAAATTTGAAATGATTGGGCAATTTTTTGGTGCTATAACGCCACTTGCATCGGGGAGTCATCCTGCTCAACTATATGCAATGGCCGAAAGTAAGATACCTGGAGGAATAGCAGGTACTGTTTTAATGATAAAATTTATAATACACCAAGCTGTAAATATAGCCATCTTAGCCGTAGCATTTTTGCTTAAATTTAATTATTTTAATTCAAGAGTTAAGTACTTTATATATCTTTGTATTGCAGGATTTGCTATTCATATAATAATGATGGCGCTTGCTATATTATTATCAATTAATAGTAAAGCAACTAAAAATATATTATTATTTATTTTAAAAGTATTTAAGAAATTTAGACTAATAAAAAGTGTTGAATGTACTTATAAAAACATGGAATATGAATTAAAAAATTTCCACAGCAATGCATCCTTAATAACTAAAAATGTAAAGATGTGCATCTATGCTTCCTTTTTTACATTCATTCAGTGGATAGTTTTTTTTATCATACCTTATTGTATTTATAGAAGTTTTGGTTTCAATTCGGCTGATATATTAACCATGATCACTGCCCAAATTTTTTTAATAAATTTCATGGCCGCTCTCCCTATTCCTGGTGCAGAAGGCGGTGCAGAAGCTGGGTTTTATTTAATCTATAGTTTGTTTTTTAAATCAGACACAATTATAACAGCCATTTTTATATGGAGATTATTAACTTATTATTCATCAATAGCTATAGGTAGTATATTTACTTTAGCACAACCAAATTCAAAAAATAAAGTCCATTGAATAATATTATATTTAATGGACTTTATTCTTTATGATAAAACTTTTTTATTTCTTCACTAGCGATTTATACTTAAGTTCAACATATTACTCCTCTATTATTGATAATTAGAGGCCACACTTAAATTGTTAAATTAGCTATAATTCTAGCTACAAACTCAACATTTTTTAAAACATAATCTATTTTTATATACTTTTCATAACAAGATATTAAACCTTTATCTAACAAGGGAAATAACTATAGGGATTGTTATTACTGATATTATAGTACTTAAAAAAGTGCATTTTGCAGCAAAATCAACATTGCTTTCATAGCTTTCTGCAAATACTACTGTAAGTGAAGCTGGAGGCATAGCTTCTATGATGACACATATCTCCATAAGAAACTTGTCCACCTTTAAAACACTTAACATAACATAAATTACTGCTGGTAGTATTATAAGTCTTGATATAACAGGATAGTACGCCTTTATCCCTATAAATATATCTTTAACTTTAATACTTGCCAAAGCAACACCTGTTATCATCATAGCAATAGGTGCTGTCATATTTCCAACCATTTCTATACTCCTATGTATTGGATATGGTAATTTAATTGAAAATAAAAACATTATAAGTCCTATAAAAATAGATATAAGTGCAGGACTGAATAATTGTTTTAATAAGTCTGTAGAGCCTTTCTTTTTAGAAAACAATCTTATACCATAAGTCCACAATAAAACATTATAAGGTATACTAAAAATAGACGCATAGAATATGGCTATATTTCCATACACTCCTTGAAGTACAGGATATCCTATAAAACCACAATTAGAGAATAAAGTTAAAAATTTTAGTATATTCTGTTCATCATTGTCATAGTGCTTTGTGTACATTATCTTTCCTAATATAAGTAATACTATATGTATAAGAGTTGAATATATAATCACTCTCCCTATATTTCCAAGCATTTCTCTAGAAAACTTAAAACTAAAAGATATTAGTATTAAGCAAGGATTTGTTATATTTATTAATATATCTGAAAGTCCTTTATTTACATCATCATTAATATATCCTCTTTTTTTTGCATAAAACCCTACTAGTATTAATATTGTAAGTATAGTAACTTGATTAACAGCATTTAAATCAAACATATTTCATCTCCATTATCATATTTTTGTATTAATTTTTTATAATACTAATTTAAATTATAATACATTTAATCTTAAACTATAATTTATAAGATTGTATATTTTTCCTATGAAAAAAACCCTAAGAGTTCTACCTCTCAAGGCTGTTTTATCTACATATGCACTCTACATTAAATCAAAATTTTTGTAGTACACAAATCTACACTTATATATTCTTTTCTATAAAAATTATATAAACTTTAAATAATTTAAAAGCAAACATGAAAACAAATAAAATAAATTTAATAGTAACTTCTAAGAAACATTATATTTATTTATTCAATAAAGCCCTTTATTTGCATTTTTTCTGTATTATGAAATAGTGCCATTCCCGTTTTCATTTTTTTAAAGTTCAATTTTTCATAAAAAAATTCTTTTCCAGGTGAAGCATATAATATAAAATTGCATTGAGGAATACATTTTACAATGCTATCAATAATTGTTGCACCTATCTTTTTCCCTTGATATTCAGGTAATACTGCTATATCATAAATTGCAGCTTGGTAAGCTCCATCTGAAATTGCACGACCAAACCCAATTAACTTATCATCATCAAAAGCAAATACAACAACATAACTATTTTCAAAAGCTTTCTTATGTACTTCCCCTTCAAAATATGCCATTCCAACTTTTTTCAATATTTCAGACACATAATTCCAATCTATATTTAAACAATTGTATTGAAGTTTTAGATTCATATCTTTTCTCCTATTTTAATTATTTAATATAATAAATAATTATTTGCTTATATTATGTGTATGTTTAATTAATCCTTTATTTATGAACTTTAAAACACTTTTGTATAATAGTATAAATTACTACATATGTAATCATCCATGTTCCAAAATCTATAATAAGTTTTGGTATATTAAAAAACTCCCTAAAAAACGAATATTGAAAGTTAGTTAATTTAAATATTCCTCTTGTTACTATATAAGACATTATGAATGTTATTACTCTCACTGAACGCTGACTAACTCTCAAAATTGCCCCTCCCCTACTCATTAAACTTACCTATATATAAAACTACTCTAATAGGATATATTACAATATACTTTTGGAATCATAATATAAGACAAAAACTCCTACTGAAACCAACCCTCCTGTTTACCCTATATAAGTATAACTTCTTTAAAATTACTTCATTTTCAAGTTTGTATACATGTAAATATTATATTATAAAAAAAATCATGTCAAGCATGGCATTAATTTAATTTATTGTATAAACCTTATTATGCAAAAATAGAACCCATAACAAGGTTCTATTTTCTTCTTTTAAATTTTCTTACAAATATCAGCCCACCTAATAAAACTATTAAAGATACTCCAATCTCAACAATATTGCTTTTACTTAGACGGAACACACCACTATTATTTTTACCAGCTATATTCCTATTTCCCATGGGAGGTTTTCCACCATCTGCTCCTCCATTTTTTAATGTGCTTATCATATTTTCATCTACACCTAGTTCTTTTAGTCTTTGTTTTTGTTGAGAAGTTAATTCTTCTATATTAGTGTTTTGTATAATATCCATGGCAGCTTTCATATTTTCTTGTGAAGGCATTGCTCCCATATTATTAGGATTATTATCTTCTTTATTCTCTTTATTTTCACCACCATCTTTTCCTTTCTTATCGTGGCTCATACCACCTAATTCTGATAAATTTAATGTGGTACTAATGCTGCCATAGGTAGTTGATGGCTGTGTTCCCTCTAATTGAGCTTGAATGCTTTTAGTTCTATCTTTACCAAATACACTTAGCTGAGAAAGGGATTTTTTATAAGCTTCATAATTATAAAAAGCTGTAGCATCTTTTTTTACATAGTCACTAATAAGGTTATCTAATGAATTTATTCTTTCTTCAAACTTTCCATTATTAAAATATTCATCAACAAGTTTTTTTAGATAATCATGATAAATTTTCTTATACTCATCTACTTCAAGTAATTTTCCTATTAAAGGAGCATCTTCTAAGTTTCCTGTAACTGGAGTGTCAATTGGAAAATTTATGGCTTTTTTACTATCATTCATATTGAATCCTGCAAAAGACATATTTAAGTCCCAAGGAAGAATTTGAAATACTCCATCTTTTTCATAAAGATAATAGTTATGATACATACCTCCTGAATAACTATCCAAATTTACTAAAAAAGTATTTACAGCAAAATATGCTAAAACCTCTTTAACATCTATATACTTTTCAATGTTTTTTCCATTATTAAGGTTTTTAATCATATCTATTACCTTGTCAAAATCTTTATCTGTTGTTGTTTTAAATACTTTACTTTCCTTTATAGTTGAATAACTTGACTGCTTATCGTCTATATATTTAAGATTGCTTCCTCCCGTACCACCTTTGTTAAACCCTATATTCCCTGGCTGATTTTGTTTTTGATCTAGTTTTTCTTTATTTTCAGCTATATTCTCTTCCGCTTTTTCTTTATTTTCACCTGTATTCTTTTCTGCTGCGTTCTCATTAGGTGCTTGTTTTGGAATATCTCCCATAGGTGGTTTTTCACCATTAGCTACTCCATCTCCAGCTTTACCCATACCATTCATTTCCATAGAATCAGGCTTATATAAATTACCCTCTAAACTACCAAACTCTTTTTCTACAAATCTTTCGTCAATAACTTCAACTGCCAAGTATAATCCCCACTCTTTACCATTGACACTTATATTTGTATAAGTATATTCCGGTGTAGATACACCAAGTAAAGAAAACACATCATAAGAAATGTATTCTTTCATGTAAGTTGCATCAGATATTATATTGTTAAGAGCTAATGCCCTAATACCATGATACGTCTGTCCATCAACATATTGTCCAAAATCAATTTTTAAACTAAAACGATCAGTTTTATCATCTGAAGCTACCATAGAAAGACTAGAATTACCCTTAGGCCTAATTCCTACATTATGAAAGGTCTCTCCATTTATTGTTATATTCCCACTACGATACTCTTCTTTAGTAGCATTATCTAATAACCATTTCCAATCTGCTGAATTGATTTCAATCTTTACATCTGTCACTTTCTCCTTATTTAATACCTCTTTAATAGTAGAATTATTATTAGATAATTTGCTTGTTGGCTTAATAAATATAGCTGAAACCATAAAAACAACTGCTAGTAACATAGCTATTATTGAAATACGGCCCATATATTTTTCATGAATCAAATTGTTCACCTCCCTTGAGTCAATTTGATTTATGCCATATAATCACCATTGTAGCTAACTAAAACTACATTAGAGACCCCTTTTATTTTAGAAACCTCATTTACAAAACCTGTAGTTTCGTCTTTAATACCAACTTCTACTGTTACTTCGATTCCATTAACAGGTGAAACTGTTTTAGATTTCACAATATATTTACTAACTTTCTTAGCTACTAATTCTATAGCACTATTTTCACAAGTATCATCTTCGCAATTTATTATTAGGATATAAGGATTATCCTTACTTTTCTTATTAACAAATAGAACCATTACAACTCCTATAAAAATAGATCCTAAAATAGCAAGAGGAATGAGCCCTGCTCCAACTACTATCCCTGAACTGATTGCCCAAAATAGAAAAGCTATATCTAAAGGCTCTTTTACAGCGCTTCTAAAACGAACTATAGAAAGGGCACCAACCATACCAAGAGATAGAACTACATTAGATGTAATTGCTAAAATAATTAGTGTAGTAATTAAATTAAGTGCCATTAAAGAAACACCAAAACTAGCTGAATACATGACGCCTTTAAAAGTCTTTTTATATACTTGCATTATAAATAATCCAATAGCAAAGGATAACAATAACGCTATAACTATATCTATAAAAGATACTGAACTTATTTTTTCAACAAAACTTGATTTAAAAATGTCTCCAAAATTAATTGTTTGATTTTCCATTTTCATACCTCCTAATTAACCGTATATTCTTGCAGCTGCATATTTTGATATAGACTGAGCTGGTCTATCATTAGTCTGAATTATATCTTGTATTATTGCTGGTAAAAATTCATCGTACTTTACCTCTAACACAATATATCTATTATCTACTGAATTTATAGTTGGCAAATCTTTATCAAATAAGTTTTTACTATGAATTCCAGTTCTAATGTTTTTATCAAAGGTTATACGAACATTTCCTACTGGATAAACATAAGCTTCTCTTGTGTAGTCAACTATAGTCTTAGGTCTTAATAAATCCCACTTCATTTTAGAGTACAATTCAACAAAAAGTCCTTTATTAGAAACTTTTAAAAAATCGATATCCCTATTGAGAATTCTTTTGCATTCATTCTTTGAAATAGATTCACTTATTTTGTTACACAATCCATTAATTTTAGATTTTTTTTCCAACCTAATAAAAGAATGATCATCGTTATAGAATCTTATACGAAACTTTTCCCTTTTATTTATACCATTTATTTTTTCCATAAGGACCTTGTCTCTTATATTGTCAAAATAAAGACTTCTAATTCTATATTCTCTATCAGCATTAGAATTTTTATCTATTCTCATAATCTGCATCAACCTACTTCTTATACTGAAATAGTCTGATATGTTTATATAATGCTTTATTTCATTTCTAAATTTTAAATCCTTCATAGTTCTCACCTCCCGTCTCTTACTTTCTTAATTATATATAAGAAATCTTAACATTAGCTTAACGCTTTTTTAACTTACAGCTTTCTAAAATTTTAATTTCATAAATAAACAGGGTTCTTGATTTCAGGTGGAGTTTTTAGCCTATCTGAAATTTAGAAACCGTTATCCAGGGTCGTGTCATCCTTTACTCCCACTTTAAAGAAAAGCAGGGAGTCCAAATC
Source organism: Clostridium brassicae (assembly GCF_026738875.1). GTDB lineage: Bacteria > Bacillota > Clostridia > Clostridiales > Clostridiaceae > Clostridium_H > Clostridium_H brassicae. The sequence goes on from NZ_JAPQFJ010000016.1 coordinate 87,299, forward strand.
TTCGATTTGGTGCGAATCGCTTTCACAGAGTGCGATGTGAGTATTAGGATGGTTAGACATCGGATAAAATAGACTATCTCAAAACAAAAGACACAATATATTGATTAAACTTTAAATCAATATATTGTGTCTTAAATTCATTTTGAAGCAGCCTTAACTAAGACTATTTCATTATTTTAGATACAATCAATTCAAAATCAGTACCTTTTCCAACTTGAGAAGAAAATTTCACTGTAAAGCCAAGAGTTTTTGAGATAGATTTCAATAAACTCAGACCAACCCCGCTTCCAGCAATATTAGAAGATCTTATATTAGCACTTCTAAAGAATCTATCAAAAATTCTTAACTGATCTTCTTTTTTGATTCCAATACCTGTATCACAAACTCTAATTTTAATAAATTTATTTAAATCTTCAAAAGATAAAGTTATTTTTCCTTCTTCTGGTGTATATTTAAAAGCGTTTTCAAGCAATATTATTACTGCTCTCTTCATTTTATGATAATCCCATTTTACCATTAAGTCACTGTGAGGATTAATAACCTTAAATTCTTTATTCTGCATTTCAGCTAAATCAATATAAAATTCGCTAATATCATCTGTAAAATCTTTCAAACTGACATCTTCTATCTTAATACTAACACCTAGATCTTCTTTAGTTAACAATAGTAAATCACTATTTAGCTTTTCAAGCCCTCTTATCTCACTCATCATTTTAGATATATGCTCAAAATTATCCTCAATAGTTTCTCCCCAAGCATTAGCCAAAAGTTCAAGCTTTCCTTTAATTATGGCAAGCGGAGTCCTCATTTCATGTGATGCATCTTGAACAAAAAACACTTGTTTATCATAAGCTTTTCTAACAGGTTTTACAATTCTATTAGCTAGAAAGGTTGCTAAGACCACTGATACTATTAAGAGTACTACTAAACTTAATATTATAGAATTATTAAGCTGTTCCATAGATTGTGTTTCTGAATCAACATTAGCCAATAATAAAATTTTATATCCTATATTATTAAAGATAAGTCCTCTAAATTTATAATCGTTATATTCTATTTGTGTTATAACATCTTCAGATAAGGAACTAGTCTCTGGAACATTATTTTTGTCAAAATAAGGATTAGGACTAATAAACTCTACACTTTCTCCTGAGTATATCATTACAATTATTCTTGGATTAATTGGCGGGGGCTTCATCCCTCTGTCTTTTTCAAATACACTTTTATTATCTTTTATGCTAATTGATATAATATCTTTCAACATAGATTTTTGTTTAAAAATTTCTCTGTCTACATTTTCAAATACTTTGGAATTATACACCAAAGCGGTTGTAATTGAAAAGATGACTAAACATAAAAAAACTATAGCTGTACTTAAAATAGTTATCTTTTTTTTAGTGTAATAAAAAATATCTTTTTTAACCATAACTTAATCCTCTAAATTTTCATTTAACAAATATCCCATTCCTCGCTTAGTAATCAGATATTTGTCATAATCATATGTGGCTAAGATTTTTCTTAATCTACTCATATATACCTCAATTATTTCTGTTGAAGCATCACTATCATAACCACAAACATTATCAAAAATTTGTTCTTTAAAAAGCAAAACTCCTTTATTAATCATTAAATATTGAAGTAAAGTATATAATTTTTCATTAAGTTCTAACTTTTCATCTTTTATATAAGCAGCTTTAGTTTTCATATCAATATACAGATCTTTAAATTCTATTAGGTTAGGTTTCTTTATCTTACCCATACTTTTTAAAATTGCATTAATTCTAGCCTTAAGTTCTTCTAAGAAAAATGGTTTTGTCAAATAGTCATTGGCTCCTAAATTAAAAGCTTTAAGCTTATCACCTAGTTCTTCTTTTGCAGTGAGCACTATAACTCCAGTATTCAACCCCTTTTTAGACATATAATTTAAAATAGACATACCATCAACTTCTGGCAACATGAGGTCAAGAATGACTATATCATAACTTCCTGCATTTAGATATTCAATAGCATCTTCTCCGTTATAAACTGCTTCTATGTTCATATCTAATTTTAGGTACTCTACTATATTTTCGCTGATCTTTAAATTATCTTCTACAAGTAAGACCTTTACCATGCTATATCACCTCGATTTTTAATCATTATACTAAATGTTCCTTAATAATAGCTTAATGATTAGCTTACCATTTTTTATTTTTAGCTCCTGTTTTAAAATAAGATTATTTTTTATACTTTTTTAAACTTCCTTTAGTATTTCTAAGGCTATGTCTAAATTACTGAGCTCATTATAATAAAATTTTATTATAATATAGCTATTTTTAATATATAATCAATCTATATATTAATATATAATCCTTAATCTAATTATATAATAAACTACTATTTTAAAAAAATCCCATAATTTCAAAACTGTATAAATAGATAAATGCTTTATTATTTACTACTTTGAAAAATTTCTCCTTTTAAGGTTATAATAATCTCAAAATATAGTATATACTACATTAAACATATTATATTTGCTTATTAATATATTTATTTTACTAAAAAACAATAAGAAAGCTATAAGCTAGATGATTTAACATCTAAGTTCATAGCTCTCTTTTTAAATTTAAAATCTATTTAAGCCAACCTTTTTTTAACACTTCCATATCCAACAAAGCTTAAAATTATCATTGGAATAACAAATATAATATACATTATAAATAACACTCCACCAACACAATAAAGTATTGCACCTACTAATGCAAAACCTGATTTATTAAATATTGCTCCAATTGTATTGAATATTGCAGCTAAAATTACACAAATCATATGTGGTGCGACTAATGCTGTTGCTATAGCACCCCCCACAGCTTCAGATCCTGAATTTGCTCCAAGTACTGAACCACCAAAATGAATAACTAAATAAATTGAATATATAATTCCTAGTATTGATGATATAATTAATGCTTTACTTTTTTTCATATTAACTCCCTGTACTTTTTAACCATAAAAAGCCCTTAAATGCATCTTCTACACTCAAGGATTCTAATCCTTCAATCAATATTATCAAACATGATGTCAAATGTAGAAAATCCAAATAAGACTTATGCTTTCGCCAATAAACTTAAAAATGGGATTATAAAAAGAAGTTCTAAGGATGTGGCTGTTATCCCAGCTTATAACTACTATGCTAAAAAACTATGCGTAGAAAAAGGTGAAAACTATTTTGCAGATAAATATGTTGTTGAATTATCCCCAGATAATAATCAATTGTATATGAACTGGAAATACTATCCTTCATTTCGTGTGTTAGATCGTCAAAATTTACTAAAAAACATTTCTGTATTTATCATGCTATTTATTTATATTTCAATTGTTTGCTTTACAGCAGTATGGATTATTTCATATACCAGAAGTGTAACCATTGCTATTAATAACAAAACTTTATTTAACGACTTAAAAAGACTTGGTGCAAATAATAAGTATATTGAAAAATGTATAAAAGTACAGCTAAAAAAAGTATTCACTATTCCCACTATAGTTGGAAGTGTTGGAATTTCCCTATTCTTCCTTCTTATATTGTATGGAAATAGTGGAGATATCTCTGCCAGTGAATATACTGCACTTCAGATTAATTTAGGAGTCATTCTTCTATCTAGCTTGTTTATGTACTTAGTTTACAAGTTATCTTTCAGAAAAGTTAAAAAGATAGTTGAAATTTAATATTATATTTATACAACTTAACGATAAAAAACTTATCCAATAGCTATGCTCATGGATAAGTTTTTTTATATGTTCATTTAAACTATACATATTAAAGTTACTTAACTTATCTTGAAATATTTAATGGATATATTCAAACCTATAGTGACCTGTAATTCCTTTTAATTTATACCACCTAATTAAAACATTCTCTTCTCGCACAGGCTGCGCTGAGTTATGAATCAAGAAAGGAATACCATGAGCATTTCGTTTGTCAGATATGATTCCTATGTGGGTGTAGTTTTTTCCGAATATAACAATATCTCCAGGCTGCCATTCTTCAATTTTATATGGGCTTAAAGTACATGATTTCGCATTACGGTCAAAAAAGACTTTCAAATTTGGTACTCTTCTAAAATCAATATTGTTATCTGGTTTACCATTAACTCTTGGATACTTAGATAAATTATTTTTTATATCTTCATCCACCATGTCCTTTAAAGAATATCCTGCATTTTTAAATGCCCTCCATACTACATCACTACAAACCCCTTCATTATCTGGAGGATATCCACCTGCATAATACTGACTTTTATATTTTGGCTTTTTTTCTGCATCCCTTCTCGCACCTAATAATATATCTGTATAATCATCAATACCATTTTTGTTACAATCCTTCTTACTATGTATGGTTTCAATACCAAAGTCTTCAGCTTTATATATCCTTTGAGGAAGCAGACTTAGATATGAAAGTATGCCATAACCAAATGCAAATATTACTATTAAAATTGATATTATTATAAACTTTTTTTTACATTTTATTTTCATAATAATACCTTTCATTTATTTAATAAACTTAAAATAGACAATTGTCTTTATGTTATATATGTCTATTTTTTATAATACATTGGTGAAAATTAGTTTCCTATTTTATCATAAGTTCAACATTAGGACTATTTATCCACTCTATTTTACTATCTAATGAATTTAATATTCTTTATATTGTTATGTTTAAAAAACATAAGCTTAAATTTTTGCTCATGTTTTTTAGATATTAAGCTTCATTGTATAATTTTTTAAAACCAAACCTTATTGCTGCTTTCTTTTCAACTATTTCATATAAATTTTCAACTTTATCTCTTAATTTTAGGTTGTAAATATAATTTGCTACAAAAACAACTATATATGCTCCTATAACATCCATAGGATAATGGTTTCCGACATACACTCTTGAAAATCCTACAATTATTGATAATACAAAAAACATTCTACTAAGTAATTTATTATGCTTTTTAAGTCCTAATGCTATACTCATTGTTCCTATTGAATGATCACTTGGGAAAGACGCATCCTCTGCATGAGGCAATAACAAATTCACCTTATTATGAACAAAAGGTCTTTCCTCAAAATATATATGACCAACTATAAAGCTTAAAGCCAAGTTTATTATGGTAATAACAAAAGTACTAACAACACTTTTCCTATAATCAGAGTTTTCTTTTATAACTCCTAAGATAAATACTACCCCAACAACCATCACAAATATATAAGGCATGTATTTTGAAAAGAAAATCATTATCCAATCTAAAGCTTCATTCTTATTTGCTAGGTTATTTATTAACCTAAAAAGTTCCATATTCATTTTTAATTATCCTTTCGCTCTTGTATGTTTTAATATTTTTTGTTGTAAAATTGTTCTTCCTATTAAAACTCTTCTATGTTTTTATTAGTTATTGATAAAGCTATGAATTTCCATGTATTATTATATCTATAAACTTATCCAAATACAACTTCAGCTCTCTTAAAAGAATCTTTTAATTAAATCTAAATATTTTTTATTTTTGATTAATACACTATTGTAATTATTTTATAATAAAAACACTTGCCAAATATTACAAAAGTGTGACATCCATATAATGTTTTATCCCATGTCTACTAGCGCTAACACTCCAATCACACTTCGTAAAAGCGATTCAAAGCAAATAAAAATAAAAAGAGTACCAAACTAAGTAAGTACTCTTAAACACAATTATATTTACTTTATGAAGATATATTATTTAAATTATAACTTTATTTTTATAATATGATTTAAAACTTAGAATCGATTATATTTCCACTAAGACCATTTATATAGCAATATTTTTTTGTATCATTATCTATTTTCAGTTTATCTAAAAAGCTATTCCAATCACTTACTTGTTGATCTATTATACTATTTGCAAATTGAACTTTATTATCATATGGTGATTCAGATTCATATGAATTTCTTACAAGTAAAGACCTTAGAAGTGTATTTAAACTATTAGAATACTCAATACCAAATTGTTGTATGTTAGTATTATAAAGTTTTGAGAAAGAATCGAATGAATCAATTACTTTTCCCTTTAAACCGCTAAAAGAAGTTCCACCTATTGCATTATTATAACGTGAAAAATTAATAATCTTCTTAGCAATATTTTGTGAAATTGCATTTGATACTGTTTTCTTTACTTCACTGGATATATTACAATTTTCTAACATAATATCACCTTTAAGTTTCATTTGTCCAAGGTATGCTCCTAAAACTTCTGGCGAATTAGTATATATTCCTCCACCTAAAGCATTTATTACCTTACCAACTGCCTTAATATCGCTATAACTCATATCTTCAATTTTATTACAATTATTAATTGAATTTAAACTTGAAAGACTATCAAGTTTAGTAGTGAAATTTTCTAATCCATCTCCATAATTATTTAATACTTGTTTCCATTCTTCCGAGTTTTGTGTTTTTATATTTTCAAATATCTTTTTCTCATTTTTTATTACATCAATAATATGACTTTGAAATTCTTTCACATTAAAATTTTGTTGATTGTTTTTACTCTCAGGGGACGCTGTATATGAAAATTCTTCATTAAGCCAACCTAGATCTCCATTTAAAAAATTGCCTATTCCTTTTGCAAATGCTTCAGACAACTTATTTATAGCTTCATTAGAAACTTTATCTAATTCACCAAGTTTTTCTTCCAATTCTTTTCCTGAATATTTTTCTTTAATTATGTCTTCATAAAAACTTTTTTTTGCCACAAAGTTAGTTATAAATTGTGGATCTGTAAAAGTATAATCTTTATAAATATCTACAGGTGATACCTCATAATTTTCGTCTAAAGCTATTTTACTAGAATTAGGAGATGAGTATAAACCTGCCCGATAATTTTCTGCTACATCAGACTTTATTTTTTCTGCATATAGCTTTCTTCTATTTTCCAATAATTCTTCTTCTGTTACACTGGATATCTTCATTTTTTGCGTTTTAAATATTTTATTTATTTCTATTTTACAGTTGTTCACATTAGGAAAACATGTTTTATTTACATGAATCACCATATTTAACTCCTTTCGCTTTAATTAAATTTAATAATTATATATTAAAATACATTACCTATTTATATAATTATCGTAATTTTTCTTAACATGTTTATACCTTTACTGGTTTATATATACAAATAAGTTAATAATCTTATAAATTATCAAAAAAAATTATAGGTAGAATTGTCCACCTATAATTAGGTACTCTTAATCACTACTATATTTATTTATAACTCAAAATCCTATTTACTTAAAAAGTCAACTGCAAATTGTGCATATAATGCGGTTCCTCTTTGTAAAGCATCTTCATCTATGTTAAATTTATCACTGTGATTTGAATACCATAATCCCTTCTCCTTATTTCCTCCTCCTATAAATGCATAAGCAGCAGGAACATGTTGACCATAGAAACAGAAATCATCGCAAGTTGTCATTTTTTCCATTGATATAAGTCCATCTTCTCCATATAATTTTTCTACTGAATCATGACCAATTTTAGCTATATTAGCATCATTGATTGTTGGAATTGTTGCATAAATATATTCTAATTCAGCCTTTGCTCTATAAACTTCTGCAGTATTTTCAATTACTCTTCTCATTTTTTCTTCAAGTTGATTTCTAAGTTTAAGATTAAACACTCTTGGTGAACCTTCCATGACAACTTCATCAGGAATTATGTTAAATCTATCTCCACCTTTTATTGTCCCTATACTTATAACTACAGGTTCAAGTGGATTTGTTTCTCTGCTTACAATTGATTGTAAATTCATAACTATAGCTGATGCTGTAACAATTGCATCTACCCCGCTGTGTGGCTGCGAGCCATGAGCAGGCACTCCTTTTACTTTAATTTTGAATATATCTCCTGATGACATTCTAGGACCTTTTTCAATATTAATTTTAGGCGATTCCATATTTCCCCAAATATGCATCCCTAATATACCATTTACACCATCAAGTGCACCATTTTTTATCATATATTTTGCACCTTCTGCAATTTCTTCAGATGGTTGAAAAATAAATCTTACATCTCCTTCTAATTTATCCTTTATTTCAGATAATACCTTTGCAGCCCCAAGTAACATAGCTACATGACAATCATGTCCACATGCATGCATAAATTTATTATTTGATTTAAATGGAAGACCTGTATTTTCTTCAATTGAAAGAGCATCTATATCTGCTCTTAGTCCTACCATTTTTCCTGTTTTTTTGCCATTTAGTGTTCCTATAATACCGGTTCTATCAAAAGTTTTTGTTTTTATTCCCATTGATTCTAATTCTTCTTCTATCCTTTTGGTTGTCCAAACTTCGCCCCAACTTGGCTCAGGATTTTTATGGAATTCTCTTCTCATTTTTATAATGTAATCCTCATATTTTTCTGTTAAAACCATTATATCCATTCAAATTGCCCCCTTTAAAATAGAAATTTTTGGTCTTCTTAGTATCAATTATCTCTTACCTATGATGCTTATAACATTAGTGCCATTATACATTAAATAAAGTATACATAACTTTAAAAATCACGTATATATAATTTTATAAAAATCCATAAAGCGCAGTAAGTGAAACTGTAAATGCCATTTTCTTCGAAATACCAAGGACTTTCCCAATTGACATAGGGAGTATTGCAAGCCCTATAACACCTAGTATTTATATATATTTACTTTTCTATATTGTAATGGAGTCATTTTATTATAGCTTTTAAATAAACTTGAAAACTTACTTGGATTTTCATATCCTATTTCATTTACAATTTGCAAAATTGACATATCTGTATTTTTTAATAAATATTTAGCTTTTTCAATTCTTACCTTCTTTATATATTCATAAACTGTATCTCCGGTATTATTTTTAAAAATTTGCTGTAATTTATATATACTTATATTTAAATTATTAGCTAATTCCTTAACGGATAGAGAGTTTTCAAACTTTTTATTTATTATATCTTTAGCTTTTATTATAATCTCTGTTTCATATTTTTTCGAATTTGTTGGATCTTGCATATGGGATTTTTCTTGAAGAAAGGTTGCTAAAAACTCTATTGCCTTAATCTTTAATTTCATATAGTCTAACATATTATTTATTGAAATAAGTTCTATTTGTTCTGCTATTTTTTTTATTTCATAACTAGCTCTTTCAATTTTTAGTATATCATTCTCAAATATACCATTTATATACATTTGCCAATCTGTTATCATTTTATCTTCCCATATAGGATTCACAATATTTTTAATAGTATTAAAATTCATATGAATAGATACAGTTTTGCAATTATTATATTCAAATTTAAAATAATCTACATCATTTAATACTTTATACATAAAAATATCTCCTGCTTTAATCATGCATTCTGCATTATCAGGTAAAGTTAAAATATTTATATTTCCACTATAGCAATAACCTACCTCTAAAATATCGCCACTAAGTCCTCTATTATCAAAATTCATCTCAGTTTTGTCAGCTTTAAGTCTAGAGACTTCTAATCCCTCTTCTATTTTCATTCTAATGAAATTTCCCATCCCGAATTGTTTGTCAATAACGTATTTTTTGCCTAGCAATTCATCTGATATTTTATAATTTAATTCTTCTTCAATATACTTATAATACATATCTGAAATACATTTTGGTGTATTCAAAATCAAATCACCTCCCATATTCACCATAAAAAAGTCGTACATTAATTTTAAATGATTTTCATTTTCAATATATGTAAATTATATTATCCTTTATTCCGAAAAGCAACATATCTATTATATTGTATATATAGATAAATCTATCTTCAATTAATTTTAAGCAAATAAAAAATAGCTTAATGTAAATATAATAAGCTATTTTTGTTATAAAACAATAAAGTCATTGTATACTAATATTTCTATTTTAAACAAAACTTAAGTATTATGCTGACTATATACTGGATAAATTTTCATTTTATAATAAAACATTTTAATTAACATGAGATTTTTACATTGTTATAAGAACATTTCTTTATGTATTTTAAAGAACCATCTTCAATGATTGATTCTATCATTTCTATTTCAATCAGATATTCTATATAAGATTTTACTATTGTCTCCATTATAGAATATTTATATATACTCTTCACACTAATATTCCAATTTTTAATAGCACATTTTACAATTTGCTCCATCGTCATAGAATCATTTATAAGATTATATAAATTTTGGGCTATGTTTTTGTAGAAATCCATATTATCTGTAACAAGATTTGTAATATCATCATATATTCCTTTATGTGCTACTATATATTTACTGCATTTTAAAGAATAAAGCTTCTCTTTACTTTTTAAATCTTCTTTAAGCATAAAAACATATGGCATTTTAGCATCTTTCATAACTTCATAACTTATTAAAGCATCTGCTACATATGCAACATTATCAGGGGTAACTATACATATATGCGCTGGACTATGTCCTGGTGTATGAAGAATTTCAAATTTGATGCCACATACATATATACTATTTTGGTTATCTGAAATCATAATATCTGTTTTACAAACCATATGTCCAAAATGTTCTTTTACATAAGGTAATGTATAACTGCTACTTCTGTAAAGTTTAAGATTAATTAATGAACTACATTCAAGTGCTTCATAAGTTGGCATAACAATAGTACTATTATACTTATTTTTGAGGTGTTTAACATTTCCTATATGATCTATATGAGCGTGACTACATACTATAGCAGCTACATTTAAATTGTTTTCTTCTAAAATTTTGTCTATTCCTTTTCGTTCACCTTCTGCCAATCCTGAATCTAACATAATTATTTCTTCATCGTTAATTTTATAAAATGGTATATAGGTTCTTCCAGTATCAATACAAAATGTACTTCCTTTAACTTTTTTTATTTTCATAGTCCTTTCTCCTACTCTTTAGTTTATATAAATTCTGCTAATTTTACTCAAAGTAAAACAAATCTTCAAATTTTTTGTCCAAAGCAATGCAAAGAACAAACGCAAGCTTCGCAGTAGGACAAAATTGGCCAGTTTCTATTGAACTTATTGTTTGTCTAGAAACACCAACAATTTCAGCTAAATCACCTTGTGTTAAATTTTTTTCTGCCCTCGCAACTTTTAATCTATTTTTTAATACTAAGGTTTCCATGCTTATCCAACTCCATTAATAAAAAAATCTATCAAATATATAATACCTGCAATTAACATCATAATACCTGCAATTAAATACAATTTACTTTCTGGTTTATTCTTATACTTATAAAGAATAGAAACCGCAAATTGAACTCCAAAAATACCCATTAATTCACCATGTGGCATTTTATGAATTTGTTTCCAAAGAATAACTACTAATAATATAGCATTTCCTATTAATAACGCATAGTTTTGTGATTTTATTGATATTAGTTTATTTCTTTCATCTTGCCACAAATTTTCACGTTTACTTTTTTCTAAAATTTCTTCTTTTTTCATACATTAATAAACTCCTCTCAATATATGTACTTATGGTACTCCTCTCTTTTTATTTTGTCAAGTATACATGTCATTAATATAATATAACTTTACATTTGATCAAGTAAACTTAAATTAATTATAAGTTTATTTGTCAACAATTAAACATTAATAAAAACACCCTAAGATTTTTCTTAGGGTGCAATTAATAATGTTTAGTTTAAAAAACTATTTACAATTAAATAATCTATTTGGTCTAAGATATATTACTTATATTATTCCAAATATTTTGTTTACCGTTTTATTTGATCTAGTTGAAGCATCTAATATTTTTTCATAAAGAGAATTATTGCTATATCCCTGTTTTAAATATTTATTTTCATAATATTCAAAGGGCAAATTACAGTTATTAGTATCTAAATATTTCGCAAGCTTTCTATCTTTCATTAACTTTCTAGCTTGAGTTCTATATTTATTTCTTAAAAAATGAGCTTGAATAGCCTGCTGTTTTATTGATAGAGATTTATCTATCTTATTAATAATATTTTTATCATGATAATTATACCATATTCTCACTTCTAGATTACTTAATTTTCCTATTGAATGTTTGTGTTCTATAAAATCATTTGCTGTTAAAACCTTTTTAACCTTTCTTTATATCATTTATATCCTTAATATAGTATACTCTATATCTCCATATTTATCAAATAGGGTTAATCCATTACGAAAACTAGAACAAATTCCATTATTGATTTTAGATTTTATCTTAATAAGTATTTTTTAAAGACAACAGCACAAAATATTAAATATAGATTAAAAATATTAACAAATTTGATTAATAACCATTCAAATAATTAATTACCTAAGTTTTGTACAAACAAAACTTTATTAGTTTCCATATTATAGTTTCCAAAAAATAAATAGTGGATAATACCAAGCCTTGAAGTATAATTTTCTTGCTACAGAAAAATTAAGAAAGGC